>CAVUHY010000028.1:0-12944 GCA_963741365.1 Candidatus Acidiferrales bacterium | reverse complement strand
TTGCCGCTGATTTTCGTGGTGGCGGTGGCGGTGATTCCACAATTAGGCCCCGTCGCGCTTGGGGGTTTGCTCGTGGGAACGATTGTCACCGGCCTTTTTGTTGCCATAGCCATGACCTCCAGCGGCGGCGCGTGGGACAACGCCAAGAAGTTCATTGAGGAAGGCAATCTTGGAGGCAAAGGTTCCTTCGCACATCAGGCGGCAATTACCGGTGACACGGTCGGCGATCCTTACAAAGATACCGCCGGCCCTGCGATCAATCCGATGATCAAGGTCGTCAACATTCTCGCGATCCTGATCATTCCCATTTTCTTTTAGAGAAACTTGAGCAACTGCCTTGGAACAAAGAACTGATGTTTTTAATATAACTTTGCTTAAACGAAGGGCCCCTAAATCGCCACCTAGATGCCTCGAGTCTTAATCATCGAAGACGATGCCGAGAACCGGCGCGTACTCGCGCAGCTTTTCACGCGCGACGACTGGAAGGTCTTTCAAGCAAACGACGGTGATGCGGGGGTGGAGCTGGCGTTGCGCAATCGGCCGGAGCTGATCCTGTGCGATTTGTTAATGCCAAAATCGAACGGCTTTGAGGTATGCCGCTCCATTCGCGAGCAACTGCAACCAACCAAGATCATCGTCGTCTCAGGCCGCGATTACGGCGTCGATCGAACCAGCGCCCTTGAAGCCGGCGCAGATGAATATTTGCTCAAACCGATTACGTGGGAACTGCTCCTCAGCACGATCCACCGGCTCCTGCCGGAAATTCCGCGCCATCCCGACCCAAAATCGATACCGGAACGTGAGTCGGTCCCTGCGCGAATAAGGCCGTGGGGTGTTCGCGGTTCAATTCCGGTCCCTGGAAAGAGCACAGTCCGTTATGGCGGAAACACCAGTTGTGTGGAAGTGCGCGCCGACGGCGAGATCATCATTCTCGATGCCGGGACCGGGATTCGCCTGCTCGGTCTCGCATTGGACGAAGAATTCGGACCTCGCTCGATGAAGCTGACTCTTTTGATCTCACATACCCACTGGGACCATATCCAGGGACTGCCTTTCTTTTCTCCCGTGTACAATCAGAAAAATCTCATCCGCGTTTTGGGTTATGAAGGAGCTCGCGCTGGTTTAGCAAAGATCCTAGCAAGCCAAATGGAGACGCCGTTTTTCCCCGTCCGCTTGCGCCAACTCCCGAGCCACCTGGCGATTGAGGAACTGAAGGAGATGGAGTTTCGAGTCGGAAACGTCGAGGTGCGATCCAAGTTCGCTAATCATCCTGGAATTTGCGTTGGGTACCGCCTTGTCACGAGCTCCGGATCAATTGCCTACTTTCCTGATCATGAACCATACGAGGAACTCAAGCTGCTATTGGCCTCGCGCGATGGAATCAGCGAGCACGAAGCGCGGGATTTTGCCGCTGCCGAGCGCGGAAAGATGGTCGAATTTCTCCGGGGCAGCGACCTCGCAATCATGGACACGCAATACACCGACGAGGAATACGCGAAGCACATTGGTTGGGGCCACAGCTCAGTGGGCAGCGTCGTCTCGCTGGCGCTTGATGCAAACGTGGGCAAGCTCTTGCTTTTCCATCACGATCCGAATCATGAAGATCAGATGATCGATAAAATGGTGGAACACGCGCGAGCGTTGGTGGCAAAAAGTGGAAAGCCCTTGGACGTGGAAGCTGCTCGAGAAGGCGCTGAGATCCTGCTCGAGGCGAAAGTCGCGGCCTGATAGCCCATTGCAAAGGCGACTGTGGTCGACTTGCGGTGGGCGATACGATCTTTAATTTTCTCGTTCATTGCCTCGTGGTGTAACGGTTGTTTGGCATTATAAACTAAGGTTGGTTGGATGGCGCCCAGCCAGAGTTGGCCTGAGCATCTAGCGCAGGAGCAGGAACAATCGCCCGGGCTGTTCGGGTCAACCGCCCCTACCCGCGTCATCTAAAAACAGTTGGTTTAGCCGCAAACGCGTGGCAGAATCGCGTTTCTCCACCCATGCTTAGCGTCTCGGCATCGTTACCGTCTGCACGAATTAAGTTTTGGGGCACACGTGGTTCAATAGCCGTACCCAGCCCGGACACTTTGCGTTACGGCGGGAATACGACATGCGTAGAACTGCGAGCCGACGGCGAGATTATTGTGCTCGACGCGGGCTCGGGCATCCGGCCTCTCGGTATCGCTCTCGACAGAGAATTCCAAGCGCGACCGATCAGGCTATCATTGTTGATTAGTCACGCGCACTGGGACCACATCCAGGGCTTCCCATTTTTTAAGCCAGCGTACGATTCCAAAAACGAAATTCGCATTTTCGGTTTCGATGGCGCGGGGGCGACGTTCCGCGAGATTATGGCCGAGCCGATGAAATCGCCGTTCTTTCCGATCACGATGCGTGAGCTCTCCTCGAAAATGGATATTAACAAACTGAACGAGATGAAGTTCTCGCTCGGGAAATTGGACATTCACGCGGCGTTTGTAAATCATCCCGGCGTCTGTGCTGGTTATCGAATTTTCACCAGTGGCGGTTCAGTTGCTTTTCTCCCCGATCACGAACCGTACGAATTTTTTCTCCACGCAGCGCGTGGAAAACAATTGAGTCCGGAACAAGCGAGACAAATTGCGGCGGACCAGCACGCTGCGTTGGTTCAATTTTTGCGCGGTAGCGATATTCTGATTCTCGACTCTCAGTACACCGATCAGGAATACACGAAGCACATCGGCTGGGGACACGGTTCGATCTCCAGCGCCGTTTCCCTCGCGATTGAAGCGGAGGTTCAGACGCTTGTGCTGTTTCACCATGATCCAAGTCATGACGATGAGATGATAGACAAAATGGTGGAATCCGCTCGTGAACTCGTGATAAAAAGCGGAAGCGATTTAGAAGTCGCCGGCGCTCAGCAAGGCACCGAAATTCTGCTCGAGGCAAAGAAGATCGCCGCCGCGTAAATTGATCCTCGACGGCAACTGCGCGACTTGCAGCGAGGCGCATCGATCTCTATTTTGATCGCTCGTTGCCTCGTAGTGTAAAGGTAGCACTAGAGACTCTGAATCTCTCTGTCTAGGTTCGAATCCTAGCGAGGCAGCCACCCCCGTATCGACGCTTGAACAGGCGCATAAAAACACAAGCCACTTCACTGTTTTGTCGTTGTGTGCTGCCGCATTAGCTTCCATCGGCCTGTTCTCTCAACGTACGCAAGATTAGGGTCGACTCTGATAATAACCGGTTAGCGCGATGCACCAATATGGCTTTAACTAAATGAGTGGCCCGGAGCGGGAACGACAAAGGCGCCACCAAGGAGATAAGTATGCAACACCTGATTCTACTCGCGGTCGTATCGATAATGGTCCTCTACGCGCTGACCATCGTCGGCTGTTTATGTTATATTGGGCGGCACGGGCGTCGGACGTCCTAATCACCCCGCTCGTACTTAACGAATCGAGCGCGCTTCGCGCACGTAAATGGCTATGAGCAATGGGTAAACCAATAAATCAGCGCGAACCCACGTTGACTTTCGCGCCGCCAAATATACCCGCGTAGTATCACATTTCAGTATCGCATGGCCTAACGAGGGGGGAACGGTTGGTTCACGGACCTGAGCGAAGCCATCCAGTCGAGAGACCGGGCAGTAAAAACATTTTTACAAACCAAAAAATGAGCAGTAAAAGGAAGAAAGAAGAAATATCTCTAAGTCGAAGAAATACTCACAGCAAGAGAACAAAAAAAGGAAGAAGGGAAAGACAGGTGAAAAAGCTTTTATTAGTCGCGTTCGTGGTAAGTGGACTGGCTTTCGTTCCCGTGCAGCGTTCGGACGCTCAGATCGAAATTGGAATTCCGGGAATTGGGACTGGACCGGGCGTCAACTACGGCTATCCCCATTTCGAATCCGGGTATTATCCCCGGGGGGGGGTTTACTACCAGCAACCCGACTATGGGTACTACGGAGGACCGTCATACGATTCGCATCACGGGCATCGAGTGTATTCCCGTCACCACCGTTATCATCTGCATAAAGCCTCGGTGGGCCCAATCAGCACGATTTGACGAGATCATTTTTTGGCCATCCGTGATAGCGGCCCGTGGCATCGCGTCGAGATTCAATCACACTGCGCCACGCGCTGTAAAGCGTGCGGGAATCGTCGATGACATACTGGCGGATAATACTATATCCGGCAATCAAACACCGGTGCTGCTGCGCTTCTTAGAAACACCACTGGCCTCAACAACACGGGCACCGGTGTTAATGCGCTCTTTAGCAACACCACCGGCAACAACAACACGGCCAACGGTCGCGACGCGCTCCAGAGCAACACCACCGGTGGCAACAACACGGCCGACGGTCGCGATGCGCTCATTTCCAATACGGGTTCAAGTAACATCGCATTGGGCTTTGGTGCCGGCCGAAATCTCACAACGGGCAACAACAATATCGATATCGGCAACAACGGGGTTGCTGCCGAGTCGGACACGATTCGCATCGGCACGCTGGGAACTCAAACGGCTATCTACCTCGCTGGGATTATGGGGAAAACCGTCCCCAGGAGTACGCCAGTTTTCGTAAATTCCGACGGCTTACTCGGCACGGTTACCTCCTCCGCCCGTTTCAAGGATGATATTAAGCCGATGGACAAAGCGAGTGAAAAGATCCTGGCGCTAAAACCGGTGACCTTTCGCTACAAAACGCAAATCGACCCGGACAAGACACCCCAATTTGGTTTGGTGGCCGAGGAGGTCGAAAAAGTGAATTCCGATCTGGTCATTCGGGATAAAGACGGCAAGCCATACACGGTGCGCTACGAAGCGGTGAACGCGATGTTGCTCAACGAGTTCCTCAAAGCGCATAGCAAAATGGAGAAACAAGAAGCGACCATCGCGCAGCTAAAGAAGGAATTGCAAGCGACAGCCGCGCATCAGCAAAAGCAGATTGAAGCCCTTACCACGGGTCTACAGAAAGTGAGCGCACAGCTTGAGGCGAGCAAACCTGCGCCGCAACTGGTCAAAAATCCCTAAAGCCGCGCCCACTCCAATAAAGCAGCAGCATTTCACAATCAGCCGTCACGCTTCACCGCGTGGCGGCTTTTTGTTTCGCTCGCTTACAGCTCTTTGAACTCGCCCGCGTGCTCGTGCGTCTCGATCACGTTGCCCGCGGCATCATAAACGCAAATTACGGCCCGGCATGATCGACTGCGATGCTCGCGTACTCGATTGCATCTATTCCGATGCGTTCGTGTCGAAATGGAGAACGCGTCGTTTGCACTGGAAACACCATAGCGGTTTCTTATGACCGGCCTTCCGTCGCCTCGCGGATCGCCGGTGAATTCGCGTGATGTTCCCGCATCGGTGCACAGATTAGATCTTTCGGTTCCGTCGTATGCCGCGCTCCACCCATCGAGAGTTCAAGTTTTTACATGGAAAATTGTGCCGAATCATTCGGCATTTAGAAAGCGGAATCGCGGCGACGGAAAGTGTTTCGCTGTGCCTGCGGATGAAATACTGACCGCGTTTGTGGAACTAGAAGCGGCTCGTGAAACTGGACTGGTACAGAGACACGAACTGGGTCTTGTTCGATCCGAACGAGCTCCAGAGATTTGCTCAGCAAAAGGAGGATTCATGAAAAAACGGAGAGGAGAAGTCCTAAAACGTCTCTGTCGTTCGTCGTATTATTGTGGCAGCAGAAACTCAGACAGAGAAAACCAGATGAAAACTGAAGAGCATCTCGAACCGATAGCGGTTTTCATTCAGAGAGTAACCGCCGCCGTTTCGGAACTGAAAGACGATTTGCAACAGGATTACGAGCGGACATATCCCGACCTGGGCGAAATCATCCGCATTGTCCTCGACGAAGAGGAAGCCAAAGCGTGGGAGTTATCATTTTTCCCGCACTTGTTCCTGCCCGACATGGTGGAAGCGCACATCGCCAATCTCAATCTGCAGCCGGTGGAGGCGAAGCATGAAGATGTTTTCGAGCGGCTGCACAGGAAGGCGAACGGTTTTCACCATGAGCGAATCCGATTGCGAAAAACAGCGGTTCAAACTTAGCCAAGCCCCAACTCTAGGCATAAGCAGCGCGTGGGCTTGGCAACGCTTGGGGCGGTCACCGAGGAGATGAGCGCCCGACTCACAATGAGCAGACTTAGAACTCGCGGAAATCGCCTTTGTGCTCATGCGTTTGTATCAGATTCCCAAATGCATCGTAAACGCGGATCACAGCATCATGTGAGCGGCTGCTGTGCGTGGCGTATCCGATAGCGTTGGCGACCGCATCCGGCTCGCCATACCACAGGCGACCGAATGGCAGCGCGTCCGAGATTAGATCGAAGCCGCGATGATCCTTACGCGGTCTGACTTTGTAGGCATGCATCGTTCCATGTGCGTGGTCGTCCGTGAAGATCAAGGCTTCGGCTTCGCCTGCACCGCTTCTCCTGTCCGATCTGGTAAGAAAAAACACACGGTTCCAGCGATGACAATCGCCACGATCACGGCCACGACAATTTTCACGGCTGGTTCGACCGAAAGTGGCCGTCCGCAGTTGGGGCAAGTCCGCGCACTGGGGCTTACGTCATGGTCGCAGTCTAGACAGGGTTTGGTCATGTCGGCATTCAATCACAGCCCGCCATGCGCCGTAAAGCGTGCGGCAATCGTCAATGACATGTCCTCAACCGCCAGACATGCGCCGATCAAAAACGATTCTGGCACGATCCTGCAAAGCGGGCGGGTAGGTTGAGGCAACGCCATGGTTTAATCGTCAAGGGCAAGCGCATATCGTGTCCACCGCATTATGCTCCACCAAATAACGATTACGATCCACCGCATCACGATTACGAACTTGGTTTTCCGTTGATTCGCAGCCTGCGAGCATCAGCCCAACGATCAACATCAGTATTGTTTTCATTTATGCTTTCCTTGTTGATTGTGGCCGGATCATTCGCCATCCGGCAATCAAAAACGATTCCATGGCGCACCGGGAATCAGATCGACGCCGCGATGATCTTTGCACCGCTCGAGAATCTGAGCCTTAGCAAGTTTCTCAGAACGCGGTTCATGGATTGGAAATTATGGTGTTCTGGTCAAGTGCCAACAGCCATTTCCCGTTATGCTTTACTACCAGGTATGTCTTCATCTGCCTTTCATTCTCGTGCTTCAATCCATCTTCGGGCGTTACGTAGCTATCGCTTGTGTGAATTGCGTTAACCAAGGCCACGTCATGGGTCACAAAGCGAACTGTCATACTATCGATCGTAATTGAGACTCCCTTCAACATGGTTTTGTGAATGGCTCTTACTTCCTTTAGAACTTCATCTCGTCCTCTCGCGATTCCGCCTCCCGGGTTGATATGTACCCAATCATCAGTTGTGTATGAAGGCGCATTCTTAAAGTCGCCATTGTTGTAATCAGTGACGAACGACTTCACTACTTCTCGCACTAATAGCTCATCGTCAGAACCCCGTGCAACGCGGATGAGACACAGCAAGCCAGCGGCAAACAGAAGAAGTTTCATGATTTTATCCCTTGATGGTCATCATCACACACTGGATGCGAGATTCTAGCTAAACAAAGAGAGATGCCCGGCGCGAGCGAAAAACGTGAACTCAGCACTCTTTGAACAGTGTGCTCGTGCGTGTCAATCACGTTGCCCACTTCATCATAAACGCGAATCACAGCATCATGTGAGCGGCTGCGAAACTTCGCGTAGTCGATTGCATTGCTGACGGCATTCGGCTTGCCGTACCACAGGCGACATGATGTCATCGATAGCTGATCGGTACCCGAATCTGCGACACTGTTCCGGGTTTGAACCGCCACTTTCGAAACGCATCGGTTGTGACTTTATCGAGAATCCCATTGCCTGTGCTCTGCTCCATCAGCGCACTCATAACGTTGCCGCTCGCGGTATCAACAGTCATGACACAAACGCCGCTCCAAGTAATATGCGCCCGCCTCGCTTGGTAGGGGTACTCAGGTATAGGGGTGCTTACTGCCACGGTCTTTGCAGCTGACAGCGACATCGTGCCTACAATGGGAAATTCGGCCCGTCCGGGTTGGGCAGCGGGCGTCGCCCGCCTTTTTGCGCGAGTTTTCTTTTCCGTGGGCGGAGCTGGTCTCGCCAACTCTTCTGCATGCGGCGTCTCCTCGGCAATTGGCGGAGGCCTTTCGCTCGACGCCTCAGTTGGAATTTCAACAGTTGGTCCCGACGGTAGCTTTTTCGGGCGAGGTGTTGGCGTTGCGTTCACGGTTATCGCAGGTTCCAAAAGCCTTGGCGAAGCCAAAGATTGGGCTCGCGCTACCTGTGACGCGCCGAACGCAATACTACTACACAGCATAGAGAGGAAAATTTCTCTGTGGAAGCACATCAAGAAATTTCCGCCGCTGTCCGCTCTCCGCAATCCGGAATTAGATCGACGCCGCGCTTGTCTTTGCGCGGGCACACTTCGTAAACATGCACAGCGGTTGGCTGGAGCGATTGGTTAGATGTCATGGTGCATACTCACCAATACTGTTGTCCGTGAATACAACCTTCGACACGACCAACCTGGCATTGACATCTTCCTTCTTCATTTGCGCGAGACGGGCCTGCTCTGGCTTTAAC
The DNA here is from genome assembly GCA_963741365.1 of Candidatus Acidiferrales bacterium. Classification (GTDB taxonomy): domain Bacteria; phylum Acidobacteriota; class Terriglobia; order Acidiferrales; family UBA7541; genus Acidiferrum. The sequence goes on along the minus strand of CAVUHY010000028.1, from coordinate 4,366 downwards.
TGGTTGATAGGATACTGACCAGTGTCCATGATGCTCTGTCCGGCCGGGATAAGATGATCTGGATTGACCTTAATGTCGTAGATGCGCGAACCGAGTAAGTCTGCGAACTGGACTGTGGCGTCGATAAACTTAATGTCTTTTTCTGAGTTGTTCTTTAGCGTCAGAGAAATCTCGTACTTGTCATAGGAGTCTTCTGCGCGAACGAGACGAGCGTCCCACGCTACAAGTTCAAGGGGCGATTTGGTTGCTAAGGCTGGCGTTGGTGAAGCGGCGTTCAGGGGCGATGAAAGCGGCGAAGCCTTCTCAAGTGCGGTCACGCGCTTTTCGAGATCGCTGAGCCGCTTGTCGACGCTTTGGTCTTGCTGCTGGCCCAATGCTGTCGTGCAGACTGCTAGAATAACGCTGGATGCAAGGAGTGGAGATTTCATGCGCACGAGCGTGACGCCTAACTATGATTGGACGAATCTTCGTAAAAGGTCACGAAGATTTCCTTACGCCGTCGCACTTCGTAAACGTGTGCAGGAATCGCCGATGACATGTTCCTCAAATCCACTAGATGTCGCCGATCAAAAGCGATTCTGGCGCGATCCTGAGCAGCGGGTCGAGCGATTCAATGGGTTCCTCAGCAGTGTTGCTTAAAAAAAGAGCGCGAGCGTCTTCTCCCACCCGCGCCCCGTGTGTGGTTATGTTATCAGCTGTCCTCTCGCGAAGCAGCCGCACGGTCCGTTTACTCCCAACGCAAGCGAACGGTCAAGCATGAAAATTCAGAGCGCTTCAATGCGTGCCTTAAAAAAAGAGCGCGAGCATAGGCGTTTATCCGCTCGCGCTCTGTTATGAATTTATGAGCTTATCCCCACTCGAGGCAGCCCACGGTCCGATTTCTAATCCCAACGCAAGCGAAGGGTCAAGCATGAAAAATCCCGAGCGCTTTAATGCGTTTCTCAGCCGCGTTTGCTTGCAAAAAGAGAGCGCGAGCGTCATATTGGATTACGTCCGACCGCCCGCGCTCCCCGTGAGCAGGGCTATCCTTTTTCCCCCGAAGGCAGCCCCCGATTCGTTAAACGCAACGCAAGCAATAAACAGTCGCTTAAATTTTAGACCAGTTTGCAGCAAGCAATCCGAGAAGCGACCGACGTGCGATTATTTTGGCACGGAACACCGAAGAGCACATTTCATCATCGTATGCGCGACGTGTGGGCGTCTCATGCAGTGGGGAAAAACCACACAGAGAATCTTTTCGGTGTGCGAAAATTGCAAAAGGCAAGCCCGTCCTAAAGCAACATCGGGGCGACGAAAAGCGTTGCCTTAAAAAAAGAGCGAAGAGCGCGAGCACCTGCGTTTATCCGCTCGCGCTCTCCCTATGAAAACAAACAACCTTTCGCTGTGAGCTATCCTCACACGAGGCATCCCACGGTCCGATTTCTTAATCTTAACGCAAACAGACGGTCAAGCATGAAAAATCCCGAGCGCTTAGGACGCTTCTTTGAAATCGCCTTTGTGCTCGAGCGTTTCTAGCACGGCGTAACAGATTGCGATGCTGGCTGCGTTCGGTCCGTCATACCAGAGCCGACCGAATGGCAACGCATCGGAGATTAAATCGACGCCGCGTTTATCTTTACGCGGTCTGACTTCGTAAACGTGCGTTGACTGCATCGCACAGGATTAGACGGGCGGCGGCGGCGGAGGATGCGGGCTGCTGGCGTTTCCAATCTTCCAGTTGTCCACCATCCATTGTAGGGCTTTCGCTATCTCAGACTGCGCGGCATTTGCTGAGTAAAGCTGAGGCGCGAATCTCGTGTGGACTTTTAATAACTTATCGAACCTTGACAGTCCTAAGAAGGGGAAAATCAGCCACGTGATAGCCAGCACAAGGCCCAGTATGCCAATAATGAGCCCGAAGAAGCCGACAAATTGATCTCCCATCGCTGCAATCATTGGAGTGGTAATCATGGCGCGATTCAATCACAGAGCGGCGCGGGTCGTAAAGCGTACAGGAATCGCCGAACGGCATCACGGCAGCAAACTACATTCGCAGATCAAAAACGATTCTAGCGCGTCCTGCGCAGCGGGCGGGCGTGTCTGACTGTTACTGGGAAAGCTGTGTCTGACTTTCCGGTTTAGCTAGGCGTTTAATCGTTGTCTAGGTTCGAATCCTAGCGAGGCAGCCACGTTAAAAAATTGATTCGTCGCGCGTCAGCAAGCTCAGCGCGACACGCAACACAAAAGTTTCGTTCGCGCTAGAGAGATTTGTTTCCAGTTGAGGAAAGGCCGTCAGCTCCTCATCCGCGCGCACGAGGGCGCTACGTCGCTGTCATTCGTCCTCACTGCAACAATTGCAGCGCGAGTGGGATCGTCGTTAACGCGCCGACGGCGACCAACGTCCAGCCGATCGCCCGCCTCTGCTCACCGCTCAGCTTTTCAGAAAGCAACAGCGCGATGCCCGCACCAAGCATTGCACGGGTGCCGGCTATGAGACCGATTTGAGGAACAGTGACTTCGTGTTGTTTCATCTCTTATTTCACTCCTTTTGGTCTTCGCCTTTCACGGAATGGCGAAACGTTGTCAATCCCCTGATATAGTTTCGCATTTCGAGCGGCGATGGCGCGTAACGTAATCACGTGAGCCCTCAAGCGTTCAGCGTCGCCGAATTTCGCCGCGCGGTCGAGTTACCGGGCAGACCGCCGTTTTTCTGCCGGGAGAATCGCGCGGCGATTGAAGTGAACACTGAAACCGGTCTCGGCCCGGTCCACATCATCAACACGCATCTTGGTCTCGGCTGGCGCGAACGCTTCGTTCAAGCACAGCTGTTTACCAGCGCTGAGTGGCGCGCAGCAATCGCAGGTGACATGCCGCTTATTTTACTCGGCGACTTCAACAGTCTGCGCGGTTCGCGACCATATCGCACACTTAACCGCCATCTGCGCGATGTGCGCAAACTCATTCAAGCGACAGGACCGATGCGTACCTTTCCAACACGATTTCCCACGCTGACTGTCGATCATATTTTCGTGAACGAGGCGATCCAGCCACTGAGTGTGACTTTACATCGCTTAGCTCTCGCGCGGATTGCTTCCGATCATTTTCCGCTTGTGGCTGAATTCGTGCTCTCCCCTCACCCTTCCCCCGAATAGGCCAGCGCGCTCTTTTCCAGGAGAGGGAACCACGTCATCGCCCGTATCCGATCTCCTCTTGGAGGGAGACGTGTGAGTTCAACAGAATCTGCGCATTACAAAACGACAAACGAAAGACAAAGGCTCATGAAAAAACTTCTATTGATCGCAGTGGCGCTGGGTGGATTGGCGTTGGTTCCCGCACCGCGTTCTGACGCTCAGGTGTTCGTCCGAAGCGGAATTGAAGGACTCAGTTTTGGATTCCCCGGCGGTTATTATGCCTATCCGCGGTATCTTAATTATTACCCCTACGGATATTCTCTACGGCCGTATGTCAGTTATTCGCAGTCCTATTATTACGGCCCCGCGCACACCCGCTACAGCGCGCGGACCCACCACCGCCATCATCGCCAAACTTACCACCGCTATTAAGGCGAACGTAACGCTCTTAAATTATCCCGCTGAAAATCCCCGCTCTTTTTCGGCGTGTCCGGGAACCGCGAGGCCGGTCGGATTCGATTCATAATTAAAGAGGAAAAGGCGCGAGTTTCATATGCGCCGATGCACTTCGTGACCGGAGTTTGCATTCCTCGCAAACGAACAAACAAGGGGGAAATGTATGAAAAAACTTCTTTTACTTCCGTTGGTAGCAATCGGACTGGCTCTGGTTTCGGCAAAACAAGCTGACGCTCAGGTTTCAGTCGGGATAGGAGGAGTCGGGGTCGGATTCGGTTACACAGCATACCGGTACAGCTACTACGGATATCCGGGATACAATGGTTATTACCCACGTAGCTATTACAACTATTACGGGGGTTCTCCATATTACCGAACGTATTACTACAATGGACAGCCGTACAACTTCAGCGGCCATCGAATTCACAAGCATCATAAGCATTACTATTACCGCTACTAAAGCGCGGGGTTCATGTGAGGGTTGGCTGGCTTGGAGCAATTCCAAGCCAGCTTTTTTTGCCTAAGCCGAATTATCCCCGCTTATTACTCGCGGCGCTTGCGAAAGAATTCCTGTAAGATTGCAGCGCATTCTTTTTGCAAAACACCGGATGTGATTTGGCAGCGGTGATTGAAGGACTGCATCTGTAGAAGATTCATCACGCTCCCGGCGGCTCCGGCAGAGGGATCTGCGCAACCGAAGATGACTCGCCGGATTCGCGTGTGCACAAGCGCGCCTGCGCACATGGCGCACGGTTCTTTGGTCACGTAAAATCACGATCCGCCAGACGCCAATCACCAAC
>CAVUHY010000027.1:0-58552 GCA_963741365.1 Candidatus Acidiferrales bacterium | reverse complement strand
GCATGCAAGTCCACCAGCATGGGCACGCGAAGGGGAGTGAATGGCTCCTGCCACACATCGAAGCCATGGGCGCGTTGAACCAGGAATAGTAATTTCCACTTGTTGTATCTCAGTCCGGCGAGATTGCCGTCATCGGTCCAATAAAGGAACTCTTTTCGCGGGCCCTGTTGGGTTTCACCCTTGAAGTAGGGCGACCAGTCATAGCCGTCGAGGTGAACCTTATAGGTCATGCCCCCGGCTGGATAGCCCTTGAGCAACTTCTCCTTGATACTGAGGTCGCCCGCGGCGGCCATGAGAGTGGGCACCCAATCCTCGTGTGCCCCAATTTCGTTGATGATCGTCCCAGGCTTGATCGTACCAGGCCAGCGGATCAGGAACGGCACACGGTAGCCGCCTTCCCAGCTTGTATTTTTTTCGCCACGGAACGGTGTGGTGCCACCGTCGGGCCAGCTAAAGGTTTCCGCGCCGTTGTCCGAGGAGAAAATGACGATGGTGTTGTCCGCGATGCCGAGATCCTGAATCTTTTTCAGGATGACGCCAACGTTGTCGTCTAGCTCAGTCATACCCGCACCGTAGAAACCCTTATCCGAGATCATGTCTTGGTATTTCGGCTCAAGGTGCGTCCAGATGTGCATGCGTGTGGTGTTGTGCCAGATGAAGAAGGGCTTGCCCGCCTTGACGGAGCGATCCATGGCATTGACAGTAGCGGTGAGGAACTCATCGTCCGCAGTCTCCATACGCTTTTTCGTGAGCGGGCCGGTGTCCTCACAGGTCTGTTTGCCCCAGGCGCCGAAGCGCGGATCGGGGGGAGCGGGATTGTCGGTGGCTGTGGCCTTGCACTTCAAAACGCCACGAGGTCCAAACTTGGCGCCAAATGCAGGAGTCTTCGGGTAGTCAATATTTTCCGGCTCCTCCTCCGCGTTCAAGTGATAGAGATTGCCGTAGAACTCGTCAAAGCCATGCACGGTGGGGAGAAATTCATTGCGATCGCCCAAATGATTCTTGCCATGCTGGAAGGTCAAATAGCCTTGTACCTTCAATAATTCCGCAAGTGTGGGATCTTCTTTCTGGAGGCCAAGGTTCGCGCCCGGCAGCCCAACCTTCGTCAGACCAGTACGAATCGGCGATTGCCCGGTGATGAATGCGGCGCGTCCGGCAGTGCAACTCTGCTGAGCATAGTAGTCGGTGAAAAGGGCGCCGTCGTGCGCGATGCGGTCGATGTTGGGCGTCTTGTAGCCCATCATTCCCTGGTTGTAGGCGCTGATATTCCAATAGCCGACGTCATCGCCGAAAATCACTAGAATGTTAGGCTTTTTCTGCTGCGCGGCCGCGAACTCCGATGCTACCAATTGCAGAAATGCGAGAAAAATCGCCGAAACGAGAGAACTCTTGCCGGTGCATTTCATGAACGCACTCCAGACTTGCTGAATCTTCAAAGCAGGGCGGAGTCTCTCGCTTGGCGGGCGGAGCAGTGAAGCGCGTCGAGACTTTGGAAATACTACACGTAGCACCTCCATTTGTAACCACCATTTTGCGAAGATTCGCTCGGTGCAAGTTGGGTGTACTCGATTCAGTAAGTGCTGCTACTAAAGCCAGAGCCGAAGCGCATCGCACCATTAAAAAGATCATTGCTGCTGCAAGGCGTCCACCAAGCGCGTGATCGTGCGATCCAAATTCTCGTCCGATCGCCGCATCGTGTCGATCTTCCTGATGGAGTGCAGCACCGTGGTGTGGTGCATCCCGCCGAACTGTCGGCCGATTTCCTCGAGCGACGCCGTCGTTATGTGCCTCGCGATATACATGGCCAGCTGGCGCGGGAAAGTGATGAACCGTCTTTTACTACGTACTCTAAGGTCTCGATTGCGCAACTCGCGCAGTTGGAAGTACTCGCTGACTCTCTTCTGGATTAGGTTGATAGGGACGGACCTGTATTGGGATGGAGAGACTTGTCGCGGGGCGACGTTCCATTTTCGAGGATTCCGTACTCCGCGGGGAATCTCCAGCTGCGACAGGCTGAGTTGCCAGGCCGTGTGAACTTCGGTGGCGTGCCAGTCTTGCCTTCCTACGCCGCTCCATGACGGCCCGCACCAGCACACTGCGCAGCTCATCGGTGATCCGTGGATCGTCCAGCCGGTGCCTGCGAACGAGCCGCATCGTGAGACCCGTTCGCATGAAGTGGACTATGTGTCTAGAGTGCTGTTGACGCAGTGCGGCGATTTCAGAAGATCCAAGGGGATCGATGCCACGTTGCCTGAGATCCATCCATACCCAGGGTTCCCATTCCTTCCAGCGTGCAGTTATCGTCCGCTGCAAAATAACAGGGAGATCAGGTAATGGTCGAGGAGTCATCGCGTCGACGGCGAGTGGGGCAGGCGGTGCCTTCCGCGCACACCCCGAATCCAACTCCCGCAGCCGATCCAACCGCGACTGCCACACTTGCTTGTGTCCTATCAAATCCGAAGCTCCACGGCAGCGTCGATTGCCCTCCAGCACAGGGGCGCGACATAGGGCGCTGCCCTGAATTGCTTGCACCACACGATTCAGCCGCAGTCGTCACGCAAGTTGAATTTTGGTCGTGACTTGTCACAGGCGAAGACACGCTCGCTCAAAGAACTGCATTAATTTCATCTCTTCGCATGGGCATGTATCACTCCATATCGCTCGGTCACTAATGTTGTGGAAAACGGGCCAGGTCGAGGGTGAACGGGAGGTACGTTTTGGCGAAGAAAAACTGCAAACGAATGGGCTATCGGAGGTGGGACGAGACAGCCGCAAATGCCTCGCATTTTAGGGCAAAAAACAGACCGAGCGCCGCGAGGGGAAAGGAGATAGCCCGCGAGCGTTAGCCGTTGGTAAGGCATGTAAATCCATGAAGATACGTAATGGCGTTCAAGCTAGCCTGATATAGTGGACATTACTAGCGGCAATCCCTGTTCAGCGTCAATTGAGCAAAACAAGACCCCTCACGGTAGGTACGAAAACTCGCTCTCTTGCGCTGCTTCCGTGTCGTAGATTCTCAGGGCGCTACCACAGACCCCGGCCATTTACCTCCCGCCCGGTGGCCGAGGGGCACGGGAACTGATGGGGGCTGACCAAGCACCGTTCGGTCGCAGGTCGCCCTTGTTCCGAGGAATAATTTCAGTAAGGGTTTTCCGCTTTTCCATTAGGTATCCCCCGGAAAGGTTCATTTTCCGTTTTTCCATTGAGTGAGTCCCCTATACCTTCAAATGGAATTGCGGAAACGTGGAAATTCCCTGGGGGTGTCTCCGTGGAAATGTGGAAATTCTCCTGACTATCCCCGTGGAAATACGGAAAATCTTCTGCTGTGAGTCTTATCTTTGAGGGAAGGCTGAGAGAAGCCTTGACGTGCTCCCGCAGAAGTCGATACCGGCCCCGCGTCTCCGTTCCCACGATGCAGCCCCAGCTCTTCAGAACGAGCGAGTACTTGGTAGGTCTTCGACTGTTTCCAGCCCGTCCCCTGTAGTAGGTCAGCCACAGAAAAGTCCTTTCCGCCAAGTTGTTGTGCGGCATGGAGCAGTTCTCCCACATTGCTATCGGGGCCTGTAAAATAACAGTGCTCAAACAATTCCTTTGCGAGCAAATAATCCTGAGGGGCAGCGAGTATGTACCCCTTCTCGTCCCTTGTCCGCCGGTGCTGGTGGAGGAATGCCGATACTTCAATAAGCCCAAGCAGCTTTGGGAAATCTCGCCGCGAGCGAATCAGATTCCCGGGAAATTCCAGCGCTAGCTGGCTGGCAAAAGGAATACGAACTGGCTTTTGTTGAAGACTGCGCGAAAACTCGTGCCATTTTTCATATAGATTGGGCGAGCACGCCGGTGTTCTTTTTTCTGCTTCAAGAGCTTGCCTCGCATTGATGGCCCGTGTCTGCGCTTCAGACTCATCGACTTGGATAAACAGGAGCCGGGTTTCATTCTCAGGATGGAGTGTCACCCGTGTTGTGGCCTGAATGAATGCCGCAGGTCCCCGTACAGTTCTTTTCTTCTTTTGCATGCCTCCCTTACCCGAAGTGTCCACAAATTCCCATTCGATACGCTGCTCCGACTGCATCGTGCGGATCGCATAATCTGCTCGCGAAACTCCCTCATGCTCCGCTATGAACACGGCCTTGTTCTGATACTCAAATTCATCCGAATGCATCAGAACTTTTGGACTCATTCCTGTCAGAATTTTCTTGTCCTCGTCGGGAATGAACCGAGCGACTGTGCCGGTCAAATGGTTCTTGCCTGCGGCACTCGCTCCTCCAACACTGACATTGAGCGGCTTTTCCAGCTTCGCGCTAACAGCCGCGAGAAGTACTACTCTGGCGTTCTTGTGTTCTCCTACTAGACCGGAAGATTCAGCCTCAGCTACGAAAAGGTCCAGCAGATTTTGCTCGGAACAAAGAGAGAATGAATTTGCTTCTGTCATGTCCGTATGTTTTTGCATAGGTTACTTCTCTGGCCTAGCTGGCCGAAGACCAGAGTTGACCAGTCGCTCCATTTCAGTGGAAGGGATACGGACAAGCCTGCCGAACTTAACCGTTGTGATTTTTCTTTCGAGAATCCACCGGCGGATGCAGGCCTTTGTGACTCCCAGTGGGGCAGCGAACTGCGGAACACTGAGATATCTGACCTCTGAGTAACCCATCTTGGAATCCTCCTGAACGCTGGGTATGTGTGCGCTCGCTGAAAGCTAAGGTATGAGTTACTACTAGTCAAGAGGACGAATTATGTAATGGGATTAGTCCGGTGAAGAGCGGACAGAAAGCAAACTAGGTTTTGTCCGGGGTATTGCCGCGCCTGCGACCCAGCAGTTTGCGAACTGATTCTGCCGTAAAGGGCTTCTTGTTACCTTTGCGGTCTTTGCGCTCAGGGTATTTGAGGTTCAATGAACTAGCTATATTGGCTTGGGAAAAACCTGCTTGCTCCAACTCAAGCGCTTCCTGGGCGAGAGCGTCCAAAAGACGTGCGCCCACTCGCATGGCAGGAATGTCCCGCACAGCGGACTCTATTGCCAACTTCTTTTTAAGTTTGCGGTACTCGCCCAATTTCTGGGGGCACTTCTCTAACAATTGGAGGTACTCATCTCGGGCCTTTTCGACATTCTCCGGCCAGTTGGATATGGATTGTTTGAAATCGGACCGTTCATCAGGCGAGAGGGCGTAGTCTTCTTGAAGAAATTTTCGCAGCCAGGACGGTTGCTGAGTTAGGAACTTTTCAAGGTCATCTTCCGGGCGTTTCAAGCCCATGATCCACCTCCCGCGTGGTATCCCGGTTCGAAAGAAAATGCGGCAGGCAGTCCGGGATGCGTCTGCTCTTCGGGAGCGACCCTAGCCGCAAGTCGAAAACTATCACAAATGTGATTGACCTTGCAAACCGAAACGGTTAGGATATTAGCATGCAAAAGTCTCAAGTCAGTGAGGCGGCGAGATTACTTGGAAAACGAAGCTATGAAGCGCGGCTCAAGAGATTCGGCCTGAAACGGCTTCAGGAAATTGCACGGGATAACGGAAAGAAGGGCGGAAGGCCGCCCAAGAAAGGAAACAAGCGATGATCTACAAGAGAGGAAAGAACGGCATCTATTCCTATCGCTTCCGGTTTGCTGGTCGGATGATCCATGAATCTGCAAGAACCACGAGTAGGACGCTTGCGCGTGAAGCAGAACGCCAACGTAGGCGGGAATTATAGGAACGAATCAATGGCGTCAAGAAGCGTGGGCTGCCGCCAACGTTTGAGCAAGCTGCAAAGGTGTGGATGGCTGGTAGAGAGCACGCAGTAGCATCCGCCACGCAGAGTGTTGCGCGACAGGCTCTGAAGCACTTACTGCCTTCCTTTGGTGCTAAATTGCTTTGCGACATCGATTCCCGCGATATTGAGAATTACCAGCGGACTCGTCTGAAATGCGGCACACAAGGACGGACCGTAAATATCGAAATTTCTGCACTGCGACAAGTGTTGAAGGCCCACGACTCGTGGCAATCTCTAACGTGCAAAGTTCGGATGTTGCGCGAACGGCATGATCTTGCAAAGGCCATTTCACCGGAACAGGAACGCGCCCTACTTGAAGCCACGTCAAAGATAAACTCGGCTTGCCACACGGCTGTGGTGCTGGCCCTCAATACCGCGATGCGCCGAGACGAAATCCGTGTGCTACGTTGGGGACAGATCGACTTCGACAAGCGAACACTTGTAGTCGGGCATAGCAAGACGGACGCGGGCACGGGTCGTATCATTCCACTTAACACGGACGCCTTCTCAACACTCGTCCGTTGGGCGGGCAGTACCCCGGCCACAAATCCAGGGCACTACGTATTCCCGAGGTGTGAAAACAGGCAGGTTGACCCGGAACGTCCGACGATGGGATGGCGCACGGCGTGGCGTCACGCCCTCAAGACTGCTGGCTTCCGCTGCCGTTTCCACGATCTGCGGCATACTTGTATTACGAAGCTAGCCGAATCTCAAGCGTCTGATATGACGGTCATGGCTATCGCCGGGCACGTTTCCAAAAAGATGCTGGAACGCTACAGCCACATCCGCATGGCAGCGAAACGAACAGCACTAGATTCCATCGCGCAAGGACCGGAGCTGGTGGTTTTTGGGGATGTTGTGCACCAGAATGTGCACCAACTTCAAAAGAGTGGGTTGGGCTTTTCTCCCAAGCCGTTGAATTAAATGGTGGACGTGACAGGGATCGAACCTGCGACCTCATGCTTGCAAAGCACGCGCTCTCCCAGCTGAGCTACACGCCCACAGCGGTTACCGCTATCTACAATTTTAATCCATCCGCCCCCATTCGCAAAACTTCATGAGCCAATTCACCCCCATCTACTGCAGATTCTTCAGCACCGCCACGCCTGCCTTCGACACCTCTACGTCGTCCTCGCTCTTCCCTCCGCTGAACGCTGCGATCGCCCACCCATTTTTCGCTTTCGCGATCACGCCGCCCTGCCATCCATACTCCCCCGTCATCGGTGGCCGCACGCCGCTGCCGCTGTCCTTCAATGTGTCCGCCATTTCCGCCGCTTTCGTGTACGCAATCCCCAGCAGGTTTGACCCGACCTTTCCCTCCGTCGGCTCGTTCTTCATCAGCCCCACTACTAGCATCTTCGAGCTCCACGCCGTCACGCGGTCTCCCTCAAAATAAGCCACCACCGCCACCCCGCTGATATTAACCTCCGCCGCGCGCTTTTTCATCGCCGCCAGCGCGCTGTCCGCCAACGCATCAAAACTTTTCCCGCCGCTTTTCTCCGCAGTCTGCGCTGCCCCCAAGCTCGCCACCGCGATCACCGCCACCACCATCCACCGTTTCATCATCGCCTTCCTCTTTTCCTCTCTCTCCAATCCACCTGCCAAGTTCTTCTCAAGCTCTTTCTGATCCTCTTTCTTAAGGTGTGATCTTGAGGAGCGCAGTGTGCGACGAGGGACCTCAACCGATCCGCCGCGACACTCTACCCTCCCGCCGCTAACCCGCTCCCTGCTAAAACACCGCTCCACGTTCCTGCGTCACTGGCGCCTTCCCCGATTTTGCTTCCTCCTCCACTTTCCCCAGCAATTTCCCCAGCTCCGCTTGCGAAAAATATCTTCCGTTAGACACCGCCGCCGCAATCTTCTGCGTATTCCCAATATCCGTCAACGAGTTTGCATCCAGCAGTACCAGATCCGCAAATCTTCCTTTCTCCATTGTCCCGCTCGACTCTTCATATCTCCAAAAATCTCGCCGGGTTTACCGTCGCCGCTGTGGCCCTCCAGCGGCGTGAAGGAGGGCCAGCAATACAGCGGATCATTGATAAGTGCGCGCCTGGCGATGGAGGCTGGACGCGAGGTTTTCGCTGTGCCGGGCAACGTGACGCAGGATGTGAGCTTCGCGCCGAACCAGTTGCTCAAGCAGGGTGCGAAACTGGTGGCCAGCGCCGAAGAGGTGATCGAAGAGCTGCCGACTGCCGTAAGGGCAACTTTGGTGCAGGCGGAGCCGGTAGAAGCGGAACAGTGAAATTTGCTGGTGAATGAGGGGCTAACTGATACGCAGGAAGGGCCTTACGCGTTCTTGAGCGCGCAAGAAGCGCAAGCAATCGACTACTTGGTTGTAACAAGTGGCTTGAACTCCAGCGAAGTTCTGGCTAGGCTTTTTACTGCGGAGATGAAAGGCATCGTCCGTCAGTTTCCGGGAAAGCAGTTCACGAAAGTTTTGTTGTAACAAAATGACTTAGCTCTTGCACGAAGCAGCGAATGCATCCGAAACGAGCTGCGCCGCATCAGGAAGAGAACGGAAGTGCTGAAAAGCGGTGCAGATAATAATAAGGTAGCGAGAAGTGTGTTGCGGGATCATGATCGAGAGCGAGTGATAGCGAGAAGGACACAGACCGCCCGGTAGTCCCTTCCAGAAGTCGAATCCGAGTTACAAAGGAAAGCATGGCACGTTCACTGGTCATCGTCGAATCGCCAGCAAAGGCGAAGACGATCAACAAATATTTAGGGAAAGGCTATACCGTCAAGGCCTCCATCGGGCACGTGATGGACCTGCCGAAGAAGACCATCGGTATCCGACTGCCGCAAGAAGCGGAGAAGCCCAAGAAGCGTAAGGCCAAGAAAAAAAACGGCAAAGTGGTGGCGCCGAAACCGCTGAAGAAAGAGATATTGATCGACGATCCGAAGATATTCGAGCCGACGCTGCAAGTGATTCCCGGCAAGGGAAAAGTGATCAATGATTTGCGGAAGGCGGCCGCGGCGGCGGATGCAGTATATCTGGCGGGCGACCCGGACCGCGAAGGAGAGGCGATCTCGGCTCACTTGGCGATGGTACTGTCCAAACCGGCGAAGTTTTTGATTAACGAAGATGATCTGAACGGCAACAACGGCTGGAAAAACGGGACAAACGGGAAAGTCGAGGCGAAAGAAGAGCCGAAGGAAGAGGCGAAGGACGCGAAGCCGACTGGAAAATTGGCGCTGAAAGCTGGGAAAAGCAAAAAGTCCGGCGCTAAAGACGAGATTTTTATCGAGCCGATCGATCCAAAGAAAATTTTCCGCGTGACATTCAACGAAATTACGCCGAAGGCGATTCGCGCGGCGTTCGAGAAGCCTCGGCAGGTGGATTCGCAACTGGTGGATGCGCAGCAGGCTCGTCGGGTGCTGGACCGCATCGTGGGCTACAAGATTTCGCCGCTGTTGTGGGACAAAGTGCGGCGCGGATTGAGCGCCGGACGCGTGCAGACAGTGGCACTGCGGTTGATTGTGGAGCGCGAGCAGCAGATCCGCGCGTTTGTGCCGGAAGAATACTGGACAATTCACGCGATGCTGGACGCGGGAGAGCCGCCGATCTTCGAGGCGAAACTTTTGCGCTACAAAGGCGAAGAGATTGAAGTAAAGAACCAGGGAGGGGCAGACAAAATTGTCACCGCAGTGAATCAGGCCGAATGGCAAGTGGCCGGCGTGGCGCTGAAGGAAAAGAGACGGAATGCGCCGCCGCCATTCACGACTTCCAAATTGCAACAGTCCGCTTATAACCGGCTGCGATTTACGGCGAAACGAACGATGGCACTGGCGCAGCGGTTGTATGAAGGCATTGAAATGGGCACCGAGGGATCGGTTGCGCTGATTACGTATATGCGCACGGATTCGGTGCAGGTGTCGAACGACGCGCTGGAAATGGTGCGGAATTTTATCCCGGAACAATTCGGAAGCAATTACCTGCCAGAAAAACCGAATTTTTACAAGTCTAAGAAAGACGCGCAGCAGGCACACGAAGCGGTGCGGCCGACGGATGTGACGCGAACGCCGGAGGACGTACGGAAATATCTGGAAGACGACGTATTCAAACTGTACCAGTTGATCTGGCAACGGTTTGTGGCATCGCAGATGCTACCAGCGGTTTACGACCAGACATCGATCGACATTACGGCTGGCGATTACACATTCCGCGCGACGGGATCGATATTAAAGTTTGACGGGTATTTGAAGGTTTATTCGATACCCGTGAGCGGAGCGGACCGCGAAGACGACGAAAAGGATGATGAGGGCGAAGGCAAAACGCTGCCACGCGTAAGCGAAGAGCAAGTATTAAAATTGGATTCGATCCGGCCAGACCAGCACTTCACGGAACCACCGCCACGATATACCGAAGCGACTCTGGTGAAGGAACTGGAAGAGGATGGAATCGGCAGACCGTCAACGTACGCGGCGATTATTTCGACCATCGTGGAGCGCGAATACGTGAAGAAAGACCAGGGCAAATTCACGCCGACGATGCTGGGCGAGCGGGTTTGCGTGCTGCTGATCAAGAGTTTTGAAGATGTTTTCGATGTGAAGTTCACGGCGCGGCTGGAAGAAGAGTTGGACGAGATCGAGGAAGGAAAGATGCCGTGGCGGGAATCGGTACGAGAGTTTTGGGAGAAGTTTATCGTCGATCTGGATAAGGCGGGCGACGAGATGGTCTCTTACAAAGCGGGAATACCAACCGGAAAGAAATGCGACAAGTGCGGGCAGGGCGAGTTGCTGGAGCGGATCAGCCGGCACGGATTTTTCCTAGGCTGTTCGCGGTACCCAGATTGCGATTTCATCCAGGACATGTCCGAAGAGATCGAAGTAGACGCGGAAAACAAGATTGAGTATTGCGAGAATTGCGGGAAAGAGATGGCGGTAAAGCGCGGCCAGTTTGGCGCGTTCCTGGCCTGCAAAGGCTATCCAAATTGCAGGACGACGCGCCGGTTGATTGCCGGGACGCGGATTGCGCTGCAACCAGACGAGCCGCTGGATGAAAAGTGCACGATGTGCGGAAACGGATTGATCAAAAAGCATGGCCGGTTTGGAGACTTCATCGGCTGCTCCGGATATCCGAAGTGCAAGTACACCCGTGCGATCACACTGGGAATCAAGTGCCCGAAATGCAACGAAGGCGAGTTTGTGAAACGCGCCAGCATGGGACGCGGCGGACGAGGGCGGATGCGGTTTTTCTACGGATGCTCGCGATATCCCGACTGCGATTACACCTCCGCAAACATGCCGATCGCGGAACCGTGCCGGAAGTGTGGAGCACCGTTTGTGGTCGAGAAGAAGAGTAAAATCGGAACAGTGTACGCCTGCGTAAGAGAAGGCTGCGATTGGGAGCAATTGGCACCAGAAGAAGAGAAACCCGCCGCCGCAGCGGAAGAAGCGCCTGTGGCAGTGAAGGTTTAAGTTGGGCACGCGCACATGCAGTCTCTGAATCAGCAACCCGCCATTTGCGACAGATGGTAGACGCCTGACGAGTATCGAGAGCGGGCAGAGGTGTGCATAACCAGGGCGATGAGCATGATTCAACAAACCACGGTGAGATTTCTGGAGTACTTGCGATCGGTGAGAAATTCCTCGCCGAATACGGTGATCAGTTACGCGAAGGACCTGGAGCAGTTTGTGATGTATTTGTCGCCGCCGGAACTGGCTCCACCGAGACTGACAGCCGTTAATCACAAAGTGATCCGTGAATTTGTGGGGCACATGCACGACAACGGGCTGGAAAAAAGCTCGATTGCGAGAAAGTTGGCAGCACTGCGATCTTTCTTCAAATATTGCGTGCGAGAAGGCATGCTGAAAGAAAATCCCGCGCGGCTGGTACCCACGCCGAAATTGCCCAAGAGAATTCCCATGGTGCTGTCGGCGGAAGAGATGAGCGGATTTCTGGATCAGATGGCGGGATCGGCGGCTATGACTCCCAAGAGCGGAAGTAAGAAGCGGTTCAAGGGATTGCCGGGCGCTTCCGGCCCAGGCAGCGGGTTGGTGAAACTGGAAGACAGTCTGTTGCTGCCCCGAGACCGCGCGATTCTGGAGCTGCTGTACGCGGCAGGACTGCGGGTAAGCGAATTGACCGGGCTAAACCTGGCTGACATGAACCAGAAAGAACGAATGCTGAACGTTCGCGGTAAAGGAAATAAGGAGCGCATCGTGCCGTATGGCGAAAAAGCGGCGGAAGCATTGGGAAAATACTGGCCGGTGCGGGAGGGATTACTGAAAGAATGCGAAGAAAAATCGCGGCGTTGCAGTACGGATGCGATCTTCCTGAATTACCGGGGGCGACGGCTGACACAGCGGAGCATCGGAAGAATCGTAAAAAAATATACTCGATTGGTGAATGTCAACTGGGACTTGCACCCGCATTCGTTGCGGCATGCGTTCGCCACGCATCTACTGGCGGACGGAGCAGATTTGCGCGCGATTCAGGAATTGCTGGGACATCAGTCGTTGTCTACGACACAAAAATATACTCACGCCTCAATACGGCAGTTGATGGATATCTACGACAAGTCGCACCCGCATTCGTAGTCATGGGGTGGAGCACCCTTAAGATTCGTCGGTCTCGGACCATAATGAGTTGATTTGAAAATGTGTGATTGCCGCGGATCCCTCCGCTGCTCGCCGCAAAAAACGTGGTCCTTCGGCCGGAATGACAACTAGAAAAGGCTAGACCAAAGAAGCAAAACCTAAGAATGAATCCCGCCCTCTCAAACTGAGAGTGAGCACGCGAATCGGAGAAAGCAGATCCCTCGTTGCGCTCGGGATGACAGATTGCAGCGAATCTATAGGAGAATGGTGTGCGCTTTGGCGCTGAAGGCCCGGATGAGAATTTTGCGAAGAATTGTTAAGGCGATTGTGGTGGCGGGAATACTTTTTGCGGCGACAGCGGCGAAGGCTCAGGATAATTACGAAATTCAGGTCTATCCCTCGGAGACGGTGGAGAAGGGACACACAATGGTGGAGTTGCACAGCAACTTCACGATTCAGGGGACGACAACGAGCGAAAACGGATTGCAACCGACGAATCACCAGTGGCACGAAACCCTGGAAATCACGCATGGATTTACGGATTGGTTTGAAGTGGGCTTCTATCTATTCACGGCTGTACAAAACGGGTACGGATGGGATTACGTGGGGGACCACATACGGCCTCGCGTGATGGTGCCTAAAAAATGGAACTGGCCAGTGGGAGTGAGCATTTCGCAGGAGATTGGATACCAGCGGCGGCAATTTTCCGAAGATACCTGGACATATGAATTGCGCCCGATCATCGATAAGCAATTGGGGCGGTGGTATCTCTCGTTTAATCCGGCATTTGAGAAGTCGCTGCACGGCGTGAATCAGAATGAGGGATTCGTGTTTTCGCCGAATTTCAAAGTGAGCTACGACATCACGAAAAAGATCGCGGGCGGGTTTGAATACTATGGATCGTTGGGACCGGTGGGCAACTTCGATCCAAGTTCGCAGCAGCAGCAACAGTTTTTTCCGGCGGTGGACTTGAACTTGTCTCCGAAGTGGGAAGTGAACTTTGGGGTTGGGGTGGGAGTGACTAGGTCGACGGATCATTTGATCGCAAAAATGATTCTGGGGTACCGGTTTGATTTTTAGGAACGTGGATTCGGTTGAGAGGTAACAAGGTTTTGAAGGTTGGCTTTTGGGACGAGGTTGACGTTGAGATCCTTCGACTGCGGCCGGTAGAAAGCACAGGCCTTTGCTCAGAATGACAGAACCAGGTTTGGTTGGTTTGTGGAGAACTGCGTCTGTTAAGGTGACAGGCCGGCCACGATCCCTCCACTGCGGCCGAGCAGAAAACGTTCGAACTCCGGTTGGAATGACAGAATGCGACTAAGCGCAAATGGCGCGATATCTGAGCGTCGGCCACTTTGTAAGCGAGGCAAAGAAGACGGCGGTAAACCGCCCCACATTGATGATTCGCGGTGGAATTGATGCGTGTTGCAGCAACGTAATTTTGTCATCCTAATGGCATAGAAATGGCACCCCCTTTGGGTAGTTGGTGCGCTCGAGGCGGGTGTCGCCGGAGTAGAGCGAGACTCGACCATCGGGCGCCTGATAGAGTCGCACTTTTGCTCCCGCGAAGCTGAAGCGCCGGTTTTTGCCGCGCGGAGAGCTGAGGTCTTCCTTGCGCCGCCAAACGACGAAGCGTTTCGAGACTGCGCGAAAGGCCTTCGACCTCGGTAAGCTTTTCGCAAAGATGGTGATCGTTGAAGCCGACGTACTTGGAGCGTGCCAGCTGCACGACCGCTTGCCTTGTGGATTCGGGCAGGCGACGATGGCTGGGCCGACCGCGGTTGGCTTGTGCCAGAGCCGCCTCCCCCTCCTTCGCTCATGCACTTTTTGAAGCGTTTCACATGACGTACGCTCAAGGAAAGGAGCGGCGGCACTGGCACACGCTAGCTCTCCCTTGATGCAGAGACTGATTACGCTCACTCGCTGTAATTCCTTCTGAGGCAACGTGAATGTCTCGTTGCTCATAAGGTGAGATTTTCACGTTGCTGTTCAGGGGTGAGAGAATGAGTGAGCTAAGACAGGGGTGGATTGATGCGTTGACGGTGTGGGGAGGGGAACCGTATAATTAGAGTTTGCGTCTAAGGTTATTGGAGGAGTGATGTACGCAGTGATACAGACCGGAGGAAAGCAGTACCGTGTCGCGCCGGGCGATACCATCCGCATCGAGCGGGTAGCAGGTGAAGTGGGTGAGCAGGTAAAGTTTGGGAAAGTGCTCGCGGTACACACCGAGAATAAGAAGATTCTGGCCGGGTCAGACGCGTCGAACGCGTCGGTGACAGGTAAGATCGTGAAACAGGGACGCGCGAAGAAGCTGACCGTTCTGAAGTTCAAGAAGACCAACCAGTACAAAATTCAGCGCGGCCATCGGCAAAGCTACACCGCCGTGCAGGTCGGCGAAATCAAGCTGTAAAACCTTGGTTTTGTAGAGTGATTTCTGGCCGATCCAAAGTGCGGCCACTACAGGAGATTGTGTCATGGCACATAAGAAGGGCGGCGGATCGTCAACAAACGGCCGCGATTCACACGGACAGAGGTTGGGAGTAAAGAGATTCGGCGGACAATTGGTGAATGCCGGAACGATTCTAATTCGGCAGCGCGGAACAAAACACCGTCCGGGGGTGAACGTGGCGAAGGGCAAAGATGACACGCTGTTCGCCCTGGTGACCGGGTACGTGAAGTTCGAGGACAAGGGTCGTGGCGGGCGATATATCAGCGTGACGCCGGCGGAGCTTGCTAAGGCCGCGAACTAAGAATTGAGAAATTCTAGCGGCCCCGGTGGGTAACGCCGGGGCCGCTTTTTTTGTTTGTGGAGAAAGAGAAAGCGATATGGTGCATTCTGACCGTAAGAGCCCACCCTTCGCTAAATTCGCGAAGTACCGCTCAAGACGTTAACGGCGCCTGCCTCAGAAGGTGGCTGCCACACAATCGAAAAGAGCACAGGCAAGAGCGCCTGGCCACTGCGGAAAGATCGAGAGAGTAACGTGTTTGTTGATGAAGCGAAAATATGGGTGAAGGCAGGGGACGGGGGAAACGGATGCGTGGCGTTCCGACGGGAGAAGTATGTCCCGAGGGGCGGACCGTCAGGCGGCGATGGCGGGAATGGCGGAAGCGTCTATCTGGAAGCGAACCCGAACGACAACACGCTGCTGCGGTATCGATATAACCGTGAGTTCAAAGGCGACCGCGGGCGACACGGAGAAGGATCGAACTGCACCGGTGTGTCTGGCGGGGATTTAATCTTGAAGGTGCCGCTAGGGACGCTGGTGTATGACGAGGACGGGCACGAATTGCTGGCGGATTTGAGTAAACCAGGGCAACGCGTTCTGGTTGCTGCAGGCGGTAAGGGCGGGCGCGGAAATCAGCACTTCGCAAAGCCATGGCACCAGGCGCCTCGCGAAAAAGAAGAGGGACGGGCCGGGGAAGAACGGAAGCTGAAGCTGGAGTTGAAACTGCTGGCGGATGTTGGACTGGTGGGCTTCCCAAACGCGGGAAAATCCACGCTGATTTCGGTGATCAGCGCGGCGCGGCCGAAGATTGCGAATTATCCGTTCACGACGCTCGAGCCGAACCTGGGCGTCGTGAATGCGGACGGCGGCACGGGCGGGCACGGAACAGAATTGGGGCGGACCTTTGTCGTAGCGGATTTGCCGGGATTAATTGAGGGAGCCAGCCGGGGAGCGGGTCTGGGAATTCGGTTTTTAAGGCACGTGGAGCGGACGCGATTGCTGGTGCACCTGATCGATACGAGCGACGCGAGCGACATGGACCCGGTAAAAGCGCTTGAAGTTATCGACGGAGAGTTGGCGGCGTTTAGCAAGCGGTTGACGGAGAAGCCGATGATTGTGGTGGCCACGAAAGTGGATGCGACGACCGACCGAACAAAGTTGGAAGAGCTTGAAGCATACTGCAAGATGAAGGGGCTGGAGTTTCATGCGATCTCGGGAGCAACGGGCGACGGTGTGAAGGAGCTGGTGCGATCGATCGCGGACGAACTGGACAAGATACCGAGAGAGACGCTCGAGGAAGAGCCGGCGGAAGAAGAATCGGATGACGAAGCGGAATCCGAGTTTGTGGAAGCTGAAGAAATTGAGGCGGATGAGCAGGCGAGCAGGAAGAAGGAAACGAGAGAAAACAACGAAAATTCGTGAGAGAATTGGTGTGGGTCAATATCCGGGAGGCGCATTGACAACGGCGCAAGCGCACCGTACCGCGGCAAAACATCATCCAAGAAAAATTGCGCTGTTTGGGGGTTCGTTCGACCCGATCCATAGCGGCCACCTGGCGGTGGCAAGAGCGGCGGACCGACGGTTTAATTTTGATGAGATGCTCTTCATACCGGCGAGCCGGCCGCCGCATAAATTGAAGCAGCACCTCGCGCCGTTTCCGCACCGGTTCGCGATGGTGGCGCTGACCTGCACGGAACACCCGCATTTCGTACCGTCTCTGGCCGAGGCGGGGGAAGACTTTAGCGGTACGCAATTACACTATTCCGTGGATACCGTAAGGTACTTCCGTCATGCATTTAATGGAGTAGGAGACCGGCTATTTTTTATCATCGGAGCAGACGCGTTTCTGGACATTCCGATGTGGAAGGAATACGAGACGCTGCTGGGAGTGTGCGATTTTATCATTGCGAACCGACCGGGGATACGGCTGGAGGCTTTGCGGTTGGTAATACCTCCGCATTTGCATAGCAGCGCGAATGGCAAGAAGGAAAAAGGCGAGGAAGCAGTGGGACACGGGTCGCCGGTGGTGGCAAGATTGCAGAGGACGACGGTGTATTTGCTGGAGAATGTAGCCAGCGAGGTAAGTGCGACGGAGATTCGAAAGAGGGCGAACCGCGGACAATCGATTCATGGGATGGTATCGGCGAGGGTGGAGGAATATATTTTGAAACAAGGACTGTACCGTTGAAACTGAACAAATTACCAAAGGGAGTACGGCTGGCCGTGGAAGCGGCACGGAACAAGCAGGCCGGCGGGATCACGGTGCTGGATTTGAACGAGCACGCGGCATTTACAGAATATTTCGTGATCTGCACGGGATTCAGCACACCGCAGATCCAGGCAATCTGCAATGAAGTGGAAGAATTGCTATACAAAGAAATGCAGCGCGAACCGGAGCATAGAGAGGGACACCGGTCGGCAGAATGGGCGTTGCTGGATTTTGGAGGATTTATCGTACACGTATTCAGCGAACAGGCGCGGAAGTATTACGACTTGGAGAGATTGTGGAGAGCGGCGCCAAAGCTGGAGATTACGGAGGATTCAGAGAGAGTCAGAAAGGAACTCTCGGAGAAAGTCGGTTAGTTAACCCCAGCCCGGAATGCTGCCCCCGGGAAACGTGGGCGGCCGGAGAAGTTAGGCATGTTCAGCGAGCGATTGCCATGGATCGGGCAAGACCCGGCGTCGCAGAAACTCTTCGAACTCGCGCAGCGAGCGGCCCCTGTTCCGACGACCATCCTGATCAGCGGAGAGAGCGGCACTGGGAAAAATCATCTAGCGCGACTAATCCACGAACTTGGACCCAGGCACGACACACCCTTCCTGAAAATTGACTGCCTGGCCCTGCCAAGCGGATTGGCGGAGGCCGAGCTGTTTGGCTATGAACGCGGAGGATTTCCAGGCGCCGGAGAGCGGAAGCTAGGTGCATTTGAACTCGGCGCAAAAGGCACCATCGTGATCGATGAGATTGCGGCGTTGAGCACAAGTGCACAGGAGCGGTTGCTGGGCGTATTGCAGGAGCAAAAGCTGGAAAGGCTCGGCGGAAAGGAAAGCGTGCCGGCGGAGTCAAGGGTGATTGCGTTGACCGACGCGGACATGAGCGCAGCCGTGAAGGAAGGACGGTTTCGAGAGGACCTGTATCGGCGCCTGGACATGGCAAAAATATGGGTGGCGCCGTTACGAGAACGCGTGCCAGATATCGTGCCACTCGCGGAGCACTTCGTGGAAGGCATCGAAAAAGAACATGGAAAAAGGAAATTAATACTGAGCGAAACCGCAAAGACAAGTTTGCAGGCCTATTCATGGCCCGGGAATATTGATGAACTGGAAAGCGTGATACGGCGGGCAGTGATATCCGCAGACGGAGAGACGATCGATGCGGATCAATTCCCTGCTGCAGTCCAGAGCGCGGGGAAACAGAGTGCGAACGGAAATATGCGGGCGTTGGAGGAAGTGGAGCGAGAGGCGATATTGGCGACGCTCGAGGCTACGGAATATCAGATTGGGAAATCAGCGGAGATTTTGGGGATCAGCAGAAAGACATTATTAGAGAAGCGGAAGAAGTTTGGGATGAAGTGACTGCTGGTCGGCCAAGCACCGATAGGAGATTGTCGCGAAGGTTGACATGGGTCATGGCTTGCTGACACTACTTTTCATTATCTCCACCAAGTTAAAGAAGGCAGCGTAAGCCGCCCCTAGATTTTCGCAGCGTGACTTGGGATGCGTAGTGTCAGATGCGTTTGATGATTACGGGATTAAGAGGTCTTGCTGGCGGGTGCCGCTGGAGAAAGCGACTGCGGCTTCGGATTGCCAGATCTTTTCGGGAGATTGGTGGCGCGCAGAACGGACAACTTTCTTGAGACGAGGCACGCCGAATTGCTCTGCATTTTGCATTTTCCCATTCCACAAAACCATCGATCACCACAAGAAAGAGATCCCCCCGGTTCAAGTTCAGAATAGTGGACGGCGCGGAGATGAATTCGGGAAGAATTCCGAGTGGGACACCTTGCGAATGGAGAATGACCTTCCGCAGCGAAATAACAGAAGAGCGGCCCGTGGCTGGCGGAGAGAACTTCCAGATCGCCAGAGGAGTGCAGGCTACGCCGACAAGGGTAACGAAACGGCGGGGATCGAGGTCTCGAGAGATGGCATCGTTGATCGCCGCGAAGACGCCGAACGCAATTTTGTTAGAGAACGCCGGAGATGCGGATGCGCTCGCTTTGAAGTTCAGCGAGGCGCAGGGCTCTCGATTGCAGTTCCTCCGTCGGCATGGATTGCGACATGCTAAGGCGGAGGCAAGCGATTTCCAAAAGAAATGGCGTTAGGCTGGGTAGGACAATTGTCACATTCGCGAGGTACACTCTCGGCATGAGAATCCGATTGTTGATGCTGGGAAAGATGAGACGGCAAGAGCTGCGGGTCATCCTGGAAGATTATGTCAAACGGACCGGGCGAACGAACCCGATTGAAATGCTGGAAGTGAGAGACGGAGAAGCGGCCGTCAAGAAGCTGGATGCGGATCGCGCAACCACGGCGGTACTGCTCGATGCGGGCGGGAAACAGATGGGTTCAGAAGCCTTTGCGAAGTGGGTGGGAGAATTGAGAGATCAGGGGACGCGCGAGATGATTTTTGTTTGCGGAGACGCCAATGGATTCCCTGAACTGGTCCGCGAGCGGGTGAGGCAGAAGATTTCGTTGAGCGCGATGACGTATTCACACGAACTGGCGCGGGTGATGCTGGGCGAACAGATTTACCGAGCATTTGCGATTTTGGCGGGGAGTCCGTATCCAAAATAGGGACTGTCTGGGGAGAGAAATCAAGCCGGGATTTCTCCGCTACGAGCCAGCAACAGCAGGCCGGAGTTTTGCGAGTTGGCAGGAGGCGTGCCCCAGCTAGATCTGGGAGTGATGATGACGTTGAGATCCTTTGCTGCGCTCTGGATAAAGTTGTCTGTGAGAAGGTTGAGTTGGGGCTTGCCTCGTAGAGACACGTAAGAGCGAACGGCGTGATGTGCTGTTTGTTGCGTAATGTGTGAGAATGGGCGGCAGGTACAACTATGAGAATTGCGGCTGATAAGGATCAACCATCTGTAGCGATCGAGATTCCGCTGTTAAAACCATTGCCAGACTACGATCTGGAGCAGATAGAGCAACCGACACCACGAGACATCGATGCGTTACTGGTATCGCAGGGATTTCGCGACCTAGTGGATGACGCTCGCGGGGTGTTGATGGAATTGCTGTCGAATCCACCGGCTGTGCCCAACGCGTCAGGAGAAGTGGAACTCGATTTGACGCCAACGGCGGATTTCGAGATTGCGCAACTGACGGGCGCGATTTGCCCCGGCGATGACGAGGTGTACCGGCCGGGACTGTGGATTATTTTGAAGGACCGGAAGTCGCCGCCAAAGAAAAGCTTGAGTGAAACGGTGATGGAACATGTGCGAACGATCATCCAGGAATTCGTGAAACGGCTGAGCCTGGTCTGAAGATTTTACCAAGAACTGCCATAGCATAAATTGATCGAGGAATGTAGATGGCGAACGAAAAGGGATTGTTGATCGTGTACACGGGACCGGGGAAAGGAAAAACGACGTGCGCGCTCGGGACCGCGTTTCGGGCTGTGGGGCAGGGATTGCGGGTTTTGATGGTGCAATTTATCAAGGGTTCGTGGCATTACGGAGAACTCGATGCGGCGAAAATGCTGGGTGACGATAAGTTGGAGATTCGACCGATGGGACGCGGATTCGTAAAGGTCGGCGGAGCGGAAACTGATCCGGAGGATATCCGCCTGGCGGAAGAATGCTGGGAAGCGGGGCGGGCATCGATCTACAGCGAAACGTACGATCTAGTGGTGTTAGACGAGATCAATTATACGATGAGCTACAAGATGCTGGACGCTGCGAAAGTAGTCGAGGCGCTGCAAGGGCGGCCGGCACAGGTGCATGTGATCTGTACAGGACGAAACGCCCACCCGTTACTCGTAGAGGCAGCAGACCTGGTCACGGAGATGAAAGAAGTGAAACACCCGTATACGCAGGGTATACTGGCGCAGCGGGGGATTGATTACTGAAGTTGTCACTTTTCAGTTACCGGTTCTGAGTAAAGAGCCTCTAGCCGACAGGCTACAGCCGACAGTTTGGGACTGCCGCTATACAGATTCCGAGCCGGTCTTTGAGAAGGGGATAGTATTATCAAATGAGTTTGTACGCCTTAAATTCGCGCTGCGGTTCGCTTTCACTGGATGAGATTTCGTTTGAATTCGAAGTGATCATTTAGGGCTGATAACTGAGGGCGGCAACCTTTTCTATGTCATGGTTTAAGAGAGATAAGAAGGCGATCGACCAGGCGACCCCGCCGGAAGAGCGGCGAGTGCGGACGGAAGGATTATGGGTGAAATGCGAATCGTGCCGGGCGATCGTGTTTCGCAAAGACCTGGAAGAGAATCTGCACGTTTGCCCGAAGTGCCAATTTCATTTCCGGATGAACGCAAAACAGCGGCTGGAATTGCTGATGGACGGGCACTGGACGGAGCATGACGCGGGAATGGTGTCGACAGACCCGCTCAAGTTTGTGGACAACAAGCCGTATGCGAAACGGATCAAGGACGCGCAGAAGAAATTGCAGATGAACGACGCCATCATTACGGCGGAAGGCCAGTTGAATGGTCGCCCGGTGATTTGCTGCGCGATGGAATTCGGATTCATCGGCGGATCGATGGGAGCGGTGGTCGGAGAAAAAGTGACGCGAGCGATTGAGATGGCGATATCGACGCGGCAACCACTGATCGTGGTTTCGTGCTCCGGCGGAGCGCGGATGATGGAGGGAACGATCAGCCTGATGCAACTGGCAAAGGTTTCCGCGGCGCTGGCGCGAATGGATAATGAGAAATTGCCGTACATCTCCGTGCTGACCGATCCAACGACCGGCGGAGTAACGGCGAGTTTCGCGATGCTGGGGGATTTGAACATCGGCGAACCAGGAGCATTGATCGGCTTTGCGGGGCCCCGGGTGATTGAGCAAACCATCCGGCAGAAATTGCCGGAAGGTTTTCAGCGCTCGGAATTCTTGCTCGAGCACGGATTTCTGGATGCGGTAGTGCACCGCAAGGACATGAAGGGCTTCATAGCGAACACGCTGGACCTGCTGATGAATTGATCAAACTATTTTCCAAAACTGGAACGGTAAAATGAACCAATAGCTCAGGGGCTAAAAGCCCAGTCTCTATGGCTTTTGATGTCGGAGCTAAGGCTCCGACCCCCTAAGATGCGTTTATGAAATGGTCTTAGAGGAATCCGAGTCAATCCAATTCGGGAAGTGCAGCTAGATTGAACTACTCTTCTTCCGTAGCGTATCTTCTGACGCTGGGCCGCGAGTTGGCAGCTCCCACGCAAGCGGCAGCAGCAAAATTCAACCTGGAAAATATAACGACGTTGCTGGAAAGGCTGGGACGACCGGAGCGTGCGTTCCCGTCGATCCACATTGCGGGAACGAACGGTAAGGGTTCTACGGCAGCGTTTGTGGAATCGATTTTGCGGCGAGCGGGATTCCGGACGGGACTGAATACTTCTCCGCACCTGGAACGGATCAACGAACGGATCAGGATTGATGGGGAAGAGATCAGCGATGAATTGTTCGCGGAGATTTTTACGCGAATCCTGGGAGTGATCGAGGAATTGCTGGCGGGCGGCGAATTGAAAGCGCACCCAACGTACTTTGAGTGCGTGACGGCGATTGCGTTCGAGGCGTTTGCGCGGGAACGAGTGGATTTTGCGGTGGTGGAAGTGGGGCTAGGCGGACGGCTGGACGCTACCAACGTGCTGGTACCGGCTGTATCGCTGATTACAAGGATTGATTTCGATCACGAGAATTTCTTGGGGCATTCACTGCAGGAGATTGCAGGGGAGAAAGCAGGAATCTTAAAGGAGCGCGTGCCGGCGGTGATTTCAGGGCAATTGGAAGAGGTGCGGGATGTGCTCCTCGGCCGCGCTAGGGAGTTGGGATGCCCCGTGGTAGAAACGGTCGAGGTATTTGTGGTGGAAAACGAAGGTGTGCAGGATGGCTGTGTGCGCGCTGCGGTGGTGGAAAAAGCGAGCGGAGCAGAATTTGCGGTTGCGCCGCAATTGGCCGGAAAGTTCCAGTTGTGGAATGCACTGAATGCCGTGGCATGCGCACGGATACTGCAAGCAAGAAATTACAAGATCACGGATTCGAACATTGAGGAAGGGCTTTCGTCGGCGCGATGGCCGGGGCGGATTGAGCGACTGCAGACCGGCCCAGATCTGTATCTGGATGGCGCGCACAATCCCGGGGCAGCGCGGGAGCTGGCAGGATTTCTGGAGGAGAATTTTCGCGGGCGACGGATTTATCTGCTTTATGCGGCGATGAGGGATAAGGCGGTGGATGAAGTTGCGGGACTATTATTTCCCCGGGCTTACGAGGTGATATTCACGGAGGCGCGGACGCCTCGCACGATCAGTGCGACACAACTGGCAGAGATTGCGGGGCACCATGCGGCGTGGTTTGAGGTGATTTCAGACGCCGAGAACGCGCTTGAGGTGGCATTGCGGAAGGCCCGCCAGGAGGATGCGATTTTTGTAACGGGCTCGCTTTATTTGGTGGGGCAGGTAAGGCAGGCGTGGAAAGCGCGGGTGGCAGGGTGAGACGGGTGATGGCGCAAACGACGATAAAGATGAAGAGGCAGAGATTGGGAGTATTTCGCGATCGTCGGAACCTACCCTTCAAAGCCAAGGTGGGGCACCCTCAAGTTCAATTGGGATATGGCGTTGCGTTAGGAATTCGTGAGGGAAAAGCCGAAATTCTTCGCTGCGCTCAGGATGACACGCGGGAGATGGGGATCGACGCGTAGTAGTCGAATTGCGATACAGTTGTGGTCGCAATCGGGACGGTGTGGGCATGAATGAAGGAATGGTAGTAGCTGTTGGTGAGAAGGCGCCGCTGGTGGGCGTGATTATGGGATCGGCTTCGGATTGGGAGACGATGGAGCACACCGCGAATACGCTCCGAGAGCTCTGCGTACCGTTTGAGACGCGCGTGGTGTCTGCGCACCGGACGCCGGATTTGTTATTTGAGTATGCGGCTACTGCGGAACGGCGCGGAATAGAAGTGATCATTGCGGGCGCGGGAGGGGCAGCACATTTGCCGGAATGGCCGCGGCGAAGACGGTGCTGCCGGTACTGGGAGTGCCGGTGGAGTCTAAGGCGCTGAAGGGATTGGATTCGCTGCTGTCGATTGCGCAGATGCCGGAGGTATACCAGTGGCAACGCTGGCAATTGGAAAGGCTGGGGCGATCAATGCGGCGCTGCTGGCTGCGGCGATATTGGGGATTAAACATGGGCGGTATCGCGAGGCGCTGCGGACGTTTCGGAGTAACCAGACAAACAAGGTGCTGGCGAATCCGAATCCGGCTAACGCTGCAGCCAAAACGCTGGCGACAGCGTTGAAGAAAGCGAAAACGAAGAAGTGACCATCGGAATATTGGGCGGCGGACAGCTGGGATACATGCTGGCGCTGGCGGGTTATCCGCTGGGGCTGCATTTTCGATTTTTGGATCCATCCCCCGAGGCGCCGGTGGGGCGGATTGCACATCGCGTGACCGCCGAATTTACGGACACGCAGGCATTGCAGCGATTTGCCCAGGGGCTGGAAGTGGTGACGTACGAATTCGAGAATGTGCCGGTGGAGGCGGCTCGAATGTTGGCGGAACGGGCGCCGGTGTACCCACCGGTGAACGCGCTGGAAGAAGCGCAGGACCGGCTAAGAGAGAAAACACTTTTTAAAAGATTGGATATACCGACGACGGAGTTCGCGGTGTTTGACTCGCAGGGAGAATTTGGCAGTGCGGTGAAAAAAATCGGGCTGCCGGCGGTGCTGAAGACGCGCAGGATGGGGTACGACGGAAAGGGCCAGTGGCTGCTGAGAAACGCGGAGGATGTGGAGAAAGCGCGGCGGGAGCTGCCGAATGTGCCGTTGATCCTGGAGAAGTTTGTGGGGTTCACACGCGAAGTTTCGATGCTGGGTGTGCGAAGCCGGACGGGGGAAACGGGATTTTATCCGGTGGTGGAGAATCATCATCGGAGCGGAATATTGCGCTTGTCGGTCGCGCCGGCGCCGAATTTGACCAGTGGACTGCAGCGAGCGGCGCAAGAGGCTACACGAAAGGTTCTGGAAGAGCTGGGATATGTCGGCGTACTTTGCATCGAGTTTTTCGAGGTCGACGGGGGACTGCTGGCGAACGAGATGGCGCCGCGGGTACACAATTCCGGGCACTGGACGATTGAAGGCGCGGTGACCAGCCAGTTTGAAAATCACCTGAGAGCGATCTTGGGGATGCCGTTGGGAGCGACGTCAGCGATTGGAAATTCGGTGCTGATCAATTTGATTGGCGAGATTCCGGAAGAGGCTGAAGTTTTGGGAGTGCCGAATACACATTTACATCTGTATGGGAAG
The DNA here is from genome assembly GCA_963741365.1 of Candidatus Acidiferrales bacterium. Lineage (GTDB taxonomy): Bacteria > Acidobacteriota > Terriglobia > Acidiferrales > UBA7541 > Acidiferrum. The sequence goes on along the minus strand of CAVUHY010000027.1, from coordinate 33,068 downwards.
ACGGCCCGGCCAGGACGAAAGCTGGGTCATGTTACGGTGCGGGCGGATGGGGTGGAGAAGCTGAGGGAGCTAATCGCAGGGTTGCCGGAGTTTTTTAAGAGAGCGGAGTATTGCCTCGATGAGGTGGTTTCCGAGCGGGCGGAAAAGCGGTCGAGCGGAGTTTGAGATCAGGAGTGTAGAGCGGGACGCGCGGGAATCACGGTGACGCTGACATAGAAATCCTTCGCTTCGCTTCAGCATGGCACTTAGTTTGGTTTTGCCCACCTACCTAGGGAACACCACAAACTTACCAAGAAATTAAGAGGAAGAGGCTGGAAGGTATTTGGGAGCCGACCCTTTGCAGACTGCGCAATGGTCGGGCACCCTCAATTACACCAGTCGTGCTCCGCTGCCCGGTGGGTCTGGGGCGGCGGTGGGCTCTCGCAACTCTACAAATGGGCTGGTTGCTGGGGTTTAGGGTACGATGCTAGGATGCTGGTTTCCATGACACCTAGTACCCCCATCAGAGCGAGAATCGGCATCACCTGGCGCACGTCGGGGGAAGAAGCAGAACAGAACCGGCCCAGGATTCAGAGTTACGAGGAGGCAGTCCGAGAGGTGGGGGCGGAGCCTGTGTTGCTGCCTCTGGGCGATCCGGCGGGACTGGCTGCGAAGCTGGATGGGCTAGATGGGTTGTTCTGCCGGGTAGTCCCGCCGATGTCGAGCCCGGTGAATACGGGGCCAGGAATGCTGGGCTTTCGGAACCGGCGGACTTGCCGCGTGAGAGGGCGGACCGGGCAATCCTAGAACATGCGTTTCGGGAGCGGAAGCCAGTTTTGGCTATTTGCTACGGGTGCCAGTTGCTGAATGTCTATCTGGACGGGACGCTGATTCAGGATGTGCGGACAGAGACGGGAACGAGCGTGGCACACCGGCGGAAGGACATGACTCCCGAAGCGAAGGACGATCCGTCACATGACGTACTGTTTCAGACGGGAAGCCGGATGGCGCAGATGAATGGTGGAGCAAGCGGGGTAGTCAACAGCTCTCATCACCAGTCGATATTGAAACCTGGTAGGGATCTGCGGATCACCGGGCGGGCAAGCGACGGAATCGTGGAAAGCGTGGAATGGACCGGCGACGCAAACTGGGTAGTAGGGGTGCAATGGCATCCGGAACGAATGAAGGGCGATGCCCTGGCTCGAACGTTATTTGCGGAATTGGTGGCGGCAGTAGAAGCACACAGAAAAAATCACCGCGAGATTGTAGAAGAACCAACCGAACTGCGAAATTCAGAATCACACTTGGGGGACAGATGATTTCACTGGCAGGGAAAGCGGCACTGATTACAGGGGGTTCGCGCGGAATTGGGGCGGCTGCGGTAAAGATGTTTGCCGAGGCGGGGGCGGACGTGGTGTTCAGCTTCCATTCGGCGAAAGACGCCGCGAAGCAGGTGGAACAGGAAGCAGGTAAACACGGAACGCGAGTCGAAGCGTTTAAAGCGGACGGCGGAAAGCACCTGGAAAACAAGAAGCTGGTTGAGCACACCATAGCGCGGCTGGGGCGGCTGGACATCCTCGTGGCGAACGTGGGGGTGTGGAATCTGGAAGATTTGCCGATCGAGAAGATGAATGAAAAGCAGTGGGACGACATGATACGGATTAATTTGAAGAGTGTTTATTCGGTGATTCATTACGCGGTGCCGCCGATGATTCAGCAAAAGTCCGGGAAGATCATATCGATCAGCTCGACGGCGGGGCAACGGGGGGAGTCGTTTCACACGCACTACGGCGCGTCGAAGGGCGGAATCATCAGCCTAACGAAGGGACTGGCGTCGGAATTGGCGAGACACGGAATTTTGGTGAACAGCGTAGCGCCGGGATGGGTAGCGACGGACATGTCGAATCCTGTGCTGGAGACGAAAGCTGGGAAGAAGATGGCGGAGGCAGTGATCCCCCTGGGACGCGCGGCGACGGCGGAAGAGGTGGCCGGGCCGATCCTGTTTCTGGCGTCGGATCTGGCCAATTTCATGACTGGAGAAATACTAAACGTCAATGGGGGCTCGGTGCTGTGCGGGTAGGTCAGAGAAATAATTGGCTGTGGTTGGCGGCCGCACTGCTGCTGATGTCTCCGGCGGCTCGAGGGCAACACGTCGAGTATATGGACCCGGACGAGAGCGCGGCGAAAGCGAAGCAGGTATTGCAGGAATTGATTACAGCATTGGGTGGGCAGAGATATTTGCAATTAAAGACATCGGAATGCGAAGGGCGGCGCGCACAATTCGGACACAACGGAGAAACATCAGGATATGTTCAGGTGAAGGTGTTCTGGAATTATCCCGATAAATTGCGGAGCGAATACGGAAAGAAGGGGAATATCGCTGACGTGTTCGCGGGAGCTCAGGGGTGGACACTCGATCGAGGCGGAGTTTCGGAGGAATCGGCGGTCGCCGTTACGGACTTTCAGGAATCGTTGATGCGGAATGTGAATTACCTGCTGCGTAACCGGATCAATGAGAAGGGGATGCTGCTGCGGTATGGAGGGGTGTCCGTGGCCGACTTGAAGGAAGTGGAGTGGGTGGAAATCACGGACATGGAAGAACGGACGTTCCGTCTAGCGGTGGACCATACAACGCACCTGCTGGTGAGAGTGATTGTCAAGACTGTGGACACCGAGACCCGCGAGCGGAAAGAGGACGCCACGCTGTTCTCCAATTATCAACCGATCAACGGAGTTCAGATGCCAATGCAGGTGACGCGAGAAAGGGACGGGCGGCGAACGAACCAGGATTTCTTTGAAAAGTGTGAAGTGAATCCGGAGTTGCCAGGAGATTTCTTTTCGAAAGCGTCGCTGGAGAAGCGCTTTGGAGAAGTGGGCGGAAAGAAAAAGAACTGAGAGCGGCAGTGGCGGCGAGGCGTTAATAGGTCAATAATACCCCGGACGATAAGCCCTATTGGGGAGCGAAGAAGCCTGATAAGTTAGAGGGTCCCAGCCAATGAGAGAAACGACCTACACCGCGACGCGGTGCGAGCGGATTGGTCCATGAAATCTCAGGAAAATGAGGTGTGGAGGGAGCAAAAAAGGGTTGGAGGTTTCAGCCTGACGGAATTGGTAGTGGCGATGGCAGTGGCGATGGTGTTGATGGGAATCGGCATGCCGTATTTCCTGAGAGCCTATCGTATGTACCAACTAACGAACGCAGCGGAACAACTCGCCGATATTTTGCGGCTGACAAGATACGGCGCGATCCGGCTGAATCGAGACGTGAAGTGCGTGATTAAACCGGCCGTATCCGATCCAACAATGACGAATGCGTTTGCGGATGACGATGGCGACGGAACGCCAGGGACCACGGAAAAAATTATTTTGCTGGGTAATGGCGGAAACCTGGTGGACAGCGGCGGAGTGCCGGGAATTGGCGCGCTGCTGGCGGGAGCGAACGTGACTTCGGGGAGTGTGCCAGTACCGCCAGGGAACGCGACGATACCATTTGATTCGCGAGGTTCGGTGAAGACGAATAACGTGAACGTATTTTACCTGGCCAGCCCCGCGGCGCCGGAAATTGGGTACCGTGCAGTTTTGTTGATGCCAGCGGGATCGATACAGATCTGGACGGGCGATGCGAATGGCAAGTGGGCACAGCTGCGGTAACGGGAAACAATGAAGAAAACGGCGATAAGCTGGACGAATAGGCCGACAGTGCAGCGTGGATTCACTCTGATTGAGGCGCTGCTGGCGACGGTAGTCGTGCTGGTGGGGTTGGTGGCGGTAGCGCAACTGGTGCCCACGTCGGTTATGCTGAATTCGAATAATCGAAGCGATGCGACGGCGCTGGTGTTTGCACAGCATGTCATGGAAGGAATGCGGAGCCAACCGCTGACAGCTGCGACTTATATAGATTCGCAGGGAGTTTTGTGCCCACTCGGAAATACCTGTTTGCTTGGCGGTCCGGGGCAACCGTCGATTTTGTTGGGCAATCCGGTGAATTCGAGCAGTGGCTTGCCAATTATCAATTTTTCCGGGGCGCCAGTCGCCGGCTACAGCTTCACCTACACGGACCCCAACGACCCAATAGGAGCAACCTACGATGTACGCTGGGCGGTGCTGACCAGGACCAATGCGAAGGGAATGGTGACGAGCAAGCGATTCATTCTGGGAGTATTTCGGAGGGGAATGAGGTCGCCGACATTGCCTGTAACCCTGGATACGGTTGTGTCGAAATGAGGAAACTGGGAGTTCGTCGCGAAAGAGGATTTACTCTTCTGGAGTTGCTGATCGCAACAGCGGTTTTCTTGTTGGTCTGCGGAGCAATCTTCGGGCTGCTGGATCTTTCGCAGAAAAATTATGGAACCGAGACGCAAATGTCCGGGACGTTTCAGGAAGCGCGCCTAGCAGTGGACCAAATGGTGAGGGACTTCAACCAGGCGGGATATCCTTCGCTGGGAATGTTTTCGGAGAAGCCGAACAGTGCAGCAAGTTACGCAATTGGACCAGTAGCGTGGGACCCGGGGTATCCGACGGCGATTTGCGCGATTGGAACGGGAGGCGGGGGGACGTGCGCGACGCCAAGCGATTTTGACTTGATCGTGGAGGCGGATACGGGAAACGGGGTCAACTGGATCCGGTATCAGTTGCAGAACGAAACCTTATACCGAGCGATGGCGCCGAAGGTCGCTGGTGGAGACCCGGTCGCAGCAACAAATGCAGCAGGAGTCAGGGTCCCTTTTGTGAGCAACGTGATGAACTATCCCACGGCAGCCCAATTGGCGGATATAAACGCGGAGTACCCCGCGATGTTTCCGGGAGGGGTGGCACAAGTGCCGATTTTTCAGTACACCTGCGATTCGGGAGGGGTAACGAAACCTTGTCCGCTGGCTGCGGGACTCAATTCGCCGTACAACGTGCGGGACGTGGACATCACTTTGATCGTGGCAACTCCATTGCGCGATGCCCAAACGCGAAGATTGAAGAATCGTGGAATTGAACGGGCGGGGGCACCGGTTGAACCCGAGTAATTGAAAGCGGAGCGGCGGTACCAGAGAATGAGGCGCGGCAGAGAAAAAAGAAAGAATAAACGCGAAGCGGGAGCAGCGCTGCTGATTGCGATCTTTGCGCTGCTGCTGGTCAGCGTAATTGCGATATCGCTGGTGGTGTCTTCGGGGACGGATAGCGCACTGCAAAGCAATTATCGGAGCTCGACCGGGTCATATTACGCGGCGCTGGCGGGAATGGAAGAAGCGCGCGGCAGACTATTGTGGACAAATGCAGATCCGCTCAAGAGTGTGGCTCCAGGTCTCTTTCCGGATCCGACAAATCCAACAAGTCCCGCCATTTCGCTCAATAACGCACTTTATATTGTGAACCAGACTGGTGATGCAGTAGATCCCACAAACCTTGGGAATGCCTCGACCTATCCGGACACCGAGTTTGGAAAAGAGTTCTCCATACCGGTGACGGCAGCGACGGTTACAAAGATTCCGACGGTTTCTGGGACTGGCGTTGGACCGGGACCATTGTATAAGTGGGTGCGCATCACGGGGGCAACGGAGAAATCGCTGGGACTGGACGTGGACAATGACAACGATGCGACGGATGGAACTTCGCTGTTATATTATGATGCGGCGCATGTGGGATCGGATGGAAAGCTGCGACCCGGCTTAATCAAAGGACCTCAAGGCCAGGCAACGGCACGGCAGGCCCTGGAAATTACGGCGCTGGCTGTGGTTCCTCCCAACACACAGAAATTGATGCAATATGTCGTAACTCCGCTGACTTACGGATTGTACTTCCACGCGGCGCTGGTCGTTCCCGGATCGACGATTGTTTCACCATCGATTCAGTATGTGGGCGATCAGAACGGAACTTTCAAAATCAACGGGACGGACGGAAGCGGATTGCCGCCCGTGATAGCAGGATGCACGCCAAACTCGGGAGCTACCACCGCATTCGGAGTATCGGACTTTTTCGGTACTGCCAACAAAGATGCGGTAAAGAGCGGCATTCCCGCCACTCCTGCTCCCGGCATGTCGAACAATTATGTGGGACAAGGTGGAGCGCCTAGCGTAGACGACGTGTTCGTCAACGGGGCGATGCGATCGCCCGACAGTTTGAATGGAATGGTGCAGAAGATTTCGTCGCATGCAGACGCGTACATCAACAAGAACGCAACGGAGATGGACTTAGCTTCTTCGGGATCGATGAGCCAAAGCAATCCCATGACGCTGGTGGTGAACGGAAACCTGACAATCAACAGCAATTTTACCGGGTACGGGCTGTTGGTGGTGACCGGGGATCTGGTGGCGAATGCGGATTTTGGCTGGAAGGGCGTAGTGCTGGTAGTGGGATCCGGAAACGTGGTGTTGGGCGGCGGGCCGGGGGGGACCAGCGAGTTTGACGGTGCGTTCCTGGTGGCGCACACGCTCGACACGACCACGGTGCCGGCAACGCCATTGGCTGCGCTGGGCGTAGCGACAATCAATACGAGCCAAGCGATGGGCAGAGGAATTTTCTACAACAGTTGCTGGGTTGAAATGGCGCTGAGACCTCCCAGTTACCAGATACTGTCCTTCCGTACGCTCGATGCGACGCCGTAAACCTCTACATGGCGACGCGTACAACAATTATCCACATCCAATGACCGGATGAAGGCATCGCGGTATACTTATTGGATGGGACAATCGGGTGGAGCGGGACCGATGCACGGCACAACGGTGTTGTGCGTGCGCAAAGACGGGAAAGTAGTGCTGATCGCCGACGGACAGGTGACGATGGGCGATCACGTCCTGAAGCATACGGCGCAGAAAAACACGACGACTGTATAACGAGAAGGTAGTAGCAGGATTCGCGGGGTCGACGGCGGACGCGTTGTCGCTGTTCGAACGATTCGAGGGAAAGCTGCAGGAGCATTCGGGGAATCTGCAAAAGGCTTCCGTAGAGCTGGCGAAAGAGTGGCGGAAAGACCGGGCGCTCAGGCATCTGGAAGCGCTGCTGATTGTGGCGGACGCGAAATCGACGTTTGTGCTTTCGGGGAATGGCGACGTGATCGAACCGGATGACGGAATTTGCGCGATCGGATCCGGGGGGACGTATGCACTGGCGGCTTCGCGGGCTCTGTTGAAGCATTCGAAGCTGGTGGCGAAGGAATTGGCGCTGGAAGCGATGCGAATTGCCAGCGAGATCTGCATTTATACGAATGAGAATTTCACGGTGGAAGAAATTTAGTTGTGGCGAGGATTTGGGAGTTGGTGAGACTTCAGTGGCCCATGGCAGAAGGCGTGCGCTGCGCTAGCGCAACCCGAGAGCACGAGCAAGAGTGTTGGCCACTTCAAAGAATTGAGCGTACATGGCAACGAGAACTGAAAAAGAAATTACGTTGTTTCCCGGAGGAAACGGCGCGGCTCCCGCGGAAGATGCGGATCTGCTGCCAGCGCTGGATGATATGACGCCGCGAGAAATCGTGGCGGAACTGGACAAGTACATCGTGGGGCAGGCCGCGGCGAAGCGGGCCGTGGCGGTGGCATTGCGGAACCGCGTGCGGCGGCAAAAACTTCCGCCGGAGATTGCGGAAGACGTGCTGCCGAAGAATATTTTGATGATTGGGCCGACGGGCGTGGGAAAAACGGAAATCGCGCGGAGGCTGGCGCGGCTGGCAGGCTGCCCGTTTGTGAAGGTTGAAGCGTCAAAGTACACGGAAGTGGGTTACGTGGGACGCGACGTGGAATCGATGGTGCGGGACCTGGTGGAAACGTCGATCGACATGATCCGCGAAGAGAAACTGGACGAAGTAGCGGATCGCGCGGAGCAGGCGGCGGAAGAACGCGTGCTGGATCTGCTGCTGCCACCGGCAATCGCCCGCGGCAGGAACTCCGGAAGCGGATTTCGCGATGCAGCGGGAACAGTCACAACGGACACGGGAGAAGCTGCGGGCGCAGTTGCGCGAAGGCAAGCTGGATGCAGAGGATGGTGGATCTGGAAGTACGCGAACGGGCAATGCCTTCGTTCGAAATCATTTCGAACCAGGGCATGGAAGAGATGGATGTAAACCTGAAGGACATGCTGAGCGGATTCTTCGGGCAGCAAAAGAAGAAACGCAAGATGAGCGTGGCGGATGCATTTGAGTATTTGATCCAGGAAGAAGAAAACAAGCTGCTGGACATGGAGCAGGTGACGCGCGTGGCGGTGGAGCGCGCTGAGCAGATGGGGATTATTTTTATCGATGAAATCGACAAGGTGGCGGGGCGCGAAGCGGGGCACGGACCGGATGTTTCGCGCGAAGGAGTGCAGCGGGACATTCTGCCAATTATCGAAGGGACGACGGTAAATACGCGGTACGGGATGATTCGCACGGATCATATCTTGTTTATTGCGGCGGGCGCGTTCCACGTTACGAAGCCTTCGGACCTGATACCGGAGCTGCAGGGACGGCTGCCGATCCGCGTGGAGATGCAGTCGCTGAAGGAAGAAGACTTCGTACGGATTTTGACCGAGCCGAAGAACGCTCTAATCAAGCAATATGTCGCGTTGATGGAAACGGAAGGCTTGAAACTGCAAATCACCGAAGACGCGGTACAAGCCATTGCGCGGTTTGCGACCAGCGTGAACGAGCAGACGGAAAATATCGGAGCGCGGCGGTTGCACACGATTCTGGAAAAGGTGCTGGACGAGATTTCGTTTGAAGCGCCCGATATGAAAAAGAAAAACGTGAAAGTGGATGCGGCTTACGTGACCAAACAACTGGCGGATATCGTGAAGAACCAGGATTTGAGCCGGTACATTCTGTAAGCACATTGCGCCCAATGGACACTCCTAGCCCGGGCAATCGACACAGACAGAACAATTCAGCAGGAAAAGAGCGGCAGCCGTCGATTATATTTGCACCATTGATGGCGCTGGGACTATTTTGTGCAGCCGGATGCGGGGCACCGGGCGAGCCGGTGCCGCCTTCCCCGCCGATTCCGGTCGCGGTTACGGATTTGGCGGCGCATCAGGCGGGTGAGGGGCGATGCTGGAATTCACGGTACCGGGCAAGAGTGTGCGGGCGAAAAATTGACGGAAACGCCGACGATGGAGATATTGCGCGGTTTCCGGAATGCGGATGGAACATCGACGCATAGCATTTCGCCTGGTGGACACGGTTCCAGGCGTGCTGGTCGCTACTTATGTCGAGAGGGGAAAGGCTCATCTGCTAGATCCCATTCCACCGGAGGAGATTAGCACGCACGCAGGAAGAACAGCGATTTATCGAGTGCGGGCGCGGGTCAGTCACAAAAAAACTTCCGCAGATTCAAATGACGCAACGTTGAAGTTGTTTGCGGTAGCGGAACTGATTGGTACGCTGGATGCGCACTTAACGGAAGCCGGAATTGATCTACAGTGGAGCGCGCCGCAACACGCCTCCGGCGGAGAACTGATTCAGGGGATTGCAGAATACCGTTTGTATCGGGGGGAATTGGACTCGTCCGCCGGAGAGGCAGCGGCGAAAGATATTTCTCGCGCGGCGTGGAAATCCCCACTCCTGCAGATTACGACAACGAAGGCTCCCGAGTATCGAGATACGGCTTTTGATTATGGAAAGACGTACGCATATGTGGTGCGGACCGTGCTGACCGGCGAAGGATCGGGCGTGGAGTCCGGCGATTCAAACGCAGCAATCATCAAACCGATCGATACCTTTCCACCGGCGGCTCCGCAGGGAGTTGTGGCGGCGGTGCTTGCGGGGGCGGCGCCGGGAACATTTGTGGTGGATTTATCGTGGTCAATTAATGTGGAAGCGGATCTGGCCGGCTATCGAGTTTTTCGAAGCGAGCAAGAGGGAAAGCCAGGCGAGGCATTGAACGCGGAACTGGTAGCGACGCCAGCGTATCGGGACGATTCGGTGGCCAATGGTAGGCGATATTGGTACAACGTGAAAGCAGTCGATCGAGCGGGGAACGAAAGCAACGCAAGCGAACCGGTTGCGGTGGAGGTTGGGCGGTAAGCAAGAGTATGTTTTGCGGGGTAGATGGGTAAGGTGAGATCCTTCGTCGCAAACATCGATCCTCAGGACTGAGAGTGGAGGTTGCGCCTGTGTGGAGGCTAGGCGAGAACCGTAAATTTTGCAGCTAGACGACGTTTCGGCCGGCCGCCTCAGAAGGCCGCCGCTACACAATCTAGCAAATACTCAAGTGCAGGCAGGATGCCTGTGTTACACAAATCCTGTTGAATGGGTTGGACGATTATGAAATTCTGCCGATTTTTGCCACCTGGAATCGATGCGGCTAGCTACGGGATTGTGGAAAACAATTCCCTGCTGGAAATTCTGGGTCTGCCGTGGGGAAAGTGGACGAAAGGCGCGCGCAGCTACGAAGCCGACGACTGCCGACTGATGGCACCGGTTGAGCCAAGCAAGATAGTGTGCGTGGGAAGAAATTATGCGGCGCACGCGGCAGAGTTGGGGAATGAAATGCCCAAGGAGCCGTTGCTATTTCTGAAGCCGCAATCGTCATTGATAGGGCCGGGACAAACGATCGAAATTCCGCAGTATTCAAAACGGGTGGAGCACGAAGGGGAGTTGGGAGTTGTGATTGCGAAAAAATGCGCACATCTGAAGGATAAAGAAGATGCGCTGGGGTATGTGCTTGGATACACGTGCCTGAATGATGTGACGGCGCGTGACTTGCAGAAAGCGGATGTTCAGTTTACGCGAGGGAAAGGATTCGACACGTTTTGCCCCGTGGGGCCATACATCGAGACTGATCTCGATCCGAAGGACGTTTTGGTGGAGACCTGGGTGAATGGAACGTTGCGGCAGTCAGGAAGAACTTCGTTAATGGCATTTCCGGTGGAGCACCTAGTGCGGTGGATTTCGCGGATGATGACGCTGATGCCAGGAGATCTGATCGCGACGGGCACGCCGGCCGGAGTGGGGCCGTTGGTGGAAGGGGACGAGGTGGAGGTCTCCGTGGAGGGGATTGGCATGTTGCACAATGCGGTGCATTCTGCGAGGTAGTAGCTTCGCAGATGTTCCGTCGATTCGGTAGAATAACAAGGCGTGGGAACGAACGGCTCGAAATTAGTGGTTGAGGCGGAATGAGACGCGTTCACCATCTCGGCTGATTCTAGAAATTGGTGAGGATCATCACGTTGAAAGACTTGCTGGCAGATTGGAAAACGTTAGGGGTTTTCGTGGGCGGGGGAATCGCGGCGCTGGGCCTGATCGCATATGCATTCGCAAGGCCCGCAAGCGATCCCGATGCCGAAGAACGAAAACGCAGGCTGCACTTGAATCATATTGGGCGAATCGCAGAGGGCCAGGTGGTGGAACTGGCGGAACACGCGGCGCCAGCGGAAGAACCGCGACGCGGATTGCTGGGCGCGAAGGCAAAGCCACTGACGGATAACCGGCCGCGAAACCTGGTTTCTTACAGCTATTCGATTTCCGGAGTGACGTACCAGACTGCGCAGGATATTACCGGGCTGGAAAGTCAGGTGCGATTTGAACGGCTGGTGGCCGGATATCCCGCCAGCGTGAAATACGATCCTTCGAATCCAAGCGATTCAATACTGGTAGCGGACGACTGGTCCGGGCTGCGATAACCGTGCATTCCCCTCTTTGAAAAGTTTTCCCCTGCCTCCAATTAATGATGCGTTTTGATTTGCGAAGGGATGCGCTATCCTTTGGCTGCCGTGCCAGGAGCGAATCTTCCATGAAACATGTGCTGTTGAGTTTTCTGACGACGGTGTTGATCGTGGCGATGACTTTGAGCGCGATGGTGATTCTGGTGCGCGCGACGCTGTATGTAACGTCGATTGAATCGCCGGTACAGAGAGCAGTAGCGATTGGAGCGGAGTTGCTGCTGGGCGTGGTGTTGCTACTGGGTACCGTATGGCTGGCGACGCATCTCGCAGTGCTGATCTTTGTGTCAAAACCGGATTCGACGGATTGATGGAGGACGAGTTGGCAGAGAAGAGTCATGTACGGTGGGAATCGGCGCGCAGCGAGGAACGCGTCAAGCAACTGCGCCGGATCGGGGAGGAAGCAGAGGCAGGCGGCGGAGCGGAGCGGCGAGAGCGAGAGCACAAGGCTGGAAAGTTGTCCGCGAGAGAAAGGATCGCGTTGCTCCTGGATGAGGAAACGTTCGAGGAGCTGGATAAATTTGTCCGACACCGCTGCGTAGATTTCGGAATGGATGAAGTTCGGCCGCCAGGAGACGGATTTGTCACCGGCTTTGGGCGGATCAAAGGACGATTGGTGTACGTGTTCGCACAGGATTTTACGATATTCGGCGGATCTTTATCGGAAGCCAATGCGTCGAAGATCTGCAAGATTATGGACCTGGCGATGCGGAATGGGGCGCCGGTGATTGGATTAAACGATTCCGGCGGCGCGCGAATACAAGAGGGAGTAGCGTCACTGGCAGGTTACGCCGATATATTTTTGCGGAATACGCTGGCGAGCGGGGTAGTTCCGCAATTGAGCGCGGTTATGGGGCCGTGTGCCGGAGGCGCAGTGTACTCCCCAGCGATTACAGATTTTATTTTTATGACGCGCGACACGTCCTACATGTTTGTGACCGGGCCGGACGTCATCAAGACGGTGACGCACGAAGAAGTGACCAAACAGGAATTGGGCGGAGCGATAACGCACAACGCGACGAGCGGAGTGGCGCATTTTGTGTCTCGAGATGATGCCGACTGCTGCGCGATGATCCGGGAGTTGCTGAGTTTTTTGCCTTCAAACAACCTGGAAGATCCGCCGAAGCTGTCAACGAAAGATCCGTGGGACCGGAGAGAAGAGTCATTGAATACGATCGTTCCGGAAGATCCGCTGAAGCCGTACGACATCACGGATGTGATTCACGCGATTGTAGATGAAGGCTATTTATTTCAGGTGCACGAGCATTATGCAAAGAACATCGTGGTGGGATTTGCACGGATGGATGGGCGGCCGGTCGGGATCGTCGCCAATCAACCGGCATTCCTGGCGGGAACGCTGGACATTAATGCGTCGGTGAAGGGAGCGCGATTCGTGCGATTCTGTGACGCGTTCAACATTCCGCTGCTGACGCTGGAAGATGTGCCGGGGTTTTTGCCCGGGACACAACAGGAATTCGGCGGAATCATCAAACATGGGGCCAAACTACTTTTTGCTTTTGCCGAAGCGACCGTTCCGAAAGTTACCGTGATCACGCGAAAAGCGTACGGCGGCGCGTATTGCGTGATGGCTTCAAAGCATATCCGGACGGACGCAAATTACGCTTGGCCTACGGCGGAGATCGCTGTGATGGGACCGGAGGGCGCGGTGGACATCGTGTACAAGCGTGAATTGAGCGCCGCAACGGGCGAGCAGAGGGCCAAATTGCGGAAGGAAAAAGTGGAGGACTTCCGCAACCGATTCGCGAACCCTTTTGTGGCAGCGGAACGTGGATATCTGGACGGCGTGATTGAGCCGGCAGAAACGAGGGCGAGGGTGGTCACGGCACTGCGGGCACTGGAAAATAAGGTCGATAGTAATCCAAAGAAAAAACACGGGAATATTCCGCTTTAGTGACGCGCGCGAAGTGAGGATGGATGGATCCGCACTTTTGCGACGGCGACAGCGTTTTGAATTGCGTCGATTCTGCCCGTCTGGGAAGGAATCATTTAGTGTTGAGATCCTTCGCTGCGCTCAGGGTGACAACATTTTTGACGAATGGGGAAGAGCAGAGACCTGTGGCTTACGATTCTGGGCGAGTGGTTCAGGGTTAGTTGAGGAGATATTGCTTTAGGAATTCGATGGTGGCGTAGAAAGCATAGTCTGAGTTGTTTTTTTTCTGGAAGCCGTGGCCTTCGTCTTTGGCCATGACGTACCAAACGGGAGTTCCCTGCTTCTTGAGCGCTGCCACGATCTGGTCGCTTTCGCTGACGGGGACGCGGGGATCGTTTTTGCCGGCAACGACCATCATGGGTTTCTTGATTTTCGCTATGTTGTTCATGGGTGCGATGCGTTCAAGGAATTCACGCATCTTGGGTTCACGCTCGTCGCCATATTCAACGCGCCGAAGATCGCGGCGGTAGCCTTCTGTGTGTTCGAGGAAGGTGACCAGGTTCGACATGCCAACGACATCAACGGAACAGCGGATGCGATCACTGTAAAAGGTGGAGATAGCCAGGGTCATGTGACCGCCGTAGCTGCCACCCGTGACACAGATACGGGAAGCGTCGAGATCAGGGCGGACGGCAATCCAGTCAAAGAGAGAGTTGATGTCTTTGTAAGAATCCTCGCGCAAGAATCCGTTGTCGAGTTTGGTGAATGTTTTGCCGTATCCCGTGGAACCGCGGACATTGGGATCCATGATGGCGATGCCGAGAACGTTCAAATAATAGTTCCAGCGGCCGAGAAAATCCGGCCTGGACTGGCCTTCCGGTCCGCCATGAATATCGATAAGCACAGGGCGTTTCCCCGAAAATTTAGCCGGAGGAGCGTATAGAAAGCCCGAGATCATCTTCCCGTCAAAGGCCTTCCATCGGATGAGCTCAGGCTCGCGATAACCGTCGGTCTTCACCGCAGTTTCGCTTATAGTCCAACGATCCAGCTTGCCCGATGAAACGTCGAGTGAGAAACTATCTCCCGGCAAACTGGCGGAAGTAATTCCAAATGCGAGATCCCTATTGTTGTGATGCCAAATCAGGCTGCTGACCAGACCAAGCGGCAGCTTCGGAACGGCCAATTCTTTTCCGCTGACCGTGTCCATCAAGTGCAGGACACTGAGGCCGTCTTCATTGGTGAGGAAGGCGATTCGTTTACCGTCCCAAGAAAGGGCGAATTCATCGACATCCCATGACAATCCCGCCGTGAGTACTTTCAATTGATTGGTGGCCAAATCCAGGTAGACGAGGCGCTGAAATTCGGACTCCTTATCGGAAGTGAAATAAATTCCTTTGCCATCCTTGCTAAAGCGAGCATTGGAGTAGGCGGTTTTTTCGCCGGCTTTTCGGGGAGTGAGTTCGATTTTTTCTCCGGTGGCGGTATCGAAAAGCCACAGATAAGTTTCGTTCACGGAAATGCCTTCCAGGACAAGAATCCTGGAATCATCCGGAGACCAATCTTGAGGTTCCCAACCACCACCTTGGAGTTGGGACAGAAGGTGGTCTGATTGTGGATCGACTGGATTGATCGTCCACAAATCCGTGTCTTGCCCGGTGCGACGAGTGGAAGTGTAGGCGATGCGATCACCTTTGGCGGACCACGGCCCAATGACGTTTCTGGATTTCCCGTCCGTAAGAAGGGTGATGTCTCCCGTGGCCATGTCGTAGCGATAGAGTTGATACCATTCGCCGCCGCCGATATCTTTCTGGAAGACCATGTAGTTGCCCGTGGTTGGCTGGTATCTACCGCCATAAACCGGCTCCGGAGAAAAAGTGAGCTGCTGGCGGGCACCGCCGGGAAACTTAACCAGGTGCGCCTGATAGGTATTTCCAAATCGAGTTCCGATAATCATTTCGCGGTGAAGAGGATGCCAATCGGTAGGAAAAGCGGAGCGGTTCTCGCTATAACGTCCCGCCTCTGCCGGGAGCGATTCGGGAATGGGGGGAACACCCTCGGTGACAATTCCTTCGGGCGCGGGGAAGGGGGTCGGAGCCTGGGCCGCTTGGAAACTTGCAGACAAGAAAACGAATGCGAGACAAGCAAGAAATTTTTTCATTGGATTCTCCCCGAACCAGAAACGGATAACCTTCTTACACCGGGAGACATTGGACACGCAAGGGAGATGTCGAGGCAGGTGGCTCTACTGCGGGTGATAGAATCCGTGTGGCTGGAAAACAAACTATGTTCAAGAAAATCCTGATCGCCAACCGCGGCGAGATCGCGGTACGCGTAATGCGCGCCTGCCAGGAGCTGAGTATAGGCACAGTGGGGGTGTTCAGCGACGCAGACCGCAACGCGCTGCACGTGCGATTGGCAGACGAAGCCTATCCGATCGGGCCAGCCATTTCCCGAGAGAGTTATCTGAACATCGACAAACTGATGAATGTGGCGCGAAGGGCAGGGTGCGATGCGATTCATCCCGGATATGGATTTTTGTCGGAAAACCCGGCGCTGGCGCGAACCTGCGAGGAGCGGGAGATAACGTTTATTGGGCCACCGTCCGAAGCCATGGAATCGCTGGGATCGAAGACAGCGGGAAAGCAACTGGCGCGACGCGCGGAAGTGCCGACAGTGCCGGGAACGAGCGAAGCAATCGAAGATCCCGAAGAGGTGCAGGCGCTGGCGCGAAGCATGGGTTACCCGGTAGTGCTGAAAGCGGTGGCAGGGGGCGGCGGCAAGGGAATGCGGGTAGTAAACAGTGACGCGGAGTTTTCGGCGGCGTGGAGAGATGCAGCTTCCGAGGCAATGAACGCGTTCGGAGACGGAAGATTATTTCTTGAGAAATACCTGGTTCGGCCGAGACACGTGGAGATTCAAATTTTTGCGGACGCGCACGGCCGAGTGGTGTCGCTGGGAGAGCGCGAATGCTCGGTGCAGCGGCGACATCAGAAAGTGATTGAGGAAGCGCCTTGCCCCGTAGTGACGCCGGACTTACGAAGGAAGATGGGGGACGCGGCGGTACGGCTAGCGCGCGCCGGCGGCTATGTGAACGCGGGGACAGTGGAATTTCTGGTTGATGCAGAACTGAATTTTTATTTTTTGGAAGTGAATGCGCGGCTGCAAGTGGAACATCCGGTGACGGAGCAGGTGACGGGACTGGACCTGGTGAAGTTGCAGATTGCGATTGCGGCGGGACATCGCTTGCCATTTGCGTGGGAAACGATCACTCCGCGCGGGCACGCCATGGAGGTGCGGCTGTATGCGGAAGATCCGGGCAACAATTTCTTTCCGAGCCCGGGAAAAATCTTGTCGAGAAACGCGCCCACGGGCCCAGGAATACGATTGGACGAAGGGGTATACGAAGGCTATACGGTCCCGATGGAATACGATCCGTTGCTGAGCAAGCTAATCGCGTGGGGGAACAGCCGCGAAGAGTCTATAGCGCGACTGCGGCGGGCGCTCGACGAGTATACGATTACCGGTATCCGGACAAATGTGAGTTTGTTCCGGCGAATCCTGGCGGAGCCGGACTTCTTGCGTTCGGAGATTCATACCAGCTGGCTGGATGAGTTGCTGGCAAAGCCCAAATCAACGGCGGGGCCACGCATGGGAACCGAAGACGCGGCGGTCGTTGCGGCAGCATTGTGGCAGAGCACCGAGGCCGAAATGAGCGGAAGTAAGAATGGGATAGAGGAAGAACGTTCGGAATGGAAGCGGCGGGGACGCCTAGCGGCAGCTGGGAAACGGGAGTGCAACCGATGAAGTTCGAAGTGGAGCTGGAGGGTGTTAGCGGAAAGACGAATCGCGTAGTGGAGTTACAACGCGAGGGGGACCGGTACCGAATCTGGATCGATGGAAAAGAAGTGAACGGGGACGCGCTTCAGGTCTCAAAGTATACGTTTTCGATTCTCCTGAACGGGCGATCGTTTGAGGTCCATGTGGCACCGGCAGCGGAAGGCCGGCTGAAACTGCAGACGGGCCCGTCATGAGTTCACGGCTGAGGTTGTGGATCCGCGAGTGTGGCGGGGACGCAAGCATCACGTGATGGAGGCGGAGGGAAGGCAGCAGATCGTAGCGCCCATGCCGGGCAAGAGTGATTCGGGTATTCGTGAAGGGGGGAGATACGGTAGAAGAAGGACAGGGATTGGCGGTGGTAGAAGCAATGAAGATGCAGAATGAGATTAAATCGCCGAAGAATGGCGTGGTGGAACGGGTGGTAGTGAAAGAGGGACAGAACGTTAGCGCGGGGGAGATTCTGGCGTGGGTGGAGTGAATTGGAAGAGGACCATGCGGAAGAGGTGGAACCATAGGGCGGGAAGAAAAATAGACTGTGGTGCCTGAGGCGTCTGAGCTCCTTCGTCGCACACGACCTCCCAGGATGACACTATGGTTTGTTGGCGGATACGACGTGAGAATTCACTACAAAAGATACACACAGCGCGAGCTCGTGAGGCAACATCTACCGAGAATCCAAAGTTGAAATCGGACGAGCAGAGATTCGTTGCTTGCGATCGTCGGAGCCCACCCGATGCAAAAAGAAGCACAAGGTGGGACACCCTCAAGCTCTTGTGAGCCGTGTCATTGGAATGGAATTTCAGAAGGCGGGCCTTCGCGGCTCAAGATCAACGCAAAGCCGCTCCGACTGAAAATACTAAACGAAAATAGAGTTTGGCTTACTGGACGGCGGGAGGCGTGGCTGGCGCGAGCGCGGGGGCGGGGGTTGGAGCGTTCGATTGGGGAGGGCCTGCGGTCTTTGCGCCGTCGGGAAGTTTGCCAGCAGCTTCCACTACTTGTTGCGCCAGGTAGTTGCGGACTTTAGCTTCATCGCGGGCGACAGCGAGATAGGCGGCACGCAGAAGCTGTTCTTTACGATCGCGCAAGGTGTCGCGAATGGTCTGTTGAACCTGGGGATCGTTGACGCCGCGCTGGCCTGCGGCTTCGCGAGCAACCAGTTTGAGAATGTGAATGCTGTCTTTCAAGACGATGGGCTAGCTCACCTGGCCGGGCTTCAAGCCTAGAACTGTTTTTTTCAAATTGGGATCAGATTGATTCAAAGAGGACTCGGGAATGTAGCCGAGATCGCCGCCGTTCGCTGAAGTGTTTATGTCCTCGGAGTAATCCATGGCGAGCTGAGCGAAGTCCGCGCCACTGTTGAGCTTGTCCAGGATCATTTTTGCCTTGCGAGTGGCTTCAGCCTCGTTGGTAGCGTCATCGTTCTTACGATTGCGAATCTGCGGCTCTTTGCGCGGGGTGATGACGATCTGAGAAATGCGGTATTGGGGTTCGGCGACGTTGAACTGATTGAGATTGGAGTTATAGAAATCGGTGACGTCCTGATCGGTGATGGTGATTTTAGCCGCGACTTCGCGATTGAGAAGTTTTTGGATAGAGAGTTGACGACGGAGGTCGCGTTTGAGGTCGTCGACCGACATGCTACGTGTTTTTAGCTGGCGCTGGAATTCTTCTTCGGTGAAGGGACTTTTTAGTTCGGTGAATTTGTCTTCTACCTCGCCGTCACTGGCTTCGAGATTCAGTTTTTTAGCTTGTTCGAGGAGAATTTCGTTGTTGATGAGCTGTTCAACAACGTTGAGCTTCAGCGAGAGGGTATCTTCCTGAGTGGGCTTCTGGCCTTCGGGAGGAACCTGGGAGCGGTAATATTTATCGACTTCATCGCGCTTGATTTCCGTGCCGTTGACGACGGCCCAGACATCGGGCGAATGATGTTCCGCCGTTTTGCAACCCGCCAAGACAGACAACAACATACCCGTCAGCGGGAGAAGCGCGCCGGCGCGGTTCATTCCACCGTTTCTCCAACGAAGCGAAGAAGAACTGGGAGGAAAAGTCAATGGATTGACTCAGGCAGCTTTGATAACGCGACCCAAACGAATGCAGGCTGTGCAAACACGCAGTTGCTTGCGTGCTCCATTTACGAGAGCACGAACATTCTTCAGGTTGGGATTCCAGCGGCGACGCCGAGTGTTGTTGGCGTGGCTGACGACGTTTCCGTATTGCGGCCCTTTGCCACAGAGATCACACTTCAATGCCATAAAGCTACACTTCCTACTCTCAAAAGATAGAAAACGGATGACTTAATAGTATCAGAAGGAGAGTGAAAGACAAAGCGACGAGTTGGCAAGGTTGATTCAAAAAACAGTGGTTTTTTGGAGAATTTGAAGTGGACGAAAGGTTTTCATAGCGAATACAACCGTGAGGGGGAAACTAGCTTTGTTATACTGATGAGGCTGAGAGAGGCATACCAGGTTTGAGCTCGCTCCGGATATCGATTGTCCAGTACCTGAATACTGCGCCGTTGGTCCGTGGGTTTACGCACGGCCCACGGCGAGGGAAGTACGAGCTGTCGTTTACGGTGCCATCGCAGTGCGCTGAGGCGTTGCGTACCAGGGCGGTGGACATCGCGATCATTCCGGCGATCGAGTACCAGCGGTTGAAGGGGCTGGTGGTCCTGCCTGATCTTTCCATTTCGTCAAAAAAAAGTGTGCGGAGCCTGTTGCTCATTGCGAAGAAACCGCTGAAGGAAGTTCGACGAGTGGCGCTCGATAGAAGTTCGAGGAGCACACAAGCGCTGACGAGAATTTTGTGCGCGAAGTATTGGGGAATTGCACCGGAATTTTTTGAGGCAGAACCGGATTTGCCAAAGATGCTTCAAAAGGCGGATGCAGCGTTGCTGATCGGCGATCCCGCGTTACAATTTGCGTTGAATCAAAGTTCATTCGTGGGTTTGGCTCCGGATACGGAACTCAGCGTCTACGATATGGTGGAAGAGTGGCTGGCGTTGACGAATCTACCCGCAGTGCTTGCGGTGTGGGCAGCGAGGCCAGAAGCTGCGACTTCCGAAGTGGTACAGGACTTCCAGGCGTCGCTTGAATACGGAATGAAGCATCTGGACGAGATTTGCGCGGAAGCGTCGGAGGAGATGAAACTGCCGGCGCTGGAATTGCGAAAGTATCTCATCGAGAACATCGATTATGGAATGGACGCGGAAAATCGACGCGGACTGCAACGATATTATGAGTTGGCAGCGGAGTTGGGGATTCTGGATCAAGTGATTGAAGTGACCATGGCTGGGACTGCGGACAAGGTGGAACAGCAACTAGAGTTATCGGCGAGCAAGCGAACATAGGAACGATTTTGGGGAAGGAAAAACCGTGGGTATCTCGAAACAGGAAGCGATGGAGATGTTGCGGTCGGACGATCTGGTGGGAATCGGAATGGCCGCACACCAGTTGCGCTTGAAGAAGAATGATCCGCGGATCGTGACGTATCAGATCGACCGGAACATCAACTACACGAATTTCTGCACGGAATACTGTTCGTTTTGCGCGTTCTACCGCCCGATGGGGGCGAAGGACGGCTACATCCTTTCGTTCGACACCATTTACGAAAAGATTGAGGAGATGTTGCAGCTGGGCGGTACTGGAGTGCTGTTGCAGGGAGGCCTGCACCCGGATTTGCAGATTGGATATTACGAAAATTTACTGCGCTCGTTGAAGAGCCGGTACCCACAGGTGCATCTGCATTGTTTTTCGGCGCCCGAGATTCTGTGCATCGCGGAAGTAAGCGAACTCAGCGTGCGCGAGACGATTCAACGATTAATGGATGCGGGACTGCAGTCGATACCAGGCGGCGGTGCGGAGATTCTGGACGACGAGATTCGGGCGAAGATTGCGCGCCTGAAATGCACGAGCGACGATTGGGTGGAAGTGCACCGCATCGCTCATTCACTGGGCCTGCGCACGACAGCGACGATGATGTTTGGCTGCGGAGAAGCGCTTAGCCACCGCGTAAATCATTTCGAGCGGATACGACAGATTCAGGAGGAGACTGGTGGGTTTACGGCATTTATTCCCTGGATTTTTGCGCCGGAGAATACGGCGTGGGGAAAGAAAGTGCAAGAAACCACGGCGGTGGATTACTTGAAAACTTTGGCGGTTAGCCGGTTGTATCTGGACAATGTTGATCATATTCAATCGAGCTGGCTGACACCCGGGATTAAGGTCTGTCAGATCGGATTGCAATTTGGCGCGGATGACGTGGGTAGCATTTTGATTGAGGAAAATGTGGTGTTTGCCGCGGGTGTTAAGGGGCGAACGAATGAAGAGGAGTTGCGGCGGATCATTACGGATGCGGGCTTTTTGCCGGCGCAGCGGGATACGTTGTACCGGTCGTATGCGCTGAAGTCGCCCTATGTGAGTCGACCGCAGGCGGCATAGAGCAATTCCTACGATTCCTGGAAAAAAAAGAGGCGGAGCAGAAGTTTTTGCCTCGTCGGAGAAATCTGTGGGTCACTGATACGCTCCAATGGCGGCCGGAAGCTCGGCTCGCGCAGCCCGCGAACCCGATGTGGAAGCGCGCCTTCAGCGTTTTTCTGTTCGTAGCCAGTTGCCTTTCGAACCAGTTTGCCCTCTCCGGTAAATGCTACGCCAGTTTTGCAGGAGTCATCCGCACCTCGTGCCGATGAACACGCAATCTGGGATACTTTGAGATCCCGCAAGCCTGGTTCTCTGCGGGCGATGCCAAGCCAGTTCGAGACCTGATGCGCGATCTAGAAAGGGTGAATGGTGGCGAACCTTGAGCGAACCGTTTTTCCCATTCGAATCGATGTATAATCCACACATGCAAGGAATACCCTGGCGCACAATTACGCTCGGTTCGCTATTGCTCATCTCGCTCTGCTCAAAAGGAGGACAGGAAGTGCAATCTCCGCAACCTGAAAAGTCGAAGCCGCCCGTCAAAATGGAGCAGCGCGGGCGCATCCTTGGAATCGGCGGTGTCTTCTTCAAATCCGCTAATCGTGATCAGATGCGCGAATGGTATTCGAAGCATCTTGGACTCGCTGACAAAGGAGCAGGCGTTATGCTTCCTTGGCGCGAACACGACGACCCGCAGAAGGAACACGTTACAGTTTGGACTGTTTTTCCCGCCTCCACTAACTATTTCGACCCCAGCCACGCACCGTTCATGGTCAACTACATCGTGGACGATCTGGATGCTTTGCTCGACCGCTTAAAACAAGAGGGAGTAAAGATTGATCCCAAACGAATGAATGAATCATACGGTCGCTTTGCCTGGATCTATGATCTGGATGGGAATAAGATTGAGCTCTGGCAGCCGTCCGCAAAGCCCTAATGGGCCTTCCACTGCACTTACTCAATGGGTTTTCTGTAGCTACGGTCCCGTAGTCGTAGAATGGGCGGAACTGCTTTGCGCCTGGTCATCTCAATGTCCGCATCGGCCGATTCCGCCCGATCAGTCGCGCAGCGTTTACGATTCCGCCGCTCCCGGCGTGGTCAACGTGCTTCCTCTCGCAACCTCTCGTTGAAACCCTGGACGTTCTCTCCGATTAAGGGCCGCTGCCGCCGCCACTCCCGTCCGCGCCATGGAACTGATCACGATTCTAAACCGCTGCCATCGTTTCCGGGGTTTTGTCTACCAGCACGTCTACTTCAGTGCCGACAAGAAGAGCATCGAAGTGGCCGCGGGACCGCGCAAGGGTTTGGCCGCAGTCTGCTCGCGCTGCCACGGCGCTTTGACATCCCCCTGTGGGGATTCTCGTCTTCCTTTCACTATGCGGCGCGACGACTGTCGCCGCTGCGGCGTTGTGGCCGTCGAAGAAGTTCCCTGGGACGACGGCATCAAACGCACACTGACCAAAGCCTACATGCTCTTCCTAGCCCGTTGGGCGCGGCGATTGTCATGGAAAGAGACGGAGGAGGCATTTCGCACATCCTGGACAAGGCCTTCGACGCGGCCGAACATGTCGTCACCTGGGGTCTCAAACACCGGACGCTCGGCCAGATCGACGCCATCGGAGTCGATGAAATCCAGTACTCCAAAGGACACAGGAATCTGACACTGGTCATCAGATCGATCTCGGCGTCACCCTTTTGCTTTGGGTCGGCGAGAACGATCGAGTCTTTCGGGGATTCTGCACCACCATAGGCAATGAATCACATCAAGGATCGTCTTCATCTGCTCAGACATATCGTACCCACCCGTCGCGGCTCTCCTGTCGGGATACGGACTCGGACCGTTAGGGAATCTACAACATTGTTGCCCCCTTCGAAGAAAGAACCGCGGTTATTTTTTGGAACGGATCAGGATTTCTACTTCGGTGCCGTCGGGAAAAGTTAGGGGCTCGCTCAGGTGCAACTGGCCCTGCTTGCAGCGCGCGGTGAGGCGCATGGTGGCGTCTTTTGCTGGAGACTTCTCAGTTGTGATTGCGGAGGAATCACCAGTGCGGGAAGTTTCGTCCATGGCCTGATTGGCCAGCGCGTCGGCTTCGCGATTTTGTTCGCGGTAAACGTGTTCGATGCGGAACGATTCGAGGGATTGCGACATTTTTTTCGCGCGTTCAAATAATGGGCGCAAATCCTCGCTCTTCACTTTGTACTGGCCGCGCATTTGCTTGACCATGAGTTCGGAATCGCTGAGGATGCGCAGAGCGCGGATGCCATGAGTCTCGGCATAGTCTAAAGCGGCAATCAAACCAAAATATTCGGCGACGTTGTTGGTGCTGTGTCCAATGTATTTTTTTAGGCGGGCGATGATTTTGCCTTTGGGATCGCGAATCACGACACCGTACGAGGCGGGGCCGGGATTGCCGCGGGAACCGCCGTCGATATTGGCTTGGAAAGCAGGGTGTGGCTTGCGTTCAGGTTCGTGATCGCCGAAAAGGCCTCCGCCTCGCGGGAGTGCAGGAGGTTTGGCCATGTCAGGACTCTGTGATTTCTGCGGGGGAAGCGCCGTGAGACTCTTCGCGGCCGGTTGCAGGTGCAATGGGTTCCAGGGTGTAGAGTATGCGACCACAGGTCTCGCAGCGAAACACTTCTTCGTCGACATCGTTTTTGAGCAGCTGGATCACGTGAGGAAGAACGCGCATGCCGCAGCCTTTGCACTGGTGATCGCGAACTTCGGCCATAACGGAACCGGGGAGACGCTTGGCGATGCGGGCGTAGAGCTCGAGCAAAACTTCGGGAATTTTCTTTGCCCGCTCTACACGATTGCCCAGAGCCACTTCCAGTTTTTTCTTTTCGTCGCCGTACTGAGATTCGATGAGTTTCTTCTCCGCGGCAATCCCCCGCTCGGCTTCCTTGAGGTCGGCTTCAAAATGGCGAGTGTGGCCTTCGGCTTCTTCGATCGCCATCATCTGGTTGAGAACGCGATCTTCGGCCTGAGAGGCTTCGGCCTCGGCATTGGCGATTTCATGCTGAAGCGCTTTGTAGGCTTCGTTGGTTTTTACGGAGGCGCTTTGCGCGCGATATTTTTTGGCGCGCTCTTTCCACTGTTCGACATCGATTTCAAACTTCTTTCTTTCGGCAAGAGCGTGAGCCTGGGCGGTCTTGGCGCTCGAGACGGCAGTTCGCGCACCATTCAGCCGCGCGTCGGCGTCGCGCATGCGCTTGGGCAAGCCGGCAAGGTCCGATTGAAGCGCAGCGATCAATTGATCGAGTACCTGAAGTTCTTGAAGCTGGCCGATGGCAGGATGCATGAAATCTGATTCTAGCACAGGGGGTGTTGCGGGGTGGGCACGGCTGGTTAGAATGCAAGAGTTGATCTCGAATAAAAGACCAGGAGGCGATTGCGCCGCAAGTGAAAATTACATGGGTGGAAGGGCAGACAGTAGAGCAGAAACTCAAGATTGGCCAGCGTATCAAGGCGGTATTAGGAGGATGGAAAGGCGCAGAGAGAACATCCACGTGGCGTCCCACGACGTTCGAGCAAGGAACTATGCGGAGTCGGGTGTGCTCGTGACGGATCAAAAACGCACACCCTGAAGCGGGCTGGGGCGAGCTCCGCATCGTGGCAAACGAGCGAAGCTGGATCAGGAAATTTTCATGTCGCGGTGGATCAAGGTGGCATCGACGAAATAGCCGAGGCCAATGACGAGAGGCAGAATCCCGAACGAAGCTGCGATCATCGTCTGTGGCTCGTTCGAGAAGTGAGCGATGGTGGCAAACATCAGAAAGAAGCCGAGTCCAGCGCTGACCAGAAGAATTCCGGAACGGCGCGACCTGGCGAACTGCGAAAGCTCCTGTTCCATGGGAATTTCGGCACCGCGCGCGAGAGCAGCGATGCGCTCTTCGGCACGCAGCTTGCGAACGCGGTAATAGGTATACATTCCAGCCAGCGGTATTCCACACGTCAGGACTACCGCAACGAGGCCAATCAGTTCTCCGCCCATAGTTTGCTCCTTGAATGACAGTGCTTGCGTGGGCCGCGTGTTGCGGTCTCACCCTAAGTTACGCAAGCGCGGTGAGAAATGTTCCTAAAGAAAACCGCCATTCCGGCAGGAGCGTTCTCCGATCCGCTATCCCCTCATTGGCATCGATTCCAATATGGGAATTAAGTCCAACAGGTCAGCGCTCTTAGCAAACTCCTGCGATGGAATTTTCCGTTCTGGAGCCGGAGGGTGCTGCGCGATGACCTGGAATTGGCGCCGGAGCAGTTGACCTGATAGGTGTAGCCGTCGCGTTCGGGTTCGGTCATGGGGTTAAGATGCCGGAGGAGATAATCCTTCGCGGGAGGCACAGCTGCCGTTGGTGGCTATGCTACCGCGTTCGGCTAAGTGATGCTACCGGCGCAACCGCTGCGATCGCCGCTGGTGACAATCTCTCACGAATTCAGCCGGCTGCAGCGGTCGGAGGAGACTACCTGGATTATTTCTCGCTTACGGATGGAACCCTCGGGAAATACATCGGCGACGTTTCAGGGAAAGGTTTGCCCGCAGCGTTGACTGGTGCGTTAGCGGTAGGGGACTTTGCGCGGAATCACAAGGCGGGGGCGCATCCCAGCCGAGTGCTATATTTATTGAATATTAAAAGACCGCTGCTGCGTGGGATTCCCGGAAGGTACACGGCGATTTAATATGCGCTGTTCGATCCGGACACCAAGGAATGAGCATTGCGAGTGCAGGAGTGCCGCGACCAACGCTGCTGAGGGCAGACGATTGCAGGGTGTTGCAGGTTGCAGGAATTTCGCCAGGTTGGTTTCCAGACGTAGAGTACGACGTCCTCAAGGTGCAATTGGTGCCTGGGGATTCGGTGCCGTTTTTCACGGACGGCTTAACCGATGCACGGAACATTCACGAGAACGATTTTGAGATAGGGGGCTTATTCGGACGGTGAGTAAAAACCGAATTAAGCAAAGCGTGGCGAGGTGGATAACTAGGCAAATCATGCAGCTAGTTCCATTGACCCTCGCGAACTTCTCCAGTAACTACATAGATAAAGTTCTCTCAAAAACAGGAGCCCTTGATGAACATGAAGGCCCCGTACGCTCTGGCACTCGTTTCCCTGCTCTCGTTCGGCATGGCATTGCCCGCGGATCTTTGCGCAGCGCCTGTGCCGGGATCGCAACGGGCCGGAGAAGTTTCGAAGGTAATCCCTGCGGTAAATATCGCCAGGAGCGGAAAAATGCTTCCGGCGCAGGCGAAAACGGTTGTGGATTGGGACGATGTGCTGAGTACGCAAGCCAGTGCGCGGGCACGCGTGGCGCTAGATGACGGATCGGTGTTAAACGTGGGATCGGACTCTTCGGTTCACGTGGTGAAACACGATTCTGGAGCGCAACAGACGGACCTGGAAGTGGGATTCGGGAAAATGCGCTCGCAAGCGCAGAAGATTTCCAAGCCCGGCGGGAAATTCGAGGTGCACACACCGGCGGGAGTGGCGGGCGTGGTGGGAACCGATTTTTATGTCTCCTATGAAAACAACATTATGACGGTGATCGTGTTCCAGGGAACCGTGAAAACGTGCAATTTAGCAGAGGTTTGCGTAACGGTCGACGCGGGAATGACAACGACGTTGCGAAACGGAGATAATTCCGCGCCGAGCAATCCAACGCAGGCGCCGCCAGGCACAGTGACGGAGGCAATCACAGCGACAAATCTGAATGCAGCGCCGGCGCCGATACAAGCGCATCACGTGAGTAAGGGCACGGCCATCGCGATAGGAATCATCGTGGCCATTCCGGCGATCGCAGTACCATTGATAGCAAGACAGGGTTCGCCGTCATCCACGGCGGTGCCACCGCCGCCAAAGTGCGTTCCGAATCCTAACGGAGGCGGCTGCGGCTAGATCAGGTGGATTGGTCTTGTTGTTTACAACTCTTGAGGGGGCCAGTTCATCTAATGAGATTGAAGTAACCTGGCCGCCACACTTCGTGAAACCGCGCTTTGTCGTACCCAAGCTGGTGGCGTACACTGAACGCTTGAAGTTTCCGTCTAATCTGGAGTGAGGCACCCCTTGATCAAGTTTAAGAATGCATGGCGGCCCCGCCGCGCCCTACCGATTGTTGCGATCGTCTTCACCGCGACTCTAATGAACCTTTGGCCGGAAGTTTCGCCAGCGGCCGGTGACGGAAGCGCAAAGCCCTCGCCGCTATTCCCAGCCATGAAGACCGAGCTGGAACGGTCGATGAAGACGCTTGGGGCGCAGGACCCTCCCGCGTATTACATCGGGTACGCGTTGACGGAGACACAGCGGGCCACAGTGTCGGGATCAAACGGAGCACTGCTGAACAGCGAGGAAGGTCGCAATCGCTGGCTGGAAGTTTCCGTGCGGACGGGAAACTACCAGCTGGACGACACACACAAGGTGGATGGCCGGCAACCGCCAAACGGCGGGCCTGGAACCAATGCACCGGTCGACGACGACCCGGAAGTACTGCGGCGTGCGATCTGGCTGGAAACGGACAAGCAGTACCGGGCGGCGGCGGAAGCGCTGATCAAGATCCGAACGGGCAAGGAAGTAAAGGCGCAATCGGAAGAGGGAAAAGCGCCGGACTTTTCGAAGGAGAAACCGCAAAACTTTATCGGGTCGTGGGTTTCGTTCCAACTGGATCGTAAGCCCTGGGAAGAAAAGGTTCGTTCGTACACCAAATATTTTCGAGATTCGGCAGCGGTCATCAATTCAATCGTGACGTTTACGGCACAGGCGCAGAACACCATGCAAATGAATTCAGAGGGCACGGAGCTGCAGTTCGGACAGGTCCGCTACCGGCTGGATTTGTTCATTCAAGGCAAGGCCGGCGACGGCATGGATATCAATCGCTACTATAGTTTTGACTGGGTAAATCCCAATGAAGCGCCGGATGATAAAGCAGTGTACACGGCGGCAGGACAACTGAGGAAAGAGCTGGAAGGACTGGTAGTGGCGCCGATCAATGATCCGACAGTGGGACCTGCGCTGCTGACGGGACGAGCGGCGGCGGTTTTCTTCCACGAAGTGTTTGGGCATCGCGCCGAGGGACACCGACAGAAGGATGTAAACGAGGGTCAGACGTTTACGAAGAAGGTGGGAGAGCCGATCCTGCCGGATTTCCTGACGATTTATGATGACGCCACACAGCGGAAGGTCGGAAGCCAGGAATTGTTGGGCTACTACCAATTTGATGATGAAGGTGTGAAGTCGGAACGCGTAACGCTGGTGGATAAAGGAGTACTAAAAGATTTCGAAATGTCGCGCTCGCCCATCGCGGGGTTTCCGCATAGCAATGGACATGGACGGCGGCAGTTGGGCGCGACACCGGTTTCGCGACAAGGTAATCTGCTGGTACTGAGCAGCAAGACGCTGACAAACGCACAATTGAAGGCCAAGTTCATCGAGCTGATCAAACAACAAAATAAGCCATATGGGTTGCTGATCGACGACATCGCAGGTGGATTCACGCTGACCGGGCGGGGACAGCCGCAAGCGTTCCAGGTGGAACCGCTGGTGGTTTACAAGGTCTTCGCGGATGGCCGGCCGGATGAATTGGTGCGCGGCGTGGACATCGTGGGGACGCCTTTGGCGTCATTGACGAAAATTGTTGCCACGGGAGATACGCCGGAAGTCTTCAATGGATACTGCGGCGCGGAGTCGGGCTCGGTTCCGGTTTCGGCGTCGGCCCCGGCGATTCTGACTTCGGAGTTGGAAGTACAGAAGAAGGCGACATCCTCGGATAGTCCGCCCATTTTGCCTCCGCCGGCGCATGATCCGGTCAAAGCGGGAGGCATCCAGTAATGAGATTGCTACGACAAGCGGTTGCGCTATTTGTGCTCAGCACGGGAACTTTTACGTTTGGGCAGGTTCCAGCGGACAATGACCACACGTTGCAGGCGATGCGGGATGAAATGGCGCGGGCGAAAACGCGTTTGGAATTAAAGCTGCCGCAATCCGAGACGCCCGTGAGGCCATATTTTGTAGAATACCGGCTGTTGGACCTGGACGTTCGCGAAGTGGTGGGGCAGTTTGGCGCCTTGATGAGCACCAACCGGAATCGCAGCCGGGTGATGAACGTTTCGGCGCGCATTGGTGATTACAAACTGGACAGTTCGAATTTTGTGAGCGACGACGGATTCCGAGGATTTATCGGGCCGACGGGGAGCGTGGGGATCGACAGGGACTACGATTCGCTGCGGCAGGATTTGTGGATCGCCACGGACCAGGCGTTCAAAGAGGCAGCGGAAACCTATTCGCGGAAACAAGCGTATCTGAGCAGCCTGGCGAGGGCGTCGGATATCGATGACTTTGCACGGGTCCAGGCGGTGCAGCACATCGAGCCATTAGCGACCTCCGATTGGAGTTCGCGCAACTGGGAACAGGAAGCACGGGATACTTCCGCAGCGTTGCGGGTATTTCCGCAAATCTACGACTCGCGGGTGACGTACTATCTGGTGTACATGACCGAATATCTGTTGACGAGCGAAGGGAGCGAGATGCGGACGAACCGGTCCTTCGCGGCGATCGAAGCGGGAATGAACACGCTGGCAAGCGACGGGATGCAGGTTAATCATTATTACGCAACGTATGCACCGAGGCCCGCGGATCTCCCGAGCGCCGATGTGGTGCGGAAAAATCTGAATGTTGCGGGAACGGAGTTGATGGCGATGCGCGCGGCGCCTCCGGCACCTGACTATACCGGGCCGGTGCTGTTCGAATCGCGGGCCGCAGCGGCTTTGTTGGCACAGGTGTTAAGCCCTTCGCTGAGTGGAGCGCGGCCTCCGTTGGCGTTTCAGCCGGTTGTAGACCAGTTGATGAGCAGCCTGGGAGCGCGAAGCGACTGGAGCGGAAAAAGCGACTCGCGGGTGCTGCCAGCGACGGTAACGCTGGTGGATGATCCACTGGCAAAGGATTACAAAGGAACTCCGTTCATCGGCAGTTATACGATCGATGAAGAAGGAGTGCCGGCGCAAAAAGTCACGCTGGTAGAAAATGGAAAATTGAAAAATCTGCTGATGTCGCGACGGCCGGGGCCGGATTTTGGCAGTTCGAACGGGCATGGACGAGCAGCGTTCCTGGCGGACGCAAAACCAGTGATGAGTAACCTGATTTTCACATCGAGTGAAACAGTTTCTCCGGACGACCTGAAGAAGAAATTCATGGATTCGTGCAAGGCGGAGAAGCTGGAATTCTGCATCGTGGTACGGCAGATGGACAATCCATCGCTGAGCCTGATGCGCCAGGAAGATTTTTCGGAACTGCTGGCGAGCTTCGGAGGAAATGCATCGACAGAGAGGCTGCCGCTGGTGGTTTACAAGATTTATACGAAGGATGGCCGGGAAGAACTGGTGCGCGGGGCGCGCATCTCGGGCTTCAGTCCCAGGACACTGCGGAACATCGCAGGGATTGCGAATGATGAATTCGTGTACAACTACATGCAAAGCCAAATCGCGGGAGTTTCCGGTACGGCGCTGGGAGCATTCGGAACAGCACAGAACGGACTACCGGCGACGGTCGTGGCGCCTTCCTTGCTGTTCGAGGAGATCGAAGTTCGGGGAGCTCGAGGAGAACCAAAACGGTTGCCGATCTTGTCCGAACCACCGATGACGGCGAAGGTGGGAAACTAACAGGGCGGCTTGAAGTCGCGCCCCTACACCAAAGACAATCCAGTTGTTGTTTGACGGTGCCTAGAATATCCTCATATTCGTTAATGGTTACTTTGTCAAACTTTCCTGGCAGTGAAACATTTTTGAGATTCGGTAGGATGCGTTGCCCGCGATACTGCCCAAGCCGACAATTTCCTCGCTGATGTGAGCGTAAAGAGGCAGATCAACCTTCCAGTTATCCGGGACACCAGTGCGGGTGAGTTGCGCTACGACGGTTGTCTTTCCGTCGGCGGTGAACGAGAGGGTGGCGTGGAAGGTGTATTGCGGCATGCCAGTGCTGTAGACATATTGATCGAAGAACCAGTCCATTTTGTGGTTTCCATCCAAATCCATGCCCTTGGTCATATGCTTTTCAACGACGGCCTTGAAATCTTCGATTTCCTGGCGCTGTGTTTCGTCAAGAAAGGTAAACCAGCCGAGATAGAGCAGTCCCGGCCACCCTTGGCCATAGTCGCCGGCAATACCGGCGACAGAAAGTGTTTTGCAGGGATACGGGCCGAAATAGTTTTGAAATAGCTTAATAGCTTCAAGGTATTCGCGGTTTCGACGTTGATAGCCTTTCCGAGCCCAGAGGGACTGAGAGTACCGACGGCGCTAATGGCCATGTGACCGGACATATTATCTGGGCCGTGGGCGCGATCATCGAGTGGGCGATCAGAATGGGCTTGCATGGACCTCAGAAAGTCGTCCGGTTGATTGTTGGCGTACACGTCGACGGCGATACGCCGACCTTGTCGGAAACTAATTTGTAGTCGCCGAAGCCAAATCCCGCAACGGTCACAGGGCTTGTCACTTTTCCAATTCGTAACGACCGATTTTGTTTCCGGTAGCGACGAGCTTGAATTTTTTGGGGCTGTGGAAGGTGAGGTCGAAATTCGTCCGCAGGGCGAAATTCATCGACGCCACGTTCATTCTGAAAAGCCGCGGAATACCAGCCAAAACTTTCGCATGCATAGTCACCGTCTGCGACCTTGCGAATAACCTGGGTGGAGTCAGTAATCAGGCTAATGTGAACGCGGCCGCGAACGATCTCGACAATTTCAGTGAGCGTGCTTTTTGAAGGATCCATGGAAGGGGCCAAAAGAACGGACCAATTTGACTTTCCATTTTCTATCTGCGAGAACGCACTGGGCGAAGCAAAAACAGAAAGCAGGATAAACAAGTAGAATTTAGGCATGGGCTCCCCGAGAAGATTCGCAAGGATAATGAGCGATAGCTAGAAAGGCAAACGTAGAGATAACATAAAGGCACGGATTCCCTTTCGATAAACAGAAAACGCAAACCGCATAGGGTGGGGAGTTGAGGTAGGCTTAACGAATGGTCCTTTCGCGGCAGTTTCAGGAGGACGTCAGGGAGAAAAAACGGGCAGCGTTGCTGAGCATCGGTTCGGCAATTCTGCTGGTGTGCCTGAAAACGTTTTTGGTAGCGCGGACGGGGAGCTTGGGTGTGCTCTCGGAAGCCTTACATTCGGGGCTGGACTTGGTCGCGGCGGTCATCACCTATCTCTCGGTAAGAGTTTCCGATCAACCGGCCGATGAACGGCACCCTTATGGGCACGGGAAGTTTGAGAATTTTTCCGCATTCATGGAGACCGGGCTGCTGATTCTGACTGCCATTTACATCATTTACGAAGCGTTCGTACGCTTATTTTTCCGG
>CAVUHY010000026.1:0-7724 GCA_963741365.1 Candidatus Acidiferrales bacterium | reverse complement strand
AGCGCAATCATGCGGTGCCTGGTGCGATGCGTCTATAGGACTTTGGGGCTATAAGCAGGGTTGGGTTAACAATGGACGATAAAAAAATCGGCCTCCCGATCAAAGGAGGCCGATTCACTTAACCAGGGAGAGATTGCCAGCGTTAGAAAAAGAATCGGACACCCGCGCCGACCAACTGTTGGCCCAGAGCGCGATTTTGCCTGGTATTGATTTGGGTGCTCTGATAATCGAGGTATTTATACTCGATAAACGCGCTCCACTTGGGCGAGAAAAAGTAATCGGCACCGGCGAACCGCCGAACGCCAGGTCCGCATGACTTGCCCCACCGCCAGTGTTGATTGGGACACGCCAGTTACGGGGTCGTTGACCTGGACGCCCGCAGATTCGGCATAGTAAATGCCGACGCCCGCACCCAAATACGGCTGGAACTTTTGGTTTCCAGGCGCGAATCGCAATATGAAGTTCGCCAGCCACGTGCCAGTGTTGATCCAAGTGGTCACGTTGCGCTGGGCAGTCCTAAACTCCGTGGGAGCACCCGGGAAGGGCGTGAACGCCTCGTTCAGGGTGAAATCAGCCCCACCCCGAAAGCCATTGTAAAAGAAGTCGCCTTCAATCGTTGGACGAACTACCCTGTCCAAAGACGTAACCGAGTTTGATGCCGCCAAAGAAACCGACGTCATTTTTCGGGTTCACATGGAGATCAGATCCGAAAAATTGTGAATTCGGATTATCGACCGTAAAATCTCGAGACCCGCCCCGGTTTTGATAGACATTAGCCCCCATGTCGATCGCACCGTAAAAGCCGAGTCCATACATTGGTGGCGGCGGCGGCGGGGCGACCTGCTTGTAGATTTCCGTTCCGGCTTGCAACGGAGCGGCGAGGAATCCAATCAGGATTGCTGTTGAGAGAAGAGATAACTTTTTCATAACGATAGGCGTGATAACTGATAAGGGGTGGTTTCG
Source organism: Candidatus Acidiferrales bacterium (assembly GCA_963741365.1). Classification (GTDB taxonomy): domain Bacteria; phylum Acidobacteriota; class Terriglobia; order Acidiferrales; family UBA7541; genus Acidiferrum. The sequence goes on along the minus strand of CAVUHY010000026.1, from coordinate 6,761 downwards.
TCAATAGGTTTTTTAAGTTTAGTTTTTTTGATCCGCAGCCATCATTCAGCGACGGCCACTTTCGTCTATAGGACTTTAGTCGTATGGCTTTGGAGGTAAGGATTCACGCGGCGCGTCACTCGCTGACGACACTTTCTGCTGCTTCGCTGCCGAGACGTGCGTAGCGCTGAATTGCTTGCGTGAGCGATAATCCGGATGGCACCTCGTTTGGGGCAAGTTCTTGCTTATGTGTGTGACCCGCTCGATCGATTTACCCCGGTTCAATCGTAGATCTGCCTTGGAAACTAGTTGCCGGAATCTGCCGCGGCCTTGATTCCGGCGAGAAATTCGCCGCTCTCTACGCCTTTGATGAAGAAAGCAGAAGCGCCGGCTTTCATCGCGATTCGACGCATTGACGGATCATCGTTGCCAGTCAACACAATCACGCGTGTCGAGGGCGAAATCCGTCGCAGCCGCGTTTGCACTTCCAGCCCGTTCATAACCGGCATAAGCATGTCGATCACTGCCAGTTCGGGCCGATGGATCGCAGCACGCTCTAAAAATGCAATCGGATCAGTGAAGGCTTCTACACTTTCCAACCCGCCGAATCGAGAAGCCGGCGCGTGGCTTTGAGGATCGAAGCATCATCATCCAGCAGGTACACGCCCAGCCTCTTTGTTAAGCGCAACCATATTTAATCTCCCTGATCATTTGTAATGCGTCTCGGATGCGCCTGGGTCGCGATTCTCACGATCGCAATCAAACATCGTATGCGGATCCCTAAATGGTCCCGCCTCATAGTCCGATGCATCTTATCAGCCAGATGGGGCGAACAACCGGGCGCAACGTCAGGTATGCGACTATTTGAGCGTTTCAGACCAGCGGAACGCAATCAGACCTTAGTCCCGGGTGTGGCTACCGGAGGGACTTCAGCTTTTTGCAGTACTACCATCAGCTCAGCGACCGAAGTTATGCGTAACTTCTGCATTATGTGGGCGCGATGCGTCTTGACCGTCTTTTCAGCCATCCCCAGCTCACCGCCAACTTGCTTATTGAGCAATCCCGTAGCTATGAATTGCATCACTTCGTACTCGCGTGGCGTTAAACGGGCGAGTAGCGCGCGCGCATGATTCTTCTCAGAGGCGCGGTGACGCTGTTCGGCCGAGCGAGTCAGGGCGCGTTCGACGCTTTCCAACAGTTGGTTGGGTTTGAAAGGCTTTGACAGGAAATCAATGGCGCCTGCCTTCATTACCTGTGCGCACATCGGGATGTCGCCGTGCGCGGTGATAAAAATAAGCTGCTCTTCGCGGCCGTTTTCGATCAAAGCTTTCTGGAAATCGATCCCATTCAGCCCAGGCATCCGCACATCGACGATCACGCATGAAGGTCCCGGATAGGCTGAACGCGAGAGAAACTCGGGAGCGGACGTGAAGAGTTCCGTCTTGTAATCGGCAGCGTCTAACAAGCGCGCCAGACTTTTTCGCATCGACTGGTCGTCGTCGATCACAAACACCATCGCAGTTGAATTCATGATTGTGGCATCTCCGTTACAATCGGCAGACGAAAGTGAAAACGCGCTCCGCCTCCTTCGGCATTTTCGGCTGCGATGCTTCCGCCGTGTGCCTCAACGATCGAGCGCACGATGGCAAGGCCCATTCCGAGGCCTTCTTCTTTCGTGGTGAAGAATTGCTCAAAAAGCCGCTCACGCGTTGCGTCCGAAATCCCGGAGCCATAGTCGCGCACGATCACCGAGATTGTTCCGTCGCCTTCATAATCCGTGGCAACCTCCACGACCCGACGGTTGGTCGGCGTGTCATGCATCGCATCGACGGCGTTGTGCACAAGATTAATCAGAACCTGCTGGATCTGGAAGGGATCGCCTTCGATTGCTGGCAAATCTTGCGCGAGAGACGTTTTCACCTTGCAGAACTGCGCAGTGGCGTCCGGCTGCACCATATGCGTGACGGCGTTCACTACGTCGTTCAAATTTATCGGACCGCGAATCGAGCTGCCCTTCTTAATGGCGCTCCGCACATTGCGCATGATGTCATAAGCGCGGTGTCCGTCTCCCACAACATCGGTAAGAATTTCCTGCAATTGTTTAGGGTCGAGCCTGCCGTGCTCGAGATATTGCATTGCGGCAGTGGCGTTGTTCACGATGGCCGCCAGCGGTTGGTTTAATTCGTGTGCGAGGGAGGCGGTCATCTCACCCAGGAGGCTGACCCGGCTCAAAAGTTCGGCCTGCTCGCGACTGCGCCGCGTTTCCTCTTCCGCCGCCCTGCGCGCGGAGATATCCACAACGTTCGCAAGAACAACAAGCCCGTGCTGCGTCTGAATCGGATTCACACCGATTTCGACTGGAAACTCACTGCCGTCCTTTCGGCGAGCGAATAGCTCACGGCCTGCGCCCATCGCACGCGCTTCCGGCGCAACAAAGAAGTTGTTGCGGTCGGCGGCATGCGTGCGCGCGAAGCGATCGGGTACCAATATGTCAACCATTTTGCCAATGAGTTCATCACGCGCGTAGCCGAATAGTTTCTCGGCATGAGCATTAATCAGTAAGATCCGACCTTGTTCATCCACCAGCACCACGCCGCTCGGTGAAGCTTCCGTCGCCAGCTGAAACAATTCCTGGGCCTGTTTACGTTCCGTGATATCCATTGACACACCCAGAAGCCGCGTTGATTTGCCGTCTCCTTCGCGGAGGCAACGCGCTCGTCCCCCGATCCAGCGGAGCTTTCCATCGGGAAGCAGAATGCGGTATTCGGTTTCGTAGCCGCCTTGGATCTGTATTGCTCGCTGCATCACCTGATTGCGCGCCGCTCGATCGTCCGGATGCACCCGCTGCTCGAATTCACGGTAAGTGATTTCACCATGCGGCGGGAATTGAAAGAGCTGACGAACTTTGTCGGAAAGCCACAATCGTTTTGTGGTCGTATCAAATTCCCAGACTCCGAGCTGCGCGGCATCGGCGGCAAGCGTAACGCGTTGCTCGAATTCACGGAGACCCGCTTCGCTTCGCGTGCAACTGCCGCGCGAGCGCGGCAGCGCGAAGCATATCGTAGCTCAACTCGCAGGCCATCGCCGCGACCATGCATTGGTAAAATAAACTCACCGTGACGGGCATGGAGATGAGTCCCCATCCTATAGCCACGCCGTCCGCGCTCCCGAGGACGACGAAAAACAGAGCGCTACCGCCGACCAGTAGCGCCTGCCGCCGGTCGCCTCGCCGCCACACAGTAACCATGGCATCCGCCACGAAGACGATGAGCAAGAGCAGGCTAAGCTGGGCGACTAACATCAGCGGGTTCGGCACGCCGCTTGCAACCGAGACGGGTTCTCCCAGGAATGAGATGTGCCGCAGCGCAGTGATCTGGCGATAATTAATGTTCGGCCAGAAAGTGAAATTGAAGATCAAGGACAACGTTCGCACACCGACGACCGTCCATGCGAGCCATCGTCGACCGGCGCGCAAGTAGAGACGCACAAAAGCGACGAGCGATGCGATCATCACCCATATCGGAACATGTAACCACCGTACTACTTCGCTGAATTGTTCAGGCGTTTGCGCCCGCATCAATGCCAATTCCAACGCGGCAAAAATGGCAACAGCGATCGCCAGCACTGAAAAAACCAGATTTGCTCGCGCCGTTCGGTCCTTCCACCAGACGACACAGTTCATCAGCGCCAGCGTCAGACACGCCCCGCTGCCAATCGACCAAATGACAGTGACCCAACTCATAACGTCGCTGTGAACTTTTCCAAACGGGCTTTATACCACGGCAGCGGGTATCGAAAAACTCTTAATAGTTCCATCTGCCTTCCCGCTTGCCTCCGAGCGCGTGATGAAGCGTAGCGTCGGCATGTTCGGCGACGAATCGGAAAAATTCTTTCCCCACAGACAATTCGCGTAACGGAAAAATTCGCTTCCGCGGCCATTAGACTTTAGTCCTATTCACGAATGGTGAGCTTTTGTTCAAATTGACCATTGGTTTGCCATGAAGCTGCTCCGCGCCAGCGTCATTTAGATCGGATGCGCGGCGTCGTGGGGGATGAACAACATAAGACCAAAGTCCTATTGCCGTGGCGATGCAGGTAATGTGACAAACTCAGGTGCAGTTGATAGAATAACGTGACTCGCGAAGAAAGGCGGAAATTTATGAACTTACAATTCTCTCGGTCCGGATTTCCCAGACGAGCACTTCACGGCGTGATCGCCATCCTTTGCGTGGCGTCGCTTCCATGGAGTTCTTTTCTGGTCCAGGCGCAGGAGGCGCCACAGGCCGAATCGCAGGAAATGACTACCGAGGAAGCTCCCAAGATTCCTAACGAACAATTGGATTCTTTGGTGGCGCCGATCGCGCTTTATCCCGATGCGATGTTGGCTCAAACGCTGGCCGCTTCTACTTACCCATTGGAAGTCATGCAGCTAGACCAGTGGATGGATAAGAACAAAAATCTGAAGGACAAGGCACTAGCAGACGCCGTCGCCAAGCAGCCGTGGGACCCGAGCGTGCAGGCGATGGCCGTATTTCCAGAGGTGGTACAGCGGATGGCGGAGAATATCCAGTGGATGACCGACGTGGGAAATGCGGTTTTGGCGCAGCAAAAGGATGTGATGGACGCCGTGCAACGTATGCGCGCAAAGGCGCAGGGCACCGGGAATCTCAAGACCGGTTCGGAACAGAAAGTCGAGACCAAGTCAACGCAAAGCGGTCAGCAGGTGATTGTAGTTGAAAAAGCTAACCCTGAGGCAGTTTACGTCCCGTCATACGACCCTGAGGTAGTTTATGGGGCTGCACCTGCCGAAGCTCCCTACTATCCTTACTCCTATCCCGGATACCAGCCGGGGAGAGCACTGGCTTGGGGATCGGCCATCGCGGTGGGTGGCGCATGGGCCAACAACTGGGGCAATTGCGATTGGGATGACGGCAATGTGAACATCAACAACAACAACAATTTCAATAAGAACTACAACAAGAACGTCAACAAAGGAACTGGTACTGCCAGGGCAACGGCTGGCAGCACAACCCGCAACACCGGGGAAACGCGCCTTACGCCAACAAACAGACAGCAAATAAGTACGGCGGCACGGCTCGCGGTGCTGGCGGTCCCGGTGGGGCAGGTGGCGTGGGCGGTGCCGGAAAACCCGGTGGTGCAGGTGGTGTTGGTGGTGCTGGAAGACCAGGTGGCGCGGGTGGTGTTGGCGGTGCTGGAAAACCAGGTCCGGGGTGCGGGTGGCGTTGGTGGCGCTGGAAAACCCGGGGCGGTGCGGGTGGTGCTGGCAGAGCTGGTGGTCCGGGTGGTGCGGGTGGCGTTGGCGGCGCTGGAAAACCCGGTGGTGCCGGCGGTGCTGGTAAGGGAAGTACTGGCGGCGCTGGCAAGGCGAGTGGCGGCGGCGCTGCTAAGGCAAGCGGGGGCGCCAGCAAAGGCGGCGGAGACAAGATCGGTGGCCATAAGCCGTCGGCAGGCGGTGGTGGCGGCGGCGCTTTCGCTGGCGGCAGTGGGAGCTCTGCTAAAGCTGCCAGCAATCGAGGTGGCAGTAGTATGAAAGGTGGCGGTGGTGGCAAAGGCGGGGGCGGTGGTGGCGGCCGCGGCGGTGGCGGCAAAGGCGGCGGTGGCGGCGGACGCAGGAGATAAGCAAACGGCTAATGGAGGAAAATCCTATGAAAAGAAAATCAAACATCAGGAGTTCGTCGAAAATTCTCGGTTCTGCGATCCTTATCTCGGGTTTCGTAGCTCTCGCTTTGCATTCAGCGCCAGCGGCCAAGACAGATGCGGCCGCGGCACCGCAGATAAAACAAAAACAATTCGATACACCGCAACAGGCGGCCGACAGCCTTGTTCAGGCGGCGGAGTCTTTCGACGTGCCTGTTCTGAAAGAGATCCTCGGACCCGACAGCGTAGACCTCGTCAGTTCCGAAGATTCGGTCGGGGACAAAAATCGGGCGGTCGCATTTGCTGCGAAGGCGAAAGAGAAGAATTCAGTTGCCACGGAGGCGAAGAATCCGAACCGCGCTGTTCTCATGATAGGAAACGACGATTTTCCTTTTCCGATTCCGATCGAGAAGCACAAGGGGAAGTGGTACTTTGATACCAAAGCGGGCCGTCAAGAAATTCTAAATCGGCGTGTCGGCGCCAACGAACTGGACGCGATTGCCATTTGCCGTGGTTTCGTCGAAGCGCAGCAGGAATATGCTCAGGAAAAGCATGACGATTCCAAGGTCAACCAGTACGCCCAGCGAATCATCAGCACGCCTGGGAAACATGATGGTTTGGCGTGGCAGAACTCTGATGGAACCTGGGGAGGTCCAGTGGGAGAGGGAATCGCCAAAGCGCTGGAGCAAGGCTACACCGAGCGGAGTCAGCCGTTTCACGGCTATTATTTCAAAGTTTTGAAAGGGCAAGGTCCCGCTGCGCCTTTAGGCCAAATGGACTTCGTCTTGAAAGGAGCAATGATTGGCGGATTCGCCCTTGCAGCAGCACCGGCCCAGTATCGGGTCACCGGAGTGCAAACCTTCATCGTTGGACCGAACGGAGTCGTGTATCAAAAAGATCTTGGGCCCGATACGCTGAAGGCGTTTCAGAGCATGGACCGGTATAACCCCGATAAAACTTGGAAAGTAACTGAGGATGATGTGGAGGAGGCCTCACAAGATTAGGTTCCTCAAATCGGAAGTACAAAACCAGCCTGACAATCGCGGCTGGCTTAGCTGGCGGTATTGAGTCCCCCGTCTCATGCGCTTAGTCGGTAGGCTAACTCGTTGTCGCCGGGTGCCGGT
>CAVUHY010000025.1:0-8313 GCA_963741365.1 Candidatus Acidiferrales bacterium | reverse complement strand
ATTCATTCGTAAGGGGGATACCTGCTCGCAAGGATGCGGAGAGGACACTCTCTAAATTGGAAGCCTCAACGTATCGCTGGTCGGGCAAGCCAGTCGCATCACTAAGCGCGATGTGAAGATCGCCGTCCGCTTCAACTTTGAGAGCAACGACGCGGCCCCGTGAGAGCAAACCACTTGTTTTCAATTCCGCTACGCTCTGAACTTTGAGTCAAAGGTACGTCCGGCCCGGCCCAACTATAGACGTCGCTAGGTGTGACGGCTTGAATTGCGCTCGCATCTGTCGGCGGAAGCGAAGGATCAATCTTCACTGACCAGCGATGCTGGCCGTGATTGTCGCGACATTCGCAAGGCGATTCATAGGTGACTAGCGGCGCTGCCGCTGCCGAACCGAAAACAAGTGCAACCGCAGCAATCGTAAACGTCGTTCGCGTCATTGCGCCCGTTCATATCATTTTGTCAGTGCCGTGTAGAGAGCCGTCGTCAACGGCCGTTTTACACGCTGCGTGCGCTTTTCAAGTCACGCGCATCCAAGTAGAGTGCTGCGGTGACGAGCGTTTCGCCAAGTCGCGCAGAGTGAATCCAAAGAACTTCTTCGCCGAACTAAAGCGGAGGAAAGTTTACAGCGTCGCGGTCGCGTATGTGGTCGCCGGCTGGGCCCTCGCGCAGGGTATTGCGCAGGTTTTTCCCGTTTTCGATATCCCGACTTGGGTGGTGCGTCTGATCGTCCTCCTGATCGTGCTCGGGTTTCCAGTTGCACTCGTACTCTCCTGGTTTTTCGATCTTACTCGATACGGAATTGTCCGAACGCCCGATCTCGACGGCCGAAACATCAAGGTTGTCCAATCCGGGCCCGATTCTAGCCGCTCGGATGCGGCCGAGAAATCGATCGCGGTGCTGCCTTTCGACAATCAGAACCGTGACCCAGACACCGATTACCTCTCAGACGGTATTCCTGAAAGCATCATCCATAGCCTCTCGCAACTGCCGCAATTGCGAGTGATGGCGCGCAGCACGGTTTTTAGCTACAAAGGCAAAGATGTCGATCCGCGGAAAGTCGGCAACGATCTTGGGGTGCGTGCAGTGCTGATGGGCAGACTAATCCAGCAAGGCGACAATCTGGCAATCAGAACTGAGTTGGTAAACGTAGCGGATGGAACCGAGCTTTGGGGAGAGCAGTACAACCGCAAGCTCGCTGATGTCTTTGCGGTCCAAGAAGAGATCGCGAAAGAGATTTCCGAGAAGCTGCGCTTGAAGCTGAGCGGTGCCGAGCGACAGCAGCTTGCGAAGCGACCCACGGAGAACCTTAAAGCTTTTCAGTATTACGTCCAAGGTCGGTCGATCAGCCAACGTCGCACTCGGGAGGATCTGCTGACGGCCATCCGCTATTACGAGAGGGCAATTGAAGAAGATCACAATTATGCGCTCGCCTACGCGGGCTTAGCTGACGCCTATGGAACTCTTGGAATTTATGGCTACATCGCGCCCATTGAAGGGCAGCGCAAATCGCAAGAAGCCGCGCGCAAGGCCCTCGCGCTCGACGAAAACCTGGCTGAAGCTTACGCCGTACTTGGTCTAGCCTACGCCGGGTTCGCCCCGTCCGATTTATCGCTGGGTGATCGTGAACTGCGGCGGGCTATTGAACTCAACCCGAGCTTAGCATTAGCCCATCTCTATTTGGGAGTTTCGCTCGTGCGACAGGGGCGTATTGATGAAAGCTTCGAGGAATATCTGAAAGCTCGTGAACTCGATCCGCTCTCATCAATCATTGCACGGGCACAGGCCTTTCCTTACTACCTTAAGCGAGATTTTGTGGGAGCGCTTGAGCTGCTGCGGCAGGCCAATGAGCTAGGCCCGCCTTTGAGCACAACATGGGAAATAGGAGCGTATATCCAAAGCGGATCATTCAGCGAAGCGCTTGAGGAATTGGAGAAGGTCAAACGAGAGAGGAAAAGTGATCCGATTTTGATTTACGATACGGGAATGGTCTACGCGGCGCAGGGGAAGCGGTCAGAAGCTCTTCAGGTCATCAAAGAGCTGGAAGAGATGTCAGGGGCCAGCCTGAGTGAGGCGCACTGGATCGCCAAAATCTATGCGACCTTGAACGAGAAGGAGATGGCGTTTTTATGGCTGGAACGTGGCTTGGCAACGGGAGCGATCGGAGTCTTTTATAAAGACGATCCGGTATGGGACCCAATCCGCAGCGATTCGCGGTTTACCGACCTCCTGCGGCGCATGGGGACTCCACAGTGAACCGGAATAAATTCCTGACGAAGCTGAAACGGCGCAATTGCGATGCTAGTCCTGGTGGCGACCGCCCGGAGCGATGCCTCGCCGGCATCAGACACCGTACCACAGCCGACCGAATGGCAGCGCATCGGAAATCAGATCAACGCCGCGTCCATTCATCCGCGATCGGTTTTCAATCGCTTCTCGCGCTCGAACCGTTCAATTGCGAGTTCTATCAATTTGTCAATTAACTCGCTGTAAGAGATCCCGGTCGCTTCCCAGAGCTTCGGATACATGCTTATTCTGGTGAATCCAGGAATCGTGTTCATCTCGTTGACGATGATTTCTTCGTCGTTTCTTAAAAAGAAATCGACTCGTGCCATTCCTTCACAGCAGAGCAGAGAAAACGTTTTGATTGCCAGTTGGCGGATGCGCTCGGAAATCTCTGGCGGCAGCTTTGCCGGTATTTCCAGCACGGCGCCGCTCTCATCGAGATATTTCGCTTCGTACGAGTAAAATTCGTGGCGAGGCAAAATCTCGCCTGGGACTGATGCGATGGGATTCTCGTTGCCGAGCACGGAACATTCTATCTCGCGTCCCCTGATGCATTCTTCGATTAATATCTTGCTATCGTAATTGAATGCATCACGGACTGCGCGCTCGAATCCTTGGCGATCCTTGACCTTATGAATGCCGACCGATGAGCCGAGGTTTGCAGGCTTAATAAAAAGCGGCAGGCCAAGCTGATCGCGCGCGTCGTCAAAACTGATTTCCTTCGACGAATATCTGTTCACCACGAGAAATCGCGCAATGGGAACGCCGGCGTCTCTCAGGAGCCGTTTCATCACGTCCTTGTCCATGCCGACGGCTGAGCTAAGCACGCCAGCGCCGACGAATGCGATATTAGCTAGCTTCAATAGTCCCTGGACAGTGCCATCTTCGCCGAATGGACCGTGGAGAACAGGAAAGATCACATCCAATGAGCCCGGCCTTTGTTCGCCGGAAAGCGCTACCAGTTGCTCAATTTGCTTTCCAGGGACCAGCGCGAGATTCTCGCCCGTTTCCGGCAGCGCGGGCAATCCGGATTCAGTTGCCGGAAGCAGGAGTCGAGATTCTTCATTGAGATGCCATCGTCCTTTTTTATCGATACCGATCAGGACTACTTCGTACTTATTGGTGTCGATAGCGTTGATGATGTTCTTCGCGGATTGCAGGGAGACTTCATGCTCTGCGGAACGGCCGCCGAATAATATTCCGACACGAATTTTCCTGGCCATCGCGCTTTCTCGACGATGATTTGCTTCACAGCGTGCGTGTAAAACGTCTAACGAGAATCATGCCGAATCATTCGGCATTTAGGAAGCGGAATCAGTCGGAACCGGGAAAGTGCCCGCTACGGCTCTTTAAAATCCCCGACGTGCTGGTGCGTCTCGATTTAATGCCCTTTTACGCATTTCCGGATCCTTCCGCGTAACCTCGAGCCGGACTTCACGCATTACCTCAGTGTGAGTGAAACAACTAGAAAGGAGCACCTGAAATGAAAAAGCAAAACAAGCTAAGCATCAAAGTTCGGGACCTGGAGCCGTTGAAGGACGTCGTAGGAGGCAGACGCCACCGACGTCACGCATTGCACGCTAGGGAAGCGAGGGCAAGGGCTTTCAATCCACTCGTCGGCGAATACAGAGGCGGCTTGGGTCTCATCGGCAACAGAGGGATTCTATAACGGCCAGAGAGAGAACCGCACGTAGTCCTATCCCACGCTTGCGGTTCTTGATTGTGGTGGAGTTGTCAGGAAAACAAGCAATTGACAATTCCATTGCTGGGCACGACGCACCGCAAACAAGCGCAAGTCCAATCGTGAACGCCGCCCGCATCATTGCAAACGGTTCACATATCATTTTGCAGTCGCAATGGGGAGAGCAAAAGAGGCAGAATCCGCTGAGTGAAGGAATGGGAAAACATCGCTGACAATCTGCACAAAGCCGGTTGGAGTTGGGGCTGCATCTCTGGCGTAAATTCTCGCGCGCGAAAGATCTTGCCCAAAACGTGGTTGCCGTCTTAAAAAACCCTTTTCTTCGTTAAGGTCGCTTACACCAAGATGAGTGGGGAGCTGAGCACGTCACAAATGCCGAATCAGAGTATGGCACAGGCGATCCAGCCGATCGGCGATCCCGCTGTCAAGAAAATCGTCGTCGCTATCCATGGCATTGGTGACCAGTACCGCTACGCCACGGCGCGCTCAGTGATAAATATTTTTAGTCACTGTTTCGACCAAGCTGCAGCCGTCCCGCTCGGCAGTTTCTACGGAGTCGATAGTGTAGTCCAAACATTTCGCCTCAAACCGCCGCCCGAGGTAAAGCCGGGAATCGCGGATATTGGGTTCGTGGAAATTTACTGGGCTGATATTCCACGTCGGGTGCAACGCCGCGGTTATACGATCGAAGAAACAAAGGCGTGGGCTCGCACCGTTGTGGAACGGGTGCGCGCTCGATACGCGGATGATTTGACCGGTTTGATGAAGAAGGAGGACTACGCGAGCGCCGCTGCGGTTATCGAAGACTTGATCGATGGGGTTGAAGTGCTCGGAAACTTGTTCTTCCTAGCGGGAAAGGCGGGATTATTTCACTTCGACTTTCATCAAATGCTCACTGCTTATGCCGGCGACGTGCAAATCGTAGCCGACTTCGCGAACTATCGCGAAAAAATCTGTCACCATTTCCGAAAAATCTTGGACGAGGTGCACAACAAGAACAAAGAAGCAGACATTTACATTGTTGCACACAGCGAAGGCACGGTTGTCGCCTTAATGGTGCTATTGAAGGCGCTGTGCGCACGGACGCGAAATCTGCCGCCTCCTGAACCACCCCCCAGTTGGATTGGGAAAGTGCGGGGGTTGATGACCATTGGTTCCCCGATCGATAAGCACCTAATGTTCTGGATAGAGATGTGGGATCCAGTGGAAACACCGGATGCCACACGCGCGCCGAAGGATCCAAAAAACCGGATCGCATGGCGAAACTATTATGATTATGCCGATCCGGTAGGTTTCAGACTCGACGCCGCTCGTGATTGGTTCGAGGACCACGGCTGGGACAAGTTTTTCGAATTCGAGGGCAAACATGATTTCGGTTTCGCGCGCTATTTTTTAGCTGGCAAAGCGCACAACGACTATTGGAGTGATCCTTGCGTCTTTGGTCATTTCATCCGCGATGTGCTGAGGCTTTCGCCTGACTTGGACGGGGAAAGATTCGATCGGCCACCACCAAATCGTCGCTCGGCGCGATTCTCGAGTTATTTCACGCCGTACTTTTTGGTCATCCTTATCCTTTGTTCTGCGATCTACATTTTCTACACCGTACCTGACGCGGAGCTTGGCAATTTGGAAAGCTGGTCGAAAATTATTAGCCACGTCAGTGGCCTCTGTTGCTTGCTTTTAGGAACGACCGTCGCCAGTCGCATTTTTTGTTTAACGCGGCACACCTGGTGGAAGTGGTTCGCGGTGTGTGTCTTTACGGTTCTTACGTCCCTCTACGTACTTTTATTTTATTTACGCCAGGAGTTCGGCACCGCTCGAGAGATCGGTGTGTCGGCAATTATATCATTGGCTTTCGCGAGCGTCGTATGTTCCGTCTGGGCCGATCGACACAAGATATCTCTGCGGAAGTATCCGCTTCTGCGGTTGTTTGCGCGCGGTATGCGACCATTGCTGATTGTGGGTGGTCTCGCCACAGCCGCGTTGGTCGTTACTCGGATTTTTGTGGCAACGGGCCCTCCACCACGGGACCCTCCAACACTGCACGCTCCAACATCCGTCTGGCCATTAGCTCTCGCTGGAGCGGTCTTCATTTATCTTTGGTGGCTAGCAGCACTCCTCTTCGATCTTGGTTTTATCTGGCATCGTTATGTTCGACACAGCGTTTGGCAGAAACATTTGCGACAGGCTCGCAAAGATCGAATTAAGCGGGAACAACAGATTAGAAGGGGAATGCTTAAGGCATGAGGCCGCTAGAATGCTCGGAGTTCCTCAGCCGCCGTCTTGACCAAAAACGCAGTTAAAAAATTGTGGCGAGGTTTAATCAATGCCTTGCCGAGCTATACGAACCACATTCAGACGACCAACTGGCCTCCCACCGGAGTTTTCTGTTGGCAATCGGCGGCAAATTGAGAAGCGACGAATCGTCGCCCGCGTCATGCGCCCGTTCATATCACTTTGTCATAGCCGTGTAGAGTGCAAAGGACGCAGAATCCATCCTTCCGGCGAAGTGTTGGGAAGCGATCGCTGACAATCTGAGCAAAGCCGGTTGGAGCTACGGTTACGTCTCAGCTGTTGATTCTCAGGGCGAACGATCTGGATTGCAGCCGCGCATCGCGACGACGGAAAGCGGTTCGTTGTGCGGGCCGATGAAAAGCTGGCTGGCGTTTCTTAAGCCGAATCTCTTAAGCCGAAGCGGCGATGTGATCGCGCTGCACGCGCGCGAATATCCTCCCATGCGATCCTAGATAAAGGAGCACGAATTTTCCCTCGCGTGCGTTCCCAGTTAAAGGCGACGCATTACTGCAACTTGAAGATGATGTCGCCGTTCGACCTTGTATATGAAAAAGCAGCACTTGCAGATGGGGATAATAGATGCAGCTCGCGCAGTCCTAATAGTGCGATCAAACGAACCGGAGGTACGGCGGGAAATTGCTGCGTTGCTCGGTAGTTTAGACGGTAATTTGTCTAACGAGCAGGTTTTGGAAAGATTAAAAGCGTTGAGAGCAGGCGCTTCGCCTTCAGCACGATCGTTACAGATGATTCGACCAAATAAGAATCCAGAAGCGGGGAAACTGAAACAGTGGCTTCGATCGCTGTTCAAAATGCGATCATCTAGTGAAAACGCGAACTGCGGGACGTGATCTTTCATTGAAACAGACGACAAGACAGCCACTCGGGCAACGGTAGGGCAGATTGTAGCATTAAACCGAAAACTCCCTGCCGGAGTGAATACCAGTGCTGCCATTAGGAGCAGCAATACGCCGATTAGTCCGTACGAAACCCGAGTGTTCACGGTTGATGGTGATCTTTGGCAAGTAAAGATGGAGGGCAACGACAATGAGTATCACCTTGAGCTTAGCCGACGTGGGGGGCGACGAAATATGAATCGAATAATTGTAGAGGTACCTCCTGATCTCAAATACGCTAAAGCGCGTCGCGCATTACTTTCTCTGTTGCCTGGAAACTATGTTTTCCGGCAAAACACCTCGCGGACCTTCACAACGCCGATTCCTATTCGTGTGACTGGTTATGCTTTTTACGACGGTGCCCATTGGACTAAGAACGACATCCAAGGCCACAACCATGGTTCAGCGTTTACTTCTACGCTATGGGAGATTCATCCTGCCTGGAAAATTGAGAAAATCGCTGACAGATGAAATCCGCAACTCAGATCTACGAAGTCCGACCTCGCAAGGACCGGCGCGGTTTTAATCTCATCAGCGAGCGACTGCCATTCGACCGGCTGTGGTATGTCGCGGTTACTGACGCCGTCGATTACGCGAAATTCTATGTACTCCTCGCGGTCCGAACTTCTTTTTTGAATCGGGATCTTTGGGATAGTCCACATTCTCGGGCCCTTCTTCTGCGTTGAGGTGATAACGCGGCCGGCAGAAGCCAGGCCCAACCGGCCGTGAACCTGAACAATGTGCAGCCAAGTCTAGTAGTGCAACCCTGATCCCCTGTAACTTTGCAGCCATCATTCGGTCAAACAATTAGCCTTAGTATCGGACAACACTGTTTTCCAAGGTCTCGAGTCTATGCCTTGTAACCTTGCGTTAAGCCGACAATCCCGATTCCTTTCAATCCTCGGGCTGTAGTAAATCCGTACGGGTAGCTGGTGCCGGCAAAGAGAACCAAAATCGTTGGCGTTGTAATCATGCAGAATTTGTTGCGAAACTGTTGCGAAATCGGATCGTGCTCTCGATTTACGAGAGCGGAGCCTACGGGGCTCGACCCGCAACTTGTTAGGCTCAGTTTGGCAACAACACATGCCTCTAGCCTACGGGGTACACGAGCTTGACGACTAGCCTTGCGACGGTAAAAAACGGACC
>CAVUHY010000024.1:0-33149 GCA_963741365.1 Candidatus Acidiferrales bacterium | reverse complement strand
CCGCCGCTGGTGCTCAATGGCCACCTGCGGCAATCGTCATAAAGTGGCCGCATTCCTTGAGCGCCAGCCGAAAAAACGTTAGTGACCGAATCGGATTGCAAGCCCGTCTCAGGTCTGCAAACCCTGACCTCACGCACTAATCGTGCCAGTGGTTGCTTGATTCGCGCCAAGGACGACTTCTCGGTTGAGGCCCAAAGGTCCGGCACAGTATCCTAAGGTTGCCTAGTTAAGCAAAAGGGGTTGGCATGCGAATTACTTCGTTCACCAGGACCATTGTCGGTCTCTTTGCAAGTTCCTGCTTCTTGGCTTTTCCGTCGGTGGCACAAACCCAGCAAGAACCTTCCATCGCCGACGCTGCCCGACGCAATCGCGAGCAAAAGAAAACCGCTCCAAAGCCCGCAACTGTAATCACCAACGATACCTTTAGCCCCTCGTCGCCAACGAACTCGCCCGCTGTCTCTGCCACGGCCACCAGTCCAGAGGCAGCCTCGAGTTCCGATGTTGCTCCGGCCGCTAGCTCCGATGCGAAACCGACACCTGCATCGACTCAGACTGCCAACTCGAAAAAGGAGGAAGAAAAGTTAAAAGCAGAGATCGCGGCCCTCAAACAGGAAGTAAAAGACAGGCAGACTGAAGTCGACCTTGCGCGGCGCCTTCTCGATCTTGATCGTGACGCGTTTCTTACCAATCCAGACAATGCGCGCGATACTGCCGGCAAGGCAAAACTCGACGCGCAACAGAATGACCTCGACCAGAAAACAGACGAACTGGAAAAGCTGAAAGCCAAGCTGCAAAGCATCGCACCAGGCCAGGCTACCGAACTAGCACCCCCCAAATCCTGAAGTACTCGGCAATCCTCGCAATTTAGCCTGCAAACCGGACTATTGCGGGCTTAGTATCACCGGCAGTCCGTTCTTTGAGTTTCCCACGATCACAACCTTGGCATTGCTGCTGGTTGCCAGCTTTTCCGTGGCTTCGATGCCCTTCCACTCCAACAATTGGGTGCTGATCCCTTGCGCCACGATCTTCTGGAAATCCGCTATCCCCTGCGCTTCGATCCGCTTGCGTTCCGCTTCCTGTTTTTCTTTCTGCAGGATAAAGCTCATTCGCAACGCATCCTGCTCCGCCTGCTGCTTCGCTTCGATCGAGCCTTTCAATAGTGCCGGTAGCTGCACATCCCGTAGCAATACATTTTCGACAATCATCCCGCGTGCGCCGAGTTGCATAGCCAATTCATCCTGAATTTGTTGCTGCACCAGTTCTCGCGCATTTGTATACAAGGCATTGGCAGTATGTGCGGAGGTGGAGGCCCGAATCGCTGCACGCAGCGTCGGTTCGACAATCTTCTCCACGTAATTCGGACCCACCTTTTGAAATACATCTGCGGCTTTCGTGCGATCAAGGTGGAACAGAAGCGATGTATCGAGCGCCAGAATAAGTCCTTCATTCGAAGGCACATTGGCACTCTCTTTCACCGATTGAGTCTGGATCGATAGTTTCTGCACCGCTTTCAGGGGATTGATCACATGGATTCCTTCTCCCAGCGCCTCGCCGGTGACCCGGCCAAACAGTGTGAGAATGCCGACGTTGCCCGTAGGAATAGAAACTACGCAGGAAAAAAACAGAATTACGGCAAGCACTAATCCCAGAATTTTCAGGACCTTTGCACCAAATCCGCTCAAATTTGGCATCGCGGGCAGGTTGCCCTTCAAATTAAACTCATCCCTCGCATTGGCCATGACGCACTCCTTCCGTCTCAGGACTCGCTAGCGATCATTATCCCCAACTTCTCCGTAGTCTGGGGATTCGCTTTCGCTCCGTTTCCATTTCGGCACCGGTCGACCAAACTTTCCTCCTCTCGTTTCGCGTGTCTTTTCCACAGGGCCTAAACAAAACTCCCAACAACGATTGTTTTCTTATTGACGCGTCGTTCTTATGGCTACAAACTGCATCAAGTTTTTTCCGGCCCTCGAGATTTTCGTGCCATTCAGGGTGCCCCACTTCCGATGTGGTTGGGTGGCAGATAAGAGAGCGAACATGGCCTTTTTAGCTGGTTCTACCGTTCAGTGCACTAATTCACGGTGCGAAGCGAGGGGTCATTGGGTGAAATTTGAACAGGTCGGCTCGGAAAACTGCCCCAATTGCGGTGAATCACTCCGCAGCGTTCCTCCGCCTCTTATGCCAAGACACCATTTTAGACCCAGACCACTTGCTCCACGCCCGCCCGCGCGTCCCCGATAAGACAAAAGGCCAGAGGATTTTGGCCTCCGGCCTTTTTCTTTTTCGGAAAATTTCAACAATCTAGCCTTCGACGAGGCCCCGTTCCAGCATTTCATCGTCACTCAGCCACAAATCGGGAATATTTGCGGAGCCGAGCCGCAAGATATCTTCCAGTGCGCCCCGCACTTCCCTCAACCGGAAATCTACGCCGATTCGTTCTAACAGGTCGATCAAAGCCTGCGCGCCTTCCGCAAGCATAGCTTTCGGCCGTGCTCCGATGCGATCCAGGCGATGATACGTCACGATGTAAAAAGTGCTAAGCCCGGCACCGTGGCGCACGATATGTAGAAATCCTCGTGTGCGCGGCTGGCTAGGCGCTTTCTTTGCAACTAATGCGATCCCGTTTGGGAGTGCGCTCATCGCGTTTCTCTCCTTTTTCCGTTTACCGCCTTAACTGCATCCGCTCGTGCTGCCGCAATTTTCGCACTTAAAGCAGGCCCCGTTCGGCACCATCAACATGCCGCACTCTGAGCAGGTGGGAGCGCCTTCGTGCGAGTCTCTCGGCGAAATATTCGCGGTTTCCACCGGGCGGTTATTTGTCGGCATAATCTGCGGGACAGAAACCATCGAAGCGATAACCGTGCCTTCCGCCGGCGCACTGCCATTCAGTTTCAAATAATCCGACGAAAGGAACCGCCCACCCAGCCAGCGTGCGATGTAGTCCAGCACCGATGTTGCAAAACGGATGTTCGCATTTGCCGTAATTCCGCTGGGCTCGAACCGGGTGTTCACCAGTTTGTCGACTAACACCTTCAACGGCACGCCATACTGCAATCCAATCGAAAGCGTCAGAGCCAGTCCGTCCATCACGCCGGATAATGTGGAACCTTCCTTCGACATCTTGATGAAGATTTCTCCCGGCCGCCCATCCGGATACATGCCAACCGTTATGTATCCCTCGTGGCCGCCAACGCTGAATTTGTGCGTGACTGACAGACGCTCTACAGGGAGCTTCTCTCGCTGCGTGCGGACGAACAGTTCTCGCTGGTCGGGCTCCGGTACTGGCACGGTTGCCTTCTTTTCTTCCTTCTTGTTGCCAGCCGCGCTTAGCGGCTGCGAACGCTTCGAATTGTCCCGGTAGATGGCCACAGCCTTCAAACCGAGCTTCCAGGATTCCACGTACGCATTCATGATGTCTTCGATCGTCGATTCTTCGGGCATATTGATAGTCTTGCTGATCGCGCCGGAAAGGAACGGCTGTGCCGCGGCCATCATCTTCACGTGACCTCGCCAGGCGATGCTTCGGCCACCCGTCGTTGCCAACGAGCAATCGAACACCGGCACGTGCTCTTCCTTCATATAGAGAGCGCCATCGATTTTCCCGTTCTTGTCGATGTAACTGACGATTTCGCTGGTCTGCTCCGGCGTATAGCCAAGCTTCATCAAGGCTTGCGGCACGGTGTTGTTCACGATCTTGATCACGCCGCCGCCCACCAGTTTCTTGTGTTTCACCAGAGCCAGATCCGGTTCAATTCCCGTGGTATCACAGTCCATCATAAAGCCGATTGTTCCCGTCGGCGCCAGCACCGTTACCTGGGAATTCTTGTAGCCGTGCTGCTCTCCCAGTTCCAGCGCTGCATCCCACGCTCCCTGTGCTCCCATATACAATTCGCATTGCACATGATCCGGCTTGATCCCGCGCATGGCGTTGCGATGCATCCGAATCACATCCAACATGGGCTCCCGATTCACAGGGTATCCCGGGAATGGTCCCTTTTTCTCCGCGATCCGCGCGGATTGCGCATACGCTTCACCGCACATCAACGCCGTGATGGCGCCCGCCAGATCTCTCCCCTCGTCCGAATCGTACGGCTGCGCCATGGACATCAGCAGCGCGCCCAGATTTGCGTAGCCCAATCCCAATGGACGGAAATTGTGTGAATTCTCTGCAATCTTCGGCGTTGGATAGCTGGCGTTGTCCACCAAAATCTCCTGCGCCGTGATCGTCACATCCACTGCATGCTTGAAGGATTCCACATTGAACTCGCCTTGCGGGCCAAGATACTTCATCAAATTCAACGAAGCCAGGTTGCATGCCGTGTCGTCCAGGAACATATATTCCGAGCACGGATTGCTGGCATTGATCCGCGCCGTGCCCTTGCACGTGTGCCACCGGTTCACGGTCGTGTCGTACTGCATTCCGGGGTCGCCGCAATGCCAGGTTGAATCGGCAATCTTTCCAAGCAGTTCCTTCGCGCTGAGCTTTTCATTTGGCTGCCCATCGATAACGTTCTTCGTCCACCAGTCTCGATTTTCCTCTGCTGCGCGCATGAATTCATCCGTCACACGCACGGAGTGATTCGCATTCTGAAAGAAAATCGAACTGTACGCTTCGCCGTCGATCGAGGCGTCGTATCCCTGTTCAATCAGAATATGCGCCTTCTTTTCTTCCTTCACCTTGCTCTCGATGAACTCCACGATGTCCGGGTGTTCAATATTCAGAATCACCATCTTGGCCGCGCGCCGGGTCTTCCCGCCGCTCTTAATCACGCCTGCAAAAGCGTCGAATCCCTTCATAAAGCTCACCGGCCCGGAGGCGATGCCTCCGCCAGACAGCGTTTCGCGGCTCCCACGCAGAGTCGAAAAATTCGTCCCGGTTCCGGAGCCCCATTTGAAGAGCATGCCTTCTGTCTTCGTCAATCCCATGATGGATTCCATGTTGTCCTGCACGGAGTTGATAAAGCATGCCGAGCACTGTGGCTTGGGCTGAACGCCGACGTTGAACCACACCGGTGAGTTGAAGCTCATCTTCTGCTCTACCAGTAGATGGGTCAACTCGTCGCGAAACGCGTCGCGCGAAGCGGCGTCGGCAAAGTAGCCGCCTTCCTCGCCCCACTTCACAATGGTATTGACCACGCGTCCGATCAATTGCCTCGCCGAGCCTTCCCTCTGTGCCGATCCAAGTTTGCCGTGGAAATATTTGCTTGCGACGATATTGGTCGCCGTTTGCGACCATCCCTTGGGAACTTCTACATCTTCCTGCTTGAAGATCGTTACGCCCTTTTCGTTCCCGATGTGCGCCGTCCGCCTTTCCCATTCGACCACGTCAAACGGTGAACTCTTTCCGTCGGTGAAGTATCGTTCGAACACCAGTCCGCTCGAAACATCCGCACTCATTGTTTTTTTCGCTGTCTCCAACGCTTTACCTTCCAATACTGGCTTCACCGTAGCCATTCCATTCCTCCCCGCCATCGGTTCCCTTGTCGTAAGCGAGGAACCTTCTCTCTATTTCCCTTGTCGCTCAAGGGAGCGCACTCCACTCGTGTGTGCGGCTATTTTCCTCGAGTTGCGTGATAGCGTTCCTTCCCGAAACTACCGCAAACAGCGAATGCGCCGCCCGTGCCGGTGATTATCGTCGTCACACGGCCGAACAACTCATCTCCGCGACCAACGAATTTCGCGGAGTCAAAACACCTCGCGTTCGTTTTTTACGGTGATTCCGGGTTGGAGCGTGGGTAATACCGGACCAAGGCAATCCCCGACTCGGTCCGTCTGGCGCTTCCACGTCCCCCGAATCTGGATTTGCAGTATCAATCTGTGCGTTGTTGCTGTCAAGAGAAAATCACAAAATCTAGCTAACTTTTTCTCTACACACCCATATCTTGTGGTGCGGTTCTCGCTCGCACGCTATTTCTCTCTCCTTTTCTTTGCACATTTTTTCTCCTAAACTCTTTTGGCACAGCTTTCTATGCGTGACTCTTCTCGTATCTTCGCTTGGATTCTTTTTGGAACTATTTCTTTCGCTTCAGCTCCTCGGTCCACGTTTGCAAGCGAGCTACCGTTCCCAGATCCAGCAAAAAAATCTCGATTCCCGGTATTCATAACGCCGGCAAGGTCAATAATCGTCTTTATCGCGGTTCTCAGCCCAGTCTCAATGATCTTTCCGAATTGAAAAAACTCGGCATCAATACTATTGTCGACCTCCGCGCGGAATTTCCGCAGACCGCCGACGAAGAGCGAAAACGCGTGGAAGCCCTCGGCATGCACTTTAAACGGATTCCTATCGGCGGATTTGCCACCCCCAGTAATTCCGATCTCGTCCATTTTTTTCAGTTCGTTCGCGATTCTCCGGGCCAAACAGTATTCGTTCATTGCCAGTTTGGAAAAGATCGAACCGGCGTCATGATTGCAGCGTATCGCATTGCGTTTGATCATTGGACTCCCGACCAACCCTTGTCGGAAATGATGCAGTTCGGATTCAATAGCGCCTGGCATCCCTCGATGATCACGTTTGTGCGCAACTTGCCAATGCGGCTCCAGTCGGATTCCGAATTGAAGAAGGTCTTAAACTGAGTGATCTCGTCTGTATCTCCTAATGAACCGTTTCACATCCGCATTTGCCAGTACCGTCGTACTATTTCGAACGTGACTCCCGCTTCATAGCATCAGCCTGCCCTTCCTCCTATTCTCTTCCCTGGTTGATGGGACCAGTTTATCGATCCCAGGAATTTGTTTTTGAAAGGCGCACGTGAACGTTGGCCGATATCAGGTTCTCGAGACGCTCGGTACGGGCGCTAACAGCCGAGTAGTCCGCGGTTTCGACCCGCTCATTGACCGCGCCGTTGCGATTAAACTCTTTTCTCCGGAACTGGCCCGCGGAGATGGCCGCGCGCGCTTCTTACGAGAAGCTCGGGTCGTTGGCCAAATCTCACACCCTTCCGTAATCACTCTTCATGATATCGGCGTCGAAGAATCGACGCTTACCCCGTATCTGGTCATGGAGTTGGTAGAAGGACAGTCGCTGGAAAAGCTGCTCTCCAAGGGCAGTATCCCGTTTCAATCCGCCTGCAATTGGACTGCCCACGTTGCCGTCGCATTGGCAGTAGCTCACCGGCGTGGCATCATCCACGGAGATGTGAAGCCCGCCAATATTTTGATTACGAACGAGAATCGCGTGAAATTGACCGACTTTGGTATGGCTCGCCTGGCCAGCCACGATACAGGTGACACTTCCCTGCTCGGGACGCCCGCCTACTGGTGCCCGGAACAAATTCATGGTCGCCCACAAGATGCGCGATCCGACATTTTCTCCCTCGGCGTTGTGCTCTACGAAATGCTTACCAGTGTGTCTCCCTTCGCCGGCGATTCTCTCCAAAGCGTCTGTAATCACGTGCTCTCCTCCACCCCTCTCCCTATTACGCAGAGCAATCCCTCTTTGCCTTCCTCTTTAAATGACGTCATCGCGGGCTGTTTGGCCAAAGATCCGAAGCATCGGTTCGCCTCTGCTGATCTGCTGGCGGAGCAACTGTTCTTGCTGGCGCGCCAGGTAACCGTTGCTCCTGCTCAACCTGCTGTCCCGGGCGCCTCTTTGCGAAATCGCGCTGCTCGCTTGCTCCGCTCCGCGTAAGCACCTGAAATCTCTCTTGTTAGCTACTAATCTCAATCAACGCCTCCGTCGGTCAGATTCGAAAAAGGATTTCTCGTCGAAAATCTCAAAAGCCTGCATGACCATCGTGCGATTTCTGTCGTCTATACCGCCAGAGGTAAGCACAAATGGATTCAAGGGACGTTCTTCGCGGTATCGCCATTATTGTCTGGTCGGCCGTTGCTCTCACAACCGTGAGCCGAGCTGTATCCAATCGACTTTCCATCCACGCTTCGATGGAGCATGACCAACCGATCGCCGGCTGCTCAGACCTCAATATCGAGTTCGAAAATCGCCGCGCCGTAGTGCAGCAGGAAGAGCGGACCATTAGCAAGTCCGCGGTGTCTACGCTTCGCGTAAAAGCGCAAGCGAATGGCGGATTGCAGGTTGAAGGCTGGGACAAGAACGATTATGCTGTCACCGCTATGCAAAGCGGCTGATCCGGCAGGATCCGCACAGGATTTGCTCTCCAAGATTCATTTAACATTCGGAAGAGGCGAAATTGGTGTCTCCGGGCGCTACTCACAATCGCTGGAGTGCTCATATTCTTGTGAAGGCTCCTAAGGAGGCGTCGCTCGACCTGCAGGTCAACAATGGTCCCGTGGGGCTCTTTCACGTCGATGGCAAAGCAACTGTCCAGCTCAGAATGGACCCATCACCGTGACAGGCTGCAGCGGCGAAATCGATCTCTCCGCGAAGAACGGTCCGGTCACTCTGGAGAAAAATAGCGGGAAATTGCGCGTGGATGCTCAGAACGGACCTGTCACGGTGTCACTGAATGGCACATCCTGGTCCGGTTCCGGCATCGAGGCGCACGCGAATAATGGGCCGCTGACGTTGCGCATCCCCGGAAGGCTATCAGTCCGGTGTGCTCGTGGAATCGGACGGTCACAGCCCTTTCCGTTGCCATGCCAGCGCTTGCTCCGAAGGGCGCAAGACTTGGGACGAAGAGCGCAAAAGCATCCAATTCGGCTCTGGCCCCACGATGATTCATCTCTCAACGGTGAACGGACCAATTTCCGTCAACTAAACGCAACTTTGCGTTCTGGATTTTTGATTAAGTTAGCCTGCCGCCAGAATCTGTGGTTGTCTGACTCTCGGTTTGTGACCGTCGGGTACTTTGTTGAGGTTTCTTCCGCAAGGATTTTTCTTGGGCTTTTCCCTTCGCCTCAGCCGCCTCGTTTAGACGCTTCCCGCGTTCCGCCTTCCGGGGCGGGCTCTTGAACCAACTAATCCAGAATCTTCCAACTCCGAATTTCACGGCGCTGCAAATTCCTGGGGCTTTGATCTTAGTTTGGAAGTCGGATTACGTTGCGGAATCGCATTACTCGTAGCGCAGGGCTTCCACGGGATCGAGTTTGGCAGCCTTCACCGCCGGCCAAACACCAAAGATCAAACCGATGGTCACGCTGACGATAATTCCCGTCGCGGCGGCCCAGAAGGGCACTACGCCCGGCCATTGCAACGTCATGCGGATCAACAACACCAGCAAAAACACCAGAATCAGTGCGATCAGACCACCCATGCCTGTCAAAGTCATGGCTTCCAGCAGGAACTGCCAGGTAATGTCTTTGCGCTTCGCTCCGATTGCCTTGCGCAATCCGATTTCTCGCGTCCGCTCCGTCACGCTGACCAACATGATGTTCATGACACCCACGCCGCCGATCAGCAAGCCGATGGCGCTCAACACAACCATCGCCAGGTACGTCACCACCATAATGCTGTGAAAGTTGGATATTTCCTGCTCCGCAGTCGCGATCGAAAAATTATCCTTGCCTCCGTACGGCACATTTCTGCGTCGCTCCAGAACTTCCGTCATCTGGTCCACCGCCTGGTTCAGCATTTTGGGATAAGCTTGCGCCCTCATCTGAATTTCGTCCGCATCTGGGTAAGTCTTTTTGAACGTGCTGATCGGGATCAGCACCCGGCGATCTTCGTCTCCCATCCCAAATCCGCCCTTTGGTTTTTCGACGACGCCGATCACCTTAAAATCCGTCCCATCAATCATCACGTCTTTGCCAATGGGATGTCCTTCGGGAAATAACACCGGCGCGACGTTCTGCCCCAGCATCACCACTTTTTCTTTGTGGAGATCATCTCCCTCGCCGATGAATCTTCCTTCGAGGGTAGTCGCATTGGCATACACTTCCCCGAAATTTGGCTGGACTCCGCGGAAATCAATTCCTGTTACTTCGCCCGCCTTCGTCCGGACCGCGTGGTCATGCCGCCAGTTTGTCTGCATGAATACGGTTACGTCCTTCACCGCGGGGCATTGTTGTTTCAGTGCAATGGCGTCTTCCATCGTTAATGGCTTTCGCTGCTGCTCTTCAAGCGGCGGTGGACCTCCATGGCGTCCCTGATCCCACTTGGTGATGAACGCCGTGTCGGCTCCATATTGATTGATGTTTTCCTGAATCTGATGGTCGAAGCCGGTCAGCAGCGCTGCTACCAGCATAATCACGCTTACGCCGAGCACCACGCCGAAAACGGTTAGCGCACTGCGCAGTTTGTGGCTGCGCAACGTATCCATTGCCTGTCGTAAGTTTTCGCCGTATGCCTGGGCCATTGCGTTTTACTCTACCCGTCTGCGCGTAGCGCTTCGATTGGATCCAGCTTCGCCGCTCTCATTGCCGGATAAATTCCGAAGAAAAGTCCTACTGCCGTCGACAGGCACAACGAGAGAATCACCGCGCCCAGTGGTGTCTCCATTGGAAACGAAAATACGTTCTTTACGAAAAATACTGCGGCGTACGCCGTCAGTATTCCGATGAAGCCGCCCGCCGCCGCCAATACTGCCGACTCGGTCACGAATTGCATCAGGATATGTTTTTTCCTTGCGCCCAACGACCGCCGCAACCCGATTTCTCGTGTACGTTCCGTCACGCTCGCCAGCATGATGTTCATGATCACAATTCCACCAACTACCAGGAACACGCTTACCAACGCCATGGCTACAAAGGCCAAATTTCCAGTCAGATCATGCCACAGCGCCATGATGGAGTCGGAACCCAGGATCGCGAAATTGTCCGAGTCCTTGTAGGCAATATGCCGCCAGGCTCGAAACAGCATTCGGGTTTCATCTTTGCTGGCTTCCACCAGTTCCGCGCTCGGTGCCTGCACGAAAATGGTTACCCAATCTTGCTCCCGGTGCCAGCCTTTCCGGTAGGTGTTGATCGGCATGATCATGTAATTGTCTTGCGATTCGCCGAATGCCGAGCCGAGTGCTTCTGCTACACCGATAATCTGGTACGTATGTGTTTGCACGCGAATCGTCTTACCGATTGGATCCACGTTCGGGAAAAATTTCTTCACCAGGTCGGGGCCAACGAAGACCACCTCGGAACGGTGTTCATCATCGGCCGGCGTAATGAACCGCCCCTCCGCCACGTTCATGTTGCGCACGTCGGCAAAATTCGGCGTCGCACCCATCATCTGGGTATTTTCCATGGTCAGATTTCCGCTGCGAACCTGCAGATTTCGGTCTTCCTCAGCCGCTACCGCCCTGCTCAATTTCATTCCGTCCCGAAGCCGCTCATAATCTTCCATGGTCACCAGCGGGCGCTTTTGCGCTTTGATCCACTGGTCGCGACTTGTGATAATCCCGAAGCGATCCACGATAAAAACGTTAGACCCCAGATTCGCTACCTTATCGGCCACGTAGCGATTCAGGCCCTCAATCACGCTCATCACGAAAACCAGAGTGGTGACCGCGAGAATGACTCCCAGGAGCGTCAAGAAGCTGCGCAATTTATGTGCCCGCAGTGCGTCCAGCGCAAGTTTCAACGTTTCCGCGAATGTGATCCACGCAGACTTCAACCCGCGTGCCCTGGCGGGAGAGACGAACGTGCCTGCCGTTAGCCTCGGTAGACCGCTTAAACTGTCAAAGGGAGTCACACCCACACTGGGCTCCTGCTGTAGTTAAGACGTACAACCCCTTGATTTCGTTCCTGATCTGTAGACCTTCAGGCGAAATTTCACAAGGTGGTCTGCTGCTGGTGATACGCTACTATTGTACTGAATCTATCAGGTGGTTGTCGCGAGCGGCTAGGTTTTTAGACTAGCCCGTTAGGTCAACCAGGTCATAGATTATCCGCCCGTTTTTCGAGATCGCCTTACCATATTCTTTTCT
Organism: Candidatus Acidiferrales bacterium; assembly: GCA_963741365.1. Classification (GTDB taxonomy): domain Bacteria; phylum Acidobacteriota; class Terriglobia; order Acidiferrales; family UBA7541; genus Acidiferrum. Next base: position 21,375 of record CAVUHY010000024.1, on the reverse strand, counting down.
ATGGCTTACACTGTGCAGCGAATTCGGAATATGGCGCTTCTGTTGCCCTTCTCATTTTGCGTCATGCTGGTGCTTTCCTCTCCTGCCGCGCAGCAGGACCCTCCGGAAAAGAAGAGTGACGTTTTTCAGCAGGTGATTGCCAATGAAAAGCGGATGGAAGCCAATCTTGACATCTACGAGCGCATTCAAAAAGTCGAGATTCGAAAAACTGGCAGCGACGCAATCCCTTACGAAACAAAGGTTTGGCGAGTTTTCCCGGCGGGACCTGCGGTTACCAAGATTCCCCTATCGCTATCGGCTGAGCCATTGGGCACTGCGAGTTATCGCTATGAGTTAGAGAAATTGGCCAAATATCTGACCTGGGCTGCTCAGCCGGGGTCTTCTCAGCGCGAGGCTTACACCAAGATGGAACACAAGCGCAAAGATCGCAACGAGCTGCTGACTGCCACGCACGAAGCCTTCGTCTTCACGCCCATGGGCAAGGAGCCCCGCGGCAACCGATTGCTCACAAAATACCGCATGACTCCGAATCCACAATTCAAACCCACAACGCGAAACGCCGTCGTTTTCAGTAAAGTAAATGGCTTCGTCTGGATTGATGAACAGTCCGGCGAGATGGCTCGCATCGAAGGCACCGTCACCGAAGACATCTCCATAGCAATGTTCTTGGCGAAGGTCTACAAGGGCAGTTACTTCATGCAGGAACGCTATGAATTCGCGACGGGAATTTGGCTGCCGACTTACGAACAATACGATTTCGATGGCCGGAAATTTCTCGTTTCCTTTTCAATCCACGAGCGTACCTTTTATTCGGATTACAAAAGGGTCGGTCCACCGGGAGAAGCCGTCAATATCGTTCGTACCGAATTGGACAAACTTCCCAGTCAATAGTTGGGTTCGCCTATTTATTCTCGTAAAATGAGTTGTGCAATCCGGGTTCTAACCACCCTGCTCCGCGGAACACCAAAGGAAAATGGTGGATCGATTGAAACTGCCTCTTCTCAACCTGGCTTTGCTTCTCGCCGCCACGGCCACGGGTGGTTACGCACAAGACTCCACCGGAGGCGCAGCCGATGAAAAGGCATCAAGTCCACAAGCGAAAACCACTCCATCTCCACAATCGGCAGAAAAGCAGAAATCAAAAAAAGTATGGACGAACGAGGAACTCAGTTCGGTGAAGGGTAGTGTTTCCGTGGTTGGGACACAAAATCCTACTGCCGGCAACATCGACGCGAAGAAACCCGGTTCCTACCAGGCGAATCACGACAAGGCACTACGCCAGCGGCAAATCGCGAAATATCGCGATCAAATCCGCCAGCTTCAGGAGCAAATCGACCTCGACGACAAGCGCATTACCCAGCTGAAGAATTTTAACGGTGAGAATAACGCGCCCGCCAATGGCATAAATCCCGCTCGCGGCTACAACATGGTACCGCTCGAAGAACAGGTGAAGAAGCTAGAAGAGCGGAATAAACAGCTGCAGGCCAAAATCCAGGATCTGGAATATGAAGCGATGAAAAGTGGAATCGAACCTGGGGAATTACGCTGACTCATCAAGCAGTTTCACAGCGCTCGCGCTTCACGCGGGAAATCACAAAAATGCTACGACAGGGTGTCACACAAAACTGTTGCGGGAGAGCATCTCTCGTCAGGTAGGAAACGGCGCCTCACTTCTCTCCGGCATTTCCACGCGGATCTCCGTCAGATCCGAAAGCAGATTGGCAGCCCATCGGTACACATTATTTTCATGCACTATTTTTCTCATTCGAGACATGTGTAGTTCTTGCTGTTCTTCCGTCATATCCAGCGCCTGTCGGATGGCTTCCGCAAGCTGCTGCGAATCGTAGGGATTTACGAGCAGCGCGTCGGTCAATTCATGCGCCGCTCCGGCAAACGAGCTCAAGATCAGCACTCCACGATCGTCTTCCCTCGACGCGATGAATTCCTTCGCTACCAAGTTCATTCCGTCATGCAACGACGTTACCAGGCACAGCGATGCGGCACGGTAATAGCGTGAAATTTCCTCGTGCGTATGGTGGCGCAACAACAGCGCGATCGGCCTCCACATTCCGTTCTGAAAGCGGTTGTTGATTCGTTCCGATTCCGCCGTCACTTCCTGCATAAACTGCTGATAGCGCGGAATCACCGTTCGGCTGGGTGCTGCAATCTGCACGAACGTAAAACGCCGCTGGTACTCCGGATACAATTCCAAAAACCGCTCCACACCCCGAAAGCGTTCTACAATACCCTTCGTGTAATCCATGCGGTCCACACCCACTCCCAGCAGCGAGGCTTCAATGCCAAGCTCCGCAAACAGCGCGGCGCGATCTTCACCGGAACTCTTGTGCGCATGCACAGGCAAGTATTGTGGAAAGGCTACGCTGATGGGATACGGACGGACTCGCGTCACATGCCCTTGGCGGTTCACGGCAAAACGATCCCATTCCGTCAATGCCTCAAGCGCGTGGTCCACCGTTTCCAGAAAATTGTTACAGTGCGATTGAACGTGAAAACCAATCAGGTCTGCTCCCAGCAAACCTTCCACGAGTTCCTTTTGCCACGGGCAGATTCCAAATACCTCCGCGTTCGGCCAGGGGATATGCCAGAAAATCGCTACCGCCGCGTCGGGCCGTGCCTCCTTCACCATTCTGGGCAGCAACGCGAAGTGGTAGTCCTGGGCCAACAAAATCGGTGACTGCGTTCCTTCCATTTCCTGCAATACCGCGTCTGCGAACCGCCGATTCACTTCCTGGTAGTAGTTCCAGTCGTCCGTACGGAAAATCGGCCGCGTATGGGCGATGTGACACAAGGGCCAAAGACCCTCATTTGCAAAGCCTTCGTAATAGCCGTGCTCTTCTTCCTTCGTCAGCCAGACGCGTCGCAGAGTGTAAGCAGGCCGGTCCGGGGGCACCTGCAGGCGATCTGCGGAATCGACCATCTGGCGGTCAGCGCTGCCAGAACCGTGCGCTATCCAGGTTCCGTTGCACGCCTGCAGAACAGGTTCAAGGGCCGTCACCAAACCGCTGGCTGGCACGAGCACCTGAATGGATCTGTCCCGCTCGCTGTACTCGTGCAGGTACGGCTCGCGGTTCGACACCACGAATAATGGTTTGTCTCCCAACTTTCGGCGCAAGCTAACGCGTAGCCGTTCTGCGGTCCACACTGAAGACTGCGAATCTCGAAGTTGTGCTTCCGCAAGGGCAGCGGCCCGAGCCGACTGCAGGGCATTTGCCAGATGCTTCGCCTCTTTCTGGATCTGGTCGAACATCTCCCCCTTAGGGAGCCCCGCACTGCTGCCCGAGGCATCCGCGCGCAGCGACGTTAACCATTTTGCCGTTTTGGCCAGGGGCGCCGTGAAGTTTACCCGCACCAGGATGAAGGCGAGCGATGTGATCAGAATTGTTTGCAGCAAAGCGGTCAGCAATGAATCGCGGAGTGAGAGTTTGAGTCGCTGGCTGATGTAGCTCGTATCATGGACAACCACCAACGCGCCAGTTTGTTCTTCACCTCGATGTAGGGGCAATGCATAGACATGCAGTGGCTGCCCGGCATATTCGACGAATTCATTCGATCCGGAGTCTATTTTCATTGCCCGGATCGCAACAGGCGGACTGGAATCAAAATACGAGGGCAGCGCCTGAGTTTTCGCTACTCCCGCACCGACGCGGTCATAGACAGCCACACCGAGGAGATGTTCACGCTGGCCAAAGCGCGCCACAATTCTTTGTACATTCTTATTCGTGGTTTGGCCCGTAGCCGCTTCGATGCTGTCCTGAAGACTCTCTGCCAGCGTCGCCGCCCGGCGGATCAAGTCGTTCCTCAGGTTTCGCCGCTCTGTACGAATCTGATACGAGGAGTACAGCAGCGAAACGCAAATGACGCTTATCGCTAGGGGGACTACTATTTTTAGGGTAGTTCGCAACCATTCCCTCCGGGCTGGCCTAAGGAACCTCTCCGCTGGTTATATCCGTTCTAGTCGTTCTCAGCGAACGAGAATAATCCTGGTCCTCCTTTTGATGGTCATCGCACATTGCCGTTCCGAAATTCGCGGCAGCTACATTCTTGCACTATGGCCACGCCGTGGGTCAGGTCATACAGGGTTTCACCAAATGACCATACCTGACATCAGGTTCACCGTTGAATACCTATATTCCTTTAACGAGTATCTAACGAAGCGATGGGCACGAAAAGCACCAAATTTCGTCTCGGACGGCCTCTGTTTAATGTCAAAAGGTTCTGTCAGTTAGCTCTCCCCTCTCGCGGATCCTCCGAGCCGCATTTCTATAGAAACTAGCAAATCCTCGGTGAAAATGGCTAAGACTGACTACTTTTAACGAATGCTCCTTTCAAACTGCCCAGCGCACTCTATCAGCAAACCCTTCCCTGTACCGATTGTCAGGTTTTCGTTGCGACACAATGTCCTTCAAGGAAGCCGCTACCTTTCCTTGCAACGCTAGACTGATTGAGTCGAAAGGGGCTCATCCAAATGATTCGCAAATGCGTTCCGCTTTCCTTGATGGGAATCGCTCTTCTGATCCCGGCTTTCACAAACGCGCAGACTCCCCAAAAGGGTGCTACGATCTTAGCGGGAACGGTGATCGGCCTCGACGGCAAACCCGTTCCCCACGCGGCAGTAAGCTGCCAATCCTCGGGAGGCTTCGCGCCGCATGCGGTCTACACGAATTCCAAGGGGAAGTTTGTTATCGCCGGACTCAGGCAGGACAGTTATGACCTCCGTGCTTCGTTTAAGGGCGTTAATTCCGATTGGCAACGGTTTGTTTACGTAAAGAAAGGTCAAACCAAGGAGGTTACCCTTCATCTGGAACTTGACTCCGAACCTCCGCTTGCCATGCCGGTCAGGCAAAAAGCACACGCTACTCCGAAATAAAGTTCTCCGGCCGCCGAGTTTCTTCGTGCCTTCTTACTATTAGTGAGATTACAAACTTTCTCTAGCCCGAGTAGCGCGCCCGTACCACGACCCGGGTACCCCGTTTCGTGGGGCCATCGGCCCATTGAGCCTTCCGTGTTCGCCCCCTATGATCGCGTCAGTGGGTTGGGGGCCGCGCGGGGACAGCGGTCCCGCAAGGGGCCGTGTGCGAGCTTCCCAACCCGCCAATTAAATCCCGCACGGCTTTCTGTACCTTTTGTCCAATAAAGATAATATGTTCTTATAGATACAGCGACTGAACTCTTTTTTTCGTTCGCGTTTCTTTCTCCGGCTCAGGAGAGTAGGGGCTAGGCTTGCTGCCATAGCTGATTTTTTGCTGCCGCGAGATACTCCGAGCCAGGCGTCTTCCTTTGGCCGTCCCAACGCAAATTTTGTGCGTTTGCTCTGTCTCGATTTTCGCGGGTCCTTTCAGCACGGAACGATACCCGAGCTCTTTGGGTGGCGTTTCCCCGCGTTGCGGGACGATTCACGCCTTTGACGCTTCCGAAAGCAAAACTGACGCGAGCAGCGGCAAGAGTCTCAGCGCTGACAATTTCCTGTGGGTTGATGACCTGGAGCCAGCCGCCCGAGACGCCGCTTCCAAACTGAAGCGCGGAGAGATTGTCATGCGACGGATTGCTCCCTCCGGCCCGGACGTCCAAATTCCTGGCGGCATGGTTCACGATTGGCAAGGTTCCGTTTTCATTCCCGGAGTCCGATTGCATGATGTCCTGGCACTTCTCCAGGACTACGATCGGCAATCTATTTATTTCGGCCCTGACGTGGAGAAATCTAAAATTGTCGAGCATTCAGGAAATTACGCCCCCCGTTTATCTTCGCTTTCGGCGTACAAAAATCATCACCGTGGTCTTGAATACCGACCATGACGTCAACTATTTCTCCGATTCTGCCACGCGCGTTCCGCCATGCGCATCGCTGAGGTCGAAAATCTACGCCTAACCTCCGATTCTTTATTTCCACCCAATGATATCCATCAACGGCACGTCCCATTTCATGCTGGCATTGAATTCGCGGTTATGCCATTGGGCTCTGCTCTGCGCAGACTACAATACACTGCCCTCAATTCCACTTATGAGTCTTGCGCCAGGAGGGGCAGAACAGGCGACATCTATTGAACGGGGCGACTGGCCACAGCCAGCACACGGTAACGACGATTGTTCACGCAGCACGCGCCGGCCGGAACGAAAGAATCAACGAATCCGGGAGCGGCGCCGTTCAAAAGTATACACAGTTTCAGACTGACCCTAAGTATGTTAGAATTCTGCGGTTAGGCAAGGTAGCGGCGCTTTGGCGTACCACTTCTTTGCCAATGACCATTGGTCTTCGCACTGGTGACCCCCTCAATCCAGGTAGAATGAGCCACGAGTCCATTCCTTGGCAGGGTCGGAGTGCCGCTGAACAAAATTTTCCTGACCGCCCCCGCGGTCACGAGCAACAAAGAGGAATCGTCATGTCTGGGCATTCAAAATGGGCCACTATCAAGCACAAGAAGGCCGCCACTGATGCAAAGCGTGGACGCGTCTTCACACGCGTCATTCGCGAAATCACCATCGCCGCTCGCATCGGCGGCGGCGACCCGAACTCCAATCCTCGCTTGCGCACTGCCATACTCGCCGCCAAGAACGAAAACATGCCCAATGAAAACATTGAACGCGCAATTCTTCGTGGAACTGGACAGCTGGAAGGCGAGCAGTACGAAGAAGCCATGTTCGAAGGTTATGGACCTGGCGGCGTTGGCCTCTTAATCCAGGTTGTTACCACGAACCGTAACCGCATCGTCGGCGAATTTCGTCACTTGATGAGCAAGAACGGCGGCAATATGGCCGAAGCCGGTGCCGTTGGCTGGATGTTCCATCGCAAGGGCGAAATCAACGTACCCAAGGAAGCGGCCTCCGAAGATAAGCTTCTCGATTTGGTCCTCGAAGCTGGTGCCGAAGACATGAAAGACGACGGTTCATCCTGGTACATCATAACTCCGGCAGAGTCGCTGGAAACCGTCAAGGAAGCATTGGTTAAGGCTGGAATTACACCCGCCTCCGCAGAGGTGGCCATGGTTCCGCAAAACTACGTCAAACTCACCGGGCAACAGGCAACGCAGATGCTTCGCCTCGTTGAAGCCCTCGAAGAACACGATGACGTTCAACACGTCTACGCCAACTTTGACATCGACGAATCCGAAATTCAGGCGGCCGTCAGCGCCAGTAGTTAGAAACCCTTCCGGCGCTTCTTTTTAGATTCTATTGGTAGCCGCTCGCCCTTAGCCGTAAAATGACTTCGATGTCCATCCAGTCTTCTGTCCAAATAGACTCTAAACGCTTTCGCGTTCTCGGCGTGGACCCTGCAGCCGCTGGACCCACTGGATATGGCATCCTGGAAACCGACGGCAAGGATTGCCGCGTGCTCCACTATGGCGCCTTTTGTGTCGCCGCTAAGCGCCAGAAAAAATCCTCCGGGGCGGTTCTTCACGACGTTCATGCATTGCTCTGCCGATTGCTACAAGAATTCAAACCGCAAGTCCTCGCGGTTGAATCCGTTTTCACCGCTCTGAATATGCGTACGGCTCTGCGCTTGGCGGAAGTCCGCGGCGTCGTTCTTCTTGCCGCCGAACAGCACAACGTAGAGGTTCGCAGCTACTCTCCGCGCGAAGTAAAAGCCTGTGTTGCGGGCTATGGACACGCCGACAAACGCCAGATGCAAGTAATGGTGCGGGCACTCTTAAAGATGCAGGAAACCCCCGAACCGTCTCACGCGGCGGATGCTCTGGCCATCGGCCTCTGCTATCTTCAGGCTCGCCAGCTCGAGCAGCGTTTCGGTCTTTCCCGCCGCAATTCCGAAAACAAACTCTCGCCCGCGCGTGTAACTTCTGTCGCTTCGGAACACGCAACGACTGGCCATTCGCCACGCATCTCATCACAGCGATGAACAATTTCTACAGGCAATTTCTGATTCTTGCTCTGATTCTTTGCCAGTTTTGTGTGGTATCCACAGCCATCTCCGTCCCCGCGCCTTCTGGCGGCCTCTTCACCTACCGCCGAGTCTTCAAGTCCAGCGTTCCTGAATTCATCGAAATCAAGATTCCCGATAACTCGGACAAAGCCACGTTTGAGATCCGTCAGCTCGACGAAGACCCGGGTGCCTCTCCGTTCGAGATCGGCGCATCCCTCCGAGCGAAAATATTTGAACTGGTGGGTCAGCTTGGCCGTTTCAAAGGCCTCGATCTCGACGTCCATCGCAAAATCGCGAATCTTGGCGAAAAGACATTCCAATGGAGCAGCGGAACCGAAACCTACGAGGTCAAATTCAACTACACCCTGAATACCGCGGCCACGCACCTATTGCAAATCTGTGAAGGCCTCGCCCGCCAGCAAGAGCTCCTGGAACTGCTCCAGCGTCGCATCAAGTATGATCGCTTGGGCGTCAACGACGCGCTCATGCAATTTGAAAGTGATCTGAACAAGGGAATCCTTCCAGAACCCGCACGGGCCCTTCCTCTTCTGGAGCAGATTTCAGGTGACTCTCGCTTCGTGGAAATTGCCCGCCAGCGCGCCCGTTCTCTAGCCCAGCGGCTACGCCATTAGTTTCGTTGTCCTTCTCGGTTTTTTTTCCTTGTTGTTATAGATATTCACGCCTGCGGTGTCACCGCAATCGATATGGCGATAGCCGCTGATCGGCGTGGTCTTCGGGTGTCTACCCCGCATGGAAAGCCGCTCACCTCGACCCCGTCGAAGCGCTCCGCTACGAGTAAATCGCCGTCCTCATAAAAGTCTGTCCTCCTATCTTTTTTTAGGGGAACGGACAAAGCTAAGGATTAAAGTTCACGGATCGTTCCTGGTAGCAGTAACCTTTACGCCTTGCGCCTGGCTCAATCGTTTCAGCGATTCGGTGTAGGGCGCTTTCGCCACACCACGCTCTGTAAAAATAGCTGCGATGTATCGGCTCGGAGTTACGTCAAACGCCGGATGTGCGGCGTGCACGTCTGGCGCAATCCGCATCCCTTGAATGTGCGTAACTTCCTCCGAAGTCGCGTTCTTCGATGGGAATATGCGACCCATCCGCGATCGACAAATCAAACGTCGAAATCGGCGCCGCGATATAAAACGGCACGTTATTTTCTTTCGCCAACACCGCAATTTGATAGGTTCCGATCTTGTTGGCCGTGTCGCCATTAGCGGCGATGCGATCCGCTCCGGTAACGATCGCGCCGACTTTTCCTGTCTTCAGAAAATGACCGACCATGTTGTCGGTGATCAGTGTCAGCGGAATTCCTCCCGCGATGCAATTCCCACGCCGTTAGTCTCGCACCCTTGCAGGTAAGGCCGCGTCTCCGGGACTAGAACGTGCAATTTTCGTCCCTGCTGGTAAGCAACTCGGATTACCCCCAGCGCTGTGCCGATTCCCGCCGTGGCCAGCGCACCGGCATTGCACTGCGTCATCACCTGGCCGTCTCTCGGCATATATTCCGCGCCAAACGCGCCGATAGCTTCATCCGTGGCCTTTTTTTCCAGGTGCACCAGCTTTGCTTCCGCAATCATGGCTTCCCGAATTTTGCTCAATTCAGTTTTGGCGCCCGCCAATTCCGCAAAGCGTCCATTCATTCGCGCCAAAGCCCAGAATAGATCGACAGCCGTTGGCCGCGTCTTTGCCAGCGTTTCGCAAATCTCGTTGAACTCCGGTTTCAGATTCCTCGATGCTTGCAGCCTTCGATTTCTGGACGCCCAGCGCCACTCCCATGGCCGCGGCAACGCCGATCGCCGGCGCCCCACGAATTACCATTTCGCGAATCGCTTTCGCCACCTCGCGATAGTTCACATACGTATACCTGATTTCCTCTGCTGGAAGGCGCCGCTGGTCCAGCATCACCACGCCTTTTTCCGTCCACTCAATCGGCTGTGCTACGTACATTCTTTCGCCTTCCCTCTGGCGTCGGTGCCGTTCACCAGTAATACGAAGTTAATAGACATTATTCTTTAGGGAGCTTCAGCCCCTGGGAAACTTCTCAGTGCCCCGGCGGCATCTTTGTGAATCCATGCGTGCCGATCAGCGCAAAAATGGAAATCAACGAGTTGTACCCCAAGTGCATCAGGAAGCTTGCCAACGTGCTACCCGTTTCCGCTCTCACCACGGTAAATACGATCCCTACCAAACTCATCACCGCAATCAGGCTTTTTGCTCCTCCCAGCTGCGGTCCGTGCATCAGTCCAAAAAGGGTTCCTGTCAGCAAGATGCTTGTGAAGATTCCGGTTCGCAGAGCCGTCAGATCTTCTACGCCGATAGTCCGCAAGACCGCGGAAATAATTCGCACAAATAGGGGATAGAGGTATCCGCGAAAAATGGTCTCTTCAACCAGCGGCGCAATTAGCACCGCGACGGAGAGGAACAACAGTGCCGTTTTCCGATGATGAAACACCTGCTCGATCGGGGTATTCTCCGGAGTGTGCAAAACCGAAGTCGCCAAAGCCACCAGCAGCGACAAAATACTTCCCGTGAAGAAATACACCACCGGATTTTTGGGCAATTCCGCAATTCGCGGTTGGATCTTTCTCCAGCCCAGGCTTTTCCAGAAAGGCTGCTCCCGAAGTACGCCCAGTGTCATATACAGAAAAAATAGAATTAGACCGTAAACAATTACGGTGCTGCCAATTGAGATCACGGGTTGCGAAACCAGAAAATCCTGCAGCTGCTTGTCGCTCAATTTTTGGTGTGGAGCGTAACGAAGAAGCAAAACGACCGGCACAACCGTCAACGTGATCAGAATAAACAGACCAAAGACAAGCCCGTGCACCCAGGACCAGGTAATTTGCAAGTCCGGCGGAAAGTGGGACTCGGCGATGGCATCTTTCGATGCAACCATCGGATTGTACTGCAATAAATCGCAAGTCACTTCCGGCGAGACCGCCGATTCTTCACACCCAGGCTTTGTCTCTTCCCCCTCGGAAGAACGGAACGGCGGCACAGGGGAATTTGGGTCGTGCAAATTCATCGTTTCCCGCTCTTCCAGGAGCTGGGCCATCCCGCGGCGAGCGCCGCTGCAACCAGGGGCAATAACAGTTCGTGGTGACCCGTGATCGCAAATCCACGAGACTTCATTCCCGTGCTCTCTTTCGATGCCTCCGTCGGCCGCTTCACTACGTTCTGCATCGGACGGTAATGCTGAATGAAATCAAAGTTGGCCGTGGTAATCGGCCGCAACGGCACTCCCAGGTTCCGCGCTACCGTTACTGCCTTCAAGAATACTTCCGGCAGTAGCACCGCCGATCCCCAGTTCAGGAACACACCGCCCGCATCCATCTGCCTTACCAGCGCGCAGAACAATCGAAAATCGGTTTGCGTTGCCGTTCCCAATGCAAACCCTTCCGTGGATGGGTGAATGTGCGGAATATCCGTGCCGATCGCCACGTGTATCGTAACAGGGATCTTCATCTGATAAGCCGCCACCAGAACACTGGCCTCGGAATGCTTCGGCGCCAAAATTCCACTCGTTAGATATTGTCCCGCAGCTTCTCCGTACCCGATGTGTATCCGGTGAGCGACCTTCGCGATTTCATTGATGTACTTGCCGGTCTCCGCTGCCATGCCGAACTGCCCGTCGCCGAGGCCCGCCCGCACGTCCTCGGAAGTGTTTCCCACCATGGCCACTTCAAAATCGTGAATCAGCGCCGCGCCATTCATCGCAATTCCAGAGACGAAGCCTCTACGCATCAAATCAATCAACAAAAGTCCCAGGCCGACCTTGATGACGTGCCCGCCCATCCCCCACAGAATCGCTCTTTTTTTCTTCTTCGCGCGATGAATGGAACCCAGCAGATCGCGTAGATCCTGAGCCACCAGTATTTCCGGCAGCGAATCAAGAAATTTCACCAGCGAAGGCTTCGAACCCGGTACCGTCGCAAACTCCCGCACGTTCACTTTACTTTTCCTATTGGCCAGCGGATACGTCCGGACTCCCCCAAATGTGATGGGTTGAATGGAATAGATGCTCATGCGAATGGAATCACTTTACGGGGAACCCTCATCGTGCGCAATAGGCACGCAACGGTGCCGTCCACTTCGCACGCCGTCATGCGCCTTTGCGCTCTCCGTGTTCACGCCCGTTGTTGCCATTGCCGTTTATTGGTAGAGTTCTCGCCATCGCTTGCCCGGTGTACGATTTCTTCACCTTCGCCACTTGCTCTGGCGTGCCCTGCGCCACGATTCTTCCACCGCCTTCGCCGCCTTCGGGTCCCAGATCAATGATCCAGTCTGCCTGTTTGATCACGTCGAGATTGTGTTCGATGATCAATACCGTGTTTCCCAAATCCACCAGGCGCTGCAGCACATCCAACAACTTCCGCACATCATCAAAGTGCAATCCCGTCGTCGGCTCATCCAGGATATAGATCGTCCGTCCAGTCTGCCGCTTCGAAAGTTCCCGTGCCAATTTGATCCGCTGCGCTTCTCCACCCGATAGAGTGGTGGCGGATTGCCCCAATTGCGCGTAGCCGAGGCCGACTTCGACGATGGTCGATAACTTCTGCTGAATTTGCGGGATGTTTTCCAGGACTTTTACCGCGTCGCTGGCTGGCAAGTTCAAAATGTCATTAATGCTGTGCCCCTTGTAACGCACCGCGAGCGTTTCCGCGTTGTATCTTCGTCCGCGGCAGACCTCGCAGGTAACATACACGTCCGGCAGAAAATTCATTTCAATTCGCCGTAGCCCTTCTCCCTGGCACGCTTCGCACCGCCCGCCCTTTACGTTGAAACTAAATCTCCCGGGCTTGTATCCGCGTTCACGCGATTCCGGCAACATCGCAAACAACTCGCGGATGGGCGCAAATACACCCGTATAGGTTGCGGGATTCGAGCGCGGCGTTCGCCCAATCGGCGCTTGATCAATCTCAATCACCTTATCGATGTGCTCGATTCCCAGAATCATCCGATGCTCGCCTGGCGGTTCCATCGAGCGATACAACTTTTGCGCCAGCGCCCGGTAGAGGATATCGTTGACGAGCGTAGATTTCCCCGATCCGGAAACTCCCGTCACTACCGTGAACAATCCCAGCGGCAGTGTGATATCGACATCTTTCAGGTTGTTTGCTTTCGCGCCAAGAATCTGAATGGCCTTGCCGTTTGCGCTGCGCCGCTTTAGCGGTACGGGAATCCGCGCGGTTCCCGCCAGGTATTGGCCGGTCAATGATTCCGCGGAGGCGGCGATTTCCTCCGGCTTGCCCGTCGCCACCAAAAACCCGCCGGAATTACCGGCTCCCGGCCCCAGATCAACCACATAGTCCGCGCGCCGGATCGTATCTTCATCGTGCTCGACCACCAGCACCGTATTCCCCAGATTCCTCAGTTGCTCCAGTGAACGCAGCAATCGGTCGTTGTCACGCGCGTGCAATCCGATGGACGGTTCGTCCAGCACGTACAACACCCCGCGCAGCCGCGATCCGATCTGTGTCGCCAATCGTATCCGTTGCGCTTCTCCGCCAGACAGCGTTGCCGCCGAACGCTCTAGGCTCAGGTATCCCAGTCCAACCGCCAAGAGGAAATCAATGCGCTCCGAAATCTCTCGCAGGGGCCTGCCCGCCACCTCTTTTTGCCTGGCAGTTAACTCTGTAAGTATTCGCTCCACCGCGGGCCGTGCTTCACTCAAGGAAAGCCCGGTAAAATCCGCGATCGACCACCCCGCCAGCTTCACTGCCAAAGACTCCGGCCGCAGGCGTTTTCCGGCGCATACGCTGCACCTCGTAGCCGACATGTACTGCGTCATCCATTCGCGGTAAGAATCCGAATTCGACTCCTCAAAATTCCGCTCCAGGAATTTCAATATTCCCTGGAATCGGAATCCCTTATCGCCGCTGCTCGCCCGCGCTTCGCCCGCGCCGTTCTTTTTTGTTCCGGGTGGGGGATAGCCGTGCAGCAACAGGCTTTGCACCTTCGCCGGATATTTTTCAAACGGCGTATCCAAATGAAATCCATGCGCATACGCGCCCAGTTCGAGAGTGCGCTTCAGTATGGCTGAGCCCGACCCGGGCCCCAGTCCTCCATCGAACAACGGACGCGTCCAGTCCACAATCACCTTCGCTGGATCAAAATCATATTTCGATCCCAACCCGTTGCACGCGGAACAAGCCCCGTACGGCGAATTGAAGCTGAACGAGCGCGGTTCGAGTTGCGGCACGGACAGCCCGCAATCCGGGCATGCCAGCTTCTCCGAAAATACGTGCTCTTTTCCACCCACCACGGCCACCGTCACCAGGCCCTGTGCCAATTTCAGTGCTGTGGAAATCGACTGCTCCAGTCGCGAAGCAATGCCCTGCTTGACCAGTAACCGGTCGATCACGATTTCAATCGTATGATTCTTCCGCTTGTCCAGGGCCGGGAGCTCATCGAGCGGATACAGCTCCCCGTTGATGCGCACCCGCACGAATCCATCCTGTGAAAGTTTTTCCAATTCCTTCCGGTACGCGCCTTTTCGACCGCGCACAATCGGCGCCAGAATCATGATCCGGTCGTCTGCCTTGCACAACTCACCATGTAAAATCGCCTGTACGATTTGCTCGCTCGACTGCCGCGTAATCGGCTTCCCGCAGTTCGGGCAATGCGGTACTCCCACCGAGCTGTAGACCACGCGAAGATAATCGTAAATTTCCGTGATGGTTCCGACGGTCGATCGCGGCGAACGCGTGGTCGTTTTTTGCTCGATGGCAATCGACGGTGACAGCCCCTCAATCACATCGACTTCGGGTCGCTCCATCTGGTCGAGAAATTGCCTTGCGTACGCCGAAAGGGATTCGACGTATCTTCGCTGCCCCTCGGCGTAAATCGTGTCGAATGCTAGTGATGACTTGCCGGAACCCGACAATCCCGTAATTACCGTGAGCGAATTCCGTGGAATTTCCAGGCTGATATTCTTCAGATTGTGCTGCCGAGCCCCTCGCACAATCAATTTCGTCAGTCCCATGATTCTCTTCTGCCCCTCCACAGGAGCCCTGGGACCCAGTGAGTACACTGCTCCCAATATAGTCTTTCAACATAGCAACTCTGTGTCAGCTGGGTCAAGCCAGGAGGATTTTTCGCCATCCACTACGGCGCGCGGAAGGTGTCCGTTAGCCTACCTTGCCGGAACGTAAGTAAAAATTTCCCGTGGGGTAGCGCATTTTTACCAACCACCTTCAGCTTAATGCGCTGAAAACAATAATATTACAATGGTCAGCGGCGTGCTTCTTGTACCGCCGTGGGGGAGGCGAGCCGAGGATCCCTTTAGGGGATTGAGGGCTGGGCCGGCTCGTACTTCCCCTCACCTCTGCTGCAATCCAATCCACGACATACCTGAATCCAGTTCACGCTAACTCAACCTGAGAAACCAGAGCAGCCACCAGAGGTTAGTCTCAATAGAGACCTCTTGCAAAATCATTCTCTGAATAAGCAAAAGTATGCCCTCGGAGCCAAGTGCTGTGCGCGGTAGTGTCCAGAGTTTCGGTAGTGTCCAGAGTTTTTCGCACATTTGTTGAAGCATAGATCGACGCACTTCGCGCAACCTCTCTAGCGGGTTGTTCCTTCGCAAGCTCCGCCAGCCGAGATTAAAGCGGGAGTTACAAAATCCTGAAATCGAGGATATAATCTCGACTCATGGCACCCGAAACGCAATCTGTGAAAGCACCGGGGATGGTTCCCGATGAGCAAAAACACGAGCCTCGGTCTAAGGGGATTACCACGCCACGGAAGAAGAAGCCCAAAGAACTGGCTGTAATTACCGAATGTTGTACGGGTTGCGCCGGGTCGCCCGCTTGCGTGGAGTACTGTCCGGTCGAAGACTGCATGTTCTGGGTGAACGACGAGGACAACCCTCCCTTCGGCCGCATTCAGATTGATCCCATTCTTTGCATTGGTTGCAAAAAGTGTCTTAGCAAGGGTCCAGACGGCTGCTTTCTCGATGGGTGCCCGTGGGATGCCATTGTAATGGTGGATATTGCCCAGGTAGAAAAAGAAGTCGGGCTGATGACCTATTAGAGATCCCGGCGTTTCGAAAACTCATTCGGGGTAAAACGCGCGTGCAAGCGCGCGTTTTACTATGAGATTGAATTCTTTCTGAATGAAGGTCTGGAAATAGTTTGCTTACGGATGGGTCCGAGGATCAGTCGGTCGCACTGCCCTTTCACGAATGGCTTTTTCCGTCGCCGTCGCCTGCTGCCGCACGCGATCCGAGATTTCCGGCAACTCGCGCTCAAAGGGAAGGATCGCAGACAGGTCATCCAATTGGCCAATAAGATAAAGGGCTCGCAGGGCTTCCCACACCTGCTCGTCCGCAGGCGCCACAGTTGCGATTTCGGCTCCTTGAGTTACATACATTCCCTTTCCCACGCTTAGAGTGCGGATGCGGCCACCGATTGGGGAGCGTATTTCTGAGGTCTGCTGGCGATCTTGCAGTTTAGCAATGACACCACCTTGATGGATGGGGGTTCCGATTTTGTCAGTGTCGCTCACCACACCCGCCGAAGGAGCGGCAATTACGGCCGGCTGCAGCAGCGCGGCGATCTGAGCTCGGCCCGATGCATCGCCGAACCGCACCAACGAGAGCGCCGCATTTCCTCGCACGAGAGGATAAGGGTCTCCAAGCATTGTCAATAGTGCTGTGTGAAAGTCGACGGCGGCCGTATCTCGCCCCATAACCCAAGCATCTGTGCTGCGCACTTCTTCAACCGGATGGGAGGCGAGGCGGACGAGGTCGGAATGCCAGCGCGTGGTACCCACTTCGTTTCGGTCCAGGCGCTCGCTCACTTGTATAAGCGCATGCTGAATGTGCCGGGGATGTTTCTGATCATTCAGGTATTCGGTGATTTGTTGGTCCGAGAGATGACGTCCGAACCAAGTGCTCCACCAGAATAAAAACGGCATCAGGACGATCAGCCAGGCAGCCAGGAAAAATAGCAGGCGCTTCCGGGTGGGCATACGGTGGGGTGCCGGCTGCAGCGACGGGGTCCCCGCAACGACTTCTTGCAGATGAGCAGTGTCCAAGGAAGTGGGTCGACTGGCCATGAGTTCTCTTGGGATTTAGCGCGACTTCGGAGCCAGGGGCTCCTTGCCAGCTACAGTTTCCTCCTTATGGAGAAAGGAAAACAGTCCGCGGTCCCGCAGCTCCCAGAATACGTTCAGCAAGGAGATTCCGGAAAGCGAGAGCAGGATGAGACTCATAAACAGTCCGTCGACCGTAGTGATCGAACCCGCAACAACGATCCAGACAATCCCCGCAAGAGGTACAAGGCAAAGAATGATGGCAATCAAGAGTGTCGCAGCACGCAAGAAACCTCCTTCAGCCAGCTTGATTCTTAACTCCAGAGCGATGAGGGCGGACTCATCACTGTGGCAGTCATTGCTTGAAGGACACATTCACGGTCTTACTGTCTTTGGCAGCGAGTGTCACTTTCACATCCTGCTCTCCCAGTTTTTCCTGCACAAAGGCCAGCGTATAGTCGCCCGGAGGCAGACCCTTAATTTCGAACTTGCCGTCAGGGCCGCTAACCGCGAAGAACGGATTTTTCACAACGTTGATGAACATTCGCATCCAGGGATGCTGATTGCACTTCACGGGCAGGAGGATCTCTTCCCTTGTAAACACTTTCTCCAGGGGAGCCGATTGGGGAGCTTGCGATTCGTTCCACTCGCGGTTGTCTTTGGGAGTCGGATGAATATTGTGTGTGGTCGGATCACTATTAATGATCTTGACGGTTTGCCCTGCCATGACCCCCAGTGTATGAGGGTGGTATCTACAGCCGTGCTGGTCTACCAGGACAGGCTCTTTCGGAATTTCAAATGTGCGGTTGTCAAGTCCCTCTTTCACGAATACAAAAACATTAGCGAGATCTCCACCACTCACCACGATGTTTTCGGCCGTGTTCTGACCCTTACAGGCAGGATCCTGGCTCATGTCGATCATCGCGGCCTTTGGCGGGGCGCCGTCGAATTTCACGGTGCCGCTGACGCTGGCAGCCGTGGCGGGATCGACGGGGGTTGCCGCGGCCGAGGGTGCCGTAGCAGCGGTTGCCGCAGGCTGTTCTTCTGAAGCTTCCTTTTTGCCACAACCTCCGAGAAGGACGAGCCCCAAAATGCAAGGCAAGCCCCAGTGAGTGAACCGAATCGTCGTTTTCATGATTTCGCGCTGCCTCTCTTGAGATTAAAAAATTACTACAAATCGAAATCCTATTTTGAGCTGTGATGCCCCGCGTGCTCTGCGGATTTTCCTCCGGAGGGCGGGCCGGCGCTTGCCATGGGAGCGTGACCCATCGCTGCACCTACGCGCCGTTGCTCTTCCGGCGTGAGCTGAAGAATATAATCCACCAGCAGCTTTGTATGATCCTTATCGTACCCCTGGAAAGAAGGGGGAGTCGGGCCAGCAAAGACCCAGCGGCCATCCTCTCGCTTGAATAGCCCGGAAGGCATGGAAGTGCCCGGACTGATAGCTTGTGGGTCAATCACCCACCGCTCCATCCATTCTGCCTTCAAGCGCCCTCTGGCTTGTAGCAGGTTCGGCGCGGTTGCCGTTCGATCATGGACAGCATCGCCCGTGGCGTGACATTTCAAGCAGGGCGCCGCGCTGCTGGAAAACAGGCTGCGCGCCATTTCGGTCTCCTTCGCCGTTAACACCGGTACCTCTTCCGGAATGTAGGGGAAGGGCTGCCGTGAAAGGGCTTGGAAAAACCGCACGAGTTTGCCAAGTTCATTTTCGGAAAAAGAAAACGTCGGCATACGCACTTGCAGATAACTTCGCAACCCGTTGCGGTTGGTGTTCTGATCATTGAGCGCGGGATTGTTGAGGAAATGGAGCATCCAGTCGGGATCCACGCGCGCGCCTTCGGTGAGAAGTTTGGGAGGCAATTGTTCCTGGCCGTCCGGCCCTTGGTAGCGAGCCATGGACATGAGCGAGGTGCGCTGGCTCGGGAGAAGTTGGTGGCAGCCCATGCAGTTGTATTTCTTGACGATCCACCATCCCTCTTGAATGTCACGGCGATAATCGAGTGGTCGGTATTGATAACCGGGAGGTAGAGGACTTTCTTGACTGCCCATGAGAAATGTGGTGAGAGCCCGAATCTGTCCTTTGGTCAGGTGTACGTTGGGCATGCGCAACTTTTCTGTTTCTGGTTTGATTTTTCCCTTGTCCCAAATGTTTGGCTCTGCGAGCTTATGCTCGAAAAAGCCTTTGTGCCCGTACCAAGGCGCTTTGGCTGGACCCTCGGGCAATCGCGCAATGTCCTCCGGATCGGTGATCGGCTCTTCGCCCCCGCGTTCCGCAACGTCTGTCAATAGTGCAAAATCCAGGCGCTCAATGGGCTTACTGCCCTCAAAAGTCAATTCCGTGCCAATCCGACCTTCGTCCTCGAGGCCGGAGATCTCGTGACAACCGGCACAGCCAAAATGGCGAATCCACCGCTTGCCTTCCTCTCGCAATTTGGGGTCGTCCATAAATGGAGCTGCAGAATAACTGGACGGCTCCTGTTTCTTCAAAGTGACGAGATAGCTAGCGACGTCTTCCGCGTCCTGCGGCGAAAGACGGAGACTGGGCATCACCGTCATGTTTTGCACTTGCAACTCGTGACCGTCATTCGGGCACCGGGAGTGCTCCAAGTCAAAGACAAACGGCAAGCCCTTTTTCTTGTAGTCTTCCGGACCAATATCCTTCTTTTCGTAGGAGCAATACGGGCGAGTGCGTTCGCGAGCATTGTGCACCCAGCGGACTAGATATTCGTAATTATCCTTCTCGCCAACTCGCGTTAGATTTGCGGCAAAAGTGCCACCCTGTATTTGGTCGCCCTCTCCAATGGAATGGCATGCCAGACAGCCCCGCGTTTCGAAGAGTTCTTTTCCATGAGCCGCGTTGCCGCCGGATGTTTGGGAAGTGGATCAGTCAGAGCCGATTGCCAAAGATAGGCGGAGATGGCTTTGATCTGTTCGTCATTGAGACGGAAATTCGGCATCTTGGTCGTTGGACGAAAGTCGGTCGGCTTCTTTAGCCACACGGGAATCCAGTTCTTCTTGAGTTTGAGCCGCACGTCCTTGAGATTCGGCCCGACTTTCTTTATATCCTGCAGCAGGCTCTTGGTAGTGCGGTCGAGTTGGACATGCGCAAATCGATTTTGCTGTTAGTGACTTTCAGTGCCACAGCGCGATCATTGAGGCGATTGGCTTCTTCGTTGCTCGTGGCGGCGTCGGCCTGTTTCATCAAATCTGCCGCTTCCTTGAGGTTGTCCTTTTTTTGCTGGTCCAATTGTTTGATCTGCTGGCCGATCGAAAGCAAGTCCTCGGGCTCCTTATCGTAGCCCTCGTAACGATGGCATCCCACGCAGCCACGCTGACGGAACAAATCTTTGCCTTCGCTGAGTACCCGTCCGACATCGTCCACCACTGTCAACATATCCGCGGAATGGCACCTCTGGCAACCGGCTTCCATATTGCCTCGAGGAAAAACGGCCACAGCCAATGTTCATAGGTGCCGTGCGCCTTCTCTAGGCTCGTGGTGGCGCGCCCATTCCCCTGATGGCAGGGCGAACAACCATACTTTTCAGGATCGTGGATTTTCAGCAGGTTGGGTTCTGGATGACTGGTGAAAGCCAGCGCGTACTTGTCGGGTTGCTTGCCCTTAAGGGACATCCCCACTGATGTGAGCTTTACCGGTTCACGAATGCCCATATGGCACGACTCGCAGCGGTCGACGATATTGGCTTCCGGCACATTGATCTGCACGATTTTCGGCGTCCACTCTTCGGTCTTGTTCTCTAACCCGACTAGCTGCGTCGGCGTAAGGTTGATCATGTGATCCGAGACATAGGTATCGAGCTTTTCCTTCCGCTCGTTGAGCGGCTTGATGGCTTCCCCCAGTTCCGCGCTCAAATTGGTCCGGTCGTTTTTCAGCTCGTTGTAGACCTCTTCCAGTTGGCGGTAGTTGTAATTTTGCTTGCTGCCGTCGGGAAATCGTGACCGTGGCGAGCTCTTGTTTGTATTCTCGAGATCTTTCTGCTTCCGCTGCCTCGATGAGCCAGCTCGGTTTCAATGGCATAAGTCGAGGCGCCGACGTAAGCCCGCCGGTCGGTGAAGACGTTTTGCACCGCGAGAATTCTGGCGCTCAATTCGTGGAGCTTTTCGTTGATCTCTCGGATTCGCGGAGCCGAGTTCTGATTGGCGCGGTCGTAAGCCTCTTTCAGCGCTTGATACTCGCTGATACTCTCGACTTCCTTTTGCGAATTGCGCGAACTGGATCGGGCCGCCTTCAAAAATAACGTGTAGCGCTCTTTCCACTGGCTTTGGAAAGTCTTCCACGGCCGTTGTCCGATGTTCTCGTCCCACAGGGCCCAGAACAACGTGGCCATCAACACCACCGTGGTTACAACGTAGTGGAGCGCCAGCGATTTGGTGACTACGGGATCATTTTCAAAAGTAGGCTGATGGGCGCCAGTTCC
>CAVUHY010000023.1:0-8064 GCA_963741365.1 Candidatus Acidiferrales bacterium | reverse complement strand
TCCGGCGATCGACCTTTTTCGAAACTGGGCGATTTGAACGGAATGCGATCCTTCATCGTTTACGGAACACGAAAAGCTTTTGCGTGCCGTAATCCCCATAAGCCGGCAGCATTGAAAACCATCTATTCAATTCCGCGTTCGGATTAGCAGGGTCCATCTTCCCACCAAGTGCCCGTGCCAGCAGCGGCTTGAGTAGTCGCGTGCCCACGAAATAGGTGCTTGCGAAATTCACCAACTCCATGAGCTCCAATTCCTCTGCCATGAATTCAATGACCTTCTGTTCGTCCAGGTAGCTGTTAAAGCCGGGCATCGGTATGTCGGGGAGGTCCCACTCCCGCCGCAAATCGTTCAGCTTACTCCAGCCCTGAATCGTCGCTTCCGATAACAACAAGACTCCGCCCGGCTTAAGCACGCGAGCGCACTCGCGGAGTGCTGTCAGTTGGTTGCTCCATTCGCCAAGATTGATCACAACGCGAACGACGACCACCTTATGGTACGCGCCGGTAGGTTCAGGTATGGCCATGATGCTCCCAACATCGAAATCTATTTTGCCTGGAATCGATGACGGCAATGACCGCATGCTGGCGCGCGCCTGCTGTATCATCTCCGGGAGGTAGTCGAGGCCGCGAATCTGGATCGCCTTTTGCGAAGCAAGTTGAATAGTCGAGTAGCCATTGGCGCACCCAACGTCAAGTACCTTGTCGCCGTCGTCCAAGCGGCGGACTAATTCGCGGATCTCCATTTCGATCACGCGATGGTCCGACCACGAGACGCTGGGCGACGGGCCGTGCTCGACGGCCTGCCGTCTCCAGAAGTCTCTTATCTCTTCAAGTGTTAATTTTTGACTCATCATTCACGTGCTGCTCTGACGAAGAAACTTCCGCGCCAGGCCCCTTCTCAACCGTGTGCTCGCGAGTCGCGAAGGGACGGCGATCATAAGCCAAAGTGCACCGTGCCAGTATTCTACTTGGGTGCCCAGCGCGAACAATTGTGCAACTGAAAAATCCCAATGGCGGAAGTAGAAAGGGAATCTGTGCGCCTGGTCACGAGTGGATCCTGAGTATCCGGCGTAAGGTTCGAAAAAGCTAACGCGGCCATTGAAAACAGGCAGCTAGGTCGTCGTCGTGCGCACGACGTACGCTGGCCGTTTCATTGAGCGGAAATGCATCCGGGCCAGGTATTCGCCTATCACTCCCAATGCGAAAAGCTGCGCGCCGGAAAAGATGGCAATGATCGAGGCGAGAAACGGAAATCCCGGCACGCTTCCTTCCAGGCAATAACGGATGAAGACATACAAGAAAATACCAATGCCAAAGAGCGTGCATGCAAATCCGATCAAGCTTGCGAGCTGCAACGGCGCCGTGCTGAAACCAGTCATCATGTCGAGCGCAAAGCGTACTAATTTTGTGAAGGTGTAGTTCGAAGCGCCCGAATGGCGCGGCTGGAAAGGGACAATCACCGCGCCGAAGCGCGTCGTCGCCCACGTGAGCAGCACGTCGATGGAAACAAACGGAGATTGGTAGCCGGAAAATGCCTCGCGCAATTGTGTGCGGAAGAGGCGAAATGCGCTCACGTTTTTTGCCACCTCGCTCCCAATAGCCGTGCGCAGCGTAAGTCGCGTGATGCGCGAAGCCAGAGCGCGCATGACCCCGTTCTGTTCGCTTTCAGGCGTGCCGTAAACAACATCGAATCCCTCATCCAGTCGCGCGAGCAGCCGCGGGATTTCCTCGGGCGGATGTTGCAGATCGTCATCCATCGTCACGATCACCTCGTATTTTGCCGCGCGAATGCCGCAAAGCAGAGCATTATGCTGGCCGTAATTGCGCATCAGATTAATGCCACGCACTGTCGGCGAACGCGAAGACAATTCCGAGATTACCTCCCAGCTTCGATCTCGACTCCCATCGTTAACCAGGATGATCTCGTACTGCGTGGCGACACGCGGCAACACTTCGCCCAGGCGCCGGCAAAGCTCAGCGACAGAAGCCTCGCCATTGTAAACTGGCGTGACGACGGAAATGGAACGCCGCTTCGAGAGATTGCGACGGTAAGTCCATGTTCCAGCAAAGCCCCGAAGATTATGAGACGGCCTGGATTTCGTCAAAATAAGGCTGTGGGCTCCGGCAGTTTTGCCTTGCGCCGCGGTCTCGCGAAGTGAGCTAGTCGGGTTCCTCGTCTTACCGCGTGCAAGCTATGCAAATTTTTTTCGGGGCGTGCCTCTTCTTTGTCGCGGTCATTTTGCTGGCCTATGTGCCCGGCAAGCTCGCGCTCCTTTTGCTTAAGCGAACATTAAGCCCGCTGGAAGATGTCACTTTGGCTTGTGTGCTCGGTTTGCTGGTGAGTGGTCTCGCTTATTGGCTGATCGCATTCGCTCACCAAGCACGCCTTTACGTCCTTTGGCCACTGGCGACTACCGCATGTTTTATTTGGCTCCGCAGCGGCAAGTGGAAATCCCTGTTGCGTCAGTCCGCGAAGCTCGGGCCGCACGATGAAGAAACCGTCGAGGCGGCCGCGCGACAGGTCCGGCCTGGCCTTAGCCGGAGTTGTCGCGCTCGGTGTCATGGTGCTGGCCCTCCTGCCGCAATATTACACCAATCTGACGCGGCGGCCGGATGGCACTATGCGGGTCCATCCGGTTCCCGATGTCTTTCTGCACATCGCGATCGCTAACGAGTTGACGCATACTGTGCCGCCCCAATGCCCGGTCTTTTCCGGGCACCCGCTGACCTATCACTACGGGATGGATCTTGTAGTCGCGATGTTCGCCAACGCGACCGGTCTCAACACGCGCGACCTGACGCTGCGCTTTGTTCCGACGCTTTTCCTGGCTCTTTCGATGCTGAGTGTCTTTTGCTTCTCACGAGGCTGGCTCGGCTCGGGATACTTCGCTGCCCTGGTCGTGTTCCTGGTTTTTTTCGGAGAAGACTTTGCCTTTATTCCCGGCTTGCTGCTAGGCGAAAAAGGCGACTGGTCCGTGAGGTATTTTAGCGTGCCCACCGTTTTTTCGCTCTTTTATACCAATCCAATGCTTCCTGGAGTGGGGCTTCTTTTTGCCGGGTTGTTTTGTCTGCAACGTTACCTGCGGGAGCGCGGCGGAGCGTGGCTTTTTCTTTCCGCGCTGTTATTGGTTGCGTTGATGGAGGTGAAGGTATTTACGGCGGCGCAAATCATGTGCAGCCTGGGATTTGCAGCTGTCGTTTATCTTCTTCTCTTTCGGAATGCGGACCTTGTTCAAAGTCGCGGCTTTGACTGCCGCTCTGGCGGCGCCACTGGTTCTGTCAGTTCTTCTGGGAAACAAAAGTGGCGCAGACATTACCACGACGTTCGACCCGTGGCTTTATGTCTCCCACATGATGGATGTGCTTGGGATGAAGAACCGGTTGAGCGGCGTGCTTGCTTTTACAGGAATCGCCTTGCCGATTTATCTCGTCGGTTGCCTTGGCCTGCGCGTGATTGGTGTGCCCGCGATCCTCAGAGCGATATTTCGTCCGAACCAGAAATCTGGTTTGCGCTTTGTTCTAGCGTTTTTCGTGGTGCTCGGACTGCTAATCACACTGACGTGCCGCATCGTGCCCGCCGGACTGGCCACTTGCATACAACAACAGCGTCTGGTTTCTCGCCCAGAGCAAATACGTCGCATGGATCTTCGCGGTTGAAGTTCTTCAAACCTTATATCGGCATCTCGTTGCGAGAGGCGTGCGGCCCTCGCCGGTCGCAGCGAGTGATCACGCCGAGCGCTATAGCGCTGAGTGTACCTGCAACCGCGCAGCACTTCGCGCTGGAGCGCGATCCCTCCCGCCTCTACGGAAAGCCATTGGGGAAGGAGTTGCAAAGCTATAGCCTGGAAACCCTGAGTGTCATCGACTTCCTGGCGAAGGATGCGCAACTAGGGGACGTCGTATTGCCGGACGAAAACCTGCTCGCGCCTACCCTTGCACTAACAAAATGCCGGGTGCCGCTCGGCTATTTCTCTATTTACATGGTCGCGCAGAGCGATTATCGCAAAGGGACACGGCAGAGAAAGAATTTTGGAAGGCCTGGCGGCTGGGACATGTCCGCGGTAACTTTTTACGAGAGGTGGAGTTCGCTACGTCGCCGTCAGCAAGCAATCCAAAGGTATCCCAGCAAAAATCCCCGCAGCCCTCTCCGCAAGGTTTTTGAAAATTCCGAGTTCGCGGTATTCGAGGTGCAGGGCGAAACCCTTAGCGAAACAACCCCCGAACCCATAACAAGCCTACTCACTCGATGAGTCTCGCCCTATCGTATCGTAGGCATAGACTATGTAAAATGGCACGCTAGCTTAATGACTAACATACGATCGCCTCGTAACAGCGCTTCGGAATGCTTTGCTCTTCTCGCGCTGGGACTGACGTTTATTCTTCGATACGCGCCATTTTTAACGTCCCATCTGCTCTTTTCACCTGTTTTAGATAATGTCTACATCTACGGTCCTATATTTTCCGAGGTTTCGCGGCTGGCGTTAGCCGGCGCTGTTCCGTATTACCTGCCGGATATTGGAACGGGGTTTCCCGTATTCGAGAGTCCTCATTTTTCGATTATCTACCCTTTTTATTTTTTTGGGCTGCTCAACTATGGGGGACCATTGGCATCCCTTTACACGCTCACCAATCTAACGCTACTCCACATCTTCGTTTTTTACGTCAATCTCTATGTCTTGTTGCGGTGCGCTACAACTACACCATGGGCATCGTACATTGGCGCATCCGTCGGAATGCTGGCGCCAAACACGGGACTCTATGCCAGCTGGATCGCTCTTACAGCTAGCTGTGCATGGTTACCTTTGGTGCTTGCAGGCGCCGTGCTACTTTTGCGATTTCCTGGGAAGCCCTGTGGAATACTCGTGTTTTCCATTGCGGCGGGCCTTCTGGCATTGAGCGCCTCTCAGCCGGTGATTCACGCCGCGCTGATGTGTCTGATACTTTTTACAGCAGGTGTTGTGTGGATGTGTCTGCAGCGGCGCTATGAAGAGATCTGGCGTGTAGCCTGGTCTCTCGTTGTTTGCAGCGGCATTGCATTCGGTCTCGCCGGAGTTGCGATCCTGCCAATGTACATCGCTACAGGCGAAATGATACGCTTCATCGCTTTAAATGCTTGGGTGATCGGACACGCGCAGCATTCCATGGGAATATTTCAACGTGGATCAGCTTACGTTGAGCCAGGCAATTCACATTGTAATCGGACCAACCAGGATGGCCGAAGTCGGCGGTCCTTATGTAGGCCCGCTTGGTCTGATCGGAACGCTTCTGACTGCGATTTACTTCCGCCGGCTCGATCCTTTTCTCCGCATGTTGGCGGTGACTTTTGGAGTTATTGGCCTGTACGGGTTGCTCTCCGGTTTTGGAACCAACCTGGGATTTGCCTATGTCAACTTTCACCTCCCGTTTATTAATCTAATTCGCGAAGCGGCACGGCATCTTGTTCTTTTCGTGATCGGCGTTTCGTTTCTAAGCGGCGTTGGTTACAGCCTTGCTGGCGCGAAGCCTTGAGCAATACAAAGAGGGCCGCAATGCTCGCCCGCTTATTCTCTCTGCAATGTTGATGTTGATTTTTGCCGGAATCATTCTGTGGGAGCTCCTTCTGAACCAGCCCAGCGAAATAACGTTTGCAACGGATTGGGTTACAGACTGGATTCTGGATTCTAGCGTTGGCACCGATCCTATTCATACTTGGTTGTGTCTGCAGAACACCCGGTTACAAAAATGTCGTGTCAGCCGCCGTGCTGGTTTCGGCGGCGGCTGTGGTTATCCCGGTAAGAGGATTTTCAGTTTCGGAGTCACGTTTTCTTCACGAGACAGGTTTTAACAAGCCCATGAATTTACTTAGTCACAGAGTTCTCAAGAGCTTCGCGGATAAGATCGATGTTGTCGGTTACCGGGTAGATTTTCGTGATAACACGTTTCCCGATCGATTTTGGGCGATGAACGCAAGTTACTATGGCATCAAAAGCTTTTATAATCAGCTCACACAACCTGCGCCATATGGGCAATTTCGTTTCAGCCAGCTGAGAAACATTCCACACCTTCGTGCGATGATGGGGGCGCGCTATGTGTTATGCGGTCCTAATATAACGCCGATCGAGCGAGACGCAAAACAGATACTGGAAACTGAAGGCTATAAACTGTATGAAAATCCCAATCCGATGGGGCGACTCACCCTAGTGCATCGGGTTGCAGGTTTCGCGAGTAGCGAGAGTGAATTCATCAAGACGATTAATAGAGGCTTTGATTATCTCTCCGAAGCCTACGTGGACCGGAAGCGGTTTGAAAAGGCCCGACGGTTTTTGGGCAATTCTCAAATGTTGTTGCACGCCCAGGACCGTATCGTAAAGATCGTCGATCAACCGAATCGCAGTTACTCGGCAGTTGAGTCTGAGTCAGCTTCGCTGCTGATTTTAAATGAATGGTTTACGCCGGCTTGGAAGGCACGGGTAAACGGCAAAAAGCAGGCGGTTCTGCGGGTAAACGAATGGCAGACTGGTGTGCTCTTGCCCGCTGGCAAGAATCGTGTCGAATTCGAGTATCGTCCTACGTTGTTTTGGATCTTGATGGTGTTGAATCGAATCACGGCCGCGTTGCTCGCGATTTTCATAATCTTCACGGTTTCCAGAAAACGGGGGATGTGGGGTTGGACCTCTGCAAAATTGCGGCACGAACCTTCACACTGATTTTCCCTGACGATCGGATTGGGCGTTTACGCCGGATGGAATCTTGGCCTCAACCTGCCGGCGTCTGAATTTTTCGATTTCCTCTTCGGGAGTCTCAAAAAACGTAGATAGGCTTTTTCCCATGGCCGCCAACAGCATTCCTGCAAGTTGGTGATGCGAACGAATTGACCGCTATCATTAGGTTGCATGCGGTAAACCGGCAATTCGATGGTCAACCTGTCCCAGTCGAGTTATGAAATGCAGAGAACGCCCAAAAACCAATCCAGCGGGAACGGATACAATCCAAGATCATCCCACTTGCAAAACGGCTCGCAACAGTAGGAGCGTGCCGGATGCAGCAAACAGCAGCTGTGGCGGCAGCAGGGACTGAAGTGTGTTTTTGATTTGCGTGGCCATAGCGTGGGAAACGACCACCACCGAAAGCTTCTGACGCATCTCACGCGAGCTCATAGCCGGTTAATTGCTTGAATGCTTCGAGGTATTTCGCGGACGTTTTTTCTATGACTTCCTTCGGCAGCCGTGGAGCCGGCGGCGTTTTGTCCCAGTCTAGGGTCTCCAGATAATCGCGCACGAACTGCTTATCGAAACTGGGTGGGCTCTGCCCGACAGCATACTGGTCCTTGGGCCAGAAACGCGAAGAATCCGGCGTCAGACATTCGTCGATCAGAAGCAAATCTTCATCGACAGTGCCGAACTCAAATTTCGTGTCTGCCACGATGATCCCACCTGGTCGGCGTGTTCGCGGCCGCGCGAATAAATTTCGAGGCTCAACGTTTTCACCCGATCGCGATTTCGTCGCCGAGAATCTCGGCACATCGTTTCATGTCGATGTTCTCGTCATGACCTTTCGGCTTTTGTCGCCGGGGTGAAAATTGGCTCCGGCAATTGCGACGCCAGCTTGAGTCCTGCCGGCAGTTTAATGCCGCAAACGCTCTGCGATTCCTGATATTTTTTCCAACCGGAACCAGCCAGATAACCGCGCACCACGCATTCCACCGCGAACGGCTTGGTTTTCTTTACGATCATGGAACGCCCGGCGAGCTGCTCGCGGAAAGACTGCAATTCTTTGGGGAACTCGTCGAACGTTGCCGTGACAAAGTGATTCCGGATGTCGTCGAATCGCTTGAACCAGAACGCGGAAATCTGATTGAGCACTGCGCCTTTGTACGGAATCGGATCGGGAAGAATCACGTCAAAGGCGGAGATCCGATCCGTGACGACAAAGAGCAGTGTCTCGCCGAGATCGAACACTTCGCGCACCTTGCCGCTGCGCAGTTTCTTGATGTCGGGAAGATCGATAGAAGATTGCGTGGCAATTTGCATGGGCGAATGCTCAACGTTGAATGCTCAAATTTCAACTCGCTTGCTTCTTGTCTTGT
>CAVUHY010000022.1:0-190149 GCA_963741365.1 Candidatus Acidiferrales bacterium | reverse complement strand
GCCGGTCGCCGGGCGCCTCGAGGGCTAGCGCCGTCGAGCAGAGACGGGGTACGGGCCGCTGCGAGCTCGAGCGCGAGCGGCAGGTCGTCGAGGCGCGCACATAGATCGTCCAAGAGCATCGTCCGGCTCGAAAGATCCGGCCGCACCGCCCGCGCACACGCGTGACGAACAGCCGCCGCGCCTCCGCCCGCTCGAGCACCGGCACCGGGTACACGTGCTCGCCCTGCCACACGCAGCCGCTCGCGGCTCGTCACGAGTACGTCCACCAGTACGGACATTCCGTGAGGACGAGCTGCGATCTCCGGCGCTGCCTTGATGACGTGCTCGAAGTTGTCGAGCAGGAGCAGCAGGCGGAGGTGGTCGACGACCGGCAGCGAGCGCTGCCCCCGAGCGCGTGGGCCGCAGCCGGAGCCACGACCGCATGTTCGCGCGAGCGGCGCCAGCGGCACGCACCACACCCGTCCGGGATACATGTGCCCCTCGCGGGCGGCCTGGAGCGCGAGCCGCGTCTTGCCGGTGCCGCCGGCGCCGGTGAGGTGAGGAGGCGCACGTCGTCGCGGGCGAGCAGCGCCTCGACCGTCGGCGAGCTCACGATCGCGACCGAGGAAGGGCGTCGCCGGGATCGGGGAGGTTGGTCCGGTAGAGGCGTCTTCAGCGGCGGGAACTCGTGGCGCCGAGCTGGAAGATCCGCTCGGGCGCGGTCAGGTCCTTGAGCCGGTGCTCGCCCAGGTCGCGCAGCCTCGCGGTCGACGAGCGCGCGGTCGCGTCGAGACGAGCACCTGCCCGCCGTGCCCGGCGGCGGCGATCCGCGCCGCGCGGTGGACGTCCTCGCCGACGTAGCCCTCCTCGGTGAGCGAGCGGCGTGCCGGTGTGCGGCCCATCCGCACCGGATGGGCCGTCGCGGCCCGTGCGGTCGCCGCGGCGGCAGCGCGAGCGCGCCGGCGCCGTCGAGAACGCGACGAAGAACGCGTCGCCCTGCGTGTCCACCTCGACGCCGCCGTGTCGCCGAACGCCTCCGCAGCGACCGCCGGTGCTCCGCCAGCGCCTCGCGTACTCCTCGCGCCGAGCTCCTGCAGCAGCCGCGTCGACCCCTCGATGTCCGTGAAGAGAATGGTCACCGTGCCCGTCGGAAGGCGCCGCTGCATCGCGCGATCATCGCGCCCGCCACAGTCCCTCGTCCATTCGCACGCGAACCGGAAGTGCTCACCCGACAGGTGTCCCTGGTCGTTGCGGGACAGTGTCAGGCGTCATTCGCGAACAATGGCCACGGCGAGCGGTATGACGGCGAACTCGCAGTCGAGAGCCAGGCCCCATCGCGCTGAGTAGCGTCGATCAATAGGGCAGAACAAAGGCCAGAACACAAGCCCTCCCCGGCTGACCCGCTGGTTGGAGCGGCAGCTGCTGGGCGTTGGTGAGGAGCTAGGCGAGCAAACCCGGCGTTCCCGGCACCTGATCGGGTGGCTAATCTCGGCGCGTGCAGTGGTGGCATTGGCTCCTGATCTCGCTAGGCGTGATCCTCCTGATCTACGCCTATTGCTCGCCTGGCTCGTGATCCGCGGCCGCCGCGAGGACGCACGTGCATTTGCCACGTTTATCCCCGACTGCATCGTGCTCGTGACGCGCCTCGCACGCGATCCGCGCGTACCACGACGCCGCAAGGTGTTGCTGATCGCCCTCGTCGGCTATCTCGCCCTGCCCTTCGACCTCGTCCCAGACTTCATTCCGGTGGCCGGGCAACTCGACGACGCGATCATCGTCGCACTCGTCCTTCGCCACTTCGTGAAAGCGGGCGGCGAACCGATGATCCGCGAACTCTGGCCGGGACCGGAACAGTCTCTTGCTCTGATCCTGCGACTCGCCCGGCCCGGTGGCGCTCAACGCGAACCCGACGCCACCGCGTGACATTACCGAACACTGGCGCAGCTGAGAGCCCTACCACCTGAGTAGCGTGGAGCGTTCAGGCAAGCGCGTTTGTCAGGCGAGAGCACGCTCGCCCACCGGAGGGTGCGCTCGCTAGGCGGCGTACGCGAGCGCCGAGGGCGTCTGGCGGCCGACGATCGCGGGGGCCTTGTGAACCAGTTCGTCGTTGTCGAGAGCCTCCACCATGAAAAGGGCGAAGTCGACGCGGCGCGTGATGTTGCTCTCGAGAATGGGATCACCCACGTGCCTGCTCCACACGGGCAGGCCCTGACTCTCGCCCTCCTCAAGGTCGCTGCCGCGTACGACGGTCCACCGCGTGTCGCTGGCGAAGATCCGCCGGGCCGCCTCCACCTGGTCGTCGAGATCGGCGAAGCGAGCGAGACGCGCGAGCGGGCCGAAGACCTTCACGAGGGTCTTGAGCTTCAGCGAGTACACGTCCTGGCCGTCGAGGGTGATGTGCCATCCGCACGAAAAGATGAGGCGCGCGCCTGGAGGCGCATAGTCGAGCACCGCCTGGGTCGTTCCCGTCGAGTACCCGTGGACGCCTCGCGGGGTCATCACGACGAGAACCCCGCCGCATCCCGCGACGGCGCGCTTGATGACCTCGCGGTCGTCGGTCGCTCCCGGGATGACAGTGATGCGCCCCTTGAACGCGTCGAGCTTCCCCACGCTTTGCTCGCGGCACACGCCAACCACCTCGTCACCGCGATCCAGCGACTGCTGGACCATGTACTGCCCAAGCTTCCCAGAAGCCCCAACGATGCACACTCTCATCTCTTCCTCCCATCAGTGGACAGGCACTCAAATTGG
This sequence comes from Candidatus Acidiferrales bacterium, assembly GCA_963741365.1. Taxonomy (GTDB): domain Bacteria; phylum Acidobacteriota; class Terriglobia; order Acidiferrales; family UBA7541; genus Acidiferrum. The sequence goes on along the minus strand of CAVUHY010000022.1, from coordinate 187,419 downwards.
CCTGCATTCCGGGCACGACACGAGAAAGAGAACGCTGGCGTCACCGAGGCTCAGCAAGGCCGACCCTCAGAGCAGCGGCGTGAGCGAAGGCTTACCCGCGTTTGTATCTAGCTTCACAATACTGCGCGCCGACATGAAGCCGTAGCGCCCGGCTTCGAAGGCGATGACTCGTCGGGCGTCATTCCGGAACACTGGCGCAGGCGACGCGTGGGTGTCTGGCGGAAGTACGTGAGACTCAGACGACGGGCAGCAGCAGGTCGATGACGTCCCTGCGTCGGTAGAACTCGATGCCCGGACGTGACGGATCACGATCACGGCGGCTAGAGAGCCGTTCGAACGTCGGGCCGATCAGCTCATAGATCTTGGGTGGTTCTCCTGTGAGACGTTCCCGCGCGTAGCGCCCTCCGGGGAGGCTGCCGACCTCGAGCCCGAGGGCCTCCGGGTCGTCGCCCTCGCGAAGCTGGACGCAGACGCGATACTCGCCGTCGTCGTCGAAGGCGCCGTCATACTTCCGGCCGCGTAGCCCGACCGCCTCCTCGACCTCCTGCATGCCGCGACCGATCGCGGTGACTTCGTCGGCGACACGTTTGAACATCACGGGGGTCTCGGCGCGCTCGACCACCACTTGCTGCGATGCCACCGATGCAGCCTATCCGCCTTCTGGCGTCACTCCGGAACGCTCGCGCAGGCGAGCGGTACGACGGCGAACTCGTAGTCAGATCCGGCCCTATCGCGCTGAGTAGCGTGGATCAATAGGCAGAACACACTCTGTTGGGCCGGTGTCCACGAATGACCCTGAGCCCGCGCCGGAGCGGAGCATTATGAGACCGCTGTCGTTGTTCGACGATCCGTCGAGCCCGGGTGCGGCCGCTGGGATTGATAAGGAGTACCACGATGACGTCGATCGCGGGACAGTTGGTCACTGAGGCGTTCGAGTCGACGACGGACGGCCCGTCACTGTCTACATCCCGCCGGATTCGCCCCAGGGAATCGTGTTCGCGGGTGACGGGCAGCTGATCTCGCAATGGGGCGGCGTCTTGGAGGCGGCCGAGGTACCGCCGACGATGATCGTCGGTGTACACCGGCTGGACGACGAGACGCTGCGGCTCCGGGAGTACTCACCAGGCTTCGAACCGCAGCGGTTCGCTGCGCACGAGCAGTTCTGTCGACGAAGTCCGCCGGTCGGTGCGGTCGCGCTTCGGAGTCGCGTTGCCTGCCGAGCGCACCGCGGTGTGCGGTGTGTCGGCGAGCGGAGAGCTGGCGCTCGCTATGGGGCTTCGAGACCCGGATTTCTACGGTGCGGTCTTCTGCGCTTCGCCGGGCGGTGGTTACCGACCGCCTGGTGTGATGCCGAGTCCGGTTCCGCGCGCGTACCTCGTCGCCGGAACGTTGGAGCCGTTCTTCCTCGAAAACGCGATGCGGTGGGCGACCGCGCTGCGCGGCGCAGGCGCGGAGGTCGTCATGACCGAGCGCGTCGGGTCGCACGGCGATGCGTTCTGGCGAGAAGAGTTCCCGCTGATGGTGGCGTGGGCGTTTGAACCGTGAATCCGTGCTCGTCGGAGAGCAGGACGTTGCCCTGGGCCCAGTGTTCGTGAATGACGCCTGACGGCTACCGCGAACGGCTCTAGCCCCAGGGCAGCCGTGACCAGTACGACGGCCGCTCTCGCCGGAAACGCTCGGCCGTCGCATATTCCTGCTCCGGATCGGATGTCTCTTTCTCCACACTCGCGCCGTAGCGCGCTGCGAGGTCCGACACGGGATACCGCACTTCCGGGCTTACGTGCGCGCCAACCATACGGACCACACACGGCGCCTCGCCAGCTCCCACGAAGGCATGCTCCGTCCAGGGAGGTGAATGGAAGAAGTCCCAGGCTCGGAGGAGTCGCTCCTCGCCCTCGACGAGCAGCCTGCACTCACCGACCAGAACGAGGAAGGCGTCCTGATTCGCCTCGGCGTGGTAGACGCTGCTCTGGCCGGGCTCGAGGACCCTCACATTGATCCCGAACTGCGCGAACTCGATCGGAGACTCGCCGTACTCGTTGGCGAACCAACACGCAGCGCCCCTCGTCTCCGAAGAGAACCACTCGGCATCGTGCACGTTGACGACAAACCAACCCTCCGTGACGGGGGCAAGCCCGGAGCCGGCGTCCTCAAGCCTCGCTTCGTTCACGCAGCAGATTCTCGCAGTCCAAGCGGCGGCTGTCTCGCCTGGGCCAGCGTGCTCTCGCCTGACATCGCTCGGAGGGCCTGCCGCGCTGAGTAGCGTGGATCAAAGAGGCATAACGTCGGGTGACAGCACGCTCGCGCAGGTGAGGACTGCAGGCAGTCGAGGCCGGTGTCGTCAGCCATCAGCAGAGTTGCATGGATCGACACAAGGGTGTAGCTTCGGGCGACCGGTCGACGCAACAGATTTCGCGACGGCGCACTGCTGACGCGTCTGTGAGGAGGGTTCGTGAAACGTAGCGTGGCGTTGCCGAGAGATCCTGATGGCTTAGGTCGGATCATCGCCGCTCTGATGTCTTCAGCGGGCAGCGGCAGCCGAAGACAAGAGACCGAGCGCAGATTTCTTCCAGTGAGATGTCGTTCGACTTCATTCTTGAACCCTTCCTTCGGCATCTCTTTGGCTCTGTGCGACCAGGTTGCACAGTCAAACTGTTCGCCATCTCTACGCGCTACCTTGACCAATTCTGTCGCTTTGCTCCAACCAACCTTTTGAAGCTCATGCTTTGGTATCCGTGTTAGATTCTCGTGAATCGCCATGAGGTAATAGGCCTTTCGACGCGAGTCGGCGAAGCGTTTCTCCAGGAATTCGTCAAACGAATTCAAATGCTCCAGCCTCCAATACTGCTTGCCGCGCACCTCGCACAGATATTCGCCCAGCTCGACAAAACGCACGTCCTTTTCCTGTTCCTTGCTCTTCTCCCAAGACAAAATCTCATCGATTCGTCCGAGTACGAATACGGCCCGGCGAATCGAGATTCTGATACGAACGCCCATTGAGGTTGGTAAAGGTAGTCCGAATAACACCGCGTAGATTCCGCAGTGCCTTTTCATCAATCTGGTCGCGGTTCAGGAGTTCAGTGTCGTAGCCAAAGTCACGAAGAAACCAACTGAGCTTCCAAAGCGCACGCTCGGTGCAGTAAAGGCGTCCAGAGAAGGAAAGCGCTTCAAAGGAAGTTGGCTCCAGGATGCTGAAGCGCAGCGCGAGGAAAGGTTTCTGAGGATGCCAACGATAGGAGGCCATTTCCACGCGGACCAAAAATAGACCGTCGAGATTGCTTACCAGATCCTGGTGTCCCGAGTGCAGACCGGGGATGTGTTTTCTCATGACGTTGCCTCCACAGGTTGAGCGTAGGAATTCAGTTTGCAGACCAAGGCATCTCTGTTCTCTTTGGCAGCCGAAGAGAGATGGGAGATGAAAGACTCGACCAATTCGCGACTGGCGCCGCTGAGGGTTTGCGTGCCACAAAAGTCCGCCGCGTAGGCCTTTACGAGATTCGAATCGAGGTTGTATTGGCGGATCAAAAGGCAGAGCTGATCCCGCAGCCGGGGTTGCCCGTTGCTAGAGCCATTAGAGGAAGAATGCCCGTTCGATGGCAACGTAACCGCGGAGGATTTCGGCGAACTCGGAAAACGCGCCCAACTCTTCGACCGAGCAAAGGCCGATCCCGTAGGCCTTGCGAAGGGCTCGATTGACGGCGCGAGTTTCCGCAATACGCAACTCGGCGCCTCGCACCAAGGAAGAAACGTTGGTGGGATCGGCGTCGCCATAGCCGACAAAGCCTCTTGAACTTGGTGTTTTGTATACCTTGGCTTTGAAAACCCAGTGACCTAGCGAAGAGTCGGAGAGATCCTTTAGCAACTCGGTTTTGATCCCCGCACAATGTCGACGTTGGGCAAGCCCTAACAACCCCGAATGGGTCACGTACCATCGACCATCGAGAAGCTGAAGATCTCCTGCTGCTACCGAGAGACCATGCGATTCTGTCAATCTCCGTAGGCTTTTCAGCGCTACAGATGTTAAGAGACCCCAAGTGGATCGAGCGAGCCTTAGATTTGAGAGAGAGAGCTTGTTTCGTAGTTTTGGCCTCCGGCTACTCCCGAAGTCCCAGCCTTCTTATCCGTGTGAGACATATCCGCACGAGGAATCGAGTTGTCATCCCTCCAGGTGTCAATTTTGTTTTCTTTGTCCACAAGGCCTCCAAATGACGAAGTAAGACTAAGTATTACGAAGTACTACGTCATCTGTCAAGAGGAAAAGTAAGTCTTAGTGTTTCTTGATGATGAGAGGTCTTACGTTGTACTATTCGCGGGAGTCATGAAAGACACGACCATTTCCCTAAAGATAGAGCGTGCTTTGAAAGCTAAACTGCTGGTACTTGCCAAGAATGAGAATCGAACTCTTTCAAACTTTATTGAAAAGCTCTTGAAAGATGAGGTTGCTCGGCACGAAGGGAAATCAAGCCGCACAAAAGCTGAGTAACTTTGTCGTGGCTCACTTGCGGCCAGCCTTATTTCACACTATCGCGCACCTTCGTAAGACGCCGGGCTTGGCATTCCACCCCTGATCGCACTCCGAGCGAAGGATAGCTAGGCAGTCAAGTTCAAAGCAGTGAAGCAACTTGAAACGAGCTGTCTCCCTGCTTCAAACGACGAAAGAAAGCCTCGAAGGTCTTGTTCAGGTTTTGCTATGCGGATCGGTGTTAGCGAGTCATCTGTCGAGCACGGACGCAACGAAGTTGGCGCAGAGGTCCTGCACGCAATCGGTCGAGAATTCGGCAAATCATTAGAGTGGCTACTCACGGGTGAAGAATAGGTCCACTTAAGTTCTGAGCCGGACGATTAAAAAAGTGCAGGCTCCAAATACCTCCAACGCGTACTCTCTCGCCAGAAGTAAAGGATCCTCCAATTAGGTTCGCCTCCGTGTATTCCGCGAGAGGAGCTGTGGAACGATTAAAAAGCACCCTGCCGGCGCTCCGGCCTTCAGGAAGCATTTCAGGAAGCATTTAGTTCTTGACAACCGCCGGTCTCCTGCTAACATGCCAAACGTTGGAGGATCAGGCTCAACGCCCGGTCCTCCTTTTTTTATTTGGGGGCGAAGAAATCAATGACTCACTCTAAGTCGGAGGAATCCTGTGGCAACACACACGAATAGATTGGACGAGATGAGCCCCCACCACCAGATGGGCACGCCCCACATGAAAGTGCAGAATGTGTGCACCGACAAGCCGCCGGCACTCTGGGAATTGAGCGCAGCGGCGCTTTCGAAACTGCTAGCAACAAACAAAGACTCCAGCCCAGTGTCGAGACTCGACACCGAGATCGACTTTGCGGAAATGAAGGACGGAACACTCGTTGAGTTAGTCGAGGATTGCCAAAATCCTGGCCGGAGATGCTTGGCAATTTGGAAGAACGGTGAGATTCGGTTCTTGGACAGGCTAGAACAAGATGGTCAAGTATTCGTGCCAAGAGCGAGAGATCGCGAGATTCTCGAATCCATTCGGCTCCCCCGCGGGGCCGAATCCTACGGATCCGCCCAGGAACTTGTGACTGGCTTGGAGTCCCTCATCAAGCTATGCATTGCTGTTGATAAGAACTACCTACCTGTTCTCGCAAATTTCGTGCTGAGTACTTGGTTTGTTGATCGGTTCTTAGTGGCGCCCTATCTTCTGTCGTGGGACTGCCGCAGTCTGGAAAGACGACGTTGCTGAGGCTCTTAAGTTTGGTTTGCCGCCGTTCTTTGTTGATAGCCGATATTTCCCGGTCATCTTTCTATCGAGCTTGCGCAAGGTTCATGGCAACGGTTCTCATCGACGAAGCAGGAACCGCTGGCAATAATCGCGCACTCCGCCACATGCTGCGTTCCGGAACGACTCGCGACATTCTTGCGGTGCGAACCGACGGCAGCCTCCATTCTTACGGAGCCAAGGTCGTCAGTTGGTTGGAGCCACCCGATGATCCGTCGTTGAACAGTCGCTGCATTCTGGTTCCCATGTTCGAGAGCAAAAGTGCCACCCTGGTCGGGATAGACGAACCGAGAATACGAGAGCTAGCGGCCCACCTTCAGGCGCAGTTGCTGCGATTTCGGTTGGAAAACTTCAAAACAGTGCAGCCGGTCGCCGTTCCGGGAGATGAGGTCCTTCGGCCACGCACGCGCGATCTTCTGCGGACGCTTACAGCCGCAACCGTCCAAGACGCCCAGCGGTCTCAGGTTCTGCTGAAGTTTTTTCAATCGGGTCAAGCTCTGCCGTCGGAACCTCTCAGCCCTGAGCAGAATGCGGTCCTGCATCTCCTCTTTAACACGCAGCCAGTTGGTGAACCCTTTCGACATCTTGCCGGGTCAACTGAAGAGTCCAACCGGTCGGTTCGTGAACGTTTCTCGGGAAAACTGTGGGTTTTGCAAAGCCGCTAGGCTGGATCAGAAGGAGCCCGCCGAGCCGACGGTAGTCAGACTTAGCTATCAGCCGCGTACTTATATATATCGTTAATCAAACGGTTTTTACTTATCTTATAGAGCTCGACTCTCCCTAGCGGAAAGGCTAGATTCGAGTGACGGTCGTGAACGTTGTGAACGTTGCAGCAATTGGGCGGAGGCATTCGACGGAAGATCACGACGCAGGTCGGTAACGGTGGGGAAGGGGTTCGCAAAGGACAGCCCGTACCGCCGACGCTCAATGTAAATCTCTCGACATGATTTGCATTCCTGAATTGGCACCACCCTACTCCAAGAGAGGGTAGGGAGGAAGGATCCAACGATATATAGACGTCACGCTGGTTTGTTGATCCGCTGACACTTCCGCACCGTGCAAGAACTGAAAATTACAAAACGAACTCGGCTAAGTCTTTTAGTTTTATTAAGTTGACGTTTGAAAGGGTTGTCATTTTGAGACTTTTTATCTGGGAAAGGTACGATTCAGGTCATCGATGGGAGTGGTGCGGGGCGGATCGTCTCTGTCTGCCTGCTTCTACTACTTGCCAGTTCAGTTGCCCCCGTCACGCGAGAATTCGTAAAATTAAGTGTGCCAAAGGCGCAGCCTTCCGTGTGGTCATTCTTCTCAGACACACTCCATGTTTCCTGACCGAAGTGAGCGAAACGGCATGGACCATCGGCACAAGAACATTCGGCTCCGCAGGCTCAAGAGGCCGAGGCTTCGGGATAATAAATTGGAGTGTGAATCTGGACACGAAAAACGACGGCAAGCCGCCGCAAAGGCACCTGTCATTCGCTCCGGAGGGCCAGGACTTCTTTACCGCGGATCTGGATTTCCACGCCCAACGGCGGGCGAATGTCGCTGCCTTGCACGATGCCGCCACGAATCCACACGTTTCCGGCGAGATTCGCGGTTTTTAGCGGATCGTACAAGGTGTGACTGCAAGGATTTCCTGCCAATGGATGCTTGGCAGCGCGGTAGCCGTATTCGGTACGCAGTTTTTCAATGTCGGTGATGAATTCTAATTGGCAAGATCCATAAGGTGCTTTGCGCGAGAACGCCCAGTAACCGGAAGGTTGTGAAGCGGAGCCGCTGGGGAGGCGCACGATTGTGGCGAGGACGTTTTCACCGGTCAGGGAATTACGTACAAAGAAGTCAACGAACGACCACGGTTTTGCAAGATCAGCGACGGCGGCAATCACCGGATTGGTTTCCGTGGCGCGAGGAAGCGAGGCATTGGGATCGGGAGGTGGCGGCGGAACTTCGATCTGCGGCGCCGGTTCGACGAGCGCCGGCTCCACTGGTTTGTTGCGAGCGAACCATCGAACGGCGACCAGAATAAAGAGTCCAAGAACAAGAAATGCAACGATCAAAGGCAGCAACGGATTGGTACTCGGCGGACGAGCCGTAGGACCGGTCACGCCGGGAATTGCCGGCATATCGACCTTGAAGTGGGCTGGGGCGGAGGGTTCCGTCATATTGAAACGCTACCAATTGGGATTTTGCGCTATTCCGACAAACGACGAGACAGCGAGAGCGAATAGGTCCTCGTTAAGCATTGTACTCAGGTGAGTGCCCTTGGTCAGATCAAGGAAGTAAATGTGCTGGAAGAGTTACTTGGGTTGGTGAAATGGTGACAGAATGAGGCTGGGCGCTTGTTTCCCGAAGAGTTGCATTCTAGTGTAATAAGAAGATTGGACTGAGGGAACATCGCAGACAGATGAGCGGCGAAACTCGATCGTCGGCGCGCGCATTCGTTCGCAGCCTGAACATATTGTTGAAGTTTGCGCGATTATATGAATTTGGCCATGTACGCACGATGGCGCAATTCGAAACGGCTTGGAAAGAGTTGCGGGAGGCGCTCGATGAAAGCGGAGAAACCGGGTTGTTGCTGGGCGCGTCGGGGACGCAAATTCTTCTCGATGGCGTGCCGCTAGGATCAGCGGCTGGTGAACGCAGCTTCGCGTTACTTTTAACATCGTCGGGCATTGCAAGCATACATTTCTCTCCAAAACTCCAACAAGCGCAATTTGCGCGGTTCGTTCGAGCATTTCCCAGCGGAAATGCCAAGCCCAGTTCGTTGGCAGAACAGTTGAAGTCTGCGCTGGCGGGTGAGACCGGAATACGAATCAACGAAATTCGATTTGTTGCGGAGGACGGTTCCGTAGCTGGGATGAAAGTTGCGGCGCAACTGACGGCGAAGATGCTGGGCTCGAGCGACAAGATGCGGGATATCTTCGAGGATCCGAACAAACTGCTTCAACTCATTCTGGCGGCCGAAAGCAATCGGGGAGCAGGAGGAAGTGGAGGCGGCGGAGGGGGCCCGGGAGGCGGCGAAGGCGGCGGTGGTGGCTCAAGCTGGACCGGCGGAACAGGCGGCGGGGGAAGTTTGTGGGATGCCGGAAAAGCATCGGCTGGGGGTGGAACCGGCACAGAAACAGGTGGTGGCGGAACAGGTGGCGGAGGGACCGGAAGCGGCGGTGGCGGTGGGGTAGGTGTCTCGAGTGGCACAGACGGCGGAGCAGGCGGTGGGACTGGTGGGGCAACTGGAGCGAGCGAGCCGGGAAAGTGGCTGACAGCGTCCGCGATGCTGCGTGGCAGCCTAGTCGGCGCTGCGGGCTCCGCTGGAGGTTTGGGATTAGCGGGTGGAGGCGGTGCATACGGAGTGGCCGAAGAAGAAGTCAAGTCCATGATCGGACTTTTCGCGCAGCTTGGCCGCTCTCGGAAAGATCCCGACAAGGCAATGGACGCAAGCACATTCCAATCGCGGCTTTCTTCGATGCCGGTGCGCGCGCAATACACGCTGCAGCAAGCGCTTGCGGGATTGGCGGCGCAGGCGCCCACCGACAAACCGGACAAGCCAATGCTTCTCAAGTTAGCAGAGCACGTGGCGATTCGTTTCGCGCTCGACAGCTATGAGCGCGGCGAATTACGCGTGAACGCGGTGAAGCAGTTACTCGATCGGATGAATGCGGAAATCGAGGCGCTGCGGAAAATTTTGGGATCGCAGGAAGAGATGATGGCCAGCGCCGGGATACAGGTGCAAGCCTATACGGAATTACTGGACCAGGAATTCTGGTCGCAGGTGCCCGAGGAAAACAAGAAGGAAGTGCTGACGTCAGATGAGTCGTGGTGCGTGCCGCCGCGGAACGTGCGCGGATTTCTGGAAGAGATGCTGCGGCGCGGAGAATTGAAGACAGTAAACGAAATTTTGCTGAAATACGCAGCTTGTGTACGACTGGAGGCTCCCGAAGCGCGGCGAACGACGGCGATCGGTTTGTCGGACCTAGCGGAGTTCTATGGAAGCGGCGATGGTAGCGCGCTGATTGACGTGATTCAACGATTGGGAGGGCAACTGGCCGTTGAGACCGAGACGGATCTGCAGACGCTGGAAGGCGCGGCGTTTGTAAGAATGAGCCAGGAAGCTGGATCCAAGAGATTTTACCCGGCGATGCAACAAGCGCTGGCTTCGCTCGATAGCGTGGAAGCACTGCGGCCCGGTTCCACGAACAATCTTCGCCAGAGGATCGGATTTGAAGAACGCTTGCCGGAATTCGTGGAAGATGCGATGCGTACCACCCAGGTGCCGGACGGCATGTTGGATATTCTGGGCTTGATGCCTAAAGCTTCTCTGTATTATATGACGCATCGCTTTGCGAACTGCGGATTCCGGGAAGATTGCGAGTTGCTTGGAGAACTCGTGCATGGTTTGGGCGAAGAAGCGCTCCATCGACTGGTGGAAACACTGCAGACCGCGCCGGCAACAGAGGCGGCGGAAGTCATCGGTTTATTAAGCCAACTCTCGTTGGAATCCGTAGAAAAGATCTTGCCGCAGCGATTGGCGCAGTGGCCGCGAACTTCCCACGACCGGGCCGTAAGACAGTTATCTTCGGCGCCCGCGGAACAAAGAGCGCGATTGTTGGTGTCGTTATACGATTCGCTTGACCCGCTGATTCGTCCCCTGGCGCTAGATGAAATGGGGATGAGCGGCCGGCCCGAGTGCATCCCGGTGCTGCTCGAACTGATTTGCAACGACAACACGCCGGGATTTACGCGAATCAAGGCAATTGAGGCGGCCGGGCGGTTGCGAGCCAGTGCGGTAAGCAGCAGTCTGCAGATGATGCTGGACGCGAAGCAAGTATGGCGCTGGACCTATCACAGCGAATTGCGGATCACTGCTGCACAGGCATTACAGAAGATCGAGCCGACCGTGGCGATGGAAAAGATTGCGGCGAGCGGTCTGGACCGGAAGGAACTTGTCCTGGAACCGACGGACCCGGAAGCGAATGCTTCGGTGATCCGGCAGAGGAGATACGCGCGGTTGAAACTTTCGAAGCACGTCACGGCTGTAACGACCAATCTTCGCGAAGATCTGAAGCTGACAATTCCAGAACTGAATTTGGGTGGCGGAATTGGTTCGGCCACCAGGCATCTGGCACCAGGATCAATGTTGACCATGAAGTTTTCTCACGGAGTTAGAAATATCCGTGCGCAGGCGATTGTGCGTGGAGCAAGACCGCAAGCGTTGGCGTTTGAGTTTGTGGAGATGGAGCTGGAGGACCGCGCGCGATTAAGAAAACTGTTGTTGGATCTTGGAGGATTGCCGCAATCAGCCCAAGCGAGCAATCGCAGCCGACGACAGAGCCGAGCAGCGCTGATTAAATAACGCCTCTCACCGTTTGCCCCTTTCCAAACCGACCCGACGGGCAGGTAATTTGACCTGTCCGAATGGCGGATATCACGCGCGCAACATGGAACGGCTGTACCATTGTCGACCTCTTGCGAGCGGTCTACGGTACTAGTGAGGAAGTACCAGCAGAAAGCGAAGAAACGTTATCGGCAATCTCCGAATAAATCGCTAGATGAAAACGGACCCCAAAACTGCTGCCGCCCGAGCGTTTGTTCGTAGCCTGAACATCTTGCTGAAGTTCGCGCGACTCTACGGATACGATCATCTTCGAACCAACGAGCAGTTGCAAATTGCCTGGAGCGAATTGCGCACGGCCGTCCCCGAAGACAGCGAGCAGTGCCTGCTGCTTGGGAGCACAGGTATTCAGCTCCTGCTGGACGGCGTTCCGCTGGAAGGTGCGCCGGAGAAACTGTTTGCGCAAATGCTGTCGTCGGCTGGGCTAGCCAGCGTGCAGTTCAGCAGGGCGATTACGGAATCTGAACTGGCCAAATTTGTTCATGCATTTCCCACCGGGAAATCGAAACCATCCGATCTTGCACAACAGTTGAAAACAGCAATTGCCGACGCGCAGGGAATCCGCGTCAATGAAGTCTGTTTCGTGGCTACAGATTCTCGTCTGAAAGAGGCGAGCATGGCGGCGCAAATTGCTGCTGCCTCCCTGGGCAGTGACGAACAGGATCAGTTCAAGAGAATGCTGAACGACCCGCAGAAGCTGCTGGAGTTGATCGCTGCGGCGCAAGGAACTGGAGAAGAGGGGCTTCGAGGAGGAAAAGAGGGAACTACGGTGGCTTGGCAGGAACCCGGAGGATCGAGCGGGAGCGTCGGCGGCGGAGCGGGGGGCGAGCCCGACAGCGGCGAGGGATTCGAGAGTGTAGAGAGATCGGAAAGTGGTTCTGCACGGGGAACGGAACAGTGTGACGCCGGTGTCGGAACCACAAACGGTCGCGCGTCCGGTACGGGAACAGGATTTCGGCGGGCGGCGGGAGAGAAGGGCCCCCAGCGCGGGGTTGATGAGCCCGACGATGAAGAGATTTACCGGATTTTGCGCGCTTTGACGACATTTGGGAGGATGAGCACAGGAGACAACACGGCTGGCGCGGCCGTGGAATTTCAGAACCAAGTGGCACAGATGCCGACGAGTGCGCAGATTACACTGCGGGATGCACTGGCAGGAATTGCGGAGCAAGGACGGCATGCCAAGTTAAATCAAGGCGCATTGGTGCAACTGGCGGAGCACTTGTCGATTCGATTTGCACTGGAACGATTTGACCGTGGTGAAGTGAAGGTCAATGCGGTGCGACAAATGTTGGATCGTATGAACCATGAAGTCGAAGCGCTCCGAAAAATCCTGGGGGAACACGAAGACAAGATGGCCGCCGCGGGAATCCTTGTGGAATCACACCGGGAGACTTTGGACCGCCTGTTTTGGTCGGCCGTCCCAGAAAACGCAAAGCGCGAGGTGCTACTCTCGGAAGAAGCCTGGTGCATTCCCCCAAAAAACGTTTACTCCTATGTCACCAACCTAATGAAACAGGGAAACGCCGCGGAAGCAGCTAGTATTTTGCAGAATTATGCGACGTGCGTGGATAGCGAAGACCCAGACGCACGAAGACGGGCCGCCACAGGGCTCTCTGAACTGGCAGAGCTTTATGCAAAGACAGATCCAAAGCTGCTTTCAGGAGCATTGCGACACATCGGGTGGCGCTTGAGTGTGGAGCAGGATCAGGACCTGCAATCGCTGGTGAGCGCGGCATTTGTGCGGTTAACCCAGGAAGCTGCGGCGCAAAGACAGTTCGGGGCCATGGAACAAGCGCTGAACCTCTTGTCAGGCGTGGAATCACAGCGGCCCGGAATTGCCAAAACACTCAGGTCAAAGATGGGAATCGAAGAACGCGTGCCAGAATTCGTGGAAGAGGCTCTGCGGGCCAGGGAAGTATCGGCAGGATTAACGGGAGTGTTGAAACAGCTTCCGCAAATTGCCACGGAACAGCTTGCAGCGCGTTTCAATCGTTGTCAATTGCGCGACGATTTGGAAAATGTAGCGAACCTTGCGAACGAAGTAGGCGAGGAAGCATTGCAGTATTTGCGCAGCACGGTGCGTGGCGGCCCAGTCGCCGACGCCGTCGAAATGGTGGGATTGCTGGCCCGGCTTGATCCCCAAGCCGCGGAAGTATTCCTGCCGACTCGACTAGCTGAGTTTCCGCGCATCGGCCAGGATCGCATCGTGCGACAGATTGCCGCGAGTGGCGCGGCGGAACGTTGCCGGATACTCATGAACATTTTGGACCACGTCGATCCGCTGGTAATGCCTTTGGTTGTTGATGAAATGGGAATTACCGGAGACCGCGAGGCGCTGGGGCGATTGCTGACAATCGCGGCCGGAGATCTGCCCGCAAATGCCGCGCCCTATCTCCGGGTAAAGGCGATTGAGGCCCTTGGCCATATTGGAGCGGACGAGGCGATTCCCACCTTGCGGCGCATGGTAGAAGCGAAGAAGCTGTTCTCTTGGCAAGCTCCCCAAGAATTGCGAATTGCCGCACTACAAGTACTGGAGAAGCTGCAGCCAGAATGGGTTCGCGAATTTCTGCCGAAGAGCGGGATCGATCAGAAGGACATGGAGCTGGCTCCGTTGGAAGTTCCACTCCATTCAAGATTCGTGCGGCAGCGGCGACACAAACGGGTGCGGCTGCAAAAAAGTGTTCCGGCCGTCAGCACAAACCTGAAACAAAATTGTCGGCTCGACATCAAGGCGGCCAGTCTGAGCGGCGGGCTGGCCACGACCAACATGCATCTGGCTCCCGGAACGCAGGTACAACTCCGAATGCAAGTAGGGCTTAGGAACGTGCAGGCGACGGCGTTGATGAGGGATTATCGAGCGCAGGACATATCCTTTGAGATCGTCGACATGGGGCTGGAAGAGCGCAGCAAATTCCGGAAATTGCTACTGGAAAACCTCTCCAAAGGGTAGGAGGTAACGACGCCGCTTTGCGAACGGCAAGTCCGAGTTCACAGCCTTAGATATTAGATAGTAACTACTAATTTCAGTACCACAATGCGGTACCTTGTTGCATTTACTTCCCCCGCCCGAACCAACATACACGAAATGCTGGTGATGCGCCTCCGTCCGGAACAATAGGCTACGTGCTGATTGATAGACCTGTGGCTATTGAATTCCAGTGGCGAATACTACTAGCCGAAGTTCGTCATCAACACTGAGATTTTGACAAAGTGTTCTCTTTTTTCTTTTGGAAGTACTTTGTTTTCAATTTGTGTCGATTGAAAACGCGATGTAGTGCAGACCAACCTACTTGAACTGCAGCTTTTCTCCTGACACCATCACCGCAGGATGTTTCTGCGTCAACACCATCGGAGCAAAGACGGTAAGGAGCACGGGTATTGGTCGCTGGTGGAGACCGTCCGCACACCCGATGGTCCACGACAACGGACCATTTGCTATCTGGGGGAGCTGAACGATTCAGCTCAGGCGCGCTGGCAGAAGACCATCGAGGCCTTCAACGAGCAGGGCGAGAGTACGCAGCTGAAGTTGTTTCCGAACGATGCGGAGCTTCCCGACGACCCGAGTGTCGCCCGTGTCCTGGTGAAGAAGGTTCGCGTCGAACGCGCGCGCCGATTTGGCGATTGCTATCTTGGACTGGAGTTGTGGAAGCAGTTGGGGTTGCAGGAGTTTTTTGCCCGACATCTGGACCAGGAGATCGCCGATGTTCCCCTGGTCCCGCGTGGCAGCGGTGTTGGCGATCAACCGGTTGTGTGCTCCAGGCAGCGAACTGGCCATCGAGCAACACTGGTATCCGTCCACAGCATTGGACGATCTGTTGCATATCGCGAAAGGCAAGATCAACGACACGCGGCTGTATCGCTGTCTGGATCGTCTCCTGCCACGGAAGACTAAGATCGAGCAGCATCTGAAGCAACGCTTCGGCGAGTTATTCCAGGTCGAGTTTGATGTGCTGCTCTATGTTGACCAGCACGTATGTGGAAGGAGCCGCGGAAGAGAACCCCATGATGCGGCGGGGCTATTCGCGGGATCACCGTCCCGACTGTGAGCAATTGGTTTTGGCGTTGATCGTCAACCAGGACGGTTTCCCGTTCAGCTACGAACTCTTCGATGGGAACCGCGCCGATGTTTCCACCGTCGAAACGATTCTGCGCACGGTGGAGCGTAAACATGGAAAAGCACGCCGAGTATGGATCTTCGACCGCGGCGTGGTGAGTGAGGAGAACCTGGTGGCCATCCGCAAGCGTGGGAGACAGTATCTGGTGGGCACACCACGCAGCAAGCTGAAGCAGTTCGAACAGGAACTGCTCAAGGATGATTTCGAGAAGGTCCGTCCGGAGGTAGAGGTCAAGCAGATCACCATTCCCGGCGGCGGAGAGACCTACATCTTGTGCCGCACGGCGGGACGGAAGGAGAAGGAGAAAGCCATCCGCAGCCGCTTTGTAAACAAGATCGAAAAAGCACTTGCGGGACTTGAGAAACGCATCGTGGAAGGCAAGCTGAAGGCCCGCGACAAAATGTTTATGAGCTTGGGCCGCATTCAGGCTTCGCATCCACAAGTGGCGGATCTCTACGAGATGGCCGTGAAAGATACCAAACAAGGGCCTCGTCTGGTCTGGCGGCAAAAGCCGGAGCAACAGCAATGGCTGGAAGCGCGAGAGGGAGCCTATCTGCTGCGCACGAATCTGACAGTGAATGGTGCTGCAGATCTCTGGAAGAAGTACATGCAGCTGACGGAAGTGGAAGCTGTCTTTCGTACGCTCAAGAGCGAGCTGGCCATCCGGCCGCTGTTCCATAAACTGGAAAAGCGGGTGAAGGCCCACGTGTTGGTGGCCTTTCTTGGTTATGCGCTGCAGGTAACACTCAAGCATTTACTCAAACGCAGTGGTTCGGAGTATTCAGCGGCGCAAGCCTTGAAGCGACTCTCCGAACTGTACAGCGTCGACATCGTGCTACCGACGGTCGAAGGACGAGAGATTTGGCTGCGCAGGATTACCAAGCGGGAAGAAGATCAGGAAAGGCTACTCAACCAACTCCGCCTGGAGTTGCCGGAACGATTGGAGCCGATTCAGATCCTGAAATGTAGTGCAGACTCGGCCATAGCCTGAACTGATTCTAAGAGACTTAGCTGTAATTTACCCCGTCTCGTGACGAACATGGGCTAACGGTATTCTGCGGCCCCTATAGTTTTGTCTCCAGCCTGGGCCGGCGAGGAAAAAGTCTCGTTCCCGCATAACTCCCTATTCACGTTGCGGCAGTTGAATGATGCTGAGCCGCGTGCGATGCCAAAGTCCGTTATGCGCCGGCCACAGGAAACCAGCTTTTTGCGGTGGAGGGAAGGGTGTGGTCTACGTTCTGCTGTTCAAGCAGGAAAGCCTTAAAGTCGACCCTGGGAATCCAAAAGGCGCAAAGCTGATCGGTGAGCCGGAAGGTAGTCTAAACCAAATCGTACACGATATGCGATCGTATCGTCGCCCAGATACTTCCATCGGGTTGCCAATTGCGTGGGGCTACTGTCGATCGACAATGTAATTGAATTGGCCGACAAAGGCTTGCATGACGCCAAACATGAAGGACGAAACCGGAGTTTTGGGATGATACCGGCCGCGAATCTGGAAAAGAGCCAGCTAACCGTATCGATGGAAAAGCTGAGGGATTGTCCGCCGGAACGGGTGCAGATCGTATAACAAGCAGCGGCATCGAGTGCGGCAAGATCAGTGGTGAAGGGCCACGTAGGATGCGAGCGCACCAACCACTATCCCCACGAGCAACAAGCCAAATACTCTCATAGACAACCACGATGGGGCAGCTTGAGAGAATAATTTCTGAGACGCCGAATGCGGGTGCGGACCAGAATCCGACGCGGACGCAAGGTGGTCGCGGGTTCCCGGGACGCTCGGCTGGTCTGAATATTCCGTCCTGGCGATAAAAACGTAACCTCTGCGGGGGATGGTTTCCACAAATGCCGGCTGGTTTGTCGAGTCGCCAAGCACCTGGCGCAATTTGTTAACGGTTGTGTTTACGTTCGCGTCGAAATTGACATTTTGATCGGGCGGCCAGAGGCGCGCGCGCAAGGCTTCTCGAGTAACGATGTCGCCGGGCCTCTCAATCAGAATCATCAGGACTTCCAAGACTTTACGCGGAAGCGCGACGCGGGCGCCGGAACGAAAGAGCTCCTGGCGATGAAAATCGAGATCGAAGGAGCCAAACCTGACATAGCGCCCGGGAGGCCTGGTGAAAGCGCTAAGCCCGTCCTCAGGTTGCGAGGATTGCATCGGAATAATACGAGTATTCATTGGTCCCATCCCAGCTAAAGATAAATACACCCCTAAATTCAAATAAAGAACACTCGCTGGAGGTCACCGACGAGACCTGTGCAGGACGCTTGACACTGCGTTGAGAAGAGTTATATCTTAACATGTGTATGCATGTCAAGCAGAGAAGGTGCCGGTAATGCCAGAAGGTGGGCGCAGCCTGGATCTGACCGGGACGGGCTTCTGCGCGTCTCTGAATTTTCGGCGCACGGCGCGAGCAGTAACGAGGTTGTACGACGCTGCGATGCAGAAATCGGGGATGCGTTCGACGCAGTTCGCGATTCTGGTGGGCATTGCCAAGAAACAACCTATTGCAATTGGGGCGCTGGGAGAAATCCTGATGATTGATCAGACGACACTGACGCGCAGCCTGTGTCTCCTGCAAAAGCAAGGCTTGGTTGCCGCCTCCGATCGCTCGACGATGCGCCGGCGTTTTTTGGAGATAACCCCGAAGGGAGAACGAGCGTTGGCGCGCGCGATCCCTTACTGGCGAAGCATGCAAGAGGATTTTCAGACTGCGGTTGGGGCGAATTACTGGAATAACCTGAGATCGGAATTGGAGAGGCTGGCGAAATTGCTGGTGAATCTTGAAGCAGCGCGCGAAAGAGTGAAAGCAGATTAGCCGGGTGAAATCTTCCTTATTCGAATCCCAATAATAAATTCCTGGTTCGCGCCTCATGCGGAAAGCTCCCTGGACTACAAACGAATCAACCCGCCTCTACGCATTCCCAGAAGTTAGAAATTCTCCCGAAGTATCGAATAGTTATTTCCGAGTATACTTATCGTTAACCGTAAGCTAAGTTACCCGTAATCTATGCAAATCACAGGTACACAAATACGAAGACGAATGGCAATGGACCTGCACCCTTGCCGCTCGTCGCTGTTGCCTTCATAGACGTTTCAGAACGCCAAACGGCTTCTTTGAAAAACGGCGAGAAGAGTGGATTCCTAATAATTCAAACAGGGGGAGCGCTGGAGAACCGAAGAACTCTGGATCTTCGTTCAGGTAGCGGGTCGAACTGGGGAAGCGATAAGTTAGTGGCAAAGATATTGACGATGGTAATTTTACTAGCATTCGGATTTTCAAGCTCCGCACTTGGGCAGGGAACAGCCAGCTTTCTGCGAGGACGAATTGTTGATCCGTCGGGAGCAGTGGTTCGCCAAGAGCAGGCGACGATTACGATCCAAAAGACAAGCGTAATAACCAAGCGACGTCCTCGAGGCAAGGATTCAAGGGATTCGTGAAATCTGACGTGAATTTCCAGGCACACCAGGACAACGAAGCTAACGCGCAGCTTGAACTCGGAGTAGGGTCGGAAGTGGTGGAGGTTTCTAGCGGCGCCGTAGCCGTCCAGACAACAACATCGACGCTGCACAATACCTTGACAGCAAGGATGTCGATTTGCCGATGCGCCGGGTACGTTGAATGGAAGCCCGATTAGCCTAGCTGTTCTGGCGCCAAATGTAATTGCGACTCCAGGAGGCACGCAGGGTATCAACGGATCGGTTGGAGGGAGGCGGCCGAGAGACAATTCGTTCGCAGTAGACGGAGTGGATGACAGTTGAGCATGGAAACGTGTTCAACGAGCGCCCATGATCAGCCCTGTTGTCATGTTTCTTACTACTTCTTGTCTAAAACACCAACTTCAACCCCAACGTCAGTGACCGGATCCCGCCGCTGAATAACGCAGATGGTTGCAGGAACTTCGGGTCGGTCGGCAGAGCAAAACCTTGCGTCGTGGTCGCCGTAGTGGTTCCCACCACGAAAGGCGCCCATTAACATTTGTAGTGACTAGGTGAGATGTACGTCGAAGAGAGCCGGTCAATACCTGAACGGATTGTAGAGTGAAGCCGCAAAGGATCAACGCTAATTCCGAAGACGCCAAGGCGACGTTCCGAAAAGTTGTCCGCATAGTATTCGACGTAAGGGCTGAATATTACTCCAAGCCCAGTAACGAGCCCGGTTACCAAGCCAACCGGATCGCAAACGACCAGGTATGGTCGAGATGACGGACCAAAGCGCTGCAGATTAGTGCCGTCGAGATGTAGCCGATGGTACGAACTATGATTCCCCAAAACTGACGACGTGTGAGGCGTGGACGGCGAGAGGCTGAATAATCGGCGGGCGGGTCGCATGCCTCGCGAATAAGCGTGTATTTTGACCGAGGGTGATCATCAGCTCAAAAACGGCTGCGAACCTGACGCCCATTAAAAACATCTTTGTCGTGGTTTTGTTCCAAGGCACCACTGAAAAGGACGGCTCGACAATGAGTTTTTTGCGTCCTTAACCACCAACATCGGAATCTTGTTAGTTCGAGGTTTCTTTGTACAGAGGCGCATAATTCTTCTGCAATTTTTGATTGATTAACCATCTCACCTTGAAACTAGCATTGTCCAGCGATGGCAACTATCTTAAAGATTCCGGAACCGAGCTTCACCAGGCCTGGCTTGGACAAAGCGAGACGCCAACCGCAGAACATTGACACAGGTCATCGGCCGCATTTTGAAGTCGTTTCTCGCGCAATTTGCTTGAATTATGTCACGGAACCCAACCTCCCCGTAACCGCCGCTGGGCCAATCGAGTTGGTGTGGTGGTTGTTGGCGATGGTGCATACAACCAGTTACAATTAAGTGTTTGCGCAGGTTGGCATAGATTAGGTTGAACTAGATCAATTCGCATTCGGCGTCAGGAGACGACGAACCTTTCATGGATATAGCCAGGTTATTTGACCAGTTACTCGCGCGTTTTATCGGAACGAAGCATGAGCGCGATATCAAAAAACTGCTCCCATCGGTTGTGGCGATCAATGCGCTGGAGAGCCAGATACAGGTGCTTAGCGATCTGCAATTGAAGGAGCGGTTTGCGGAGCTGCGGACGCAGGTGCAGGAAAGATTGAAAGACGCGGACCCGGCGGAGGGTACGTACAAAGAGGAATTGCGGAAAGCGTTGGATCCGGCGATTGTGCCGGCGTTTGCGCTAGTGCGGGAGGCGGGGCGCAGGTTTTTGAAGATGCGGCATTTCGACGTGCAGTTGATCGGCGGAATGGTGTTGCACGACGGCAAGATTTCGGAAATGAAGACCGGGGAAGGGAAGACGCTGGTAGCGACGCTCCCCGCGGCTTTGAACGCGCTGGCTGGGCGCGGTGTGCACCTGGTGACGGTGAACGATTATCTGGCACGACGCGACGCGGAGTGGATGAGTCCGCTGTATAAAGCATTGGGACTGAGCGTCGGTGTGATCGTGCACGACCTGGACGATGAGCAGCGGCGCGCGGCGTATGGCGCGGACCTGACGTACGGAACGAACAATGAGTACGGTTTCGATTACCTCCGCGACAATATGAAGTTCGACCTGGCGAGTTGCGTGCAGCGCGGGCACCAGTTCGCGATTGTGGATGAAGTCGATTCCATTTTGATTGACGAGGCGCGAACACCGCTGATTATTTCCGGACCTTCGGAAGAATCCACCGACAAATATTTTAAGATCGACAAAATCATTCCGAAGCTGATTCAGGACATCGATTATACTCTGGACGAGAAGCACCGCACGGCTACGCTTACGGAAGAGGGAGTCAGCAAGTGCGAACGGATGCTGGGGCTGGGGAATTTGTATGATCCGGCGCACATGGAGACGATTCACCACGTTTATCAGGGATTGCGCGCACACACGCTGTACAAGCGGGACGTGGATTACGTGGTGAAGGACGGGGAAGTCATCATCGTCGACGAATTTACGGGGCGACAGATGCCCGGGCGGCGCTGGTCCGATGGTTTGCACCAGGCGGTGGAGGCCAAGGAAGGCGTCAAGATCGAGCGGGAAAACCAGACGCTGGCGACGATCACGTTTCAGAACTATTTCCGCATGTACAAGAAGTTGGCGGGGATGACGGGGACCGCTGAAACGGAAGCCGCGGAGTTTGGCAAGATCTACAGCCTGGATGTGGTCGCGATACCGACGAACCGGCCGTTGATCCGGAAGGAAAATCCTGATGTGGTGTACCGCACGGAAACTGAAAAATTCGAGGCGGTGGTGAACGGGATTATGCAGGAAGACAATACCTATGCGAATGGCATCCGGCAATTGAATGAGCGGGACAGCCTGTTCTGGTTGGCACGATTTCCATCGAGAAGTCGGAAACGATTGCGGAGATTTTGAAGAAATCGGGGATTCCGCACCAGGTGTTGAATGCAAAACAGCACGAGCGGGAATCGCGGATTGTGGCCCAGGCGGGCCGTAAGGGCGCAGTGACCGTCGCCACGAACATGGCGGGCCGCGGGACGGATATTCTGCTTGGCGGAAACCCGGAGTCGATGACACGCGAACATTTCTTGAAGAATAAGCTGGCGATTCCGTATTCGGCCGCTCCGGCAGTAATTGCTGCAGATGGCGCTGGCGGGGCCCAGGAGCCAATCGTGCAGATGGTTTTGTTCCAGCACGAAGGGAAGATTTTCCAGGTGCCGAAGGATCAGTGGGATCCGATCTACGCGCAATTTGCAGAGCAGTGCAAAGCGGAGCATGACGAGGTTGTGGCGCTGGGTGGATTGCACATTTTAGGTACAGAGCGACACGAGGCTAGACGAATCGATAACCAGTTGCGTGGCCGCGCCGGACGCCAGGGCGACCCGGGATCGTCGCGATTCTTCTTTCGCTGGAAGACGATTTGATGCGGATTTTTGGCGGCGAGCGGGTGAAGCAGTTGATGTTCCGCCTGGGGATGACCGAGGGAGTGCCCGATCGAGTCACGATTGATTTCGAGCCGCATCGAAAACGCGCAGAAATCGGTTGAGGCGCAAAACTTCGACGCGCGGAAACACCTTCTGGAGTACGACGATGTGATGAACAAGCAGCGCGAGACAATTTATGCGATTCGCCGCTCGGCGCTGGAAGGGAAAGACCAGCGCGATTACGTGCTGGGAATTGCGGAAGACGTGGCTCGCGAGCTGGTGGATCGATATTGCGCGAAGGAAGTACATCCGGGGCAGTGGAATACCACGCAGTTGCTGGCGGAGATGAACAGTCAGTTTGGGATTGATGCCAAGGCGGCGGGGGTGGACCCGGCGACTCTGAATCACGACCAGTTGTCGGATGCCGCTGTGGAAGCGGTGCAAAAGCGCTACGAGGAAAAGGAAAAGCAGTTTAGCCCGGATCTCCTGCGTTGGCTGGAGCGGCGGATTATTCTGGATGTGGTTGACACGCAGTGGAAGGACCACCTGCTTTCGCTGGACCACTTGAAGGAAGGGATTGGGCTACGCGGATACGGACAGAAAGACCCGCTGGTGGAATTCAAGAAGGAAGCGTTCATTCTGTTTGAAGATATGATGACGCGCATCGACAACGAGACGGTGCGCTATTTGTATCACGTGCAGATACAGCAGGGAGAGCCACCATCGGAGGGACAGCAACCGAGACAGGCGAGTCCAGGTCAATCACCGCCGTTACAAGCGCTCCAGAGCGCACACGCGGCGGTGGCGAGTGCTGCGGCTCGGGCCGAGGAGATGCCCGCGACTCGGTCACGATTACCGGATTTTGCGCGCGCGATGGAACGGCGGCAGGAACGGCAGCAGCGTGACTTGCAGTATCAGACGGGAGCGGGGCTGGCGGAAGCGCCCAAGCCGGTAAAGACCGGTGCGAAGGTCGGGAGGAACGATCCTTGTCCTTGCGGGTCGGGGAAGAAATATAAGAAGTGCCATGGGGCGAGTACTTGACAGCAGAGAAAAGCAGATCCCTCGCCGCGCTCGGGATGACAAGGTCCAGCGCTTATGGCGACCACCGCAGCTAAACAAGATCTTCTATCTATCCATTAGAGAGGTATCTTAAATGCCGCCAGGGCAACAGCAGCAGCCGGAGCGCCAACCGATTCCCGGAGTAAAAAATCTTGTAGCCATCGCCAGCGGCAAAGGTGGCGTTGGTAAAACGACCGTCGCCGTGAATCTGGCGCTGGCACTGGCGAAGCTTGGGTACAAAGTGGGATTGCTGGATGCGGACGTGTACGGGCCGAACGTGCCGATTATGCTCGGGTCAACAGCTGAGCCGATGGCGACGGCAGCGGAGCGGATAATTCCGGTGCAGGCGCAGGGCATCAAGATGATTTCGATGGGGCTGCTGAATCCGGGAGATAAGCCGGTGATCTGGCGCGGGCCGATGCTGCACAGCGTGATCACAAAATTTCTGCGAAGCGTGGAGTGGGGCGAGCTGGATTACTTGGTGATCGACTTGCCGCCGGGAACGGGCGACGTGCAATTGACATTGATACAAACGGTGGCGGTGACGGGAGCGGTGGTGGTGACGACGCCGTCGACGGTGGCGCTAGCGGACGTGCGGAAAGCGATTGAGATGTTTCGCCAGGTGAATGTGGAAGTGCTGGGAGTGGTGGAGAACATGAGCACGTTCACGTGCCCGCATTGTAACAAGCCAATTGATATTTTTGGGCATGGCGAAGGGACAAACACTGCGATCGCGTATGGCGTGCCGATGTTGGGCGAAATCGAAATCGATCCCCGGATACGGCTCGGCGGAGACACGGGAAAGCCAGTAACGGCGCAGGGAGAATCCGCTCCGGCTGCGCTGAGTTTGTACCGGATTGCGAAGGCGGTTGCGGCACGACTGGAAGAAGTAAGCGCGACAGCGGGCGGACCCAGCGTACAGATCGACTGACGTGCAGGGAAAAGCGCTTAATTCCTGATTTGTAGAACCTCAGATCCGGATTCCTCACTGGCTAGAGCCGCGAACCAAGCAAGACATTTATGTCAGTCCTGAAGGTCCGACCCCTGAGTATTTGTGAGATAACTTCTCGCGATTTTTCCCAAGAATTAAGCAAATTGAATTTTGTGCTCGCCAATCGTGGCCTGTTACACGAAGCGCCTTCGTTTCAGGAAGTGGA
Source organism: Candidatus Acidiferrales bacterium (assembly GCA_963741365.1). Lineage (GTDB taxonomy): Bacteria > Acidobacteriota > Terriglobia > Acidiferrales > UBA7541 > Acidiferrum. The sequence continues at coordinate 163,087 of CAVUHY010000022.1, read as the reverse complement.
TGTGGTTTGGCGTAATGGACCAGTTGTAAAATAACGCGGGATTGTTTGAGCGGCTGACGATGGGTGGCAAAACTGCCATAAATGCGAAAGATTCGACGAGCGCGGAGTCGGCGCGCGACAAACGATTGATTGGAGGCATCGGGCTGATCGTATTTCTGGCGCACATGCTGGTCAGCTGGCGGTACGGATATTTTGTCGACGAATTGTATTACCTCGCGTGCAGCCATCATCTGGCGTGGGGATATGTGGATCAGCCGCCGCTTATTGCCGTGTTCACTTGGCTGGAGCGCGTGGTTCTAGGCGATTCGCTTCCGGCATTACGATTCTTACCCGCGGTGGCGGCGGGATTGCGGGTGATCCTAACAGGATATATAGCGCGAGAGTTGGGCGCGCGGCGATTTGCGATGGCGCTTTCGTGCATATGCGTGGCGGTGGCGCCACTGTACCTGGGTCTGGACTCGCTGCTGACGATGAACGTGTTCGAATCGCTGTTCTGGATGGGTGCGGCGCTTGTCGCACTGCGTATTTTTAATGGAGGAAATTCGAGGTTATGGATTTTGTTCGGCGCGATCTGCGGTGTTGGCCTGTTGAACAAGCACTCCATGTTGTTTTTTGGATTTGGGCTGGCGTCCGGACTGCTGTTGACCAAGCAGCGCAAGCAATTAGGCCAGCCATGGATCTGGATCGGCGCCCTGCTGGCGCTGCTGATCTTTCTGCCCAATCTCATCTGGCAGATTCAGCATCACTTTCCAACGATTGAGCTTTTGCGGAACGTGCAGCAAAGCGGACGCAATACCGAGATGAATCCGCTACTATTTATGCTGATGCAGATGTTTATATTGCATCCACTGGCAGCGCCGGTGTGGATCGCGGGATTGGTGCTATTGTTGCGCGACCCAGAGCCGAAGGGGTGGCGTGTTCTCGGCATCACGTATGTCGTGATCATGGCGTGCTTGTTGGTGCTTCATGGGCGGATGTACTATCCGGGACCGGCGTATCCGATGCTATTTGCCGCAGGAGGCGTGGCGATCGACGGGTTGATGTCGCGACTCGAAGGTGGGCGCTGGCTGAAGCCCGCGTATATCACGGTGCTGGTCGTTACGGGGGTGCTGCTGGCGCCGTTCGCGTATTTTCCACTGATGAGCGTGAATCAATACATGGCGTATTCAAAAATTATGCATCTGCAGCCGGTGCTACTGGAAAATCACGCGATGGGTCCTTTGCCGCAGATTTATGCCGACCAGTTTGGCTGGAAGGAAATGGCGCAAGTGGTGGCGGACGCATACCACAAGCTACCGCCTGACGAGCAAAAGAGTTGTGGGATTTTTGGACAAAATTATGGACAGGCCGGAGCGATCGATTTTTTTGGGCACAAGATGGGATTGCCTCCGGCGATGTCCGGCCACCAGAATTATTTTTACTGGGGACCGCGAGGTTTCAGCGGACAATGCTTGATGGTGATGGGCAACACGCCGGAACGACTGGGAGAGTTATTTGAGCGCGTGGAGAAAGTGGGAACGGTGAACCATCCGCTTTCGATGCCATATCAACATTTCGATGTGTACCTGTGCCGCGGAGAGAAATTTGGAACGTTGGAGAAGGTGTGGCCAAAAATTAAGCGATGGGTTTAGCGGTGCGAGTCGTCGATAGTTTATGTCGAGGAAGTATTTGGACCGTTGGCGGAAGATGTGCCTGCGGTTTTGATTTTTTCCAAAAGGCAGGCGCGGCAGAGGCAGTCTTTTGATTCGCCCTCGGCGGGCATCGGGAGGTGCGGGAGTTCGCCACACCAGCAGCCGCCTTCGGGCTGACAAGTCATCGGGGCGCGGCATCGGGCGCAGTGTGTCTGCATAGGGAAAGTATGGCGCGAAGCGCGGAAGACGTCGAGGGGGAACGGAGCGACCGATTTTTTTGGGAAACCGGGTGATAGGTTCATTGGGAACAGCGCGTGATGTTGAGGGAATCGGTGCACTTGTTGTGAGCGACCGCTTGCCTCGGCAATTGAAAGAGCAATGAAGAAGACAGACCTAGGCTCGCCAGGACGAAGGGGTACTCTAAACATGTGGAGGTGTATTTCGAAGTTCATGGAAGGGGAGAGATTTATCGCATCACGCATCGGTATGCGGACTGGGGGTGTCATCAGCGCTTCGGAAGCGCGAATGACTGCTGTCGGGCCGGCGACCGGTCACGGCATCGACAATGTGGAACTTTTCTGGGACGGGAAGAGGTGGTGGATTACGTATGCGATCATTAGTGTTGGAAACGTGCCGAGGAGCTGCCGCCGATGGAGTTTCTGCCGTAACTGAAGCCTAGGAGACGCGCTTCTTGTCAGGCGTGCAAAGCGGATGGTATCTTCATGAAGAGAGACCGTTAAGAAATTGTAGCGCGCGAGTGTGAATATTTCTATTTACTTCAACGACTTACGAGGATTGGCGAGGTTTTGAACCGGCAGCCGGATATTCGACCGTACAAGGGAAAGTGGCCGCAAATTGCTGCTTCGGCCTACATCGATCCGGCCGCAATGATAATCGGGGACGTGACGATTGGCGAAGACTCCAGCGTATGGCCGATGTGCGTGGTTCGAGGAGATGTGCACCACATCCGTATTGGCTCTCGGACGAATATTCAGGACGGTTGCGTGCTGCATGTGATGAAAGATGAGTGGCCGCTGCTGCTGGAAGACGAAGTGACGGTGGGGCACTCGGTGACGCTGCATGGATGCACGATCGAGTCGCGATGTTTAATCGGAATGGGAGCGATTATTTTGAATGGAGCGCGAATTGGATCGAATTCGATCATTGCAGCAGGAACTTTGAGTTCCGGAGCGCACGGTGATTCCTCCAGGAAGCCTAGTGATGGGTTCTCCGGGAAAGGTTAAGAGAGAAATAAGTGCGCTCGATCGGGATTCGATTGGGCACTATGCGGAACGCTATGCCGGATATCGGGAGATTTACCGGAAAGAGGCGAGCGAGCGAGGCAAGCGGATTGATTGGAGCCGGATAAGAGGCTGAGCATTGCAGATAGGCACTCTCCAGGAAAACATGGCGGAAAAAAGAAAATTTCAGCCGATTAAGGGTACGCGCGATTTGCTTCCTCCCGAGACGGAATTGTGGAATCGCGTGGAAACGATGGCGCGAGAGGTGTTTGGCACGTTTGGATTTGGAGAGATTCGGCCGCCGATATTTGAGCCGACGGAATTGTTTGCGAGGGCGGTAGGAGCAGAGACGGACATTGTTTCGAAGGAGATGTATTCCTTCAGCGACAAGCCTGGGGGTTTACCTGATCCAAAGTACGTAGCCCCAGAAGATTATCGTTCGATAATTGAACAAGCCATGCGCAGCGGACAGATTGCGCACGACGAGTCGATTCTTGAGATACTGAAGTTTGAATTAGATCAATACAACCTAAGGCGAGAAGAGTCTAGGGAGCGCGGTCGTCTCATCTGGAATCAAAGGGCGGCCGGCTTGCAATTAGGTCCATCGGTAACGCTGCGGCCCGAGGCTACGGCTAGCGTTTGCCGGGCGTACATTGAGCACAACATGCATGCTTTGGCGCAGCCGGTGAAGCTGTATTACATCGGGCCGATGTTTCGAAGGGAGCGGCCGCAGAAGGGACGGTACCGGCAGTTTTATCAGATTGGCGCAGAGGTACTGGAGGCGCAGCAGCAGGGGCAGGCGAATTCCGCGAAGAGCACAGGGAAAGATGCCGCGGTAGATGCCGAAGTGATTGAGATGGCGATGGCGTTTTTCGCGAAGCTGGAACTGGAAGGCGTGCAGCTCGAAATCAACTCTATTGGATGCCGCGTTTGCCGACTGAAGTATGTGGAACTATTGCACGCGGAATTGCTGAAGGTGAAAGATAAATTGGGGCCGGACAGCCAGCGGCGGATTGAGACAAATCCGCTCCGGGTGCTGGATTCGAAGTTGGAATCAGAGCAGGAAATTATCGCGGCGCTGCCGAGGATTAGCGAGCATTTGTGCGCGGTGTGCTCGGCGCAATATGCGGAAGTAAAGCGGCAGCTTGGAGTGCGCGAGGTGGCGTATAAGGAGAACTGGCGGCTGGTGCGCGGGCTGGATTATTACATGCGGACAACGTTTGAAATAACCGCGCGCGGGCTCGGTTCGCAGAATGCGGTGTGCGGCGGCGGGCGCTATGATGGACTGGTGGAAATTCTTGGCGGGATGCCGACGAAAGGAATTGGTTTTGCGATAGGCGAAGACCGGCTGATTCTTTCGCTTCAGGAAGCGGGGAAGGGCGGAAGCGCTGCGAGGCCCGATGTATACGTAGCGTGGATGGGAGAAAAAGCGCAGGATGCGGCGATTCGTGCAGCGCGGATGTTGAGGCAGGCGGGATTTCGCGTGGAATTGCCGCCGGTGGAACAGAAATTCGGGAAAGCGCTAGGGCAGGCCGACAAGATTGGCTCGAGGTATGCTTTAATTTTGGGCGAGGATGAATTGGCGAGCGGACACTGGACGTTGAAGACCTTGGCGGACGGGACGCAGCAGAAGTTGACGGAAACCGGATTGCTAGAGTTTTTGAAGGGAAGCCGGTAGCTGGTAGGTTGTAGCTCGTAGTAGTAGGGAGAGGAGCGATTCCTCAGGGGCTAAAGCCCACAATTGCTAGGGCTTTTAGTTGGAGCCAAAGCTTCGACTTGCAATGGCTTGTCTGGGAGGAGAGCTTACGTTGAGATGCTTCGGTCGCAAGAGGCGGCTTCCTCAGCATGACAACGGTTTGGTGGCGCGCTAGCAATTCATAGCATTGAAGGGATGAAACCTGTGCTGGACTTTTTGGGTGATTTGAAGCGGACACATTACTGCGGAGCGTTGCGACTGCCTGACGCGGGACAAAATGCCACGGTGATGGGATGGGTACACCGGCGCCGCGATCTTGGGAATTTGTTGTTCCTGGATGTGCGCGACCGCTCGGGAATCGTGCAGGTGGTGTTCAACAAAGAGACGCAACCGGAAGCACACGCGAAGGCCGAACAGGCGCGGAGCGAGTTTGTGGTGGTGGTGGAAGGGCGCGTGACAAAGCGCGAGCGGGCGAATTCGGATATTGGCACGGGCGAGATCGAATTGGTAGCGTCAAAACTGCAAATATTGAATACCGCCAGGACGCCACCGTTTCCGGTGGAGGACGAAATCAATGCTGCGGAAGAGACAAGGCTGCGTTACCGCTATCTGGACTTGCGGCGCCCGAAACCATATCACAATCTGGCCCTGCGGCACAAGATTCTTCTGGAAATACGCAAGACCATGGACGAGATGGGCTTCATCGAAGTGGAAACGCCGATGCTGACGCGCTCCACCCCAGAGGGGGCGCGGGACTATCTGGTACCGAGCCGGGTTCATCACGGACGGTTTTATGCGTTGCCGCAATCGCCGCAGATTTTTAAGCAGATCCTGATGATTGGCGGGCTGGACCGCTATTTCCAGATCGTGAAGTGTTTTCGGGACGAGGATTTGCGCGCGGACCGGCAGCCGGAGTTTACACAGTTGGACTTGGAAATGTCGTTCCCTCGGCAGGAAGACATTTTTCATGTGATCGAAAACGTCATGATGCGGGCTTGTGCGGTTGCCGGGGTAAAGGCGCAGGCTCCCTTTCCGCACATGTTGTACAAGGATGCGATTCGAAAGTATGGCAGTGACAAACCGGACATGCGTTTTGGGATGGAACTGCACGAAGTGACGGAATGCTTTTCGACGGAGGCGAAACAGAAGTTGCAGATTGAGGGCAGCGTGTTCGCGTTTGCGGCTCCTGGCGCGGCTGGATACTCGAGGAAACAACTGGACGAGTTGTCGGAAAAAGGAAAAGCGGCAGGGGCGCGTGGGGCTTATTTCGTCAAGGTAGCGGCGGAGCGCACCACGTCGACCGTCGATAAACTGATCGGAGCGGATAACGCGAAGAAGTTGGCGGAATTGTGCGGAGCGAAATCGGGCGACCTGGTGGTGGCGGTGTCCGCGAAACAGGAAATCAAGGGCACGGAAGCGGCAGCGCAGGTCGCGGGACAGTTGCGGTTGCAGCTTGGCGAAGGGTTGGGCCAGATCGATAAGGCGCAATGGAAATTTCTTTGGCTGACGGGATTTCCGCTGTTCGAGTGGAGCGAAACAGACAAGTTGTGGGTGAGCGCGCAGCATCCGTTCACCGGGATTGTCGACGAAGATCTGGAAAAGCTGGAGACGGCGCCGTGGCAAGTGCGTTCGAAGGGGTACGACCTGGTGCTGAATGGCGTGGAGTTGGGATCGGGGAGCATACGGATTCATCGCCAGGACGTGCAGGAGAGATTGTTCAAGGCCATGGGCTTGAACGAAGAGACGTTGCGACGGCGATTCGGATTTTTCCTGGACGCACTGACGTACGGAACTCCACCGCACGGTGGAATTGCGCTGGGGATCGACCGTGTGGTGATGCTACTGACGGGCGAGAAATCCATTCGCGAAGTGATTGCGTTTGCGAAGACGACAGCGGCTGTGGATCTGATGGCGGAGTCGCCGTCGAGTGTGGACGACGAGCAATTAAACCTGTTGGGGATACAAATCAAGGACGGTCGCTAGTTCAGGGTATGGGTCTCTCTTTGACAATTCGCGAAGATCATGACCTTTGCGCCATATCCATTGGTACGCTCGAAATCCCAGGCGATTATTGGCCCTACAATGTGCGACCGGGTAGCGGAGAGCGTCTGTACATAGAGTGCGGCAAGACATTCAATGACAATTCTAGGGAATGGCCTGAGCTGACAACGATTAAAAAGCTGCGTCTTCTACTCCCACCTGGGATTCAAGCCCCTGGCGGAAGCGGTTTATTCTGCGGAATGTTTACACTTTTAATCGCGTCTCGAGATGTAGTGAATCTCGGGATGGGATAATTGTGATGGTGGCCTTACTTTCGCCAGTATTGACTTGGTGTATGTTACGACTTTTTTCATTCTACGTTCGGTCCACAGTTTTAATAAGGATCCCGAAGTGTAGCGATGAAGGTTGAATGAAGTGACGACCGATATTCTCGCAAACGACCGTTCTATGCCCGGTCTGAGGCCCCAGCCTATTGAAGATAAGGATTTACGTCGTATAAAGTCCGGCACCAAAGGAGTTCGCGCATGAGCCGGATCCGTATACTGGCGGAGGCGGTGGCGAACAAAATCGCCGCGGGCGAGGTGGTGGAGCGGCCCGCATCCGTGGTGAAAGAGTTGTTGGAGAACTCGCTGGACGCAGGCGCTTCGTCGATCTGGATTGAGACGGAGATGGGCGGCAAGCGTATGATCCGCGTGATCGATAATGGTCACGGGATGGCTCACGATGATGCGCTGTTGGCATTTGAACGGCATGCCACCAGTAAGCTGCGTAATGCGGACGATCTGCTGTCGATTGCGACGTTGGGGTTTCGAGGTGAGGCGCTGCCAACAATAGCTGCGGTGTCGCGATTGTTGCTGGAAACGCGGGACGGAGCAGAAGTCGAAGGTACGCGAATCGAGTATGCGGGTGGAAAACTTGTTGGGGTGAAACCGGCTGCACTTCCCGCAGGCACAACAATCAGCGTGGCAGATCTGTTCTATTCAATTCCTGCGCGACGAAAATTCCTGAAGTCGGATACGACGGAGTTGGGACACATCGCTTCCCTGGTGACGCACTACGCGCTGGCAAATCCTGGCAAGCAATTTATTTTGACAACGCCAACACAGGAGATCATCAACTGCGCACCGGTGGAAAAAGTGGCGGACCGCGTTTACCAGTTGTTCGGGAAGCAATCGCTGGACGAACTATTGGAGATTCCCGTGACATCCGCGGCGTTCCGAGCGGCGATTACCGAACCGGAGATGGAAGCGCGAGAAGCGGCTACACTGACAGTCTCCGGATTCACGTCGCGGCCGGATATCCAGCGGCCCAATCGCAATGGCATTTATGTGTTTGTGAACCGGCGGCTGGTACGAGACCGCCTGATTCTGCACGCGATTCACGAAGGGTATCGAAATATTTTGCCGCCGACGGTTTTCCCGGCGACGCTGCTGTTTCTGGAGATGCCCTACGACGAAGTGGATGTGAATGTACATCCAGCTAAGATCGAGGTGCGTTTTCGCCGGTCGCAGTTCGTGCATGATTTCACGCGGGATGCGATTCGTCAGGCGTTGATGAGCGTGAGGCCGATCGCGAGTTTTGCGACAGCGGCGACTGCCGCAAATGCGCTGAACCCGGCGCCGCCGCCCGGTACGTTCGCAGGCGGATTTGGCGAGACGAATATCAATTCGGGTGTGCCGCGAGCGGTGATTCCGCCGATCGAAGAGCTTGGCGTTGGATCGGGAGTCGGCTCCGACTATGCTTCAGGGGCCGGATTTGATTTGACCAGCGCGCCGATGCAACCAGTTCCGCAGCGGTTTACGTTTGAGGCGGGCAGTTCGCTAAGCGTCGTTGACAGTATTGCGCGGTATCGGGCGGCCCGTTCAGTGCCGAATTGGGCAGAAAATCTGGCGCGGCCAAACGGGGAGACTCCTGCGACATTGCCGCGACCGGATCAGATTGCAGACTTGAAACCGTTAGGGCAGGTGAGTTCGAGCTTTATTATCGCGGTGAACGGAGAAGGGCTGTGGATCATCGACCAGCACGTGGCACATGAACGCGTGTTATTTGAGCAGCACTTGGAAGCTCGCCGTGCAGGTAAAGTTGAGTCGCAACGGATGTTGATGCCGATGGTGATTGAGCTTTCGCCGCGGCAGATTGTGACTTACGAAAAAATTGCGGAAGAGCTTCGCGCAAATGGGTTTGAAGTGGAACCGATGGGGCCCAAGAGCGTCGCCATCCAATCAGTGCCAGCAGGAATTGCCGGGAACGATGAGGAGGGCCTGCTGACGGAAATTCTGGATGGAATCGAACGGGAAAACGCAGCGATTTCGATTGATACGCTGCAATCGAAGATTGCCGCCTCTACTGCTTGCCATGCGGCGATCAAAATCAACATGCCGCTGGACCAGACGAAGATGGAATGGCTGCTGGGAGCGCTGGCCAAGACCGATTGCCCCATGAGCTGCCCGCATGGGCGTCCGGTGGTGTTGCGCTATTCATTGAAGGAAATCGAGCACGCGTTTCATCGAATCTAGGAATGTGACGATAGAGTCGGGCGCATAAGCAGATCCCTCGCGCTGCAAAAGGCGCAGCGTTTGGGATGACAGATGTGCGGCAGCGTGAAGATTGCGAGTGAGGAAAACGTGAGCGAGACGAAGAAAACCGTGGTGGTTTTTGGCCTGGCGAACAAGCGCAGTATTGCATGGGCCATTGCGCAAAAGGTGCACCAGGCGGGCTGGCAGCTTGCCATCACTTATCAAAATGAGCGGCTGGAGCAGGAGGCGAAAGACCTGATCACGGAGTTGCCCGGCGCGGAAGGATTCATGTGCGACGTGAGCTCCGACGAACAGATCGCAAAATTGTTCGAGCGACTCAAGGAAAGATACGGTGTGCTTCACGGAGTGGTACATAGCGTGGCGTTTGCTCCAGCAGAGGAATTAAGAGGCGAATTTCTGAATACCAGCCGGGAGGGATTCCGGATGGCGCACGACATCAGCGTGTATTCGCTGATTGCGGTGGCACGGGGGGCGGCTCCATTGATGACGGAAGGCGGAGGAATTGTGACGCTAACGTACTACGGCGCGGAGAAAGTTGTGCCGAAATACAACGTGATGGGCGTTGCGAAGGCGGCCCTTGAGGCGACGGTGCGGTACCTGGCAAATGATATGGGGCCCCGAGCGATTCGCGTGAACGCGATTTCAGCGGGACCGATCAAGACGCTTGCGGCGCGCGGGATTTCGCAATTGGGTGAGATGTTGAAAGCGCACGCCGACCGGGCACCTTTGAAACGCAACGTCGATCCGGCAGAAGTGGGAAGCACGGCGGCATTTCTGCTGTCAGAAGGCAGTTCCGGGATTACTGGAGAGACGTTGTACGTCGATTGTGGCTACAACATCATGGGCTTCTAGTTTTTCCGATTGGTTTCTCATTTCTTAGAATAAACGAAATCAGAAACGGGTGGAGATGCCCAGCAGGCTTACGATCGCGATCGATGGGCCAGCCGGCTCTGGAAAGAGCACGGTCGCGCGCAGAGTGGCCGCGATGCTGGGATATTTGTATCTGGACAGCGGCGCGATGTACCGCGCGGTGGCGTTGAAGGCGCTGCAACAGAAAAGTGAGCTTGATAACGAAACCCAGCTTGAAACGATAACGAAAACAACCCATATCGAACTGACACCGCCAACGGCTAAGCAAGAAAAAGAGGGACTGAAGAACCGGGTATTTCTGGACGGCCGGGAAGTCACCTACGAAATTCGCAGTGGCGATGTGGCGCATGCGGCGTCGCGACTGGCTACGATAGCGGGAGTGCGGAGAGTGCTGGTGGCTGAACAGCAGCATGCGGGTGCAGGCGGCGGAGTGGTGATGGAGGGCCGCGATATTGGAACCGTGGTGTTTCCGAAAGCGCAGTTGAAGATATTTCTGGATGCTGCCGCGGAATTGCGAGCACAGCGGAGGTGGCTGGAGCATCAGGAAAAAGGCGAGCGGGTGAGGATACAGGAGGTACTGCTGGAAGTGCGCGAGCGCGACAAGAGGGACCGCGAACGAAAAGTTTCACCGCTGGTGCGGGCGGCCGATGCCGTGTTCATTGATAATACTGCGATGGGAATTGAGGAGACGGCGCGGTTGATAGTGATGCTGGCGGAAGAGCGGAAGAAGGAAGCAAACACCGTTTCATAAATATCGAAGGCAGGATGAATGGAATCCTCAGTGGAGCGCAGAGCCTTTGTGCCAGAATTAGAAACTTGGATTCCTCAGGGGCTAAAGCCGCACAAAACTTTGGATCATTTATTGGTTGGAACTCCCGGAGGATTGGATTGATGCGCGCATCGATGATTTTTCGTGGATTGATGCTTCTGATGGTGTGTTTGGCATTGCCATTGGTGGGTGTGGCGCAGGCGGCAAATGTTTCCGCTGCGCAAGCCGAGGCAGCACGCCAGTCCCGCGAGTATTTGCAGCAGGACTGGAAAATCTGGATGCATGAGTATCCGGAAATGGCCAGCGATATCGGGTTCACAAGCGAGAGTCGGCGCTGGGATGATCGCTCGCAGGCGGGATTGGCAATCCGAGAAAATCATTTGCGGGAGAGTTTGGCGGATCTGCGAAAGATGAATCGCGCTGGAATGCCAGCAAGCGAGCAACTGAATTACGATCTGTATCGCGAATTGCTGGAAAGCGCCGTGGAAGGATTGCAATATGGCGACGATCCGCTGCCGTTTCGCAGCGTGGTGCCGGCCAACCGATGGATGCCGATCGACCAGATGAACGGTATTCAACAAGGGGCGGCGCAGGTTCTGGCGGGGATGCCGCGCGAAACGGTGGCGAACTACGAGGATATTCTTGCGCGATTGGAGGGTCTGCCTGCGGTTGTGGATCAAACACGTGCGAACCTTGAGACTGGATTAAAGAAGGGATACAGCCAACCTAAAATCGCGATGCGCGACGTGCCGCAGCAGATCGGGGACCTGATTCCGGCAGAGCCGACCAAGAGCGCCCTCTTGCAGCCTTTCGCGGAATTTCCATCTTCGATTCCGGCAGCCGAGAGGACCGCACTAACGGATCGGGCCAAGAAAGTTTATACCAGTAGCGTCGCCCCGGCGTTCCAACGGTTGCACGACTACATTGTTTCGACGTATCTGCTCGCGTGCCGCGAGAACATTGCAGTTACCGCCCTGCCAAATGGATTCGCTGCGTATGCATTTCATGTTCGTTGGCAGACGACAACGAGCCTGACGCCGGAGCAGATTCACGAGATTGGGTTGAGCGAGGTAAAGCGAATTCGCGCGGAGATGGACAAAGTCATCCGCGAGTCGGGATTCAAAGGAAGCTTTGCCGAGTTTAAGGAGTTTCTGCGAAACGATCCGCAGTTTTATTACGACAAGGCGGAAGATCTGGTGAACGGGTATCGCGTGGTGGCCAAGAAGATTGATCCGGAACTGGCGCATGAATTCGGAAGATTGCCGCGATTGCCGCACGGAGTAATTCAAGGCGCCTTCGCAAACGACTGCTTATTATCAGCCGGGCTCGAGCGTCGTCGGGCGCCCGGGTTTGTATTTCGTGAACACTTACAATTTGCATGCGCGGCCGAAATGGGAGATGGAGTCGCTTTCGCTGCACGAAGCCGTTCCAGGGCATCATTTGCAATTTGCGTTGGAGCAGGAACAGGAAAATGTTCCGGAATTCCGCAAGTACATCGGATTCTCGGCCTTCAATGAAGGATGGGGTTTGTATGCGGAAAGCCTGGGCCCCGAGCTGGGATTGTACAAGGACCCGTACTCGAAGTTTGGGCGATTGGGTTACGAGATGTGGCGGGCGGTGCGACTGGTGGTGGACACGGGAATGCATACTAAAGGTTGGACGCGCCAGCAGGCGATCGATTTCTTCCGAGAGAATACGGGAAAGACGGACCAGGATATTACGGTGGAAGTGGATCGGTACATCGTGTGGCCGGGGCAGGCGCTGGCGTACAAGTTGGGGCAGCTGAAAATTCGCGACATGCGCGCACAGGCGGAGAAAACATTGGGAGCGCGTTTTAATGTGCGGACGTTTCACGATGCGGTGCTGGAGGAGGGAGCGTTGCCGTTGGATTTGCTTGAGGTGCACATGAGGGAGTGGTTGAAAGCAGAAAGCGACAAGAAGAATCAGTAAGCGAGTTTAGTACATTTCCTCAGGGTTTCAAGTCCCTTTTTTCTTGTGAATTGAATATGTCTTCCGAAACTGGAGGGTTCGACGGGACTACTTGTCGACGTGTCTGGTTCGATGAACTACATGCTGGCGAAAAAAAGAGAGACAACTCGCATGGATGCGGCGGCGGGGCCGGCAATTCTGCTGCGCGAAAAGGCCGAGGCGTCTTGCATTGCGACCTTTTCGGATTCCTGCGTGGAACTTCCGCCGCGGCACGGCTTTGCGCTGCGCGACGGAATCGTACAGTCTCAGGCGCACTCGGGGACGTACCTGAAGCGTGCCTTAACACAGCTGAGCGAACAGACGGAGTGGCTTGAACTTGACCGGCTGATCGTGATTACCGACGAACAGTCGGACGACGGGAATTTGCCCGCGTGGTCGCGAAACGCGTACATCTGAACGTTGCTCCTTACAAGCATGGGTTTAGCTACGGAAACGGCTGGACGCATGTGGACGGCTGGTCCGAGAGGATCGTTGATTATATCGCTGCGGTGGGAACCGAACCTGTGCTTAACCCGATTCGAAATGTGGATCAATTTCCGGGCGTGGCGTTTTGTTGACGTTGCGCCGTGTTTTTGTGATCCACCCGACATGCTCTGTGGAGTGGGTGCGGCGTGGATTGACATCCTTCGTTGCAAATTGCGCTCCTCAGGATGTCAATTTGGTGGTGGGCGCTTGGTGCGTTTTTTCTGCGACGACGATGTCAATAAGGCTGCAAGATGTGGAATTCGGGAAAGCGGCAGTTGGACTGCCGCACACTATGTGCGCTACGTGGCGATGGTCGCAGCTTTTTGGATGGCGGATTTGTAGGAGTCGGGAATGCTTTCTTCGGGACAGTGGAGGCGGGCGGCGCAGTCGGTGAGTTTGGGCCACTCGGCTCGTTCCATTGACAGGAGGAGTTGATAGACATCGCTTAGTTTGTTGTTGCCGCCACAGAGAGCGGCTTTCAGTTCGGGAGCGACCGCCAGCGTGTCGAGAACGTCATTCAAGGGGCGGTCGAGGAGCGCATCGGATAGCGATAGAAGACCCATCAGGAACAAGGTAGAGCTTTTTTCACCGAGGCCGGCACTTGCGGAAAAGTCCTCACAGAAGTAGGCGCGAGTGAGGGAAGTGCGAATCAGTTCAGGGGATTTGCCGTTCATCATGGAAACGACGGCAAAGATGGAAACCCAGCGGCGAAACTCTCTCTCCCCAAGTAAGGTGATGGCGTTTCGAATGCTGTTGACCTCCGAACGGAGGCCGGGCACGGGAGAATTCAGATAGCGCAACAGACGATAGAGCAGAGAAGGATCCTGTTTCAGGAGTTCCTCAATCGCATCGTAATCAAGTTCGGGCTTGGCGATCGCACTGAGAAGTTGAATTTGCACGAGCTTGTTGCCGGAAATGTCTTTAGTCTCGATCATGGAAGGCTTGCAGAAGAAATAGCCCTGAAAGTACTTAAAACCCAAGTTCTGAGCTTCTTCCATTTCCTGTTTTGTTTCAACTTTTTCGGCGAGGAGAGCGATGTTCTGGGAGCGATACTTCCGAGCTACGTCTTCGCGAAGGTCCTGGTCCATCAACTTAAAATCCACCTTTAGAAATTGCGCCAGTTCCACGAGCGGCGCCAGTGCAGGTTCGTCGAGGAAGTCGTCGAGCGCGAATTGATAACCGGCGGAACGGAGATCGCGGCAAATGGTGACAATCTCCTCCGTAGGGCGAACAGTTTCGAGGATTTCGACGACAATGCGATCGGGAGGAAGTAGCCGCGGGGCGCCAAGGCGCAGGGCGACTTCGTCGACGTTTACGAAGGCGCGGGTATTTCCGGTCAGCATTTGCAAATCGAAAAGCGTGATGGAATCGGCGATTACGCTGGAAGAAGCGTTGGCATAGGGCTGAAACGAATTGTGTGGGCCGCCGCGAAAGAGCAATTCATACGCGAAAACGCGAAGGCGCGTGTCCAGAATCGGCTGGCGGGCGATAAATTTATCGGACATTCAAATCCCCTACCATTGCGTGCGCACGTTTAACGGCGGGTGCGAAGGGCTCTGTCGCGAGGCTTTCGTGACGGGAGCCGTTCGATGGAAGTAAATTCCTCAGGCTGGCGCTGCCATCGAGCTCAGGAATTCCGAGTTTGCCTTCGACTTCGCCAAACGACTGAGGAGCAATTCCATCGCCTCAACCGTTGAAAGCGGGCTCAAAACCTTGCGCAACACCCAGACGCGGTTCAGTTCGTCGGGCGGAAGCAGCAGTTCGTCCTTACGCGTTCCGGAGCGCTGAATATCGATGGCAGGAAATACGCGCTTGTCGGAGAGGCGGCGGTCCAGGTTAATTTCCATGTTACCGGTACCCTTGAATTCTTCGAAGATGACGTCATCCATGCGGCTTCCGGTGTCGATCAATGCGGTAGCAACGATGGTTAGTGAGCCGCCTTCTTCCACATGGCGGGCAGCGGCGAAAAAGCGGCGCGGGCGTTGCAGCGCGTTGGCGTCAATACCGCCGGAAAGCACCTTGCCAGATGGCGGAGTGACGGCGTTGTAAGCGCGTGCGAGACGAGTGACCGAGTCAAGAAGGACGACGACGTCACGCTTGTGCTCCACGAGTCGCTTGGCCTTTTCGAGGACCATTTCAGCGACTTGAATATGGCGTTGCGGCGGTTCGTCGAAGGTGGAGCTGATGACTTCGCCCTTCACGGTTCGCTGCATGTCCGTAACTTCTTCCGGACGCTCGTCAATGAGGAGCACGATCAAGGCCACTTCCGGATGATTGGTGGTGATGGAGTTGGCGATGGACTGCAGCATCATGGTTTTACCGGTGCGCGGCGGTGCGACGATCAGTCCGCGCTGTCCTTTGCCGACGGGGCAGAGCAGGTCGAGCACTCGTCCTGTGAGATTTTCCTTCGTCGTTTCCATCTTCAGGCGGCCCTGCGGATAGAGCGGCGTGAGGTTGTCGAAGAAGATCTTGTTGCGAGCAACTTCCGGATCTTCAAAGTTGACGGCTTCGACCTTGATGAGGGCGAAGTAGCGCTCGCCATCTTTGGGCGGGCGAACCTGTCCCGAAACGGTATCACCGGTTCTCAAATCGAACTTGCGGATCTGCGAGGGAGAGACGTAGATATCGTCCGGGCCGGGGAGATAGTTGTACTCCGGGGCGCGGAGAAATCCGAATCCATCCGGGAGGCATTCCAGGACGCCTTCCGAGAAAATCAGTCCGCTCTTTTCCGTTTGCGCGCGGAGAATCTGGAAGATCAGCTCCTGTTTGCGCATGCCGCTGGCGCCGGGAATGTTCAATTCCTTGGCGATCTTAGCGAGATCGGTGATGTTTTTTTCTTTAAGCTCAGCAAGGCTGATGCTTACTTGATTATTTCCTTCTGTAGTCGTTTCTTTTGCCATAGTTCCTGACTTTATTTTTGGTTGATTGTGAAATATGACCCAGGTCTTCCCGGAATGCACTGCGTGGTGGTGTACCAACTGGCCGAAAAAATCCGCCAGGAGGGGCAAACCAAACTGTCTGCAACCGGAAGCAGTTCCAGGTCCAACCGGAGCAGTTCCAGGTCTCAAGAAAGCTACAGCCTGCGGGTGCAGGCCGCGCCCAGTACTCTGCTTAGTTGGTCAAACTCTTGTCTTTATCGGCGTCGCCGGCCAGCGTATCCGCAACAGGCGCAACCGCGATGTGCTCCAAGGGCACAATCGGGCGTTCCAGGGCAATCTGCAAAACCTCATCCATGGTTTCGACGAAATGTAATTTCAAGCTGGAGAGAATCTCCTGGGGGATCTCTGCAAGGTCTTTCTCATTATCCTTCGGAAGCAGCACGGTACGCAAGCCCATTCGGTGGGCAGCCAGGAGTTTTTCCTTCATGCCGCCGATGGGTAAAACTTTCCCGCGCAGGGTGATTTCGCCGGTCATGGCGACGTCACAGCGGACAGGGATCTTGGTCAGCGCGCTGACGATGGAAGTGCAGATGGTGATGCCGGCGGAAGGACCGTCCTTGGGGATGGCGCCTTCGGGCACGTGCATGTGAATGTCGAGCGTGCGGTAAAAATCTTTGTCAAGCCCGAGAGTGGAAGCGCGGGACCGGATATAGCTCATCGCTGCCTGGGCGGATTCCTGCATGACGTCGCCAAGTTTGCCGGTGAGCGTCAGGCGGCCTTTGCCTTCCATTAGCGTGGCTTCCGTAGTGAGAACCGAGCCGCCAACTTCCGTCCAGGCCAGGCCGTTGGTGAGTCCGATTTCGTTTTGCTTCTCGAGCCAGAATTCGCGGTATTTCAGGACGCCGAGGAAATCGTTGACGTTGGCCGCAGTGATCTCCGTTGTGGACTTTGCGCCATCGGTGACCACCTTGCGGGCCATTTTGCGCGAGATATTCTGAATTTCGCGCTCGAGATTACGCACACCGGCTTCGTGGGTGTAGTGGCGGATAATGTGCAGCAGGCCTTCGTCAGTGAAAGTCAGATTCTTGTCGGTCAGGCCGGTAGCTTCGAGGGCGCGACTGAACCAGGAAGCGCTTGGCAATTTCCAGCTTTTCCTGCTCGGTGTAGCCGGGGATGCGCAGGATCTCCATGCGGTCCTGCAAAGCCTGCGGAATGGTGTGCATTACGTTGGCGGTGCATACGAACATCACCTTGGAAAGGTCGTATTCGACGTCCAGATAGTGGTCGGTGAAGGAATGATTCAGTTCGGGATCCAGACACTTCCATCAGCGCCGCGGACGGATCGCCACGGAAATCGGTGGACATCTTGTCGACTTCGTCGAGGACGAAAATCGGGTTGGTGGTGGCAGCCTTCTTCATCATCTGGATGATCTGGCCGGGAAGCGCACCGATGTAGGTGCGACGGTGGCCGCGAATTTCGGCTTCGTCGCGCACCCCGCCTAGGGATACGCGAACGAACTTTCGCCCCGTGGCGTGGCCGATCGACATGGCCAGGGAAGTCTTGCCGACGCCCGGCGGCCCGACAAAGCAAAGTATGGAACCCTTGGGATTCTTGACGAGTTGACGGACGGCGAGGAACTCGAGAATGCGTTCTTTGACCTTTTCTAGGCCGTAGTGTTCCTTGTTGAGGATTTCTTCCGCGGCCTTAATGTCGCGAATTTCCTTGGAGCGCTTTTTCCAGGGCACCGCCAGGAGCCAATCGATGTAATTGCGGCTGACAGTCGATTCCGCGGACATCGGCGGCATCAATTCCAGGCGCTTCAGCTCCGTGGTGGCCTTTTCGTGGACTTCCTTGGGCATGCCCGCGGCGTCAATTTTCTTCTTGAGGTCTTCGGTTTCGTTCTTTTCGCCGCGGCCAAGTTCTTTCTGAATCGCCTTGAGCTTTTCGTTCAGGTAATACTCTTTTTGTGCGCGCTCCATCTGTCGTTTTACGCGGGTATTGATGTTGCGATCGACGTTCAACTTTTCAAGCTCGATTTCGAGGATGTCGGAGATGCGGTTGAGGCGCTCCAGTGGATCCGCGGTTTCAAGCAAATCTTGCTTCTCGTCGACGGGAAGCTGCAGGTTCGCAGCGATGGTGTCCGAAAGGCGCGAAGGATCGTCGACACGAGCCGCGGCGATCATGGTGTCGTAGTTCAGGCTCTGCGAAAGCTTGATGAACTGTTCGTAGAGGCCAGTAACTTTGGTAACGAGCTGCTCGACCTGGGGAGTAGTCTCCATCTTAGAGCTGAGCAAACGGATGGTGGCGCGGAAGAAGCCTTCGTCGGTCGTGATGGAAAGGGAACGAGCACGTTCAACGCCTTCTACGAGCACCTTGATGTTGCCATCGGGAAGTTTCACACTCTGGACGATATTGGCGAGCGTGCCGACGGCGTAGATTTCTTCGGGCTTGGGGTCGTCAATCGAGGCGTCGTGCTGGGTAGAGAGGAAGATCTTCTTCTCTCCGGTTAGGGCCTCTTCGAGCGCACGAACGCTAGCTTCGCGGCCAACGATGAATGGCGTCATCTGCTGCGGGAAGATGACCATGTCGCGCACCGGCATCATAGGTACGCGTTTCATTTCCTGTTTCTCACGATTGAACATGCAGGCCCCTGGACATCTTCAAGCTCGGGAAAGCGCCGTTATCCGGCCTTCTCGAGCAAACTCCAATTGATTTCGTGGCCGCGAACCATATCGGCGGTCACCACGAAGTCGCGCACCTTGCGTTGCATCGGCAGGTGGTACATCAATTCCAGCATGAGGTCTTCGAGGATCATACGCAAGCCGCGCGCGCCAACTTTGCGCTGAAGAGCTAACTCCGCCACGGTCTCCAGGGCGTCATCGGTGAAGCGCAAGCGGACATTTTCAAACTCAAACAGGCGCTGGTATTGCTTCAGGAGCGCGTTTTTCGGCTCGGTCAAGATCTTCATCAGCGCGACTTTGTCGAGGTCGCTCATAACACCGGCGACGGGCAAGCGGCCGACAAATTCGGGGATCAGGCCGTAGCGAATAAGATCGGTCGGCTGCACCTGCTCCAGCATTTCGGTGTTGCGGCGTTGCGGAGTAGACGGAGTAGCTTCCGTGTGGAAGCCGAGCGAACGCTTTCCAGCACGGCGCTCGATAATTTTTTCGAGACCTACGAAGGCGCCGCCGCAAATGAACAATATATTGGTGGTATCTACCGGAGTAAATTCCTGGTGCGGATGTTTTCTGCCGCCCTGGGGAGGCACATTGGCCATCGTACCTTCGAGAATCTTAAGCAGCGCCTGCTGGACGCCCTCGCCGCTCACATCGCGGGTGATGGACGGATTCTCGTCCTTTTTGGCAATTTTGTCGATTTCGTCAATATAGATGATGCCTTGCTGGGCCTTCTGAACATCGCCATCGGCCGCCTGAAGCAGCTTCAAGATAATATTTTCGACGTCTTCACCGACATAACCAGCTTCGGTGAGCGTAGTGGCGTCGACAATGGCGAAGGGCACGTCGAGCATGCGGGAAAGGGTTTGCGCCAGGAGCGTTTTGCCGGTGCCGGTGGGACCAATCAGGAGAATGTTGGACTTGCTAAGCTCCACTTCGCCGGGCTGCTTGTTCAAGAAAATCCGTTTGTAGTGATTGTAGACTGCGACAGCCAATTTTTTCTTAGTACGGTCCTGCCCGATAACGTAGCTGTCGAGAAATTGCTTGATTTCCGGGGGACGAGGCAGGCGCTTTGCCGGCGCTACGGCCTGCTCGCGCTTTTCATCTTCGAGAATGGTCTGGCAAACGCCCACGCATTCGTTGCAGATGTACGCGCGCGGATAGTCCGAAGGCGAGCTGATCAGCTTCTCTACCTGTTCCTGCGTTTTATGGCAGAAAGAGCAGCGAAGGGGCTCGTCTGGGCTATATTTTTTCACGTGGTTGTGGGCCTCGTCTCCGGATTAGACTCCGGCGGTACGTTCTATTCTAGGCCGAATTTTCCCCCGGGAGAAAGAAATCTGTAGGAGCCTGTGTGAAACAGGAACGACTCGCGAGCGTGCAAAAACTGACTCGTTTTGTAACCAAAGTCAATTTGCGTTCAAACCAAGGTCGACAATCAGAGATCACCGGTGCTTGAAAATGATCTCGTCAATCATTCCGTATTCCTTGGCCTGTTCGGGATTCATAATGTAGTCCCGTTCAACATCCTTTTCGATGCGCTCGACCGGCTGCCCGGTATGTTTGGACAGAATCTGGTTGATGGTGGTGCGCATACGCAAAATCTCTTTGGCGTGGAGGTCGATGTCGGTTGCCTGGCCACCCAGGCCGCTCATCCAGGGCTGGTGGATTAGAATTCTCGAATTCGGAAGAGCAAATCGCTTCTTTGGCGCGCCGCCCGCGAGCAATACAGCCGCGATAGAAGCGGCCTGACCAACGCAAGTGGTGACCACATCTGGCTTCACGAACTGCATGGTATCGTAAATGGCAAAACCCGCGGTGATCGAACCGCCCGGGGAATTAATGTAAAGCTGAATATCCTTTTCCGGGTCTTCGGCTTGGAGGAAGAGCATCTGCGCCGTGGCCAGATTGGCGACGTGGTCGTCAATCGGCGTGCCGATGAAAACAATGTGCTCTTTCAGCAGGCGCGAATAGATGTCGTAAGCGCGCTCGCCGCGGCTGGTCTGCTCCACAACCATCGGAATCAGAGTCGTGGCGTGATATTGCGGTTCGTCGTGGTTTTTCATGTGTGAAAATGTACTCGGGACTGCGGGGTTAAGTTTACTTTAAGGTTCACTTAGCGCTTGCTGCAGAAACGGTTTTCACGTTTGCATTCTGCGCCAGCCAATCGAGAGTCTTGTCACTGCGCAGCTTAGCTTTCATCCTATCGAGCGTCCCCTGCTTTGTCAAACTGGCGCGCACAGCCTCCGCGGACTGGCCGCTGTGGCTGGCCATGTGTTCGAGTTCATGTTGCAGTTCTTCCTCGGTGACATCGATCGTTTCTTCGGTGGCGATGCGGTCTACAACCAGTTCGGCCTTCACATCATCTTTGGCGCGATCTTCCTGCTTGCGGCGCAGGCTAACCCAATCCACATTTACCGCACGCGGATCCACGCCCTGTTGCGCCAGTGAGCGCACCACGCGTTCCAGACGGACGTCCATTTGATGTTCGACGAGTGATTCGGGTACGGGGAAGTCGTGCTGCTTCACCAACTCGGCAAGGACTTTTTCGCGCTGCAGATCCTTTTGCCGGTGATCGCGCTCGTGTTCCAGGCCTTCGCGGACTTTTTTTTTCAGTTCGTCCAGAGTAGTAGCGTCGCTGACATCCTTGGCAAATTCGTCGTTCAGTTCGGGCAGGGTCTTGGTCTTGATGCCTAACACATCCACGGCGTAGTGAAAGGTCTTGCCTGCAAGCTTGGCGTCAGGATAATCCGGCGGGATACACGACGTCGAAATCCTTGTGATCGCCGGTGCTGGCGCCGCGCAGATTTTCGTTAAATGGCGCCATGGTTTCTTCGGCGCCCACGTGGCACAAGACGCTTTCCGCTTGCAGCGGTTCGCCTCCCGCCTTCCGGGGTTCCATGCAGTTTCACCTGGACATAATCGCCGTCCTGAACAGGCCGGCCCTCGACCGGGGTGAACGTGGCAGCGCGTTCGCGCATTTCTTCCAAAGTTTTGGTGAGGGTCTCGTCGGTGATGCTCATCTCGGGCATTTCAATATCGAGGGATTTGTAGTTGGCAAGCGCAAACTCGGGGAGAACGTCAAAGCTTGCGCGGAACTTCACCGACTGGCCTTCGTTGAATTCCAGCTTTTCGACTTGCGGCTGGGAAACCGGCGTCAATTTCTGTTCGGCGACCGCCTTTTGCACGTATTCCGGCACCAATTTCTGAAGAACTTCGCCCTTGATGTCTTCAGCGAAACGCTTTTTGATCAACGTAATCGGCGCTTTGCCGGGGCGAAAACCAGGGACGCGTGCCATCTTGGCGAAGTCCTTGGCAATCTTTTCTATTTGCTTGGATACCTCTTCGGCCGGGATCTCCAGATCTAATTCTCTCCGGCAAGTTGCTTCCGCCATCAATTTTCTCCCTTGGTTCTGTTCGTACCGTTTGTTGCGTTCTCGTTAGGGGCGGCTCTGTGCCACTTACCCTTTGCTGATTTCTGATAATAAAAATCGAGCATTGCGCAACAAAAACTTTGTTCAGCCCGTCTACTTCCCATCCCTCTCTGTCTGCGGAAATTCGAGGAGAATACAAGTGATGAATCGGGCGAGCCTGCTGTTCGTCTAGCCTAACACTACAACTATAAAGTATAGGTGAGGGCCCAGAAACGGTCAACGAACGGTTGGGGTAGTATCCTTCGGAGAAAAAAAGCTACACCTGCTTGCACCTACCTTCACACGCAACGATAATTCCGGTATTTAATGTAACCAAAGTAACTCTATTCAGCGGCATTTCAACCAGGGAACGGGAATGGAGAATATTATTCCAGCGGGCGTAGAGCTGATTGGCATTGCCGAACGAAATTTCGAATCTAAGTCTGGACTACAAGGATCCAATGCAATGGAATGCCGATGACAAAGAAAAACGTGCTGCGCTTTGACCAAAGACGCTATCGCGATGTCAAATACAGAGGATGAGTTCATAGTTTTGGGTGTTTCGGAGCTTCAAGTATAGGCTTCGATATGTCGCGTTGACACCTGAGCAAGTGAAATCACTTGAATCGACTGCAATCTGTAGATTCGTCCAAAACTACGTAGATCCTCCCATAAATGTTCGGATACAAAAACTGTCACACAAGTAGCGCATCTTTTAGTTCTGGAGGTTCCGAGATTCACTGACACGCCGCATATTAGCCAGAAGAATTATCCCGAAGTGTTGCGTAACCGTGAACTCTACGTGCGAACTGACAATAATGAAAACGCTCCTATTTGCTCGTCGGCTGATTTCCGGCTACTTATTGAAACGTCGATTAGAAATCGCGCAGATTCTCTCCTACTCACCAGATGGAAGGACTTGACCGGTTCTATGCACATCTCATCAATAGAGGAAAGACGATCTTCGTGCCGGCTGAAATCAGGATTCACCAAAGAGGTGTGGACACACAATCGTTCACGGTCCATGACGACGCCAGGCGTTCGGCCTCCATCTGTCTAGGTTGCGACTTCTTAATTTTCTCGGTGCCCAACTTTGGTTTTCCTGGGCTGTAATCGGAGCCCGCCCCGCCGGATCTAACCGCAGTGCTCAATGCTTTGTCACCGGATTCCACTGCGGAAGTGTGCTCCGCGCGTGGGTAAGTTTGGTTAATGGAATGGAATTGGAGCTGTCGTCATTCTTTACCCAAATGTTATAGCTGAATCAACGTCAAGCATGCTTCGCAACAGCCGTTATGTGTGGGTGCAGCCGAATTTTCCCGTGGTATACCACCCCGTCAACGAACGGTTGGGTACGGCGCCGATGTCTGATGCATGCATGAAAAGCCAGTGGGTAAAGACCAGCGACGAACAGGTCCACGCACGGATTCGAATTTACAGAACTGACATAAAATTTGACTTCGCTTTGACAACCGACCTTCGTCGCCCCAGTAGGCTGAGAGGGATCATGCGGTTCACTGCATCAGAGGTCCGAACCCACTCATCACCTGATTTCACGCAGCAGGACTTTAATTTGGGAAGCAATATGCGCGAATTCGCGTGCTGAGTTGAAATGTAATTTCCCGCTTCTAATTTCATACATACTTTGAGGAGGAAATAAATATGGGTACCGCAGCAAGCCCTGCACTTGACATGAATAAACTGAATGCATTTGTGGGGCAATTCGTTGGCGATCTGGGCGCAGCCGTACACGCCGGGATGGTAGTGATTGGAGAAAAACTCGGTTTGTACAAAGCCCTAGCGGGTTCGCCGTTGACCTCGGGAGAACTTGCAGCCAAGACGCAAACCGATGAACGATACTTACGAGAGTGGCTGGGATCGCAGGCGGCAGGAGGGTATATCGCCTACGATGCGAACACGAAGAAATTCAGTTTGAGCGCGGAACAGGCTTTTGCTTTGGCTGATGAAAATAGCCCAGCGTATCTCCCCGGCGCATTTGAGCTTGCATTGGGGTCGCTGGCAGCCGTGCCGCGAATCGCGGAATCCTTTCGCACTGGCGCGGGAATGGGTTGGCACGAGCACGAGGATGGTGTCTTTCATGGCTGCGAAAAGTTTTTCCGGCCGGGCTATGCCGCCAATCTCGTGAGTTCCTGGATCCCTTCCCTCCAAGGCGTGAAGGAGAAGCTGGAGGCCGGCGCGCGGGTAGCCGACGTAGGTTGTGGGAAAGGCGCGTCTACACTGCTAATGGCGAAAGCCTTCCGGAAATCACAGTTTTTCGGATTCGACTACCACGACAAATCCATCGAGGCAGCACGCGAGGCCGTCGAACGCGAAGGTGTTTCTGATCGCGTGACGTTCGAAGTTGCCAAAGCGGGAGCCTTTCCAGGACAGGACTACGATTTCGTAGCCGTTTTCGATTGCTTGCATGACATGGGTGACCCGGTCGGAGCCGCTAAACACGTTCGACAGTCGCTTGCCAAAGACGGAACATGGATGATCGTGGAGCCGTTCGCGAATGACGAATTGAAGGATAACCTGAATCCCGTTGGCCGGGTGTATTACTCGTTTTCGACGCTTCTTTGCACGCCATGCTCACGTTCGCAGGAAGTGGGACTTTGCCTTGGCGCGCAAGCGGGCGAGAAGCGCGTGAAAGAGGTAGTGACTTCGGCGGGATTCACCCGTTTTCGTCGAGCCACGGAAACACCATTCAACATCGTGTATGAAGCGCGGCCATGAGCCCTTCATCGGGTATAGTTCAGAGGACCCGATTGTCTAGATCCTTGTAGCTAATCGAAAGCAAATGACTTGTACTTGGCGGTGACACCCCTTGTCGTGTGTATGTATTCAGCCGGACCAGGCACGTGGTGGCACCGCCGAGTTCCAGAAAACCCTTACGCAGGCGGCGTATGCACGTGCCGTCGCCTCGCGCACGCTTGCCACGATAATTTCTTCTCAGAGCCGCTAATCTGCGCTCCATCGATGATTTAATCCAAGCCGGGTCGTTTTAGTTGCGCGATCTCGGTTATGTGGACTTTGCTCGCTTGTATATCTTTGTGCAAGCTTGCGCCTTCTTCATCGCTTGCGCCAGGAAAGATCTGGGGTTCTACGATCGCTATTCGCGCCCTGTTGAGAAGCAACTGGTCCAGAATGTTGACGTCGTGGACTTCGGCCCGGTCACCTAAACATTGGTCGGAATGCTGCCTCGCAGATCCTATAGCGTGTGCAGTTTCGCGGCGCTCTTGTCGCGACGAAATTTCCCCTACGGAAAAAGTGCTAAGCACAAATCGATGGTTGTGGAGTCGAAGGCATACACGGTCTCGAACAACTCCACTCCGACAGGTTCGTCGCGATAGGGATCGCGGGCGGTGACGATCAGGACCCGAGCGAAATCGGCATAGATGCGCCAGTCGCGATGCTCGTTGGCGTGTGACAAGGTATTGAGAGAAGCTTGGCCCCGGAAGCCCCTGTGATAAAGCTCGGGTTGCCGGGCACCCAGACAGGCTTCGATATCACGGATACTTTCGCGGTAGGTGAGCTGAGCGAAGGCCAAACAAAGGAACCTATCCCAGCAGGAGAATTCCTTCACGTAGCGAATGCCCTGCTACCGATCAACGCAAATCTGAAACTGGTAGGTTGGGAGGAAGTTCACGAGCTGACAAAAGACGGTTGGGGCCAAGATTCATCCACTAACAAGCGAGGACGCAGTAACATGAGGCCAAACGAGAAGCAAAAAATTGAAATCGAAAAATTTCACCGGGACCCTTACCATCACTCAATCAAGCAGTTACAGAGGACTCCTCTCTTAGGACGGCGCTGATACAAGGTTACATAAGTCGCAGGCTAAGCCACGCGGATACCTCGGGCTAGGATTTGTCGTCGCGTTGCGATACTCTCAAGGCGTTAACCATTTCTTTGGACAGATGGAGGGATTCAAGATGAGAACTATGCTTCGATTTTTGGCCGTCGCGGCGTTGTTACTTGTTGGCCTGCAAGCGGCGGATGACGTTGTTTCGGCAGTTCACGGCGTGGTGACCAAGGTTGACACGGGTTCAAAAACGATTGTGGTAAAGAGTGAGGATGGCACGGAGCATACCATTCATTACGTGGACAAGACCGTCGTGGAGGGCGGGGATGTGACGGCGACCGCCGCCAAGGACAGTTACCATGGAGTAGCCGTTGGTTCCGAAGTTGTGGTGCACTACACGGTGAAGGGCACAGAGAAGACCGGCGTGGAGATCGACAAGATTGGCAAAGACGGATTGAAGTCCGTCGACGGAACAGTGACCAAGGTCGGAAAGGGGGGCAAAACCGTGGTGGTTAAAACGGCCGATGGCACAGAACAAACATTCGACGTGGCAGGCCACGACACGGAAGCAGCGGCAAAAGATGTAGGCAAGGCTACTGGCAAGTCTTCCCAAGTTACCGTGTATTACACTGACGATGCGGGAAAAAAAGTGGTGCACTTCTTCAAAAAGCTATAAGTGCGGCAGAATAAATAGCGGAAGAGTCTACTGAGAGGGCCGGGAACTGTTCCGGCCCTTTTGATTTGCAGCGAGAATTCTTGTTAAGCGACTGGGTAGAGAAAGACTCAGTGAACTATTTTACTTCACCGACGTGCAGATCCTTCAATTTCGGTTCGATGACCGCTCGTCACCCACTGCAACTACAATCATTGCGTCGGGATGCAGATATTCCTTCGCGACCCGCAACGTGTCCGTCGAATTCACTTTGGCGATTTCTGTTGGCAGATCACGGTAGTAGACCGAGGGAAGCCGAATATACCTTGCAAGCCGATGGTCGATGAAGTCGCTTCCACAGTCTCAAAATTGGCGACCAAGGTTTTTGAAAAAGAGTCTTTTGCTTTGTCAATTCTTCCGCCGTCAATTCCGATTCACGTATGCGTCTGAGTTCCGTAAAGATCTCTTTCGTCGGCGGGGGCCGTAACTCGGTTCGCACACCAGCAGCGGCAAGAACGGGCCAATGCCGCGCCGGAATTGGAAGTGAAGAAAAAGCGCCATAAGTATAACCATGTTCCTCGCGCAGATTCATGTTAATTCTGCTCGAGAACAAGCCGCCGAGCGCGGTGTTCATCACTTCCAGTGGCACGTAATCTGGCGTATAGCGACTGGCACCTAAGTCCAGCTACAGCAAGAAATGTCTGTGGAGCGCCAGGTTTGTCTACAATCAACGTATTCGGCGCTGGTGCGGCGGGTGCCTTGCCGGAACTTTGGTGGTGAAGATCGGGCCGGACCATGTTTCCAAAATATTTGTTGGCTAGTTCCGTAGTCCGGACTCGAAACGTCGCCAGCCACAGCCAATATGGCATTAGATGGGACGTATCCCTGCTTCCAGAAAGCCAGCATGTCATCGCGAGAGATGGCTTTATTGGAGGCTTCGGTTCCGAGCACCGGGGAGCCGTACGGGCTGTTTGGGTAAAGTGCGCCATTCATGACGCGGAATGCAACGGAGCCAGGTTCGTCGTCTTCCTGCAAAACGGCTGTGATCCGGCGGCCGCGCAGGCGCTCAATTTCTTTTGGATCAAAAGCAGGGTGAAGGGTGGCATCCGCCAACAAATCAAATCCTGCAGAAGCGTTCCACGTCAGCGAACTGAATTCGAGAAAAGCGCTGCTATAGCCGGCCTCGGAGCCAAACGTTGCACCGATCTGATCCGTATCGTCGGAAAACTTCAGGGATGAGCGCGAGGTTGTTCCTTCATCAAGCATATTGGCAGTGAAGCTGGACAATCCGGGCTTATCGATCGGATTCAATTCGCTGCCGCTGAACGTAAAGAGCGTAGCGGAGACAAGGGGAAGATTGTGCCGTTCCACCAGGAGAACGGAAAGCCCGTTCGCTAATTTCACCTGCTTGGCAACGGGTAGCGTATATTTCGGAGCGGGACCGGGAGTCGGGGGAATGGCGCGCCAGGCTTCGTCGGCCATTGCGCTTTTGCTTTCTCCTGCTGCGGCATGCTTGCTTTCTGATTCTCTTCGTCGGTGGTTTTGGGAACCTCGGCAACTACTTTTTCCCCAGGGTACGCCGTAAACGACAGCACGGTGACTTTTCTTGAAAATATTTTGCACTACTCGAGTGAACATCGGCGGGAGTTGCCACGTCATAACGGGCTAGATCCTGCGAAAAATAGTCCGGCGTACCAGCGTACAAATTGTAATAATTCAGCCGGTTGGCGACGCCGTTTGTGCGCTGCAAGCTGCGAACCAGCGAAGATTCCGTTACATTCCTGGCGCGATCCAGTTCCGCGGACGTGATTCCTTCAGTTCGTAATTTTTCGAGTTCTACGTCGACAGCTTTCTCCAATTCCTCCAGTTTGACGTTCGGTTTTGCGGTTACTGTCAATTCGAAAATGGAACCGAGTTGGGTACCCTGCAGACTGGCGCTTACGTCTTGCGCAATCTCTTTATCGTAAACCAGTGATTTGTAGAGCCGGCTGCTCTTGCCCCCGGCTAAAATCTGCGCGAAGAGATCGCACTCCACATCGCCCGACTGGAAAGCCGGTGGCGTAATCCATCCCATATAAATACGGGGCAACTGAACCTGATCCCTAACGACGGCCCTTCGCTCTGAGAGGATCGGCGGAGTGACAATCGCGACCTTAGGCACTGGTGGCCCTTGCGGGATACTGCCAAAATATTTCTCGATGGCCGCTTTCACGTTTTTCTTGTAGAAGTCTCCCACGATCGCCATACTGGCGTTGTTCGGAGTGTAATACTGGCGGAAAAATTCACGGACGTCTTCGAGCTTGGCCGCTTCCACATCGGCGTGAGAGCCGATGACGTTGGGGTAGTAAGGATGATCCTTGGGAAATAGCTGCTGGATTAGGCCTTCTTCTACAAGCCCATAAGGGGCGTTCTCAGTGGATTGGCGCCGTTCGTTTCTAACAACGTCGCGCTGGTTCGCAAGATTCTGGATGTCCAGCTTGCCGAGGAGATAACTCATACGATCGCTTTCGAGCCAGAGAGCTAGGTCAAGCTGGTTGGAAGGAATCGGTCTCGAAATAATTCGTGCGGTCAAAGTCCGTCGAGGCGTTGACGTCGGTCGCTCCGGCGCCTTCCAGAAAGCTGAAATGGCCTTTGGCTCCCACATGCTGCGAGCCTTCGAACATCATATGTTCAAACAAGTGTGCAAAACCCGTGCGCCCCGCCTTTTCGTTCGCGGCGCCGACGTGGTACCAGATGTTGACGGAAACGAGCGGAAGCGTGTGGTCTTCCGACAAGATGACTTCCAGGCCGTTCTTTAGTGTGTATTTTTCAAAGGGAATCGTCGGCAATTTATGCGCAGGAGCGCCTGCTTCCTGTGCAAAGGCAGCATTGCCTATCGTAAGAATCGTGGCGGCGATCACAAGCATCGCCTGCGCGCGCGCTAATCTGGACCCAAGAAACATCCCATGCCCCCTAATAATCATGCTGGTATGATACAAAACTCGACCGATGTGCGCATATTGCGTAGATTCGGCGTCCGGCCAAACGCTGCAGCATTCCTAATTGGATGGCTGGCTTAAAGCACCGAGTTGTAAGAGTGGCAAGAAAAAATGCCGAGTGGTGGTTCAGTCCGCGGCGACTGGACGCTCCAGCGCCTTGCTCATGTCTGAGTATAGAAGGCGATGAAAGAGGTGTTCGCCCGCTTCGCGGCGCACGGAAAGACGGCCAGCGACATAGGCACGCGAGGAAAGCCCGCGCTGGACAGAATCGCAAATGGCCATATCCTCATCCTGAACTTTTTCACTGACGGCGATGCTTTCGCAGTGATGTTTTTTGGCAGCGGAACTAATGTCCGCGAAATAGTAATCGAAGATGACGGCGCATTTGTCGACACCGAGCGGCAGGACGAGATTCGTGTCCATTACGCCCGAGTAGGCGTTAATCATGAAGTTGGGATAGATCCAAAGATAGAACGCGTGGCCCTGGCGCGTGGAACCGATGGAGGATTCCAAGGCCCCGGAGGAATCGAGGGGACTCGATTGCAGGCAGGCACGCTCCAGGTTTTCGATGGTGTATTTTGTGTATTCCACCACGCTGCTCAGGCCCTTGTGCGCGTGAGGAACGTGGTAGCCGCCGTCGAGGTAATTATCGACATAGACCTTCCAGTTGCAATTCAAGGTGTAGATGCGCCGGTCGAAATAGTGGAACTTTTCCGTCAACTGGAGTGGAGCGACGAGTTCGGAGACTTTGCCGAGAAATTCTGGAAGCGGAGCGGCCTTGCCATCGAGATTTACGAAGATGAAGTTTTCCCAAACGTCCATGCGAACCGCCACAAGCCCGTTGGCTGTGCGATCGAAGTTGCAGACTCCTTCGAACTCCACCATGCCTTTGAGCGCGCCGTCATTGCCATAGGTCCATCCGTGGTAAGGGCAGCGGAACTGCTTTGCGCAGCCACTCGCCTCGGGAACAACGGCAGCGGCATGATGCCTGCACACGTTATAAAAGGCGCGCAAGTTACCGTCGTCGCTGCGAACGACTACCAGCGGATCTTTGTTGACATCGATGGTAAAAAACTGGCCACGCTCGAGTACTTGATCCAGTCGCCCTACGGCCTGCCAGTTCGCGGCAAATACGCTGTTGCGTTCCAGTTGCTCGATGCGGGTGTCGAAGTACCACAGAGCGGGAATGGTGTAGGCCTTTTCAAGCGGATTCGCGGGATTGTAGAGGTTCAGGACATCACGAACGTTGAGGTCAAACATGAAAGTGGCTCCAGCATGAAGGTAGAGTTTAACAATGAGGCCATCATTCTGATGTAGATTGCAGACGGCATGCAAGTCGTACGAGAAAAAGCATCACGGCGCGTGGAATTGGGAATAGACAATAGGCCGAAGATGCTGGCGCAAAGAGTGTTTGCGACGGAGAGTTATTCGAGAAGCGAGGAAGGCGAATAAAGATGGTGCGGGAGAGAGGACTTGAACCTCCACGACCTTTCGGCCACAAGATCCTAAGTCTTGCGCGTCTGCCAGTTCCGCCACTCCCGCACCGTATTAAACTTATGTATTTGAACTGCTTATAAGCTTCACAAGCTTAGGACGTCGAAGCATTTTCACTGGACTATCACCGAACTCGAGTTCCTTCGCATTCATATCTTGCACCCGCTTCATCGCACTCAGTACATCGGCCGCACTAACGATGTTGTAGCGATCGAAGACATTGCGCGTTCTCTGGCCCGAGATGCTCATGGCAACCTTTTCAGGAACGCCGGCCGCGATCAAGTTGCGAATCGCAGAACGGCGCAGATCGTGAATGAGAAGCCCATTGTATCGTTTGTCTGACCGACCTTCAATCTTAGGCAACGTCCCGAACCCTGCGGAAGTACAGGCCTTTTGCCACGCGCTGCGTAGGTCATCACCGACGAAAACAGTCCCTTGGAGCGGGAACGGAGCGCAGGATATCGTCGTTTGGATATTTTCCGCGCTGGTCGCCGGACGGAGCACAAATCTTGTTTCAGACCCATTTCACGCCGATCGATCCGATAAACAAATTCTACATTGCGCCTCGTGACGGGAGTCCTCCCAGGGAGGTTTTAAGCTAATTCCTGGCACAGCACAAACTGTGGCCGGCTGCGGCGGTTTGGCATCCAGACGGGAAACGAGTGTCGGTACACTACTGTCGATCTATACCAAATGAATTAAAGGTCGGTTTCTGGTCTTTCAGAAATCATTGATGTTCCCAGACTGACTCAACGTACTCCCTGCCTCTTGAAGAGCGCAAATTTCTTCGATTATCTCGGGACAATTTTGAGGACTATCGGTCGAAGATACATGGTACCGGAAATATAGTGGGCCATCGGTTTCTTCGCTCGTAATACTCCTGCAGAGCAGTCCCGCGTGCACCTCGCAATCTCAGGTACTGGTCAAACGGTACTACAGGCCCATTCTGTCTCCCGGGACCTCGAAGTAGCCTATCTCCCTTGTGACTGACAAGGAGATATCGACACGGCCAATCTCCAGCCGCGCTCTCGCGGAGCTTCTGCGTCAGGGCCAAGGGAAACTGAGACTGCGAACCAAGTTACTGTGTTCATTCGTGTTCTTAACCGCGGGGCTCACCAGCGTCACTCTTCTCGTCGTGCGCCGCAATGCACAGGAACAGGTTGAGCGCCAAATAGAACTGGATACGCGAAACGCAACCCGCACATTTCAAGCGGTGGAACATCAGCAGCAAACCGCGCTGAGCCGCAAGGCAGACTTGCTGGCATCCCTGGCCTATATGAGAAATGGAGATGCGACCGCGATCAAGGACGCGAGCGAAGATCCGTGGCAATCGGACGATTGCAACCTGTTTGTGCTGACAGACAAGAGCGCCAGGATTGTGGCCTTACACTCGACCAGTCCCTCATTTTCCATTACTGCCGCGCAAGAAATGGTTTCCAGCTCGGTAAATCGAGGCGAGACCGCTGGCTGGTGGTTCAATGACAGAAACCTGTTTCAAGTGGTGCTGCAGCCTTTTTTCGACAGCCAGTCCAGGAAGAAGAATCTGCTGGGCATTGTAGTCGTGGGCCGATTGATTGATGAGCGAGCTGCCGCCGATTTGGGCCGCATTGCATCGAGCGACGTAGTCTTCCGTCAGGGAGGCAAGGTCGCCGTGAGCACCCTTCCGCCTCTCAAGGAAATACAATTCGCGCAAGGAATGCGTGACCAATTCACGACCGCAGAGGTCTACCTCGGCAGCGAGCGTTATCACGCCAGTTCGCTCGTGCTCACGCCTGACCTACAGCCTGCCGCAGACCTCATCGTTCTGAAATCGTATAACGAGGCTGAAGCATTTCTTCTGCGACTCAACCGCCTTCTTCTTGGATTGGGACTAGTGGCAACCATGGCTGGGGGAGGATTTATCTTCCTCATTTCGGATACCGTCACCCGCCCGCTGGCCTCTCTAGCGGAAGGAGTCCGCGCACTCGAACGAGGTGACATTACCTACCCCCTGGAATCAAGTGGTCACGATGAATTGTCGCAACTGACCCGCGCGTTTGATGGAATGCGCAGCACTCTGCAGAAGAATGAATTACAAAGGGGACAGCTCGAAGGCCAGCTCCGGCAGGCCCAGAAAATGGAGGCTCTGGGCCGAATGGCAGGTGGCGTGGCCCACGACTTCAACAACTTGCTGACGGTAATCCGAGGGCACAGTGAGTTGCTTCTCGATCAAATGCGGCCCGAGGATGCCCTCTACCGAAACTCGTTACAGATACGCAAAACTGCAGATCGCGCTGCTTCTTTGACGCGCCAGATGCTTGCTTTTAGCAGAATGCAAGTTCTGCAACCGAAGGTCATCGACATCAACGAACTCATCGCAGAGATGGGGAAGCTCTTGCGCCGCCTCATTCGCGAGGACATCGAGTTCAGTCTTCGACTCGGTGACTCCTTGGCACGTGTGAAGGCGGACCCGGGACAACTTGAACAGGTGCTCCTTAATCTTACGGTCAATGCAAGTGATGCGATGCCTGTGGGAGGCAAGCTGACCATCGAGACCAAAAATATCATTGTGGATCGAGACTTCGTGCACTCACACCCATCGCTGGAGCCGGGCTCGTATGTAGTGATGATCGTTTCCGACACGGGAAATGGGATGGACGCAGCCACGAAAGCACGAATCTTCGAGCCCTTCTTTACTACTAAGGAGCCGGGTAAAGGAACCGGCCTCGGCCTCGCGACTGTCTACGGTATTGTGAAGCAGAGCGGGGGCTTCATCTGGATAGAATCCAGCCCCGGCAAAGGGGCAAGATTTGAAATCTATCTACCACAGACACTCGGGCAGGCGGAGCCGGTGCAGTCGGTCGATGATACCAGGGAATCCGCTGTCGGCAGGAAAACTGTACTGGTGGTGGAAGATGAGAGAGACGTGCGGGAACTCGCCTGCGAATTCCTGAAGGCCGCCGGATACAGCGTGCTTACGGCCGAGGACGGGGAGGAAGCGTTAGCGACGGCTAAGCGACTGGGCAAGTCCATTCACGTCATCTTGACTGACATAGTGATGCCGAAGATGCGAGGACCGGCGCTTGCGAAGCGGCTTAACACTCTACTCCCCCACGTCAAGATCGTCTACATGACTGGCTACCTCGACCAAAATGGCGGTGATGATGACTTCCTGCAGGATGCGTTCTTCCTGCAGAAGCCGTTCTCCCGGGAAAGCTTGGTGGGTGAAGTTGGGGAAGCATTGGAGAACGTTGCACCAGCGCGGCGTCTGGACCAAATCGTACCCGTCTAGAGATCCAAGTTGCGACTTGACACCTGGACAAAGCACTATTCGGGCGATGTGCGAGCCGTGTTTTGATTTTTTGCGCTCCTTTCGCGAATAATCTCGGCATGGTGTTGCAATTCTCGCAAGCGGAGACATACTTCAGTGCCTGATAAGCGCGGTAAACCTCGTTATCTCCACTCGCTCGCTAGGAGGCATCGAAGCGGCAAAAATAAAAAGAGTCTTGATTCCTTCGCTCCACTTTGCTAACCGGAAACGCTACCCAGCGCGTCCGTCAACCATGCGCACGACAGTATCAGACAATAAGGCGAGTCCTAAAAGTCACCAAATTTGACGGAGCAGTCAGCTCACTCGAAACGCGCCCTCGCCAATTCTCGATGGAGCTCGACGCGGCGAGACTTCATTCGAGTCAGCAGTAGCAGTAGAGGAATTGCTGGGTGGTTCCAAAAAGCTCAACGCTATGAGGACACCGGAAACTGCAACGTCCACTGCTTGTGCCTTGAAAGGGTGACAAGCCAAGGCAGGGCCGAGTTCGATAAGTCCCCTTTCACCTTCGGATTTCCGTGCCAGACTTAGAAATTCTTGGTTCACCCATATTCGCAGATTCGCACGGCCTGCAGAGTTCCTCAAACGTAATACTCTTGGCAAGTTATGGCTTCAAAGAAATCAGACAGGCGCAAGAGAAAAGAACTCTCGCCTCGACAAATGAAACTGATCAAGGCTCGTGCGGAAGGAAAGACCTACGCACAGGCTGCCAAAGGTCAACTGATATGGCACGCCCCGTGAGAGCTGAGATATGAGCAACATTCGCTTAGAAACCGGATGGCAGAGAATCGTGTCATGAAATACCTCAGGACA
Organism: Candidatus Acidiferrales bacterium; assembly: GCA_963741365.1. GTDB lineage: Bacteria > Acidobacteriota > Terriglobia > Acidiferrales > UBA7541 > Acidiferrum. The sequence continues at coordinate 127,877 of CAVUHY010000022.1, read as the reverse complement.
CTTTTCGATTTGGCCGGTTATCGAAGGGGACACATCAATGGAACGCATGTTACACCTCACTCTCGGCGATGGCTACCACTATGGGCCGCGCCTGAAAGAGGTTCCGAGCATGTAATCTTCGCGCCGTAGCTGAATTGCCCAAATCCGTCGTTAACACTGACCGTAAAGCCAGACGGGTAGAGCGTTAGGGCAATATTTTCTTTGGGATGATCAGAATTGAAAGCCCAATTAGAGTCGTCACGCCTCCCATGATCCCAAAGAATGGCAACTCCCTTTGCTGAGAAGTAGATTCAGAGTCAGTGACGCTGGTTCTTTGCGGCAGCGATTCATTCTTCCGAATGGAAACCAACGCCTGGCCCGTAAAAAACATCAAGCCTAAGGTGATTAGAGCTATTCCATGGAAGTTGCGGACTTTCAATTTCATGACTAAAAGCTTAGGTAGGAGAGAAGAGCGCGTCAATTGCCCCAATGCCGTATTAGGGCGGTTTGTAAAAACTGCATAAACAGGAAGAGTCCTTCCGCAAATATTGCGCTTCGATTCTGTTTAGATAATACCTATGCAATTTATTAGTTTTAGGTTTTCCTTAATGTAGCGGGGTCCGTCGTTTTTGTGCAACCCTGCCTGTTACGGAGATTGTCCATCTGTGAGTCGACATCAGGGGGGATACGCGCACCGAAGTGGTCCTAGCGGCTCGGCTTCTCATGTTGTTCACCTGCCGTCGCCGGGGCCTCAGCGCAGAGTGAGAAAAACTTAAAACTCGCGGGTCCAGTACACACCTGATTGCATAACCTCAATCAGCCTGCAAATCTTCCGGAACGGGCTTATCGTGGCCTGACCAATCGAATACAAAAATCTTTGCTTGTTCGAGCAGAATCTGTGTTGGGGTCATGTCCTCTGGGAGTCCCTCCCCCGGTAACCCCGTAACCTGGCTTACCACAAGACAATTCAACAAGGGCCAACTGTGCCTCTGGCAGTAAGAACATATCAACCCAAGAGCCTGATTCTGGCCCATTCTGTCAATTCCGGTAAAACCTTCGATGGCAGCATAACTGATAATCTGTTGATTACGGGCCGCCGATACTAAGATGGGCCACATTAATGCTGCTTGTTCTGCCTGCGTCAATCGTTGCTGCTCCATTGGGAACTCCTTACGTCGTGTTGCTCCGACCTAACTTTGACCCTGATGAGGACACATCGGCATCAAAGTTTGACTGTTTTGTAATGCTGCCTATTTCACGTGATGCTCTCAATGCCCTAACCCGTTTAACTCACAGGGTGCAATCTAGATTGCCCGATAAGCTAGATGCTGTCGCTGGAACGCAGAAGCTTTATTGCAGTTGGGGCATTCCATCTGAAGACCACCTATTGGAAACTCAGGCTTTGGAACAATGTAGTAGTCAGCCAACTTGAGATTCTCTTCTATTTGAGAGTCGTCTTGCGGCTTCTCCACAAGCAATGCGTGAGCGGCAGTTGCTATCCTGTCTGTGCACTGCATCGTCTGTTTATAGGTCTCGCTCTCGATAATGCGCCTGTACTGCTCCCCTCAGATTTGGACATGTGGGGCCTCGGAAAGTTGTATAGCTTGCCAAGCTAAGAACGCCTCGTGAGGCGTTCGATTTTGCAGGCTCTGGTGCGGCCGGTTGAGATTGTACTCCTCGATCCAGCGCCCAATCGACGCTCGTGCCTCTTCGAGGCTGCGATATTCACGGACCCAGACTTCCTCCTCCTTCAGGCTGCGATGGAACCGTTCGATGTAGCTGTTGCCTTCCGGGTGATGATATGCCGTGCGGCGGTGCGTGATGCCCAGCCGCGAAAGCGTTTCCATGAACCGCGTCGAAGTGAACTGCGTGCCATTGTCCGTCGTCAGTGTCAGATTTGCTCCACGGCTTCCCGCAGGCAAGCGGCGCAACACGGCCCACCGCCGCGAGCGCTTCCTTAGCTCGGCAACGGCGCGACAGGTCCCACCCCACGATTTCCCGCGTGCAGCAGTCGATCACATCGATCAGGTACGCCCAGCCCACGTTCGCGCCGGCCCACACTTTGGTCATGTCCGATTGCCAGATCTGATTCGGTGCAGCGGCCTCCACACGGCCCCACTCTTTCTTCCGCCGCGCCCGCAGCCGCCGTGGGCGAACCAGCAAGCCGCGTTCCCGCATCACGCGCAGAACACGCTTGCGATTTACGTGGAGTTTTTCCTGCCGCTGCATCCACCAGGCGATGCGACGATAGCCGTAAGAAGTTTTCTCGCCGCAGGCCGCAACGATCTGCTCGTCCCAACGACGGTCGGCGCGACTGGCGCGAGGCTTCTTGCGGTAATACAGACTGGAGCGGCTGATCATCAGCGTATGTGCCACCAGCGTCGCAGCGTAGCCTTGCGTGACCAATTCTCGTGCCTGGGAGTGCGCCATGCCGCAGCTCACTCCCCCAACACGTTTTTTAGGATTTCGATCTCCAACTGCTTGCGGCCCAGTGCGCGTTCCAGTTGCTTGACGCGCTTGGCCTGCTCTTCGCCTGCGCCGCCCGCAGCGCTTCTCCCCCCAAGCGCTGCCTTGGCTCCTTGTTCCGCTTCATCCTTCCAGCGATACCAGAGATTCGGAGCTACGCCGTGCTTGCGGCAGGTCTCCGCGATGTTCCCGCTGCGCAAACCCTCCTGCAGAATTTCCCACTTCTCTTCCGCACTGCGTCTCACTTGCTCTTTGCGTCCCATGTTGCCCCCTCTTCGGAGGCCCCTATCCTACACTTGGCAGGTGTCCAGTTTGAGAAGGGAGCAGTACACTTCATGCCTCGCGTTTCTAGTTGCAATCAGTGAAAAATCCGACCGCTGGACCTCGATTCCACGATCTGCACCACCACGCCATTAATGAGCTTGCTGAGTCGCAGGCCATTATGTGGGGGCACGTTTCCCGGAAGATGCTCGCGCACTACTACACTACTTGCACGTTCGCGTGGAGATAACACCGCGCTGGATACTCACTTCGAGGAGATCCCTGCATAAGAGCGCCGCCGCTATCAGGCTCCTAACATTGCAATACTTGACAGATCGGCGCGACGGGAGGGCCAAGCAGGACGTTAACAGTGTACTTCACGCGCACACCGGCTATGGTGACCCGCTGCTGGCCACATTTTCAGGCACCGTGCGCCCCTTATTGCGTAATGTGCCCACCAGCGCGAGCAAGCCGGTGCCTAGTAGGAAGAGCGAGGCTGGTTCTGGGGTTGCTGTGATGGTCAATGACCAAACCGGGCTCGTAATCCCCGCCGGGGTATATGTTCCAGCGGACGAAAGCGATCCTGCGCCAAAAAACTCCTGAGAAACTTCAGTGAAACCATCGCATGCGGGTGTAAAGAACGTCTCTGCAAAAGGGTCGCCCGAACCCAGATAGTCAATGACAATGGTTGTCCCCGAAATTGTGCAACCATTTGGAGGTGTCATGGACAGGAAACTACTGAAGGCGGTGGTAGTTGTGATGAGACTTGGCGTCGACACCGACCAGTCGAACGCACCTACTGCCGTGCCCGATGCGCTTAAAGTGTAGATGTCAGCCTTAGCGACTGGAGTAGATAAGGTAGCTTGAATTGTTGCCACAAGGCAGAAGGCGGAAATTAAGATAGCAGTTTTCATCTCTCCCCCTTTAGCTTATCTGTAACTCCTCCGTGAGCAATGGTGAGCAAGAAAGAACAGGTTTAAGACTTGGCAATCCCGCCCTCGCGTAAACCCTTGAATATCCTCGACTATCAGTGAGTAAATTTGAGTCGTGGCGAACCCGGAATCCTAAGTCTTGCGCATCTGCCAGTTCCGCCACTCCCGCACACCAAACAACCAGCATCCGTAGGAAAATCACCGATCAAAGCATGCAGCGCCGCTTTGGCCCCACGAGAGGATTTGATTTTCGGCTATTCGCTTGTTTCCCGTCAAGGTTGCCAAATTTGTTATTCTTTGCGATCCGCAAAGCTGTACCTTTTTATTTTGGATAGACTGTAATGGAGTGAATTTGTAATTTGGGAGTGGGAGCAACGTGAACGCAAGAGAGTTATTCCGAGTAACGGACGGCTGACGATGGCCCTCAGGGAATACAAGCGAAAGCGAAACTTTGAGAAGACGCCGGAACCGCCGCCGGAGCGGAGACTCGCGGATCAAGGATTCTCCTACCTTATCCAGAAGCATGCAGCCACTCGCCTGCACTACGACCTCAGACTCGAATTAGATGGCGTGCTATTGAGTTGGGCGGTAACCAAGGGGCCCAGTTTAAATCCCAGCGATAAACGCCTGGCCGTGCATGTTGAGGACCATCCACTTTCGTATGGCACGTTCGAGGGGACAATTCCGAAAGGACAGTACGGTGGCGGCACGGTGATGTTGTGGGACCGTGGTACCTGGGAGCCACGATTCGATCCGCATGCCGGGATGAAGAAAGGGCACTTCGCGTTCACTTTGCATGGAGAAAGGTTGAAGGGTGATTGGGATCTGGTTCGCATGCGGACGGAAGAAAAAAGGGAGAACTGGCTGTTCATCAAACAGAAAGACGAGGAAGCGCGAGATGCAGAGGCTGCAGCGCAATTCCTCGAAGATGAAAATACCAGCGTGACGACGGGCCGCTCCATGGATGAAATTGCCATGGGTGTTCCGGCAGCGAAAACGACGGAAAGATCGCAGAAAGACAAAACGGTAGACCGGCTGGTCAAGGAATACCCGAATGTGGAGTTGGCAACGCTGGTGCAGACTCCTCCTGAAGGCAACAAGTGGTTGCATGAGATTAAATTCGATGGCTACAGGTTGTTGGCGTTTCTTGCGAACGGCGTGGTCCAATTACAAACGCGAAACAAGAACAACTGGACACACAAATTTCCAACGATCCACGCATCAGTGGCAAAGCTGAAAGCGAAAACCGGGGTTCTTGACATGGAAGCGGTGGTCACCGATAAGAACGGGAAGACCAGCTTTCAAGCCCTGCAACAGGCGCTGGGCGATGGTGGAAATAGCCAATTGGTGCGAGCGTTTGTATTTGACCTATTACATCTCGACGGAAAAGATCTTAGGCGGGAGCCGTTAACGAAACGCAAAGCGTCGCTGAAAAAGCTGCTTGAAAAGTCGCAGGACGCAAACTCCCTTCACTATAGCGATCACGTTGTTGGGCAGGGGAGCCAGATGGCTGACCAATCCTGCGCCATGGGATTGGAGGGGATTGTCTCTAAACGTGTCGAGAGCACCTATCAGGCTGGGCGCCAAACCAGCTGGCTTAAATTCAAATGCATCAAGCGACAGGAGTTCGTAATCATCGGCTATACGACTGCGCGAACAGGAAGCCGGGCGATCGGCGCTTTGCATTTGGGCTACTACGATAGCAGCAATTTGAAGTATGCCGGCAAGGTCGGCACGGGTTTTAGTACGGAAGACGCGCAGAAACTGGTCAACCGACTCCAGGAAATCGAAATAGACGATCCGCCGGTTGAAAAAGTTCCAGCCATGCTTTTGAAAGCTGCTCATTGGGTCAAACCATCGCTGCTTTGCGAGGTTTCTTTCACCGAATGGACTGAGGACGGCCATATCCGGCATCCTTCTTTTCGAGGGCTTCGCGAAGATAAGTCAGCGGATGATGTTAAGAAGGAGCACTCAATGATAATTAGAAACAGCCCCTACTCCGCAACGAACCAAGGAAAGTCATTGACTGTAGCCGGAATTACGATTTCGCATCCGGACCGCATCATTTTCATGGACATGGGAATTGCAAAAGGCGACTTGGCTAAATATTACGCAGTGGTTGCACCGTGGATTCTAAAAGATATCGCCAATCATCCGGTAACCTTGTTGCGATGCCCGGAAGGGATTTCGGGAGAATGCTTCTATCAACGAAACCCGGGAAAGGGTCTTGGAGCGGATGTGAAGCCATTTCCCTGGAAGCATAAAGGAAAATTCTACGAATACATTTTTATTAAAGACGAAAAGGGATTGTTGGAGCTGATCCAGATGGGTTCCATCGAATTGCATCCATGGGGTTCGCGCGTGGATCGAATTGAATTTCCGGACCGGCTGATATTCGATCTCGATCCAGACGAAAGTGTTCCTTTTGAAGCGGTGAAGCTTGCGGCCGAGGATTTGCGTCGAAGGCTCAAGGCGAAGGGATTGGAATCGTTTTTGAAATGTACGGGAGGCAAAGGGCTTCACATAACGGCGCCGATTGCAGCGCGTTACCCATGGGCTCGTGTCAAAGAATTTTGTGCCAGCCAGGCTGCGGAGATGGTTCGCGACGTTTCCTCAGCATATGTAGCAACGATGACGAAGGCTAAACGTAAAGGGAAAATCTTCGTGGATTACTTCCGCAATGACCATACAGCGACGGCGATCGCGGATTATTCCGTCAGGGCGAGGGTGGGCGCCCCGGTAGCGATGCCGCTTGAATGGAGTGAGCTAAAGACGCTTCGTGCAGCGAATCAGTTTTCGATCGCGGATGTAGTCAAACGACTAGAAAGAAAGAAGCCGAACGCCAGGCGTTACGATCTGGCACAGAAGCTTCCTTCATGAAATGTTCGACGGCCCATGCAAACGATTGGTCCTCGGAGCGATTGGAAAATTCGAATCATTCGATCGAGGCCTATCGTGTTTTTGCGGTGGGCAGGTTTTCGGCGCTTAGCTCTCCTACGGTCGGCTCGTCCCCAAGTTGCAGGGCAACGTGTTTCAGAATTTGCGGCAACGTTGTGAACAATCCATGATCGGGCGCAAGTCGCAACCGTTGGGCTGTCAGGGGTAAATCGCCTTCGAACTGCCACAGGCAGATGGAAATGCTCAGTTGAGGAAATTGTCGTCGTAAATTTGCGTACAAGGCCGTAGCGTGCCGCACGGCAAAAGGCGGCAGTGCCGACACGCAGACCATCTTCGGGTTCAACTCGGTAACTTGTGCAAGCATCTCTGAAGTGGTTCCGATGGGGATGCTCCGGGCAGTGTGACCTTCTGACTCCAAGAGTTGCGCCAGCAGCATGCCGACAATATCGTCGGCGTCATCGCGCGCTGGAATGCAGAGAACTTCAGGGTTATGCGTTCCATTGTGAAGATCGGACGTAAAGATTCCTGCTTCGTCTCCGACATCTCCTGCCATTTTTTCGTTCGACGGTTCACCCAATTCTTCGATCAGCTCGCGAGTGCTCTGGCAGATAAAATTCTGGGTGTCTTCATCAAGTTCGTTTTTATGACGGTCCTGCTCGGCCAGATTGAGCGCTGGAATAACCACGGAGCTGTAGACTTCTTGCAGCGACTTTTCCTTTAATTCCGACTCCAATACCTGGCGGGCTTCCTCTTGATCGGCCGCGAGCAGTCGCTGATAAAACTGAGCCTGAGGGGGGAGTACGGGCTCGTCGCCGAAAAGTACGTTCAGAAAACTTAGACTCGGAATGTAACGGCCCATCACCACTAAACAGGCCGTCAAGGGGGTGGACAACACCAAACCAGGAAAGCCCCAGAGCAGCGTCCAAAAAATAGCTGCCACAAGAATCGCCAGCGGAGACATGCCCAGGTGGGCGGAATAGAGAAGCGGTTCGACAACGTTTGCGATGAGCAGTTCCAAAACTAGAAAAAGCCCGGCAGTGAGCAGCGCATGCTGCCATTCCGGAAAAACGGCAAGTGACAGAACGATAGGTATCAGCGCCGACAGAGGTGGCCCAATGTACGGCAGGAACCTCAAGACAGCGGCGCTCATTCCCCAAAGCGGAGCATTTGGAATATTGAGGAAATGAAGACCGAAGCCGATTACCAGGCCAAAACCGGTGTTCACAAGTAGTTGGAGAATCAGATAGCGAACGATTCGCCGAGTGGCCTCGTCCATTGCTTGGGTCGCAAGGTTCAGCCGATCTCCGGCGACCAGTCGGATCAGACGATTTCGAAGATCCTCGCGCCCAACCAGAATGAAAATCGTGAAGATGAGCACGGTCCCCGTCATGGAAAGTGGCCCCAACATGTTGTGCATGGATTCAAGCGGGTTTTGCGGCGGAACTACCTGCACGGAAACGGGCCGATCGGGCGTCGAACCTTGCGGCGCAGGTGGTTTACGGCTGGCTGTTGCATTTGGAGATCCCGGTGCCGTCGCGCTCAGTTCTTTCTCGATGTCATTTACGGTGTCTTTGGCTTTGTTGAAGCTTTGCCCACCCGAGCCTTTTAAGGTGTGGACTTTATCCAGCAGCGTTATCTTGTAGGTGGGCAGCTGATTCGACAAATCGATGAATTGCTGCGACGCTTTCCAGCTGATACCTCCAATTACTCCGAACAGAACCGCAACCACCAGAAAGATTGCCAGCACGCGTGGTAATCGAATGCGCTCCAGAAAAGCAACCGCCGGATTCAGTACCAGGGAAAACAGCAGCGCAAGAGCAAGTGGAAAAAAGACGATACGCGCAAAATAGAGTGCTGCGATTACAACTACCGCGGCCACCAACTTCAGCAGGCGAGCGGAATGATCGTATCTGGCTGCGCGTTTCACAATCGTTATTCAACACTCAGCAAAAACGTTGCAATGCAGCATTGTCTTAACCCAGCATGACAGAGATTGGCAAACGTGCCTCAATCGATCTCGCAACGATGAAGGAGCAACCTTTTGTGTACACCCTGCCTGGATTTCATCTAATTGCGTTCCTAACTTTCTCGGTTCCCCGTTGGATCGGCCAGGCCTCTTCGGATGAATATTCGAGAGTGTAGATAAAGGCAAATCCAATAAACATCCCGCAAATAGGGTATTTTCGATGCTGAACCGCGCACGCCAGGCTTGGGCGGCCGCGCTAGAGGCGAACCTGCAGTTTCACTCCGTTTCAGTTCGGTAAATTCCCGTATGGCTAAAAGCACGACGGTGCGCGACACTTTTTCGGCTTTCGGATTCCAATTTGATTCCGAGGTCACAGCTCACATGCAGAATAGCGATCCGATGCCAGGAAGAACGCACTTGTCTAACAAAAGAAAAGGAAGTAATGGTGGTCGAAACAGTCTTTATGAATCTCTCGAAACGACTCTACGAACACGACTTGAAGAGCTGCAGCGCCACATCAGCCAGCTTCGCGGTGAAATGCAGATTGACGATGAAGTGGATGACGACGCAACGCATGCGATCCGGAGCACGAACCGCGACATCATTATGCTCACGATGGAGCGAGAGATCCGGAACATTGCGGAGATTGAGCAAGCTCTGGCGCGCATCAAAAAGAGCGTTTACGGAATTTGTTCGGCGTGCGAAGAAGAAATCCCTATGAACCGATTGCGCGCCATTCCTTGGACACGGCTGTGCGTGGATTGTGCTGGCGGAGGCATAAAAGCGAAGCAAGAAAAAGCCGGCATCCTGCTTACGCCTGTATGGGGCTCCTCCCCTAGTTAATAGACGTAAATAGGATCGCATCGACAATCGCATTGCCCAGTCTGGCTGTGAAATTCGGCATTTTTTTCTTTTATCCTGGCAGATTTAGTGGCGTGAGCAAATGACGAATCTTAGCAGGGCTGAAGGTAGCGATTCTCGTCACGGACGGATTTGAGCAAGATGAACTGCTGTGCCCCCGTATGGCTTTGGTCGAGTCGGACGCCTAGACCAGCGGAACTGATTGGGGACAGGCCGTAGAAGTGGACCAACGGTTGACTGAAGTGAAGGCGAAACACGTCGACGCGCTGCTGCTGCCGGGCGGGGTGATGAACCCGATAAGTTTCGTAGGAAGATGGAAGTAGGTTTAAATGAAAATTCAGCGAGTCCGCATTATCACGCAATAAGACTAAAGCGCTTTTAAATATTGTTGCTGTACATTCCCACGAGGATGTCGGAAAAGTTTCCGATCCGAAGCCCCAAGCGCTCTTTGAAACCAGCGCCGAAGGACTGAAAGGACTGGCTGGGCGTTTGGTCGCTACGAAGAGAATCGGGGAAGAGGCATGGAAGGCAGCGGGGTCGCAGTCGAGATGTGGCCAGGTTGCGGAACGGACGAACTATATTCCACATAACTGTTTAAGTCGCCTAATACGTGTAAACACGTTTTGCGCATCGAGAATCGACCAGGCGATGGAATTTCTGACTTAGCACCCGCAAGCCGTGGTGGTATGCGAGGATCGCGTTCCCGATGGATCGTATCGCGAACTTCTCGCTAGCGTGATGATCAAGCGGCGATTAAACCGATTTAACATTGTGCTGGGCACGAGCGAATCGACCGAATGCCTTGAAGCTCTGAAACTCGGCGCCGCCGAGGTATTCCGACGCCCCCGGCAGCCTCCCGATATCGATCTTGCGCTTTTCCGAGCGATGCGTGAAGTGCGAGTGCGTCCAAGTTTATCAAGTTCGACAGATTTTCGAAGGAATGTTTGTAAGGAATACTTCAAGGAGTAAGTGGAAATGGCAACTGTACTCCTCCCATCCTCGGCGCAGCCAACACTCAAATTGAACAACTCAAGGAGCCGGGTCTGCCCGCACTGTGGCAGCCGCGAAATTTACCGCAGAGCGCCGAGGAGGATCATAGAGCCGCACGTGGTCCACGTGTTCCGATTATTTCCACACTGGTGCGGCCATTGCGATCGGCGCTTTTATCTATTTTCCGCTAGTCGAGAACGCAAATAGGGCGTGTCCTCCTGACTCAGGCTCGGCAATGATGGTCTGCCGGCCTACTGTGACCTACAGCATGCTTGCGCCAGGAATAGACAATCTGCCGGATACAAAAAGTCATCGAGCTCAGAAATAATCGAATTTGAAATGGACGAATTTTGAATTGGCGGACCCGCCTTTCCTTGAGGATACCGTTTTGCGTGCGTTCAACGTGAGATTCGCTTCTTGAACGGACTGAAGAGAGAAACATGGGCGTCCTAACGGCTAACTATAACTCGATCCTTCCAGAAAACGAATTGCTGGCGCTCGCGCAAGAAGGCAACGAAGACGCCTTCTCCGTCCTGGTGCGCCAGAACTATTCGATGATTTATAAGATCTCTCGCCGAGTGCTGAAAAACCATGAAGATGCGGAAGATACGTTGCAAAATGTGCTGACGAAAGTCTATCAGCGGCTGGGCGGATTCGAAGGACAATCGCGATTTTCGACCTGGCTGTTCCGGGTCACGGTGAATGAAGCAATGATGACACTGCGGCGCAATCGATCTCGAAAGCGTGAATGCGTTTTCGAGAGCAGACCTGACGATGATGGAACTCTGCGGTTGAACAATATTTCTGCTAGCACTGAAAACGGCGAGCGGCAGTACGTGAATCGTGATCTCGCCAGGAAAGCCATGCTGCGATTGAGCCCGGTGCTTCGCGGCGCGTTTTTTCTCCATGAGGGAGAGGGTTGGACTCACCAGGAAATGGCGACGGCGTTGGGAATCACTCTTAAAGCGGCAAAATCGCGGGTGCACCGAGCTCGCCGGAGACTGCGAGAAGAGTTGAAACTTCTGACATAGAGCGGACTTCGCAGCCACTACCCTGTGCATCTCCGCCATGAAATATGTGAGAAATTGAACCAATCCCGCTTGTGGCCAGAATATTTGCCAACTGACTGTTTACATATACAGGATTCAGGTCGTTCCCCTCCGCGATTTCCCTAATAGAAAACACCGAGCGGTGAGCGCACTCTGATGAAGTTAACTTTTTGTCGGAGGACCCAATGATCAAGAAAGTTGAAGACGGATATAAAGTGGTTTCCGAGAAGGGCAAAAACCTTGGCGGCCCGTACAAGACGAAGAGAGAAGCGGAGAAGCGATTGCGGGCAGTGGAATATTTCAAGCACAAACGGTGAGTGAAGGAAAAAGTTGGGCCGCACTCGGCGGAAAAGCCACATCAGAGTGTGGACCGAATTGGGCGAAAAGCCACGTGGCAAAAAGGCCTAAAACTTTTTCGCGAATGGCGTCGATTTCAGATCTGCCTGCGAGAAATTCTCTTCAATGTCAAAGCAAAAGATGGGGGTTGCCGTGCGTATTGCCCAGATAGCGCCGTTATACGAAAGCGTTCCGCCGAAACTCTATGGAGGCACGGAGCGCGTCGTTTCGCACCTTACCGAACAATTAGTGAGGCTCGGACACGAGGTCACGCTTTTCGCGAGCGGAGATTCCATCACGTCCGCTCGCCTGGTTTCGCCATGTACTTCGTCGCTTCGTTTGAATCCGCGGTGCGTAGATCCCTTGCCATATCACATCATTTCGTTGTATCAGGTTGCGCAATTGGCCAGCGACTTTGACGTCCTTCACTTCCACACCGATTACTGCCACTTCCCGTTGAGCAAGAATTTACAGCTCCCAAGCGTAACCACTTTGCACGGAAGGCTGGACATTCCGGATCTGCAGCCGCTGTATGACTCGTTTCCGGAAGCGCCCGTTGTTTCAATATCGCTGGCGCAGAGGCGACCGTTACTCGGTGCCAACTGGATTGACAACGTGTACCACGGGCTGCCGCCGCAACTCTATAAACCACAATTTTCGCGAGGAAACTATCTGGCATTTTTAGGACGAATTTCACCGGAAAAACGGCCCGATCGCGCCATAGAAATAGCCGTCCGGTCTGGTATGCCTTTGAAAATTGCAGCCAAAATAGACCGTGTAGATCGGGAATATTTTGAGTCAAAAATTAAACCACTATTGAAGAATCCTGGCATCGAATTCGTTGGAGAAATCGGCGATAAGGAAAAATGTGATTTTCTTGGCAACGCTTATGCATATGTCTTCCCGATCGACTGGCCGGAACCGTTTGGATTGACGATGATTGAGGCGATGGCGTGTGGAACCCCAACCATTGCGTTCCGATGCGGCTCGGTTCCGGAGATAATGACGGACGGGGTCACAGGGTTTATCGTGAATAATGTGGACTCGGCCGTTGAATTCGTTTCCCGAATAGCTGAGATCGATCGGCGTGACGTTCGCGGCATCTTCGATCGTAGATTTACGGTGCAACGAATGACGGCTGACTACGTTTCTCTTTACGAGAAGATGGTCGGCGAACTGGATGATGCCGAAGTTCTGGAATATGAAAGCTCCCCGCCGCTGACAATGAAGTGAGAGGAGCTCTTTTTGGGCGACGCCATTCGTTTGCAGGAAAAATTCTACGTCCTGCTTCTTTGGCGCTCTGTTGATCCGGCGTCGTCCAGAAGTGTGGCCGTGGAGGTTCTTCGTCGCGACGGAGACTTAGAGGTTGTGAAGACCGTCTGATGTGCGACACAAAACGGAATGTGAAACGCATTATTCGAGGATTTAGGAACGGAACTAGAGGTTGTAGCCAATCGTCGCGTCCAGAGGAGGAGATAAATATCCGGATGCGATTGGACGCATAAATGCGAACTATTCAAGGAGGAAGCGATGGCTCGATACGGAAAGGCGGCAGCGAAATCAGTGAAAAGCGCCATGCGCCGGAAAAAACGTGGCACTTTGCACTCGGGAAAGGGAGGTAAGGGAGGCCGTGTCACCAGCAGAAAACAAGCAATTGCCATCGGCCTTTCCGAGGCACGCAAGAAAGGCGCGAAGGTACCGTCTAGACGGGCATAACCCTTCAGTGCGTTTTCGGCTGGGCCATGAAGAATCCGCTGTGCTTCCCGAGCGCGATACGGTTTGTGAACCTCAAGACCGAATGAAAAATGCCCTGTTTGAGGAATCTCAAGCCTCAAAACTTGCCGTGAACTTTTCTTTTCGCTACGGGCAAGCCTGTATGGACGACCCCAGCCTTCCCATGGTTCACTTTTTACCGATTTGTTAGATCGGTTTCGTCTATGCGACGTTTCCCCGGGCTCCATGTTTGAACTGTGCGCGTCTTGAACACTGAGGCCATGCACTCACTACGCATCCTTATAGTCGACGATCATGAATTCGTCCGGCGCGGACTTCGATCCCTTTTATCTTCGCGTCCCAAATGGGAAATATGTGGGGAAGCGGCCGATGGCCGTGCTGCGGTCGAGAAAGCCAGAGCCCTGCGTCCCGACATTGTCCTGATGGACGTGTCTATGCCGGAAATGAGTGGGGCGGACGCCACAAAGCTGATCCAACGAGAAGTTCCGAACATCAAGGTAGTCATCATCAGTCAGAACGAGCCAGAGCTCACACGTAGACAAGCCATGGCTGCGGGTGCTGCCGCGTATGTGGCGAAATCCGATCTGTCGCGCGACCTGCTTATGACGATTGATAAACTTACCAATTCTGGCATTTCCATTCAGGAAAGCGCGGGAAATGAAACCGCGACATCGCAGGGCCCGGAAGACGAACCGCCGTGGCTCGCAGGAGGCGGCGAAATGGGCGCCCTGATGCGCTCAACCAATTGGCGGAACACTCCAGTTGGTGCCTTGGAAAACTGGCCAGAAAGCCTGAAAGTTAGTGCGGGAATCTGTATTGCGTCTCGTTTTGATTTGATTGTGTGGTGGGGCCCAGAGTTGATTATGCTCTACAACGATTCGTACCGCCGATCATCTTTATTTCCGCGGTTCACCTGATGGATATTGATCGTCTGAAAGGATATGAGCGCGGGGCTGTCGATTATATTTCCGTGCCTGTCATTCCGGAGTTGTTACGCGCAAAGGTTAGCGTGTTCGCTGAGCTCCATCGGAGAGCGCAACAACTGCAAAGCCTAAACCACGAACTTCGAAGGCTTTCGCATAGCTTGATGACCGCGCAAGACGAAGAGCGTAGAAGGGTCGCTCGAGAGCTTCATGACAGTCTGGGACAAGATCTGACCGCGGCGAAGATGATGCTGGGCGCGCTTATTCAGCCTCAGCAGTCCACGGTAGCTAAAGAGCAAGCCATCAAGGAGGCCAACGCCATGATGGACCACGCCATACAGCAGGTTCGAACCATGTCGCATATCTTGCATCCGCCGCTCCTCGATGAAATGGGCTTGCTTTCTGCGTTGCGCCGGCATGTGGAAGGTTTTGCAAAGCGCGGATGCATCGAGATGACCCTGGATGTTCCGGTTGATTTCTCCTCGTCTCGGGCCTGAAATGGAGACCGCAATATTTAGAATTGTTCAGGAATCGCTTAGCAATGTTTTCAGGCATGCGGAAGCGCGCTCGGCGAAGGTTCAATTGAATGCGCAAAATGGATTCGTATTCGTGTGCATCTCTGACAACGGCAAAGGAATCGACAAACATCTAGAGGAATTGCGCACTGGCAGCTATGGGATCGGAATCATCGGCATCAAGCAACGTGTGGAAGAACTTGGCGGGCAACTCGTCTACCGAAATACCGACCCGGGAACGGCTGTGGAGGTAAACATTCCCGTGAAAAGCGCCAAGGGAAAGCAGAAGCGGTGACGGTGCCAAAATAAAACTGCGGTAGCTCAAATATACATTTTTAGTGACTTCGCGAATCTATACAGCGAACTCCTTACGAGAATGTCCGGAATTCTGGATTCGCGCCTATGGTCTTCAATTTCCCTGTATACATTCCCGTACCGATGGGCAGAACTGTTACCAGAGGGCTAGCTAGCATTTGCCCAGAGTTGAGAAGGGTCGAGTGCTGTCCCTCATGGACCTGCTCGACCCAGAGAGCCCAGCAGTACAGTTAGGCCCGGTGGTGTGAAAGTTCCGGGCAGAAAGAAGGACCATGCGTATCGTCACTTCAGTTCGTCTGCTGATTCTCACGCTAGCGATGTTGGCATTTTCGGGAGTATGTTTGGCGCAGTTCGCGGTGGGTGTCTCAGTTTCGTTTGCTCCCCCTGAACTGCCTGTATATGAGCAACCCCTCTGTCCGGGCGACGGCTATATCTGGACTCCCGGTTATTGGGCCTGGGACGAAGACGGCGACGACTACTATTGGGTTCCAGGAACGTGGGTGTTGGCTCCCGAAGTTGGCTACTTTTGGACTCCCGGTTACTGGGGATGGGGCGGCCGTGGCTATTACTTTCACGCAGGTTACTGGGGCCCGGTTGTTGGATTTTACGGCGGCATAAATTATGGTTACGGTTATTTTGGGCATGGGTACGAAGGCGGACGCTGGGACGATGGCCGCTTCTTTTACAATCGATCTGTTAACAACGTCAACGTCACCGAAATTCGCAACATCTACAACACCACGGTAATCAACAATCGCACCGAACGCATCAGTTACAATGGCGGCAACGGTGGCATCAATGACCGGCCAACCGCGCAGGAAGAAACTGCCTCACGAGAGCGACACATTCCTCCAGTCGCCGCTCAAACTCAACACCTTCAGGCTGCGCGGAGCAGTCAGGAACTACGTGCGTCCGTGAATCATGGGAAGCCAGCTGTCGCGGCAACTCCCAAGCCTGCCGTTTTTACAGGCACCGGAGTAGTAGCGGCGAAAAGTGGTGGAAACTATAATCCGCCGCCTCGCTCGGCTAACCCGGGCAACCGGCCGGCCGCAAACGAGAGTTCTGGGGAACAATTCAGGCAATCGTCCACCTGCCAATTCGGCTGATCGCCCCGCTATTGAGCAGGGCAATCGCCCTTCCGCTGCTGGCAATCCGGTGCACCCCAAGGATCTGCCTCCTACCACTCGTCCAACACCTCCCAACACGGGAAACCCGAAAACTGACAAGAAGTACCAACAGCAACAGGACAAAATGTACACGCAACAGGAAAAGGACCATCAGAAGCTCCAACAGAAACAAGATCAACAGCATCAGAAGATGGTGCAACAGCAGCAAGATGCCGCGAAGCGCGAACAATCGCAACAGCAGCTAGAGCAGCAACATCAACAACAGACCCAAAAGCTGGAGCAAAAGCACACCCAGCAACAGCAGCAGATGCAGACACGGCAGCAGCCACCACACCAACAGGCGCCGCCGCCCCATCAGCAAGCGCAACAACAGCAGCACCCCAATCCGAATCCTCCCAACAAGCCCTAGGACAACGCTCGGGAGGTTATTCTGATTCGCTAATGCTGCTGCTGAATAGAGAGGAGCGACATAATCCGGTGGTCGCATCCAATTCGGATACAGCGACCACCGGATTGCTCACTCGGTTAAGGCTGTCAAACTCTCACAGTCGCAAAGTTCCAGCTCGATTCGGAGTCGCTGTCGTCATGCGGCGAAATTCGCTCGATCCTGGAGCTGAAATAGCATTCATCGAATAACCGCTCCGCGACATTGGCCCATCGCGTTCTCCGGAAAGGCGGACCTAACGATTGCGCTACTACTGCCTGGCTTCAGATTACGATGGCACGTTGGCCCACGACGGTCGGGTTCGCCCGTCAACCGTCGAAGCGCTGAAGCGGGTGAAAGCGTCGGGAAGAAAGATTGTTCTGGCCACGGGGCGAACGGCTGATTCGCTGGCGAGTGTCTTTTCAGGAATAGCGTTGTTTGATTTAATCGTCGCTGAGAATGGCGCTGTTCTTTATAATCCTGCCACCCAAGAGGGCCGTGTCCTCACCAATCCCCCCGTGCCGGCTTTCATCGAGGAGTTGCGGCGTCGCGGTGTGCAACCCCTCGATGTGGGTCAGTGTATTGTTGCCACCTGGCAGCCAAACGAAGCCGAAGTTTTAGACGTTATTCGTACGCAGGGTCTCGAGCTCCAAGTAACTTTCAATAAAGATGCGGTGATGATTCTGCCCTCCGGGATCAACAAAGGCACTGGGCTGGTGGTAGCACTCGATGAACTTGGCCTCTCCTCACACAATGCGTTGGGGGTTGGCGACGCAGAAAACGATCATGCATTTCTGAGCTGCTGCGAATGTAGCGTTGCTGTGGCTAACGCGCTTGAGCCGCTCAAAGAGCGCGCCGATGTGGTGACCGCTGCTTCCCATGGGGCTGGCGTTGAAGAAATCGTTGAAAAGTTATTGACCGACGATTTGGCCGGCGTGACTTCTCAACTCCGCAGACACGACATACTTCTGGGTCGCACCCAAGATGGAAGCGAATTTCGTTTCGATCCACACGATTCACGCATCATCGTTGCGGGTCAATCGGGAGGAGGCAAATCAACGATCATGACCGCGGTCTTGGAGCGGCTCATCGAAAGCCAGTATCAGGTTTGCGTTCTCGATCCTGAAGGTGACTACGATGACTTTGATCCGTGCGTGACACTTGGCGGCTCCGACCGCGTCCCTGCAGTTTCCGAAATCCTGGAACTACTCAAGTCGGGAAGGGAATCGATCAGCGCCAACCTGCTAGGAGTTCCGCTCGCAGACCGGCCCGCTTATTTTGTCAGCCTGCTTCCCCGACTGCAGGAACTGCGAGCCCATACGGGCCGACCTCATTGGCTCGTCGTTGACGAAGCCCACCATCTTTTACCAACTGAATGGGATTCCATGGGTCTTAGCGTGCCGAAGGACTTGGGAAACGTTGTATTTGTCACGGTACATCCAGAACGGTTGGCGCCCGTAATCCGGAATGAGGCAAATCTAGTTTTCGCCATCGGCCCTGATCCTACTCAAATTATCCGCGAAGTTAATCCAGATGCTGGGAGGGAAATCAATTCTTCCGAGTTTGCGCATCTGGAGGCTGGGTCTGGAGAAATGCTCGTCTGGAAAGCGGAAGAATCCGGGGCCGTCAGAGTGAAGCTAGAGCCAGCGAAAAAAGAAGTGCGCCGGCATAAGCGCAAGTATGCGACCGGTGAGCTAGGAGAGGACAAAAGCTTTTATTTCCGAGGCCCAGACAGAAAGATGAACATACGAGTACAGAATCTAACTCTCTTTACGCAGATCGCCGAGGGAATCGACGATGAAACATGGCTCTATCATCTTCGGCAAAATGATTATTCCAAATGGTTGCGGAGCGCCATCAAGGACGAAATGATCGCTGATGAGGTTTTCGCAGTGGAAAGCACGAGCGCGATGACCGCCGCGGAGAGCCGCGCGCTCATCCTCGACGCGATTCGCAAGCAGTACACAAGCCCGGCTTAGCACTGTCGAAAGCATTTCACTCCTGGCCAAACGTGTTGTTCTGGATCGCCGTCTACGCTCGAAATCAGCGGCCAGGAATATCTACATGGCACTATTCATAGCGGTCGCACCCGCAGCACCATTCGAAGCCTTTACCTGTAGAGTTTGCCCGTCGATACAACCAGGTGCTATGAATCGGTACTGCAAACTGTTCACGGCCCGGTTCGAGCACGAACGATGCACGATGGGCCCTTAATCACAGTGAAATATCCGTGCTCAGGCGTGTACCGAACCGTGCAACCGAAAAATCCGCAACGATACGAGTTTAGCGAACAGTTGGAATCATCGAACGGTTGCCCCCAGCGCACTCCCGTTTCTTCGTACTTCATTTTGCGATTGTTCCGTGGGCACAACGGCTCAATGTAATGGCTCATCGGGTGTGCTGCCCTGCTCTTGATTGGGCCGGGTCCGATTCCCGGTCCCCTGGAATTCAATTTAGGGCGCGTGCGTTCCTCCAACAATCAGGTGTCCCCTGTAGCCGTTCGCGGTATAAAGCCGCTCAAATGAATTTACTTACACTTAATACCCGATTGAAGTCCTGCCGACTCCTGACTACACAATGGTGATTGATGGACGAATTTCCTTCGGAGCGTTCTTGGCCATTTCAACGAAAGGGCCCACGAAGAAAGATGATTCTATTTATGACAGGCTCGGCTCGTGTGGAGACCGAGATAGCGGTAGAAGAGAGTATTAGGTGTACACGGCCATCACAGAGGGAAGGCAGTGGTGACAATCATGAAGATAAGAAAATCTTAGACACCGCGGCGCGAGAATCGGGATGCACCGAGTCGTCAAACTCGGAATAATTCCGCTCGGCGAGCGAAGATCGACGAACTGCCTCCCAACCGGAACCTGCATGAGTAACCCGGTGAAGTTCACGGCGAGACGACCATTCCACCACGCCATCGAAATAGTAGTCGCCAAGTTAGCGATCTGAGGCAGATTGCAAACGGCAAGTTGCATCCTAGTGAATACCTGCATTATCCAGCAGGGATCGAATGCAGGTCAGCAATTGTTCTATCCCGCCTTCGGACTTGGATATAACGTCCTTGATACCTACGGCGCGGGCTTCCGTCTCCAATTCCTCGGAAGTGTACAGTGTGAACAGGACGATCGTTAGCTCCGGCGCAATCATGATAATTTCGCGAGCGGCGTCGAGTCCGTTCATGACGGGCATGGCGAGATCGAGAACGATCTGGGCTCAGGTCGATGACTTTTTCAATGGCGACCCGGCCATTTTCAGCCTCGCCGCAAATTTTCCAGCTCGTATTCTGCTCGATGCAAGTGCGAATCGAACCTCGCAGTAGAACGCTGTCGTCGACGATTAAGATTTGCGCCAAGCGAGCCTCACTCGAATCCTCAATTGGTCGCCCGCGGAGGTGAGCGCAGAGAGTAGAGGCGGGACTGACGAAGCTTTTCCATGCCATGCTAACTGCTACGAAGGCAAAGACAATCGGCTGAACGCTGTACGAGAACGCGCAGGAAGATGAGCTACGCAAACTAATACCCACTTTCGCTATAAATGGCGCTGCAAAGTTTTTTGCTACACGATGGAATAGAGTTTCCTACTTCAAAGTGAGTATGGCTCAGAACGGCTATCAGTTCTAACTTAGAGATAGGTTCACAATAAATACTGCACGAGGGAAATACTGCACGAGGGCAAATTCGTTTTCGTCGAGTCCGATGCCGCATAGCAGCCTGTTGCGAAAAGGAGGAATTATGAGGTTTGGACCATTTCTGGGCCTTGCGCTTTTGCTATTTGTTTTGTGGATCGGTGGTTTTGTTGTTTTCCATGGAGCCAGCATGTTAATTCATCTCCTGCTGGTTTTCGCGGTCATTTCGGTGCTCGTGCATCTGTTCACTGGCTCTCGAACAGCTTGAACCCGGGCCCGGAGCAACTGAGGTCAATCGGATTCATCGGGGGAATTCCAATCGAACATTGCTCGGTGGTCAGCCTATATTCAAGTCCCACCGTTAGTGGAGGGCGGTCGAGACGCCGGTTTGGCACGTGATTGTCACTTGGTCCGGCTTGGTCCACACGGCATTCCCATTTTGTAGGTCCAACTTGTTCATGGTGATCCGAGCTTGTCCTCCATGGATCTCGACGAGCAAGTAATGGTAGTTGATGCCTTCGTTCTGGTAAGGATCCTCCTTGGCGCGCGGAATGGGGTAGGCATGGGCGCCGCCGCCTCCGGTGACAAAATAAGTGACGCCGTTGTGTTCATGGCGTTCGTAGTTGTGAACATGTCCAGTGAAGACGATGATTCGCGTCCGCATTTTTTCCTGCCGTTCCTCCAGTAGCTGCGCAAGCGCTTTTTCCGTTCCCCGCGCGGTGTGGCCGCCTCTCAACTGTTTCTCGTCCGATGAACTCGTGTACGGAGGGTGATGAAATACCAGGAACAAGAATTCTGTCGTTGACGACATTTTGTCCAACTTGCCCCGCAACCAATCGCCCTGCTCACCGCCGATTTCGTTAAGAGAGCTATCGAGCACCAGCAGCAAACTATTGCCGAGCTTTACAGAATAGAAGCGGCTGCGGCTCAAATCTGGGAATCGCGCAAAGTAATTGTTCAGCGCTATTGTTTCGTTACCATGTAAATCATGATTTCCGAGCGCAGGATAAACAGGGATCTTATTCTGCTTCCAGGCCCATGTTTCCGAGTCCCAGATTTCCCAGTCTTTCGCATTTTCTCCGGAATAGACGATGTCGCCTCCAATCGATACGAATGCGGGTTTCTCCTTGTCAATTGCATCCACTAACAAATGTCGTACCGTCGGATTCGCGGCTTGCGTGTCGGCGGGGTCGTGAAATCGTGCATCGCCAAACGCGACAAATCGATAGGAATCGCCCACGTTCAGTTCCAGGGCTTGGTGGTTCAGCGCCTTAATGGTCTGTTCCACTGGCCGCTCCCGGCTGCAAGAAATCATTCCAAATAAAGCCGCGCCGATAAGAATGTTCATCCTAACCGCAAATTTCGAGTACATGGCCATGACAGAGTATGCCTTTTGATCCGCCGGTGGGTGAACGGTTTTTCAGATTATGCCGTGCAGGGGACAGCCTACCACTTTGGGACGTCATCACCTGTGGCAGACTAGAAGAAGATGCCCACTCCGGATCAACCGCTCAACACTGGCACCGCTGCTTTTCGTTTTTCCGGTTTTCGCCTTTATCAAATATCGCGATTCTGTATTGTTTTTTGCACTGAAATGCAATCCGTCGCGGTCGGCTGGCAAGTTTACGAGATTACGCATCGTCCGCTGGATTTGGGCCTCACCGGTCTCGCGCAATTTCTTCCCGGGATTCTTCTTTTTCTAGTGGCTGGTCATGCCGCGGACCGTTTTGATCGCCGCAAACTTCTGACTATTTGCTACGTGGGGTTCGCCATAACTTCCGCTCTGTTGCTCTTCGTGGCCTTGAATCGGGAGGCTCTGGATCGTTACGGTTCCGTAAGGCCGATATTCGCGATACTTTTTCTGCTCGGCGTTATCCGCAGTTTCAGTATGCCCTCCAGCAGGGCGTTGCTGCCCGAACTGGTTCCAGAGGAGCATTTCCAGAACGCAGTCGCCTGGAACTCCAGCATGTTTCAGTTTGCCACGATATTGGGCCCCGTTACGGGTGGATTGCTTTATGCTTCCTTCCGTGGGCCCGTGACAGTCTACGGAACCGCGCTTTCGATAGCGACGATTGCGTTCTTTGTAACGATGCGCATTAAAACTGAATCCAAGCCGCGTCGTCACGAGCCTTTCAATCTAAAAACAATTTTCGTCGGCTTTCACTATATTTGGAAACATAAGGTCATTTTTGGTTCCATCTCACTCGACCTGTTCGCTGTTCTGTTGGGCGGCGCCGTTGCGCTGCTCCCGGTTTACGCCAAGGAAATATTAGTTACCGGCCCTTGGGGACTTGGCTTGCTGCGCAGCGCCCCCGGGGTTGGTGCGGCAACCATGGCACTGTTGTTAGCCTGCAAGCCAATCCGGAAACGCGCGGGGGCGACCATGTTGTGGTGCGTTGGCGGTTTCGGCGTTTTCACCGTGGTATTCGGATTCTCGCGAAGTCTTCCGCTCTCTTTGCTTTCTTTATTGTTAGTGGGTGCTGCGGACATGGTCAGCGTGGTCGTGCGCGGCGTATTGATTCAGATCGAGACGCCGGACGAAATGCGCGGCCGCGTCAACGCCGTTGACATGGTCTTTATCGGCGCTTCCAACGAACTCGGTGAATTCGAGTCGGGCTTAGCAGCTCAATACCTCGGTGCAGTTCCTGCAGTGGTACTGGGCGGCGCTGGCACGATTATGGTCACGATTCTCTGGGCGTGGCTGTTTCCGCAATTGCGCCGTGCGGATTCGCTTACCAGAGTTTCTTGATTTTGGCCAAAAAACGGAAACTGCCTTCTAGAGTATTTAGTGGATGTGGTCGCGTTCCGGTGTATCCAGTTTCGAAGCAGCACCGGGCGGAACCAAACCTGGTGGTACGACCATAGAACTTGAAAGCTCAGTCTTCACTGAGGCTGGGAGCTTATCCGCCTCCTTTAGCAGTACGCTTACTTGCCACATATTCGTTTCGCCGAGACGGTCCTTGAATCCCGGCATGCCTGTCATGCGAATTCCGTTGGCCACTTTCCAATAGGTCTCCCAGGCCTCGTCATCCGTAACTCCCACGCCTTTGAAAAGTTGAGGCGGCTTGGGGAACATTCCGTCGGCAATCATGGTCCTGGGCTCGCCAGGCAATCCGTGACAAACCGCGCAATTGGCCTTATAAATCTTCGCGCCCTCGAGAAAATTCTTTTCGTCTGCGGGCACGGCTGGGTTTAGACGGGGTTGCTTATCCATATATGAATGGAGGGCCATTCTAGCGAATTGTCGTTCAAACGGCATCTCTGGCGCCGTGACTGCGACGGGAGCCCTCCCTGTCGAAAAATAGTAGTAGGCGCCCAGAAATATCAGCACAAATCCCATCAAAATCCCCAACACGATGCCCTTAACCATCGCTTTGTTCTCCTAAATCATCCAGTTGCATTCTTGCGGACGCAAAGCAATCGCCTCTACGCCAGTCAGTGTACGACGGCTCTGAGTACTCTGCATCGTGTTTTCCCTCTCATTGCGCGCAGGCAGTGCCGGTTTCAGTCGTAACCATTCCTCTCGGCCGTGCGTCCTAGTCACTATAAGTCTCCGCTGCATTAAGCGGTAGACTAGGTGTGACCCGCTCACCGCGTTTCCTGGCACAGGATACCTCCAGGCCGCACGCACCGCAGAATCTGCTGATCGGAGTTTCTTGGAATGGCACCTTACGACACGGTTGATGCGCAAGAGACGCGCTCCAGGTCCGCGTCCTCTGTCTCTGCGCCCTCCGGTTCCAAAAGCCGCGCGTGGCTCTGGATTGTCGCCATCGTCCTGATTGTCGGTGGTGTGTGGTTTTACCGCAGCCGTTCTTCCACCGCGAATACCGCGGCTGCTTCGGGATCGGGAACGACTGCACCCGGAGCAAAAGGCGCCGCCACCCGTGGTCCAGCGACCGTTCCCGTGGTTGTGGCCACAGCGACTAAGGGAGATCTTCCCGTTTTCTACAATGGTCTGGGCAGCGTGAATGCCTTCAACACTGTTACGGTGCGCTCTCGTATCGATGGCCAGTTGCTCAGCGTGCATTTCCAGGAAGGTCAAATGGTTAAGGCGGGTGATGTTCTCGCCGAAATCGATCCGCGCCCTTACCAGGTTCAGCTCGAACAAGCACAGGGCCAGCTTGCGAAAGACCTGGCGCAACAGCAGGACGCACTTGTCAACCTTGCACGCTTCAAACTCTTGTACAACGAAGGCGTCATTCCCAAACAACAACTCGATACGCAGCAGGCGTCTGTCGGCCAGTTTGATGGCGCCATTCAAACCGACAAAGCCACCATTGATAACTCAAAACTGAACCTGAGCTATTGTCGTATCACTGCGCCGATCAGCGGCCGCGTGGGTTTACGCCTTGTGGACGCGGGTAACATGGTGCACGCCTCAGACACGAACGGTCTTCTGGTCATTACGCAGTTGCAGCCCATTGCCGTGCTGTTCAGCTTGCCGCAGGATCAGCTACCTGTGGTGTACACCAAACTGCGAGCCGGTCAGCAACTCACCGTGGAAGCATTTGATCGAGACAATACCGACAAAATCGCCAGCGGGAAGCTGCTCACCATCGACAATCAGATTGACGTGACTACCGGCACTTACAAATTGAAGGCCGTCTTCAACAACGAAACCAATGTCCTGTTTCCAAACCAGTTTGTAAACGTCCATCTGCTGGTCAATACGCTGACGAATGTCGTAATTGTGCCGACTACGGCTATACTGCGCGGCTCGCAAGGCGTCTACGTTTTTTCCGTATCCCCGGACGGTACCGTTAAGATTCGCACCGTCACGGTTGCGGAGACCAATGGCAATGTCACGGGCATTTCCGCCGGACTGAATGCCGGTGAGTCGGTGGTGACCGACGGTCAGGATAAATTGCAAGATGGCAGCAAAGTAGAAGCCCGGCCCGCGTCGGGATCCCCTCCGCTTTCGAAGAGCGGCGCGAACGGGCTTGCCGACCCAGCACTTGCATCACCGAGTGGTGGAGGTCCCGCTCGATGAATCCCTCGCGGCCGTTTATTCTGCGGCCCGTCGCGACCACACTCCTGATGGTCGGCGTCTTGCTCGTTGGCTACGTGGCCTACCGCCAACTGCCCGTTTCCGCGCTTCCGCAGGTCGATTACCCCACGATTCAGGTCCAAGCGTTCTATCCGGGCGCCAGCCCAGACGTAATGGCGTCCGCGGTAACTGCTCCGCTGGAACGCGATTTCGGCCAGATACCCGGCTTGTTGCAGATGACTTCCACCAGTTCCTTTGGAAGCTCTCTAGTCACACTGCAATTCAACCTTGATTTGAACATTGATATCGCCGAGCAGGAAGTGCAAGCCGAAATTAACTCGGCATCCAACCTGTTGCCCAAGGATCTACCGAATCCACCCATCTACAGCAAAATCAATCCGGCTGATTCGCCGATTCTCACGCTTGCCCTCACATCGCCAACGCTTCCACTTTCGAAAGTGGAAGATCTCACGGACACGACTCTGGCGCAAAAAATCTCGCAGCTGTCTGGTGTCGGGCTTGTCAGCATTAGCGGCGGCCAGCGTCCTGCGGTGCGCGTGCAGGCGAACCCCACGGTTTTGGCTTCGTATGGATTGAGCCTGGAAGACCTACGCACCGCCCTTGGAGCTGCCAACGTTGATCAAGCGAAGGGAACTTTCGATGGCCAGCATCAGGCGTATACCATCGGCGCGAATGACCAGCTCTTAAACAGCGAAGGATATCGCAACATCATCATCGCGTATCGCAATGGCGCGCCCGTTCGGCTTTCGGATGTAGCCACCGCAATTGATGCTGCCGAAAACGTACGACAGGCGGCGTGGGCTAACAAGCAGCCCGCGGTCATCCTCAACATTCAACGTCAGCCCGGCGCGAACATCATCAGCGTTGTCGACCGCGTAAAAAAACTTCTCCCGCAATTGCAGGCGGCGCTCCCGGCATCCATCCAAGTAAATGTGTTGACGGACCGCACCACAACGATTCGCGCTTCGGTCGAGGACGTGCAGTTCACCCTGATTCTGACCATCGCGCTGGTCGTCATGGTCATTTTCCTGTTTCTGCGGAGCGCGCGTGCCACCGTTATTCCTAGTGTTGCTGTGCCGCTTTCCATTATCGGCACTTTCGCCGTGATGTACCTGCTGGGCTACTCCCTTAACAATCTTTCGCTCATGGCGCTCACTATCTCCACCGGGTTCGTCGTCGACGACGCCATCGTGATGATCGAAAATATCAGCCGCTACATTGAAGAGGGAGAATCGCCGTTACAAGCGGCGTTGAAAGGTTCGGAGCAGATTGGCTTCACCATCGTTTCGCTAACCGTCTCGTTGATCGCCGTCCTGATTCCGCTACTTTTTATGGGCGACATTGTCGGCCGCCTTTTCCGGGAGTTTGCTATCACTCTCGCCGTCACGATTCTGGTCTCCGCGGTGGTTTCTCTCACTCTCACACCGATGATGTCGGCAAAGCTGCTGAGGCATCAGCCGGAAAATCAGCAAACCTGGTTCTATCGCAAGTCCGAGAAAGTATTTAACGACGTGATTGCGTTCTATGGCCGCACGCTGCAATTCGTCCTGCGTTTCCGCACCACCACCCTTGTGGTGACCGTCGCCACACTCGTCGGTACCGTCCTTCTTTATACCTATGTGCCGAAAGGATTTTTCCCGGTACAGGACACTGGCGTGATCCTGGGCGTTTCCCAGGCTCCGCAAAATGTCTCTTTTGCTGCCATGGTCTGTCGACAGCAACAACTTGCCGACGTCATTCTTAACGATCCTGCGGTGGAAAGCCTCTCTTCGTTCATCGGCATTGACGGAACGAACACCACGATGAACAGCGGGCGCATACAGATCAATCTGAAGCCGCTCGATCAACGTAAGATTAGCGCTTCGGAAGTCATTCGCCGGCTTGCAGCCGGAAATCGCCAAGCTCGATGGCATTGAACTTTTCCTGCAGCCCGTCCAAGACCTCACGGTTGAAGACCGCGTTTCTCGAACCCAGTTTCAATATTCACTGGAGGATGTCGACCCGAAGGAACTGGCTTACTGGACGCCGCGCTTTGTCGCCAAGCTGAAAGCATTCCTGAGCTTCGCGATGTGGCTACGGACCAGCTGGACGATGGACTGCTGGCGACGCTGACCATTGATCGTGACACAGCCTCGCGACTCGGCATTCTGCCGGCCGACATTGACAACACGCTCTACGATGCTTTTGGCCAGCGCCAGGTCTCCACGATCTTTACCCAGCTCAACCAGTATCATGTGGTCATGGAAGTTCAGCCCAACTTCCAGCAGAATCCCGACGCTCTGAAAGATATCTATGTGCGCTCTTCAAACGGGCAGCAGGTTCCGCTTAAGCGCGTTCACGCGATTCGAACCCAGCGCATCCCGCACTCGCGATTAATCACCAGGGCCAATTTCCGGTGTCACGCATTTCGTTCAACCTGGCGCCCGGTGCCTCACTTGGCGAAGCCACTACAGCAATTGAACAGGCGCGCAAAGATATCCAAATGCCGCAGAGCATGCAAGCTACGTTTCAGGGTACCGCCGCGGCTTTCCTGCGTTCGCTTTCCAACGAGCCGCTGCTGATCCTCGCCGCACTCGTTACCGTTTACATCGTGCTCGGCATTTTGTACGAAAGTTACATTCATCCGATTACGATTCTCTCCACGCTTCCGTCGGCCGGTGTTGGCGCTATACTCGCTCTTCTACTTTGCCGCACGGAATTTAGCATCATCGCACTTATCGGCATCATCCTGCTTGATCGGCATCGTAAAGAAAAACGCCATCATGATGATTGACTTCGCACTGGAAGCGGAGCGCAATCATGGGAAAGCTCCGCTGGATGCTATCTATGAGGCGTGCCTACTGCGATTCCGGCCCATCATGATGACCACCATGGCCGCTTTGCTTGGCGGTTTGCCGCTAGCCCTGGGCCAGGGTGTCGGCTCGGAGCTTCGACGGCCTCTCGGTATCACCATCGTCGGCGGCCTGTTGCTCAGCCAATTGCTCACGCTTTATACCACACCGGTGGTTTACCTGGCGTTTGACTGGCTTGCCAGCCGGCTCCATCTCGGCGTTACAAATCCTTTGGAAGAGCCGGCGACCGGGGACTAGGTCATGAATTTTCAGTCCAACTTCTCCGCGCCGTTTATCAAGCGACCGGTCGCGACTTCATTGGTAACGATCGCGATTGCACTCGCAGGTGCCATCGCGTTTCGCTTTCTTCCCGTAGCTCCCCTTCCGCAGGTGGATTTGCCGACGATCGGCGTTGGCGCCGGCCTGCCCGGGGCCAGCCCAGAGACCATGGCGTCGGCCGTAGCCACTCCTCTGGAGCGTCAGTTCGGCCGCATCGCCGGCGTTACGCAAATGACGTCTTCCTCCACGCTTGGCAGCACGGGTATCACGTTGCAGTTCGACCTAAGTCGAGACATCAATGCAGCGGCACGTGATGTGGAAGCCGCGATCAATGCCGCTCGCAGCCAATTGCCGGCGGATCTTCCCAGCCAGCCTACTTACCGAAAAGTGAATTCGGCGGATTCGCCCGTCCTTCTGCTTTCCGTTACTTCAGACACTATACCCATTGGCCAGATTTATGACGCTTCCGATTCCATCCTTGCGCAAAAAATTGCACAGGTGGAGGGAGTCGGCCAAGTATTCACCTGGGGTTCTTCAAGGCCCGCTGTGCGCGTGCAAGCGAATCCGCAGCTTCTCAACAGCTACGGAATCAGCCTGGAAACTGTTCGAAAAGCATTACAATCTGCGAATTCCAATCTTGCCAAAGGGTCGGTTTCCAATAACGGCCGGACTTGGTCCATCTCCGATACCGACCAATTATTCAAGGCCTACGAATTCGAACCACTGATTGTCGCCGGTCATCCCGGTGCCGCAGTGCGACTTGTCGACATTGCCAAGGTTACGGACTCGGTCGAAGATATTCGCAACCTCGGCATCACCAACGGCAAGCAAGGTGTAATCATCGCCATCTTCCGCCAGCCGGGCGCGAACATGATCGAGACGGCGGACCGTGTGAAAGCCACGCTCCCGTGGCTTCGCGCTTCGATTTCTCCGGCCTTAGAGGTCAATGTGATCATTGACCGCACGCTCGTCATTCGTGCTTCGGTTCGCGAGGTTGAGCGCGCCATGATGATTTCCATCGTGCTGGTGATCTTGGTGGTGTTTGCGTTCCTTCGCAATTATCGCGCGACGGTCATTCCCAGCGTGGCCGTGCCCCTTTCCCTGGTCGGCACTTTTGGCATCATGTATCTCTGCGGCTACTCGCTGGACAATCTTTCATTGATGGCGCTAACGATTTCCACAGGCTTTGTCGTGGATGACGCCATCGTGGTCATCGAAAATATCGCGCGTCACATGGAAAACGGCCTCAGCGCGATGCACGCCACGATGAAGGGCTCGAGCGAAATCGGTTTCACCGTGCTCAGCATGAGCGTTTCGCTGATTGCAGTATTTATTCCTATTTTGATGATGGGCGGCATCGTTGGCCGGCTGTTCCGTGAATTTGCCGTGGTGTTGAGCACGGCCATCATCGTTTCGTTGTTCGTTTCGCTGACGACTACTCCGATGCTCTGTGCCCGTTTCTTGAAGCACGACCACGAGAAGACGCAGCACGGATTTTTCTATCGTCTGTCGGAAGGCGCGTTCAACGGGTTGCTGCGCGGCTACGATCACTCGCTGCGTTGGGTGCTGCGCCACCAGCCCATCGTTCTGGCGATTACTATCCTCACCGCGCTTCTTAGCGTGCAAATGTTCCGCACCGTCAACAAGGGATTCTTCCCCCAACAGGACACGGGCCGCATCAACGGCTTCCTACAGGCCGATCAGGATACCTCTTTTTCCGAGATGGCGAAGAAGATGCGAGCGTTTACGGAGATTGTCCGCGCGGATCCCGCCATCGACACGGTTACATCATTCACCGGCGGAGGAAACGGAACCAGCACCGCGCGGCTGTTTGCGCAGTTGAAGCCGCTCGAAGAGCGCAAAATTAGCTCGGACCAGATCATTGCTCGACTTCGCGGCAGGACTTCTAAAATCCCGGGCGCGGCGATGTTTTTGTCCTCCGTTCAGGACGTGACCATCGGCGGGCGTTTCGGCGGCGCTCAATATCAATACACGCTGCAGGCCGACAAGCTCGATGACCTGTATCACTGGGCGCCCATCGTGATGGACCGGCTGAAACAAATCCCGGAGCTTCGCGACGTCAACTCCGACCAGCAAAATAAAGGGCTACAATCGTATCTCGCGATTGATCGAGACACCGCCGGGCGACTCGGCGTTTCCGTTCAGGATATTGATAACACGCTGGGAGACGCATTCGGCCAGCGCCAGGTTTCCAATATCTATAAAGGATTGAACCAATACCACGTTGTTCTGGAAGTGGCTCCCGAGTTCCAACAGAATCCGGCGGCGCTGGACCGCATATACGTTCCGTCGAAATCCGGCAAACTCGTTCCGCTCAGTTCATTCGCGCATTACGAGCCGTCGAATACCTCGCTTTCCGTTAACCACCAGGGTATTTTTCCTTCCATCACGCTCTCGTTCAATCTTGCGCCCGGCGCGTCTCTGGGTCCTGCGGTTCAGCACATTGAGGAAGCTCGCGCGCAGCTCGGAGTGCCCAGCGGCGTCCACGCCACTTTTCAGGGTACAGCGCAGGCATTTCAGGACTCGCTCTCCAATCAGCTTGTACTGATTTTGACCGCCCTTGGAGCGGTGTATATTGTGCTCGGCATTTTGTACGAAAGCTTCATCCATCCCATTACGATTCTCTCGACGATTCCTTCCGCCGGCATCGGAGCGCTTCTGGCGCTGCAGCTGATGAAAATGGATCTCAGCATCATCGCGCTGATCGGCATCATCCTGCTGATCGGCATCGTGAAGAAAAACGCAATTCTGATGATCGATTTCGCGGTGCAGACGGAAAGGGAAGAGCGCAAGCTTCCCGACGAAGCAATTTATAAGGCCTGCCTGCTGCGGTTTCGGCCGATCATCATGACCACTATGGCCGCACTTTTCGGTGCACTGCCATTGGCATTGGGCACGGGCGTGGGATCCGAAATTCGCCGTCCTCTGGGCATCACCATCGTGGGCGGGCTGATTCTCAGCCAACTCCTGACTCTGTACACGACGCCCGTCGTATATATCTATATGGACCGCCTGCAGACGGCCCTGCGCCGCACGTTTTCGCGGCAACCCGCATCGACTCAAGCCCCGGCGCACTCCGATTAGGCCTTCCCCCGCTGGTAAAACTAAGAGTCACAATCGCCGCCGTCGTTTTTGAGCCATGACGTCCAATTTATATTTCAGGAATTATAGAAATATGACGATTAATACCCTCACGAAGCAGCCCACAAATGACGTTGCCAAGCTCGCTGACATGTTTTCCGCAATGGTTGCGTATCACACAGTTGTTGCTGACCTTGCATCCCGCTGGCATGGTCGTCTGCGATATCCAGCAGGAATTGGACATACCGAACTCCACACTTTCTCGCCATCTCGACAAATTGAAGAATGAAGACCTCGTTCTGGTGCGTCGCGAAAGCACCTTTCCGCGCTATATCGCCAATACCGAAGCGTTGCAGGAGCTATTGCAATTTCTCTACGCCGAATGCTGCACTCGCAATAAAGCCGTGAAACCGCAAGACGTTATTCAATTCTGGCGCTGAGAGCCGCACATGGAATCCACGAATATCAAAGAAGTAGTGAAAGAAAAATACGGCGAGGCTGCTCTGCGCGTAAACAGCGGCAGAAGTGCGTGCCGCGGAGCCGCCTCTGCCAGCCGCTGTGGTCCCGACCCCATCGCCTAGAAGCTCTACGATGCCGCGCAATCCGGCGAAGTTCCCACGGAAGCGCTGCTCGGGACCATCCGCTCTCAACGAATCATCCGAGCTAGGGAGTGAGCACCTTGTTCACTCACGCGTGTCCACTAACGGCGCTAAGGTTTGATCTCGACTGGTGTGCCCACGTCTACAAGCAGCCAGATCTCGTCGATCTCCTCGTTCGTCACGGCGATACAGCCGTCCGTCCAATCGTGCAAGCGATGGGCGCTTCCGCTCCAGCCAAATTTCGCGCCGAATCCGTAAATTTGCACGTTACCGCCGGGACTCACACCCAGCTTCGCCGCTCTTTGCCTGTCCGACGCATTTGGCTAAGAGAGGTGGAGCGCGCGATGAAACTGGCTGTTCGGAACCTTGCGATCGAGGGAGTCTTGTGATCGCCCTGCCGGTCTTTAGCGCTCACCCGGTTGCGTGCCTAAGGCCACCTTGTACGATTTCATAACTTCGCCGCCGCTCAGCAGTGTGAGCGACCGCTTGGACTTCTCGATGACAATCTTGTCGGCGTGTTTATTTGTGGCAGGATCGGCCAATCCACGGAACGCAAGCGCCTCCATGCACGCACGTAGAATAATCAGTAACCTGAAAATAGAAAGACGAAGCAACATCGCCTTACGAACTGCCAATCAACCAGCCCGTCAAAAATACTAAGATGCCGCCGACCACTACTTGAAATGCCGCCTGCAAGAACGGCGTGTCCATGTAACGATGACGAATATAACTGATGGCGCCAAGCTCGATGGCGACAACCAGAATGGCGACTCCCATAGCAACTTGAAAATGTGGAATCAAGAAGGGTAGTGTATGTCCGAGCCCCCCGGCAGTGGTCATCAGTCCGGTCACCGCACCGCGAATCCACGGAGATCCGCGGCCTGTGAGTGAGCCGTCATCGGACAGCGATTCCGCGAAACCCATCGATATGCCTGCTCCGATGCTGGCCGCCATGCCCACCAGGAAAGCCTCCCAGCTCTTGTGTGTGGCGAATGCTGCGGCGAACAAGGGCGCCAACGTTGAAACCGATCCGTCCATCAATCCTGCTAATCCGGGTTGCACGTATTGCAGCATGAACAGCCGGTCGCGTGAGTGTTTTTCGAGATCCTTAGCCTGTTCCGTCAGGTGTTTTTCTTCATACGCGCCGGCGGCCTGCGTGTGTTTGCGCTCCTCGTCGGCGAGGGTATTCAGCAATTCTCGAGTGGCTACGTCTGACGCGCGGCTGGCGGCACGGGAATAAAAACGGCTGGCTTCCATTTCCATGATTTCCGCCTGGCGCCTGGCGACTTTTACCCCAAGTGGTCGCATCATCCAAACGGGCCTGCGCTTCAGGAATCCGCGCACATCTTCACGCCGGATGGGAGGGATTTGCTCGCCAAAGCGCTGGCGGAACAGTGCCAGTAGCCTGTCGCGATGGCCAGCCTCTTCCTGGCGCATTTCTTCGAACATCTTGGCGGTAGCGGGATAGGAATCACGCAGGGCATCGGCAAACTCACCGTAGATGCGGCCGTCCTCTTCCTCGTTCGCGATAGCAATGGCCAAAATCTCGCGTTCCGTCAAATCCTTGAATTTCTTGAGCATGTTTCCTTTCGTGGCGGCGAACTAACGGTAGAGAATCGCACAGAACGGTCCACCAAGTCATCTTTTCCCGCCAGTTTCCAACTCCATGTTTTGGGATACCAGTGGCCCGGTTGGTACTTTCGTACTACTATCTTCTAGGGTCGCCCTACCTCTCGGTGAGTACGGTCACGCTATAGGTTTTATTCCGCAGGCCCGCTATTCTCTTTCCATCATCATAGAGTTTCACACTGGAAGAGGGCCCCTATGGCGTCACCGTCGGATGTAATTTTGAAGTACCCAGGGATATCGACAATGGCAAGCACAAAATCACAAACTGAACGGCGATCGAGTCGCCGCTGCAAGATCACTCAATTGATGCGTATTCGTCCGTCTGACCCGGAGAAAGAGAACTTCGACGATATTCGCGGTTCCGTGAGCGTTTCTCGCACGGGAGTTTTCTTTCATTCCAGCGAAGCGAACTATCAAGTAGGGATGCGGCTGTTTGTCACCATGCCCTACACAAAAGAACCGAGTGGAATGCAGCGCGAATTTCTAGCTGAAGTGGTTCGCCGCGACCCTATGCCGAACGGGTTGTTCGGCGTCGGCTTCAAGATTTTGATGGAAGTCGGATTTCAAGATAACTATTCCTTCGGCAGCTATTCCCAGCGCAAGTAAGTTTTCCTTCCGGTGAGATGCTGGATGCAAGACCTATAAAACGGCAAGGGCGGGTGGCTTTTCAGCCGTCCGCCCTTGCCGCGTTTGGGGTGTAGGGAGAAATCGTTCGTTTATTCCTTGCCGAAAGCCATCATCGTTTTGTGCCGAAGCAAGCCGAAATGCCGGTTCAGCGGATGTTTCCGTTCGAGGAAGGTAAACACTGGTGCGCGTCGAGGCGTAAGCTTGGCCATCGCGATGTTTAACCGAATGTCGCGCCGGGCATATTTCATTCCGGAAAATAGGGCTTCCCGCGCATCTTCCTTTCGCCCTGCCGCGATATAAACCTCTGCCAGATTCAGATAGAGTTGCGCTTGATTGCGCTTCATGCGCACGGCCGTATCGCACATGCGTTCCGCTTCCGCCCATTTTTGCTCTGTACGTGCAAGGGCTACACCCAGATAGGACATGTAGTAGGGGTTGTTCTTTTCCAGTTCGGCGGCGCGCTGGATGTGCTGCAATGCGCGTGAAGCCGCATTATCCCGCAGATAATTCAGTCCCGTCTTAAATTCGCGAAACGCTTCAGTATCCATCATAGGGCCACCTCTGATTTGCGCTGGATTCTCGAGGACCACACCGGGAGACCTTCGTCTTTGGCCGTGATGCGGCCGGTTGGCCGCTTATTCGATGTGTGCCTGTTCTTCGTTTCAAGCCCAAGAAGGTTCATGAGATGCCATCAGGCGCCAGTTGAGAGTGACTAGGCCGCCCCAGTAAGCATTCGCCGGTCTTGCTACGTTACGAATTTCCGCCTCAGGAATCTACTGGCCCGTGGGACAGTCGTGGTGCAAGGACTAAAAGTTCTAGGGAGATAGAGGCAGCCAGGGGGCGGGGATTCAATACCTCTATGACGCTGAAATAGGCGCCTCGAAAACGGCCGTTACGCGACTCTACATACGGGCATGAACCACGGCACCCCGCAAGCGCGATTCGTAAATCGGGAAGCGCGCCGCCAGTTGTGCCACTTCTTTCCTCACCCGTTGTTCTACTTCGGATTCACCCACGTGAAGCAGGATGTCTGCGACCCATTTCGCGATCGTTTCCATCTCCGGCTCCTTTATCCCGCGCGTGGTGACCGATGGACTGCCCAGCCGAATGCCGCCAGCCTTCATTGGCGGAAGGGGATCGAATGGAATCGCATTCTTGTTGACGGTGATGCCGGCGCGATCCAGGGCCTTTTCCGCATCGCTGCCGGTGATGCCGCGGGAATGAACTTCCATCAGGAAAACGTGATTGTCCGTGCCGCCCGCAACGATCGGGAAACCCTGTTTGGCAATGGCATTTGCGAGTGCTTTGGCGTTCGCGACGACTTGCTGCTGATACGCGCGGAAAGTGGGTTCCATGGCTTCTTTGAAGCAAACTGCCTTCGCTGCAATAGTGTGGACCAATGGTCCGCCCTGCGTGCCGGGAAATGTCAGCTTGTCAATTTCCTTCGCGAAGGATTGCTTGCACAGCACCATGCCGCCACGCGGACCACGCAGGGTCTTATGTGTCGTCGTAGAAATAATGTCCGCGTGCGGAAGTGGGCTCGGGTGCACGCCCGCGGCAACCAAGCCGGCGATATGCGCCATATCCACAAAGAACAATGCATCCACAGCCTTCGCGACCTTTGCGATACGTTCAAAATCAATGATGCGCGAATAGGCGCTGGCGCCCGCGACGATCAATTTGGGTCTGTGTTCGTGTGCCAGCTTTTCGATCTCTTCATAATCAATTTGTTGATCTTCCTGCCGCACGTGATATTCAACAAATTTATACATGCGGCCGGAAAAGTTCAGAGGATGCCCATGCGTTAAGTGACCGCCATGCGCCAGTGCCATACCCAGCACAGTGTCGCCGGGTTTCAGCACTGACATGTACACAGCAACGTTTGCGGACGTTCCCGAGTGCGCCTGCACGTTGGCATGATCGGCGCCAAAAAGCTGTTTTGCGCGGTCGATGGCCAGTTGCTCCACTTTGTCGGCATATTCGCAGCCGCCGTAATAGCGTCTGCCCGGATAGCCTTCCGCGTATTTATTGGTAAGGATGGAGCCCATGGCTTCGAGAACCGCTTCAGAAACGAGATTCTCCGAAGGAATCAGCTCGAGCCCAGTGGCTTGCCGCTGCGCTTCATCGCGCAGTAATTCCGCGATCTCCTGGTCGACCGAATTCAGCGGGCGCTGCATCCTGGCATTTGCTTCGGTGGTCATTCGATTCTCCTCAAATTGGTTCGCCTACGGCCACTCGCGAATATATTCTGCTGATCGGGATTTCAATTGTGCGTTCGGTTTTCCTGCTCGATCGAATTGATTTTCTCGACGCGCCGGGCGTGCCGGCCACCGAGAAACGCAGTATTCAAAAAGGTTTGGACCATCTCGATGGCTTGCGTGCCGTTAACCACGCGGCCTCCCAGCGCCAGCACGTTCGCATCGTTGTGCTCGCGCGCCAGACGCGCGGTGTTGAGGTCATGCGCTACGGCTGCGCGGATTCCGGGTACCTTATTTGCCGCAATAGATATTCCTATGCCTGTGCCACAGACGGCGATGCCATAGGCATCGTGCCGGGACGCCACTTTGTCTCCGACTGCTTTCCCATAGTCCGGATAATCGACAGATTCTTCTGACCATGTGCCCACATCGTCGACGGGGTACCCCGCATTTTCCAGAAATTGCCGAATGGTTTCTTTGATGGGGAATCCGGCGTGGTCAGAGCCCAAGGCAATTCGTGGCTTAACAGAAAGGTCCGGCATGCGCGCCTCGTCAAGCGATTCTATCGGAGTACGTGTGAGCCCGCAATGAGACCGCTCGGCTGGCGGCCATGCGGCGAACTGGTTCGCTATGACGCCACTACCGGCCATCTGACTCCGTATCTCTCCGGAATATCCGCGAACGCACTCGCTCTCAGCGGGCGGCCCTAAATTCCCGCCCAGAGCAGCCAAATTGTCCGCGCGGTCTGACAGTCTCGAAAAAATTCAGTGACCTTTCCCATCCCCCTCAGGACTGGCTTATACTTTAGGTGCTGTTCCCGATACAGCAAATTCAACGAATAAGAGGATCGCCATGGCAAATGTGTATGCCGACAATTCATTGAGCATAGGAAGAACCCCTCTGATTAAACTGAATCGCGTGACCGACGGCTCCAAGGCCACGGTACTGGCGAAAATCGAGGGTAGGAATCCAGCGTACTCCGTGAAGTGTCGCATCGGGGCGGCAATGATCTGGGACGCGGAAAAGCGCGGCGTGTTGAAGCCGGGGATTGAAATCGTCGAGCCAACCAGCGGGAACACCGGAATTGCTTTGGCCTTTGTGGCGGCTGCGCGCGGATACAAAATTACACTTACCATGCCGGAGACTATGTCGCTCGAACGGCGGCGCGTACTTGCGGCGTTCGGAGCAAAGCTCGTTCTGACGCCTGGTACGGAAGGCATGAAAGGCGCCATCAGCAAGGCGACGGAAATTTACAATTCCGACAAATCGCACTATTTTCTGCCGCAGCAGTTTGACAATCCGGCGAATCCCGACATTCATGAGAAAACCACGGGCCCGGAAATTTGGGACGACACGGGCGGCGCGATCGACATCTTCGTTAGCGGCGTCGGGACTGGTGGCACGCTCACTGGAGTGAGCCGCTACATTAAGAACACAAAAGGAAAGAAAATCATCAGCGTGGCGGTTGAGCCTACCGCCAGCCCTGTCATTACCCAGACAAGAGCAGGAGAACCGCTCAAGCCTGGACCGCACAAAATTCAAGGGATCGGAGGCGGTTTCGTGCCGAAGAACCTGGATTTGAACCTGGTCGATCGTGTGGAACAGGTGACCAACGAAGAATCCGTGGAATTCGCGCGGCGATTGGCGCTCGAAGAAGGCATACTTGCAGGCATTTCTTGTGGCGCGGCGGCCGCGGTAGCCGTGCGTTTGGCAAAATTGCCTGAATTTGCGGGCAAGACAATCGTCACCGTCCTTCCCGACTCCGGTGAACGCTATATTTCCTCGATCCTATTTGAGGGGATCGGCGCGTAGACTGCGCAGAGTGTGAATGGGGACGAGTGGCGGTGTTCAAGTGGCTGCCGCTCTTTCCGCATTTGTTGCTCCTGTCAGAAAGCCTTCTATGACAACACCGAATAACGATTTGCTGTCGCTAGCGCGCGAGTTTCGGCTGGCGCTGGAGACTCGCCTGGGCGAAGCCACTACTCTGGGGTACCGGTTGCCGTCAAAAGATGAAGTGGCGGTGTTTTGCCGGGCCTATCTCGACGGATTATTTCCCCTCTACTACGCCAAGGAAGAAGTGAAGAACTCTGATGCGCTTGGG
Source organism: Candidatus Acidiferrales bacterium (assembly GCA_963741365.1). Lineage (GTDB taxonomy): Bacteria > Acidobacteriota > Terriglobia > Acidiferrales > UBA7541 > Acidiferrum. Next base: position 89,096 of record CAVUHY010000022.1, on the reverse strand, counting down.
TTCCTTGCGCAGTTGGATTCGCAATTGGCGGAACAGATCGTCTATGCCATGCGCTTCGATTTCAATTGTCGCGGCAGTGCGGTTCCCGCAAACCTCACGCACACTGCCACAGAGCTGATTCAGGCGTTGCGCGAGGGACTTCCGAACCTGGCTCATCTGCTGGCAACCGACCTGAAAGCGGCGCTCAAGAATGATCCGGCGGCGAGCGGTTACGAAGAAGTGTTGCTGAGCTATCCGGGTGTCGAAGCAATCACGGTGCAGCGCCTGGCGCACGAATTGTATTTGCTGAAGGTTCCTTACCTGCCGCGAATGATGACGGAGATTGCTCACAGCCGAACGGGAATTGATATTCATCCGGGTGCGACGATTGGCGAATCGTTTTTCATCGATCATGGCACGGGGATCGTGATCGGCGAGACGGCAACGATTGGAAAAAATGTGACGCTGTATCAGGGAGTCACCCTCGGTGGATTTAATCCGACAAGTAAACGGGATTCGGCCGGTGAACTGGTGCGCGGAATGTCCAACAAGCGTCACCCGGACATTGAAGAGGGCGTTACGATTTATGCGGGAGCAACGATTTTGGGCGGTGACACACGTATCGGGCATCACAGCATCATCGGCGGCAACGTGTGGCTAACACATTCCGTAGTGCCTTACAGCCGCGTCACCATGAAAGATCCGGAATTGCTCATCCGCAGTAACACCGCAGGCTCCGACGAGGAATGGTTCCTAGGCAGTTCGATTTAACGAGGCCGAACTCGTTCAGTCAACAAAACTATCAGCTCGATCCCTGCTGCGCGAATTACGTCTAGCACACGCTTCACGTGGCCATATCTGGCGCGAGCGTCACCTTGCAAGTACAGCCGATGCTCCGAGGCCTCGTGGATTCCTATCTCTAGTGGCGATACCAGTTCTTCGCCAGCAACCATGTGGCTGCCCAGAGTAACCTTATAGTTGCCCATAAAGAGGTTATCGTCCCGAGTGAAAGCCACCATCAGTGCATCTACTCTCAACGCACCCGGCTCTGACTTGGCCTGTTGAACTTGCGCCAAGTCAACGCTCGGTGTAGGAGAATGTAGCGTCGCCACCGGCAAAATAAAAAACGCGAGAAAGAAATCCATCACGCCAGCGAGTCCAGAAACATCGCTCTTGCGGTGAAGAACGGACTTTCTCTTTTCTTGATAGCTTTACTTGGACGGACGCCAGAGAGTGAGGGACATCGAATATCATCGGCAATCAACCTAAGTCGCAGCTTACTCTAAGGTTTAGAAACTTCCGGGGGCATTAATTTCTTTAGAAATATCCTGTAAGTAAACCTAATGCCGTCTCGCCTAAGAGAGTCTATTTCAGAAGAATCTCCTGACCAATGGCGCAACTATGTCTCATCGTTGTTGCGCGACACGCTTCGTTGACAGTGTACGAGCGCGTCCGTTACGCTGAAAAGCTCACATTTGACTGCGGAAATGTACAGGGAGACGCATGGCTGAAGAGAAGTTACCAACGCGGGCGGCGGATTTTTCGGAGTGGTATAACCAACTTGTTTTGAAGGCGCAACTGGCGGATTATGCGCCGGTTCGCGGGTGCATGATCGTGCGCCCTTATGGCTGGGCGCTTTGGGAAAACATCCAGCACCAACTGGACCGGCGATTCAAGGCCACTGGCCATCAAAACGTAGCGTTTCCGCTGCTGATCCCCAAAAGCTTTATCGAAAAGGAGCAGCATCACGTGGAAGGCTTCTCACCGGAGTTGGCAGTGGTGACCATTGGCGGCGGAGAAGAATTGTCGGAGCCACTAATCGTGCGTCCCACGTCGGAAACGATTATCGGACACATGTGGGCGAAGTGGATTCAGTCTTACCGCGACTTGCCGGTGCTGATGAATCAATGGAACAGCGTGGTTCGATGGGAATTGCGCACCAAGCTGTTCTTACGCACGCTGGAATTTTATTGGCAGGAAGGCCACACGGCGCACGCCACGCGCGAAGAAGCGGTGGCGGAAACGAAACAGATGCTCGATGTGTACACGGATTTTGCGGTGAATGAGGCGGCTATTCCGATGATTCCAGGCGTGAAGTCCGACGCCGAGAAATTCGCCGGCGCCGATGTCACCTATTCGATTGAGGCGATGATGGGCGATGGTAAAGCTTTGCAATCCGGCACTTCTCACTTCCTGGGACAGAACTTCGCGCAAGCCTTCGAGGTGAAATATCTCGATCAGAACGGGCAGTTGCAACATTGCTGGACGACTTCCTGGGGCCTTTCGACCAGATTTATTGGAGCGATCATCATGGTGCATGGCGACGATCAAGGACTCGTGATGCCGCCGCGTCTGGCACCGACACAAGTCGTGATCGTGCCCATCTTCAAGACGGAGCAAGAAAAAGCCGCCATCCTCCCAGTTGCTCGCGAATTGAAAGCGCAACTCTTAAAGGCCGATCTGCGCGTCACCCTTGATGAGCGCGAAGGCTTCAGCCCGGGTTGGAAGTTCAACGACTGGGAGATGCGCGGAGTGCCTGTGCGCGTGGAGCTAGGCCCCAAAGACGTTGCCAAGCAGGCGGCCATGTTGGCGCGGCGCGACCGGCCCGGGCGGGAAGGGAAGTTCAGCGCATCGCTTGCCGATCTTCCTGCGACGATCGAAAAGCTGCTGGCCGAAATCCACCAGTCCATATTCGACAAGGCACTTGCCTTCCGCCGCGCCAATACCCACGAAACAACAACCTACGACGACTTCAGGAAGGTCGTCGAAACCGGCTTTGCATTTGCCCACTGGTGCGGCAGTGGCGACTGCGAAGAGAAGATTAAGGAAGAAACCCGCGCGACCATGCGCTGTATTCCCCTGGACCAGGCCGACGTCCTCGGCAATGGGGGCGGCAGCGGCACCGGCAGTTGCATCCACTGCGGAAAGCCAGCCAAAGAACGGGCGATTTTTGCCCGCGCCTACTGATCCCGGCCGGCATCCTCCGACCTATGCTAGGAGTCGCTGGTTCCTCGGATCAGCTTTACCACTCGCCACCTGCATTTAGCATCAAACTAAGTGATACCTCTCCGAGGCACTGGCCGAACGACGTTACGAGTCCGGAACATGCGCCAATGGCACTCCTCGACACGCGTGCTCCCCAGTGCTAGCTTGAGACTATCGATATTTTTATTCTTCCGCGCGAATAACCCGCCGCGGAATTGGAGACTTTCTTTGAATTCAGGGCTAATTCGTGGAAACCGGCGCCAGCGGGGCGAAGGTAAACTCAAAGCGATCATCTATACGGCGATCCTTGTCCTGGGCGTATATGTAGCCATCAAAGTCGTCCCGGCCTATGTCTCCGAATACGAGTTGAAAGACAAGATGTCGGAGCAGGCCCGCTTCGCGGTGGTGAATCGTTATACCGAGGACCAGATCAAGGACACGATCTACAAAGTCGTACAGGACCTTGACATCCCAGCGAAGCGCGAAGACATCAAAGTTACGAATACCAATCGAGGATTGAACATTAGTTTGTCCTACTCGGTGCCATTAGACCTGGGCTTCTACAAGACGGACCTGAATTTTGCGCCTTCCAGCGAAGGCGTCGATATCATGAAATAAAGTATTGCGTGGAACTGCCCGGTATCCCAGGGCCATCGATTTTCTACGACTTCCCACCAGCCTGTCATTGGGTCACAATAAGAACGAGTAGCGAACAGGGAGTCCATCTTTGCGCTTTCGACTGAAAAAAGGCTTCTGGACCTCACGCATTGGGTTGGGCCTGTTAATTTTTGTGGCCACGTGTTTTCTCGTCGCTGCCAGCGTATTCACCTTTTACTATGTTAAGTACTCCCGCATCATCGATGCTCGCCTCTCCGGCCATGTTCTGCAGAATACGACCCAAATCTTTTCGGCGCCGGAACGCATCTCGATCGGACAAGCCTGGGACGAATCAGATCTGACTACCTACCTTCAGAAAGTCGGTTATCGTGCTGCCGCCGATGAAAACGCGCTGGGTCAATACAGCGTGAATGGCTCGACCGTAGACATACGCCCGAAAAAGCTTTCCTACTTCGGGGAGAGCAACGCACTCGCCGTGCAATTCAACGGGCAGGTCATCCGCTCCATCCGGCTTCTGGCAGGTGGACCGGAAATGGGCACCGCGGAAATCGAGCCAGAGTTGATTACCAACTTGTTTGATAGCGCGCGCGAAAAACGCCGGCCGGTGCGCTATGAGGATTTGCCTCCAACGCTGGTGCACGCGATTCTTTCCGCCGAAGACAAGCGCTTCTTCGAACATCCGGGATTCGACTTTATTCGCATATTTGGTGCAGCGTGGGCCGACGTGCGCCACAGTCAGCACTTACAAGGTGCCAGCACCATCACCATGCAGGTGGCGCGTACCTTTTTCCTGTCGACGGATCGAACCTGGCGAAGAAAGCTTGCCGAGGCGATGCTTTCCTTCGAACTCGAACAGCGCTTCAGTAAGCAGGAAATTTTCGAGATGTATGCGAACGAAGTCTATCTGGGCAACCGAGGCAGCTTCGGAATTCGTGGGTTTGCGGAAGCAAGCGTCGCCTATTTCGGCAAGGATTTGCGGCAGCTCAGCCTGCAAGAATGCACTTTTCTGGCAGGCCTCATTCGCGCCCCGAATTATTACTCCGTTTCCGATCGCCACCCGGAACGCGCTCCACAGGCTCGCGACCGCGTGCTGGCCCAGATGCTGGAAAACAAGTTTGTGACCGAAGCGGATGTGCAGGACGCCAAACGTGTCCCGCTGAAACTGGCGCGAACCTCAGTGGCAGGTAACGAAGCGCCGTATCTCGTGGACATGGTGAAGGACCACCTTCTGGAAAACTACAACGAGGTGGAATTGCTGAGCCAGAACTACCGGGTGTACACCACTCTGGATCCCCAGTTGCAGCGCGCCGCGGCCGCCGCAATTGAAAGTGGCATGAAAAATGTCGACGAGCTGCTGGAAAAAAAATACGAGAAAATCAGGAAATTGAAGGGGAAGAAGGCGGCGCCCGACGAGCCCGTACCACAGGCGCAAGTCGCCCTGGTGGCAATTGATGCTCATACCGGAGAAATCAAGGCCATCATTGGCGGACGCGATTATGGCCAGAGCCAGTTGAACCATGCTCTCGCACATCGCCAACCGGGATCGGTGTTTAAACCGTTCGTCTATGCCGCTGCTTTTAATAACGCTGTCGATGGCGCGCTACCCATCGTCACTCCTGCGACGACGGTTGATGACGAGCCAACTGTATTTGAATTCGATGGTCAGGAATATACGCCCAACAACTACGGCGAGCGATTCATGGGAAGAGTCACGGTGCGCCAGGCTCTAACCAATTCCTTGAATATCGCCACGGTGAAAGTTGCGGAGCTCGTGGGCTATGGCCGTGTCGTGCAGATCGCTCGGCAGATGGGCGCACCAGCAAATATTCGCCCGACGCCGGCAGTAGCGCTGGGCGCCTATGAAATGACTCCAATGGAAGTGGCGGCGGCCTACACAGGTTTTGCCACTGTGGGAACTCGGGCGGAACCCTATTTTCTGAAGAATGTGACCAGCGCCGGTGGCAACACCTTGGAGAAGTACACGCCGACGAATAAATTGGTGCTCGACCCGCGCGTGGCCTTCCTGGTTGACAGCGTTCTGCAGGATGTAATGAATAAAGGCACGGGCGCGCAGGTCCGCGCAAAAGGATTTACATTGCCCGCGGCGGGGAAAACGGGTACTTCGCGCGATGGCTGGTTCGCGGGATTCACCAACAATCTCGTCTGCGTTGTGTGGATCGGATTCGACGACAATCACGACTTGGGTCTGGCCGGAGGTGTCACTGCCGCGCCCATCTGGGCGGATTTCATGATTAGGGCCACCAAACTTCCCGGCTATCGCGACGTCAAACCATTTGAGAAGCCCGAAGGCGTGGACACCACCACGATCGACTCGGAAACTCTGGAAGTCGCCACGCCGAGCTGCCCGACCACACGCGAAGAAGTGTATGTGGCAGGTTCCGAGCCCCGCCAACTATGCGAAGTGCACGGTGGACATGGACCGGCGACGGCCACCGGTTCGTTCCTTTCGCACATTTTTGGAGGTGGTTCGCCAAAGCCGCCGGCGGGTAATGATCCTAACGCTCCGGCAACTCCCGGACTTGCAAACTCTGCGGCTGACCCCAACAGCGACCCGAGTGTCCAGGGCGGCAAGGCCCCGGAAAAGAAAAAGAACGCTTTACAGAAGATTTTTGGTATCTTTGGGGATAACAAGAAGAAGAAAGAGCCCGAGAAACAACCACCTCGGGACAAAGGAGACTCGCCATGACGCTCCCTCGGTTGGCGATTCCAGCAGTAAGTTTTATCCTTCTTTCCGTTTTCATTCCCTCCCGCGCGCAAAACACGCCTGACCCGCCTTCTGCTCAATTAGCCCCCAGCAGTGTCGGCACCCAGCCTCCTCCGGTACTCAGTGACGAAGACATGGCGAGGCTGTTACTAGTTCGCAAGCAATATACGGAAGCCGAAGCTATCTTTCGACGACTCACGGTAGAGCAGCCCAAGAATGCAGTTTACTGGAACGAACTCGGGATCAGCCGGCACAGCCAGTCGCAATTGGGTGCCGCGCTGAAGTGTTATGAGAAATCGGCCAAGTTGGATTCTCGGTACGCGGATCCTCTCAACAATGCGGGAACGATCTGGTACGAACGGAAACAATTTCCCAAGGCCATTCGTGCTTATCGCAAAGCCATCAAGTTCCGCGACGATTTTGCGCCGTTCTATCTGAATCTGGGCTACGCCCAATTCAATGAGAAAAATTATGACGACTCGATTGCCTCTTTCCGTAAAGCATTGCAACTTGACCCTGGGGCTTTTGACACCGGCCGTTCTCGCATGGGAACGGTAATCCAAGACCGCTCGATGTCCACGGATCGCGGACACTTCTATTTCTTGTTGGCAAAGTCTTTTGCCGAAGCCGGAAACACCGATCGTTGCGTCGTCTACCTCAAAAAGGCGCGCGATGAAGGCTTTAAGGAAATGAACACCGTTAAGTCTGATCCTTCCTTTGCCGCGGTCTCAAGGATCCTGCTGTGCAGGAAGCTATTGGAGCCGAAGCCGATGGCCGAAACAAGTCAGCCCTGAGCGACTTTGCTTCGATCTTAAACGTCGTAAGGTCACCAGACAGACCGTTCCTCTGTTAGAATGCTTTCAGATGAACAAGCGGCCGCTACCGTTCCGCCTCTCTCTTTTAATATTGGTCGTTGGTCTTTTTGTTCTTTACCCTGCACGACTCTTCTCAGATCAAGTCTCGCCACCCCGCGCTGGTTGCCGCACTCCGCATTCGCAGGACGGCATATATATAGTTTTTCCGTTTGAAAATGTGGGAGCACCCGCGCGGCTGGACTGGATTGGCGAAGGCCTTGAGGAGTTGACGATTCAATGGCTTTCCAACTCAGGCCAATCGGTATACTCGCACGAGGGGCGACTGAACGAGATGGATCGTTACGGGCTTCCGTCTACAGCCAAGCTGAGCCGCGCCACCATGCTCCATGTGGCACAGGAGCTGGACGCCGACTACATCGTCTTTGGTAATTTCAGCTCGGATGGAAACGACCTTACCGTAAATGCGCGAATTATGCGCGTTGATCCGGTGGGTTTGCTGCCGGTGGTTCGCGAGTCCGATGCCCTCGAAACATTGATGGACCTTCAGTCGAAGGTTATCTGGAAATTGCTGACCACCATCGACCACAACTACTACTTGAGCCTTTCGGAATTCAACAAGCGGCGGCGGCAACTGCGCCTTGACGCTTTTGAGCAGTATATCCACGGCTTGCTGGCCACCGAAGACGAACCGCGCATCCGGCACCTGAAAGAAGCGGCGCGCCTGGAACCGGATTGGCCCGAACCGGCGTACGCATTGGGCGAAGTCTATTACGCAAGGAATGATTGTGCCGCAGCGTTGCCGTGGTTCGCGCGAATTCCAACAACGCACGATCGCAGCGTAGAAGCGGTTTTCTGCCACTGGCGTTTGCCAGTGGCGGATGAATCGCCCGGAAAAGGCAGAGCAACTCTTTGCAGGATTGCAATCCAGCCTTCAGAACAGCACAGTTAGCGGCGCAGACCTGCCCGAAATTCTCAACAATCTGGCGCTCGCGCAGGCTCGGCAAGGAAATATGGCTGCGGCGCTCACGACTCTCGGTCGCGCTCGAGACATTGATCCCGACGAGGATGACTATGCGTTCAACCTCGGACTGCTGGCGCTGCGTCAGGGCGAATGGGTCACGGCTTCAACTCATTTCGCCGAAGCAGCCCATCGTGAACCCGACATTGCCGAGGACTTTGCCTTTCTGATCTATTCTCTGGACAAAGCGGGAAAGAAGGCGGACGCGGAACAGCAGCGCGTTCTGTCGGTTGAAGAATTCGGCGACAAGGGACTGCCTGCGCTAAAGCTCGATGGCAAGCCAGATTCGTTAAATCGCTATGAGCGGATCAAGCCGGAATTGGACATTTCAACCTTGCGCCTTGATCTGCAGGTGCCACGAACACAGCATCTGACTAATGTGTCGACGACCTCGCCGGCCAAAGAGTCACCTGCGCAGTTCATCCGGCATGGGCGACAGGAAATGAATGCCGGGCGCCTGGACGCTGCTGAACAGGAATTTCGCGCAGCACTTGCGGCTGATCCGAAGAACGCCTCCGGCCATCGTGAACTCGCGGAAATTTACCGGCGTCGCGGCAGGTTAGACGAAGCTGTTCAGGAGCTAAAATCCTCACTAGCATCGCGAGATTCTGCAGCAGTGCGCGTTGTGCTAGCACGAATTTATTTGGAGCAGAAAAAACCGAACCTGGCACGCTCCGAAGTGGAAAAAGCCGTAAAGCTGGCTCCCAACTACCCCGACGCCAAGGAATTGCTCGACCACCTGGATAAAGGCAAGTCCACGGGAGGTGTAAAGTGATCTCTCGTGGCAGTCTTACGCCCCCTGTTTTGCGCAAGTGGCTCTTCGAGGTGCTGGCGTTTTTTCTCGCTGCACTCTGGCTTGCTCCTGCCTCTACCGTCGCCGATGAGCATTCTCCGCCGTTGGTTCTGGAATTGAAATTGGACGGCGAAGTAGAACCGATTCTGGCGACTTACATTGAAGAAGGTCTCGCCGATGCCGCCAATCGCAAGGCCGCGCTGGTTCTCATCACCATGGATACGCCCGGCGGGCTCAGCGATTCCATGAAGGATATTATTCAACACATTCTGGAATCTCCCGTGCCGGTCGCGGTCTTTGTCGCTCCGACTGGCTCGCGTGGCGCTTCGGCCGGCTTTTTTATCTTATTGTCGGCGGACGTCACGGCCATGGCGCCCGGCACGCATGCGGGAGCTTCCACGCCGATTTTCATCAATGGCGCTTTTTCCATGCCCATCGATGAAGTCGCTGCGGAAGAAAATCAATAACGACGCTATGGCTTTTCTTCGCAGCTTTACGGAAAGACGCAGGCGAAATCGCGAAATTGGCGGAATCGGCGGTCACCGATGCACGGGCGTTTACAGAGAAAGAGGCCCTCGATGGAAAGCTGATCGATCTCGTTGCTGAGAATCATGATGACCTCCTCAAACAACTCAATGGGCGAACGATTACGCGATTCAACGGCAAGACTGAGAAATTGGCCCTCGACAATTGCACCCGAGGAAAATTTCAGCTCTCCGGGCGGCAGAGATTTCTTGCGCGGATCGTGCAGCCCGATGCCTTTTTTTTGCTGCTGATTATTGGGGTCTTCGGGCTCTACACAGAATTCACTCATCCCGGTGTCGTCGCTCCGGGTGTGATTGGCGGGATCTGCATGGTGCTGGCGCTTTACGCCATGCATCTTCTGCCAGTGAATTTTGCCGGCTTGCTGTTGATCGGGTTGGCGATCGCTTTGTTTGTTCTGGAGGCTAAACTCACGAGTCATGGTGTGTTGCTGCTTGGCGGAATTGTTTCTATGTTTCTTGGTGCGATGTTCCTGATCCGATCGCCACTGACTCCCGGCGGGGTCAGTGTGGGTGTCGCGCTTGCCGCAACGGTTCCGTTCGCCCTTCTCAGCGTGTTCCTGATGCGCCTCGTGCTGAAATCGCGCGCTTGGAAAAGCGGCACCGGCAGGGAGGAGTTATTGGGCGAACACGGCATAGTGACAACGGAAATACCCGCGGGTGGCGAAGGCTTGATTCGTATCCATGGGGAGTTATGGCGCGCCAGTGCGATGTCCGATTTGCCGGAAGGGTCGCCGGTCCGCGTTCTGCGTATGGAGGGGTTGAAGCTCGTCGTGGAAAGCATTGGGGCCGGTCTACCAGCCACCAAATAAAAGTTTCGCGGAATTTCAGGAGGCTTCACATGTTTGAATTGTTTGGATTGGGTGGGATATTCGTACTCGGGCTCTTGCTGATCTGGTTCTGGAATTCGCTCTACATTATCAAGGAGTGGGAACGCGGCGTGGTCTTGCGGCTCGGCCGCTTGATGCCGGAAGCCAAGGGTGCCGGTATTCGACTCGTTTTCTGGCCCATTGAAACTTTGTATCGTATTAACCTGCAGCTCGTAACGCTTGATGTACCTCCGCAAGACATCATCACGCGCGACAACGTATCGGTGAAAGTAAACGCCGTCTGTTACTTCCGCGTCGTTGACGCAAACCTCGCCATGTCTCAGGTCGTGAACTATCAATACGCGACCTCGCAGTTGGCACAAACCACATTGCGCAGCATCGTGGGACAATTCGAGTTGGACGAGATTCTTTCCCAACGCGACAAAGTCAACGCCAAGTTGCAGATCATTCTCGATCAGGACACCGAACCGTGGGGCATCAAGGTCAGCAAAGTGGAAGTGAAACAGGTAGATATTCCCGAGCAGATGCAGCGTGCCATCGCCAAGCAGGCCGAAGCGGAACGCGAACGCCGCGCCAAGGTTATTCACGCGGAGGGCGAGTTTGAAGCGTCGCAAAAACTTGCGGATGCCGCCAAGGTTCTGGAGACCGAGCCTTCGGCGATCCAATTGCGCTACCTGCAGACCCTCACCGAGATAGGTGTCGAAAAGAACACAACGATTGTGTTTCCCCTGCCTATAGATATCATTAATAAGTGGACAGCGGCGCTCGGGGGGGCGCCCAAATAACTATGGCTTCTGGAAGCCGCAGTGCGGGCGAGCGCGTACTTGAGGGAAAACACGTCATCGGATTGTTTTTGTTGATGTTACTGTTCTCGGGAGTTTTCTTCACGCTCGGCTACGTTATGGGACGTAATCAATACGATAGCCAAGTTCGCGCAGAAACTTCTAAGCCCGGAACCACCGCACCAGCTTATGTTCCGAGGAGCGATCCTGCTCCCAAGAAACTGGTTGATCCTCCTGCAACCGATGCGGAAACTGATTCTGCTACTTCCGAAAAAGGCTGGGATTTTGCGCACACCGGAACTCCTGCCAAACCCGAACCGCGTCTCGACCCGGTGCCCAAGTCGGCCCCTGCTGCACCGCCCCCGCCCTCCAAGCCATTAAACGCGAAAATGAAGGCGGAACAGCCGCCTCTAGCTGGCAAAGGCTCCAGGCCGAACGTGACTCCACCGTTGGTCCCGGCTGGATCGTTCCTGTTGCAGGTCGCCGCACTCACGAAACAGGATGACGCCCTGGCGATTGCCAGCAGTTTGCAGAAAGGCCATTTCGTGGCCTACGTCGTGCCTCCGCAAAGGGACAAATTCTTTCGCGTGCAGGTCGGCCCCTTTCGAGACCAGAAAACGGCGGATGCCGCAAAAAAAGGCCTGGAAAGTGCGGGATATAAGGCGTTCTACGTCAAGCACTGATGTCTTCCAGCCCCCGGCCATTCTATTTTCTACTTCCCTCCGTAAGAATTCCGAACGCCGCGCGGTTTTTGCTGGCGATAATTAGCGGCGCAGCTTTGTCGCTGTCCTATCGCGGCACACATTGGAGTTTGTACTCCTGGTTCTGCATCGCCATTCTGTTGGTAACAATTATTAAGGCGCGGGCTTGGGTTGCGTTCCTTTGCGGATTTCTGCATGGACTAATATTCGTTCTCACCTGCGTGCCATGGATTGCCGAAGTTTTGTCCGTACATGGTGGAATGTCGACGACTGCTAGCTGGAGCGTGCTGCTGCTGATCGGCTCGATCTGGGCGACAATCATCGGTTCGTTCGCGTGGGCGGTCGCGCGCTTGTCTTTGCGCAGCGTCGCGCTAGCGCTCTTTGGCACACCGTTCCTCTGGGTTTCCACGGAAGTAGTGCGCGCGTATCTCCCGGAGATCAGCTTTCCCTGGGCATTTCTTGGCTATCCGGCAGCGGGAAATCCGGCGCTCGCTCAATTTACGACGGTCACTGGCATTTACGGCATTTCCTTTCTCGTCGCCGCTTTCAATTCGTTGCTGGTGTGGTGCGTTTGTTCCCGGAGTTCTGGTAAATCAAAGCGCCGATATGCCATTTTCGCTGACTGCGGTTGTCATCCTGCTCCTGATCCAAACGATTGGGCCGAAATTTGTTCCGATCGCGAAGGCTTCCCATTTAGCACGAGTCGTCCAGCCCAATTTCCCGGAAGATACTCGATATGTGGGCGACTGGTATGCCAATCACCAGCCCGATATGGCTGATCTCGCGCGCCTCAGCGTGCGCCCTTCTCCCGATGGGCAGCCAACCCGATCTTCTCATCTGGCCCGAAGCGCCGGCGCCGTTTTCGTTCCAGGACCCGCACTTTGGGCCGATGATGTCGCGCATCGTCGAGCAATTGCACCATCCGGTTATCGTAGGCGTGATTGAATGGAAACCGCGGACTGTGATGATTCACGGCGTGCCACGCGAGACTAACGTACCCTTCAATAGCGCGGCCATGATCGACGAGCAGGGCCAGCGGCGCTTCTCCTACGACAAGATTCACCTTGTTCCATTCGGCGAGTACGAGCCGTTCCCGCTGATTCATCAAGTTGTCTCTAGCGTCTCCGAAGAAGTCGGAGGGTTTCACAAAGGCAACGATCGCAACGTCGGCATGTTTTCGAATGGCAAAACGTTTTCTGTTTTCATCTGTTATGAGGCGATCTATGCCGGCGAAATACGTCAGTTCGCCAATCGCGGCGCGCAACTGCTCATCAACATTTCCAATGACGGCTGGTTCGGAACTTCCGAAGCGGCCGAGCAGCATCTTCGCATGGCACGCATTCGCGCCATCGAAAATCGCCGCTGGCTGATTCGCGACACCAATAGCGGAATCTCCGCTGCCATCGATCCGTACGGAAACGTGCAACGTGTGATGCACCGCGACGAGCGGAATTCCGCCGACCTACCGTACGATTTCCGTACCGACAAAACCGTGTACACGCGCTTTGGTGACTGGTTCTCCTGGATGTGCGTGCTGGCTTCCGCTATTCTTGTTGGTGTCACTTTTCGAAAGGGAACGTAACCCCGCAGCTTGCTTGCGGGCCATTGCATACAACTATGGTCCTGGAAGATTTGCAGCATCAATATGAAGGGCTGAAACAGCGCATCACACTCGTCCGGAGCTATCTTTGACGTTGCGCAGAATCGCGCGCGCCTGAAGGCTCTGGAAGAACGCGCCTCCAATCCCAATTTCTGGAACAATCAGGAAGAAGCACAAAATGTCCTGCGGGAACGAAAGCGTGCAGAAGTACCGCTTGCCGCAGATGAAAAGCTCGCCTCGCTCACCAGCGATCTCGAAACCTATATCGAACTGGCTAATGGTGAAACCAACGTTCAACAAAAAGAAGATTTGCTGGAGGATCTGAGCCGCGAATTGACTGCCGCGGATGCCTACGTCAGCGAACTTGAAACGCAAACCCTACTTTCAGACGAAAACGACCATCTGAACGCCATCATGACCATCAAACCCGGCGCCGGCGGAACCGAGTCGCAAGATTGGGCTTCGATTCTGCTGCGCATGTACCTCCGCTGGGCGGAGCGCAAAGGATTCAACGCCGAAGTGCTTGACGAGACGCCGGGCGAAGAAGCAGGCATCAAGAACGCCACCGTGCAGTTCACGGGAGAAAACGCCTACGGGCTGCTATCGGGAGAAACGGGTGTGCACCGCTTGGTTCGTATTTCGCCGTTCGATCAAGCGGCACGCCGGCACACTTCATTCGCGTCTGTCTTCGTAATTCCAGAAATCGACGACCGCATCGAAGTGAACGTCCGCCCCGAAGACATCAAGCTGGACACCTTCCGCTCCGGCGGCAAAGGCGGCCAGAACGTAAACAAAGTAGAAACTGCGGTACGCTTGACGCACATTCCGACGGGCGTAATCGTAGCCTGCCAGGCGGGCCGTAGCCAGCACAAGAACCGGGAAACCGCCATGAAGATGTTGCGTTCCAAACTATACGACCTGGAAATGCAGAAGCGCCGCGACGAAACCGACAAACTCGACGAATCGAAAATGGATATCTCGTTCGGCAGCCAGATTCGTTCTTACGTCATGCAACCCTACCGCCTGATCAAGGACCATCGCACCAAATTCGACGTGGGCGATGTGGACCGTGTGCTCGATGGCGATATCAACCCGTTTATCCGCGCCTATTTAATGGCCAAGAAAACCAAGGGCAAGCTCACCGTCGAAGCCGACAATAACGATATTGACGCCGCGTAAGGCAGCGATTGCTTGCGCGTAGTTCTGCACTTTTTGCCACACGGTTAAGTTGAGATTCATCGAGCCAATCAGATTGGCTCTCAGAATGACACGTGCGGGAGCAAGGTCGCGAACACTTCTGATTTCGAGAGTGTCACAGCTGGCGTGTTATCCTGCGATGGACACATGAGTTATCAAACGCTGAAATCCGACCAGGACGTACCCATCAAGGGTTAGGTGAAGGGTGTGCCTCTCGAAGGCGCCGCGCAAAAGCGGCTGTTCGACGTTTCTCAGTTGCCGTTTATCTTCAAGTGGGTTGCGGTGATGTCGGACGTCCACGGAGATCCATAGATGCCGAGGTCATCGATGAAACCCCCGCCGCTATAAATCCATCGACGCGGTGATAAACGCCCAACAGACTGGGTCGACATAGTCCGCACCTCATGGCAGGTGGTCTGCGTCAAAGAGTAATTTGGCTGGCCAAAAGGACCATTCGGGGCCCGAAAATTGCCGTTCGATGCTTATCCAAGCCTTGAAAAATCAGTACATTGATTCTGCCTAAACCGGAATGGTATGCTTTTTAGTATTGGTGCGCAGATTGTTTTTGCGTTGCCCGCTCGCTGTGTGTGTCCTACCCGCCGCGACCATCGAAGATGAGCTTATAGGAGAGATGTTTTGAGCGAAGCCAAGCGGAATTTCCTGTTTACCTCCGAATCCGTCACTGAAGGCCATCCTGACAAGATTGCCGACCAGATTTCTGACGCCGTTCTCGACGAAGTCATGCGACAAGATCCCAAGGGGCGCGTTGCCTGTGAGACCCTGGTCACCACGGGGCTCGTTGTCGTTTCTGGCGAAATCACCACCAGCGCGCATATCGACTATGATGAATTGATTCGTAAAACTGTACAGCAAGTTGGTTACGACGACGCGCTATTCGGGTTTGATTCCACCACCTGCGCTGTCATGTGCACCATCAAGCGCCAGTCTCCCGACATCGCCATGGGTGTGGACACGGGCGGTGCGGGCGACCAGGGCTTGATGTTCGGTTTCGCCTGCGATGAGACCGAAGAGTTGATGCCCATGCCCATCCAGTTGGCTCACCGCTTGACGCAGCGCCTCTCTGAAGTTCGCAAGAGCAAGAAAGTCGACTTCCTCCGTCCCGATGGAAAATCCCAAGTTACTGTCGAGTATCGCGATGGAAAGCCGTTTCGCGTGGATTGCGTGGTCATATCCACGCAGCACAGCGATACGGTTTCGAACGAGGATTTGCGCAACGCCATCATGGAGCACGTTATCAAGCCGATCGTGCCTTCCCGAATGCTCGACGCAAGAACGAAATATCACATCAATCCGACCGGCCGTTTCGTAATCGGCGGTCCAATGGGCGACGCTGGACTGACAGGACGCAAAATCATTGTGGATACTTATGGCGGCTACAGCCGTCACGGCGGCGGCGCGTTCTCTGGCAAGGATCCTTCGAAGGTAGACCGTTCGGCTTGCTACATGGCCCGTTATATTGCCAAGAACGTGGTAGCCGCCGGATTGGCCAGCCGGGTGGAAGTGCAGTTGGCTTACGCGATCGGCGTGGCGGAGCCGGTTTCCGTGATGGTCGATACGTTCGGAACGGCGAATATCCCGGAAGAGAAAATCACCTCCCTTATCCGTGAAAACTTTTCGCTGAATCCCAAGGGAATTATCGAAACGCTGGACTTGCGCAAGCCAGTCTACAAGTCAACCGCGGCTTACGGGCATTTTGGCCGTACGGGCCCAGGATTCACATGGGAAAAGACAGACCGGGCCGATGCACTTCGTAAAGCGGCCGGGTTGAACGCGTCCGTCGCGGAAGTTGCTTCGCTATAGCAACTCGAGGGCATGCAAAACACTGCGCACTTAATTTTGCAACCCAAGAAGTTTGTTCTCCACTGCAACCGCGCCACTTTTGTGAGTGGCTTTAAGGAAAACGTAACCGCCCAGGATTATTGATCTCAATCTCCAGGAGTTGACGAATGGCTACGGCAGAATTGAAAAAAGGCGACGTGAAGGACATCGGACTTGCCGAACTGGGCAGACGCAAAATTGAGTGGGCAGCCCAGCAAATGCCGGTGCTACAGCAGATACGCAAGCGCTTCATCAAGGAGCAGCCTCTGAAGGGCCTGCGCGTTTCCGCTTGCCTTCACGTGACCAGCGAAACCGCCAACCTGATGATCGCCCTCCGCGACGGCGGTGCAGATATCGTGCTCTGCGCTTCGAATCCATTGTCGACGCAAGACGAAGTCGCCGCCTCCTTGAACAAGGACTTCAATATCCCCACCTACGCCATCAAGGGTGAAAACAACGCCACATATTTCGAGCACATGAAGACCGCCGTCGAGCACAAGCCGCAATTCACGATGGACGACGGCTGCGATCTGGTCACCATGCTGCTCACCAAGCGCCAGGATCTGGTAGCTAATGTTTTGGCTGGCACGGAAGAAACCACCACCGGCGTGATTCGCCTCCGCGCGATGGCCAAGGACGGCACGCTGAAGTATCCGGTTGTGGCTGTGAACGATGCTATGACCAAGCATTTCTTCGACAACCGCTACGGAACGGGACAGTCGACACTCGATGGCGTCATCCGCGCCACCAACGTTTTGCTCGCCGGGCTCAAGGTAGTCATTGCCGGTTACGGCTGGTGTGGCCGCGGCGTGGCCATGCGCGCCAAGGGCCTTGGCGCTGACGTGATCGTCACCGAAATTGATCCCGTCAAGGGCATCGAAGCGGTGATGGATGGGTTCCGCGTTCTGCCCATGCTGGAAGCTGCCAAAGAAGGCGATGTCTACATTACCGTTACGGGCAACAAGAACGTAATCCGTCGCGAACACTTTGAAGTGATGAAGAGCGGCGCGATTGTCTGCAATTCCGGCCACTTCAACGTGGAAATCGAAATCCCTTCCCTCGAATCTTTGTCGTCCGGCAAGCGCGAAGTTCGCCCACTGGTCGAGGAGTTTCAGTTGAAAGATGGACGGAAGATCTATCTGATCGCTGAAGGCCGTTTGGTGAACCTTGCCACCGCTGAAGGCCACCCTGCTTCCGTGATGGACATGAGTTTTGCCAACCAGGCGCTCTCTGCCGAATACCTGATGAAGCACCACAAGGAACTGAAGCCTCAGGTGTACGTCGTTCCGGAAGACATCGACCGAGAAATCGCGCGCCTGAAGCTGGAATCCATGGGCCACCGCCTCGACAAGTTGACCGCCGAACAGGAGCAATATTTGGCTTCCTGGCAGGAAGGCACCTGATTGCGACTCCTCTATCCTGGAAATTGGGATATTCTCTCAAGGGCACGATCGATCGTGCCCTTCACTTTTGGTGCGAACGATGTGGGATTTCTGCGGACATTCTCTCGATATAGCAAGATTGCGCGGCGCGAGTTATGCCGACGTGCGCGTCATGCACCAGCGTCAGCGCGACCTCACAACAAAAAACGGCGAGGTCGGTTCGCTCGGCCAAAGTGAATCCATCGGACTCGGCATTCGTGTTGTGGCGAACGGCGCCTGGGGTTTTGCTTCCTCTGATCAGTTGACGCGCGAGGGTGTAGCGGCTTGTGCCGCTCGGGCCGTCACTATTGCCAAAGCCTCGGCGCTGGCAAAAAAGGAAAATGTGCAGTTGGCTACGGAGGCGGATTACATCGACAGCTGGCAAGGCCCTTGCCTTAGAGACCCCTTCGAAATTCCGCTCGAAACCCAATTGGCGCTGCTCCTCGGGGCGGACGCCGCAATGCGAAAGGTCAAGGGCGTCACGCTCAGCGAAACCGACATGCAGTTCCGCAAGATTGATTCCTGGTTCGCCTCTTCCATTGGCTCGAAAATACATCAGCGGCGCGTAACCTCAGGCTGCGGAATTGCCGCGACTGCATTTAAAGGTGACGCCATTCAGAAGCGTTCCTATCCGAATAGCTTCGGCGGGCAACACACCCTGAGCGGGTACGAGCTGATTGAGGCCATGGAACTCGTGAAACACGCACCATTGGTTGCCGAAGAAGCTGTCGCCCTGCATTCTGCCGCCGCCTGCCCCGAAAAAAAAGGCACGTTGATTTTGGGAGGCAGCCAGCTAGGTTTGCAGATTCACGAGTCCGTCGGACATCCGATCGAGCTGGATCGCGTGCTCGGCCAGGAAGCAAATTTTGCCGGTACCAGTTTTCTTACTCTCGATCAGCTCAATCGTTTGAAATACGCTTCGTCCATCGTCAACGTTGTTGCGGATGCGCGCGTGGAACATGGTCCGGGGCTGGGAAGTTTTGCGTACGATGACGAGGGTGTTCCGGCGCAATGTATCGACATCATTAAAGACGGCCAGTTCCGCGGCTATCTCTCCAGTCGCGAGACGGCGCATCTGATCGGCTTGCAGCGTTCTGGCGGTACAGTTCGCACCGAAGGCTGGAACCGCCTCCCGATGATTCGCATGACCAACGTCAGTCTCTTACCGGGTGCTTGGAACTTCGAAAATCTGGTCGCGGATACCGACGATGGAATTTTCATGGAGACCAACCGCTCCTGGTCCATCGACGACCGGCGCTTTCAGTTTCAGTTCTCTACCGAGATTGCGTGGGAGATCAAGAATGGCAAAAAGGGCCGTATGCTGAAGAATCCGAGTTACAGCGGCATCACCACGGAGTTCTGGAATTCCTGCGACGCTATTTGTAATGCCGAGCACTGGGTGCTCTGGGGCACTCCGAATTGTGGCAAGGGCCAGCCAATGCAGACCATAGGAACGGGACATGGCGCATCACCGGCGCGATTTCGAAACATAAAAATCGGAACAGCATTTTCAAACGAATGAGCGCTTCAATCAAAAGACCAAAATCAAAATCGTCGCGCGGCGTTTCGCACGAGCCGCAACTGTGCCCCGAGCGTGAGTTGCGCCGTATCGTTGACTCTGTCCTGGCTATCGCGAAACACCGTGGTGTGCCAGAAATAGAAGTCCACGTCGAGGAAGTTATCGACGCTTTGACTCGCTTCGCCAATAACACCATTCATCAAAATGTTGCTGAGCACGGCGTCACCGTCTCAATTCGCACGGCCGTCGACGGCCGCACGGCGCGTATCTCAACGAATCGTGGCGACGAAGATGCCTTGCGATCCGCCGTCAACGATTGCCTCTCGCTCGCTTCCAGCCAGCCTAAAGATCCGCATCTGCTGCCTCTCCCCGGGAAGCAGCGTTATCGCAAGATCAATCGCTTCACCTTTGCAACGGCTGCTCTTTCGGCCGACGACCGCGCGCGCGCCGTGAAACGAAGCTGCGACCTTGCCGAAAAGAATGGGCAGGTGGCGGCCGGCATTTTCTCCAGCGGCCAGATGCAAACGGTGCAAGGCACTTCGCGCGGACTCCTCGCCAGCCACCGGCAAACCCAGGCGGAATTTTCCGTTACCATGCAGCAAGGTTCGGCGGCAAGCTGGGCGAAAGCAAACTCCATGGATGTGCGCGAGATCGATCCGCTTGGTCTCGCAAGCATCGCAAGCCAAAAGGCTGCTCGTGCCCAGGACCCGATCGAACTGGAGCCCGGCGGATATACGGTCATTCTAGAGCCTGCCGCCGTTCTGGATCTGATTGGCTTTCTCTTCTACGACTTTTCGGCGACTGCGGTGGCGGATAAACGATCCTGCTTCTCGGCGCGCATCAGAAAGCAGCTTCTCGGCAAGAACATCACCATCACCGATGACGTCTATCACCCCGAGCAAATCGGCCCGGCATTCGACGGGGAAGGGATGCCACGGCAGTGCGTGACCCTGGTGGATCGGGGCGTCATCCAGAACCTGGTCTATTCGCGTCGCTCGGCCAAAAAGGCGAAAACCAAGCCAACCGGACACGGTTTCGCCTTGCCAAATGAATACGGTGAAGCTCCCATGAACCTGGTCATTGCGGGAGGAAAGTCGTCTTTGCCAGAGATGATTGCCTCTACCGGCCGTGGTCTCCTAGTCACGCGCCTCTGGTATATCCGCGAAGTCGATCCCTACGAAAAGGTCATGACCGGCATGACCCGCGACGGTTTATTCCTCATTGAGAAGGGTAAAGTTGGCAAGGCGGTGCGCAATTTCCGATTCAATCAATCGATATTAGAAATGCTCAGGAACGTCGAACTCCTCGGCCCTTCCCACCGAGCCACCGCCGAGGAATCCTTCGAAATGGTCGTTCCTCCCATGAAGGTTAATCATTTTCATATGAGCGAAGTCACGAAGTTTTAAGCCACTTGCCAAAATCCTGCCCCCATAAAACTAATTCGTCGAATAAAAATTCTGCATTGTACTTTCGGGGCCGCGCCGATTATTAATCGAACATGTGTAGTCTCGCTGCGCCAACGGCCACACGGCACCAGCCGAACTGGGGCCATCCGGACCATGATGCTTGCGGCACAGGTTTCATCGCCGCACTGCACGGTCCTGCGCGCCACGAAATCCTCCAAATGTCTTTGCAGGCGCTTGACCGCCTGTCGCACCGAGGTGGTGTGGACGCTGACGGGGCCAGTGGGGACGGCGCGGGCCTGCTGACATCCCTACCTGTTGACTTTTTCCGGGTGCGCGCGGCGGAAGAGCATCTTTCTCTCGGAGAATTATTCGGTGTGGGCATGTTATTCGTTCCTCACACTCGCGCGGTCGATGCCCGCGCCGCTATTGAGGACGCCATCGGCCGCAGCAAGCTTCGCCTCTCCGGTTGGCGTCGTGTTCCCGTCAACGCAAACTCGCTGGGCCAACGTGCCTTTGAAACCATGCCGGAAATCTGGCAGTTTTTCATTGAACCGGCATCTCTAAGAACCGATGTGAACGGCAGCGCTAAGTTTGAGCGCAGCCTGTGGTTGCTCCGCAAACGCGCGGAAGTTGTGCTTCCCGAGCGCAGCTATCTTTGCTCGCTCTCTTCACGCACCATCGTCTACAAAGGATTACTGACGCCGTGGCAATTTCCTCGCTTCTTTGAAGATCTCCGCAGCCCGGAATTCACCGCGAAATACGCCATTTTCCATCAGCGCTACTCCACGAATACTCAGCCTTCCTGGCAGCTCGCCCAGCCATTCCGATACGTCGCGCACAACGGCGAAATCAATACGGTGATCAGCAACAGGCGGTGGTTGCGCGCCTTGGAACGCGACGTCCGCAAGCGTATCGGCGTAGGGAAATGGTTCCGCCTTCTGGAAGACAATGTCAGCGACTCCGCAAGTTTCGACAACGCACTGGAAATCAAACTCCTGGAAGGGAAGAGCGTGGAAGCTTCCATGCTCGCCCTGGTTCCTCCCGCGTTTCACCACGACCCGTTTCTGTCTTCGGACGTGAAAGCGGCGCTTGAAATACTTTCGCGCGATGGCGCTCCCTGGGATGGTCCCGCTGCGCTGGTTTTCAGTGACGGCGTATCCGTAGGCGCGAAGCTGGATCGCAACGGTTTGCGTCCCATGCGCTACACAGTGACCCACGACGGACTGGTGATTGCCGGTTCCGAAACGGGTCTGGTTGATCTGGAAGAAAGCCGCGTTGCGGAACGTCACCGGCTGGGCCCGGGCGAGATGCTTCTTGCGAATCCCACGAAGGGTGTTTTGCTGCGCTGGCGCGAGCTGCTTAAGAGCGTCGCCCAACAATATCCTCGCAAGGCCGCCTCTCAGCCAACACAGGTGAATCTAAACAGCGATGCTCGGTTCGCCAAGCTGGAAGACTCGCGTCGCGTTGCAGGCGCCGCCGGTTGGTCCGACGACCAATACAAAATTTTGTTCCGGCCGCTTCTGATGGGCAAAGAAGCCGACTGGAGCATGGGTGACGATACTCCTCCCGCGTTTCTCTCAACGCTGCAGCGCCCTCTCTGGGATTATTTCAAGCAGCGTTTTGCGCAGGTGACAAATCCGCCGATCGATCCCTTGCGCGAATCCCATGTCATGTGTCTTGACGTGCCGCTCGGCCACGGCGAATTTTTGACTTCGCCTATCCTTAGCGTTGCCGAGCTAGCCGTGCTTTCCTCCTCGCACGCCCCCGTGCAGGCCCTCGATTTTACGTTTCCCTTCAAAACTGGAGTCCCGGGCGCGCGCCGCTGTTTGAATCAGTGCCTAACTACCCCTCTGAGTAGTGGCGAACGCCCGGGGCTCCTCCTTCTCTCCGACCGCGACATTGGGCCGAGGCGCGCCACAATTCCCGCTTTGCTCGCCGTGGCAAGCGTCTGGAAAAGCATGGTGAAGGAAGGTTTGGCCGACGTGCCGCTGGTCGTCGAAACCGCGCAAGTTTTTGACACTCATCACGTCGCCATGCTCATCGCCGCCGGTGCCAGCGCCGTGGTTCCGCATCTTGCGCAAGAATTTTCAGAGAGCGAAGAAGAAGCCTCGTTCGAAAAAGTGCGCAAGGGAATGTTTGCCGGTCTGCGTAAGGTTCTTGCCCGCATGGGCATTTCCACGCTGGCCAGTTATCGCAACAGCCATCTCTTTGACGCGCTGGGTCTCGATGAAGATATTTGCAAAGAATATTTTGAAGACGCCGGTTGCTACCCTGGAACGAAGACGCTCGACCTTTTGCTTCAGGACTATTTGAAGATGCACGCCGCCGCCTACGGCGGTTCAAATCATGAACTGGCCGATCTAGGGCTCTACCGCTTCCGCAAAGGCGCGGAACTGCACGCCAGTTCTCCGGAACTGGTTCGCCGACTTCACGCTCATGTGCGCCAGCCAAACGGCGGTCACTACGGTGCGGTGGAAGAACTCGCCGATGGCAAGGGCGTCACGTTCCTCCGCGACTTGCTGGAAATGGTTCCCGATCCGCCCGTTCCCGTCGATGAAGTCGAGCCGCTCGAATCGCATCTTGCGTCGGTTCAGCACGCAAGCTATGTCACTTGGTTCTCTCAGCCCGGAAGCGCATAAGACCCTGTCCGTCGCCATGAATCGCATGGGAGGCCGCAGCAACACCGGCGAAGGCGGCGAAGATCCCGATCTTTATCTGGCGGTCAACGCCGCCAACAAAGTCAAGCAGGTGGCTTCAGGCCGTTTCGGCGTCACCGCGGAATATCTGGTTCGCGCCGAAGAACTCGAAATCAAGATGGCGCAGGGTTCCAAGCCCGGTGAAGGCGGCCAGTTGCCCGCCAGCAAAGTGACCGAATACATCGCCAGAATTCGCCATGCCACTCCTGGCACGCCGCTGATTTCTCCGCCGCCGCATCACGACATTTACAGCATTGAAGACCTGGCGCAACTCATCCACGATCTCCATGCCGTCAATCCCGCCGCACGTATAGGCGTCAAACTGGTTTCCGGCACGGGCATTGGCGTGATTGCCGCAGGGGTCGCCAAGGCGGGCGCCAATGTCATTACCATTAGCGGGCACAACGGCGGCACCGGCTCGTCTCCGCTCACCTCCATCAAGAACACCGGCCTTCCGTGGGAAATCGGTTTGCGCGAAACGCATGAGACGCTATTGCGTGCGGGATTGCGTTCGCGTGTAGCACTTCGCGTCGATGGCGGCATGCGCTTTTCGCGAGACATTCTTATCGGCGCCATTCTTGGCGCGGATGAATTCGGCTTCGGCACCGCGGCGCTACTGGCCATCGGTTGCGTGATGGCGCGCCAATGCCATCTCAATACTTGTCCAGTCGGCATCGCCACACAAGACGAAAAATTGCGTACCCGCTTTAATGGCAAGCCCGAAATGGTGATCGATTATTTCAGAGCACTCGGCGAAGAAGTTCGCAAAGGCCTCGCCGGGCTAGGCGTCCGCACCCTATCCGAACTACGCGGCTGGTACGAGCGCCTGGAAACGCGGTCCGGCCTCGATGCCTTGCTGGTGATCCCCGCTTCCAAGCCGCGCAGTGTCATGCCGCAGCAGTCCACGGTCCTTGATGCGGAAACGCTGGAGTCCGAGCGTCGATTTGAGCAAGCGCAGCTGAGCGATGCGCAATCAGCCCCCATTCACAATTTTCATCGCAGCGTAGGCACGCAACTCAGTGGAGAGCGGATGCGACGCCGGCTGCACGACTCCTCGCAAACACCGGTCATGCGCGAATTTCACGGTTCCGCCGGGCAAAGTTTTGGTGCGTTCCTAGACGCCGGCGTCAAACTAAAGCTCTTCGGGGAAGCAAACGACTACGTCGGCAAAGGTCTCTCCGGCGGCACCATCGCTATCTTCGCGGGTAACACTGCTTCCAAGCGTGGCGACGTCCTCGCTGGCAATACCGTTCTTTATGGCGCAACATCCGGTCAATTGTTCATCGCCGGACAGGCAGGTGAACGCTTCGCTGTTCGCAATAGCGGCGCCGTATCCGTGGTCGAAGGTGTCGGCCAGCATGGTTGCGAATATATGACTGGCGGAATCGCCGTCGTACTCGGCCCGGTAGGTTTGAATTTTGGCTCGGGCATGACCGGCGGCCTCGCCTATCTGCAGCGCAGTGTCGCGGAGCACGTCCTCAATCTGGAATTTGTGCAGCCATTCGAGTTGGAACAAACCGAAGAACGCGATTTGCGCCGCCTGCTGGAAATGCATGTCGCGGAGACTGGCAGCCCGGTAGCGTTCCGGTTGCTGATGCAGAACTCCATGCTTCCCATCGTCCGTGTTCAGCCTATCCATTTTCAAGGCACGTTGGAAACCGCCTGGCGATTTCTGCCGCAGGTACACGCCGGCTCTTTCCCAGCTCCTACTTCCGATCTTTTGGCAGCACCACCCGCCGTTTTCCCGAACTATGCATGAAACTCCGAGGAAGTTAATCTTTTTTTTATGTGGATTGGGTATACTTCTATCCGAGAACACCAACTATGGACTTTGATCAGCTAACTACTTTCGTTCAAGTCGCAAAACTCAAGAGCTTTTCCAAGGCCGGCCAAAAAGTGTTTCGTTCGCAATCGGCCGTTAGCGCCCAAATCCGCCAGCTGGAGCAGGCCTACAAAGCCAAACTGCTCGACCGCTCCGCCAAATCTGTCGAACTGACACCTTCCGGTGAAGTCCTGTTCGAGTTTGCGGAGCGGCTCATCCGTCTTCGCGACGAGTCGATGCAGGTGGTCGCCGATCGCGGCAATCTGGTGCAGGGTCCCGTCGCGTTTGGCGCCAATGAAGCTACGTGCCTCTATCTTTTGCCCGATATCTTTGGCGAATTCCAGCGCCGTTATCCGCTGGTAAACATCAGCATCTACCGCAATTTCAGTCACAAAATTTTGCAGCGCTTGGAAGAGGGATCGCTCGATCTTGGAATTGTCACGCTGCCGGTAAAGTCGCCGAATTTGAAGATGCACGTGGTGAATCGCGATCGACTTCGTTTCATGGTCAGCACGAAGAATCCCTTGGCCCAGAAAGGCCATCTGACGCTCGAAGAGGTTGCCTCCGCTCCGCTGATTTTCCCTAAGACCGGCTACACCCGCCAGGTACTTGACAAGCTTTTCCGCCCGTATCGTTCGCGTCTTCGCGTTCCCATGGAATTGCCGAGCATCGGCATGATCAAGACGTTCGTTGCGGCCGACGTCGGCGTCTCCATTATCAGCGAGAGCTTTGCGCGCGACATCGTAAAGAGCGGGGAAGTGAAACTGCTCAACGTGGACGGCGTTGACCTCTGGCGCGAACTCGCCCTGGTCTACCGGCGTGACCGCAGCCTCCCGCGCGGCGTCCAGGCGCTCATCGGCATGATTCGCGAGCTGCGAAAGCCGCAAGAAGCTATGCACACAACGTAAGCTGTTAAATTGGCCTGACAGCTTATGGAGAGCCACATTTTTCTGAATGGATCTTTCATAAGGGCTTAGTTACTTTACGTTCAGGTCGACGCTGGCGATCGCTCGCGTAATCACGTTTTCCTGGATCTGAATTAAATCGTTGTCCGCGAACGTCATTCCCAGAATTGTAAAGAAATCGCCGCCGCGCGAAACCACCACCAGCGTTCCCGTCCAGTCATGCTGATCCGCCATACCGCGATAGTGATACTCCACGGCGGGCAGACCTCCCACCACGGTCTTGCGCTCGGAGATCAGCCGGTAATTTTCATAAACTTCGCGCATCCGTTTTTCCACCGTTTGCGCGGCCGATTCCAGTGGAGCTTTCGCTTTTTCGTGGCCGATTACCATCAACGTGGACTCGTTGCTCGTGCCCATCGCTGTAATGGCATTCGGCAAAGTCTGCCCCGCGCCGTCGATCAACTGCCAGCTCGGAGCCTTGTACATGCGAAATCCGTACTCGTGATTGATGTACAGATTGCCTTGAACCTCTTCCTTGATTGGCGCCGGCTCTTCCTTCAGCGGAGGCGGCGGAGCACTCGTGCTGGTCAATGCGGACTTCGGCGGCGCAACGGAATTCTTCAGTGCAGGGGTGTTGTATCCAGGGTTACGGGCGTAGCCGTCGGGATCTCCGGCCGCGCGTTGGCGTGTGTTACCACCGCCGCCGTCTTCTCGCGCTTCGCTGCCTCAGGAGACGAGTTCGTAGTGGTCTTGGCGACCGCCGGCTCCGCCTTCACCAGGTATCTCATTGTTGGGTTTCGCGGCTGGCTGCGTCTGCGCTTGAGGCTTTGTTGGCTCAGTCGCTCCGTGCGAGGTACTCGGAATGATCTGCGCGATCTTGTCTTTTTCCACCAGCACATATCCAAAGTCCGTTTTCACTTTGAACATGTTGTCTTCGTAGGCGACGATCACGCCATACAGTTTTTTTCCATCTTTCAAGCGGATTTCATCGGCGTGAATCGCTAATGCAGCGAGGCTCGCCGCCACGAGTGCAGTTGCCTGAAGCTTGAAACCAACCCGAAAATGGCAAGGCTTAACCATGGGGTCAGTATGCGGCGGTGCGCTGCCACCCGCAAGACTCACTCCAGCTGCGGTGTCCGGCGTGCTACCTCCGCCAGCCAGCACTATGCCTTGCCGAACGCCACGGTGTTCCAGCCAAAGCGCCCGCGCATTTTATCCATTTCGCGGTTGAGGTACCACCGCCTACTGGCGTCCGTGTCGAACAGTTCATTCTGGCGGCGGTCCACGTCGAGACCCGTCACGTTTACGCCCACCTGGCGAATCGCCGCGGGGCGCGTAAACAGTTTCGTTAGCAACTCCTTGGCTGCGGCGAGCAATTCGCGCTCGTCATTCGTGGGACGCGGCAGCCGAATCGCCTGATGCGCGGTAAAATGGCCCCCATAACGCAAACGTAGTCCCGCTGTGTGCGCTTGCTTCCCGTACTCGCGTAATGTCGATCCGATCCGTTCCGTCAAATATTCCAGCAAGCCGCCTAGAAACTCCGTGTCGATGGTGCCGCCCTCGATGGTCGTTTCCCGCGAAAATGACTTTGGTGTGGAAGGCAGCATCACTTCGCGGCCATCCAACCCTCGTGCGTGCTTCCAGATCTGTTCGCCGATCACGTCGCCAAACGCCGCCATCAGCACCGGCTTCGGCACCATGCGCAACTGTCCGATGGTCGAAACGCCGCGCTCAACGAGAGCCGCCGCGTGCGTGTGCGTGCCGCGCAGCTTGTACACTGGCAGTGGCGCCAGAAAGCTTTCTTCCATGCCGGGCGCGACAATGCGGAACCCGCGCGGCCGCTCCAGCCGCGAAGCAATCGACGCCACCACTTTGGTGCGCGCCGCCCCCACAGAAACGCTCAGTCCCGTTCGCACGAGGATCTCCGCCTGCAGCCGTCGCAGGGTCGCTTCGTAGTCTGGGTACAGTCGCTCCGTGCCTGCAAAATCGAGATAAAAATCGTCCAGGGCGGCGGTCTCGATCGTGGGCGTGTACGTTTCGACAATGCGCCGCACGCGTTCGGCAAAGTCGGCATAATGCTTATATTGAGCCGACACCACGATCGCCTTCGGGCAGAGGCGCAGCGCGTCGCGAAAGCTCATGGCGGTCTTTACGCCGCGGAATTTTGCTTCGTAGCTGGCGGAAGCCACTACGTCGCGTCCCACCAGCACGGGCTTGCCTGCTAGCTTGGGATTCAGCACCTGCTCCACGGAAGCGAAGAACGCGTCCACATCGACATGCACAATGTGTTGCGATTTTTCCGCTGCGCGCAATTTTTCTCGCTCCAGCCAACGCGTAGGGGACCACGCCCGTTTCTCCGGCGCAGACTCAGTCGCGCCTGTAGCCTCAGCGCCCCCCGCAGCCACAACCGCCGGAGCTGTCGCCGCAATCTCCGCCCGATTCGCGGCCCGAACCGGCGATGCAAATTCATTGTCCGGCATGGAGAGGAGTTCGGGAGAGGCGTCTTCCATACAGGCGTTCATGGCAACTCCTTGGCAAGGAAGCGGATCACCTGTAGTGTCTTATCGAGTTTTGACGGGTGGCGTCCGGCTCGGGAGAGCCCTAAGGCAATGGGGCCGAAGCCACCCGTTCCCGTTTCCTCTACCGCCTCCGACAATAGGCGAACAAAAAGCGAAAGTCAAGTATTTTGATTGCCGCGTGGATCAGAAGAGGAGTTGACAGCCAAAATCACGTTCTTAGTGAGCAGGAATTGCGTAGGCAAGCGGCTTCGCGATGCCTGTAGCGTTGAGTCGTCGTCAAGCTGATACTCATCAGGTACACCACATCGGACCACGACCTCCAACATGGTCATGGTCCGTTTCAGATTGTGGAAGCATTTGATTTCTCTGGAAGCTGATCGGACGTGTGGAAACATTTCATCGAAAGCCGAAGATGCCGAACGCGACGAGGAACGTTTTATCATTGAAAACCACGCCGGAGATCAAAGCGGCTGGTACGACATCTGCGCCTTCTCTTGCTCGGTCCCCGGTCACTTTGGCACATCTTGTGACTCGTTTACTTCAGAAACGCTTTGCTGAGGATTCCAAAACGGCGATGCAGGCTGCTGCGCAACCCGCTCTGCGATAAACGACAAAAATGCCTGCTCACTCCCTATCAGCCATTCCGTCTATTGCTCTTAGGCGTAATCCTTAACGATCCAGCTAGGTTGCTGGGGTAACTTCTCACCTTAAAGGGGATGGTGTTTTCATGCATGCAGTCTGCAAGTTTTCTTCGAGCTTGGCTCTAGGCGCGACACTCTTGGCCGGCTTCGCATCGGCGCAGTTCAAAAATGGCAGTCAGGCCACGGAACTCAATCTTCCCCGCGTCAGCCAGCACGGCAGCGTAGAGCAGACCATTGGCATTTCGTCGGTTACGATCAACTATCATCGGCCCATCGCCGGCGACCGCGAAATTATGGGCAAGACCGTGCCCTTAGGCAAAGTCTGGCGCGCCGGTGCCAATGAAAATACCACCATCACGTTTTCCGATGACGCCACTGTCGAAGGGAAGCCGGTGCCGGCCGGCACCTATGGTCTCCACATGATCCCCGACAAGGATCAATGGACGATCATTCTCTCGAGGAATTCCACTTCCTGGGGCAGCTTCAGCTACGACGAGAAGGAAGACGCCCTGCGCGTGACCGTGAAGCCGGGCGTGGGTGAACTGTTCGACGATTTAACCTATACGTTTGACGATGTGAAACCCGACTCTGCCGGGGCCACCCTTCGCTGGGCCAAAGTCGCCGTTCCGTTCCACGTTTCCTTCGATGTAAAGGCAATTACCCTGAAGAGCATTAAAAATCAGCTTCGTAGTGTCGGTGGATTCACCTGGGCGGGCTACGACGAGGCCGCCAACTGGTGCCTCGATAACAACTACAACCTTGAAGAAGCGCTGAAGTGGGAAGACACGTCCATCCAGATGGAAGATCGATTTGAAAATTGGGAAACCAAGTCGCGCATTCTGGAAGCCATGGGCAAGAAAGAGGAAGCGGCCAAGGCCATCAGCGTTGCCCTGGAACGCGCCGGCGCCCAGCAACTCTATCTTTATGCGCGCGGACTGCAGCGCCAGGGAGATACCAAGCGCGCCTTCGAACTGTATCCCCAGGTCGCGAAAAAGGATCCGAACCATTGGCTCAGCCACTTGGCTCTAGCTAGACTCGCTTCGAATTCGGGAGACTACGCCACCGCCGCCAAAGAACTGAAACTATGCATTGCCGGTGCTCCTGCAGCGAACAAGCCATTCCTAGAACCCATGCTAGCCAAAGTCGAAGCCAAAACCGACTTCAACAAATAGTTCGCCGAGGCGGTGTACCTCTCGGGTGGCCTACACTTTTTCGATTTTGAAGAAGGGTTAGTCAACTCTAAGGGAAACGCAAAAACATCCCAGCCGGCGTGTCCTCGTCTCTCGTGGCAGACAAACGATACTTCGTGGGCAAACCCCTAAGGGATGCGGAGCGTATTGCCTTCTTTCACGGTGGCGGTCTGCTCTCTCCCGCCAACCCGGTAAATTACCGTTAGGACTTTGTCGGCCCCTGGCGCCGGATCGCCGCCCAGGTTGTTGTTCTCGACTTGGATGATTAATGTGCCATTGTGTGTCTGACTTCGCAAAAGGTGTGTAACGTCGTTGGTTCGATTGTTCAGCCCGTAGTAAGCGCGAACAATTTGTAGATTCCCGTAGCCGCCGCCTTGTCCCGGTGGCGGGTAACCACCACCAGGGTAACCGCCTCCCCCGCCGGGATATCCGCCATAGTTGTAAAATTGTCCGGCGTCGATGCTTGAGCCCTCCTTATAACTGAATTGTTGAACCTGGCCTCGCTCATTTCTTGCGGAAATGCGGAGAACCTTGTCAGCTCCGACGGCCGGGTCCCCACCTAGATTCTGGTTGCTCACCCTGACCATGCCGTTTCCAGAGAGCATCGCACGCACACGATCCGTAACATCCACGCGTCGATTGCCAGACCCATAGTCGGCGTACGCCACCCGCCATCCCGGGCCATTGTTGTCACCAGCCCCGCCACCATAACCGTAAAACTGGCTGGCATCGATGGAACTGCCTTCCTTGAAGGTGAATTGGCGAGACTGCCCCTGATAATTTCTAGCATGAATTCGCAGAACCTTGTCCGCCCCGACAGCTGGATCGCCCCCCATGTTCTGGTTATCCACTCTAACCATGCCGTTGCCCGACATAAGCATCCGTACTTGGTTGGTAACGTCCATCCAGCGGTTGCCAGAGCCCCATTCGGCGCGAATCACTTGCCAGCCCGGACCTGGCATCACGCCATTGTATTGGGCGAAGGCGGGCGCCGTAACTATTACAGCCAAGATGAGAGCTATCCCAAATCGAAACATCGTTATGCGGTTCGTCATTAAATGCCCCCTCTGCTGCTTGGAATTGAATGGCAGAACGACTTTAGCAGCCGATCACAATATACATTCCAGTCCATTCGGCACAATTCAAGACTCCATCAAAAACCTGGCGCGGTTGGTGGAGTGGCGGGAGCTCCGATGAACGGCATTAAGGTAACACAACTCTCGCACGGGCCGTCAAGCGGGCCGCGGAAAGTGCGGGTAGCAGCCACCTGAGGACGTCCCACAGTTTACAGCTCCAGGGACTCGTGCCGGATTATATTCTCAGGTGTTATCCTACCGATCGATATTTGCGTTAGAAAGAAGCCAGAGACCCTAGAAAGCGCAATAGTGAGAAGGAAAGCCTCTAAAGTGATTGTTGTATTTGTGAAGACGGCGCTGTTGTTGTTGAGCATCTTTTCCCAAATTTCAGGCTATGACCCTTCAGCACTCGCTAGCGATCGCCAGCGCTATCTGGAAGCCGCAGCAAGCGCTTCAGATTGGAATGAACCCACAGATCCGACTAGGATTGTCGGGCCGATCTACTTCGTAGGGACAAAAGGCCTCAGCGCTTGGTTAATCACAACCTCCCGAGGACATATCTTGCTGAATACCGGAACCACGAAATCCGGGCCGATGATCGAATCATCGATTCGTAAGCTCGGTTTCAAACCCGAGGATATCAAGCTTTTCCTCATTTGCCATGCCCACTTCGATCACGTCGGTGGACTTGCCTACCTCCAGAAAATTTCCGGCGGGCAGGTCGCGGTAATCGATAAGGAAGCGGAGCTATTGCAGAGTGGCGGAAAAGCCGATTTTCGTTATGGGAAAGATCCTAGCGCGGCGTTCGATGCGGTGCAGGTGAACCGTGTGCTACGGGATGGCGAGACAATCAAGCTCGGCGATGTTGAGATGACAGCACATCTCACGGCGGGACACACCAAGGGAACCACAACTTGGACCACCAAGGTTTCCGACGGCAATGCGTCCTACACGGTCGTCTTTCCCGATGGGACCAGCGTCAATCCGGGCTATCGCGTTGCCAGGAATCCGTCCTACCCGGGAATCGGTGATAACTATCGCCGCACGTTCCAGACTCTAGGCTCGCTGAAACCGGACATCTGGCTCACCCCCCACACCGACGTATGCAACTTCGAAGGCAAGCGCGCTCGCACCGCAACCGAAGGTGTCCGTGCCTGGGTGGATCCAAAGGGATACAAGAATTGGTTAGCTGCGGTGCGCGGGAAATTCGAAGCCGCTGTTGACTCCGAGATGCGTGCGCCAGCCGAAGCAAACTAACCGTCGCTCCCGACCTGATTGACTTTACGAACCAGCCCAATTAACCTCCGGCCAACAGCAAAGCGCGGTCTCCATCCGCGTTTCTTCGCCATGCGGCGCGCTCGCTGATCGTATGGGGTACCTACTATGAAACCTGCACGCATCTGGCTCAGTGTCGCTGCGTTTTGCCTCTCCTTTGCCGACAGCCCGCTTCTCGCGCAAAGCTCGCCCATCCTTCCTTCGCAAAAGGCCCCCCTCTCGGACCGTGTGGTTGCCTACCAGATCGAAGCCAACTATCACGCTGAGACCCACAGCCTCGACGGCCAGGAAACTCTCACCTGGACCAACTATACCGGCCAGCCCCAGAATCGCCTCCCATTCCATCTTTACCTCAACGCCTTTCAACTGAATTCCACGTTTGCGCGCGAAGTCTATGTCGAAGGCACGCGCGGTATCGCGACCGGCTCCAAATGGGATCAAAAAAAGTATGGCGAGGATGTCATCAAGTCTTTTGAAGTCCTCGGCATAGGCGACTTCACTAGCCAGCTTCGCTTCATTCATCCTGACGATGACAATGCCGACGACAAAACCGTGGTCGAACTAAAATTACCTCGGTCCGTCGCTCCCAACGAAAGCATCACCTTCAAGATCGCTTTCCACGATCAGTTTCCCGAGGTCGTCGCTCGCACCGGCTACAAGCGTGATTACTTGCTTGCCGGGCAGTGGTTCCCCAAAATCGGTGTGTGGTGGAAAAATGCCTGGAACTGCCATCAATTTCACGCCACAACGGAATTCTTCGGAGACTTCGGCACATACGATGTGAAACTAACCGTCCCCGCCGATTTCAATATCGGCGCCACCGGAGTGCTGACCTCGGAAGCCAAAAACGCCGATGGCACGAAAACGCTCGCCTTCAAAGCCGAAGACGTGCACGACTTTGCCTGGACCGCCGATCCCACCACCAAGATTGTCGACGATTCCGTGCAGACCAGCGGCGGCACCGTCAAAATTCGCCTGCTGATGCAGCCGGGACACCTGGCCAGCGCTCCCCGCTACATGCAAGCTCTCAAGGGCACCATGAAGAAGTTCGACGAGTGGTATGGTCCATATCCCTATTCTCAAATCACCGTTGTCGATCCGCCGCATGGAGGTGGCGCTTCCGGCGGCATGGAATATCCCATGTTCATTACCGCTGACACGGCCTGGTGGGTTCTTAACGGCATAAAACTCCCGGAAATCGTCGTGGAACATGAATTCGGCCATCAGTATTGGTACGGCATGGTAGCCACCAACGAGTTTGAGGAAGCCTGGCTCGACGAAGGCATCAACCAATATTCCGAATGCAAAGTGATGGACGCGCTCTACGGCAGCGATGTTGATGTGCTCAACACTCGCGCTGCTACCGCTGGAGAACAAGGTCTGGCTCGTATCGGCTACATCGGCGTCGCTGATCTCGATCCCATGGCGGGTCGCGGTTGGCACTACGTTAGCTTCAATTCCTACGGCGGGATCACCTATGACAAAACTGCCCTCGTCCTCCTTACGCTCGAACACCTCATCGGCGAGCAAAAAATTCGGGAAGCGCAGCGCATCTACTTTGAACGATACAAGTTCAAGCATCCCACCGCCGACGACTTCCTCAACACCGTGAATGAAGTCGCCGGCCAGAATCTCGATTGGTATTGGAATCAGGCGGTCCGCGGCACGCAAGTGCTCGAGTATCGAATTCTCAACGCGTCCTCCGAACGCGCCGATTGGACCGACAAAAGCGCTCCAGAAGAAGCCAAGCTCGGCGTGACTGAATACATCAACAACGTCGTAGTCCAACGTAAGGGTGACTTCGTTTTCCCCGTTGAGCTGGAGGTCAAATTCGACAACGGCGAAACCATTCGCGAACATTGGGACGGTCAGGACCGCTGGCACCGCTTCACCTGGCAGAAAAAAGCCAAGCTTGTGTCTGCCGAGCTCGATCCAGACCACGCCGTCGCGCTCGATCGCGATCGCTTCAACAACAGCTGGCTGCACGATTCTGCGTTACCCGCCGGAGGCAAAATCTCCGGCTACTGGATGCTTTTCACCCAATGGTTTTCTCAATTGCTCGCGTGGCTGGTCTGAAGGAGACTCGATGAATCGCCTGCTCTCCGATGGTTTCTTTCTTGCCTGGCGCCATCAGCGCCTCGTC
Organism: Candidatus Acidiferrales bacterium; assembly: GCA_963741365.1. Taxonomy (GTDB): domain Bacteria; phylum Acidobacteriota; class Terriglobia; order Acidiferrales; family UBA7541; genus Acidiferrum. Next base: position 54,059 of record CAVUHY010000022.1, on the reverse strand, counting down.
TGGTGGATTTTCTTTGTCAACCTCTTTCTTGGATTTCTCGCGTCCGTCGCCCCGCATCTCGCGCTTCACTCTTCGCTCGACAAAAGCATCTATTCCCGGCAACTGTCCCAGCGATTCGATGTGACCGTTTTCATCGAACTGCTGAGCAGACCCGAGGTTTCGCTTTCTCCCGCCATTGCAGGCTCTGTTTCGGTTTCTTTAGTCTTTCTTTTCTATATGCTTTTTCTTTCTGGTGGAATTCTCTCCGTCTACACTGGCGACCGCAAGCTAAATCGTGGTGAATTCTTCGAATCCTGCGGCTCTTATGTCTGGCGCATGTTCCGCTTGCTGTTTTGTTCGATCATTCCATTTGCCTTTACCTTCGCTCTTCTCGTGAAAGTCCAAACGGCGTCCAACAAAATGGCTTCTGACGCTTCATGGGTGTTACAGGGCTTCTGGGTGCAAGTCATCGGTTCTTTGCTCTGCCTGCTGCTGATTCTCTTCGTGCGTGCGTGGTTCGATCTGGCACAAGCGCGCACCGTGCGTGAAGAGGTACGCGGCATGTTCATCCTCACCTGGCGCTCATTCCGTCTCGCGGTACGCAATGCGCCGCATCTCGTCTTGCTCTATTTTGCCATCACGTTTATCGGCGCGATCCTCGCCTTCAGTGTGTGGCTTCTCTGGCTCAAGGTTCCGCACCAATCCTTCGCCACCAGCTGGCTCCTGCTGGAACTTCTCGCGTTATTTATGGTCGGCCTTCGCTTGTGGCAGCGCGCTGTATCCGTACTCTGGTATGAAAACTATATGGAATTGAATCCGGCTTTCGTTCCCGAGCCGCTCACGCCGCTCCCTCAGCCGGTCGTAGAAGCAGAAATCATTCCGATTCTTCCGCCGTTACCCGACGATAGAGGTAAACCTGCCAGATCAAGAGTAGTTAATTATTTTATCGACTAAAATACGCGCCCTAGTTGGAAGAACCACTTCTGGTGGCGCGTATCTCCTACGCTACCGCCAATGTAAACCGGCCCCAACGCCGTACGATGCCGCCGGCAAAATGACGCGGTGCATTCGGATCTCCATACATTTTGCCAATTTAACCTGAAGCCGAAAGATAGACGGTCTTCCCGACAAACGGAGGCAACGTATAAATTTTGTAAAGGTACCCCACGCTTCCTAAGAAATACTGGTTCCCGAAGAATTCATGGACACCGTGCGCGCTCAACAGGCGCGATCCTCCCAGAAAGAACTGCGGTGTTTCCTACATAGTGATAACCGAACGTTGTCCCGCGTCGCGCATTAACGAATGCGGAACCCTTCTCTCCTACCGGATAGTAATAAGCTAAGAACGTTTCCAACAAGGGGAATGCATCCTGAAGCGAAGGACCATCTGCACCAACTAAGCCGATCGAGCTACAATTCAAGATTGTCATCCTTGCGCGAAGTGACCCGATTTTTCTTCCGCGCCGCAGTTTGGCCCGACTGCCCTCAGCCTGCCAAAACGGGTACGGTCGAAAGATCGCGGCACGATCCATGTTGCAAATCACCGTGATCCATCACTGGCTTGCTCTCTGTGTCCTCTGTGGTGCGTCTTTTTTCAAACGTTCGCCTCTTCTTCCGGATGCGTCTGCCGGTGGGCTACTTCTACGCCGACCAGCACTAAGGCTCCTCCCGGATTTGTGCGTCCGAAAGCGGTTCCTTTAGCAAGATCGTCGTGAGCAACGCCGTCAGCGGTTCTTGCGTCAATAGACTGATCCAAGTAACCCTCGCGGGCATATGTCCCAGTCTATAGGTCAATGCCAAGTACCCACCCAACTGCGAAACAAGCCCCATTCCAATCAGCGCGACCCAAGTCGGCGTGCTGGCCACACGAAACGAATTTGTCTGCATAACGTTGATTAGAAACAGCGCCACGCTTGTGGAGATCATCGCCAGACGCAAAAACTGCACCGTCCCAATCGTCGCGCGAACTTCTTACGTTACCAGCAAATGGCAAAGAACGCTGCGGCGCCACGGACATCGCGTCTCCCAACCCAAACTGCGCGTGCTGCAACAAATCGGAGCGCAGGATAATGAGCGAAACCCCTACTGCCATAAGCATCCGAACCAAAATGCTGGCGACGGACGGCGCCGAGACACCAGCCAGTTCAACAAGCCCACAAAAATCGGCGAGTTATGGCGCAGCAATGTGGCGTTCGCTACCGTCGACTTAAGTATCGAAGAGTTGTACAGCGCCAGGTCGAGTGTAGAAAAGATGCCTCCCAGTGCGATGATCCAGATAGATCGCCCGCTGATTGGTTTCGCGCTTCTTCGATAGAAAAAGTCGGAGCCAGGATCGCGGCGGGAATCAACATCCGGTAAAAGGCCGAAACCGAGCCAGGCACGTCGGTCATCTGACGAAGATCGCCGACCAACTGATACACACGATCGCCACTGCCAGAGCCAAGTAGGCCGACCAGCGCTGTTGTTGAGGCCACTTCTCGCTGGCCGCTGCAGTTTCCTTGGTCACATTTTCTCCAGAATTCGTGGCGAATACAATTTTTTACCCAGCGCAGTATAAAATTGGCTGGATAATCGGTAGCTCAAACTTGCGTATTCGCTTCGAAAGTATCTTGCTGGAGTAAGAGAGTACCAGTGATTCAAAATAATCCGGAACAGCCCAGCTCGTCTGGCGTTTACGCACAGCATTTGCGCTTTCACAGAAGTTTGCTGAAAATATGTAAGGATATTTCGCTGCGAGATATTGCCAATCAGGCTTTTCTAAGATGAGCAGGAATGAATCGATCAAAGAAGGACCGCGAATTGGGGATGACGCGAGGGATTACTCGCCGCGCGAGCGCTCCCGCGGCTAACAATGCAGGGAGAAACGTAACAATCTCTTACATGCGTGGTGGAAAATTGGTGAGTGTGGGCGTTCTGGCCTGTTCCAACGTCATGATTCCGTAAATCTGCCCGGAACTACCGGATCCGCAAACAAGAGGCACTTTCGTATCTGGTGAAAGCACCGCTGGTTTACGCTCACGTTGCAATCCGAGCAATTGGACTTCGTTTTCAAAGCTGGGCATTCGCCAGACCGTTTCGCCGGCCAGCTAGCACCCATAGTACGGCGCTGGATTTTCCCGAAGATCGGCTACGCGTACACGCCATTTGCGCTGGATACGCCGGACGGGAAAGAAGAGCAGCAGTGGGTGCTCGGTCGACAGCCATTTGGAAATCTCGCCATCGCGAATTCCGATGCGGGTGCCAGTGCGTACACAGACGTGGCCATCAATCGGGCCGGTCGAGCGGTGAACGAACTCCTCGGGCAGCGCGGATAGTTCTCCGGCGCGTCTTTGCACGTAACGCATCCGAAACTGCTTCGCTAGATTTCACTCGTGACACTTATCGGCGTGCTCTACGCTTGTGATTCAGGCCATCGGAAGATGGCACTCGTTGCCGGGAGGTATTCGTGTCGATGAAACGAACCATTATTGCCGGAGCTGTTCTGCTTCTCGGCGTGGCGATTGCATTGCCGCAACAAAGCAATATATCCGACGAAGGCGGCCGCGTGCTGGCGCTCGAAAAAGCGTGGAATCATGCGCTCGAGGAGAAAGATACCAAGGCGCTTGAGATGCTTCTTGCAAATACCATGATTTCCGTCGACATCGATGGAAGCATTCAGACGAAAAGCGAATTTCTGGCAAGCATAAAATCTCCCGACTACCAGCCTTCGCAAGCGGTAACGGAGCAGACGAACGTGCAGGTCTATGGTGACGCGGCGGTGGTGGTGGGGGTTTTTCGCGTCAAGGGAACGGAAAAAGGGAAGCCGTACGTACACCGCGAGCGATTCGTGGATACCTGGGTAAAAATGCATGGAATGTGGCAATGCGTGGCAACGACGGCCGCGCTCATCCCCGCGAAGCACGCCTCGAATTAAGAACCGTGCATTGCACTCGCAGAAGTTGAGAGCCCAGCGAAAGCTTTTTGACCGGCGGCCCGAGCGGATCTGCGGGATAAGCCGGAAGCCAAACCGAAGCGCTTGGCGGAATGCGCAAAAGGAAAAGCAGATCGCTGGAGCGTAATAGAATGTCCAGCAGACGCGAGCGATCCAGATTGGTCAGCGTTTCGCAACGCAGGCTAACGAGCAGCGCCCGATTGCAACATTCCTCAACCAGCATCTTTATTCTCGTGCTGTCGGCTGCATCATTTAGTTTGTTGCGAGCGGCCGGATCCAGCTGGTCGAGCCAATCGTAGCAGCACGAGATAAAATGCTGAAGGCAGAACGCTTTTTCTCCTAGGACGATGATGGCTCCGCTTTCGCAACGATCCACGCTGCAGGGCCGTTCGCTAGCATTTGGCGCGATTTTTTCAGGGGAGTTTTGGGCCAGCTGGTTCTCGTTCATGGTGTCCTATGGTCGTCTTGACTTGGTAAATTCACTCCCAAAAAGATAGCGCCGCCTGGCAGCAAGAGCTATCAGTGAATTTACGTAGACCGGCTTGCCGAGACACAGCATTTCTGGAACTTTCGCTCGGGCGGATAGAGCAAGGAAAAGTGGGCAAGCTGCGTGTCGGATCGAAGCCGGCGATCGACAAAAGGGTAAGCCAGCGTTTTCACGAAGCTCGCGTTTTCGCTGCAGTGGTGAGCGCGCTCTTTGCCGGTCCAAAACGTGACTAGCGTAACGAGACGGACCTCCTGATCCGAAATCATGACCATGCAACCCGCAAGACCGGGTAAGGTGCCGAGTGATTCGCGAATCGTGGCGGGAAGGGTGGACTTGAGTATGACCGTCTGGCCGGGTGCGGCTACGAATTGCGCGCAGTAGGCGGAAACGTCGAAATTGGGCGTAGGGGCAGATAACTGTGGGTCTGGTTGAGTGCGCGGAGAAGGCTCGATTTGGGGCCTGGCGGTAAGCGCAGGGAGCTGGCTGGCGGAATCTTTTGAGAGTAAAGCTGGCGATCGCATGAATGATTCGTTGAAGGTGCCCGCTCGCGTTGCCACAAAGCCTCGCAGAAACAACGCCCCCATTGCTGGGAGGGGAAGAGCGCGCCTTAGCGTGGTCAGGGTGTGCGAAGGCGCGCCCGAGGGTACGTGGAGCCGGTGACCGCTCTCCACGGAGCAGGGAATCCCCAGGTTCGAGGGCTCCCTATTGCCAAGTAGTGAAGGAGGCGAGGAATTCGTTTCATTTTGGGGAAAATGGGATTCAGGGGAGAGGGGGGTCTATGTACCTCCTTGTTTTTGTATGAAAGAGAAACAAAGTGGTAAGGGCGAAAAAGCCAGAGAAAGGCGAAAGTGGCTTTGAATGAGTGATCCCAGGCGGGAACGGTGGGATACAGTTGCGGTCTCCGTATGGCTAATGTTAGATAACGGGAGAGTGATCCCGCGTTCAGATTCGGAGGTCGGGTGGATTTTTGATGCCGTGTAGGAATTCGAGATGCAGGGAGTAACCCAAGACCCAGGTTCATAGACCAATGGCCAGCAGGGGCAATCCCCCAATCGTTGTACTTTGTGGTTAGCTATTTAAGAGCGTTTGTTTGCCAGGCCTTCCCTTCCCAACCGGCTCGCGAACTTTATCTGGTGTCAACCGAGTAACGGATCAGACCCACACGCAAGTGCGACGTGTGAGGCACCCGACCGCGTGAGTTATGTGACCGAAATCGTCTAGACAAGGCGTGAGAATACGTTTGATAGGTATCGGAGAAGAAGGGCCGCCCATTCGGAAAGGGCACAAAAGGTTGGGTACCCTCCTAGCATTGTCGGGAGGCAAAGTTTACTTTCCGGCGTAGGCTTTTTTCAGGAGTTCGATTTCGATTTTTTTCATTTTCAGCATAGCTTGCATGACTTTGCCGGATTTTGCAGGGTCGGTATCGCTCAACATCTTGCCGAGGATGGCCGGGTTGACTTGCCAGAACACGCCGAATTTATCTTTGAGCCAGCTGCAAGGCATTTCTTCTCCTCCAGCGGTGAGTTTCTTCCAGAAGTAGTCGATTTCTTCTTGCGTGCTGCAGTCTACCGAGAGGGAGATGCCGTCGGTAAATTTGAAATGGGGGCCGCCGTTGATGGCGATGAATGGCTGGCCGTGTAGTTGAAAGGCCATTATCATGACGCTTCCTTTAGCGCCGAGTCCGGCGGTACCGTAGCGGACGACGCGAGCAATTTTGGATTTCTTGAAGATGGAGGCATAGAACTTGATGGCTTGCTCAGCTTGATGATCCAAGGATAAATAAGAACGTTGTGATTTTCGGGAGTTTAAGATTCATAGACGGCCTCCGAAGGAATTCGAATCGTTTGGAGAGGCAGAATAGCAGCGGTAGCAAAGCCAAAGTAAAGGTAAAAAGCCACTACAGGGAGTCGCGAAAAGATATTCTCTAGCTTGAATGGAAGGCCGGTTGCGAGCGAGTGCGGCGGAGTTCAAGGGCCAAATAGGCGACGACGGCCAGATTCAGGATAAGGAGCGCGATTTTGGGGAATGTGAGGTGGCGATGAATTTCCCAAAGCTCGAGAGGAATGAATGACATAGTGAGAATGATCGTAAAATACTCGGCCCAGCGCTTACGGAGGGCGAGGCCTACGCCTTCGGTGAGGGTCAAGCCGGCGTAGAAGAAAGTGCCGAAACTGATAACTTTCAAGTGGTCGTCATCGAGAACGGAAACACGTGTGAAGAGATGATGAATGAAGACGTTGCCGGGATCGATGCGGGCGAGATCGGCCCAGCGGGCGAGGTCGCCCGCGACATCTTTGTGGAGCAGATTGAGCGCGCCGATAGCGACGACCAGGAGGAGAGCGGTCTTTGCGAACTTGAAGGCGGCAATGACGAGAAGTCCACGAGACCCGGAAGGTTGAGACGACATATGCACCAGATTACACTAATGCGAAGAATGGTGCAGGTTGGCTGCCAGAACAGCGGTGGGGTAACCTAAGTTAATGAGTTGGATTGTTTGTGGAGAATGGTAGGGCTATACTCCCCGGCACATAGGTCTGGATAACCGGACAGTGGAACTATTTGTATTCGATAAGGCGTATGTGGACCGATTGCGGGAAGGTGACCCGCGAACAGGCGAGCATTTCTACGGCTATTTTGAGCAAAACCTGGGAATCATGTTGCGAGCGCGAATGCTTTCTCCGGAGCGGATTGACGACGTAAGGCAGGAGACGTTCAGGCGGGTGATTGCGATCCTGAAGCAGGAAGGCGGCATTAAACAGCCAGAGCGATTTGGGGCGTTCGTTATCGCTGTTTGTAAAAACGTGCTTCACGAAAACAATCGGGACGGTTATCGCAATCTGCCGCTCCTCGAAGGGCACCTGGAGGCACCAAACAAGAACATCGATTTGGAAGGGATGTTGATTTCGCAGGAGCTTAAGGCAAGGGTCAAAGAGATCCTGGACGAAATGAGCCAGCGAGACAGAGATTTGCTGCGGGCGGTGTTTCTGGAAGAGGTAGAAAAGGATGAAATTTGCCGGCAGTTTGGAGTAGACCGCGACTACCTGAGGGTTTTGTTATACCGTGCAAAGCAAAGATTTAAAGAGGTTTATCAGAAAGAAATGACCACGGGGCACAAACCGGCCATCAGCCAGGATGCAGGATGAAACGATCGGAGCGCAAGAACCACTACCTATAGGACAGAGGATATGGATCACCAACAGGCTAGAGAACTGCGCGCAGCCGAAAAGTATGTGCTGGGGGAGTTGCACGGCGAGCAGCGGGAGCAATTTGAGGAGCACTATTTCGATTGTTCGGAATGTGCGCTGGACGTGCAGACTTGTACGGCGTTTGTTGTGGCCAGCAGAGAGATATTTCAGGAAAAGTCTGTAAAGTGGCCGGCTGAAAACGACGAAAAGGCTGACCGGAAGCGATCGCGGTGGGCCGGTTGGCTGAAACCGTTGATTGCGATTCCAGCGTTGGCGGCACTGGTGGTGATGGCAGGATACGAGGCACACCAGGTCAAGCAGAGGGCTTCGGAGGAGGCAAACGGCGCGGCCCCGGCGCTGGTACCGAGCGCAGATTTTGGATTGCGAGGGGGAGACCGTGAAGCGAACGAGAGCGTTGCCGTTCGCGTTCATTCGGGCGAAGCTTTCGGCTTGCATTTTGATTTCATCCCGACGCAGAGATTGAGAAGTATGTGGGGGAAGTGCAGGACCAAGCGGGTCGTGCGGTGATGCAGACTCGGCAATTCCGGCAGAACGAATGAACAAGGAAGTGAAATTTGTGGTGGCGCCGAGACGGTTGGGTCCTGGCAATTATGACCTGGTGATTTACGGCGAGGGAAGCGAGCAGGGACAAGAAACGAAGGTGGCTGTCGCCAAATTTGTCTTTACGTTGAAATAGTTCCATAGTTCGGCCACCAATCCAGACTCGTTCAACCGAGTTAATCCACGAACGAGGTGTCCCCTTGAGCCCTAATCCCCGCAATCACTTTGTTACGATTTCATGCAGGAGGTCATGCGTTCAGCGCAAACTTTGAACGCCCAGCCCCGCATCAAGTGGCAGCACAAGCGGCGGTATTTCTGTCGACGATAGGAGGCCATGGCCACGCGCGGGTAGACGATTTTGAAGTGCCGAGGCTGGTGCGATTCAGAAGAGCGCAAAGTCGCACGTGTCGGGAGCTATCAGGATGAAAAGACGGCACATCGCACATCGTCGATCACCATTGAGGGATTGAATATACTGGATGTGATTACGGCAGACCGGATAATGGCGCGGCTGACTTCGGAGCACAAGGACGGGAGATAGCGAAGGGCATATACTGGCCGATTGGAAGTGTGTTCGAGAATCTGCGAATTGGCGGATATAAGTTCGAGATTAAAGCTGCGACACGAACTGCTGTTGAAGAACAGGACGCACAAAGAATTGACCAAATCGGTTGCAACAGGGAAGAAAAACGGGAAAATAGCGGCTCGATGAGAAGGTGATGCTGTGCTCGCTGGTGGAAGAAATCATCACGGACTTTCCTGGGTTGTCGGCAGACGACAAGAAAAATCACGTGGTGAAAATTCCGCACTTTGGGACGATTGGTTTGCGGAGTTGCTTTGCCAGCCGGGAACAAAGACGCTTGACGATGTTGCGGTTCGAGCTGGGCTCGCCGGACTTCGGAAGCGGAGCAGCTCGAATCTTACATGAACGGGCCGCAGTATCCACCACCTGGCGGACATTAAAACGAATATCGGCCACCATCCTGCTACTGCTGTTTCTCAGTGACCATCGTAAGTCTGAGACGGGTGCCAACAGGCACCTGCAGCTTGCCACGGTCTATGACCGTATCGAACCAAAATACAACATGGGGAGCTGGACGCCGCGATAGCGGACATCGAGCGCGACAACCGGAAATATGTGGCGAGAGGAGCGGACTGGGAGTCGAGCTTTCGGGTATTAAAGGCACACGTCTACATTTACGGCCGCGAATATAAGAAGACACTGGATGTGCTTGCGCGAGCCGCTGCCGGGTTCGCTGGAAAAGACCGAGGTCGCTGTCCGAAAGATCATCTATGAAGGAGCGGCGTATGCATTGCGCAACGATACGATGATTCCGAGAAAAGCTTTGCGCAAGCGCTGCAGCTGGCCGAAAAATATCAGCCGGAAATGATGGTCGAGGTTTTGAATAACCACGCCGTGTTGCAATCCGACGAAAAGAAATATGAAGAGGCGGAGGCGACATTTCGAAAGGGCCTGTGCTTGCGAGGCAGAACAAAAACGAACAGGCAGGAGCTGTCGGCCCTGGCATCTCTTGGCGGCGGCGAACGTGCACATGGAGCGACTTTGACGAAGCGCTGGAGTGGAATCAGGCGGGGTTGAAATTGGCCAACGCAGATGGGAAGAGCACGACACCGCCAAACTTATTATCGGGAATATGGGCGCCGAGCTATTTTGCGCTGGGAGATTTTGAGAATGCCATACCGCTGTTTCGCCAGGCCGCGGATAAGGCCGGCGAGCAGAATTCTACGATTATCAGGCACATTGGCTGATGGCGCTGGCGGAGTGTTATTACGCGGAGCAGAATTATGCGAAGCGGAAAAGATTCTTGAAGAAGGATTGAGAGATTGCGACGGCCGCTGGAGGAGAAGACAGCGTTGACGGAGTGTTTGAATGATCTGGCGGCGGTGGCGCTGGAGACAGGGAAACATTGAAGCAGCCGATAAATACAACAAGGAAGAGTTGGAGATCGAGCGCGCGGGGCTGGACCGTTCAGCGATGATGGATTCGCAATTGATCCGCGGACGAATTGCAGAAGCAAAGGCACGAATACCCGAAAGCCGAGATATTTGCTTGGCGAGATCATTTCTCTCGGGACGCGCGTCAAAGGCGCTGGAATGGGAGGCGCAAGCACGCTTTGCGAAAACGCTGGACGATGAAGGGAAGATACGAAAGCGGCGGAAAAGCAATACCAGGAGGCGATTAACGAGAGATCGAGTCAGCGCGAGCAAAAAGAGGGCGAGAAGAGCTTAAGTTTAGTTTTCTGACCACCAGTATCGAGTTCTATGAAGACTATGTGAATTTTCTAGTGGGCCATGGGCGGAACGGAGATGCTCTGAAGGTGGCGGAACTGAGCCGATCGCGCACGCTGCTGGAGGGATTGGCGCCACGAGAAGCCGCTGGACATTTGAGAGCGGTCGGGCTGCAGCCGGAACAAATAGCGCGAAAGCGAAGCAGACTTTGCTGTTTTACTGGATCGGGCGGAATCGGTCGCATTTGTGGGTCATCTCGCAGGGAAAAACCAGTCACTTTGCATTGGCGAAGGCGGCGGAAATTGTACCTCTCACAAAGTCTTATCGAAAAGGGATGCGAAGCCTTCGGGATGCGCAGGATTCCGGAAGTGCAGAAGGGAGACGATTGTATGGACTGCTGGTGGGACCGGCGCATAAGGTTCTGCGGAGCGAAAGGCAGCTGATCCTCGTACCGGATCCCAGTTTGTCTTCGCTTAACTTTGAAACATTGGTGGTGCCCGAGCCGGCGCCCCATTTCTGGATTGAAGATGTGACCTTGACAACGGCCAGTTCGCTGACATTGCTAGCAAAGGGAGCAACGCACGCAGCCGCGAAGGAGAGAAGCCTACTGCTGGTGGGAAATACGGAACCGGTGGAGGCGTTTGCGGCGCTGCCAAAAGCGCGAGAGGAGATGCGGCAGGTGGAGCATTATTTTCCTGGAGCTAACAGGAAAGTTTTGGAAGGGAAGCAGGCAACGCCTCGAGCATTTCTACAGAGCGATCCCGGAAAGTTTGCGTACGTACATTTTGTGACACACGGAACGGCGAGCGTGACGAGGCCGCTGGACTCCGCTGTGATTCTGAGCAAGAGCGGGGACGCTTACAAACTTTATGCGCGCGAGATTATTCAGCATCCGTTGACGGCACAGCTGGTGACGATATCGGCGTGCGAAGGAGCGAACGGCCGGGCGTATTCCGGGGAAGGACTCGTGGGATTGTCGTGGGCATTTTTAAGATCCGGTGCGCATAACGTAGTGGGCGCGCTGTGGGAAGTGAATGATTCCGCCGCGCCGCAGATTATGGATGTGTTTTACAGAGAGATGAGCCGCGGTGAAGAGCCCGCAAAGGCATTGAGAACGGCGAAATTGTCGTTGTTGCAGAACAAGGACCCGGAGAATGTTTTCCGCAAGCCATATTACTGGGCGGCGTTCCAGTTGTATTCGGGATCGTAAAGAAATGCTAGAAAAAGCACGGCACCTCCTGTCGCAAGATGAACCAAGGAGGGACACGAAATATCGTGACCCTGCACCGCAAAGAATTTTACTCGTAAGGCATAAAACGGCGCGGTTGCCATTCAGGGGCGTCTTCTTCATACTTCGTAGCCTTGACTCTCTTTCACACACAACGTTAGCAAGGGATTGCTGAGAGGCCATTGGCTTTTGAGGAATCGGAGTGTGGGAGCTTGGAGCAACCAGTCGCAGTCTTGCTTAGACGGATAAGCCAAGAGCACATGCAGGAGTGCCCTTCGACTTCGCTCAGGACAAGCCTGTGGCTCTAGGATGGAAATCTGTGGCGGATGAGAATAACGCTTTTGATGCGATAGTGATTGGAGGCGGGCATAACGGGTTGACGGCGGCGGCGTACTTGGCAACCGCTGGTTTGTCCACAATTGTGTTGGAGAGGCGGGATATCGTTGGCGGCTGCTGCGTAACGGAAGAAATTGCGCCGGGCTGCCGCGCTTCGACTACTTCTTACATTGCCAGCATGTTGCGGCCCGAAGTGATTCGCGATCTTGAGCTAGTATCGTTTGGCCTGCGCATGATTCCGTGCGATCCCAACATTCAAGTTCCATTTGCAGATGGACGACTGATCCGGTGGTGGTCCGACATGGACCGGACGGCTGCCGAACTGAAAAAGCTCTCGACGAAGGATGCCGCGACGTTTGTGCGGATCGATGGGCAATTGAAGAAGCTGGCCCGTTATTTGCAGCCGTTTTTTCTGGAGCCGCCGCCGAAACTGGGAGCATCGGGGCTCGATGGAGTTTTGGAAATGTTCCGACTGGGGAGACGGTTCAGGAGCATAAGCGGCGAGGAGATTTCCGGGCTTGTGTCGTTTGTGACCGGGAGCCTGGGGGAATTTCTGGACCGGCATTTTGAATCGGAGGAGATCAAGACGCTACTCCTGGCAAACAACGTTTATGGAAAACATGGAGGTCCGTACCAGCCTGGAACTTCCCTGGGGTTGCTATTTCACTTGTTGAGTGGAGGAGAGCACGAGTTACAGGGATTCAACGGGCATGTAATGGGAGGGATGGGCGCCATCACCAGTGCACTGGCGGGAGCGGCACGCAAACGGGGAGTGAAGATCAGGACTTCGTCGCCGGTGGGAAGAATTCTGACAAGGAACGGGCGCGCTCGAGGCGTGTCGCTGGAAGATGGAACCGAAATATCGGCGAGACTGGTTTTGTCAAATGCGGATCCAAAGCGGACTTACTTGGGATTGGTGGACGCGAGTGAGTTGCCGGAAACGTTTCGGGAGCAGATTAAAGGGATACGAATGGCGGGGCCATGCGCGAAAGTTAACCTGGTGCTGGCGGAAGAGCCAAAGTTTGTTGGGACGCCAGCGGGTGCGAGTCCTGGAGAGCGAACGAATTACACGCTGGTGCGATCGCTGGAATTTGCCGAACGTTGTTACGACATCGCTAAATTTGGAGATATACCGGAAGATTTGTGGGTGGACTGCGTGGTGGCTTCGAATGTGGACGAAACGTTGGCACCGAGCGGCAAACATGTAATGACTTGTTTTGTGCAATACGTGCCTTACAAATTGAAGCAGGGCAGTTGGGACGAGAATCGAGAGTTGCTGGCGGACCGGGTGGTGAAAAAGATTGGAGAATTCGCGTCGAACGTTCCTAGTGCGATTGTCGCGCGGCATATTCTGACGCCACTCGACCTGGAGCGAACATACGGACTGACGGAAGGAAACATTTTTCACGGGGATTTGACGCTGGAGCAGCTTTTTTTCATGCGGCCGGCGCCTGGTTGGGCGGATTATCGTTCGCCGATTAGTGGCTTGTATCTTTGCGGAGCAGGCGCACACCCTGGTGGAGGAGTAACTGGAGCGCCCGGACATAACGCGGCGAAGCAGGCTTTGCGGGATTTTTGGAAGGGGAAGAGTAAGGAGTTTGCAGCCAGTAGTTGGTAGTTCGGATCTGGGAGTTCGGAGTACAGGAACGAGTGCCCGTGCCACCGTGGTGCGATTGTCAAACGTGAGTGAATGAGCGAAGAAAAACTGCTTGGCGGACCCGGTAAAGAAACAAAAGCATTTGCTGACGAGACCGCCGAAACGGGGGTGCCGTTACACCTGCCGCGAGTGATGGGATTTTCCCACCTGCTGATGTTCTACATCGTCACCGGCATCAGCTTGCTCTGGATTGCGACGGCTGCGGCTGCAGGACCGAGTGCGATTGTGATCTGGATCGGCGCTTGGTTCTGCTTCTATACGCCGCTGGCCCTTTCCGTGATCGAACTCTCTTCGCGTTACCCGCAAGAAGGCGGGCTGTATGTTTGGAGCAAGCGGGCCTTCGGAGATTTTTCCGGATACATGTCAGGGTGGACATACTGGACCAGCAATCTTCCTTATTTTCCCGCGGTGCTGTATTTCGCGGCGAGCAACCTACTGTTTGTGCGCGGTGTGGAGGGAGGTGATCACTCGGCGAGCCGTGCGTACTACATGTGGTTTTCCATCGTTGCTCTGTTTCTGATTACGTTTTTGAATGTGATCGGACTGAGTTTTGGGAAGTGGCTGCATAACATCGGCGCCTTCGGAATGTGGGTTCCAGTGGCCATTATCGTAGTTATGAGTTTGTATGCGTGGCGGCATTTCGGCTCACCGACGTCGTTTGCCATGGCGAACCTGATTCCCAGCACACATCTGAAAGATATATTTTTCTGGGCCACGTTGACGTTTGCATTTGGAGGATGCGAGACAGGTTCGTTTATTGCTGGCGAAGTAAAGAATTCACGAAAAACGATTCCACGCGCGTTGTTAGTGGCGGGACTTCTGGTGACGTTCAGCTACATCGTGGGAACGGTATGCGTGCTGCTGGCCATGCCAAGCAACGAAGTCAGTGATCTTCAGGGATTGATGCAAGCGATCAGCAGGACGGCGTGCAGACTCGGATGGTACGGAGTAATCCCCGTTGCGGCGATCTTGATTGCGTTGAGTAATATCGGGGCTTCTGGCGGCTATCTTTCTTCTGTGGCTCGGCTGCCGTTTGTGGCGGGACTGGATCAATTCTTGCCGGCGTCGTTCGCGAAATTGCATCCCCGGTGGGGGACTCCGTACGTTTCCCTTATCGGGCCCCGCTTTCTCTTGTTGCAACCAGAACATCGCCGCGAACAGGTACAAATAAGGAATGAAGTATGTGATGATTCCCATACTCACCAACACATCATATGCGCCCTTGACGCTGGTGCCTGCTTGCGCCAAAAACACGAACAAAATTCCGGCAAGCATCTGCACAATACCGGGCGGGACGGTAATGGCCCGAATGGTTTCCTGCCTTGGATTTGTGACGACGCTCGTAACGATTGTAGTTTCTCTGTTTCCATCGCCCGATGAATCGAATAAATTGCTAGCGGTTATCAAAGTCGTGGGATTGACGGCGGGGCTTGTACTTCTGGGATGGCTTTTCTACTACCTTGGAAAACAGAGAAGAGAAAAAGTAAGGCCGAGATAAACGATTTTGCGGGGCAGGAGGTGCCGAGCTTCATCTCACGTTAGATATGAGTTTCCTCCAATATATCTAAATTTTGATAGAGCAAATCCACTACGCCTCTGTGAACAAAAACTGTCACTTTTGACAGTTGAAAAAGTTTCTAACATGCATCAACCTCACTATTCTAGTTTATCGCTGTACACCTAGAAAAGAACGGTTTGTATGCAGACAGCGAAAAAAGCAACCGGATGCGCCTCACTTTCGCGCAATCCTGCGTGGTAGAAGGTCGTTTCGTTGGAATTCAACGGGGCGGAGCAATTCCAGATTTTCTTGGGCGGAGAAATTCTGGGCTGCGCAGGATTGCCCGGCAGTGAGGGAACGAAAAGCTCTTCCAACGTTTACCTGAACGAAAATCATAAAAAGTTTGTCATGCGTCGGTTTCAGGTTCTTGTGTAACGATGTGGACGTCGACTGCAGGAGAATCTCGCAAGAAGCGATGGACCGCGGAGAGGTAGAGGTATTTGCGCCAGTCGCGAACCGCCGCACGGCCGAAAATAACCTGGGTAATGTGCTTGGCACGGACGAATTCCGCGATGGCATCGGCGACGCTGCGACCGCTCAGCTTCAAAACCTGGGCTCCAAGATTTTCCGCAAATCGCAGATTGGCTTCGAGCACTTTAGGATTTCGCTCCCGCACAGGGAGGTCCCGGTCCACATGGACGACATAAAGTTCCGCGTCCATTTTGCGGGCCATGCGGGCCGCGCGGGCAATGAGATATTGCCCGGTGGGATTACCGGAAACGCAGACGGCGATGCGTTCGCGTACGCCCCAGTTTTCGCGGATATCCTTGTCACCCATGTAGGATTCCAGGCTGCGATCCACCTGCTCGGCGACCTGGCGTAGGGCGAGTTCGCGGAGAGCGATCAGGTTTCCACGGCGGAAGAAATTCTTAAGTGACTGTTCAACTTTTTCCTGCCTATACACATCGCCACGTTTCATGCGATTCATGAGCGCTTCGGGAGTGAGATCGACCATGACTGTCTCGTTGGCCGAAAGCGGTACCCAGTCAGGGACGGTTTCGCGCACCGTGACGCCGGTGATGGCGCGAACGGTGGGGGCGATGCTCTCGATGTGTTGAATGTTGAGAGTGGATATCACATCAATCTTCGCGGAGAGCAACTCCTGAACATCTTCGTAGCGCTTGCGGCGCTTACTTCCGGGAATATTCGTGTGAGCGAGTTCATCAACGAGAACGACTGCGGGGCGGCGGGCGAGGATCGCGTCGACGTCCATTTCTTCGAACACGGTGCCCTTGTAATCGATCTGCTTGCGGGGAACGGCTTCCAGCTGGCTACTCAATTCAAGGATCCCTTTGCGGCCGTGAGTTTCGACGATGGCGATGACCACGTCTTCGCCACGAGTACTGCGGCGAATGGCTTCGCTTAACATGCTGAACGTCTTGCCCACGCCGGGAGCGTAACCCAAGAAAAAGTTTGAACGTGCCGCGTTGTTTAGCGGATGGCGAAGCGATTTCGAGCCACTCTTCGGGTTTCTTTGCCAAGACGAGTTTCTCTCCCCTGAAGGATTTGGCGCTGAGTTACAATACTCTCATGGCGCGCTTCCTAGCTGGGCGCGGATTTGGTTTTGCGGTTGCCCTGATACTGCTGCTTTCGATTACCTACGGATACAACCGGGGACTGCACGTCAACCAGACCACCGTAGCTCTTTCATTTCTATTGGCAATTTTAGCAGTTTCAGCGGTTTGGGGGATGGTGGTGTCGGTATTCATGTCTATCACCGCCATGTTTCTGTTCAACTATTTTTTCCTTGCGCCGATTGGAACGCTAACGATCGCCGATCCGCAAAACTGGGTGGCGCTAGGCGCATTTGTGCTGACCTCCATCGTTGGAAGCCAGCTTTCTGCCCGAATACGGAAGGAAGCGGACGCCGCCAACAGCAGACGAAGAGAAGTAGAGCGGCTGTATTTGTTCAGCCAAAAATTGCTGGGGGAAGGGAACGTAATTCAGTTGATGAACGCGATCCCGAATCACCTCGTGGAGTGCTTCGAAGCGGGCGCCGCAGAATTATTCGTGCCGCAGAAAGATAAATTCTACCGCTCGGGATATGGTGCGGCGCAGATTGACGAACAGATGATGAAGAAAACATATTCGCGGGACGAAGCGATGTCGGATCCGAACCAGGCACTGCACTTCGTTCCGGTGCGGCTGGGAGTGAAGCCGATCGCTAGCCTGGGGATATCGGGAGCACGATTGAACCGGCAAACGCTGGATGCGGTGAGTTCGCTTGTAGCCATTGCCATCGAACGGGCCCGAGCGGTGGAACAATTAGGGGAAACGGAGGCGGAGCGGCAGGGCGAGCGGCTGAAATCCGCGCTGCTGGATTCCATTGCGCATGATTTTCGGACGCCACTGACGGCGATCAAGGCTTCCGTGACGGACTTGTTAGCAGTGGTGCCAGCGACATACGGCGCAGCAGACGGAGTTGCTGACGATCATTAATGAAGAATGCGATCGGCTGAATCATCTGGTGGAAGAAGCAGCAGAAATGGCTCGGCTGGAGGCAGGTGCAGATCGAATTGCACTTCGAAGCAATCGAGCCCAGGAAGTTGATTGAGGCGGCTGTCCAGCAACAGAAGAAGTTATTGGGAGACCGCCCGTTGTCATTAAACCTCGAGGCGAATACTGCCAGTGTTCGAGCCGATCTGTCTCGCGCAACGGATATTCTGGTACAACTGATCGATAACGCGAATTTGTATTCGCCCGAAGGGACATCCGATCACCATCACGGCGGAAAGTACAGGAGATTTCGTGAACTTCAGTGTAGCGGACCGCGGGCCGGGAATCGACCCATTCGAGCAAGGATTGATTTTTGACAAATTCTATCGTGGGCGCGACCAGCGGTATTAGGTTCGCGGGACGGGAATGGGATTGCCTATTGCGAAGGCGATTGTGACTGCGCATGGAGGATCGATTAGCGTGACGAGTCAGTTGGGGACACGGTTCGGTTTTTTCCTTCACGCTGCCGATCAATCATGTCAAGGGGCGAAAGACGATGAATTCGGCGAGTATTCTTGTCGTTGACGATGAACCGCAGATCCGGCGAGTGCTGCGCACGACACTGACAGTTTCCGAGGCTACGAAATCAGCGAAGCGAGCAGCGGCGAAGACGCATTGGAATTAGTGCGAAAGGTGAAAGCCAGATTTGATTTTGCTGGATGTAAACCTGCCGGGGATTAGTGGAATCGAAACCTGCAAGAAAATTCGGAGGTGCAGCGGAGACGCCCATTATCATGCTGACGGTGCGGAACGCCGAGCGCGATAAGGTAGTGGCACTGGATGCGGGGGCGGATGATTACGTCACGAAACCATTCGGGATTGAAGAATTGCTGGCGCGAGTGCGGGCTAATCTGCGGCATTCGGCGAGCGATGCCGTACCGGCATTTGAAGCGAAGGATTTTTCCGTGGACTTTGAAGCGAGACGGGTGACGGCCTTTGGGGAAGTGGTGCATCTTGCGCCCAAAGAATTTGAGGTATTGAGGGAATTGATGGCAAATCAGGGCAAGCCGGTTTCGCACCGAGGCTTCTGCAATCTGTGTGGGGGCCGGAGTACGGCGAAGAGACAGAAAATTTGAGAGTAGTGATCAACCAACTGAGGAAAAAGATTGAGAAGGATCCCTCGCAGCCGAAATATATATTGACAGAGCCGTGGGTGGGATATCGGTTTCAGGTGCCGAGGGCGCGGATTGCGAAGGGGAGCTGAGGAGTGGCGGTTGGTTCCATCGATCAACTGCGGCGACCCGACACGTCGTAAGTCGACGCGTAAGAAAGCATCGGGTCGCTTCGCTCAGAATGACGCGGTTAGTGCGAGAAGGGGTTGAAATATCGTAAGTGAGCTACTACGTGCGGCGCAAGTCCAGTCCAGGAGCACAGGCCGGAGTGCCGTGCCACCTTTGGACCGTCATATGTAACATTGCGATGACTTTGAGGATTCGTGAGAGGAAATTTTGCGTCCAGGTCCAATTTAGTTGCAGGACATTTACGCGTGGTTCGCCGAGGATTCCGAATTGGCGAGGCTGCAGGTGATTCTGAAGCAGGGCCTGGACATGCTGGGGTGTGATGCCACGGGCTTTGGCTACGCGCGAAATCTGGAATGCTGCTGAGGCTGGTGAAATATCGGGGTCGAGGCCGGATCCTGAGGCAGTGACCAGATCGGCGGGGATAGGCTGCCCGGGATTTTCCTGCTGCAATTTCAAAACGTCGGCTTGAACCCGTTTCAAGAGTTGCTTGTTTGTGGGGCCGAGATTCGAACGGCTGGAAGCGTTGGCATCGTAACCGGCACCCGCGTTGGATGGTCGAGAGTGGAAGTATTTGTCGGAAGCGAACGCCTGGCCGATAAGAGCGGAGCCGAGGATTGCGTTGCCACTGGTAATGAGACTACCATTCGATTGGCGAGGAAAGAGTAGTTGGCTGAGACCGGTTAAGCTGAGCGGGTAGAGCAAACCGAAAACAATCGTGGTAACGACGGTAAAGCGAATCGCGATGTTGAGATGTTCCTTCATAGTGTTCCCCTACGCCAGATGCATCCAGCCGACGATCACATCGATCAATTTAGCCTTTCGCAGCCCTTGAGATAGAGAATGCTCAGGACGAAGAAGGCGACCGTAGCGAGTACGCAGACAAAATCGTTCATGCAAAGCTCCATGCAGATGACAAGGATAGAAAGAACAGGGTAAGGAAAAGGTGAGCGAGGCATTAAGGAACCATAAGGGGGAAAAGAGTCGGCGCCGGCTCAGATTCGTGCGCGAGCTAGAATTTCTGTGATACAGAACTGCAAAGGAGTTGTCTTGTTGCTGTTACAGAGTTGTGCCAGACTCGATTGACGATGGATTCTGCCACTTCCTCCAGTTCCACTCCGAATCCACGCCTTGAATGGTTTCTGTTGCACGCTGGCTTCGTTGTGATCGGGGTGATTACGACGAGCCTGGGTCCGTTATTGCCAATGTTTTCGACGCAATGGGGACTCAGCGACACGCAGATGGGGGCGTTTTTTCCGGCGCAATACTTTGTCAGCCTGCTAGGAGTCATCGTGACAGGCTGGCTCTTGCCGCGTTTTGGCTTTCCTAAAGTGCTGGGCGGAGCGTTCCTATTTCTGACCATGGGCATGGCGATGATGGGCATGAGCCCATGGCTGTTGACGGCGGCCGCTGTTTCTCTGAATGGTTTTGGGTATGGCTTAGCGAACCCAACAACGAATTTGCGTGGAACACAGTTACCGTCTTCGAACGTGGCAGCCGCGGTCAGCTTGCTCAATTTTTCGTGGGGTGTCGGTGCCGTCGCATGTCCGTTTCTGGTGGCGGCGCTGGCGCCGAGAATTGGCATCCGAGGGTTAGGGATATGCGTGGCGGTTTTTACGCTCGCGATCGCTTTGGCACATTTTTTCCGGAGGGCTCCGGCGATCGTGGCGGCGTCGGAGCGACCAAGTCACTCGTGGTCGGATTGGAAGCAGCAATTGCGGCAAGGGGCGACAATTCCGCTCGTGCTGCTGTTCTTTCTGTATGTTGGAACGGAGGCTGCAGTTGGGGGCTGGGTTGCGGCGCTCGAAAAGCGCTTGCCTGTCAGCGGACATGCGTCTGCGCTGACGATTGCGCCGTCCGTTTTTTATGGATTTCTGCTGTTGGGGAGAGGACTGGCGCCGTTCGGTCTGCGACATTTTTCCACAGTGACTATTTCGTTGGCAGGGCTGCTTTTGGCCAGCGCCGGGACGGCGATGATCGCGTTGGCGAACAGCACGCCGATACTATTGGTGGGTGCGGCGGTGGCGGGGATTGGTTGTGCGCCGCAATATCCGATTATTGTGACGTGGCTGGCGAAGATCTTTGGCAAAGACACAGACTGGCTTGGAGCGTTGTACTTCAGCGCGGGAAGTTTGGGTGGAGGAGCGTTACCGCAGCTTGTGGGAAGCATCGCGACGCAATCTCACTCATTGCGTGCTGGATTCCTTGTACCCCTGGTGGCGAGTATCAGCATGTTTTTCCTCGCGCTGAGAGTACGAGCGTACACGCATTTTAGGTTCGAGTAGGTTACCTGGCACGGCGCTTGGAGTTTTCACACTCCACGCAGCTAAAACTGTTTCGTCCCATTGTCCTGCGGCAAGGCTGAGAACCACCTGCGTCGCGGACTCTTCCGAAGCGGTGAAATCGTAGCCATTGTTTATCAGAAAAATGACGCCCACAACGAAACCTGCCCGCTTGTTGCCATCAAGGAACTGATGATTCTTTACAATCCCGGCAGTGTAGGCCGCGGCCAAGGTAAAGCTGTCAGGTTTGTTCGCATATCTTAGAGGATAGTCGGTGGGACAACCAACTTCGATCAAACAACGGGAAAATCCTGTTTGCCTGAGCAGGTTTGCTTGCGTTCGCGGTGGTGCCATCGTACGATTTCTGTTTGGGGTTGGAACGGGAAATTGCTCCGTGGGAGAGTGTGTCAACCGCGCTGGGAAAAGTGAGGATTTGAGGGCGGCGCACAGGGTAGCAAGGAGAAAGATTGAATGAAATCTGTCGTGGTGGTGGGCGCGCAGTGGGGTGATGAGGGCAAGGGCAAAGTCGTAGATTATCTGGCGGGCTCGTTTGATTACATCGTGCGGGTAGCGGGCGGACACAACGCCGGGCATACAGTAATTATTGGGAAAGACCGTTTCGTGCTGCAGTTGATCCCATGTGGGATTCTGAGGCCGAAACAGCACGCCGTCATAGGGTGCGGCGTGGTGTTGGACCCGTCGGCGCTAGTTGCGGAAATCGAAACGCTGGCCAAGTCTGGCGTGGATGTGAAGGGCCGGTTGCACGTGAGCAACCGTGCGCATCTGATCTTTCCGTATCACCGGGAACTGGACAAGGCGGCGGAGGCAGCGCGTGGTGAAAACAAGATTGGCACGACGTCGCGTGGGATCGGTCCCGCATATGAAGACAAGATGGCGCGGCGCGGATTGCGTATGGCCGACTTGTTGACGCCGGAACTGTTTCGCGAGAAAGCGGCGCGTGTGGTTGCGGAGAAAAATCGCATCGCGCAGGGAGCGTACGGCGCGAATGTCGACTTCACCCATGAAGTGGAAGACACGTTGCGATTGGGAGAAAAGATAAAGGGATTTATTTGCGACACAGCGGTATTAACGAACCGCGCGCTGGATGAAGGCAAGGCGGTGCTGTTTGAAGGCGCGCAGGGAACGATGCTTGACATCGACCATGGTACATACCCGTTTGTGACTTCTTCGAGTGCTACGTCTGGAGGAGCTGCCACGGGAGTGGGCGTACCGCCGACGAGGATTCGGCACGTGTTGGGGATTTCCAAGGCATATACGACGCGCGTTGGCGGGGGACCATTTCCCACCGAGATGCCGGATCTGGAAGCAAAGGAAGTCCGCGAACGCGGGAAAGAATTTGGCGCGGTGACGGGTAGGCCCCGGCGGTGCGGGTGGCTGGACCTAGCGGAATTGCAATACGCGAAGATGATCAATGGAATCGATTCGCTGGTGATTACGAAACTGGATGTATTTGATACGCAACGGGAATTCAAAGTAGGCGTTGGTTACACCTATAAAGGCACACCGGTGAATGAAATGCCTGCTTCGGCGGAAGAGTATGAGCGGGTACACCGGTGTACAAGACGCTGCCGGGTTGGTGCGAATCCACTTACGGTGTGCAGGAGGCAGGGGAGTTGCCGAAGGCGGCGCTGGATTATTTGCGATTCATTTCGGAATTTCTGCAGGTAGAAATTGGGATGATTTCCACCGGGCCGGAGAGGGACGCTACAATTGTGCAGCCAGGAACGCTGCTGGCGCGCTGGCTGTAGAAGTAAGGATATTTATTTTTAGCCGACCTCTGGAACCTAAAACCCACGCGCGAAGGCGGCGTGCGGGGTACCCTAAGGAATTTAGATGCTTCGTTATGAAGACGCTCGGCAGATGGTTATCTCACAAGCCGAAGTTCGCAGGGTTTCTCCTCCGGTAGTTTCCATTCCCGTTTCCGATGCTTTGGGGTTCGTGCTTGCGGAAGAAATTCGGACGGATCGCGGGTATCCGCCATTTGACCGTTCGACTCGGGATGGTTATGCCGCGCGAGCGAGCGAAGCTGGCGCCGGCAAAACGATTCGTTGTGTGGGTGAAATCAAGGCGGGAGATTCGGTCACGGAGCTGCTTGCACCGGCGACATGCGTGCAGATCATGACAGGCGCGGCGATTCCCGCTGGGGCTGATGCGGTGGTGATGCTTGAATTTACCAGTCGCGAAGAGGACGGTGTCACGTTCCAGCGCGAGACTAAACCTGGACAAAATATCGTCCCCTGCGGGAGTGAGGCTCGCACCGGGGAGACAGCCTTATCACCGGGTATACGTTTGGGATTTGCGGAATTGGCGATTGCAGCGCAGGTGGGCGCGGCGGAATTACGTTGTTATGAGAAGCCAAGAGTGGCAATTCTTTCCACGGGCGATGAAGTCGTGCCGATCGAGGAAGTTCCTGGTCCATTCCATATTCGAAACAGCAATAGTGTGTCGCTGGGGGCTCAGGTGCAGCTGGCGGGTGGCGAACCGGTGTTGCTTGGCAACGCGGGCGATCACGCTGAAGAACTAGGCGCGAAGATCGAACAGGGCTTGCGAGAAGACATGCTGGTGCTGTCCGGCGGAGTCTCGATGGGCAAGTACGATCTTGTGGAGGAAGTGTTGAAGTCGATGGGCGCGGAGTTTTATTTTGATGCGGTAGCGATGCGTCCCGGCAAGCCAACGGTGTTTGGACGCGCAGGAAACCGATTGGTATTTGGCCTACCAGGGAACCCTGTTTCGACGATGGTGACGTTCCAATTGTTCGCAATACCGGCTATCGATATTTTGTGCGGTGCGAAAGCGCGCCCGCTACCGTTGCTGCAGGCCACGCTCTCCGAGGCGTTGCACGAAAAACCTGGACTGGCACACTTTCTTCCGGCACGCCTTCAATGGAAGGGTGGACGGGCGTATGTGGCGGCTCTGAAATGGCAGGGTTCAGGCGACATTGCGACGATGAGCCGGGCGAACTGTTTTCTTGTGGTGCCCTCTGACG
This sequence comes from Candidatus Acidiferrales bacterium, assembly GCA_963741365.1. Classification (GTDB taxonomy): domain Bacteria; phylum Acidobacteriota; class Terriglobia; order Acidiferrales; family UBA7541; genus Acidiferrum. The sequence goes on along the minus strand of CAVUHY010000022.1, from coordinate 29,864 downwards.
CTGAGGACATCGAGGCGGGAGAGTCTGTTTCCGTTCTTCCACGGGGAGACGTACTCTAGAAGGGGATCCAACCTGGGGTGCCATTGGAGAAGCTTTCGCACTACAAGAAGAGCGGCGAAGTAGCGATGGTGGACGTGTCGTCGAAGGCCGTGACGACACGGACGGCGGTGGCGCACGCGTTTGTGCGGATGACGCCGAAGGTGTTGCGCGCGGTGCGAGGGCTGAAAAATCCGAAGGGGAATCCGCTGGAAGTGGCGCGGATAGCGGGGATCGCGGCGGCTAAACGGACGGCGGAGTGGATACCTCTTTGTCATCCACTGCCGCTTACGCACATTGATGTGGCCCCGAGGCTGTGCAAAGATGGGGTGGAACTACGCTCGACAGTGACGGCAACGGCGCAGACCGGAGTGGAAATGGAAGCGCTGGTGGCTGCCTCTTGCGCCGCCTTGACGGTTTACGACATGTGTAAAGCTCTCGATAAAGGCATCGAAATCAGCGATGTATACCTGCTGCGGAAAACGGGCGGGAAAAGCGGTGATTTTGTGCGGGCTAGCAAGAACAATGCGAAGAAGGCGAAGCGATGAGCGCGGCTGCCGGCAAAAGCGTGAAGTTGCTTCTGGCTGATGACAATCCGCTGGTTCGCGATCTCGTTGCGAAAGGATTGGAGCAATTCTGTGAAGTGACCATTGCGAAGGACGGGGCGGATGCGCTACTCCATTCCATCGACGAACCGCCGGATGTGATCCTTTGCGATTTCAAAATGCCTGGACTCGACGGCCGGCAGTTGTTTGAGAAGCTGCGTGGCCGGGAGGGGACGCGGCATATTCCCTTCTTGTTCATGGCTAGCCGCGCGGACATTGAAGAGCGGTTGCGGCCCCTGGTGGATGGAGTGGAGGATTTCATCGCGAAGCCATTTCTACTGAAGGATCTGGTGCGTTCGGCGAAAAAAGTGATCGACCGGCTACATCTGGAAAAGCTGCAAAAACGCGCTTCACGGCCCGGTGTAATTCAGGGACGCCTAGAAGAAATGAGCATGATCGACCTGATGCAGTCCCTGGAGATGGGGCAGAAATCCTGCCGGCTGGTGGTGCAAAAAGGCGGAGAACAGGCAGACCTTTATTTTGCCTCGGGGCAATGCCGGGACGCGAAAATTGGGACGGTCGAGGGCGATGATGCCGTCTACAAGATTCTGTTGTGGACCGAGGGCGAGTTTGAGATTGATTTCAACGCCGCGAATGCTTCCGACGCGCACGACCACCACGCGAAATACGACAGGGCTTCTAATGGAAGCCATGCGGTTGATGGACGAATCCAATCGAGATGCCGTGGGCACCGGCTAAGTTGCGATGCGCGTTTCGATCCTTACGATAAGCGATACCATTTCGAGAGGCGAGCGTGAGGACCTTTCCGGGCCGGCGCTGGTCAAACGTTGCAGGGAATTGGGCTGGGAAGTGAACTCGGCGCTACGTTGCTCCGATGATCCCGCGAATATTCGGACGCTGTTGCGTGAACTTGCCGATTCCCGGCGAGTGGACGTGATTTTGACCACAGGAGGTACGGGACTTGGCCCGCGGGACAATACTCCCGAAGCGACCAACGGCGTTGCCGAACGAATCATTCCCGGGCTGGCAGAGGAGTTGCGCCGCAAAGGCGCCGAGAAGACGCCAACAGCGGTGCTGTCGCGCGGCGTGGCGGTGATTCGTCACCACTCTGTGATCCTCAATCTACCGGGAAGTCCGAAAGGTGCTGTGGAGTCGCTTGACGCAGTGGCAGCGATCCTTCCGCATGCGGTGCAGGTGCTCAATGGCGCGAGGCACGACTGACCGCCGCAGCACGCCACTCGTGACCAGTTCGCATCAGTGGTAGAGCCTCAACTCGAGGAAGACTTTGGTGTGCGTCGAGGAAAGTTGTACCTCAAGTCCGGCGATGCCCCTGAAGTTTTGTACGAAAGTCCGTTCGTGCAGGGAATTCGAGAGCGCAGCGTGGAACTCTATCGGTGGCACGGGCGGAGGCGAGCGCATGGATTTCGCGAGTCGCGTTGTGGGACGCAAACGCCAACGGCCCTACGTTGGAACAGATTGTGATTTCGGCTCGGTTGCGGCACAGGGCGGGGATTCGAGTTTTCTTTGCAGCATATTTTCGCGCGAGATTTCCGGCGTGCTCGCGCATCAGCAAGAGACGGGATCAGAGTTGCGACTGCTGGCGATTTGCCCGTTCTCGGCTGCGAAGAAACGTGTGTAACGCGAAAATCAGCGGTGGGAAGTGCAACCATCGCGGTGGTGGATGCCGACGTGGGGCTGTTGGAGGCCACGCGAGGGGAAGCATACGATGAATCGCCTTCCCGGTAGCCGGATGGTGGAAACTAGATTATTTTTTGAATCGGCGGGTGTTGCGAACTACGAAGCGGGCGCGGTGGGAATGGCACCATATACCATTCAGCAGCTCGATCTGGATGCATCAAAACTGACAATCTTGCTGGAGTCGCCTGCGCACGACGTACTCGCGCCGTGGTTGAGTTTCGGTGGAAGACTGTACTTTATGCACCTTTCTAAAGGATTCATTACTTCACTTCACTATAGGCAGTATGATCCGCGAGGGATGTTCTGCATCGTGATAAATCGTCAGATGCCCGATTTGCGAGGCCGATGAAACGATTTCGGATTTTTCAGTCTGCAGATTTCGTGAAAAATGCGGAAAAAACGCGCTGCTGATTTGCACGCGAATTTTGTGGCCTTGCAGGAAGGTATTGCTGGTCAACAAGCGATCTAGCTCGAACCTGTAGACTTTTCCCGGAATGAGCAGATCGGGCTGGAGTGATTCGTTTCGATAGCTGGCGCGCAACACATCCAGACCGGGGCTCATCAGGTTGTAGGCGGTACCGTCCGGCGCCACATCCAATAAGCGCCCCCATAAATCGAAATCCGGAACATCCGCCGAGGCGAAAACTTCCAATTTGATCGGGCCCGTTACTTCCGTGTCGGCGGAAAGCGGTTCGCTGTCAAACGTAAGGACATCTTCGCGGCCCGCTAGCGCGCGATAGTCGTGCGCGCCGTATCCTTTGTAGGCATCGGAGACCGGATGTGAAGGATCGGATCTTAATTCGCTGGTAGAAGCTTTCGATTGGGCCGGTTGCTGCAGGAGAGTTCCGACGCGGGCATCCGACATAGCCGCCGCCAAATATAGAGACTGACTCTTCGCACGCACGAGCGGCCAGGCCTGTTCGTCGCGCCAGGCGTTTGCGCCCATAACAAAGATGCGCACAGGCGCTTCACGTTCGATGCCGTTATTTATTCTGCGAAGATAATGATCCATCCAGCGCAGGATCAATTGATCGTAATCAATCGGGGCCGTCGGGCCGAAGTCGCGTTCACCGCTTTTGCGCTCGCCCTCGCCTCCATGCGTCCACGGGCCGATGATCGTGCGGGTGTGCGGAATTTGCTCCGCTTTGCGGGCAGCAAGCAAACCGTTGAAATTTGTGGTGGCTCCGTCGGGACCATACGCTTCATCATGCCAGCCAGAGAAATTCAGGACAGCGCAATGAACCCGGTCGTACTTGTTCCTGTAGCTCTGCCCAGTCCCACCAAGCATCGGCGGGCGGATGCGCCAGCCACTGGTAGTAGAATGGCGACACGTCTTTCAAATCCGGCAGATCGCGCAAGGGAAGGAAGCCTTCGATCCGTTCGTGCTCTGCCTTCCAGGTCTTGCGCGCTTCGTCATAAGTTGTGGGGCCCGGAAGATTTTTGCGTTTGCGCGCGTCCGGCGCGATGTTGAGCCAAGTCCACTCCAACCAGGAGCCATCGAACACGCCTCCCGAGTAAAAAAAATTTCGCGGGGTAGAGAACGTCATAGCCGGAACCATGGCTTTCAGGTGCGGTGGAGTTTCTATCGCGGCCAGCCACTGCACAGCGCCGGGATAGGACAAGCCGAATGTGCCGATGTTGCCATCGGACCACGGCTGATTGGCGGCCCATTCAATGGTGTCGTAGCCATCCTTGCCTTCGTTTTGGTAAGGCAGGAACTCGCCGTCGGAGGCGTATCGTCCGCGGACATCCTGAATAACGATGGCATACCCGCGATCCACGGCTTTGTCGAACGTGGTCCATTCTTTTGCAGCAAGATGTTTTCCGTACGGCGTGCGGTAGACGAGGGTAGGGAAGCGCCCGGTTGTTTTGGGGAGCCAGACATCCGCACGCAAAATGACGCCGTCGCGCATGGGCACGGCGATGTCGCTAAGTTTTGGCGCAGGGGACAGATCTTGGGCGACAACGGGCTTCGTTATCGTTAAACTGCCGAAGGTTGCGACGAAGGGGAAAAGAGCGCTGAGGATGATTCGAAGATTTCGCATATTGACGCTCATCTTACCTGAACACTGATGCAAACGCTTGTTGACCCCTCGCCCGGGTCTCCGTGACAATGTTTGCACCATGCCTAACAAACCTTCAGAGAAGAAGCTTGCGGTTCTCGGCACCGGAAAACTGGGCAGCATTCTTCTGCGCGCCTATTTGAAGCAAGGGCTATTTGCACCCAAGCATGTGACAGCCACGGTGAGGCACGAGGAAAAAGCGGCAAACCTGACGAAGGAGCTGGGCGTAAAGGTGTCGACCGAGAATCGCAAGGCCGTCAGCGGGGCGGACATTGTGCTGCTGGGTGTAAAACCGCAAGTAGTGGACGACGTTTTGAAGGAAATTGCGCCGAAGTTGAGCAAACAAGCGCTGATTATTTCGGTCGCAGCCTCGGTGCCTACAACATACATCGAGCAACGCGTCGGGGCGAAAGTGGCCGTGGTGCGAGCGATGCCCAACACCTGCTCGGTTGTGGGTTGCGGGATGACCGGAATCTGCCGCGGTTCGCATGCCTCGCCAGAGCATCTGGAAATTGCGAAGGCGATGTTTAACGCCGTCGGGCGGACGGTGGTGGTCGACGAAAAAAACATGGACGCGGTCACGGGGCTTTCGGCCAGCGGACCGGCGTTCGCGTATATCATTCTGGAATCGCTGGCGGAAGCCGGGGTGAAGGTGGGGCTTCCGCGCGACGTTTCGACATTGCTGGCCGCGCAGACAATGAAGGGCGCTGCGAGTGTGGTGCTCGAAACTGGAGATCATCCGGCATTGTTGAAAGATTCTGTCACGACGCCGGCGGGTTGCACGATTGATGGCATTATGGAATTGGAAGAAGGGAAGCTTCGGGTGACGCTGATCAAGGCGGTAGTGAAGGCTACGCAACGCGCGGGCGAACTTCTCTTCGACAAATAGCCCTGGGCTCTCTCGTTTACGTTATAGATCATTCCTCGAAAGCCTTCGACAGAATGCGTGCACGAGGTTTGGATTCGATGCTGGCCGGATACAAAGCCGAAGCCCCTTCGGTGGTCACGATCAGCATGACTCTTGCTGGTATCTCACGCCGTGGCCAGCGATGCGTGGCAGCGACAGGACTCGACGACATCACATTGAAGGATAAAGGCGGGAAGATTGCCCACCGGTACGAGCGGTTCACGGATGTTTGGGTTTTGTGCAAGGTATCCTTGAGACGTACGTAACAAAGCGCAGTGCTCCAATGTGATAGGATTAGGCGAGAGGTTCAGAATGGCTCCCGCTTACCTTCCGGTGCTGATTTTCGCGCTGCTGGTGCTGTCCTTTCCGGTTGTGTCGCTAATCGTTTTCAAATTCATACGGCCGGAATCGCGGCTGGGCGACGCCAAATTCCAACCATACGAATGCGGGATTCCGCCGGAGTCTAACGCGCGCGGACGTTATTCCGCGCGATTCTACATCGTGGCGATGCTGTTTGTGATTTTCGACGTAGAGACGCTTTTTCTTTTCCCCTGGGCCATATTGTTTCGGGGATGGGTGGCCGCACATATGGGCGCGTTTGCACTGGTGTCTATGTTCGTTTTTCTGGGGATTCTGCTGATTGGATATGTGTGGCTTTACAAGAAAGGTGCGCTGGACTGGGCTTAGTCGTTTAGAGAGTGTTACAAATAGAAGGGCGGCTGCTTTGGTGTGCAACGGCCCTTTTTTAGTTCGTAATGGAAAACTAGCGGTCGATGGTTAGGGGTTGCGTCAGCTTAAAGGTGACTTTGGTCTCGGGTTGCAAAGTCACATTTTCTCCGCCCGTCGCACCAGAAGCGGCCAAACCTCCGCCACCGCCAACGCCAGCGCCGATAGCCGCACCCTTTCCGCCGCCAGCAAGGCCGCCAATCAAGGCGCCAACCGCCGCGCCTCCGCCTGTCACGATCGCAGTGCGTTTGCCTTTGCCTTTCACCGTTTGCGCCCAGGTGCTGGAAGAAATGGGATAAGTCTTGTCACCGACGCGGATGCTGCTTAGCTTGATAGCCAGGTCAGCTTCACCTTTAAATGTGCCCTGTTTCTTTGATTTGGTGATGACGCCAGAAACACTCGTGCCCTTTGGAATCGCTACCTCACCCTCGATGGGGATGTCCGAGGCGAGGCTGCCCGAGAATTCTTCACCCGCGTTGTTCACGCGCGAATCAATCTTTTGGGCGAGAATGATCGGCAGAGCGGTTCCAGTGGGAAGGACGAGAGGCTTGAGAGGTTCAGGTGCGGGCATGGGTTGTGCTTGCATTTGAAGCTGTCCCGCTTGAGCGGAATTCCCGGACCCTGATGCGTTCGAATCATTAGAGGGCGCCTGTGGAGGAGTTGCACTTTGCATGTTATTCGTCGGAGTCGATTTTTCGCAGCCAACAAGCAAAATGGCGGCGATAGAGAGCGTGAGTAGAGCCTTCTTCGTAGTCATAATCATCCTCAGGTTTGATTTTTGCGTGTTATCACCCGAACTGGAATCTTTGGGTGGCTCGGCGAAGACTTGTCGCCAGCTAATGGATGGATATTACCACCTCCCGCATCGTGTGAATAGTTTTAGAACGCAAGGACCAAGTTGCCGGTCCGACAATGACGTAGCGGATGACGCGGAGGTTGGACGAAGTCCGTGTGCCCCGATACAATTTGCTCATGATGCCAGAATCAAGGGTGGCGGCGCCGCTCGATTGTTCCCAAGCGGAAAAACTCGCTGCGGAAATTTACGGGATCCGGACGATTGCGCGTGCGTTGCCCGGGGAATACGACGATAACTTTCGGTTGCGGACAGATGATGCCCGCGAGTTTGTGCTGAAGGTGATGCATCCTGCACGCGACAAGGCATTTGTGGACATGCAATGCCGAGCGCTCACACACCTAGCGCAGCGCGCCCCGCATTTGCGGTTGCCGAGGGTGACAAAAACAGCGAAAGAGGATTTATTCACGACCGCAAAAGTCGAGGGCTGGACCGAGAGGCTGATATGGATGCTCTCTTTTCTGCCAGGCGCGATGCTGGCCGATGCCAAGCCTAGAGATAGTGAATTGTTGAGCAGCCTGGGAACGCTTCTGGGTGAAATCGATGGGGCACTGCTGGACTTTTCGCATGCAGCTACGAAACGAGATTTGAAGTGGGACATCACGAAATCGCTGTGGGCACGCGATTTCGTTGGCCATATCAAGGATGCGCACCGCCGCGAGTTAGTTGAAAAGTTTCTTCAGCTGTTTGAACAAGAGGTGCTTCCACGATTGCCGCAGTTACGCCGAAGCGTCATCTACGGAGATGCGAACGACCATAATGTGCTGGTGAGTGCGCCATGGCCGCAACCGCGGAAGGCGCTTAGCGTGATTGATTTCGGCGATATGCACGAAACGATCACGGTGGCCGAACCCGCTATCGCCGCTGCTTACGCTTTGTTGCGGCAGGAAAAGCCGCTCGATGCCGCTTCGGCGGTTTTCGCGGGTTACCACCGGGTGTTTCCACTGTCAGAGGAAGAACTGGCGGTCCTATTTCCTCTGGTGGCGGCACGATTGGCCGTCAGCGTGGTGAATTCGGCACACCGGCAATATTTGGTTCCAGACGATCCATACGTTACGGTGACCGAAGGGCCAGCGTGGGAAGCCCTGGAGCGTTTAGCGAAAATCTATCCCCGTTTTGCGCACTATTCGTTTCGTGCTGCTTGCGGACTGTCGGCTGTACCGGATGCTTCCAAAGTGCGGAAATGGCTGGCGAAAAATGGTTCGAGAGCATCAGGATTGATTCCGCAGGATCTGCGGGCCACTGCTGTGCATGTGCTGGATCTGAGCGTCGGCAGCAATATGCTGCCGGGAAATCTGGCCGAGCTTAGTGAGCCGACCTTGACGCAAAAACTGCGGGCTGCTTTGTCGGCAGTGAACGCAACCGTAGGAGTGGGCCGATACGATGAACCGCGATCTGTCTACTCCTCACCCTTATTTGGCGATGCAGCGAATCCCACAAGTGAGCGACGCACGATCCACTTGGGCATCGACGTTTTTGTTGAACCAGGTACGCCGATTTTGGCGCCGTTCGGTGCAACTGTACATGCCGTGGCCAACAACAAGAACGCACTCGATTACGGACCGGTGGTAATCCTGCGGCACAATCCCGAGACGGACATCGGATTCTTTACTTTGTATGGGCACCTTTCCACTGACACGCTTGCATCGCTGAAGGAGGGTCAGCGTATCGAGCGGGGAAAGGTTTTTGCGCGCGTTGGCGAAGCGCAGGAAAACGGCGGATGGACGCCTCACCTCCACTTCCAGATTGTTCTCGATTTACTGGATCGAGGGACGGATTTCCCCGGCGTGGGTCCTGCGTCCGAAAGAGCTGTGTGGACCGCGCTGTCCCCGGACCCAAATCTTATCTTGCAAATTCCCGCCGATCGATTTCCGATGCCACTACCTTCGCTGGCGCAGACTCTTGCTACGCGAAGATCCTTGTTGGGGCCGAACCTAAGTATCTCGTACAAACATCCGCTCAAAATTGTGCGCGGCTGGAAGCAATATCTCTATGACGACTCTGGACGTGCGTTTCTCGATGTGTACAACAACGTGCCGCTAGTTGGACATTCGCACCCGCGTGTGGTGAGTGCTGCACAGGAACAACTGGCTGTGCTCAATACCAATACCCGCTATCTGCACGATAACGCGAATCGATATGCTGAAAGACTGACGAGGCTATTGCCAGATCCGTTGCGAGTCTGCTACTTCGTAAATTCAGGAAGCGAAGCGAATGAATTGGCGCTTCGGCTTGCCCGCGCGCATACAGGACGAGAAGACATCATCGTGCTCGAACATGCGTACCACGGGCATACGACTACGTTGATCGATATCAGTCCTTACAAATTTAATGGCCCCGGCGGCCGTGGAAAAAAACCCTGGGTGCACGTCGCGGCGATTGCCGATGATTACCGCGGGATGTACCGTCGCGGCGAAGCGGGACTCGGCAAAAAATACGCGGCACATGTGGGCGAGATTTGCCAAGAGCTGAAAAGGGGAGGCGGAGGAGTTGCTGCATACATCGCCGAAACGCTGCCGAGTGTTGCCGGGCAGATTGTTTTTCCGCGAGATTATCTGGCGGAGGCCTACAAGGAGGTTCGCGCGACTGGCGGCGTGTGCATTGCCGACGAAGTGCAAGTTGGATTTGGGAGGCTGGGCACGCATTTCTGGGGATTTCAAACGCAGGACGTTGTGCCCGACATCGTCGTTTTGGGTAAACCGATTGGCAATGCCTTCCCGTTGGCTGCGGTGGTCACAACGGCCGAGATTGCGACGTCATTCGACAATGGCATGGAGTTTTTCAGCACGTTCGGTGGTAATCCGGTGGCCTGTGCCGCGGGCCTGGCCCTGCTGGATGTGTTGCAAGAGGAAGGGCTGCAGCAAAATGCTTTGAGGGTTGGCGCCAAATGGATTGAAGACTTGCAGGCGCTGCATTCCCGCTATCCGATTATCGGAGATGTGCGCGGTTCAGGGCTGTTTCTTGGTATCGACCTGGTGAATTCTTTGGAGACCCGGGCCCCCGCACGCGATCAGGCAGCGTATATCGTGAATCGCCTCCGCGACCTGGGAATCCTCGCAGGCACGGATGGCCCCTTTCGGAACGTGATCAAACTCCGGTCGCCGCTGATTTTCTCGGATTCGGACGCGCAGCATTTTACTTCGACGCTGGCTTCAGTACTGGAGGAAGACGCGGCGCGTCCGGTTGTCTAGAGCAAGCCTATGTTTTTCCGGCAAAAGTTTTGACGGCCGGAATTTTGGCCACTTACTTAAATGACTTTTGCAGGCGCTTGGTGGATTTGGCGAGCTGCTTCTTCAATTCGTCGACTTGTTTGGAGATGGCCTGCAATTCTTCGCGCGCTTCCTTCGCAAGCTTATGCGCTTTGCGGTCTGCCTTGCCGAGCGCCGCCCCGACCTGAACTCCTACTTCGGTGAGTCTTCCCTTTTTCGCCATGAGATTCTCCCGTTGAGTTACCTTCCGAGTCTCTATTTCTATCGAAGTCGGTCAATTCAAGCAACCTACAAACACTAATTACCCTTGGGCATATGTTCCTCGCGCTCTTTCTTCTTCTCCGCTACTTTTTTCGCGGAAGGACGGGAAGTTTTCAAAACCATTGGAAATGTCTTCGTCGGCGTGCTTCCAGATCTTATCCGCATTTGATTCTGCGAAGGTTATAGACGCGCCAGGCGAGTATCTTGCCCCGGGGCATCGATCAGATCGATCTGCAGGGAGCCTTCGCGCGAACTGACGGCCGTGACGTTGCCGAGCCAAAATCCCCAACAGGAATCGACGAACGGGCCATAAGGCCCCCAATTCGCATTGACACTGGCGCTCAATTTTCGCCGTTGGCCCAATAGCGCACCACGATATCGGGATTCTCGTTGGGCTGGACCTCTCGCAGACCCTTTTTCACAAGGTCGCTTGGGGTGGAGCGGTGAACGCGATTTTTGATCAAATCGGGATTGGCCAGAAGCATGACCAGGCTGTCTATGCCGCCAGTGTAGGCGAAGGTCTTGTACTTGGAGAAGTCAAGGTTTGGATCAAAATCCACGACAATTTTGGCAGCGGCCGGCATCGCAAATATGAGTAAAAAGAGGGAAGCCACCAGTTGCGGCTTCGCCAAAAATGTTTTGCATTGATGCATGCCGATTCTCCACTTGCTGCTTTCTGTTCGCGGAAGGCCGGCAGTGTGCGAGAACACCGCGGATTCGCTCGAGCTTAGTGTAGGCGAATCAGAACGCGATTGGCGAATCATTCGGCACAGTAAAATTGCGGATTGAACTACTCGGTGATTATCTCAATTGTCCGAATCCGCGGGTTCGTTACTGAAGAGTCTGGCAAGCTCGGCGTGCTCCATGACTACGGCCGGGTCCTTCTGGATGGCGTCGAAATACTGTTTCTGAAATCCGTCGCCGGTCTCAGAAGGAAGGAAAAGCTTCCGCGCCAAAACGATGGTATCTCGGGAATCCGGGTCCGTTACTTCTTTTTCGCCGGAGAGCGCTTCGTCAATGCGTACAACGAATTCCGAAATGCTATGCAGCCAGGCAAACTGGGGGTCGCCGACAACGAGGCGGAACAGCTCTCCGGCATTTACCTGACCGTGAATTTTTTCGTAATTCCGGCGCTCCATCTCGAGCAGGGTTTTGTGAATTCGCAACAGGTTCTCGCGCAGCGCGACCATTTTCTGTCGCGCCGGTGTATCGCGCGAGTCGCCTTGATTGGAGTATGGATCTTTCGCCTGAGCCAAGGTGGCGCCTCGCCTTTTATTCTGCTTGAGATGGCCGAGAATTTCTACTTCGTAGGATTGTCTTTTTTGCGCAGGCCGAGATTATTCCGCAGGCTCAAGATATTTGGAACTTTACCGGCGAGATTGCCGGCGAGTGTCCTATCCGCATCGGAATTGACAGTCCCTTCGAGGCTAACCGCGCTGCTCTTGACGACAATGTGGATGGAAGGCACGGCAGTCACGGCATATTTCTGCAGGATGGCGTCTTCGAAGATCACTCTATAAATATTGCGGCTTAGTTCGTGATCTTCCGGTGTTGCCGGGATGACTTCTATATTGTTTACAACGGTTCCCACGCCTTCCAGGCTTCTCACGGCGGTTTCTGCGTGCGCTCTCAACGTCGGGCGGTGCACTTGACCTGTAAGCGTGACGTTATTGCCATTGAGGGAGAAACTCATATAGTCGAACACCGAGTAGTAAGGAACTTCTTGTAGTTGGTGTCGAACCTCATGCGCTAGCGTATTCTCGACTTTCACTTCCTGCTTAGGCGGCTTAGGGGAGGAAGGAGTTTGTGGCCAAGCCGGTAGACAAGCGTGAAGCAAGAGCCCTCCGAGGATCGAACCTGCAGTCACTGCAGGGAATGTAAGCTTCATGAGGACATGGCCCTTGGCGCTTGTGTATTGTCACGCACGTTGAAAACTGGTTCCAGCATGCAATTTCGACGTGCGGTGTTAGCATACGACAGGGCCTCGCGGAGGTTTTGGCGAAATTGTAATGAATTGTCTTGGAGGGAACTTCGATCTTGCTGGCTATCGCGCACCGTGGGGCCTCGGGCTATGCTCCGGAAAATACACTGGCGGCTTTTCGCCGGGCAGTGGCATTGGGAGTGACCTTCATCGAGACCGATCTGCAATTGACGCGGGATGCCCACTTCGTGGCGCTCCATGACGAAACGGTCAACCGCACCACGAACGGCCAGGGCGCCGTGCAACACATGACCCTTTCGGAAGTTCGACGTCTGGACGCGGGGTCGTGGTTCGGCAGCGAATTCATGGGTGAACGGATACCCACGCTTTTGGATATCGTCGAGTTTGCCCGGAGGCACGATGTGGTGTTTTATCTGGAGCTGAAGCCCAACGGGTTCTGGGGAGGAGAACACGCGCTGATTAGCGCCTTGCGAGATTCCGATACCATCCAGCGAACTGTCATCATTTCGTTTGATCCGGTGATTCTTCAGGGGCTCCGCAAAATTGAACCGACCTTGATGACCGGGCTGCTTTTCGATGGCCAACTTGAGAATCCGTTCGAGAAGACACTGGAAATTGGCGCAAGACAACTGGCAGTGAAGGGCGATCTGGTGACGCCGAACCTGCTGCGCGCGGCACGAAAGCGAGATTTGCAGGTTGTTTGCTGGACCATCAACAATCCCGCGCACATGCGGTTGCTGGCGACAGCGGGGGTAGACGGCATCATGTCCGACTATCCAGACCGGCTGCTTTCTTCGCTGCAGAGACAACCTTAAACAAAGTAATCAATTCCGCGACGCTCAGTTGTTCGGCACGAGCGTCTTCGCGGAGGTGAAGACTTTGCAACAAGGCTCGGGTGTGTGCGGGCGTTAGAACCCTTCGAAAATTATTCGTCAACATTTTACGTTTCTGCGCAAAACACGTTTTCACGAATTCCAGGAAGGCTTCTCCATCTGCCAGGCCGAGGCTTGCGTTGGCCCCAGGAAGTCTCATGCTTACCAGCGTTGAAGCAACTTTTGGCGGCGGGACGAAAGCGATGCGAGGCAACACGAAGACTAGTTCCGGGCGAGTATAAAATTGCGTCGCGACAGAGAGGTATCCATACGATTTGCTTCCGGGATGTGCCGCGAGCCGCTCGGCAACCTCTTCCTGGATGACGACGTGAATTTCGTCGACGATATCCGCGACTGAAAAAAAGTGGTGCAGGATTGGCGAGGTGATGTAGTAGGGAAGATTGCCATAAAGATGGATGCGGCGACCCTTGCTGATGTCGCGCAAATCCGTCTTTAACACGTCACCAGAAAGCACAGTGAGATTCGGGTGCTCGGCGGCCAACTTCTTCAGCTGTTCAATCAATGGGGGATCCAGTTCGACCGCGTACACTGGCGAACCGGAATGCAATAGATGCCGAGTCATTTCGCCGTGGCCGGCACCAACCTCTATCCAGCAGTAATTCTGCTGTGATGGGGTCGTTGCGGCTTCCATACCGTGCGGCGACACATGGATTGCGCGCGCGATCTGCTCGCGCCAACCGGGATCGCTTAAAAAATGTTGACCAAGTTTTTGGCGTGTCATCTCAATTCAGTGTAGCGCAAGGACGCATGAAATCAGGAAAGTGCGAAGAGCGCGACGCTTGACGCTCTGGCCCTGCGTCCGTTAGCGTAGAAAACTGCTCAACCCATGCGCATACTTTTTGTCGCTTCCGAAGCGTTGCCCTACGCTAAGACCGGCGGTCTTGCGGACGTAATAGAGGCTTTGCCAAAAGCTCTTGTGAAACTAGGCCATGAGGTAGCCGTGTTCTTGCCGCGATATAGGGGTGTAAAGAGTGGCAAGGTAATCCAGGTAAGCATGACGATTCCGCAGGGTCCGCGGCTGCGATTTCCGGCGATTAGCGACGGTTCCGTGCTGCATGGAGTGCGCTATTTCTTCCTGGATGATCCGTTTTACTTTGACCGCGAAGGAATTTACGGCGATAAAAACCACGAATATCCGGACAACGCGGAGCGCTTTACCGAATTCAGCCGCGCCGCGATTGAACTTGCGAAACAGATCTGGCTGCCAGACCTGATCCATTGCCATGACTGGCAAACAGCGATGATCCCGGTGCTGCTGCGGACTTCGTACGGCGATGATCCGGCGGTAAGAAATCTGCCGGTGGTTTTCACGATTCACAACATTGGCTACCACGGTATTTTTCCGAAGGAGTCTTTGGAACGAGCAGGAATTCCGTTCGTCGTATTTCATCCCGATGGGATCGAGTTCTTCGGCAATGTAAATTTTCTTAAAGGCGGTTTGATATTTTCGGATTACTTGACGACCGTGAGTCGCAAGTATGCAGCAGGAAATCCAGACTTCTGAATTTGGCTTCGGGCTTGAAGGGGTGATCCGATCGCGAGCGGATCGCTTAGAAGGCATATTAAACGGCGTGGATTATTCGGTGTGGAGCCCGGACAAAGACTCGATGATACCGGTGAAATTTTCCGCAAGAAACATGGGGGGCAAGCGTGCCTGCAAAGAAGCGCTGCTGCAAGAGTTGCACATGTCGAGCGACAATCCGAACCGGCCAGTGCTGGGAATTGTTTCACGATTTGCGGATCAGAAGGGCTTTGACCTGATCGCGGAAATCGCACACGAATTAATGCAGGAAGACATTCTTCTTGCCGTGCTGGGTACCGGAGACCGTAAGTATGAAGAGCTGTTCCGCGCGCTAGCGACTGATTTTCCTGGGCGCGTGGGGCTGAAAGTGGCTTACGACAATCGCATTGCTCACTTGATCGAAGCGGGCTCCGACATGTTTCTGATGCCTTCCGCTACGAGCCGTGCGGATTGAACCAGATTTACAGCCTGCGCTACGGTACGGTGCCGATTGTGCGCAGCTACGGGCGGGCTGGACGATACCATCGAATCCTTCGATCTGGAGCACGGTACGGGAACAGGCTTCAAGTTCACTGAATACACGGGAGCGGCCCTGCTGTATACCATTCGGCAAGCGCTGCATCATTATTCCAACGAAGGCATCTGGAAACGTATACAACTAAACGGGATGGCCAAGGATTATTCGTGGAACACCTCGGCGGCAGAATATGCGAAACTATATGAAGCTGCCAAAGCAGCGCGAAACCTAATTACGGTTCCAACATCTAATCCATAGAAGGAAGCGGCTTCGGTACGCACGCCGCAAAGGTATAAAAACGAAATGGCCGAAAATATTCTGGTAGTAAATGATGGAAATTTTGAAGCGGAGGTTTTGACCGCGAGCAAGTCCCAGCCGGTGATGGTCGATTTTTGGGCGGAGTGGTGCCGTCCTTGCCACATGCTGGCGCCCACGGTTGCCGAGATTGCGCACGATTACGCGGGTAAGCTGAAGGTCACCAAGTTGAATGTGGACGAAGCGATGAATTCCGCTGGCAAGTTCAATATTCGCGGCATCCCCACTTTGCTGGTTTTTAAGGATGGGCTAGTGGTGGAGCAGATTGTCGGCGCGGTGCCCAAGGATCAGATTACCAAGGCGCTGGAACGCCACATCGGATAAATTTTGACGAGTTTAAGAGTACAAGAAAGTGCGCTTCGGGCTGGCCGGGGCGCACTGTTTTTTTTTGCGAGGGCGCTCGCCATGGGAAATAAGTCGAAGAGTGCGGACTCGGTGTTGTCACTGCAAGTCGTGCGGTGTGACTGGGCAAGCAAAGACATCAATATTCCGTATCACGACGAAGAGTGGGGAATACCGGTCCACGACGAGCGGACGTGGTTTGAGTTTTTGACACTGGAAGGCGCACAGGCCGGACTAAGTTGGGACATCGATCTTGCAGAAAAGAAATCGCTATCGCGAGCTCTTCGCGGGTTTTGAGCCCCACAAAGTTGCGCGTTTTGATTCGAAGCATGTCCGTCGATTGCTTGCGGATCCCGGAATTATCCGCAACGAAATGAAAATTCGTTCTGCGATTTCAAATGCCAAGGCTTTCCTGCAGGTACAAAAAGAATTTGGCAGCTTCGATGCGTATATCTGGGGTTTGGCGGGCGGAGCGCCGATCCAGAACCGCTGGAAGACGCACCGCAGCGTGCCGGCGCAAACGCCGCTGGCCGTGGCTATAAGCAAGGATCTGCAAAAACGCGGATTTCGCTTTGCGGGGCCGACGATCTGCTATGCCATGATGCAGGCCACCGGTATCGTGAATGATCACCTGGTGACCTGCTTCCGCTACGCCGCCGTCTCGCGTTAGAGCGCCGTAAGAAGCCTTAAACGGAGAGGCACCTCTGTACCGGAAATTGCTTGGCCGTGTATAATGCGAAAGTACTGAGCGGGCGTCGTACAATGGCAGTATAGAAGCTTCCCAAGCTTCCTCTAGTTACTCTAACACGCTGAGCTGGCGGCACTTAACTGAAATAAAATTCACTGTAATTGGAAAATGATGGAAAACGGAACGCACTCTAGTCTATCCATTAAGTGTCCGACCTGAAAAAGATTCACGGGAATCGATTTGACGAATAAGTCCCGTGGTCGAAGGCCCCCGTCCTAACTCAAGCCTATCTGGTAGAGCGCCTGCCTCTCAAGCAGGTGCCCTATGAGTTCCTACGTTGGTTCAAACTAAGCCGCTGCAATGTTCTTCGCGACACACGGTCACATGTGCCGCGGTGTGGGGTTTAGCTACTTTCCGTCGCAAATATAGAGCATCTTGTTGAGTCTTTGTGAACTTTCGATTGGTTGTCTGATGTTGAAGCGTAGCTTTTCGTGTTGGTGCTGCGTCTGAAGAAATTAAGGAGGCAGCGTGATCCAACTTCGACATCGGCAACCAAGTTTGTGGCACAGCGGACTGGCAAAGGACATCGAAGATTTGTGGGAACCATGGATGAAAGAGGTAGACCAACTTCTGGAAGACGCAGTGCTGGTCGAGAGTGTGTACGATGCGCAGGGAAAGCGCCATCCAAAGAGCCGGACGCGTGGACGAACGCAAACACCGGCGGAAGTAGCGCTTCGGCTGCTGATCTTGAAGCATGTGCGGAACTGGAGCTACGACACGCTGGAGCGAGAAGTACGGGCGAATCTGGTCTATCGCGCGTTCACACGCATTGGGGACGAGAAAGTGCCGGATGCCAAGACGCTGGCGCGGTTGGGGCAAGCCATCGGGCCCGAAGTGATCGGAGAACTACACGAACGGTTGATGGAGCTGGCACGCGAGCGAGGCGTGGTGCAAGGACGAAAGATGAGGGTAGACACGACGGTGGTGGAGACGAATGTTCACTATCCGACCGACAGCAGTTTGTTAGGGGATGGAACGCGCGTGCTCACGCGAACCATGAAGAAGGTAGAGAAGGCTACCGGCGGGCTGAAAAAGAGGATTCGTAACCGGATGCGCAGTGTAAACAAGAAGGTGATAGCGATCGCCTTGGCGGGGCGGCTGAAGGGGCCGGAGGGTGAGGAACGGCGTGTCGAACGATATCGGGAACTGGTGAGTCTAACGCGAAAGATTGTGCATCAAGCGGAAGGAGTGTTGAAAGAAATGCCGAGCCTTCCTCGGCACCGGCAAGCGCGAGTGAAACGATTCCAGGAGATCTTGGAAACGATGACCGGGCGTGTGCGACAAGTAGTGCGGCAAACCAAGGCGCGAGTGTTTCAAGGGATTACCCAGTATCCGCACAAGATCGTGAGTCTTTTCGAGCCGCACACGGAAATCATTCGTAAGGGGAAGGCGAGCAAGCCCAACGAGTTCGGGAACATGGTTAAGGTGCAGGAAGCCGAGAACCAGATTCATCACGCACTACGAAGTGTTCGCTGAACGTCCAGAGGATTCCCAACTGCTGGTTCCCGCGGTGGAACAACACCAGCGCCGGTTCGGACGCGCACTGCGAATGGTCGCTGCTGACGCAGGGTTCTACAGTCTAAAGAATGAGAAGACCATCCAGGGAATGGGCGTAACGCGAGTCGCGGTGCCGAGCCGGAGCACGAAAAGCAGCGAGCGGAGAAAACTGCAGAGAACGCGTTGGTTCAAGTCTGGGCAGCGCTGGCGGACTGGCTGCGAAGGCCGCATCAGCGTACTGAAGCGGCGCCACGGATTGAATCGCTGCCGGTATCGAGGCTTTGAAGGTATGCAGCGATGGGTTGGTCTTGGAGTGATCGCGGACAATATCATCCAGATAGGTGGCTATCTTGCTTTGCAACGGGCCTAAAGTTTGTGGCGGCCATGGCTCGCGACGCGAACGGGTCGAGCTGCGGGAATCGACATAAAAGCCGACGAACACGATCTCTAAAGATTGATTGGCTCATTCAGAATCAGCTATTTTGCGATGAAAAGTAGCTAGGCGATTCGGTAAGTTGGCCAGTGTTGATTTTGGACTTCGGCATTTTGGGTCGAACCGAGCACCTACCCCTTGGTAAATATACCAAGCCGGACGAGAGGGGGAGAGTGTTAAGCTATATCAGCACATAGGGACACTTATGGCCTTATAAAGTTACATGATAAATTGTATGTCATGCAATCCTGGACAGATGTGTCTCAATAATGTGATACAATGGACCTAGGAACAGAACGAAAATGGAAATCGCACAGCTGGTTGCAAAATACGAGGGAAAAGGCTTCAGTCGAGAGCGGGCCGAAATCAACACTCTTATGGAGGGTGCAGTATTTGCCATCTTTCGAGACTTCCCGGACGCTTTTCTCCTTTTTGGAGGCGCGACTTTAGTGCTGTTTCACGAGAGTTTGAGACATTCGGCTGATCTCGATTTACTCGCCCGCGGAGCATCTCTGCCGTCGCGCGAAGAAATAATCAACTCTTTGAGGCGCGATCTGGCCCCTGTGGCCGAGATCCTTCAGCTGGGAGGACTCCGCTTTGAGGCAGAAGGTCCCGATGCTCAGGAAGGCAGAATTTTCGTAGCAACGGATTCCGGGCAGAGGCTGTTTCGAATTGACCTCACTCGATTTGGTTCCGCAATCGAAACTGAAGTTGAAACGCATGCAATTGAAGGAGAACTTGGCGATTCCGCAGTGATTAAGGCTGCTACGAAGGAATTGCTTCTGCTTCAAAAAGCCGAAGCGTTTTTGCTCCGGCGACATGTGAAAGCGAGAGATGCGTACGACATTTACTTACTACAGGGAATCGGTGCAACGCTGAATCACCAGTTGCAGGCTCATTTAGAGGACGCTCTCCTCGCGAACGAGATTGACTCAAGCGGGGTCTTGGATCGAATGGCGCGCGTTAATGGAGATCTTTGCAGCTTGGAATTAAAGCCCATATTGCCGGCGGATCTCTATTCTCCACTCGAAGCTGCTGGATTCGAACCCCTCAGGGAAGCAGTGAAAGCGTTATACGGGAAGTGGCTATGAACAAAACGAGAACCAAACAGTTGGACTGGGTGAAGATTTTGACAAATGAGGCCAGGCTGACCGACGTCATACTCGTAGACCGAATCGCCACGACGTATAAAGCTCCAATCGCAACAGTTTGGCGAGCTGTGTCGCGGCTAACGAAACGAGGGCTCTTGAGTCGCGTCGCCAATGGAGTCTACCTGAACAAATTTGTACAAGACGCCTCTGCGCTAGATTTTGTGGGAGTTCTCAAACCGACCGCCTACGTATCTCTCGAATCAGCGCTAAACCATTGGGGAATCAGTACGCAGACGCCGGTTAACGTAACTTGCGTGACCACTGGCAATGCAAAGGAATATAAGACGCCGGAATTCACCATTACATTCCGCACGATCTCTGAGCATCTGTTCTGGGGGTTCACCGAAAAACAGACGCGTTATTCGAAGTATAGGATCGCGGAACCGGAGAAGGCGCTACTCGACTGGATCTACCTCACTCTGCAGAGTGGTCTTACGCCGCACCTCGATGAAATTGAACTGACACCAATTGACAAGCGCAAGCTGGCCAAATATGCCGAGAAGTATCCAGGAACGGTTCGAAAAGCATTGACGACCTCGCTCGCTTTCGAACATTTTGCAGCGTGACGGATTCGCTGCCGGCACATCATCTCCCAAATCGACATTATAAGAAGGCTGCGATACTGTTTTCCCGTCAGCCCTTTCTCTAGGTTTCAAGATGTGCCGGGTGCGGATGTCATGTTCCTAAAGGATTCGCGCTGATGATTCCTCGGAAATGAAACTGAATTTCTCTACAAGCAATGGGCTTCAGGTGCATCAGCAATGACAAACTCTCCGCCATCTGGAACAGCAGATTCTCTTCCCGCACTGTGGAATTCCGAACAGCGGTTTCTGGGTGTTCGCTGTCCGTTTTTTCAAAGAATCTGCCCGAAAGGCTGGAACCAGAAACGGAAACCTGCTGCAATGGGCGTTCCGCAACCAGTTCCGGAATGAGTTCCGGAAGGTAGGCATGCATTTCGATAATTCGAAGACAGATAAGGACCGCAGGAACGGCGATGGAGTACGGAGGGAAGGAACGCGCTGGGGCGGTAGCGACCCCACTCTGTGCGGCAATCCTGCCGCCCAGACCCCTCCTGGGGTACGGGGGTCGCTACCGCCCGCGCGTTTTCAGATTTTGAACTCCGTCGCCGGTATTCCCAGATGCAGAATCTGAAGCAGATTTGAGTTAGACATTGAAGAAGAGTGGGGACCCATGGTCACATCATTTCGGAATCCTTAACGCTCCTGTTCCGGCATGACCGCGAATTTAAGTAACGGCTCGATAAGGCGAATTCGGGATTCCCTGCAGAACGGGATCAAAGCAGGCAGAAGGCATAGGAATCAAGACCACGGCAAATGTTGCATGATCCAACGGGTGCTCAATTCGAAGCATTTTCTGGCTATTGTATTGGCAATATCCACAGGTACGTTGCTGTACCTCAAGATGCCACGGCCCACGACAGACTCGCTTCAACTTTTGACATGGAACGAATACTTCTCGCGATTGATTGCGCTACACAATCCGTAGAGTTACGCGGGCACTCAAGCCGGGCTATCGTGTCATGCTGTTCAGGACACCCTGTAGAGGGTACTCATTCCTCTTCTTCGTTTTCTACATTTTCAGCCTTCGGCGTCGCAGGGAGGGTACCCCGCAAGCATAGCCTCCAGTAATTCTGTGGGTACCGAGAGTCCTTGAACCGCAGGTAAGTGACAAGGTTGGTCCTCTCACCAAGGCTATAGACGCTGAGTATTGGTCCAAGACGACAAAGTATTAGACCTGGAAGGCCTGTCAAAGTAGGTTTGGTCGCGCGCACAACCTCCCGGAGTTCACAGACCGGAATTCAAATGGTCATCGATGCATTACTCGACCGCGTAAGAAAAGAGAGCTCCCTCTGTCATGCCAGCTCAAGGCCACCCTCAAGCTTCAGTTGAGCCAGATTGGAATATTGGGATAACATCGCACTGCCGCCAGTTTTCAGCGACTCGAAAGAGAGGAAAATGCATGAGTCGCCGGGCTGGGCAGAATCCCTCTGTCCGAATTCGATTAAATCGGACAAAGGGAGTCGAAGAGTATTTCTTCCAATACTGGATTGATGTTCCAGGGCAGGAAGAGCGTCGAAGGGAAACAGAAGTAATCGGGCCGATCAAAACAATGACGAAGAGCGAAGCGGAAAGGAAGAAATTGCAATTCATATTGAATTTGAGGATCAATTCAAATGAATACAAAATTCCTTCGTCTCTTACTTTCGCTCATGCAGTTAAACACTACCGGGAAATCTTTGCTCCTAGAATGCTTCGGCAATCCACGTTTTCGGTGGCAGATGGGCATCTGAAGGTTCATCTCGAGCCGGATTGGAACGAGATTCCGGTGGAGCACATTGATATAGATGCAGTGAACGAGTGGATCTGGAAGAAACGTCAGGCGGATTTGTCTTGGGTGACGATTAAGAACATTCTGCGAACGATGCAGCGGGTTCTTTCTTGTTGCTCGAAAGACAAGAAACCGCCGTTCTCCCAGGAGGGCCTCGCAATTCCCGAACGTGACAAGTTGCAGATGAAGATTGAAAGCCGTGGTGCAGTGTCATTCTCATGGTTGCAGGCGAAGAAGATCGCCGACGAAGTCTACAAGCTGAACGTAGACGACGTGCTAAAGGAACGATACGCCACGCTGTTCATTCTCGCATCAGCAAGCGGTCTACGTTGCGCCGAGTTGTTCGCTTTGAGAATCAATGATCTCGATTTCAGAGCCGGAACGATTCGCGTGGACGAATCAGCCGATCAAAGGACGTACATTATTGGCCCGTGTAAGAACGTAGCGGCCTATCGGACAGTTCTCCTCGCGGATACGGAAGGTCGGGAGGCGTTGGTGATGCTCAAACACTTCTTGAAGGGTCCTCAAACTCAAACCTCGTTTGTATTCCGTTCGAAACGGGGAACTGCGTTGCGCGAAACAAGTGTGCTGCATTCATTCTTGCATCCTGTGTTGAGAACCCTTGGGTTTCCTCAAGCTGGGATGCATGCGTTTCGTCACGGCTGCAATCGCAGGTGGGAATTGTCCGGGATGAATCCTGCCGTACTCCGCCAGCAAATGGGTCACAGCTCTGCTGTGATGACGGCAAGATATACTGGAGAAATTCCACTCGATAAGGTGCAAGAGGCGTTCTCCAAGATGGAATTGGAAAATATAGGAGTTATTGGAAAACGGCCGCGCTGTACCGGCAGTCGCTTAGTTGTGTATAATCAACAAACTAGAGGAATGAGCGGGCGTCGTACAATGGCAGTATAGAAGCTTCCCAAGCTTCGGACGTGGGTTCGATTCCCATCGCCCGCTCCATCTAACCTACTGTACAGTCCGGAGAGATCCTTTACAGAACGTTCCGAAGACATAGCTTACACCCTTGGGCCAAAAGGGTTGTCTAAGGGTTGCAGAGTCTTTTCCTCAAGATCGATGTAACCGAGATCATACTCCATGAAGCTAACCAGCCAGATACCCTCGTCGACCTCTTTGATGCCCACGGCTTGACCTGCGAGAGAAGTGCTGAGATTTATTTTCTTTTTGAAAATGCAGATCCTTCCGCAGTAGGTAACCAGAGCTGTCCGATCGTGGAAAGGATAAGAGAGTTCTCCGATGCCCCGATATTGCCGCGTGGAAGCTTTATAGACTTCGACGGGGCACTTCATATCGAGAGCCTCATGCGGGCGCTCGTTGTTAAACACGTGAACGAAGGCATCGAACTTGGCTTGTTGTTGAAGGAAGTTGGAGCCGGCCGGCCGGGGTAGCTTCCATCTTTAAAGTTCGATGCATGCGTTCGTGGCGACCGTTCTGTTGCGGATGGCCGGGCTGGATACGCTCGATGGTAATGCCGAGGCGAAGCCACCAAACGGCCAGCTTACTCAGGTTGAAAAGACCATTGGGTGAAGCAAAGGGCACGCCGTTGTCGGAGCGAATGGCTTGGGGCAGGCCTCGCTCCTGGAACAAGCGCTCAAAGGCGGTAAAGGCACCCTGTTCCTTGACGGACTCCATGGCTTCGCAGAGCAGGAGATAACGGCTGGCATGGTCGGAGACGGTAAGCGGATAACAGTATCTTTTATCCCCCAGCATGAATTCGCCCTTGTAATCGGTGCACCACAAAGCATTCGGAGTAAGTCCTTGGGATAAAGAGGTACCTTGGGTTTTTGTGCGAGAGCGTTTTTGCCGCGCAACCAGGCCATGGCGGTCCATGATGGTGTGGATGGTGCTGCAGGCGGGCGCTTTTACATCGTTCGGTAGCTTGCGTAAAAGCCGATCTCTGATCTTACGAGCGCCCCAGGTTGGCTTCTCACGCCGCATGGTGACAATCATCGCTTCGAGCTGGGCTGGTAATTTGTTGGCGTAGCGATAAGGGGTTCTCGCTCGATCGGTTAGACCTTGCAGCCCGCACTCCTTGTACCGTTCGTAGATCTTATATCCGGTAACCCGGGAGATCCCGAATTCGCGGCACAACGAGGCCATGCTCTCGCCGTCCTTGAGCCGCAATACGAATCGCATGCGTTCTTCCACGATAGACCGTTCCTTCCATGGCATGGACACCTCCGTGCTGGACTAGTCCAGCACGGAGGTGTAAACCATGTCTCCGGAACGTTTTGTAAAGGGGTGATCCGAACGCTCAACTGATGATTCGATTGCCTTTACGCCTGCAAGTTACTGAAATACGCCCCAAAAACTGAGGGTTTTGTTCCAAAGATGTTCCAAACCCTTGGGGTGAACCCCTTGGGTGGCACAATTTCTTTGGGCACAGTTTCCGTTTTCTAAAGGATTCTTGCATCTCCTAGCAGGATAAGGGGTCTGGGGAAGGGGACGGCATTTGAGTCCCTTTCCCCAGTAGTCCTTTCGAAATCTTCCCGCTGTTCTCTTTGTTCTCAAAAAACACCATCGTTGCGCTTCGAGATTCGGCCGGACCTGACGCCTCGATCTGTTGCTCGAACTCTTCGGGAGGTCGATAGCCCAGCGCCGAGTGCAAGCGCAGCCGATTGTAATACTGCTCGATGAACTCTTCGATATTTGCTCGCAAATGTTCCAGGTCGTTGTAGTTGTTGGCGTAGATTTCTTCCCGCTTCAGTGTCTTCATGAAACTTTCGCAACTGGCGTTGTCGTACGGATTTGCTGGCCGGCTCATGCTCGGAATTATGCGGTTGTTCTCAAGGACTTTTGCGTATTCGTCCGAGGCGTATTGTAATCCTCGATCCGAGTGATGCACCAAGCCAGGTTCTGGGTGTCGGCTCTCGATGGCTTGCTGCAGCGCCCCGATCGTCAGTCGCATTGCCAAAGTTCGATCCAGTGTCCAGCCCACCACTTTGCGAGAGAACCCATCGAGGATCACCGCTAGATAGACAAACTCGGCTTTCAGCCGGATGTATGTGATGTCGGCTACCCAGAGCTGATTGATGCCCGTCAATTTCAGACGATTGGCTAAGTTGAGATATATCTCCAGCTTGTGATTCGAATTGGTGGTGACCACGAACCGCTCCGGCTGCATCCCCAGCAGGTT
Source organism: Candidatus Acidiferrales bacterium (assembly GCA_963741365.1). GTDB lineage: Bacteria > Acidobacteriota > Terriglobia > Acidiferrales > UBA7541 > Acidiferrum. Next base: position 4,679 of record CAVUHY010000022.1, on the reverse strand, counting down.
ATCTTCTCGCATGATCCGCGCCACCCTCTTGTGGTTCACTGGCATGCCCCGGCGGTGCAGCTCCGCCGTAATTCGTCGATAGCCGTAACGGCGGCGATGCTCCAAGGCTATTTGTTGGATCGCAGATCGCACTTCCATCTCTTCCTCAACGGGTTGCTGTTCCTTCAGCGACCGGTAAAAGCCCCGGCGGCTGACTGGCACCATCTGACACATGCGCTCGATACTCAGGCTGCCTTGCAATGACATCACTTCTCGGATCTGGTCGTAGATGCCATTTCGCCAGAGCCGCTGTTGCGCTGGCGTCGAGCCTCGATTTTTTGCAAGGCACCTTTGAAAAAATCCACCTCCAGGGTCTTCTCTGCCAAAAGCTGCTTCAAGCGATGGATTTCCTTACGGTGAGCAGATGCGTGCGTGCTGGGCCGTGACGCTTCTTGTCCTGGTTCAACCATCTCCAGCTTCCTGCGCCACTTGTAGAGGCACCTCGGTCGCACCCCGAGTTCTCGTGCTAACTCCCCGACATCCTCACAAGTCTCCATGCGCGCGACTGCCATTCGTTGAAATTTCCGGGAGTACCGCTTTCTCTTCACAGTGGTTCCTTTCCTTGAAACTGTGCCCCATTTTTGTGTGCCAGTTCAAGGGTTCACTCCACCCTTGCAATTGTTCCAAACCATCTCCGTCCGATTTGGACGCAGTTGGACGCGATTGCACGCTTCCTTTTTCAATTGGACGCGAAAAGCAAGGCGTGCTCATAAGGGGGACAGATGAAACTAACAGCGAGGCAGAAATGCGACTACAGGGACCTAGATAGAGGCGAAGCGCAACTCATACGCATTGGACATGCCCTTTGGCGAGATCGTCGAAAATTGGGCGATACGGTCTCTGAAAGAGAGGGCATTAGCGCGGCACTCGAGAGCGTTTGGCAGGCAAAGCGGGAATATCGGTCGGACTTGGCCAGGAGGAGAGCTTTGCGATTCTCACAGTACAGGGAGGTCTCCAAGCGGAGTTGCGATATTCCGAGGCCCCTTGAGAGTTCAGTGAAGGAGAGTGTCAATGCCTAAAGGACGGGAAAAATGAAAGACAGACTCACAAAGTGTGAGAGTTCAATGTACGTGGGTCGCAGGGACATCGAGAGACTCCACTACGCCGAATTCCGACTCGGAAGGGTGTTGGATTTTCTTTCGGCCGATGTGGCGAACGAGATGTAAGAAAGGATACGGCGGGGACGAAAACAGAACCACAAGGAAAACGTGGTGTTTCGATGAAGAATATATACCTTCGAGCCGTACGGGAATCACGTAGGGAAAGTATATATCTTTAGTCGTGGCCGTTGTTGTCGCCGGGTGGCTTGCCGTGATGCGTAGGACTTCATGTATTCCTCGAAGAGATCTTGGATGGTGTCCATCTCATTCCTTCGGTTTGTTTCCATTGCCGCCGCCGAAGCTCCCATAATTCTTCGGATGTTTTGGTGGAACGATATCTATGAACTGGTTGAACTCGCCCGGAGGACCGGGAATGTCTGCGATTATTATCTTCACGCCATATTGCGCTGCTTCCTTTGGATCGCGAGGCGCGTAACTGCCGTGCAGCATGAATGCTTCCTTCAGCGTTCAAGCGAATCGATAGCGCCTTAACCTTGCGCTCGTCCGTAACTTCCAGCGTTCTGAAAGTATATAGTCTCCTCGGCTTTCATCAGAGGCAGTAAATATTTGGAAATCAGACTGTTCTCATCAAGTCCATTCCGTTCCATCAGATTCTGAACTCGACCTCGCATCTGATTCATTGCCTGTATTCCAGATTGCTTGGGATTTTTCGCAGAGTAACCGGCCGCCAGTGCAGCTTGAGCGTATGTCTTTCCTTTCGCTCTCTCACGAAGTAGTTTTGCCTGACGAGGATTTAGTGGTTTACGCTTCTTCGGAGTCATGATGATTTTCTACTCCCTATTCGGCCTGATTACTACTACAAACGCGAATCCCAAGAGGCCTTCTTTCAACAGCAGTATCCAATGACCTGCAAAGAGGGAGAAGACGCACTTCTTGGACCACTAGGTTTCCCCCATCACCTACTACCGTTATTTGGTTCAGATTATTGCAATTTTGCGTACTCCGCCTTGGCAGCGATGAGGATGGGGATGTCAGGGTCGGCATCCTTCCATATTGTGAGGAAATCATGATAGGCCGCTTTGGCCCTACCTTATCGCATGCGTTTCCGCAGTTTCTTCTCATTCGCCAACAACTTATCAAACTTCTGAATCCACTGCTTCACGGTCAGGTCCACAATCGTGACACCATCACGCTTGAAGAGAGCCAATGCGCGGCCTCGCCGCCACCAAAATAAAAGTAGTGGGGACCGCCACGGCGCAAACTCTCATCGCGACCGCGTGCGCGAAGCGCGTCGTTGACGGCTTTGGCTGTTGTGCGAGTAGAATTTTTTGGGATTCTTAAGCACTAGCGCATGATACCCAGAGCCACTACGGCAGAATTTATCGGTAGACTTTAAGCCGGATGAAACCGTGGTGCAATGCAAACACGCAAGATACTGATTCCGTCAAATAGAGAATTGAGGTATCTCAGGATTAAAAGGGGCTCCCACCCTTGCAGATAGGAGCCCCCCTATTACGATAGGACGCTAAACTTGCAATCCCTCCCGCCCAGAAGAGACTGCTTCACGCTACCTACCGCAAGACCGAAAAGTCTTCTCTACGAGCAACCTTCATCTTAGTGGGCGGACCTTTAACGGTATATAAAGAGAATTTTGTAGTTCAGTGAATAAGAGACTTGAGATGGAAGCCGCAATGAGGTCCAAGGGACTGCCAAACTCACGCGCCGTACCCGCAAGATAAAGACTCTGGTGGTTGGCTTCAGGCCCTGTCACTTTTAACAGTGACTGAAACTTAATCTAAGGTACAAGCTGCGTGCACGCGAGACCCGCCGGGTCAGTCAGCTTTGTGGTCCATCGCCGCCGACCCGATAATTCGCGACGGAAACAACGGGGTTTGCAGCCAATCTGCAGCACCAATAGTCGGAAGTTGCGCTTGCGCAACGACCTGAACAAGTGTGGCATGCCATTCTGTTCCTTCACTCGAACGACTTGGGTCTTGAACTTTCAGAGGCGAAACTAATTGGGAACATTTTTAATTCGGATTCTGGTGGTAGATGATTACGAACCATTTCGGCGATTCGTCTGTTCAATGTTGGCGAATAGCCCGCAATTCCAGGTCATCGGCGAGGCATCTGACGGTTTAGAAGCGATTCGCAAAGCTGAAGAACTGCAACCAGACTTGATTGTTCTCGACATCGGGCTTCCAACATTGAATGGACTCGACGCCGCTCGCCGCATCAGCAGGGTCTCCCCCAAATCCAAAATACTTTTTCTAACTCAAGAATCCTCTGCTGATGTGGTGCAAGATGCCCTCCGATTGGGGGCACTGGGCTACGTTGTAAAAACTCGAGTTGGAACTGACTTACTAACTGCTCTGGACGCGGTTTGTCTGGGTAGGCAATTTGTCAGTAGCGGATTGTCGGGTCACAATTTCACCGATGCAGGGGTCGCGCAAGCTCCCTACCGCCAATCCCACAGGAAAGCTCTCACGTCCCTCGCACCGGAGAAAGGGGAGACCATTCGTCGCCACGAAGCTCAATTCAATTCTGATGATGCATCTTTTCTTGCTGGATTTACGCGTTTTATCGAAGCTGCCCTAGAGGCAGGGCATGCGGTACTCGTTGTTGCGACCGAGTCCCACCTGAAGAGTTTGCTTCAGCGATTGCAGGCACATGGCGTGAAGGTAGCTACCGCTATTGAACAGGGGCGCTATATCCCTTTGGATGCTGCCGAAACACTCTCGACATTCATGGTAAATGGGCTGCCTGACCCGGTTCGATTCCTCAAAGTCGTGTCCGACCTAGTCGCAACAGCAGCCAAAGCGGCGAAGGGGGAGCACCCCCGTGTTGCGGCTTGCGGTGAATGTGCTCCCCTCTTGTGGGCACAAGGTAGAGTTGAAGCAGCGATTCAGCTGGAACATCTCTGGGATGAGATAGCCAAGAAATACGACGTTGATATTCTGTGTGGGTATGTGCTGAACGACTCTCAGCGCGAACATGAAAGTCACATCTACGAGAGAATCTGTGTCGAACACTCGGTCGTCCATTCACATCCTACCGGCAATTAAGCACGTGAAACACAGCAGCCCGTCCCTTTTCAGATGCAACTCGTTTCCGCCAGGAGTCGAAATTACTTTAGCTTCGCGTATTCCGCTTTCGCAGCGATAAAGATGGGAACATCAGGGTCGGCGTCTTTGCAGAGCGTGAGGAAATCTTGATACGCCGCCTTGGCTTTGGCGAGCGACCGCCCGCTCGGATTTGTGCTGCTGATATGTTGTCAGCGGTCCCAAGGATTATGGGGCATATCCACGGTGTTCGGCATGCACTCAAGCCACCTGCTCTTTCGATCCTCTGACGGCAAAATATCCCATCAGACTGACCGCTCTTGCGTCGCATGTCCTTTGGCGCTTATGTGCATCGAAACCAATCGCGCCACTAAAACCGCCAAAAACAATTGCCCCGTCACGGCTTCTGCTGAGCAAAGAGTATGCGCAACCGAGTCGATGGGGACAATCCCCGCATAGCCGATTGTTGTCAACATTCCAAAACTAAAGTTGATCCAATGTATCGCGACCGAGACAT
>CAVUHY010000021.1:0-61752 GCA_963741365.1 Candidatus Acidiferrales bacterium | reverse complement strand
GTGGGCCTCGTCTAGCCGTAATCTCTCACAGCTTGGCATAAGAGCGATGAAGTTTGTTGAAGTTGGAAGTTGCGAGTTATTTCTGCGGGGTGTTGCTGGGTAGTTGATCCGTTTTTTGTTTTGCGTGAGAGTTTTTATCTTTCCTAGGTTGTTTCAGCGCACACCTTACCAGCGGTTGACATGGGACCGGGAAAGGTTGTTTGGGATGCTTCTGTTTCAATACTTTAGCGGCACGGCACACAGCTTTTCATGGACTTGCTGGAACAACTCGACATGGGGATAGCCCCCGGCCAGTGAAACCCATACCTTGCGTACCGTGATGCGGATCAGCGCGCCGATCTTCAGCAGCTTGAGCCGAATCGTGGAGCACTGGGCCTTGGCCAGCTCCGTTCCCTCCAGTCCCAGCCGTCGCAACATCTGCAACAACACGTAGGCGATCGAAGAAAAGTATAGGCGCAGTTGATTACTGCGCAGGTAGTGCGTGCTGGTGCGGTCGCTGAATAGCATCAACTGTTCCTTGATGCGATTTTCCATGTCCCCGCGTGCACAGTAGTGCTGTTCATACAACTCCTGCGCTGGCCACGCTTCTCGATTTAGAGAGGTCACCACGAACCGCGGGTTCTCGCCCTTCTCCAGATGCTCGGCCTTGGCCACCACCCGTCGAGCACAGCTCCAACTCTTCCGCGTCTGGTAAACGAACTCTTTGAATAACCGGGCGGCACGCCCCGTCTCTTGGTACTGGGCTTTGGCTTCCTCCATCTCCTTGGCAATGTCCGCCTTTAGACGGTCGTTTTTCGCCAGTCCCAGCAGGTAATCCACACCTTGTGCTTCACACCAAGACATCAGCTCTTCGCGGCAAAATCCAGAATCTCCCCGCACCACGATGTGCACCTGGGGCCACGCGGAACGAATCTGTTCGACGATGCGTTGCAGCTCCGCAACACTTCCTGCCGACGCATCGATGTTCGAGGATCGCAACCGCGCACACAGCAGGAACTCTCCGCAGAAGATGTACAACGGTAGGTAGCAGTAATGTCCGTAGTAGCCATGGAAGAAGCGCCCTTCCTGCTTCCCGTGCAGCGGATCGTCGGTGGCATCCAAATCCAAAATGATTTCTTTCGGCGCCTCCTGGTGGGCCTGCAGGAAGACCTCCACCAGCAGGCGGTCCACGGCTCCGTGATCCAGCACGATCTTTTTGTAGCGCTCCTTCCGACTGGCCGTCTCTTTGGTCAGTTCCAGCCGGTTTAAGGTGCTCTTTCCGGCTAACGCTTCCTTATCGGGATCCTCCTTCTCAACCAGCACCGCCAGCAAGGGATCGTTCCGCAACTCGTCGTGATCGTTCAGATCTTCATATCCCAGGGCCAGCCCATAGACTCGCTGGGCTACCAACTCCTTCACCGGATGGTCGATCAGATCGGGGTTCCGATAATCCGTGAAGCAGCTGGCAAACTGGTGGAGGATCCCGACCCGTTTCTCGACCTCGCGCAGCAGCAGACCACCACCGTCGCTGGTGATCGCTCCCCCGTCAAACTGTGCCCGAATCTCGCGTCGCTTTTGGGGATGAAATCCAAAGACAAACTGGTTACACTCTGTGGTCATAAGGCTGTTCTCCTTCTTGGCACGATTTCTTTCCAGACAAAAGAGTTATGCCATGAAGCGACAGCCTTTTTCTATTTATTATGAGAAATTCGCGCTAGTTGGGTTTATTAAATTCCGCCAAAAGCCTCTCGAACTCCGGGCGACTCCTAAGACTGTCCAATTCGGGATCGCTTCTTGCTTCTTGGACTGCATAGCCGCGTTCGAAAGCCTCACGCAAGACCTTCAATGCGTTATCGGGATGATTCGCTAGTGCCTCGACCACCGCCTCAGTGTAAACGAGCCCCACATTTTCTTTGTTGATTGACCTCGCGTGTTGTATGAAGTTTAGGGCTTGTACCGACATGCCCTTCTTCGCGTAATAAAGAGCAAGGCTTCCCATGTGTCGGAATCGCGCGGATTCACTGCAAGTTCCTTATAAGCGAGAGCAATCGCTTTGTCATACGTCACGTTGGCCTTTTCGCGCTGTCCCGACCAGCGATAGGCGTCCGCGAGATTGCCTGTATACTGTTCCACAGTGGGACTCATTTCCACTGCTTTCTCAAACATGGGGACAGAATCGTTATAACGCTTCAAATAGAAATATGTGGTGCCGAGGTCTGAGTAGGTCTTATCGTCCGGCTGGATCTGAAGCGACTTTTGGAAGTAGGGGAGACACTCTTCGTATTTGCCCTTGCTGAAAGTAAACGACGCCCACATTCAAGTAACCAAAGGAATTCTCGGGCTCAAGTTCAATCACACGGCGGAGGGCAATCAGAGCCTTGTCATATTCTCCCAGCTGAGAGTAGGCTAGGCCGAGCGAATTATAATTGAACCAGTAGTACGGATTGATATCTACTGCCTTCTGATACGCCTGAAGCGCCTGTTCTTTTTGTCCGAGCGTGAGGTACGCCCTGCCGAGACCCCGATAGCCATCGTCTGAGTTGGGAGCGAGTTCCAGGGCGCGCTTCAGCTCCGTGATCGCTTCAGCGGTTTTGCCCGAAGCGTTATAGACGTTTCCCAACGAAAAATGAACCTCGGGCAAATTGTCGTTCAATCGCTGAGCCTGCAGAGCGGCACCCAGGGCCTTTTCCACCATTAAGCTGTCTTTGTTTTCGTGGTACATGACGAGGGTGGCATCGGCTATACCGGCATAGGCTAATGCGAAGCTCGGGTCTTTTTTCACGGCTTCTTCGTAGAAGTCGATGGCCTTCTTGAGGTTACTAACGGCTTGTTGGCCGCGCATTGCTCCTCGTCCTTTCAGGTAGAGGTCGTAGGCTTCGATGTTTTCGGTGGATGGGTGGCGGCGTGCGCCAGTTCTTCATTGCTCGGCTTGAGGACGAGTGCCTCCGACCAGACGTGTGTAGATCTGGTCCTCAATGATCAGCAGATCGCCCCTCACGCCCGCAAATTCTTGGCTCCACACCAATCGGTTTTCGGCCACGTTGTCCAAGCTTACTGTGACCGAAGTTGATCGGCAGAACCTTGCACAGTTCCATGCACAATCAGGTTCACGCCTAATTCCTTTGCCACTTGCGGAAGAGGAGTGGCCGGGTCGGTCTTGGCAGCAGCCTTCGAAGAGGCTAAGTGTACATCTTTCAATTGGAAAAGCTTCGCGGACATAGCTTCGACTAATCCATCGGCTACGTACCCGAGCGATGACTGGTCCCCCAGCACGCGGAACGGCAGGACGGCGATGTATTTTATTTGGGTTGCGGCGGAAAGCCCGCGACTCTAAAGCACTTCGCCGGATGCTCCGCCACCTTCGATGATGGCTAAATACCAAGTGTCTTGTTTGGGAATCGCAAAAAACAATCCGCTCAGCAATAAGACAAAACCTCCAATTGTTGCACCTATGCCCGGCCGGGACACACGGCTCCTGCGAGAGGTGCTCTTAGCGGCCCCAGCCTGTCCCCACTCGGACTTTGCTTCAGCCGCTGCAAGTCAGTGCGAATTTCCGCAGCGCTCTGGTATCGCAGCTTGCGGTCTTTTTCCAGCGCCTTGCCGATGATTTCGTCTAGCTTTGGTGGGAGTGCTTGATTAACGTGCGATGCGGAACGGGCGCTCGATTCAGAATCGCTTCATGGATGACCGCAGCAGTGTTGCCAGAGAAGGCCATCCTTCCTGTCGCCATCTCGTAGAGCACCGCACCAAAGGAAAACAAATCCGTACGCGCATCTAGTTCTTCGCCCCGTGCCTGCTCCGGTGACATGTAAGCGATGGTGCCCATTGTCGCGCCGGGGCTTGTCAAGATTTCCCCCGCTGTGGCGGTCGGCATCTGCGAAACACCGACGCTCGTGCCAGCAGGGACCACTTTCGCCAGTCCGAAATCGAGGATTTTGGCGTTATCCAGTTTGGTCACAAAAAGATTTGCTGGCTTGATGTCTCGATGGATGATTCCTTGGGCGTGTGCTGCCCTGAGCGCATCGGCAATTTGAATCGCCAGTTCCAGCATTTCCTCGAGGGAAGCGGCTTGCCAGAAATTCGGTGCTTCAAAGTCTCGCCGTCGAGAAACTCCATCACGATGAATTGTTGCCCGTCCTGCTCGCCGATGTCGTGAATGGTGCAGATGTTCGGGTGATTTAATGCCGAAGCGGCTTGTGCTTCACGGCGGAAGCGTTCCAGTGCAGCGGAGTCGTGAAGCATATCCTCAGGAAGGAATTTCAAACCCACAGCACGATGGAGCCGCGTGTCTTCGGCCTTATACACCACGCCCATACCGCCGCCGCCGAGCTTTTCGATGATCCGGTAATGCGAGATGGTCTGGCCGATGAGCGAATCGGTAACTGACATGTGCGCTCATGTTAGGTTGCGTCAGAAGGGCAAGTCAACGAACAGAGACAGTCCCCCTCGTCCGTTCCACCTGCAAGGTAAGCACGAGTCAGGCAACTCTCTATCAACGGTGGGAGCGGGTCCTGCCGCTGCTCCTATCTCGCCCACGAAAACGTGTGACGCTGGAAATCAAACGCGATTTGCTTCAGGCCGAGTGCGGAAGGCCCGAGCAGTCCATCAAATTCGCGGCTCTCGTCTTCTTGGTCCTCCACGACGAAGGCGTTCTGTTGACCGAAATCCGTTTCGCCAAAATTCGTTGTCGCTAATAACACGCGTTGGAGCCGAATGTCGCCTCCCATGTTTGATGACTTACGCTCGCCGAGGCTAATCAGTTGCGGCAGTCGGTCCCGAATTCGACTCTGAAAAAGAAGAATGCCTGACGCTGCAGTGTCGAGCAGCAGATCAATGGAAACTCCATCCACTTCTATCCGCACGGTCAACCAGGGCGGTGCACTTTGAAATGGGACCGAGGAACCGGAGACCGGCGTCACCCCGAAAACGATCCGTTTTGTCGTGTAGTTGATGCTGAAGTTGCTCAGACTGAGTACGTCCAACCCAATCACGGCGTCGATGCGGATTCCGAGATCCTTCTGCAGAAAGCCTAGGTCTCGGATCAAGACCGGGAGAGACTTGGCTCGCAGAGTACCTATTTGCACGCTCGGCAACACAGCTTGTTGCACGTCGACGACTTGGTCGTGCACTGCAAGCTTTCCGACTACTCCTGCCATGTGCAGTTCTTGGGCTGCCCGACTATCTATTACGCTCGGATCGGTACCGGTATCGATTATGAGATTCCGCCTTAGCTTGCCGCCTAGGGATCCTTGAACGACGACGAGATAGTCGCGATAGGTCTGGAAGGGGATCTCACACTGCCCCGGGGTCGCTTCGTGCTTGTGTTTGCTGGGCTCTGACTGGGTCTGGCTGTATCCTGACGCGGCAAGGGTTAATGCAAAACTGAAAAGCAAACTTCCCTTGGCGACTTGCCTTCTGTTTTCTGGCCTCATGTCATCCTCCTCCACAAATGCGTGGTGAGGGCGACCTTCGGCTAGGTAGGCAAGTGCCTCAATGCAAGGCGTCTCAAAATTCCGGCAACGCGTCTCAAAATCCCATCATTTTCAGGTCATGAATCGATCTGGCTTGCTTGCAGTGACTTAGCAGCGGTGGGAGTAAGAGTCAGAGATTTCCTGTGCGATGTTCATAGGAGCGAGGCGTTCGTTCCTCGTATGGTAGAATCCCAGAAATTCTAGGGGGCGCTGTGAAGGGATTCGATAGATCCCCTAGGCTGGTTCGCTTCGAAGGATTCCAGCTAGACCTACGTGCGGGGGAGCTGCGCCCGGACGCGGGCAAGACTGTACGGCTGTCGGAGCAGCCGTTCCGAATCCTTACGATGTTGCTCGAGCGCCCGGGAGAAGTGCTGACGCGAGAGGAGATTCGTAAGGAACTCTGGCCGGACGACACCATTGTGGAGTTCGAGCACAGCATCAACGCCGCCATGAACCGGTTGCGGCAGGCCCTGGGCGACTCAGCCGAAGGTCCCCACTACATTGAAACTCTGGCCCGCCGAGGCTATCGCTGGATGGTTTCCGTGGAGGGGATGGAGGTCGGGCCAACCTCCGACGTCACGCCTCGCCGTTGGTGGCCTTGGGCCGCTGCCCTTTTGGGAGCCCTGGGCCTGGGCGGCGGTATCCTATGGTTCGTTCATCCAGCCCCGAGAAATCCGGAACCACGGCTGACAGTTACTCCACTAACTGCTTCTCCGGGCTTTGAAGGGCACCCAAGCTTTTCGCCGGACGGCAACGAAGTGGCTTTCGTCCAGAATGAAAGAAACAAGAGCCCACAGATATACGTCAAACTGATCGGCACTGGCGGACCGCCGCTGCGGCTTACAACTGGTTCGGCCTTCGACTGGGGCCCTGCCTGGTCGCCCGACGGCCGCTACATCGCGTTTCTTCGGCACCTCTCCCGGGAAAAGGACGCGGTCCTGCTGATTCCAGCCTTGGGCGGTCCGGAGCGCAAAATTGCCGAAGTGGCCAGCTCTCCCGTGACCTGGTCGCCTGATGGCAATTCGCTTGTCGTCAGTGACCGAGACTCACCGAAGGAGCCTACGGGGCTGTTCCTACTGGCGATCGACACTGGAAAAAAGCGCAGGCTGACGTCCCCGCCATCTCAAGTGCGCGAAGATTGTTGCCCATCCCTTTCCCCGGACGGGCGAACACTGGCGTTCAGCCGGGGGTGACGACCTGTACTTGTTGGCCGTTTCCGATGGGCTCAAGGCGGTCGGTGAAGCAAAGCGGATAGAGCTGGGGAATCACAGCGGCTATGCTCCAGCTTGGACGGAGGATGGGCGCGAGATTGTTTTTTGGGACGGTCTCCATGACTCGGGGCTGTGGAGAATTGACGTTTCCGGATCTGAAGGCCGATCCGCCGAGCCGCAGCGACTCGCGGATCTTGGGGAAAAGGCCTCCTTCCCAGCCATTTCGCGCCGGGGGCACCGCCTCGCTTACTCAAGCCTTTCTTTCCATTCTAGTATTTGGCGCATCGCCGCGCCGGGTGGCTCAAAGGCTCGTGATGAAAAGAGCGCAGGATCCGTCAATGGGAACGCCCCTTTCATCTACTCAACGCGAGATGACTTTTCTCCTGAGTTCTCACCAGACGGCAAGAGAATTGCGTTCATGTCGAACCGCTCGGGAAACCCGGAGATTTGGGTATGCGATAGCGATGGTTCGAGTCCTGTCCAATTAACCTCTTTCCGCGGCCCGAACGTCTCCACTCCGCGCTGGTCTCCCGAGGGTGGACGGATTGCCTTTGACTCCGATGCAGAAGGGGAAGTAGACGTTTGGGTGATCGGCGCGAACGGAGGGAAGCCAGTTCGCATGACTACCCATCCAGCGAACGATGGGGACCCGAGTTGGTCGCGAGACGGACGGTGGATCTACTTTGACTCTGCTCGCACAGGAGAGCAGCAGGTGTGGAAGCTCCCGGCTGACGGAGGCGAGGCGATCCAGGTGACGTCGGACGGTGGCTTCGCGCCCCTTGAATCGCCGGATGGTAAATTCCTCTACTATACCAAACGTCTGACGGATGCGAGCCTGTGGAGAACTCCCGTGGAAGGTGGACAGGCTACCAAGGTTCTGGAAGGCTTGAGTAACTATCTGAATCTGGCGATAGTTGACGAAGGAATTTACTTTGTTCCTCAGCATGGTATGGCTTCGGAGTGTTCCATCCAGTTTTTGAACCTAGGGACCAAACAGATGAGGCGGATCGCTAATTTTGAAAAACCCCTGGACCTGGGTACTTTTGGAGGTGGCCTAGCTTATTCTCCGGATGGCCGATGGATCCTGTATTCCCAAGCCGATCAAGCAGGCTCCGAGCTGAGACTCGTGGAGAACTTTCGCTAATATTAATTCTACATTTGGCCGCTAAGCTCCCTTGAGCTCACCCGGATTCAAAAAACCGGCATGCGTAACAATCCATTCGTCCCGTGTGAGGGGCTTCCCGTGGCGCGCTTTCCCAACTATTTCTCCAAGGCCTTTGCCGACGAAACGTCCGTTTTCCCAGAAACCGAGCCGCATTTCCGCCGCGATGAATCGCTCCCGCCGAATCTCAAATGAGCTTCGTGTCCGATACGCCAGAAGCTCCGCAAACTCTATCTTTTCCTCAGGGGTCATGATTTGATCTCCTGATATTTCTGAAGAAGTTCTCTGAGCCGCACGTCGAGGTCCTCGTCCGTCATATTCTGGAATCTGATTGCACCAGCATTCGGTCCGGAAAGTTCGACTGCTTGCCGCGGTTTGCCTTCCGTATAGTTCAGAAATAATTCGGCGTGACGTAAACTTCCTTTCAGTGCGCGGCGGAAGCAATGTTCGGCCAGTTGCTCAGCGCCCGTCTTTCCGCTTTGTCCGATCTCTTCAGCCAATTGACGCGCCGCGTCGGAGAATTTAGCGGTCCGCGGCCTGCCTTTGGGGTTCCCCGAGCGACCAGGAAGAAAGCCCTTACCTGTTATCCCCCCGGGCCGTTTCCCGCAATTCTCACGTTCTTTCCCCGTTGTTTTCAAAGCCTTTTCAGCTCCTCTCAGCCTCGGATCGCCCAAACGCAATGAGTGTGTCAGATTTTGACACACTTATGAAAGCCTGATTATGGTCTTTACGAATGCGATCAACTCATGCAATCCGGCAAGCTCAAGGCGTTCAGCTCGCTCGGCAACTTCTACTCGGAACTCAGAGCGTACCGACGTGACCAGGACGGAAAAGTAGTGAAAGAGCGGGACCACATGGATGCCATGCGCTACCTCGTTATGTCCGGACGCGAGCGCATGACTACGAAACAGCCCGAGCCTGAATATCGGCACCAAACTTACTACCCCGGCGAGCAAAGGAATGCGTGGATGAACTAAGGTGATGCGTGACAATGGAACGCTATTTTCAATGGATAACAGTTTGGGAATGGTTCGCCACTGTAGACAGAACAGCACAACTAGAAACTCTCTACAGCTTACTAAACGAGCTTTGGCACGATGAGCGCAAGAATGCCACACCCGAAGAATTACTGGCGCACGTGGGATTATGGGATTTGGAGCAATAGTGCAAAGGAAATTGCATATCACAGCGCGGCGGGCATGGTGAGAGCTGGAGAAAACCACCACATCCGCCGCCTGTGTGCGCCAGCCGCACGACATGCCTCGACTCGCCGCGCTACTGGAAACTTCTCGAACAGGAATTGCTCCATCCAAAATCTCATGAACGCACTGAGGTGGTCGTTGCTCCAGAGCATCGACGACGCTGTTTATATTTCAAGAGCCAAACCTGACGAGGGCCGCCCGAGGTTCCCTTGCTGCCCCTATTTTGCAGCCTGAACGCTCGTTGATGTAGACAGCGTTCACAGGCAACTTATTGATTTTATGAGCTTTAAAAGCAGTGTTGCACAAGGATTGCACAACAATGGCAGAATTTGAAGCAGTCGAAGCAGCTCAGAAGAGCAAGCGGGGTGGAAAGCGTATTGGAGCTGGCAGGAAGCCGAATTATCTAAAGCGCCTGGGCATTAAGGCGATTACCGCGGCAGAGATTCTTGCGCACGTGGACGAGCCGGAACTTTGGCAAGGGTTACTGACTCATAAGAGCCCGGATGTACGGCTTAGAACCTTGCAATATCTTACAGATAGGCGAGATGGGAAACCCAGGCAGGCTGTGGATGTGTCCGGGGGCATTCTGCACGCCCATACCACGTACAGGAATCCTCAGCTTGCTGCGTTATCGCCCGAAGAGTTGACTGCGCTTGATGCCCTCACGAAGAAGCTCGCGCTACCTGCCCCAGATACCCCATATAATCAAACAAAATCAGACGCAGCAACGAACGCCATCGACGTCGAATGTGAGGACGTCCAGGCCGGTCAACTGCCTGAAAACGGCTGTAATACCGAAATTACCGAGGCTTCTTAACGAGCGAGGAAGATGACCGAGTCGTTCTCAATCGCCTCGAATCCGCCCAACCCGAAGCGAAAGCAACCCCGGCCATCACATCTACTGTCAAGCCGAAAATGGTTTGAATCTATACGGAAATAGGTGTATTTTCCGTAGAATCCGGGGTAGCCGCCCATCCCGGCCATCCGCCGTTCCCGCTCCGGCAACACGGCTCTGCACCTATTTTACGGTGCACCACGTAAAGTCACTGTGCCCACCTATCTTGATAGCACCGCGAAACTACCGAGCCTTAGATCGAATCGGCCAAAGGTAGTTTGGGGTTGCGGCGTTTCCATTCCTTCCGCGCTTCCTCCAGTTGAATGACGAATTCCCAGCGTGGCGGCTTCCCCAAGTTAGTCCTGGGCGAGTACATGTATTTCGCGGCCTGACCGAATCGGAGCAGTTCGGCGTCGTTCATCGTGCGGAGACGTGAGCGAAGGTTTGCCACGTCAAAAGGCATTGCACCGATGCCGGACTCCAGCATTTCGTGCTCCTGGCGGGAACGGGAAGGGCGGGGGAACGATCCTAACATGCGATTCGGGAACAGGCGAATCAAGTTGCTATGTACAGGTGCAAGGTATAGAGTCCGCGCCACTGAGCTTTGTTCCCGCCAGAATCTGACTAACGTCGTAATTTAATTCACGAGGGGGTCGTATTCCCTGCAAGTCGTGTGGATCAGTCAACCAGAAGAAATTCAGCGCGGAGATGGGCATCCATTTTCCCGAACTGAAAAATATTGACAAGCCCGTCGTGTGGGTATTTCCTGAGGTTGTTGTCTGCTTGGATTGTGGCACCGCGGAATTTGCTGTTCCGGAAGAAGAGCTGCGCCAACTCGCAAAGGGAGACGCCGCCTGGAATTGAGTCTTACTTCTCACTGAGAATAAACGACTGAGTGGCTGCCCGGCTATCGCTTAAAGACCACCGGAGGCCCGCTGACTTGCTTCGCCTGAAAAGCGATGGCTACCTCGACCCGGTCGGCGATCCTGATGAAGGGAATGCTGCCGTCCATCCCGAAGTCTTTACGGTCGAAGGCCATCGTTCCTTTAATCTCGCCTATGCCTTTCCCCTCGCTGTCTGCCATTAGCATCAGGGTGTTGGTTTTAGTCACTCCGCGTAAGGTAAAGTTGCCCTGCACCTGATATGTAGTTGGGCTGGTCCGCACAAACTTCGTTGACTTGAACGTGATCAAAGGATTGTTGTCGACATCGAAGAAATCTTTGCTTTTCAGCTTGCCGTCCTTCATGCCACTTCCGGTATTCACGCTGGCTGCCTGAATCTTGATGTCCAAGACGCCTGTTGAGAGCTTAGGAGACGTAAATGTTAGAGTGGCGTGCCACTTGTCGAAATGGCCCTCTATATCCACCGACGCCTTCACGTAGAACTTAATCGTGCTTACTTCCGGCGTAATCACGAAAACAGGAGCCTGCGCAGGACTTACTGCCGGGAACACTAAGGATGCCAAGAGGAAAAGTATAGTTAATCTCATGTAGGGGAGTCTGACTCTGACCCGCCTCGTCGTCAATGAGCGCTATCGCGAACGAGCTAATAGAAGACTTTCTACAGTAGAGAATTAATATTAAATAATCGGGCCGATGTCTGGATTAGCTGTTTGGCGTGAAGTTAGGCTCACCGGACTGCCAAAACGATTCCAAACTAACCACAATCCGTTGCACAAATCGTTGCACAAAAACGAGCCGACTCAGCCCAACGAACCCAACGGTTGCCGACTACCGCACGTCTAACCTGCTCATTCTGCGTAAGCCAGCGCCCGAATTACAATCTCACACGCGAGAGGTCAAAGGTTCAAATCCTTTATCGCCCACCATTCTTATCATGTACAGTCCGGAGAGATCCTTTACAGAACGTTCCGAAGACATAGCTTACACCCTTGGGCCAAAAGGGTTGTCTAAGGGTTGCAGAGTCTTTTCCTCAAGATCGATGTAACCGAGATCATACTCCATGAAGCTAACCAGCCAGATACCCTCGTCGACCTCTTTGATGCCCACGGCTTGACCTGCGAGAGAAGTGCTGAGATTTATTTTCTTTTTGAAAATGCAGATCCTTCCGCAGTAGGTAACCAGAGCTGTCCGATCGTGGAAAGGATAAGAGAGTTCTCCGATGCCCCGATATTGCCGCGTGGAAGCTTTATAGACTTCGACGGGGCACTTCATATCGAGAGCCTCATGCGGGCGCTCGTTGTTAAACACGTGAACGAAGGCATCGAACTTGGCTTGTTGTTGAAGGAAGTTGGAGCCGGCCGGCCGGGTAGCTTCCATCTTTAAAGTTCGATGCATGCGTTCGTGGCGACCGTTCTGTTGCGGATGGCCGGGCTGGATACGCTCGATGGTAATGCCGAGGCGAAGCCACCAAACGGCCAGCTTACTCAGGTTGAAAAGACCATTGGGTGAAGCAAAGGGCACGCCGTTGTCGGAGCGAATGGCTTGGGGCAGGCCTCGCTCCTGGAACAAGCGCTCAAAGGCGGTAAAGGCACCCTGTTCCTTGACGGACTCCATGGCTTCGCAGAGCAGGAGATAACGGCTGGCATGGTCGGAGACGGTAAGCGGATAACAGTATCTTTTATCCCCCAGCATGAATTCGCCCTTGTAATCGGTGCACCACAAAGCATTCGGAGTAAGTCCTTGGGATAAAGAGGTACCTTGGGTTTTTGTGCGAGAGCGTTTTTGCCGCGCAACCAGGCCATGGCGGTCCATGATGGTGTGGATGGTGCTGCAGGCGGGTGCTTTTACATCGTTCGGTAGCTTGCGTAAAAGCCGATCTCTGATCTTACGAGCGCCCCAGGTTGGCTTCTCACGCCGCATGGTGACAATCATCGCTTCGAGCTGGGCTGGTAATTTGTTGGCGTAGCGATAAGGGGTTCTCGCTCGATCGGTTAGACCTTGCAGCCCGCACTCCTTGTACCGTTCGTAGATCTTATATCCGGTAACCCGGGAGATCCCGAATTCGCGGCACAACGAGGCCATGCTCTCGCCGTCCTTGAGCCGCAATACGAATCGCATGCGTTCTTCCACGATAGACCGTTCCTTCCATGGCATGGACACCTCCGTGCTGGACTAGTCCAGCACGGAGGTGTAAACCATGTCTCCGGAACGTTTTGTAAAGGGGTGATCCGAACGCTCATCAAGCACTTAGTTGGGCCTCACTGTGGCCGCAGTTGAACATTTGTTGAACAACATTTGTTGAACAACATTTCTAACTGATCCATCGCCAAAAACGTGTTTTCTGGCACATCCTTCACATAGTGCCGAGTGGTGGTTGCAAGGTTTGTGTGTCGCAACAAAACCTTAGACGCCATTCCATCTCGTGTAAGTCCCGCAAGAGTTGTTGCCACTCCCCGTCGCAAAGAATCAAATCCGTGCCACTCGATGCCGGCAGCTTTTAAGAGCGGAATCATTACGCGCCTACTCAAGTTATCGAGGTTCAAAGCCCTTCCGCTCGGTCCTCTTAGCATTGGCCCAGCCAACGGATTGCTATCTTTCTCTCTGAAGTCGCCGAGAATTTCCGCCGGAGTCTCAATTACCGGAACGGGGCTTGCGGCTTCCAGGGTTTTTGGATCAGTAGTGAAAGTATGCCAAACCGACCGTGAAACAAATAGCCGCTTCCCGTCGAAATGTTCCCAGCAGATACCCCTCGCCTCACCGGTCGCAATCCAGCGAAGAACATCAAAGCAACGGCCGCCCGAGCCTTCCATTCGCCAGATTTCTGAAGGATTATGAGCTTAAAAAGCAGCGTTGCACAAGGATTGCACAAGATGGCAGAGTTTGAAGCAGTTGAACAGCGCAGCAAGCGAGGGGTTAAGCGGAATGGAGCTGGAAGAAAGCCGAATTACTTGAAACGCCTGGGCATCAAGGCGATTACCGCGGCAGAGATTCTGGCGCACGTGAACCAGCCGGAACTTTGGCATGGTTTGCTGCATCACAAGAGCCCAGATGTACGACTTAGAATTTTTACTTATCTTACAGATAGGCGGGATGGGAAGCCCAAGCAGGCTGTGGACGTTTCAGGCGGGATTATGCACGCCCACACCACTTACAGGAACCCCCAGCTTGCTGCTTTGTCGCCCGAAGAGTTGACGGCCCTCGACACGCTAACAAGGAAGCTCGCGCTACCTGCTCCGAACGGCCCCGAAAATCAAACGGAATCAAGCACTTCAGAGCCCCTAAACGCCGAATCGCCACTAGAAAGCTCATATAGCCATGGAGTGAGCCTAAACCGAGTGCAGCGTCACGACACACCTATTGGTCACTGTCCGATATTGGACAGCATAGCGCTTCGAGGCTCAATTACAATTCACCCCCGTCTCATGATGGGGGAATCCATGTATACGAGATACGACATATTCGAAGAGCATCCAGACGGCATAATGTGGAAGGGTGTCGCTGAAGGTCGTGACACCGCAATCGAAAAACTCCAAGAATTGTCTCATCAGGCCGCACATCCGGTTATAGCACTAAACTTACAAACATCAGAAACACTCTGATGGCAACCGGAGTCTGCGAAATGTACGCTAGCGGAAGCTCGTTCTACCCGCCCCAGATGGCTCGCATAATCAAATAGAATCAAACACAGCCATCGAAGTAGTACAGGTGGAGTCGGACGCCACCAACGAGTAAGCTCGGCCGATAGTGAAGCAACCACTACCCGTCAGCTGTACAAAATGCGGCAAAGCCGGGCTCAATATCCAAGTTGCGAACATGCAATGCGGGCAAATGGTCAACCAGAAGGGGCGCACAGGATTAAATCAAACCGCGATGGGCAGTCTCGATTGGGCTGAATGTCCGTCGTGCAATGCGACCGATGGTACAAGTGCGACATGCAGACAATGTGACGGCGCGGGATGGCTATTCGTCCGAGGAAAACCTTGGATAATGACATCCAAAAAGGATACTGAAGCCATACGCCGAACCCGTGTGCGTCAACTATTTCAAGCACTTCCGTCCAAAGGCCGAACGGAAGCCGGAATTATGAAGTTTTATGGATGGCTGCAAGTGAGGCATCCTCAATTGTTTCCGCGCACCCGCCGGGACGGTGAACCTTATCAAGTCGTGATGGCGGAACTAAAGGGACTGTACAAGTAGCGACGGGTGTTGCAGTGCCGCTAGCTCTCGAAGTGACAGATATGCAGCAAGGGACTATCCTTGGCCAGTAATGAAGTGGCCCAGGCCAACGACGTCTTGTACGGAATGCGGAGCGCCCGACCACAATATAGGCCTAGGAGTTTGTCCCACAGAAAACTGAAGTGATGGTACTCTGCGCGAGAGATTTTTTTGGAGCGCGCAATGAGTACACGATTTCGGCCGTACCATCCAGAGCAAACATATTTGCTGCCGCCTTCTCCGTCGGACTGGCTGGCAGAGGGCCATCTAGCCTATTTCATTGCGGAAATCGTGGATACGCTGGATGTAGAGAGCTTTTACGCGCGCTACGAAGGAGACGGGCGGCGCAACCGTCCCTACGATCCGAGGATGCTACTGAAGGTGCTGGTGTACGCCTACGCGAGTGGGGTGTTCAGTTCACGGAGGATTGCCAAGAAGCTGGAAGAGGATGTGGCGTTTCGCGTTCTGGGCGCAGGGAACTTTCCCGATCATCGCACGGTGAACCGGTTTCGCCAGGAGCATTTGGAGGAGTTCGCAGGTATGTTTCAGCAGGTGGTGAAGCTGGCGCGGGAGATGAAGCTGCTGCCCATGGGGACGCTGGCCATCGACGGGACGAAGGTGCGCGCGAACGCGAGCAAGCATAAGGCCATGAGTTATGGGCGAATGAAGGAGGAGGAAGAGAAACTAAAGGGGGAGATCGCGGAGTTGTTGCGGCGCGCGCAGGCGATTGACGAAGCCGAGGATGAGCAGTATGGAGCGGAGCGGCGGGGCGATGAGCTTCCCGAAGAGTTGCAGAGGCGCGAGGAGCGATTGAAGAAGATTCAAGAAGCAAAACAACGGCTCGAGGAGCGACAGAAGGAAGAAGATCGCGCGGCGGGGCGCAACGAGAACGACGGCGGATGGGCCTCGGGAGTGCGGCCGCAAGGCGGGCGTTCGCGACATCATCGGGAATTTGGAGAAGTTCCAAAGAAGAAGCAGGAGAACTTCAGCGATCCGGAGAGCCGGATCATGAAGACCCAAGATGGCTTTCAACAGTGCTACAACGCGCAGATCGCGGTGGAAGAAGAATCGCGGCTGATCGTGGCGGTGGAAGTGACGCAGAACGCGGCGGACAACGAATGTTTGGTTCCACTGACGGAAGCAGCGGAAGCGCATGGCGGAGAGAAACCGGAACGGGTGCTGGCGGACGCGGGATATCGCTCGGAAGAAAGCTTTCGGAAACTGGCCGAAAAGAAAATCACGGCCTACGTAGCGCTGGGGCGGGAAGGCAAGAAAGGCAATAGAATTTTGCCGCGTGCGGAAAATCCGCACACGCAAGCGATGGAAGAACGGCTGAAGAGTGAAGAGGGACGACGCTGGTATCGAAGGCGAAAAGCCATCGCTGAACTGCCCTTCGGATGGATCAAACAGGTGCTCGGGTTTCGGCGCTTCAGCTTGCGCGGCTTGAAGAAAGTTCGAGGAGAATGGCAACTCGTCTGCGCGGCACTGAACCTGAAGAGAATCGCGGCCCTGAACACCACCTGATTCCGGAAAAAACGGCCCACAATGCTTTTTCAGGTAAGAAAACGGAACCGCCTACCGTCCCTCGCCATCTACGATGCCGAATCAAATCTACAACGCCCAGGCACACTTTCCTGCGGGACAAACTCCTAGCCAATGCAAGGTGCGGCCGCACGGTTAACGGGAAGAGATGCAAGGGAACGAACGGCAGCGCCACCCAGGAAAACGATTGGGCTGAATGTCCAGCTTGTGCGGCTTCTGGGTACGAAGGTGCTATTCAGTGTAACCGGTGCAGGGGTTCCGGTTGGTTGTTTGTCCGCGATGATAGGTTGTGAATCGTCATTTGCGCTTTCGCGCAGGTATCGCTGGTTCCCCTGTTGGAGCCTCTCCGTGAAATTGAATGACATCTCTTTTTCCCGGGCCCTCTTGTATAGTGGCGCTATGCAAACTTTTCTCCGATCCCTTGAATTTTTGACGCTCGGATTGTGGCTCGGCGCCTGCGCGTTCCTTAGTTTTGTCGTCGCTCCAGGTGCCTTTGCGATTCTAGGCAGCCGCGACGCCGCCGGTCAGATGGTTGGTTTCTCTTTGGCCCGTCTGCACTTCGCCGGACTTGTTCTGGGGCTGATCTCTCTGCTCGCTCGACTGGCTCGTACGCAAAGCTATTCGAGCTTCACAACGCCCACAGCGCTTTGCGTAGTCTTGATGGTCGTGCTGACAGCGGCGTCGCAATTCTCGGTAAGCACTCGCATGGAATCCCTCAAACGGGATATGATCTCGGTTCAGAACACGCCAGATAACGATCCTCGCCGCCTGGAGTTCAACAAACTTCACCATGCCTCCGTCCGCTATGAAGCCGCCGTTTTGCTCCTGGGCCTGACCGCGATGTTCCTCCTGGTTCGCGAAACCGCTCCGCGATCGTGACCGCTCTAGGCCGTGCGCTCATATGCCTTCTACGTCCCGTTCGTCCGTCGCGTAAACGGAATGCGAACATATGCGGTCTCAAAAAAAGGGGTGGACGAAGGCTCTGCGACGCGAAATCATGCTTCTTTCACGGAGACCCCATGGCAGCCCGCACGGCGTTGAAATTTTTCGAAAGTCCGAAATCCGAACTCCTGCAGGGCCTGGGAGGGCGTGACCGCGAAATCATTCTGGCTGCTGCCACACGCCGCACTTTCCCGGCCGGTGCCGCAATCACGGCACAAGGCACGGCCGGCGATCGCCTGTATCTCGTGGTTAAAGGCTGCGCTCGCCATTCTTACACCACGCCCGGCGGCACCAAGATTCTCCTCATTTGGCTGGGACCCGGCGACTCGTTTGGAGGAGCGGCCCTGATGGCGATACCCTGCGCTTATCTGGTCAGTACCGAGGCGGTCAAGGACACTGAAGTGCTCGTCTGGGATCGCGCGACGTTTCGAGAATTTACCGAACGATTTCCGCTGCTTCTCGATAACGCGCTTCTCATTGCTTTGGATTATCTCGACTGGTACATGATGGCGCACGTGGCTCTCAGTTGCCACACCGCTCGCGAGAGGTTGGCGCGCGTTCTGCTCGGTCTATCGAAAGCAATCGGAGTAAGAGTAGCTGACGGGATTGAAATCGAAGTAACCAACGAAGATCTCGCCAGTTGCGCCAATATTACACCTTACACCACCAGCCGACTTATGAGTGCGTGGCAGAAATCCCGTGCCGTTGCCAAACGCCGCGGCAAGGTTGTTTTGCGTTCACCCGCACAACTTCTTTTTAAGCTTGTCTAAACTGCATTCCGCGATTTTACAAATTTGGTTTATCGACTGCCTGCTTTGTCGTGCTGTTTTTGATTGCCCTGGAGCAACGACGACTCCGCTCGCAATATGAAAATCTATTGATGCGCAACGCCGTGGCAGGCTGAAGGAGGCGCATTACTGATCGCTGGCGTCATTATTTTTGTAGGTGCGGGCTGTGGCACTTCCGGCAATTCCAATACGGATCACAATGTGATCTCCACGGGAGGGGCAGGTAGTGCCGTTAAGACGGTTCCGCTGGTGGTTACCGTCACAAAATAATTGCGAGCTTGCGGGCGAACTATATTCCGCCCTGCCTGCATAGTTGGTAAAGCCCCGCCCTCGCGGCGGGGCTTGCCATTTCCTTTCTTTTATGAGTGTCGAGACTTGCGGTTGTTAGGCAATTTCCCGCGGCTGGCTTTTTTCTTCTTACGCAATTTACGTGGGCGAATTTTGTTTGTGGTGGCATAGCCCGCGCGCTCAAACGCCCGCCACATATACCAGGTCGCCACGGTCCGAAACGGCCGCCAGCGTTCCCCGAATTTCAGCAACTCCTTCGGCGCCGGCATATGTTTTTTTCCGTAAGCTACCGACCATCCCTTTTTTACGCCGAGATCGTGAATCGGCAACACATCAGGCCGGCCCAAACGAAAAATTAGAAACATTTCTACTGTCCACGCGCCGATGCCGCGAACGGAAATCAGCCGTTTCACAAGTTCCTCATCGGAGAGCAATAACGCCTCATTGTGCGATGGTACGATGCCTTCTATCGCCTTCTTCGCCAGGTCTTTCATCGCCAGAACCTTCGCGCTAGAAAGTCCCGCCTTTCGCAACTTCCGCGCGGGAATCTTCAGCATCTCTTCCGGCGCTGGTGGCCGCCCGTGCGCACCCAATGCCTTGATGCGCCCAAATATCGTCGCCGCGGCCTTCCCGGAGATCGATTGATACGCGATCGATTCCAGTAGCACTTCATATGGAGATTGTGCGTCGGCAACGTCAATCTGAAAGGGAACTGTTTCCGCGATCAACCGCTTCAAGCAATCGTCGCGCTCGGCCAGATGGCGGACAGCCTCCGCAAGATCAAACGCAAGTGGGCTTGGCGGTGTGTTTACCGTCATGATTTCTCCATTCCGGAAACGGGACAGTACAGTACCAATTTTGGGTGTGTTGGCCCGTGCACTTCCGCTCGTGCTTTTGGGATTGCGCTGATCTTGAATTTCTCTACTTCATTTCGATTTCCAGAATCTGTCCTTCGCTGCTTCCCGCATTCGCAAGACTGTGCGTCACCTTGGCTTCGACCCAATGAAAATCCCCCGGCTTCAACTCATGCGTAAATGACTGCCCGTCGGCCGCCGTCATTTTCAGATTGAATCCAGTGGTTGCAACGATCAAATACGGCCGCGTATGGGTATGCACCTCTGACGCAGCCCCGGGCACAAGCACCCATTTGTAGATGCGAGCGCTCGGATTCTCGCCTGCGACCGCTGTGCCAGGCACAGAAGACGGATTCTCAGGACGCCGTTGAATCTCCACATCCAACACCTCAAAAGACGTCGAGCCAACATTGTGCACCCGATGCGTAAATGCTTTGCCATCCAGCGTAATGGCGCTAAAGTCCCCCGGCTTGCCCGGCGACACCGGTCCTTCCGCTTCGTTCCATTTTTGCTGTGCAATCGAATTGGTAGAGAGGTTAACGGCAACCCGGTCGTGGCTATGCGTGTGGTACAGCGTCCGCTCTCCGGCTGGCAGGTTCAGATGTATCACGACCACGGAATCGTTCTTTAGTACTACACGATGCAGCGGTTCCTTCTCCACCGGTACGGGTGCCGCCACTTCTTGCGCAATGGCAATGATACCGCCGAAGCAAACGCAAAGAGCGAGATGGGTTTGCATGTTCATCGTTTTGGATGTGTCCTTTAAATGCTCGATCTCGACTGGATTCTACTCCGATCGCGCTGCGCTACTTTTCTTCCATGTTCTTCAGCTTTTCCTGCAACTCCCTTAAGCGCTCCGAATTGTCGCTGATGGGGTCCAGCTCCAGATAAGCGTCGATGTCCTGGATCGCCGCCGCATAGTTTTTTTGTTTGATGTGAACCTCCATCAACAACTGGTCCATCATCGGCATTTCCGTTTGCATCTGCTTCGCTTTTTTCGCCCACGTTTCGGCCTCAACCATGTCACCCCGCTGGTAAGCAACCTGACCCATCTTGTAGCAAGCCATCCACGTGGATGGTTTCACCTCCAGCGCGTGGCGAAACTGCAATTCCGCTCCCTCCAGATCGTTTCTGTCGAATAGTATGGCTCCCAGCGCCACATTCGCCCCTGGATACTTGTCGCCGCTGATTTCCATCGACTTCCGGATTCTGGCTTCCGCCTGCGCTCCCTTATCGAGCTTCAGCAATGCCATTCCCGCCTGAAACTCGGCCTCATAGAATTTTGGTGCACGTTCCACGGCCTTCTCAAAATCCGCCAGCGCACCTTGAGCGTTTTTTTCGCCGTATAGTTTCTTCATCCCCGATTGATAACTATCCCTCGCTCCCCTTGGCATCGAGAGTACATGGGCGGAAATCGGCCGCGCGTCGGAACTGGAAACGACACTCATCTGTTCCGCTTTCATATACAGTGTGAATGTTTGATTCGCAGTAATGCGGAAGTCCGGCCGGAATTCGGTCGGTTCGTATCCGTCGGCGGTCGATTTCAGTACGTAGATTCCCGGCAGTATGCCCGCAAACAAAAAGTCTCCCAGGCCACGCGTCCGCCGCTCCTCAATCACTCTTCCATCGCCGGTACAAAGTTGGACCACGGCTCCTTGAATTCGGGTGTCCCCTTTATCCGAAAACACAAAACCACTCACGCTGATCGTCGAAGGATCGTGTTGCTGTGGTTGCTGTGCGCGAGATGGTACTGGAATCAGGCAGAGGGCGAGTACCAAAGAAAATGCAATCAATGGATGACTAGCGACGCGTTGGATGGAACACCACCGCAAAACTCTTGCACATCATACCACGCGCATCCCCGGACCTGCCTAACCAGTGAGTCTCGCAATTTGTGCTAAATTACTGATTTGCGTGCTCAGAAATTATTGCACTAGAGGACGATTAGACGAGAATCGTCACTCACAAGCTGAACGAGTGAAGGATAACTAATGCAGACTGGCATCATCGGATTACCACAGGTTGGAAAAACGACCCTCTTCCGCATCCTGACCAAAGCCAATGTCGAGGGCAAAGGCAGCCAGGCCACGCATGTCGGCGTCGCCAAAGTTCCCGAGCCGCGCTTGGTCGAACTGGCGAAGCTCTACAAGCCCAAGAAAATCACCTACGCCAATGTCCAATATGTCGATCTGGGCGGCATGCAGAAAGAACGCATGCGCGAAAGCCTTGCTTCCTTGCGAGACGTTGACGCCATCGCCCACGTCATCCGTGTCTTTGACGATCCCAGCGTCCCGCACTCCGAGGGCACCATTGATCCCTTGCGCGATGCCACCAATCTCGACCTCGAACTGATCCTTTCCGATCACGAACAAGTATCCAAACGCCTCGAGCGCGTCGAAAAAGATCTGAAGAAAAAACGCGACCCGCTCCTTGAACTCGAAAAGACCGTTCTCGAGAAATGCAAAGCCCATCTCGAAGCAGAAAAGCCGCTCCGCGAATTGTTTTTGACAATCGAAGAACGCAAGCCGATAGGAGGATTTCTCTTCCTCTCGGCGCGTCCAATGCTCTACGTCCTAAATCTTGGAGACGACGAGGCCGCCCAACTCGATACCGCGTTCGAGCGCCACAAGCTCGCCGCTCTTCAGGGACGCCCCAACACCAGCGTCGTTGCTGTTTGTGGACGCCTCGAGGCAGAGCTCGGCGAAATGGAAGAGAAGGAAGCCGCCGAATTGCTCGCCTCTTACGGTCTGAAGGAACCTGGTCTCAATCGCTTTATCCGCGCTACCTACGATCTGATGGGCTTGATCTCCTTCTTCACCGCGGGGGAGCCCGAAGTCCGCGCCTGGACCATTCGCAAAGAGTCCAACGCCGCCAAAGCCGCCGGCGCCATCCACAGCGATATCGAAAAGGGTTTCATCCGCGCCGAAGTCGTTCGTTGCGAAGATCTCCTGGCCGCCGGCAGCCTCTCTGTTGCAAAAGAAAAGGCCCAGGTTCGCCTCGAAGGAAAAGAGTACGTCGTGCAGGAAGGTGATGTTATCCTCTTCCGCCACAGCGGTTAATTGCTTCCCCCAAACGAATCCGGCGGAGGTTCCTCAATATTTTGCGATGCCGCAGCTACACGGATGAGCCGAAACCGGAATAGAGGGCCGGACCTTCAGAGTCTGTGTGAGAACTAAGGGGTTAACGCGCGTCTTATACTGCAAGGAAGAGGGAGGCGCGATGGGAAAATTGTTTGGAATACAACCCTGACCAGGCTTATTTGCGGCCGCCGAGCGTATGCGCGGAGATGTTGGTTTCGGTTTGGTTGTACGCCTACGCGCTGGGGGTGAGCAGTTCGCGGCGGCTGGAGCAGCGCGTTCGCGAAGATTTGGCGTTTCGCTATTTGGCGAGCGGGGCGGCGCCGGATCATTGGACACTGAACGGGTTCCGGCGGCGACACAGCAAGGAGTGGAACGATTTGTTCACGCGAGTGGTGGAGCTGGCGCGGGCCAGTGGCTGCTGGGCGGTTTGGGCCACGTGGCGATTGATTCGACGCGCGTGGCGGCCAACGCTTCGCGAAATCGTGTGGACACTGAGCAAGCGCTGCGCGAGGCGCGGGCGCGCATTCGGCGGGACATTCGGCATTGGCAGAAGCAGTGCGATGCGGACGATCCGAACGAAGGTGCCGGCAACGAAGTAGACGGCAGCGTGATGGACCGGCTGGAGCAGCAACTGCAAGGGATTCCGGAGCGGCTCGAGCGGCTGCAGAAATCCGGGCTAAAGAAAGTTTCGCAGAGCGATCCCGACAGGCGTTTTCTGCGCGAGCGAGGCGGGTTTACGTTGGGCTACACAGCGACGCTGGCGGTCCGCGAGGATCATCTGATTGTGACGCAGCAGATCGGTCAAGCATCCACGGACAACGAATTGTTGGTGCCTATGGTGGATCTGGTAGAACAGCAATGCGGCGAGCGGCCGCGACAAGCGAGCGCGGACAGCGGTTTTTTTCTCTCGCTAACTTGCAAGCAAAGGAAGAGCGCAACATCGACGCGTACGTGCCGGACAACAACCTGGCGCGGGTGTTGAATCGTGGCGGAAGACTGAAGCAACCTGTCATCCGGCGCACCGTCGCATGCCACGGAAACTGCGGGATCCGGTGGGCCGCGTGATTTATGCAAGACGCAAAGCGATCGTCGAACCGGTGAATGGAGTGCTGGAAGCAGCGAGGAATGCGGCGGTTCCGTCAACGAGGGCTGGCGAAAGTCGCCGTCGAGTGGGTCCTGGCCACCACCGCCTATAACTTGACCAGGATGTGGCGCGCCAACTAGCTAACCGCGCCGCAACCAACGTTCACGGAAACAGTTCTGGAGTCAAGGAAAGAGGCTCTAAGTTTAGGCCCTAAAGGAAAGGAATGCCGAGTCTTCACACAGACTCTAAAGCTCCGACATATGCGACTTATTGGCGTTGCAGCTTTAGCCGCCGAGGAAATGTTCTCAAAGACACTCCCACGCCATCAATTTCTGTCGGTCCCTACTTCCGCCAATTGGAATTGGTAGCCAATGTTCTCCAAGCGAACCGGGGTCGTACTCCTGCTCGCACTTACCGGCCTAATCATGCTGGCCGCGATGCTTGCCCCACGCACAGCACAACCGCTCTCCTATCATCTCTTCGCCGATAGTAGATCCTTAGTGGGCATCTCCAGCTTTGGCGATGTAGCTTCCAACCTGCCGTTCGCCATTTTCGGCGTTTGGGGGCTCTGGTTTCTGTTGCAGAAACAAAGTGCCAAGGCGTTCCTCGACTCGCGCGAACGCTGGCCATACCTAGTTCTCTTCATCGGCATCTTCCTCACCGCCTTCGGTTCCGGTTACTATCACCTCATGCCCGATAATTCGCGCCTCGTTTGGGATCGCCTGCCCATGACCGTCGCCTTCACGTCGCTCGTCTGCGCCATGATCGCAGAGCGCCTGGATCTCACCATAGGAGTGCGATTGCTTGTTCCGCTTGTCGCAGTGGGAATTCTCAGTGTCGTCCAATGGCACTTCAGCGAGCAACGCGGCCAGGGAGATTTGCGTTTCTACGCGGCTGTACAGATCTACGCCATTGCGGTTCTCCTTCTCTTACTCTTGCTTCCGCCTCGTTACACCAGAACCACCGATCTTGTTTGGGTCGGTGCGTTTTATCTTCTGGCCAAAGTTCTCGAGGCCTTCGATCGCTCAATTTTTTCCTTTGCGCACTTTGTAAGCGGCCACACCCTGAAGCATCTCGCCGCCGGTATGTCCGGATATTTTCTGTTGCGCATGCTCAAAAAACGAACGCCGATCGCCGCCTTGCCTCGGACTTCTAATGCCGGCTGAACTGACCTCTCGCATCCAATTGGCGGTCGCGCTGGGCCTGATCGCTGGCGCGGGCAATCTCCTCGGCGGCTATTTCGTCGTCTATCGTCAGTGGCCGCGAAAATATCTCCAATACTTTCTTGCCCTGGGTGCCGGCTACATGCTGGCCGTCTCCCTTATCGAAGTAATCCCTGAATCTTTGAAGCTCGACGGAGCGTACGCACTTTATTATGTGCTCGCTGGATTCTTTCTGGTGCATTTGTTCGAACACATTCTCGCCCAACATTTTCATTTTGGCGAAGAGACCCACACCGAAGAAGTCAGGCATCATCACGTGCGCGCCACCGTGATCCTCGGCCTCGCGATTCACACTTTTTTCGACGGCGTTGCGATCGGAGCCGGTTTCCTGGTTTCCACTTGGCTCGGTGTTGTGATATTTATTGCGGTCTTCCTTCACAAGCTACCCGAAGGCTTCACCGTTGCCTCCATGGTCCTGGCCAGCGGCCAATCCAAGAAAAGCGCCGTCCGCGCCGCAGGCTTGCTCGGCATAGCCACGCTTCTTGGAGTGCTTCTGACCACTCAGCTTCAGTCCCAACTCAACTATGCCCTCCCCATCTCAGGTGGAGTGACCCTATATGTGGCCGCCACTGACCTGCTCCCCGAGGTCAACCGCGAACCGGGTTGGAGTATGGCCTTGCTGGTTTTCACAGGTGTCATTAGTCTATTGATAGTAAAGCTGTTATTCCAATTCTAGCATCCTCCTAGTCTCCCTCGGCCGTTTGATCTTGCTTAACTTTTTTGACCGTCTGGTTGGCGAGTCTGTTGCCATTGGCAAATCTGCAACTTTTTGAGAACACATGTGTTTGGTAGAGTGTGGCGGCTATGGTCAGAACCGACGTCCAACTCATGTTGGATGTGAAATCGGGCGACGAAGCTTCCTTTGAGCTTCTGCTGCACCGCTATCGCAGGCCGCTGGTCAACTTCCTGTATCGCATGGTGCGCAATCGCGAACAGGCGGAAGACCTCGCGCAGGAAGTCTTTCTGCGGGTATATCGCGCGCGGGCAGAGTATGTGCCCAGCGCCAAATTCACGACCTGGCTTTTCCGTATCGCCACGAATCTGGCTTTGAATTCCATGCGCGACAATCGCTACCAGAAACTCGAGGACTCCATTGACGCGCCGGTCAGAATTGACTCCGAAGAAGGTGACGAGAGGCCGCTGGATATTGCCGAGAAGCATCCCAATATCGAGCAGCACCTCGTCGAGGATGCACGTGTGAAAATGATTCGCCATGCCATCGACAAGCTCCCGGAGAAGCAGCGCGCTGCTGTGCTGCTGCACAAATACGAAGAGCTTGATTACGGCGAGATCGCCAAGATTCTCAGTTGTTCGGAGAGCGCACTAAAATCTTTGCTCTTCCGTGCATATGAGGCGCTGCGCGTGGAACTAGCCCCGCTTGTGGCGCGCCAGGCCAAACAATAAGGGCAGGGAAAGAAGGACGTTATGAGTTGTGAAAAAATGGAACGCCGACTACTCGGATACGTCGATGGGCAACTGAAAGAGTCCGAGTGGTTGGAGGTCGAGAAGCACCTCGCCTCTTGTGCGCCGTGCACCTTGCGTCTCAACGAATTTCGCGCCGTCTCCGATCTGCTCGGCGAATTGCCGATGATTGAACCGTCCGATGCGTTTGACGCTCGCGTCCACGCGCTGGTCGCCGCCGAGCCTGTTGCCAAGCAAAGCTGGTGGGCGTGGTTCGATTTTTCGCCTCGCATCGCCTTTGCCGCTTCCATGTTGTTGATCGCCGCGCTGTACCTGGGCATTCCTAGCACTAGGCAAGTGGGGCCCATGCCCGACCCGCAGCAAGCCGATGCGCAAATGCTTCAGGATTTGCCCGTGCTCGAAGATCATGATGTGCTTCAGAATTTTGAGCCCCTGAAGGATTTGCCGGCACAGCCGTACGAAGACGATTCGGACCAAACGCAACAGAAGATGTAATCGTTACGTGAAAAATAAGCGGGAGTAAGGCAAGGGTAGAAGCGGAGATCGTGATACGAAGGATCCAACTCGGGGCAGTGTTGCCGGCTGTGCTCAGCTTTGCTGCCTGGCGCGTTTGCGCGCAATCGCAGAATCCGCATCCGGATCGTCCGCCGCAGCGCCAGTCTCAACCACAGCATCAAACGCCGCCGCCGTCGAAACAGGCATCGCCGCACCAGACGCAACCCCAAACACACGCTCCGACGACGCGTCCGCCGGCGCATACGAATCCGCCGCCCACGGCCTCTCGCCCCCCTTCTACGCAATTTCATCCGTCGCAACTGCAGCCTTCAGCCGAAAATCCCAATCGGCCTCAGTCCAATCCGAACACCACGTACGATCGCCCGAGTGGAAGTCCTGGCGCTCCCCAATCGAATTTCAATAAAGACCGTCCCCCCTATTCGAATGAAGGCGGCGCTAAATTAACTCCCCGCCAGAAAATGGGCGTGGGCGCTGCTCGACCCTGGGTGGACCAGATGCGCTCGCTCAGCCCACAACAGCGCGACAGTGTCTTGCAAAAGAGTCAAGCGTTTCAGAGCCTTTCTCCCGACAAGCAAAATAAGATTCGCCAGCAGCTCAATCAGTGGGATCGCATGACCCCGGTACAACGTGCCGACCTCCGCGAAAAAGAAGATACCTGGCGAAATTTGACTCCCCAGCAGCGCGATCACATCAAAAATGAAGTTTTGCCCCAGATGAAGCAGATGCCCTGGGACCGCCAACAGATGATTCGCCAAAAATTGGGCGTGCTCAAAAACATGCCCGAATCCGCTCGCAACCAGCGACTCAACGATCCCAACTTTACCCGCGGCATGAGCGATGAAGAGAAGGCAACACTGCACGATTTGAGTCACATGCACGTAGGTTCCGCTCCCGAGCCCCCCGAGTAGTAACCGTGTCGCAGGCGCTTGTGCCTGTGCTCCTGGGTTTTCCCATTGTGTAGCGGCCGCCTTCCCGCGCGGGCGAATCTTGCCCAACGAGCCGATGTCCCCTCCGACTTTTATGCCAGCGCTTTTGTTTTACAGTCGATCTGCATCTCGTCGCAGTCTCAACTTAACACTTGGTTTGCTAAAGAGCGCCGGAAGCGAGGCAGAAGTTAGCCCGGCCCGCAAGGGCAGGGAAACCAGTTAAAGCAAGTTCCGAGCGCCGTAGGTGCGACATCATTGAGTCTCGAAGCGACTAGAGGCCCTCCCGCGCGCTCCAGGGTAGGGATTGCGGCAACCTCTCAACCGCAGCACGCGCACACCGACCTCACCGTGCTCGAACGTCACCGATTTCTTCCGCTATCATCAAAATGTGAAGGAGGTTCCGATTCCGGCCCTGTCCAACCGATTCCGTGCGCTAAAGCACCGCAATTTCCAGTTATTCACCATCGGCCAACTGATCTCGCTCGTCGGCACCTGGATGCAGACCACCGCGCAGCAGTGGCTTGTCTACAGACTGACGGGTTCTGTCGCTGCCCTCGGCATTTTTGGTTTTGCGAATCAGGTGCCCATGTTTTTTCTGGCATGGATGGGCGGTTACGTCGGCGATCGCTACAACCGCCATCGCGGCGTCATCGTCACGCAAACTTGTGCCATGATCCTGGCGTTTCTCCTGGCCGGCCTCACCCTCACGCATCTCATCCAGGAATGGCATCTCATCGCCATCGCGTTTTTGAGCGGTATCATCAACGCGTTCGATGTTCCCATTCGCCAATCCTTCTTCGTCCAGATGGTCGGCAAAGACGATCTTCCCAATGCCATTGCTCTCAACTCTTCAATTTTCAATGGGGCGCGCGTCATCGGCCCCGCGATTGCCGGATTCACCATCGTTCTGATTGGCGAGGGCTGGTGCTTCTTTCTTAATGGTGTCAGCTTCGTCGCGGTGCTGATTGCGCTATCGATGATGCGCATCACGCCCATCGGAAAAATGTCGACCGATGAGTCTCCCGTGAGCGGTTTTGTTCAGGGATTTCGCTTCGCTATGGATGACATTCCCATCCGCTCCGCATTGTTGCTGCTCTGCGTGTTAAGCATGTTCGGCTTGCAATACTCGGTGCTTCTGCCGATCTATGCGAGCGATATTCTTCACGGAGGGGCCAGGGTTCTTGGCTTGCTCATGAGCGCTGCCGGCGTTGGTGCCGTCTTGGGCGCGCTGCAATTTGCCGCCCGCACGCATTACAAGGGCCTGGCACGATGGATCGCCACGACCTGCACCATCTGCTCGATTGGCTTGATTCTCTTCTCACAAGCGACGTCATTTTGGCTTTGCGCCACCGTACTCTTTATCGTGGGTTTTGCCGCCACTTCGCAAATGGCCGCCACCAACACCATCATTCAGGAACGCGTTCCAGACGACATGCGCAGCCGCCTCATGGCCGTCTACGCCACCATGTTCATGGGCGTCCAGCCGCTTGGCGCCTTGCTTGCGGGAGGAGTTGCCAAACGCTTTGGCGCGCCGCACACCTTGCTTCTCTTCGGCAGCTTGGTTCTCACCGGCTGCATCGCCTTCACAGCCTTAGTCGCCGTTAAGATGAGCACGCCGATGGCAATCCCGCCATCGTAGCCGAGCCCCCGCCGAAATCTCATGCAGCACACGACATATCTTGTTTTCTCGTATCTGCAGTCAACCGATACCGGCTAGGCACAGCTTAACCCAGTATTTCCATCACAATGCAGATCAACGCCAATAGTAGGGCGCAAACCCGCAATCGATGCAAGTCGTCCCAACGTTTGCGATCCTCCCGCCAATTCTCCTCATATTTCTCCTTCGTCCACTTTTCCACGCGTTTATTGATCGGCACCAACGTCACCACCGTGAACAAAATGGTCGCCGCCCAGATCGCCCCGGCCGCTGCCAGCAACCAAACGTCTCGCCCCTGCGCCAGCCTCTTCCACGCTTCCGCCGCAATCAGTACAAACACCAACGCATACCACGGTGGCATGGCTCGCCCCAGAACCGCCGCGAACGCGCTCGCCGCAGCGCGGTGTGTTGCATCCTCCAGCCTTCCCAGTGCCGGGTGAATAAATGCCGCAATCGCCAGTTCGATTCCCACTAACAATCCGGCGAGTACAATCGTCAGAACATCCAGGAACTTCATTATTTGCAGGCCTGTCCCCATTCGACGCGGAATGCGCCAATAAATTCGGGCTAAGCGAGGCTAGGAAATATCTATCGCCCGGCTCGGCCGGGGGCCCCCATTCTCGGTTGTGAAGGTGGGCCGTTTCTTGGGGTTCTCCTCAAGAAAAAATCATCGTACAGCTCTAAAACTCAATCGCCTTTTGGTCATGCAACAACGCCAGGTAATTCAACAAATCATCCCTAACCCGCTGCGGCTCCGCCTTCGCATAAAGCTTGTGTAGATCCTCCGCGATCTGCTCCACCGTGTGCTTCCCGTCGCAGCGCAGCACAATCTCCAGGCTGGGCCCCTGCAACCGAATCGGCGCGCCCGCCGTCAGCAGTTGCCGCGGCACCTGCGTCTTCTCATTCAACCGACTCCCAGCCGCCAACCGTGGCAGCGCATTGAATTCAGGTTTCATAACCCTCATCTCTGCGAACTCTGAGTCTCTGCGCGTTCCGTTCTTTCCCCTCAACCACCCAAACCGGCATCTTGAGCGGAGTAACCCGACGCTTTTTCTCCGCGCCGTTTATCAGACGCGTCGGGTCACGCCGTCGAAGGATCTCAGCTTACTCAACAAACAGAACTCAATTCATTCCTACTAGCGAAGTCTACTTTTTCGGTGTTCTCCACCGTCTCTTCCCAATCCCGACGCTACCTCACATCTCGATTTCCATCCCATCGTAACCAATCTCGAATCCCGCATCCAGTACCTCACGATGCTCCGCGCTGGCTTCATCGACAATCGGATTCGTGTGCCCAATATTGATCAAAATCTTTCGCTTTCGCCCTTCCGCATCCCTTGGATACTGCTGCAGCAATCCATCCGGCCCCGATAGCGGTACATGCCCCATTTCCCGCGCAGTCTTCTCGCCCAGCCCCGCCTGGACCAATTCCTCATCCGACCAACACGTCCCGTCGATCAACGTCACATCCGCGCTGGCTGCCGCCTTAGTCCAAAGGGAATTAGTCCCCGCAATCGCCGGCCCAACAAACAGTTTCTTCCCCGCCTGCTCGATCACCACGCCGACATTGGCTTCCTCCTGCGCCGAGTTCTCGCGGAAATCGGTGCTCGCGAAATCCGGCCATTCTCCGCCCAATGGCACCGAAGAATAAAAGAATGTCGGCGGATCGCCGGGATATTCCGAAAGATGGCACCCGATGCGTCCCCGCGTCGAAAGCATCTGCCACTGCGCCTCGGGATTCGCGCGGTCCTGAACCCGGAAGATCCGGTTTTCGTTCTTCAGCAGCCGCTGCACTCCAGAAGTCGCGAACACAAAAAAGCTCTGGCTCTCGCGGAGGTGCAGCAATCCCATCGCGTAAACCGCCTCGGCCGAGGTTAGGAATACGCCTGCGATCGGAGAAATTCCCCCGCTCTCCGAATACGGCGAAAGCTCGGGGATCGTCAGGATTTGCGTTCGCAGGTCCGGCGAAGCTCCGACCAGAAACCAGATCCCCGCCATGGGGCTGAACGCAACCTGCGTCTGCATGCGTGCCGGACCTTTTAGCGACCCTTCACGCACACTAGTGCAATTCGCGCAAGCGCAATTCCACTGCGGAAATCCACCGCTCGCAGCCGATCCCAATATTTTTATTTTCATCAATCCAATCTCCGCAGAGACGTCAGACAGGGGCAGGAAAACAAGTCGACGTTCAGACGTCTTTCAAAAAAACCCGCGCGACGGCGGGTCCAAAAACAGTCTAGCCGAATCTATGCACCCATCCAAGCGAGCGCAGAGTTTCGCTGCATTGAGGAAAGCTTCCCAATCATTCTCGCGGTAGAAATAAGCATCGCGAGTGTCACATGCCCCCAGAGCCTGCTCTTTCTAGTGCCCAAAACCCACCCCCAACCAATAGACATTCGCGCAAATCAGAATCCCATTCCGTAGTAGGTCGCTCTCCAGCTTTTCCAATTCAAAAAAATTAACAAATTATGCACAGATTTTGCGGATTCCTCTTGACAAGTCTTAGATTGAGCCTAATATGTGGCAGGAAGTGGAAGAAAGTGGTTATTAGTAGAGTGCAGTAGAGTCAAGTAGGCCGCATTAAACTGTTGTGGTGGTTCGGGCCTTTTCGCTCCTCCAAGAGACCAGGTCAAATGAAGCTGCGGGGAAACTGTCAGGCAAGGGTCGACGAGAAGGGCCGTTTGAAGATCCCTGCCAATTTTCTCGATGCTCTGAAGGAGTACGGCAACCAGTTTTACATCACCAGCACCACCGGTGAGACCGCGAGGATCTACCCGATGAAGGTTTGGGGCGAGATCGAAGATCGCCTGGCCAGTATGCCGAGCACCAACCCGGCAAAGCGCAAATTCCTCATGCGCACCAGCTACTACGGCCAGGTCGTCGAAATTGACAACCAGGGAAGAGTCTTGCTGCCCGCGGTTTTACGCGAATCCGCGCAAACCAAGGGCGATGTCGACGTGTTAGGCGCTCTGGACCATATCGAGGTAATGAACCATACACGGGTCCTGGATCAATTGAAGAGCGAACCATACACCGACGAAGACGACCGGGCGCTCGAAGCCTGGCGGCCATAAGAGCTTTTTGCAGTCGCCGTTGGGGCAGTGGGGTGGGTTGCAAAAAGAAATAGAAGTTGGGGTTGTATCGGCAGTTGGGGTAGTTGTTCTCCCGGGGCAAACGGGGCAGGGCAGGCAATACAAATTGGGTGCGCCACACACTCCGGTGTTGCTGGAAGAGGTGTTGGAATGGCTGCAAATAAAGCCAAGCGGAATTTACGTAGACGCGACCACAGGCGCGGCGGGACATTCCGTGGCGATCGTGCAGCGTATGCTCTCGCTGGCAAGTCCAGGGCAAAAGCCATTCGGACGTTTGATCAGCCTGGACCGGGACGCACGGGCGCTGCGGATCGCACAGGAGCGTCTGCAGGGTTTTGGGAGTTTGGTGACTTTGATCCGCTCTCCGTTCTCGAGAATTGCGGAGGCCGTACAAGAGTTGGGGATAGCGAAGGTGGACGGGGTCTTGGCAGACTTGGGAGTTTCCAGCATGCAGCTTGATCAGCCGGAACGCGGCTTCTCGTTCCGCGAGGCTGGTCCTCTGGACATGCGCATGAGCAGTGGGGAAGCGGAAGAAGACTTGCTGACGGCAGACGAAATTGTGAATCAATGGTCGGAGAAAGAAATCGCCGACCTGCTCTATACCGGAGCGGAAGAGCACGATTCAAGAAGGATCGCCAGGGCGATCATGAACGCGCGACCCATCAGGGACACCGCGCACTTGGCAACGGTTGTGGCAGGCGCTCGGAAGCAATGGGGAAGGCAGAGACTGCATCCCGCAACAAAAACGTTTCTGGCGCTGCGGATAGCGGTGAATCGAGAGATGGAGGAACTCGGGCAGTTTCTTTTCCGGACCCCTGCCACAGTAAATTCAGGCGGCCGCATAGTCGTGCTGACGTATCACTCGCGCGAAGACCGCCCCGTGAAGCAAGCGTTCCAGCAAGGGCGTAAAGAGGGAACGCTGAAGGTTCTCACGAAGCACGTGATTGTACCCGGCCCTGCAGAGCAGCAGGCGAACCCGAGATCGCGAAGCGCGAAGCTCCGGTGCGCGGAGAAGGTGTGAGATGGCAAGAAAAAAACAGCCGTTAATGAAGGAATTTCATACGGTAAAACGGATTGACAATTCACGTGTGGCGCGCAAAGTCGAGCCTGTAAAAATGCGCAACCTGTACAAGACGGCCGCGCTCGGCTTGGTTGTCGCTGCGTTCTGCATGCTCTACGTATACCAGCATTTTCGTTGCATCGATTTAAGCTTCCAGTTGGAAGACTTGAAAGCCAAGCAGCAGGCCGCGCAAGGTTACAACGGCGAACTGAAGCTTGAAATCGCCACGTTGCGCGACCCTCGCCGCATCGACGTGATCGCGCGCCACCAGTTGGGCCTCACGCAAACCGCCCCCGCGCAAGTGCGCGAATACACGAATTCGGATGGAGCGGAAGTGGCCGCAGCCCATTTTGCCCAACCCAACCGCTCGTCCCAGGCTCGTTGATTTGGCCATCGCAGTCCGCCGAACGGGTTTCTTCAGGAGGAGGGAGCTTCAGCTCCCACGTCAGCGGACAGAGTGAGTTGGGGTTAGCCCCTGAAATCGGTTTTGCGGACGCAGGTAGTCCTACCTTCGGACTAACCCCGAGTCCCTCGGATTTTTTGCATCACCAAAAAAAATCACCGAAATGAGAGCCAACTGCTACGAACCATGCGGCAGAATAAAGTTCATCTCCGAATCCTGATTCTTGCCAGCCTGGCCCTCTTCTGGATGATCAGCGTTTTTGGTCGCCTTGCCTACCTGCAACTCGCCCGTCACAGCGACTACATGGCCCGCGCCTTGCGCCAGCAGCGCCGCATCCTGGATATCACCCCGAAGCGCGGCTCCATTTACGACCGCAACATGCATCCGCTCGCCATGAGCGTGCCGGTCCAGTCCGCCTTTGCCGTGCCCACCGAAGTAAAAGACACCTTCATGGCCG
Source organism: Candidatus Acidiferrales bacterium (assembly GCA_963741365.1). Lineage (GTDB taxonomy): Bacteria > Acidobacteriota > Terriglobia > Acidiferrales > UBA7541 > Acidiferrum. The sequence goes on along the minus strand of CAVUHY010000021.1, from coordinate 27,441 downwards.
CGCGCCTTCTCTCGGGAATTCTCGGCATGACGCAGGATTTGATTCGCGAAAAGCTTGAATCCGGAGCCACCTTTGTCTGGATTCAACGAAAATTAACTCCAGACAAAGTGCAATTGATTACCGCCCTCAATTTGAAGGGCATCTATTTCCAGGAAGAAAACCAGCGCTTCTATCCGAAACGCGATATGGCTTCGCACGTTATGGGTTTTGTCGATGTGGATGACAAAGGCCTAGGTGGCATCGAGCACGAATACGATTCCCTGATTCGCAGCAAGGGCGAAAAAATCGTGGTCATGGCGGACGCGCGCCAGCGCTGGTTCGATGGTGGCGAAGCGCAAGCCGATCGCGGCGTGAACATCGTCCTCACCATCGACGAGAAAATTCAATACATCGCTGAACGCGAATTGGCTGCCGCTATCGAGAAGACCCATGCTCCCGCCGGCACCGTCATCGTCCAGGATCCCAATTCCGGCGCCATCCTGGCGCTCGCAAACTGGCCTAAATTCAATCCCAACGCCCCTGCCGATTCCTCCGCGGAATCCCGCAACAACCGTGCCATCACCTCAATTTATGAGCCAGGTTCCACTTTCAAATTGGTAACGCTCGCTGCCGCCTTCGATCAAAACTTGATTCGCGCTGAGGAAGTCTTCGATTGCGAAAACGGGGCCGTGAGAGTCGCCGGCCATCTCATCCACGATCACAAGAAATATGGCATGTTGACCGTCGCGGACATTCTGGCCAATTCCAGCGACGTCGGCGCTATCAAGATTGCTCTTCGACTTGGCTCCTCGAAATTTTACGATTACATTCGCGCGTTCGGCTTTGGCGCACCAACCGGCGTCGATCTTCCCGGCGAGAGCCGCGGCCTGCTTCGCCGCCTCGATCATTGGGGATCATTTTCTATCGCTTCTGTTTCTATGGGACAGGAAGTCGGCGTGACGCCGCTCCAGATGATCACTGCGGTTTCTGCGGTCGCGAATGGCGGGTACATTTACAAACCGCACGTGGTCCATGAAATGCGCCGTGGCGACCAGATTTTGCCTCTCGACGGACCTTCTGCTCCGGAAGATCCTCATAGAATTATTCAACCGCAAACCGCGGCCACACTTCGCAACCTCATGGAAGGCGTGATTCTCCACGGCACCGGCAAATCAGCCAGGCTCGATGGCTGGACCGCCGCTGGAAAAACAGGCACAGCGCAGAAAATTGACCCCAATACCAAACGCTATTCTCCAACCAACGTGATTGCATCTTTTACTGGTTTTGCGCCTATCAACAATCCGGCAGTGACCATTCTCGTTTCCATCGATTCGCCCGCCGGCTACCCGCACGATGGAGCCACCGTATCTGCGCCGGTCTTCAAGCGCATCGCCGAGCAGGTCCTGCCGTATCTCGACGTGCCTCGCGACGTGCCCTTGAGCCCGCGCCTGATTCAGACTGCGTATCACCCTGGTGAAGACGCACAAGACGCATCTCTCGACGACGTTACTCCCGTGGATTTCTCCATGCAGACCGCCAGCGAAGACGAAGATTCAAACGCCTCAAGCACAAGAACTTCGCTACAAAAATTACCCGAAGTAATGGTGGCGGCAGATGAAGAAAGCGGCATCGACGTCCCTGACTTCACTGGAAAGACTATGCGCGACGTTACCGAAGCTTGTCTGCGACTAGGCCTCGACCCGGTGCTAGTTGGCAGCAGCCTTGCATCTCAACAATCGCCGACCGCGGGTTCCAAGGTGCGCCGTGGCTCGAAAATTATCGTGGAATTTAGTGGAGTCGCGGCAAAGCCCCTTAAGTCAGGCAAGCACCACTGAGAGAAGGATTTAGGTAGACAATGACGATTGGGTTGAGCGCCACGGACGAGGCGGAAAAGAAGGCGAATCGAGTGCCCGAGGAAGATCGAGGACACACTGTGGCTGGCGAGAGACAGACGCGGGCGTTGCCACTCCGCACGATTCTCGAAGGAGTAGATTTGCGCTCGCCGCTCCCCGCGAAAGACCCCTCGATCTCTCAAGTAACCTGCGATTCGCGCAAAGTGCATGAAGGCGCATTATTCGTGGCGATGCAAGGTGTCGCCACTAACGGGAACCTCTACGCAACGGACGCTGCCTCGCGCGGCGCCTCCGTTATTCTGAGCGCTGACCCGAAGCCTTCCGACTGGACGGGCAATTCCGCGTGGCTCCAAGTTAATGAGCCTCGCAAATCCCTTGCTATCGCGGCCTCGAATTTTTTTGGACGTCCCGCGAACGCTCTCCAACTCGTCGCTGTCACCGGCACCAACGGAAAGACCACGACCAGTTCGGTGATCGATTTCATCGTCAAAGCCTCTGGCGCGAAAACCGGTTTATTCGGCACCATTGCTTACCACACTCCTCTCGGGGATTATCCCGCGCCAAACACTACGCCCGAATCCGCTGACCTGCAAGCCTTCTTCGCCGAGGTACGCGATAACCAGGGAACGCACGCCGTTCTTGAAGCCAGTTCCCACGCCCTGGCTATGGACCGCCTCTGGGGTTGCCATTTTGTCGCTGCAGTCTTTACCAATCTCACCCGCGATCACATCGATTTCCACAAAACCTTTGACGACTATTTCGCCGCGAAGCGTCACCTCTTCGAAGGCACCGGCGCAGGTGCACCAGACTTTGCGATCATCAACACCGACGACGAGTGGGGCAAGAAACTCAAGGGTCTCGCAAAAAACACACTCACGTACGGCCTGACCAATGGCACGGATCTGGCGGCGAAAAAATTCATGCTAAGCTTCAACGGCCTGAATTTCACGGCGCAAACGCCCAACGGAAAAATTCAGGTCCAGTCCACGCTGGTGGGCCGCATCAATATCTATAACATTCTCGCCGCCATCGGAGCGGGCATCGCCCTCGGCCTTTCCAACGAAATTATCGAAACCGGCATCCGCAATCTCCACGCCGTCGCCGGAAGGTTTCAGCGCGTAGATCAGGGCCAACCGTTTCTAGTGGTTGTCGACTACGCCCACACCGACGACGCCCTCGAAAATCTTATTCGCACCGCCCGCGAACTGAACACCAAAGGTCGCATCATCACCATGTTTGGCTGTGGCGGTTCGCGCGATCGCACCAAGCGCCCCATCATGGGCGAAACTGCCGGGCGCATGAGCGATCTCACAATTCTCACCAGCGACAATCCTCGCCAGGAAGATCCGCTCAAAATCATCAGCGACATCGTCGTCGGCATCCAGAAATCTAGCGGCAAATATCTGATCGAAGCGGACCGCGCCAAAGCCATTTGTTTGGCCATTGACGAAGCGAAGGCCGGAGACATCGTCCTCCTGGCGGGCAAAGGTCATGAGGATTATCAAATTTTCGCCGACCGCACCATTCATTTTGACGATTGCGAAGTAGCCCAAAAAGCACTCTGCGATCTCGGCTACACAGATACGCAACCGCCGCAAAGCAAAGGCGGCCCAGGGTTTGCCACGTAGCGCGCTCGTCGCCTGCTGTGTGACGAGGGCCAGCGGGCTGAAATAGTGAGTCGCAGATAAGGGAGGAGCTCTCAGCCGGTGAGAACGAACCTGGCGGTGCGGTACGGCGGAGCAAACCATCGCTCCGATCGAACCATGAATGAGACCAGCATATTGAGGAAATTATGCGGTGGACGCTTAAACAAGTGGCTGAAGCGGTGGCGGGAAAGCCGGGGAATGGAGTCGACCCCGTGGCCCGGATGGCCGGTGTGTCGATTGATTCTCGCACTCTCTGTCCCGGAGAACTCTTCGTCGCCATCGTTGGTCCGCGTAATGACGGACACGACTACGTGGCCGCAGTCCTGGAAGCGGGCGCCGTGGCCGCAGTGGTCGCGGAAGCTGAGCTTTCTCGCTTTCCCGGATGGCTCCAGGACCGCTGCATCGTCGTTCCCGACACGCTGGCCGCGCTCCACAATTTGGCACACGCCGTCCGCAAGGATTGGGGAAAGAAAATTTGTGGCATCACGGGTTCCGTCGGCAAAACTACAACGAAAGAGATCCTGGCGGCACTGCTGGGCTCGAAGTTCCGGGTCCTGAAGTCCGAAGGAAATTTTAATAATGAGTTCGGTCTGCCGTTGACGCTCTTTCGTCTCGACGAAACGCACGACGTTGCCGTCCTCGAAATGGGCATGTCCTATCCCGGTGAATTGCGGCGGCTTGCGGCGATTGCCCAGCCCGATGTAGCCATCGAACTGCGCGTCACGCCCGCACATCTCTCGAATTTCTCTTCGGTCGATGAAATTGCACTGGCCAAAAGGGAACTGGTGGAAGGATTGAACGGCTCGGACTCTGTCGCCATCCTCAATGCCGACGATCCGCGCGTCGCGGCAATGGCGGAGCACGCGCCGGGACGCGTGATTTTCTACGGAATCGAGAAACCAGCCCAGTTTAACGCCGTGGACATCGAAGATCGCGGTGCACTCGGTTCCGCATTTACCCTGATTCACAATGGAACGCGCACTCGTATCGAAATGTCGTTGCCAGGAAAGCACGTGGTGCTGAATGCCCTCGCCGCGATCGCCGCCGCTAGCCTCTGGGGTATCAGTGACGCCGAGGCTCAAAATGTGTTTCCGGCGCTGCCCACGCCTTCCATGCGTGGCGAACTGATTCGTTTCACCAATGGATTTGCGCTCATCAACGATTCCTACAACTCCAGCCCCGCGGCTTTACAAGCCATGATCGCGCTGCTGGCCGCAATGCCTGGGTTCCAGCGCCGCATCCTTGCCGCCGGAGAAATGCGTGAACTCGGCGCAAGCTCCAAACAATTGCATCGCGAGGGCGGTGAGTTTGCCGCAAGCACTGGAAAGATAGACTACGTCATAGGTGTTCAAGGGGATGCCGCCGCGCTCGTCGAAGGCGCGGGCACCACCATGAGCCGCGAACACACGCACTTTTTCCCTACGCCGGCCGCCGCGGCGGAATTTCTTGGCGCATTTGTGCAGCCAGGCGATCTGCTGCTCGTGAAAGGTTCTCGTAGCGTGAAAATGGAACAGATAGTCGACGCGCTGCTTGGACGGTTCGTTCCCGAGGACGCGCGCCACAAAGCGGGAGCAGGACACTAAATGCTCTACTACCTGCTCTACCACGTAATGCAAAAATATTTGAGCCCGCTCAACGTGTTTCGCTACATCACCGTCCGCACCGTCTATGCTAGTCTGACCGCGATGTTTCTCGCGCTGGTATTTGGGCCCTGGTTGATTCGCAAACTTCGTGAATTGCAGATTGGCCAATTTATCCGCGAAGAAGGTCCGCAAGCGCACCAGAAAAAAGCCGGCACTCCCACCATGGGCGGTGTCCTAATCGTGCTTTCCACTGCCGTCCCGACCTTGTTGTGGGCAGACCTGCAGAATCCCTTCGTGCTGCTGGCCCTGTTTGCTTTGCTCGCCTTTGCCGTCATCGGTTTCGTTGACGACTATGCGAAAGTGGCCAAGCGCCGCAATCTGGGATTGACCGGGAAACGGAAACTTACGCTGCAAATTCTCGTTAGCGGTGTCGTCGGCATTTCACTTCTGGCGCTCTCCATGTACAGTGCCTATTCCACGCAACTAATCGTTCCGTTCTTGAAACGGTTTCGCCCAGACCTTGTCATCCACAGCATTCTGAATTCGCCCCATCTGTGGCCATTGGCATTCATACCATTTCTTGTTTTCATCGCGATCGTAATCACGGGAAGTTCTAACGCTGTGAATCTCACCGACGGTTTGGACGGCCTGGCCATCGGCTGCACCGTTATAGCTGCTGGCGCGCTCACCATCCTCACCTATGTCAGCAGCAACTATCGCTGGGCGAATTACCTCGAGATCCAATACATCCCGCGCGTCGGCGAACTAACGGTCTTTTGCGGCGCGCTTGTTGGCGCTTCTCTCGGTTTCCTGTGGTACAACGCTCATCCCGCCGAAATTTTCATGGGAGACGTCGGCTCGCTCAGCCTGGGAGGCGCGCTCGGCACCATCGCCGTGATCATCAAACAGGAAGTCCTGCTCGTTTTCGTGGGCGGAATTTTCGTGGTCGAAGCGCTCTCCGTGATCCTGCAAGTAGGTTCATTTAAGCTTCGTGGCAAACGCATCTTTCGCATGGCCCCGATCCACCATCACTTCGAACTCCTCGGTTGGAGCGAAAGCAAAGTAATCGTCCGTTTCTGGATCGCCGCGTTGGTATTTGCGTTGTTCGCGCTTACCACATTGAAATTGCGCTGATTTTGTAGGGACGGCTTTAGCCGCTGAGGAATTGGGTTAGCTGAATAAAGTATGCCGGGATCGATCGAACTTCGAAAGATGCGCGTGCTGGTCGTTGGACTGGCGCGTACCGGTGCGGCCACTGCACTCTTCTGCGCTCGCCACAATGCAACTGTCAGCGCCACGGAAACTCGGGCCGAATCTGAACTCGGAGAAATCCCCGCGAAACTGCGCGAAGCCGACGTGACGCTCGAACTCGGCGGCCACACGGAAAAAACCTTCCTGGCACAAGATCTGATCATTCCCAGCCCAGGTGTTCCAGCCGACGACCCGTTCTTGGCTGTGGCCCGCTCGAAACGCATCACGATCTGGAGCGAGATCGAACTTGCGTACCGTTTTCTCGAAGGCAAGCTCATCGGCATCACTGGCTCGAACGGAAAAACAACCACCACCACGCTAGTGCAGCACATTTTGAAGAGCGCCGGAATGCAATCGTTCTTAGCTGGAAACGTTGGCACGCCGTTGATATCGCTGGTTGAATCCGTCACCGCGGGTACGACTGCCGTCGTCGAACTCAGCAGCTTCCAACTGGAATTGATCGAGCGCTTTCGCCCCGACATCGGAGTGCTTCTGAATATCACACCAGATCATCTCGACCGCCACAAAACGCTCGAAGCCTACGGAGCAGCGAAAGCGCGTCTGTTTGAGAACCAGACAGAGCTCGACGCCGCCGTGTTGAATCGGCACGATGAGGCGTCGCAGAAATATCTACCCAAAAAACCGCAAGTGTTCTGGTTTAGCAGGAAACAGGCCGTGAAGCAGGGCGCTTGCTTGCGCGGCGATGACATTCTCGTGGTGCGCGGCGCGGAAGAAGAACTGATCATGACGCGCAACGAGATTCCGCTTCCCGGCGCGCACAACGTCGAAAATGTTCTCGCCGCCATTACCACTGCGCGCCTCGCGGGCGTGGATGCCCGGTCCATTGGCGACGCCGTTCGCCATTTTCAGGGGGTTGAACACCGCTTGGAATTTGTCGCCGAAGTTCGCGGCGTTCGTTATTACAACGATTCGAAAGCCACAAACGTAGACGCCACCTTAAAAGCGCTCGACGCCTTCCCCGGCCGCATCCAATTATTCTTGGTGGAAAAGACAAAGGCAGCGACTACGCCGTTCTGCAAGATCCGCTGCGGGAAAAATCGATTCTTGCGCTGCTCATTGGCGCTGCAGCGGACAAAATCGAATCGCAAATCAGCGGCAGCGTGGCCATCGAGCGCGCCGGATACCCTCGATCGCGCCGTGGATACTGGCTTCACAAGCCGCAAAGTCCGGCGACATTGTCTTGCTCGCGCCCGCTTGCGCCAGCTTTGACCAGTTTCAAAACTATGAACACCGTGGCCGCGTATTCAAAGATTTGGTGCGGCAGCTCGAAAAGCAAGCTGCTGTGCGATTTCGGAGAAGGGATAACCCACAGTGACCGAGACGTTCTGATACTGATCGCTTGCTGTTTGGTGTGACGCTGATGCTTTGTCTTCTGGAGCGGTGATGATCTTCAGCGCCTCTGCCGTCACCGCCCAGAACCAGTACGGACACTTACTACATCTTCGTCGTGCCGCCAGATCGCCTGGCTGGTGATTGGCCTTCTGGGAATGTTCGCGCTGATGCGCTTCGGACTATCACCGCCTGCGTGAACCCGCGGTCGTCTATACACCGCTCTTTGCCTCGTCGGACTGATGCTCATCGGCACTTTTTTTCTCGACAAGTCCCATGCCACGCATCGCTGGATCAAACTCGGGCCCGGTGGGCATTCAGCCTTCGGAACTTGCCAAGCTTGCCGCGATTCTGTATCTCGCCTGGTTCCTCGATCATAGCGCCGACGTACTGCCGTCAGCCTGGAATTCTACCAGGCAGGATTTTCTGCAGACGACTTCTTCCCGCCATCGCGACCGTCCTGGTTTGTGTGTGCTTTGATTCTTGCGCAACCTGATCTGGGCACTGTCCGTGGACATTGTCTGTTAATCATGACCGCGATTCTTTTTGTCGCTGGGCTTTCCTGGAAGTGGCTGGCTGCGGGCCTTGCCGCGCTTGCCGATGCTTTATTCTCTGATCTCTCATGTTTCCTATCGCCAGGCGCGCTTGATGGCTTTTCTCCATCCCGATTCCGATCCGCAAGGCGCTGGCTTTCAGTTGACTGCAATCGCTCATCGCCGTGGGTTCCGGCGGATTCACCGGCGTTGGGCTTGATGGAGAGCAAACAGAAACTTTTTTATTTGCCGGAAGCGCATACTGATTTTATTTATGCTGTGATCTGCGAAGAATTGGGTTTCATCGGCGCGATGATTGATGATTGCCCTGTTCGCGGTTTCTGCCTGGCGCGGGCTTCGCGCGGCCTTCAACGCTCCCGACGGATTTGGCACGCTGCTTGGCCCTTGGAGATCACGGCCATGGTGGTCATTCCAATCGCTGATCAATTTCGCAGTTGTGCTTGGGCATGATGCCGACCAAAGGAATTCCGCTGCCGTTTGTCAGCTATGGCGGTTCGAGCCTGCTGGTCATGCTGCTGGCGACAGGCGTGCTGCTAAATATTTGCCAGCAGGCTACCGAAACATGACGCAACTTCCGATTGGATTTGTAGGGGCACAGCATACTGTGCCCCTCCGCCTAGACCCCGGCTATGAAACTGCTAATCGCCGGAGGCGGCACGGGCGGGCACGTTTTCCCGGCGCTGGCCATTGCGCGAGAGTGGTTGTCGCGCGGCAAAGAGAGAGAAGTCGTGTTGGTGGGAACGGAACGCGGAATCGAAATGAAGCTTGTGCCGCAGGCGGGCTGCCACTGGAAACCTTGCGCGTTGCCGGCCTGAAAGGGAAAGGTGGCGCGACGCTCGCGCAAAATCTCGCCATGCTTGTGCCAGCGGACTGTTGCGATGCCTTCGGCGCGTTTTGCGAAAGCGACAGAGCCCATCGCAGCGTTTGGCGTCGGCGGCTACGCTGCGGGACCCATGCTGCTGGCCACCTGGCTGAACGGCATGCCCAACGTCATCTTCGAACCCAATGCCGAGCCGGGTCTCACCAACAAGGTGCTCGCCAAATTCGCCAAGCGCATTGCCACCGGCTACGAAGTTTCGGCCAGGGCCTGGGGAAGCAAAAGCCATTGTTACTGGCTGCCCGGTGCGCGCCGAATTCTTTTCGATTGCAGCCGCGCAAGCCGGAAAAGCCGCTGCGTCTGCTTAGTCACCGGCGGAAGCCAGGGCGCGTTGCCTATCAATCGCGCGTTTATCGATGCGATGGATTTGCTTGCTGTCCGAAAAAATGAGCTGCAGATCGTGCATCAGACCGGCGAACGCGATTATAATGTTGTGCAAAGCCGCGTATGAGCAGCATGATTTCCGCGCCGAGGTTGTCCCGTTCCTGAGCAACATGGCGGATCGCTTTGCCTGGGCAGATCTGATCGTTTGCCGCGCAGGCGCGATCACCGCCGCGGAAATTGCCGCTGCGGGACGCGCCGCGATTTTCATTCCCTTTGGCCGCGCCACCGACAGCCATCAGTTGCGTAACGCGCAAGAGATGGTGAATGCGCGGAGCAGGCCGCCTGATTTCGGAAGGCGAATTAACGCCTGAACGCCTGAGGAAAGAGATTTTCTCCCTCCTCGACCAGCCGCAGGAGACTCGAAACACTCTCGAAGCATGCGCGGTCACTTGCGTATCCGAATGCGGCACGAGAAATTGTCGATTTGATTGAACAAGCCGCCGATATCGGCATGTTCACCGGGGAAGCGATTCTTGCGGGAGGAGATTGAAGGCTCATGATGGTCATCGTTCCGCAATTTTCAGCGCATTCACCTGGTGGGCATCGGCGGCATTGGCATGAGCGGCATCGCCGAAGTCCTGCTCACGCTGGGCTATTCCGTTTCCGGCTCGGACACCAAGCCATCCACTATTACCGAACGGCTGCAAAATCTTGGCGCGACCGTCTTTCGAAGGCCACAAAGCCGCGAATGTCCAAGGTGCGCACGTCGTGGTCACGTCTTCCGCCGTTAAAGCCGACAATCCCGAAGTCATCGAAGCGCACAAACAGAAAAATTCCCGTGATCCCACGCGCGGAAATGCTTGCCGAACTCATGCGCCTGAAATACGGCATTGCCGTCGCCGGCGCGCACGGCAAGACCACCACCACTTCCATGGTCGCTTCCATTCTTGCCGCCGCACATCTCGATCCGACCTTTGTCATCGGCGGCAAGGTCAATCAAGCCGGCACCACCGCGCGCCTCGGCAGAGGCGAATATTTCGTCGTCGAAGCCGACGAGAGCGATCGCAGCTTTCTGATGTTCGCGCCCGTCGTCGCTGTGGTCACCACCATCGACCGCGAACACCTCGATCAATACTCCTCGCTCGAAGACATTCAGGGCGCATTTTTGCAGTTTGTGAACCGCGTTCCGTTTTATGGCGCCGCCATTCTTTGCCTTGACGAGCCCAACGTTCAAGCCATCATTCCCGACGTCAAGCGCCCGATCATCACCTATGGCACGTCCAGCCAGGCCGATTTGGTCATCAGCGATATCGAAGCTCGAAGGCCTCGGCAGCGACTTCCGGCTCACCTATAAGGGCGAGGACCTCGGCTTCTTCCACCTGCCGCATCCTCCGGGTATCCACAATGTACGCAACGCCGCCGCCGCTGCCGCCGTGGCCCTGTATCTTAATGTCCCACCGACTTCATCCGGGAAGGCCTCGCAAAATTCGCCGGCGTTGGCCGCCGCTTCGACATCAAGGGCGTAGTCAACGACATCACCGTCATCGATGATTATGGCCACCATCCCGCCGAAATTCGCGCCACGCTCGAAGCCGCGCGCGGCTGCAAGTTCAATCACCTACTGGTCCTCTTCCAGCCGCATCGCTTATTCGCGCACCCAGCATCTCTGGGACGAATTCTCGCCGCGCTTTCAATCAGGCCGACATTCTCGTGCTGACCGACATCTACGCCGCCAGTGAATCGCCCATTCCTGGCATCACCAGCGAAGCCCTGGCCAGCCGCCATTCGCGACGCCGGCCACAAAAACGTTCACTACTTCCGCTCGATGCATGGACTGCCATCGAATTTCTGCTGCGAGAAGCCCGGCCCGGCGACGCCATCATGACCATTGGCGCCGGAAACGTCAGCCGCGCCAGCAACGAACTAATGGTCCTTCTGGGGACGGAGCATCGCTTCACGGGCCACCATGCAGCATTGAAGATCCCAAACTCATCGCGAATGCTTCCGGCGCTGGGCGTCCAGCTTTTGCCAGGGACCTCCTTGCCGAACTTACCTACCTCGGAATCGGCGGCACGACCGACCTGTTCCGCATCGACGAAACACGAGGCCATTCCGGCACTTCTCAACCTCCTTGACGCCACGCACATTCCGCACAAATTTCTCGGCGGCGGCTCGAACTTCTCGTCGGCGACGGCGAACTTCCCTGGGTCGTGTCTGCAGCTCGCCAATCCGGAGCCGGAAGTCGTTCTCGAAGGTAACTTCGCCCAGCGTGGACGCCGCCGCCGACCTCGGTCGCACCGTGACCTTCTGCGCCAAAAACGACCTCGGCGGCATGGAAGGCCTTATCGGAGTACCCGGCACCGTCGGTGGCGCGCTGCGCATGAATGCCGGCGCCTACGGCACGCAGATCGGTTCAGTTACGTCCGCGAAGTTAAAGTCTACCGCGCGGCCGCTCGCAAGATGGAAATCCTCAAGGGCGATCAAATTTCCTTTGAATACCGGCACACTTCTTTTGCGCCTGATGATATGATGCTCTCAGTGAAGCTCGAACTACCCTCCAAGCCGTTCAAGGAAATTCTTCAAGGAATTCGTATCTGCAATGAAAAGCGCCGGGCCAGCCAGCCGCTTGGGCAGAAAAGCGCCGGCTGCATCTTCAAGAACCCTCCGGGCGCCTCCGCCGGCCGCATGATCGATGAACTCGGGCTCAAGGGTTTATCCGTGGGCGACGCCCGAGTCAGCGATCGCCACGCCAATTTTTTTGTTAACGCCGGAAGGCCTCGGCGAAGGACATGCTCGCGTTGATCGCCGATGTTCGCGAGCGGGTGCGCGGCGCTTATGGCGTCACTCTCGAAAACGAGGTGGTCGTTTGGAACGCGTGAAACCCTTGCACGCGGAACGTTGCGGCCGCTGCGGCGGATCACGGAAGCCTACCGGCCGGAACTGCATCGTGACGAAGAGCCGCGATTCTTGCGTCGTCAAAAACCTGTCGAAATTCGTCGCAAGAAGATTCGGCGGCAAAACCTGGTCATTCTATCGCCGCGTCTTCTTCTGGTCTCTGGTTGGAGTCGGCTTTGCTGACCATGACTATCTGTTGCGGACGCGATTTTGCCCTTCATTCGCCGCAAATGCTTCTGCTCCGTCCCGGATCAAATCGACGTTGACCGGCAACCACATCGTGACCACGCGAAGAAATTCAGCAGCTTTTCCTGCGCGACCGCAACCGCAGCGTTCTGCAAATTCCTCTCGATGCGCGTCGCAGCGCAGGTCCAGGAAGTTTCCTGGGTCGAATACGCGCAGCATCCAGCGCATTCTGCCCAATCGCTTCCGCGTGGAGATTACGGAGCGCACGCCCATTGCTTTTTTCCGCAATGGCGCGGAACTCGCTTTGATTGATGCACATGGCGTTATTCTCGACCGGCCCGAGGGTGAGGACTATCATTTCCCTATCGTCACCGGTCTTTCCGATAACATGCCCTGCGACGAGCGCGAAAAGCGCATGAAAACCTATCAGGAATTCATGAAAGCGATTGACATGGTTCGCAGCCGGATCCTCCGACCGCGTCAGTGAAGTCGGACCTCTGGCAATCCGCGCGACCTGCGCGTGGTTATGACCGGGCTGGCCAGTGCCGACGACTCCCAGGCGGTTACCATGCATTTTGGCCAAAACGATTTCACCAGCAAATACCGCAAGCTGGTCGAGAATTTTGCGCAGTGGCAGGCCAACGCCGGCCGCGTGCAATCCATCGATCTGCAATATTCACGTCAGGTGGTGGTGAACCCCGACACCAGCACACTTGCGCGCAAAACATAAAGTAGACGAGTTCGAGGAGAAGGCTTTGGCGAAGAAAGACAAATATCTCATCGGGCTGGACATCGGCAGCACCAAAACCTGCGCGCTGTTGGCGGAAGTACGAAGAACGATCAGGTCAAGTTTCTTGCGCTGGGCGCGGCCGAATCCAAAGGCTTGCGCAAAGGTCTCATCGTCAATCTCGATTCCACGGTCAGCTCCATTCGCCGCGCCGTTGAAGAAGCCGAAGGCGTCGCCAATGTGCCCGTCGAATCCGCCGTCATTGGCGTTGCCGGCAGCCATGTGCGCGGCGTCAACAGCCGTGGCGGCGTTACGCTCGGCACCTCGCCCGCGAGACATCGAGCGCGACGACTTGAAACGCGACCATCGATGCCGCCCGAACTGTCTCACTCCCGGACGATCGCGAAGTCCTCCACGTGTCTGCCTCACGAATTTATCGTCGATGCCCAGGATGGTATTCGCGATCCCATCGGCATGGTTGGCCAGCGTCTGGAAGCCAACGTGCATATCGTCACATCGTCAATTTCGGCCACGCAAAATCTGGTTACGGCCGCGAATCAAGCAGGAATTCTAATTAACGATACTGTTCTGGAACCTCTGGCTTCCGCGGAAGCCTGCTTTGACACAAGACGAGAGGGATCTCGGCTGCTGCTTGCTCGACATCGGCGGCGGCACTACGGAGCTGGTCGTCTACGGCGGAGGCGTCGTGCGACATACCAGTGCCGTAGCCATTGGCGGCGACCATTTCACCAACGATCTTGCCGTCGGCCTGCGCACGCCAATTCCGGAAGCGGAAAAAATTAAGCGCCTTCATGGCTGTGCGTCGGCTGCGCTTGCTCCGCGAAGATGGAGCGATTCAGATTGCCACTGTCGGCGATCGTCCGCCACGCACCATTTTTTCTCGCATGGTGACCGATATCATCGAACCGCGCACGCAGGAATTACTGACTCTAATCTCCGAGGATTTGCGCCGTGCCGGGCTTGATCTCGCAGATTCCCGCTGGCTTCGTTCTTTGCGGCGGTGGTGCGCGTCTGCAACGGCCTGATCGAAGTTACCGAGGAAGCGTTCCAGTTGCCCGTGCGGGTTTCTGAGCCGCGCGGTATTCTCGATTTGCCCGAGCAAGTGGCCCAGCCGGAATATGCCACCGTGATTGGCTTGGTGCTCTATGCCGCGAAAGCGCGCCGGTCGGGTGCACAGAAGCCGGGTGGTTTCGTTTCGAAACTGAAGTCGATGTTTGCCGGGGTCTGAACATGGATGTATGGGTTGCGGGGTGCGGTTTTCCACAGGGGTCAAAAACTGCTTATGGAATCGCGCTAAACCGAGTTTTATAAAGGGTTTTCACCAGCCGGACAGGGGGAGCAGCATGACAGCGAAAGACGCAGGAATCCGGATGAGCTTCAGTGAGGAGTTGTCACCGGCGAAGATTAAGGTGATTGGTGTGGGTGGTGGCGGCTGCAACGCTGTCAACCGCATGATCCGCGCCAAAGTGGAAGGCGTGGAATTCGTCACCGCGAATACCGACCTTCAGGCGCTGAAACTTTCGCAGGCTCCCGTTAAGTTGCAGCTCGGCGGCAAACTCACAAAAGGTCTAGGCGCAGGCGCGAATCCCGAAATCGGCCGCAAAGCTGCGCTCGAAGACACCGACAAAATCATCGAAGCGCTGGAAGGCGCCGATATGATTTTCATTACCGCCGGTTTAGGCGGAGGAACGGGCAGCGGCGCGGCTCCTGTCGTCGCTTCGCTCGCCAGTGAACTCGGCGCATTGTCGGTTGCCGTTGTGACCAAACCGTTCGCATTTGAGGGCAAGCGCCGCATGCTGCAAGCAGAACAAGCGCTTGCAAGAATTGATCGGCGCCGTCGACACCGTCATCGTCATTCCCAACGAGCGCTTGATGGAAACCGTCGAGCGCGGCACTAGTTTCTTCGACGCTTTCCGCATCGCCGACGACATCTTGCGCCAGGCTGTGCAGGGAATTTCGGACATCATCACCGTGCCGGGCATCATCAATCGCGACTTTGCCGACGTGAAAGCCATCATGCACGGTCAGGGATACGCGGTGATGGGTACCGCCGTCGCGACCGGCACAAATCGCGCTGTCGACGCCGCCAACCGCGCCATCTCCAGTCCGTTGCTCGAAGACAATTCCATCGAAGGCGCGCAGGGCATCCTCATCAACATTTGCGGCAGCTCCTCGCTCTCGCTCCACGAAGTTCATGAGGCTTCGTGCGTCATTCAGAAAGCCGCGCACGAAAACGCCAACATTATTTTTGGTGCGGTGATGGACGACGCTATGAAAGACGCCGTGAAAATCACCGTCATCGCCGCGGGCTTCAAAGAAGCCGGTAAGTGCGCGGTGAAATCCAAGCCATCGTTCCTGCCCGCCACTTGGAAAGCCGGGCGCGAAGTTCCGGTGCAGCAGGAATTGCCGCAACCGCCGCCGAGCGTTGTCCATCAAGTCACGCAAAATGTCCGCGAAGTATCGCCTGAAGTTCAAAAGGACGATCTCGACGTTCCCACGTTCCTCCGTCGCCAAGCAAAAGCCGGCGCATAGCCGCGGGCACCGCTGCCTACACGTCTTAACGTGGCGCAGGCAATTCTGCTTGTGCTGGTTGGCATAGCCATAATTCCCGACGCAGTATCGACGAAATCATCTGCCGAATGAGTTTTTCAATCTCACGAGCTTTCGCACTTGTTCCTCGAAAAAATCGGTATCCCCGCTCCCATACGGCAAAATCTGCCCCAGCCCTGAGTGAAACTCGTGTGCGTCCATTGCGTTCTGTACCCACGCAAAGTTATCTGGCGTAATTCCGCTGCCCGGAACAATAGTGATTCGCTCTCCCGCCGTTCGCACAAGCGTCTGGAGAATCTGCGCACCTCTCAACACGTCAGGCTTGCCGCCAGAAGTCAATACACGATCCGCTCCGGTTTCGATCACGTCTTCCAACGCACGCATCAGATCCTTACACTCATCGAAAGCCCGGTGAAACGTAACGCTCATCGGGCGCGCCCGTTCCACCAATTCTCTGGTTCGCTTCACGTCCACCGTCCCGTCATCCCTAAGAATTCCGAACACCACGCCATCCATCTTGCGTTCTCGCGCCAGTTCGATCGCTTCCTTCATGGCGCAAAATTCTTCATCGGTATGGCGGAAATTTCCGGGCCGTGGCCGGATCATGCTGAAGACGGGAATCTGCACCGCGCTTCGTGCTTTGCACATTAATGTGGGGCTCGGTGTAAGGCCGCCGCAGTCAAGCTCCGCACACAATTCGATGCGATCCGCGCCGGCGTGCTCAGCCGCCCGCGCGGCCGCAACGGATTCGACCGTAATCTCCAGAATCAGCTTGTGCTTCATTTTGATTGGAAGGGAAGTCTATCAGTCAGTCCGGGTGGAGCGAAAGAATCGAAAAAAAAGAAACACCACCACGAGAGCCGCGAACCCACCCGTGGAATCCAGCAATGAATCCCATACCGAAGCGGTGCGCGATGCCACGAACGATTGATGGATCTCATCCAGGGCGGAATAGGCGGCAGCGACAAACAACGCGCTTGCGGCCCACGAAAGGCGCCATCCGTGCCGCTCTCCTCGGAATCCCCGGAATAAGAAAACGTAAAAAATAAAATATTCCGCAAAGTGAGCACCCTTGCGAAGGGCGTAATGAATGATCGCAAACCGCTCCTCGCTCAAATGAGGAATCAGCCAGTGCAGAATGGTGCCGAGAACCGTTGCTGTGTGTTCCGACGAAAATCTATCCGTCGAAGCAGTGAAAATTACGCAACTCCAAATCAGCGCAGGCCACCACGCGCGAATCCAGCCGGGGATCATCGATTTTGCCGGAACTCGCGCGCGGATTTCTTGGAATGGAGGAACGGGACGCGGATTACGCCAAGGTTCGGAGCCGGGCAACAATTTCTCCTGACAATACGCAAAAATCGGCCGGAGCTTCTGCTTCGACGCACAAGGATCCCTTGAGGACTCTGCCTCCGCATGTCGTGAGCGGCAACTACTGCCGTATAACCGCCAGAATCCTGCAGCAGTATTTATTCCATCCGATAATTCGGCGCTTCTTTGGTGATGACCACGTCATGCACGTGGCTCTCGCGGAGACCGGCCGCGGTGATCCGCAGGAACCGCGCCTTCTCCCAGACTTCTTTGATCGTCCGCGCGCCCACGTAGCCCATTCCGCTCTTCAATCCACCCACAAGTTGATCCGCCAGCCCGCTCAGCGGACCCTTATATGCCACCCGACCTTCCACGCCTTCCGGTACTGACTTCCCGCGCTCGGCGCCTTCTTGCGAATAGCGGTCCGCTGATCCAGCTTCCATCGCGCCAAGCGACCCCATGCCCCGGTACGACTTGAACGTGCGGCCTTGATACAGAATCGTCTCGCCTGGTGATTCTTCCGTTCCTGCAAACAGACTCCCGATCATCACGCACGAAGCGCCTGCTGCGATGGCCTTCGAAATATCTCCGGAATACTTAATGCCGCCGTCCGCGATGATTGGCACGCCGGTACCATGGGCCGCCTTCGCGGCTTCCATCACCGCGGTCAATTGCGGAACGCCCGCGCCAGTCACCACGCGCGTGGTGCAAATTGAGCCGGGGCCGATGCCCACTTTCAGGCCGTCGATCCCTAGCGAGATCAGGTCGCGCGCACCGTCGCCCGTAGCTACGTTTCCGGCGATCAGTTGCATGTCCGGCAAACGATGGCGAATTGCTTTAATCGCTTCCATCACTCGATCGGTGTGTCCATGGGCTGTGTCGATTGCAAGGACATCGGCCTTGGCCTTAGCCATTTCCACCGCGCGTTCCAAGAAATCGCCGGTGGCTCCAACCGCTGCGCCGCAACACAGCCGGCCGTGGTCGTCCTTTGAAGCCTTTGGATATTCCAGTTTTTTCTGGATGTCTTTTACGGTGATCAAGCCCTTCAGGTTGAAATCCGCGTCCACTACCAGCAATTTTTCGATGCGATGCTTTTGTAAAATCTTTTCCGCTTCTTCCAATGTCGTGCCCACCGGCACAGTAACCAGATTGTCTTTCGTCATCACCTGGCCGACCAGTTGGGTGTGATTCTTCTCAAAACGAAGGTCGCGATTCGTCAGGATGCCCGTCAGCCGCGTCCCGCGTGTCACCGGAAGTCCCGAAATGCGGTACTTATTCATGATCTCAAGGGCTTGTCGAATCGTAATGTCGGGCGAAATCGTGACCGGGTCGACGATCATCCCCGACTCCGACCGTTTCACGCGATCAACTTCCTCGTATTGCCGGTCGATGGCCAGATTACGGTGAACAATGCCGATGCCGCCCTGCCGTGCAATGCCGATGGCCAGCCGCGATTCCGTCACCGTATCCATCGCCGCCGAAGCCAGCGGAATATTGATCGTAAGTTTGCGCGTGAATTGCGTGGAGGTATCCACGTCCGTGGGCAGGATCGAAGACTTCCCCGGTACCAGTAAAACGTCATCAAAGGTCAGTCCTTCAGGTATGGGACCCTCAATCATGAAAGCCTCGCAAAATTATAGAATGTCGCGACTTTTGGATACTTTCCCGGCTATGTAGCGGCCGTCTTCTGAGGCGGGCGATGATGACAGCTTCCAAACGCTGGTTCTCACACAGAATCTTTCGTCCCTTAAGAATGTGTTGGTCTTGCCGGATTCCCTTTGTGACGTAGCTTCCGGCGCCCAGAAACAGCGCAGCCCAGCGTGTAGGCGCTGGGCCAGTGGATGAGTTCAGTAAGTCCATCAAATGCATCACGGTGTAATCTTTAAGTTTAGGGGCTAATGCAGAGGTGGGTCAAGTTGAGGCGGGACCTTTGGAGCTTTTCAACGAATCGTATTCTGCCCTCCTTTTTTTTGATGGATAGATAGCCCCTGGGATCATCTTCATAAAGAACATTATCCAAGTGGCGGCACTTTTGTCCTCCGACATGAAAGTTATGTTGGCGAAGTAAGTACACTAATTCCCAAATTTGACTAATGCTCGCATTCATGACGGCTCTTACTTGACCGATTGCAAAAACCACCCAGGCAACTCTTCGCGTGTGAATCCGGCTTGAAATTGTAGTAGCTGCCGGTAACGCAGTCGAGCACGAATCCTCACGATTCCAAAAATCTAGCCACCTCGCGCGCTCGGAGGGCCGGGAATTTAGGCATACTCGAGGTCGAGCGAAGTGACGAGCGACTCGTTGTCCGTGAGGACCGGTTCGTTATGCTTCCTCGAACTCGTGATGTAGCTAGAGACGGTATCGTTAGCCATTCTCTTCGCTTCGGCTAGCGTCCGGCCATAGGTAACGCAGCCGGAGAGTGCTAGCACCATGACCGTGAACCGCCATCTGGTTCAGGCCTTAATACAACATGGAAATGGAGAATTCATTCATTTCAGCGATAATCCTATAAGAAGGTCCTGAGTCGGTCAAACAGCTTCGATCATGAACTGTGCAGTTTGCGGAAATGGCGAACTGAAGCACAATCGCTGTGACGATGTACGAGAACGCTAGGAAGTTTTCATGATTCAATTTGAGCCGCACCCGTTGCTGAAGAACGGCCATCTGCAGACGGTGGCCGGGACCTTCATCCGCCGCAAATTTCCGCTGAATGCGGGTCGAGAGCGATTATTTCGCGTTGACGACGAGTCGCAATTGAAAGGCGTGTGCCACTGGCAGGAAGGGCAGCGGCACGATGTTCCGGTCATTGTGGTTGTGCATGGACTCGAGGGCTCAAGCGATTCGGGTTACTTGATTGGCATCGCGGACAAGGCCTTAGCGCGCGGCTACCATGCCATACGCGTGAATCAGCGCAATTGCGGAGGCACCGAGCGCCTGACGCCTACGCTCTATAACAGTGGCATGAGTTCGGACTATCGCGCCATTTTATTGGAACTGATCGCCGACGGCTTCCAGCACATTTTTTTTGCCGGCTATTCCATGGGCGGGAACTTGGTTACCAAGATGGCGGGCGAGTGGGCTAGCAATGCGCCAAAAGAGTTGCGCGGAGTCGCGGCCGTTTGCCCGGCCCTGGATTTATCCGCATGTGCCGACGCTCTCGAAGCGCCGCAAAACTTTTTCTACCAGCGCCATTTTGTGAAAGGTCTTCTTGAACGCTATCAACGGAAAGTCGAAATGTTCCCAGACCGATACTCGAGTAACGGCTTTGGTCCGATCCGCACGGTGCGAGAATTTGACGACGCCATCACCGGGCCGCAGTTCGGATACACGGACGCCGAGGGGTATTACCAAGCGGCAGGGGCGAAACGGGTCATCGCCCAGGTGAAAATTCCACTATTACTGATGACCGCGAAGGATGATCCTTTCGTCCCTTTCGAGTCTTTCCTTCGCGCGAAAGTCACGGCTAATCCGGCAGTCCAATTCGTAGCGCCCGACTACGGCGGCCACTGCGGCTTCATCTCCAAATGGCAGGGAAACGAGCGCCACTGGGCTGAGGCGCGGGTAGTGGAATTCATGTCCGATGTAATGACCGAAACTGCGTGCGGACATTACACGGCAAAATCGTCCGCGCCAGAATCATCAAATTCTCAATAAAAACGAGGTTTTGTGCTGCCAGCACTGAAAATCTTCACGACTGCTTCTGGTGAGAATGTAGTGAGCGAACGGACATTCGGTCATTACACGGGGCTAGACGTTGAGCGTTAACCTAAGGGTTTTTCAAGCGAAACTTGAAAGCCTGGAGTCAGCAGTTGCGCCGGTCCTTCGGCGGCGATGACCATGTCGTCTTCGCAGCGCACTCCGAATTCCCCGGGAATGTAGATGCCCGGCTCATTGGAAAAGGTCATTCTGGCGGCCAGCACCGTCTTGCTGCCCCGCACCAGATAAGGATGTTCGTGGCCGTCAAGCCCCAGGCCGTGGCCCAGGCGATGCGTAAAGAATTTGTAGTCGGGGCCATAGCCTCCGGCCACTATCACGGCGCGTGCGGCGTCGTCCACCGTGCCACTTAGCCGGCCAGCCTGTGCGGCATCGAGCGCCGCATCCTGTGCTTTGCGCACAAGTTCAAAAACCTGTTGAACCTTTGCCGAAGGTTTTCCGAAAACCCCCGTGCGCGTGACGTCGGCTTCGTAGCCTTCCGCGGCGCAACCGCCATCGATCAGCACCACGTCGCCTGCCTTCAATTTATGCGGCACCTTCGAACCATGCGGAAGCGCCGCTGCCGATCCAATCAATACCAACGCCCCGCCGTGCAGTTCTTTCCTGGCAAACCCCGCCGTGATGCGATTTCCGATTTCATCTTCGGACAAGCCCTCCTTCAGTGATGCAAAAACTTCGCGAAACACGTCACAGGTTGCCGCACAAGCGGCCCGCATCAGGTTCAACTCACGTTCGGACTTCACCGAGCGGCAAGCAATCGTGACGGAATCAGCCGACACAAAAGTGCATCCGGTCGCCGCTGCGCGAAGGTGATCGTAAAATGTGAACGGCAAAGTTTCTTCGATACCGATTCTGCCGGCGCCAAGGCGGCGGTCGGCCAACGCCGTGGCGATAACCACTGTGGGGCTTTCATCTTCCTGCCAGACCCTAACCTCAACGGGATAGCGCGTGGATTCTCGCATTCGACCTTCTTCAAACCCTGGACAAACCAGGATTGGCTCCCCCGATTGTGGAAGTACGAGAGCCAAAAGCCTCTCGCTAAGATGCCAGCGGATTCCCGTGAAATAGTAGAGCGCCGAACCCGGCCCAAGAATGACCGCATCCAGTTTTGGGCTGATTTCACCCATCAGTTGCTGAGCTCGCCGCATGCGCGCCTGGAACTCCTCTGGCGTGATCGGACCAATCTCAGACGCGAGGCGTCTTGACTTCGGGCTTGGCGGCTTCTTGCTTAATTCCGTGGGCACCCAAAGGCTCCTCAAGGACTGGTGCCAAGACCAGCGTAGTGGCGGCAGTGCCCTTCAGTAGGAAATTGCGACGGGTGAACCGAAAGATGCGAGTCCTCATGGGGTAGCAGGATGGGCTTAGCGGGCGTTTAGTGTCAAGAAAGGTGATGAAAAAATCATCGCGTCCGGAATTCTACGACCAAATCAAGCTGCTACTGAAAATCATATAAATTACGCGGAAGCGTATGACTTTACAACTGAACGCGAGTATCTTAGATCGGCACGCAACGTAAATATATGAAAATAGCTAATTTATTTACATGCGGGAATGGTTGAAATTAAAAAGTTTGGCGCGGTGATTGCAAATAAGCGAGTACGGTTGCTCGCATTGAGTCTGTCCATTCGAGCTGTTTGGTTCATTTGGGGGAAGTCTCTCAACTGATTGAGTAGATGTCGAAGCTCTTCGTATGTTGAGTACCTTGTGTTTAGGGCTGTGGTGGTCAATTTTTCAAAATAATTGATTTTTTGAAGTTTCCTAGCCAGGAGGGTGTATGAAGCAGTTTAGAAGTCTAATTACCTATTTTGCGTTAGTTGTACTCATGTTGGGTTTCGTTGCTGTCGGCGACGTTAATGCGCAAGGCGTCACGGGAGACGTGATTGGCACGGTCCTCGACAAGTCTGGCGCGGCAGTTCCCAACGCAGACATCGAGGCGTTGGATCCTGCGACGGGCGTCAAGCACCCAAGCACAACCAATGATACCGGCGAATATCGCCTGAGCAATCTTCCTCCAGGGACGTATGAAATTTCGGCTTCGGCGCCGAATTTCGCAACAACCACCGTCACCGGCGTGAAGGTGGATTTGAACCGCACGGTTACGATGAACATCACTCTCGAACTCAAGACGACGACCACGTCGATTGAAGTTCTGGGCGGTTTCACCGCACTGGATACAACGACTTCGACGATTGACAACACATTTGAGAAACAGCAGTTGGCCAATCTGCCTCAAAATTCCGTGAGCGGAATTCTGAACCTGTCTCTCCTGGGTGCAGGCGTATCGAATGCCGGCGGTCTCGGCGCAGGATCCGGCCCATCGATCGGTGGGCAGCGCCCACGCAACAACAACTTCACGGTGGAAGGCCTCGACAACAACAGCAAGACCGTTACCGGCCCGCTGGTTCCCATACCGACGACTCCATTGCGGAATTCACGGTACTGCAGAATGATTACTCGGTGGAATATGGGCATTCCTCTGGTGGACAACTGAACTTCGTATTGAAGAGCGGGACTAACAGCGTGCACGGCGCGGGCTACGTCTATAGCCAGAATCGGAATTTAAACGCAATCGACCAGTCCACGAAGAACAGCGGTTTCACCGAGAATCAGCGCTACGACAACAATCGGTTTGGCGGAAACATCGGCGGCCCAATCCTCAAGAACAAACTATTCTTCTTCGGTAGCGCCCAATACAATCCTATCGGCCAGGCAAGCGTACCACTCTCTCCGGCATGCACGCCTACTACGAATGGCTACGCAACTCTTGCAGCCCTCGACTCTGCTGGCTCTATTTCGCACAATAACCTAGTTGAGTTTCAGAAGTACACGCCGGTAGGTCCCGCACTTACCGCCGACACCGTTTGCAAAGCGGCCGCAAACTACAGCAAGGCCAACCCTGTCGGAACATCGTACAACACCGTCGCTGGGCAAAACGTCGAAGTGTCGACGTTGCCTCTGGCGGCGCCAAACTACAACAATGCTCTGACCTGGATGGCGAAAGCGGACTGGGATATTTCTCCGAAGGACCGGTTGAATGGTGCTTTCATGTTCAACAACTATTCCATTCTGGATAATCTTAACGCGACATTTCCAGCATTTTTCCTTGTCCAACCCGCAAACAACAACCGGTTGGTGACTATCAACGAGTACCACACGTTTAACTCGTCGATGAGCAACGCACTTCGCGTCGGTTACAACCGTTCGTACAACGCGTTGAATTCTGGAAATTTCGAATTCTCGGGACTCGACAGTTATCCAACGCTGGTGTTCTTCGATCTCAATGGAACTCAGCTTGGAACCGACAACCTTGCGCCGCAATATACCTATCAGAATGTTTATCAAGCCAACGACACCTTTACATGGGTGAAGGGCCGGCACACCATGAAGTTCGGGTTTGAAGCGCGCAAGTATATTTCGCCGCAGACATTCACCCAGCGCGCACGTGGCGATTACGAATACAACAACCTCGATGTGTACATGAGAGACCTGACGCCCGATTCTCTGGCGGAACGCAGCTTGGGTAACCCAGTTTATTACGGTGACCAGGTTGCCCTTTACTGGTTCGCAGCAGACAGCTGGAGAATCAAGCCGAACCTGACACTGAACTACGGGGTTCGTTACGAGTATACGACGATCCCGTTCGGTGAACGTCAACAAAGCCTGAACGAGGCTGCCAGTGTTCCCGGACTCGTAAGCTTTGCCGAGCCAAAGGCGTCCAAGAACAACTGGGGCCCGGGAGTCAGTATAGCCTGGTCGCCCGGATCATCCGGCACGACGTCAATTCGCGCAGGTGGGCGCATCTCCTATGACGTCCTCTACGACAACATTGGCATCCTGTCGCTGCCTCCACAGTTGAGCGGTACAGTAGATTGCCTCCTCTCGGATAAACCGGGAACAGAGAATCCATTGTGTCCAGTAGCTCCCGGCCAGACTGGGTTCCTCGCTGGCGGTGGTATTCCGACTAGCTCGGGAATCGTTACCTTCCCGGATGTTGCCTCACAGCGTGCCGCCACGGCCAACCAGGTGTTTGTGAACCAACTGAGTCCGAAGTCCATTACTTGGACTCTGGGTGTGCAGCACCAATTCGCGAAGGACTTCACGGCAGAAGTGCGCTATGTAGGAACAGTTGGCATCCACCTGAACGTCCAAGAGCGGGTCAACATACAGCCGCTGATCAACAGCACGGTCTTTTTGCCGACGTACACCACGGCTCCGAGCCAGGCGACTCTTGATTCCCTGCCGTATACCTTTACTGGAATCGAGGCCGGCGCTTATGGAAACGGAGATGGCCTCGTACCGGCTTATGAAGATGCTGGCTTCACGACCCCGCTTGTCTCCTTCCGGCCAGATGGCCACTCAACCTATAACGGTTTGGCGGCCCAACTGAACAAGCGGATGTCCAATGGCTTGCAATTCGTCGCTGCATATACCTTCAGCAAGACAATTGACAACAGCACGGCGGACTTTTTCTCGACCTACCTGACGCCGCGGCGCACTCAGGATTTCCAGAACCTTGGGGCGGATCGCTCAGACTCGGCATTGGATCATCGTCACCGCTTCACACTAGCTCTTCTCTATGACCTGCCATTCTACAAACACAGCGGCAATTGGATGCAGAGAAACTTGCTCGGGAACTGGGAATTTGGCCCGATCTATACCTACCAAACAGGGGAGTGGATGACGGCACAGTCCGGCATTGACTCGAACGGAAACGGCGACACCGCCGGCGATCGCGCAATCTTCAATCTTGGCGGTGTGTCGGGGACCGGCTCGGCGGTGAATCCTCTCTGCAAGAGCAACTTACCGAGCTTTGCGACCTGCGGAGAGAACGACTTCGACTCGAGTGTGAACCCTGTCCCCGGTCCTGGCAATTTCAACTCCACGCCTTATATCGTGGCGTACCAAGCGGTGAATCCTTCGGCACAGTATATTCAAGCTGGGCAGTACGCCCGGGCAACTGCCGGCCGCAATACTCTACCAGGCCGCTCCATCAATGACTTGGACTTCACAGCTATGAAGCGCTTGACGTTCGGTGAACGCTACAATGTTGAATTCTCAATGCAGGCATTTAACCTCTTCAACCACCCACAGTTTGTTCCAGGGTACCTGAACGACATAGCCTCGTATTCGTTCACGAATACGCGGGCGTTCCTGGGTCCTCAAAACGGAAACTTCAACAATGTTGAGGGAGCGTTCGCGAGCAATGCGCGCACGTTGCAACTCGGACTGAAGTTCATCTTCTAAACATTAACCCTCCTCCCTGAAACGGGAAGAAGTTGAAAAGGCGCCCTGGGCATCCCGGGCGCCTTTTTCTTGGTGCGCCGAGCATGCTCGATAGCTTGGAGATGAAAGTCCTCTTCACAGCTTGATGGAGGCGAAGTGATAGCGAAGCGCAAGGGCCGAGCCGTGAGGTCGAGGTCTGAAAGAAGCGTGGAGCAAACCCGCGAGCCGATGGACAAGAACTGGATTTGAGGCCTACGGTGCCGGACGAGCGAGCAAGTGATCGCGAAGCCCACATCCATCAAAGGCACTGGTGGTAAATCTGGCGGTTGTGGCGTGGAAGGCGAATCGAACTTACCTCGGGAGATCTGCTGCATGTCACGGAATCGTGACTGAGGGTGGAGCGATTCACTCTGACCGTGCGGCAGAAGTCAGCAGCGGGCGTAGTAGTCGCGCAAGCGATGAAGGCCCAAACAGTAGGGAGCGGCAAGTAGGACGCAGGACTCGATGAGCGACAAGCGGCAGAAGAACCAGCTAGTGCTGGCCTTTACTGAGGAGGGGAGGAGTGAAGCTCCGAAGGCTTCTCGGGAAGGGACCGAATCGCGCACGGCGAAATGCGAAACCGAACGTCCAGCTAGTCACGAGCAGTTGATGGAAGAAGTCTGCGAGCGGGAAAACTGCTGGCAGGCTTACGCAGCGAGTGAACGCGAACAAAGGAAGTCCGGGAATCGACGGCATCAAAGTCGGGGATCAGGTCCTAACTAAACATTTTGTCCTCTGGTAGCCCAAGTAGCCCAACTGAGGGACTGAAAATCAGCATCTTATCCGGTGAGCGACACCAAGCAAGGCATTTAGATTTTGCATTCTTCGGCTGTTAACCGAAGGGTTGCTACTCGAATATTCTTCAAGCTCGATGTTGTAGGCGGTGGCAGTCAGCACAAAGCGCGATCAAGTTGCGGAGTTCATCATCGCCGCATTTGCTTCGACGCCTCACATGGTGGATATGTAGGTTCCGCGAAGATCCGCAGCCTTGGCAACGCCAACCATCCCGTTCCAGTGCCTGACGTCGAAGCGCGTCGTAACTTTCTCGATCGAGCCTTAATCTGGGTTGCCTTTGACGCATTATCCCCATTCGCACCTTCATAGAAATTCAGAAGTCCATCCGAATTGAAGCGAATTAGAATCCTGCCGAGTTGCACCCTTCGTCCAGCACAATCTACGGCTTGAATTCCTCAAAAGTAGCACCCGCGAGAAAATCGGCGCAAATCATCTCTAGACAATATCCCCGCGACTTGTCTGATCCCAGCATCAGGGCGGCAGTTTCAAGGGCTTTTTCAACGACAGGTAATTGGCTTCTGTACACCTTGAAATAAATAATTTCCCACGACTCTGTTTCTTT
>CAVUHY010000020.1:0-34050 GCA_963741365.1 Candidatus Acidiferrales bacterium | reverse complement strand
GCCAAGACACGAACGAAGGAACCGTCGGAGAGTCGCTGGCCACGCACCTTCACCAGTGGTGTGGACACCTTCACTATTTATTCGCCTCAGCTGGACAAATGGCATGAGAACCTCATTGACCTTTATTGCGCTGCCGACCTGAAGTCGCAAAAAGAAAGTGCTGCCAAGGACGGAGTGTTGGTTCCAAGCGCGGACCGAAGTGAACAAGGTCAACCGGTTGGTGACGCTTGACCAGGCGAAGAACGCCTGCCTTCTTCCACGCTGCTCTCGATGGCTCGATAAAACGGACTCAGGTCCAAGCGGCCAACCAGTGTCCAAATGGCTCTCGCCGGATGGTCTTCGCTGATGAGTCTCTCGACATCCACAGCTCGCCAACTCATCTGCTGTCGGTTCACGTAGCGGATCAAGGGCTGCTTGTCGCTAATATTTTCTTGGCTCATGCCGCGAGCTTACGGCAGGCTTTTTATTTTGCAAGACCGAAATTCAGTGGGGTTTCTTCACAGCTTCGTGACACAACGTACCTAAGACATGGGTAACACTCTTGGGCCGAAACGGATTTTCGGAGCGGTTCGAGCATCCGAGTCTCCAGTTCGAAGTATCGCAGATAATAATCCATAAAGCTCACGAGCCAAATCGTCGTGAACTTCTTTGATGCCGACCGCCTGGCCGGCGAAGACCTGGCCGAAATTGATTTTTTTTTGCGGCCCAAACAGATTTTACCGCACAGGGTGGCCGGGATGGTTTTGTCGTGGAAGGGATAGTCGATGTCCGGAAATCCGGCATAGAGACGCGTGGACAGCTGATAGACCTCGGGTCATAGGTACGTTGGCCTAACAACTGCTGTCGTACACGCTTAGTGTTTTTTGTTTTTTGACTTGCTAACCTGGAGCGATGTCGTGGGTGCGCTCGGGGCAGCAGCCCAGCGGCAGATCAACTCGACATCTCGCTTTGAAAGCTTGGCGTTGCGATGAATTGCGGTGTACTCGGGCAGCGGCATCCTGCCGTCGGACACGGCGTCGCAGATCAGCATGCGTTCGTCTTCCGAGTGGGGCTGATTCGCCCACTCGGAGAAGTCCAGCATTGCACGGCCGTCACTTATGTGTTTGGATACGATCCACGAAACGGGTGCGACGCGGCTATACCATGGCCAGTTCGTGCGGCTCGAGTGGCAGTCCTGGCATGAGCGATCCAGAATCGCGCCCACCTGCGGATTTATCACCTCCGCCATGTGGACCCCGGTGGTTGCCGAAGTTTTGGACCTTGTGGCAGTCGGAACGAACTGCATTCCGAGAAAGACCAAGGCAAATAAGATCGAAGTAAGTTTTGCTAGTTTACGCAAGATTTTGTTCCTTTTGCATAGAGATTAAAATGTCTACCCAATTCGCTTTTCAGAAACTCGAACTCTCCAACCTGCAAGTGCTTCCTTGCTGGTCGTGAAGTTAACTGAGGCTTCCTCTGCTCTTACGAGACTGTGCCTCGCACCGAGTGGCAAGGCGGCTTTCAACTGTTACGAAGTATTAGATTCAGTGGGTGGATAACCAGGTGGGGATCAATTGTCATGTGCTTGTCAAACGTTTGTTGGCAAACCTGGTACAGCGATAAAAATGCGTCGTCTACGACTATCGACCGCACCGGCTGGGGCGCGACGCCCTGCCTACGAAGAACAAATCAAGCAAATCAAGTTGTGGCTGGATGAGACCAAGGCCAAGGGCACGAAAAAGGTGTTCATCGCCTTTCATGCTCCGGCGTTCTGTCGCTCGGGCATGGGCCAATTCCTGAGGAGCGGAATGCAGCTGTACGAGAAAGATTTGGACATCTTGGTGTTCAATGGACACGTGCACACGACCAAAGCCTACCGAGTGGATGGCAGGAAGTATTTTGCGCTGGGCGGCGGGGGAACGGAACAAGACCAATCCTGCCCGGCAGAACACCCAACAAGGCTGCCGATGGTTATCTGCTGGACCAGTACAGGGAGGGCGAGACACCCAAAGAGGATTACAATTATCTGCACGCGGAAGTGAAGTCCGGACAGCCAACGAAGTTCACCAACAATCGTTTCCGGCCATGGTCTGCTGAGCCGATTGCGACTGTAGAGCTTTTTGGTAATTCACGCGAGGCGAGTTAACTTTCGCGCTCCCATTGCCGCGATTTATCCTCCACCCACTCACCGCAATGGCCATTGCCGTTGTCCACGTTTATCTGGCCGCCGGTCATGTGGAGTGGACTCACATTTGGGAGGCACCGGCGCTTTATTCGGCGCGTATGTGTTCGCCGCGCTGGCATCACGCCGAGCGGCAAAGCCACTACGACGAACTCTTGTGCAATAGTGGCGTGGAGAATTCTGATCGAGTATCAGTCCCAGGACAAATCCCGGTCGCTACAGCTTTCTCTCAGAAGCAAAAGAAGTATCCCAAGTCCTGGAACCCACAACGGCTCGGAAATGTACAATTTTGGACAGACACGATTTCCGCACAGCCATATCTTTTTGCAATGAAGCTCCTAAACGTAATTCCGGCGCTAATCGTCGTTTTTGTTGTGGCGGTCTTGAGTTTGAAAAGAGGAATGATTTTTGTCCCGTAGCCCTTCTGGTTAATTACCGTCTATTCCCGCGTGGTTGCAAGGCGCCACTGGAAGCCAATAAAACCTCCTTCGGAGGTTGCGGAATCGATAAACGCAAAATGTTAGCCATCATAGGAGACGGAAACTGCACCCTCTTGAACACATCGAGCCCAAGTTTCTGAAGGTTGTCCCCCAGGCTTTCTATCCAGGCCATCAAATACTTAGGAGCCGGCGATAAAAGCAAGTGCCTGAGCTGCTCGACAACACATTCGAGAAGAACAAGCTGAAAATCGAATAGGCGGCGCCGTATCTGTTCACGAGCGGCAGCGCACTTTGCAGTTTCGTAACTTCAGGCACCCTGAAGAATCATGTCGGCAGCTTTTTCGGCAATCATGATCGTTGGCGCGTTGGTGTTGCCCGCGATGATGCGCGGCATGATGGAGGCGTCCGCGACGCGCAGTCGATCGATGCCCCAAACGCGGAGTCGCGAGTCTACGACGGCCATTTCATCGCTTCCCATCTTGCAGGTGCCGACGGGATGGTAGAGCGTTTGTGCAGACCCACGGATGAAGCCGGCGATCTCGGCGTCCGTGATGATCCCCGCACCGGGATGTAATTCGGCGCCGCGATAGGGTTGGAACGCCTTGGTTTGCGCGATCTGGCGGCTGATGCGTACCCCTTCCATAATCACACGCAGGTCCTGTTCGGTTGAAAGATAGTTTGCGCGGATAGCAGGCGGCGCGAGTGGGTCCGCAGAACGAAGCGAGATTTCGCCGCGACTTTCCGGCGTGATAAGCGTCGGACCGAATCCGAAACAGTGATCCTTGCGCTTCTCGAGCCCATGATTCACGTAGTAGGTAGGTCCGAAAATGAGTTGCAAATCGGGAACTTCGAGTTCGGCGCGCGTGTGCAGAAAAATCCCGGCCTCGGCGACATTGGAGACCAGGGGCCCGCGCTTGAGGCAAAGATAGCGCAGCACATTCGAGAGCGATTCCGCACTCGCGAGGCTTACCGGCTGCGTGCACAGATAACCTACCGAAACCATCGGGTGATCGTGCAGGTTTTTGCCGACGCCGGGAAGATTCTGCGTGGGGCGAATTCCAGCGTGATTCAACTCGTCTGCCGGGCCGATGCCGGAAAGCAGAAGGAGCTGCGGCGAATTAACTGCGCCGCTTGCAAGAATCAGTTCGGAGGTGGCTGTCGCTGTCTCGATCGCGCCATTCAATATGTATTCGACGCCGGTGGCCCGGTTTTTTTCGAGAAGCACGCGCGTTGCGCGCGCTCCCGTCAACACGGTCAGGTTCGAGCGGTCGAGTGCAGGTTTCAAAAACGCGTCGGCAGCGCTGTGCCGGCAACCGTTCCGCTGCGTCACTTGATGGAGCCCCGCGCCTTCCTGCGAGGCGCCATTAAAATCGGGATTACTTGGAATGCCGAGCTCGTTCACCGCCGCGAGAAAGGCGCGCGTGAGAGGGTTGACGTAGCGCAGATCGCCGACGCACAGAGGCCCGCCGCGGCCGTGGTATCTCGACGCGCCGCGCTCCTGATCCTCAGACTTGAGAAGTACGGAACGACATCGTCGTAGCCCCATCCGCGGGTTTCCGAGACTTTTCCAGTACTCATAATCAAGCGGGTTTCCACGAATGTAGATCATCGCATTGATGGAACTTGACCCGCCTAGTAGCTTTCCGCGCGGCCAGTAGAGTTGGCGGTTTTGAAGGTGCGGCTCAGGTTCGGTCGAGTAGTTCCAGTCGAGCGCGCTCTTGAACAGCTTCGAGAACGCTGCCGGAATCTGGACTTCACGGGCGCCGTTAGGGCCTCCAGCTTCGAGTAGCAGGATGCGATTCTGCGGCTGTTCAGTCAGCCGCGCCGCGAGCACGCAGCCTGCAGAGCCCCCGCCGACGATGATGTAGTCATACGATTGACGTTGGGCCCTCATGTTATTCCTAATGTTGCGCGACAAATCAACGAGTAACGTGACCTACGTCACAACGCAAAGTAATGTTGGTCACCGCGAGTAATGAGTCCTCCGGAACAGACTACATCGAAATAGAAGGCGCAGCACTGCGAGGAGAGGGTTTCGGGAACGCCTTTCCGGAAGTTGGCTTAACATGATCAACGAACAACAATTTACAAACACAACGGAAACGGCACTTGCAGCCAAGGCTGTTCCGGAAAAAACGGTTTCGCTGGACAAGATTCTGCTAGCAACAGATTTTTCGCCGGCTTCGGACCGCGCTCTCGAGTATGCCCTCTCGCTGGCGCGGCGCTACGGATCGCACCTCTACGTGACGCATGTTGTCGCGCTCGACGGATACTCCATGATCGTCTCAAACTTTGCATCTGCAAGAGAGCAAAAGCACTTGCAGGAAGCCAAGGAAGCGATGGCCAAACTCGCGCGCTCGGGGCGCCTCACCAACGTGTCTCACAGTATCGTGATCGAGGAGGGGGTGCTGTGGCCCGCAATCCAGAGACTCATCAAGAAGTTCGGCGTTAACCTCGTCGTCGCTGGAACACGGGGAATGGGGAGCATGCAAAAAATCCTACTCGGTTCAAACTCAGAACAGATGTTCCGGCAACTAAGCGTTCCAATGTTGACCGTCGGACCAGCTGCGTCTTCGGAACCAGAGTTCGTGGCGGAATTCGAGCATATTTTGTTTGCCACGGACTTCGGCCCGGGTGCGGAAAAAGAAGCTGCCTTTGCTCTCTCTTTGGCAGAGGAACACAGGTCCAAACTCACGGTGCTGCACGTGTGGACCGGACCTCAGCACCTAGTCGCCCTCCAAAGGGATTCCATCCTGCGACAAATGAAAGATCTCGTGCCGGATACACATGGCGAGCACTGCCTGGTCGATTACAGGGTGGTCTACGGCAAAGCCGTTGAGGAGATTCTGCGTGTGAGGGAAGACACACAAGCGGGCCTCATTGTAATGGGGGCCAAGAAGCGGAAGAACCTGGCCGGACATGTGCCGCAGACAACCGCGTTCGAGGTGGTGAGCACCGCGCCATGCCCAGTCCTCACGGTCAGATCATGAGCGACGTTGAATTGGCATCAATTCTAAGGGCTGTGGTTCCTAGATCCTTCCTATCTGGTATCTTTCGATACGTCTCTAGGAGTGAGCCCACGGCACTTGGATGAACAAATTCCGCATGGGTGGCTTTGCACCTCGGCGCGGTAGCCACATTATCGGCTTCGGAAAGAGATAGGTCTTTCTGAGGTGAGTCCCGCCCATGCAGGGCAACGAGCCACTCTCAACAGGAAATGATTTCGTGCTGGGGAGCGCCGCGCGGCAGAGAGCATAAAGCCGGCACTCCCAGAGTAGAGCCAAAGATCTACGCCGCCCGGCAGAAGCCGTGCCCAACGCATATCGTAGTTTTCCAGATAGACCACCGGGATGGAGTCGCGCAGAGCGGCCGCAGCTTCGAACACCGCGCGGGATAATAGCCTTCTGGTCCGCGTCCTTCGGATGTGAAAGCCATCACTGGCAGCTGCAATTTGTGGGACCTTCGCGAAAATCGCGTACAGTGGTGGAGTGCTCCGAGATTGGGCAGTGCTTCAGAGACTTGGGGGGAAACTCGACGCACTGCACTCATTTTCGCGGCAGTAGGTCGACAGAACCAATGCATATATTCGATGGTGCCTCGCTCGAGCAGCCTCAACAACCTTTGCTGGGAAACCCTCCCTGTCAATCCTCAGCGAGACGCTTCGCTACAATACTATAGACGAGCGGACTGAACACCATTCCGATGTGCGTGGAAGAAACTTCACAATCAATTTCCGGATCGCCCGTACGGCACACTCGCCAGTTCAGGATTCCGTCGGTCTTGGCATAGATAGCCGTCTGGCGCACCGATTTCGGCAGTACTCCCTTCAACGACGCAACGAAGTCACATGTACAACGAGCTGTATAGCATGCTGGAAGCACCCCGCGGCCATGTCGCTCGAGGATCTGTTCCCTCACAAGATCAGCAGCGCGCTGAATGGAAGCATGAATTTCCAGACCCTGGATTGGTGCCCCGAGTGTGATCACTGAAGCAATGCGATCAGGCCTCTGTGCTGCGGCGGACAGCGCAATCGTGCCCCCCAAGCTGTGGCCGATCAAATGGATTTTTCCACGGGTCGATTTGCAGGCCTGCTCGATAGTATCGTTGAGGTATCGGCGGATTAGGAGGTTCGGGCAATCGGCATTCAGCCGGATTCCCGAGTAGAAGGACTGGTAACCAATCCTGCGCAGCCAGCTGCCGAAATGCGACAAATAAAGGTCCGTTCCCAGAAAACCCGGAACCAGCACGACGGCCGAGCCGTCCCCGTGCGGAACTCCATACCCCCAGTAAAGTGGGGAAAGCCGCAAGAAAGCCAGCTCAACCCCTACCAACCACTCGTGCCAAATTGATGAGGGTTCCCCGTCTTGCTCCTTTCGCCGCAAGCGTCGATGACGTTCCATGTGTGTGTCTCAGTCTATCCAACGAACTGCGCAATGCAAAATGCAATTGCAGGTTGGCTTGCGAACCGATTAACGGACGGCTGCCGATTCCTACCGCCCACGGCAGGAATCGGCAGCATTAACTCACACTTTATTTAGCTACACGCTACGGGCATGGGATTAGGCCGCAGCAGCGGCGGTTTTCGCTCCCGTTGTCTTGTGCCCTTTCACATGCACTTTCCGGCCACGCGCTTGCCCGTCAGCCGTTCCAGGTTTCATAGCCAGATCCAGGAGCGACTTCTCTGCCGTCACCAGGTTGTGTACGCTCTTCTTCGTCCATTCTCCCAACAACTCCGGCGCCGGCTTCCGCGCCGTTTCTTTGTGATCGCCCTTGCCTTTTCCGATCTTCTCCATCTGCTCGATGGCCAGATTTACGAGCTTCTTCTGCGCCTCGATGTACTTCTCGGCTCCCTCCCGGGTCATTTCCGTCAATACTTTCATCCGTTCACGAGGTACCTTCGCGTTTCGCTTGCTTTCCTTGACCGCTTCCGTCACTTCCTTCGCGGCCAGGTCCAAGAACTTCTTCTCCATTGCAATGAAGCCTTCCAGGCCCCGCCGCGCTAGATCCGTGACACGCGCGCCGGCCTGCAGCTCCTTTCCTTCTCGATACGATTCCGCTACCGCATGAGTCTCTTCCGCGGCCGCATCCAGCAACTGCTTCTGCAGCCCGATCAACGTCTCTGCGCGGTGCCGGGCCACATCGGCCACCGCACTTGCGGCCAGCGGAATCGGTAGCCCTTCCTTCATTCCCTGCACTATCAGGCCGGTCTCACCAGCGGCCAAATCCAGCAAGATTTTTCCGGCGGCGGCGAAGTTCTTCACGCCATCGGCAGCTATTCCTGCCAGCGCCGTTCCTGGACGGAATCCTCCTCTTCCAAACTGCTCCCGCGCCATCCCGATCAGTAGCGCATTCTCCTGCGCCGCCAGATCCAGCAGAATTCTCTGGGCAGCCATTACACTCGCAAACCCTTGCCGCGCCCAATCCGTCAGCGGATTCGTGGGCGGGGCAGCTCGCGGAACTTTCTTGTCTCTCGCGGTCATGTTAGGTCTCCTCTTGTTAAAGATATACTGCGTTGCAGTATCCAATTGAACTGTACGCCCCCGCCTCCCTCGTGTCAAGCTCTTTGTTGGGGACCCTCAAAACCACTGGCAGCTTCAGAGGAGATATGAAAGTGCCGGAGATTCTCATCCGCAAATACAGTGACCGGCGGCTTTACAATACTGTTACCAGCCGATACGTAAAATTAAAGGATATCGCCCGTATGGTCCGCGACGGCGTGGACGTCCGCGTTATGGACGGGCGCACCGGCAAGGACCTGACCCATATCATCATGACCCAAATCATCGTTGAAGATGCCAAAGAGCGGCAGATCGCTCTGCCTCTCCAACTGTTGACGCAGCTCGTCAGAGCCTCCGATAAGGCCACTCACGATTTCCTGACTTGGTATCTGGACAGCACGCTCAATCTTTATCAGAAGGCCCAGAACACTGTTAACACCGGTCTCTCAGAAGCGAAGAATGCCGTCTCAAGCCCGCTCGATTTCGTCCGCAACTTGCTGCCGGGCCAGCCGTCACCACCGGCTACGGACGGCGCGGAAGTCGAACAACTCCGCCGCCAGGTTGACGAACTACAGGCACGCCTGGCACAGCGCAAGAAACCAGCGCGCCGCGAGCACAAAGGCAAACGCCGAGCCTGACACACAGCCACGTTCCTCGCCTCGAAGCTGTTTGGTACCTGCTCTTTGATTGACGAACTGCTCAGTGAAATGGCGCAGAGTGCAAAGCCGACACAGTTGAAGCTTCCGACCCTAAGGGGTTTTGAGGCTTACATTCGCAAGGCCGAAGAGGAAATGAATCAGACCTTGCTCAGCCGCCAGTCGTTCCTTTGGTCCGACGCTAGCTCGGAGAGGGCTCAAGAGGTTCGCCGAGGAAAAATTGTCGTGCAATTCTGGTCGGGCCAGGGGCCTGTCAAAGTGCCGGATGGCCTGATCCATGACTGGATCGGCGCTACATTCCTTCCGGTTACGAACCTCAAAAAGACACTGGCACTTATCCAGGACTACGATAATCACAAGAATATCTACAGGCCGGAGGTGATGGACTCGCAGTTGATAGATCATCACGGCGATGATTTTCAAATTTACTTGCGACTGCTCAAAAAGAAAATCATGACGGTGGTCCTCGATACGGATCATGAGGTACATTACCGTAGCCTGGACTTCACGCGCGGGGTCTGTCGCTCGTACACCACACGGATTGCGGAAGTGGAGAACGCCGGAAGCCCTAAGGAGACAGTGCTGCCACCTGATACAGGTTACGGTTTCCTCTGGCGCCTGAACTCCTACTGGAGATTCCAAGAGCGGGATGGTGGTGTGTACCTTGAGTGCCGAGCCATTTCTTTGTCGCGCGATGTGCCTTTCGGGCTGGGATGGATTATCGAACCAATCATTCAGAAACTCCCAAAAGAGTCGTTGCTCAAGACACTTGAATCTACACGCCATGCGCTGTGTGTCGAGGCGAGATAGTTCTGAACAACTCCGTCGAGCGTCGGGAGCTGGAATCTGGTATCCCTCAGAAGGGGCAACGCTCTCCTCGCGCACATTCAGATGCAAACGATTAACCGGTTAAGCGACATAAGATGAAAACTCTGAATGCGCCCTATTCAAGGCTTTCGATGCGCCGTCGGTACGAGGTGTGGTTTTTGCGACTCGGCTTGGCCGATGGCAGTGGGGCATGGTGGTTCCGCTATTTGTTGCTGAACCCCGGTCACGGCGGTTGTCCCGCCGATCCTCAAGGGTATCCTGCACAAGTCTGGGCAACTTGGTTCCCGCGTGAGGGGAAGCCGCAAACATGGATCCAGGGATTTCCGCTCGAGCATCTTCGCCTGAGCCCGCGTAGTACCACTCCGTTTCGTCTGGAAATGGCCGAAAACCGCATCACCGAAAACGAATGTCAAGGATTCATAGAAAACGGTGGCAGACGCGTCACTTGGGATTTGCGCTACAGTTCGTCGTTCCAGGTGAATCTGAGTAGCATGGGCTGGATCGGTTTTTCGCGCACACCGCATTCCAATGCGCTCTTTTCCGGTCAGATTACCCTCGATGGCCGCTCTTTTAGGGCTGAGTCCCTCGGCTATGGCATGCAGGGCCACAATTGCGGCTATCGCCATCGCAGTTTCTGGACTTGGACGCACCTGTATTTTCCTCCTGGAGCGCAGAATGTTGGCGCGACCTTCGAGGCGCTCGTCTATGACATGCCCTTGGGCCTCTTTTTCCACAGAGCCGCTCTCTGCTATCGCGGAGAATTCCATACCTTTTCCAATTTTTGGGAGGACGTGCGCGATCCACGCGAACTGGCCTGGAAGTTGCGGGGATCCACAGGGTCAGGTGTAAAGCTTGAAGTGGACGTCCGTGGACGCGAAGGTTTTGTGCATCGGCTTCCCTACCTCAAGACCGATTGTTCGGGGCGGTTTCAAGTTGCGAACGACAGCTTGGCGCAGGCTCGCATGGTCCTCCAACTTCCCGACGGAACGACGCAAGAACTGGCGACCGATGTGGGCGCTGTGCTGGAGATGGCCGGGAACCGTACCGTGTAGCGACACTCTACTATCAGATATCATTTCCATGCTCTGCTGTCGCGCGATGAAAGGGACAACAGTTTCTAAGGCTGTCTTGCTGATCTGCCGCATGATCCCCTCCGCTTTGGTTTTGAGAGTTGTCCCCTTTCGCACAGACTGTTAGACCCCGCTTTCAACATGAAGTTTCATCTAATGAATGCAAGGCGCTTTGGTGCCGTTCAGGATTGCTATAAGCCCAAAAAAACTTTCGAGACGCACGGCAGGCCGACGGACCAACGCAGAGGAAAACAAGTAAGCAACAAAGTACCTTTGGCAACGCCCGATAATGAGTACGAGTTGATGCGCCCTGACTTAACGTATATCGACCTTCCGCATCATCTCAGCCTTCAGGCACCGACACAAAAGATCGAGTTCGTCTATTTCCCGAACCGAGGAATGTTCTCTCAAGCTGTAATGACTGACCAAAGGCGGCTTTCGAATCATAGGGAATGCGCTAGAACGCGTTGTGGTCGCAATTACAGGTGATATTGAGCAGGCATACGGGGCTTCAAGGAATGCAAGTCGCTCAGACAGCGGCGTGCAAACGGCTGCACCGTACAACAGTGTGAGGTGGCGCGAGCGGTAGAAACAAAATTGCTCAAGCCACTGAGAACGCGGCCCGCCCATAGACCGCTTTGGACACCGGAACGCTTGTATCTTCGGCGTGCATGAAATTTTCTCGAGTGTTACGACGTTTTTTCGCAGTTAACCATCCACGGGATGCCATAGCGGTCGGTGAACATGGCGAACGCCGCCGACCAGAATGTTTTCTGCAGGGGCATCGTGACTGCGCCGCCTTGCGACAATGCTTTGAACACGCGCTCCGCTTCGGCGACATCCTTTACACCACACGAAACGGAAAAGCCTTGCGGCTTCTCGTAATGCTGCGGGGGAGCATCGGAACCCATCAGGATGCGGTCGCCGACCTTCATCCGGACGTGCATCACTTTTTCTCTCCAATCCGGTGCCACCTGATCGGCCATCGGCGACTCGCCGTGGGTCATGATTCCCTCGATTTTACCGCCGAGGGCCTGTTCGTAAAATTTAAAGGCTTCCGCGCATTTGCCGTTGAACAGAAGATAGGTGTCGACTGCCATCATGAGCTCCTTTTTTTACCTTATTTTTTAGCTACAGAATTGCAACTGGTTCGTACTCAAAAAACTCGCAGCCTTCAGGGCTAAAGCCCGTTTGTCACACCGTCTAGGCACCGGGGCTGGAGCCCCGGCCTCCTGAAGAGAGCTCCGTATAGCCGATGCAAAATACGCATCACGCTGAAGGGTGAAACGACTACAGCCAAGAGAGCGCGCGGGATCTATGCGCCACACAGGAGTACCTGCGCCACTCAGCCGCCAGCCATGGCGCCTACGATCAGAAAAGGCTCCTCGCCTTTGGTGACGGCGGCGGGCAAGGGAGTTTCCGGCGGCTCGTGCGAATAATCTTCCTGGCACGCGAAGAAGCGCACGAACGGGCGGCGCACTTGGGTGGATTGGTCGCGAATGGTTCCTCGCAGCACGGGATAGCGCGCCTCGATCGCGTCGAGTACCGCGAGCATCGTGGGCTGGCCCTCGAGTTCGAACGTCACCTCGCCGCTGACTTTCGCCAGCGAGCGTAGATGAGCCGGTAGAACAACGCGAATCATTGCAGTGTCTGAACCTCCACGGATAATACCGCCGGCAGGTCGCGCACGATCGGTTCCCACGTGTCTCCCGCGTTTGACGAGCCGTAAACCTGGCCGCCGGTGGTTCCAAAATAGATGCCGCAGGAATCGAGCGAATCGACAGCCATGGCATCGCGCAAAATATTCACGTAGCAATCCTTCTGCGGCAGGCCGTTGGTAAGCGCCTCCCATTCGTCTCCACCGGTGCGCGAGCGGTAGACGCGAAGTTTGCCTTCGGGTGGATAGTGCTCCGAATCGCTCTTGATAGGCACCACATAAATCGTTTCCGGTTCGTGGGCGTGCACGTCGATGGGGAAACCAAAATCCGTGGGCAGGTTGCCGCTGACTTCACGCCAACTCTCCCCCGAATTATCCGTGCGCATCACGTCCCAATGCTTCTGCATGAAGAGCACATTCGGGCGCGAAGGGTGCATGGCAATGCGGTGAACGCAGTGTCCCACTTCGGCTGTCGGATCGGGAAGCTCGTGCGGCGATTTCAGACCTTGGTTGATCGGGCGCCAGGTCTCGCCGCCGTCATCGGTGCGGAAAGCGCCGGCAGCGGAGATCGCGACAAAAATACGTTTGGGATTTTTGGGGTCGAGCAAAATGGTGTGCAGCCCCATGCCGCCCGCGCCTGGCTGCCACAAATGGCCTTTCGCGGCTCGCAGCGAAGGAAGCTCCTGCCAAGTCTTGCCGCCATCCGTGGTTCGAAACATCGCGGCGTCTTCCACGCCCGCGTAAACCGTGTCAGGATCGGTCAGTGAAGGCTCAAGATGCCAGACACGTTTGAATTCCCACGGATGTTGCGTGCCGTCGTACCACTGGTGCGTGCCCGGCTTGCCGTCGTATTCGAATTTATTACCGACCGGCTCCCAGGTTTTGCCGCCGTCGTTCGAGCGCTGAATCAGCTGCCCAAACCATCCGCTGCATTGCGAAGCATAGATGCGATTGGGATCGGCGGGCGAACCTTTCATGTGATAAATCTCCCAGCCGGCAAAGTGCGGGCCAGAAACGTTCCACTGCTTGCGCTTGTCATCCGAAGTTAGAACGAACGCGCCCTTGTGTGTGCCAATTAGTACTCGTACTCCACTCATTGCCTCCCCCTTTGGTAGGTACCGATCTCTGCGCTCCATATTCTGAAGCCAACACTGTCACCTTCGCTTCGCAAAAGTCTCATATTTTCCGTTCCACGGGAATCCAAATTTCGATGTCCCCCATTCCCGTCGCAGGGTTAAAACCCTCACCATAGCGCTCAATCAGATAGGGCTGGGCTGGCGCGCCGTGGGCCGGTTTGTACAGGGAATCGGGTAGCCACTTCTGGTGGATGGCATCGAGGGTGACCGGAAGTTGCGAGACATGTTCGCGATGGCGAAAAATTGCGTAAAGTGATGGAGGCAACGTGGTCTGGCTGAATCCTTGAGGCCATGCGGAGCCGGTGGATACTTCAACGCCCGCCAAATACTCGAAGCTGAAAGGCTGCGAAACAAGGTGGGAACAGACTCCATAGGCGACTTGCGCGACTTGGCCGGGCACTTTGCCAATATGTGGAATGAAACGCGTCCACAACAAGGGAATGTCATGTTGGCGTGTTTGTGCGGTAAATCGTTCTTGCAGTCCCGCAATAAGCCGTGGCTCTGCATTTTCAATTCGAGGCTGTTCAAGGCGGAATGATTGCGATTTTGCAGTTCCAGGAGTGTCCATTTTTCGTCTCCAGCCTCGCACTTTAACCAGGTGGGAGCGCGGCTTTTTTTGAAGTGAGCGGGCAGAAAAAAGTTTGCCCGATATCCCTTGCATTTTGCAAGTAAAAAAATTACACTGGAATTGTGACCAGGAAAACCGCGAGTCGCCTACTGCGTTCAAGGTGTCCCCTGAACGCTTCCGTGGAAATTCTGGGAGATCGCTGGTCGCTGTTGATCATTCGAGACATGATGCTGCGGGGATTCCAGAGCTACAAGGAATTCCTGACCTCCTACGAAAAAATCGCCACAAATATTCTGGCAGACCGGCTGAAGACTTTGCAGGCGCACGGAATCATCTCCACGCACCACGATCCACGCGACGGACGAAAAGTGATTTACCGGCTGACGGCGAAGGGTATCGACCTGGCGCCGGTGCTGACGGAAATGGTGCTGTGGGCCGCAGGGCACGTGGAAACGGAGAATGAAACGCTGGTGCGGCTGATACGCAAGGACAAGGAAACGTTCCTGGCGGAAATACGCGACCGCTGGGAAAAAGCGCATCGTCGCGCGACCGCTTGATCACGAGCCGCGTTGGCTGGGCGAGTGCCCTATTCCGGGAGATCCAATTTTCCGCCGCTGATGGTGAATGCGGCTTCGGCTCCGGCCGCCGATGTGCCGGGCTGGCCGCCGCCAATCGACAGCGTATAGGAGCCGGGCGCTATGAAGCGATTACCATTTTCGTCGACCATGCTGAGGTCGCGCTTGTTGAGGTTCAAGCGCACGTGCGCCGTTTCTCCCGCGTTAATGTGTGCGCGGCTAAAGCCGCGCAATGCCCGCAACGGAGCGCCGGCAACTTTAGGGAATGTAAGGTAAATTTCCACCACTTCGTCGCCATCGCGCTGGCTATTATTTTTTACGTCGGCATCCACGCGCACCGAATCGCCCGCCTGCACCTGGCGAGCTGACACTTTCAAGTTGCTGTATTCGAATTTGGAGTAGCTCAGTCCATACCCGAACGGATAGAGCGGCTTGCCGGTGAAATAGCGATATGTGCGGTTGGCCATCGAATACTCTTCGAAAGGAGGAAGTTCCGACGCGCCCGTATAGAATGTCAGCGGCAAACGGCCTGCCGGATTATTTACGCCTGCCAGAGTGTCTGCTATGGCGGTGCCGCCTTCTTCACCGGAATACCACGCTTCGAGGATGGCGTTGGCATTCTTATCGGCCCAATTCACAGAGAGCGCGCTGCCGTTCATCAAGACGACGATCAGCGGTTTGCCAGTTGCTTTCACGGCCTCGAGCAATTGTTCTTCTTCTTTGGGCAAATCGAGGCTGGTACGATCGCCCCCCTGGAAACCCTCGATCTGTACATTCATTTCTTCGCCTTCGAGGTCGGAGGTGATACCGACGACCGCAATGACGACGTCGGCTTTTTTCGCAGCAGCGACAGCATCGTCGAGGGGCTTCGCCATCAACTCCGTGGTCCACACCATTTGCGCTATGGCGTCCCCCGTCTCCTGAAAATATTCCGCCTTGAGGCCATACTTGTGGCCTTTTTCCAGTTTTATGTCCGCGGTCTTCGTGCTGATGCCGTGGGTTGTCCAGTCTTCCACAACGAGCTTGCCGTCGATCCAGAGCCGGAAACCGTCGTCGGCGCGCATACCAAGCTGATACGTACCGGATTCGGTGGGTGTAAAGAAGCCGGTCCAGCGGGCGGAGAAATTCTCGGCGGCGAAGGCTCCGGTGGAAAATCCAGGAATGGGCGACGCGATAAAATTAAATTCAATGTTCTTGTCGGTGCGCTTGACGATGGGTGGCCCGGACAATTCCTTGTTCTTGAAATATTCGGCTTGCAGGCCGGGCTGCCCGTCGGGAGTAGTGAATAGCGCCGTCGGTACCGGCTTGGCTGCGCGAAGGAAGCGGGTACCCGGGGTAAATGTCACCTCCGAGCTGGCGAATTGTTTCTTGATGCCTTCAAGGGCCGAGGTTGCGCGCGAAGGAGTGCCATTGTAATTCCCTTCCAGCACGCGCTTGTTATCCGCAAGTGGTCCAATGACGGCGATGGTCTTTGGGGCGTTGTTCAGCGGAAGAATCCCGTCATTCTTTAACAAGACCATGGTTTCGCGCGAAGTTTTTAAGGCCAGCTGGCGATGCTCTTCCGTGTCATTTTCAGAAATAGGAATCTGCGCGTAGGGAACCATTTCCGGAGGATCGAACATGCCCAGCAGGAAGCGCGCGCGGAACAAGCGGCGCAGCGCGATGTCGATTTCCTTTTCCATGAGATACCCTTTCTTTACCGCGTCGATATATTTCACGTAGTCTGAGTTGTCAGGAACCTTGTGGGTGAAGTCGACGCACTCGTTGTCCATGCCGCGCTTCAGAGAAATGGCCGCGGCTTCTTCCTTAGTTTTAGTGAACTGATGGCCCGACCAGATGTCCAGGACAGCTCCGCAGTCGGAAACGACGAAACCATTGAAGCGCCACGCGCCACGCAGTTGATCTTCGAGGAGAAAAGTGCTGGCGCAGGCCGGCTCGCCATTTACGCTGTTGTAAGCGCACATGATCGAGGCGGCGTGACCTTCCACGATGGTGGAGCGGAACGCCGGAAGGTAAGTATCTTCTTCATCGTGCTTGGAAATCTTGACGTCGGCCTTGTGACGCGTCGATTCCGGCCCGCTGTGCACCGCAAAGTGCTTTGGAGTGGAAATCACGCGCAAATACTTCGGGTCGTCGCCTTGCAGTCCGGTTACAAAGGCGACGCCCATGCGTCCGGTTAGAAATGGATCCTCGCCGTAGGTTTCCTGGCCACGTCCCCACCGCGGATCGCGGAAGATATTGATATTGGGCGACCAGAACGTGAGCCCTTCGAAAATATTGCGGCGCCCCTGGCGCACCGCTTCATGATGCTTGGCCCGTGCCTCGATGCCGATGACGGTGGCCACGTTGTGGAGCAATGGCACGTCCCATGTAGCGCCGAGTGCGATGGCCTGCGGGAACACCGTAGCTATGCCTTCGTTCGCGACGCCATGCAATCCTTCGCTCCAGTAGTCGTACTCAGGAACATTCAGTCGAGGAATCGCGCGAGCCTGGTTCACCAACTGTGAGGCTTTTTCTTCCAGCGTCATGCGAGAAACTAAATCGTCGACGCGCACGTCGATGGGCAGCGTGGGATCCATGTAGGGGGCTTTCGCTTCGGAAATGCCCTTCTGCGCGTTGGTACGAGACCCAGAGAACAGGCACATCGCCAGAAAAAGCCCGACAAGCTCCGCTCGCACCGTGATCTTCACGAATTGCATCGTTTTCTCCTCTATCGCAAGAAAAATCAGGACGGACAAATTGCTCAG
Organism: Candidatus Acidiferrales bacterium; assembly: GCA_963741365.1. Lineage (GTDB taxonomy): Bacteria > Acidobacteriota > Terriglobia > Acidiferrales > UBA7541 > Acidiferrum. The sequence continues at coordinate 16,714 of CAVUHY010000020.1, read as the reverse complement.
ATTTTCTGTTGGTGAAACACCGGGGATGACCGTTACTCCACACTTCTCGCCTGCGAGCATAATCGTTTTGGTTCTACTTCTCAACCGCAGGAGCGCGAAAATTGGCGTTCACCGGATGGCAGCCGTGAAGGCAATAAGGCACCAGGACTTAGCGGTGGTCCTCCGCCGCGGGAAGCTCGCCCTCACTCTTAGTTGTGAAAGATGCGTTCCAAATCAGGACAGCGGAGCAATTCTGAAACTCGCAAGCGTCCCTAGGCTGCCAAATGCTTCGAAAATCTCAGTGATTAGCGCCCTGCCATACAAATGGCATCTCGGTTGCCTAATTGCTTGCTGTATGTCTGCTAAACGCTCGCGCCATGACACAAGTGGATCCAAACATATATTGCTTCATACTGGACTCGCTGCCCAGCGGCATCCGTGCCGTCGACAGTGCCGGAAAAATTATCTATTGGAACGAAGGGCGGAGCGAGTAACGGGGCACCTTCGCCTAGACATCTTGGGACGCCGATGCGACAGGGAATTCCTGGAACACTCGAATGATGAAAATAATCTTCTGCTCGGGAAAAGCTCCCGATGATGGAAGTGATGCGCGAACGGCGAAGAACAATCGTATGTCTTTACGCGCGAAAAATGGGGGTTTCGTGATCGTGAAACTCCATACCGTCCCGTTTCGCGATGTACGCGGCTTCATACAGGACGCAATCGAAGCATTCGAGGGATCCCTGCCGAAGGTCACAAATCGGCGGACGAAAAAATTGGCGGCCTTTGGGTACCTGGACAATGGCACCGGGCTGCTCAACCAGGGAATGATCGAGGGACACCTGCGCGGTCATCTGGAGCTGCAGGCAAAATCCCGTTCCCTTCTGCATCCTGTGCATTTCGGTCGACGCTCTTCCCACATCCGAGAACGGTTTGGCCTGGCCGCCGTGGACGCTAACTCGCGGCGCAACCATTCAGAAGGGAATTCGCCCGACCGATTTCGTGTGCAGTCGCAGCGAATTGGCACACCAATGAGGACAAGAAGCCAAAACCGGTCGATGACAGCATTTCGGAAGCGCCCGCGCCGGCCAAGAAAGAATGAAGCGCAAATCCCTGAGAAATCGACATTAACCGCTTTAGATTCTGGCAGATAACGATTCGCCGCTGCAGCATACCGTCATACACTGGCACCGCCATCTAAACTGCTCAAGAACGCTTTGAATTACCGGAAACCTTTTGCCGCTTTCCGGGTTTAACTCTACGGAACAGCTTGAAGTGCGCTTCTAACATATTTCAATGCGGAGCGAAAAGCGTTGCGACGCAATCAGTGCACTGGAAATGGACAACGCCGCAAACAAATTTCATCAGACCATGGAGGTTCGTGTTCATGACAATCCGTTCGATGTGGTTTCTCGGCATTCTCCTGCTCTTATTCACATCCGTTTCTGCCCGAGCCCAAGGGCGGTTTGAAGTTTCGCCATTTGTCGGTTACGAAACCTCGGGTTCTTATCCCATAAGCGTTTTTGCCAGCACCAGTGACCTCACCGTGCCCGTTAACCGGCTCCGCGTGAATGATGCTCTGTCCTACGGAACTTTTTTGGGATTCAATCTTACGGAAAACGCTCAACTGGAATTTATGTGGGACCGCAATAGCACTTCCTACAGCGCCAGGAACGCGCTAACCGGTGAATACTTCAAGGCCTACAACTCCGACGTCGATCAATACCAATTCGGAGGACTGTATATGCTGCGCAACAGCGAGCACCGGCTGCGGCCTTATGTTGCCGCCAGCGTGGGATTCACGCATGATTCGAATGCCAATGGCACGCCCAATCGCACCGAGTTCGCGTACAGCTTGGGGGGGGGAGTGAAATATTACGTCAACCGGCACTTTGGTTTTCGCGGGGATGCGCGGTTTATGCCAACCTACGGGAGCTCTTCGAACGCAACGTACTGCGACCCATTCTATGGGTGCTACAACGCCAAAGTTTCCAACTATCTGAATCGTGGAAATTTCGTCGGCGGTCTTATTTTCCGATTCTAGCTGACAAGGACCCAACGATAGTTAGGGTCCCGGGCGACTCGGCAAAACGAAAAGCTTTTCGTCAACCGGAATGTTTTGTTTGACGGCATCCACCTGGATTGTGAATCTTCCGTTCGGCCGCACCAGTGCCCAACGATAGGGAATCTTCACTCCATCGATGTCGCGATAATCCGCATAATCGATTTCCGTCGGATTGTCGCCGAGCGGAGTTTCCGCATAACGGATCGCGCGCAGCAACAACCCGGTCTCCTGATCAAAACAGAGCCGCATCGTGGGCAGATTCTTGCCGTTGGCCCTCACCAGATAGGTAGCCCGACTTTCAATCGTCTCTCCCGGGCTCACGCGAAATTCCTGATACATCTCCGGTAATCGCGCCGGAAAATATAATTGGGCGTCAATGCTCGCGGCTTCCTGCTCAGCGGCAGTCATCTGATGAAAGCCGTGTGGCATCAAGAGCCAGCCCACCTCTCCGTTGTAAGCAGTAACGCTCTCGCCTGAGGAAGGATGTGAAATGGAAACGCGTTTATCCGGCCCGATGGAATAGATTTCGATGGGATATTTGTTTCCGAGTGCATCGATCGTTCCCTTTTGCACTCGTGTTTTGATTTTCCGCAGAGCATCGGCACCACCGACAGCGGCTAGATACTTTCCAAGAATCGCCTGTGCCATCGGTAAGGACGGCGCTGTGTCTCCTGCTTGCTCGTGCATCTTCGTCGCCGGTTGGCTTTCGGCGGGCAGGATGGGTGTCGCCACCGGATGAGCGGTGCCTCGGTGACAGGTGTAGCAGGTAACCTCGCGCTTATTTTCAAAGTTGTATTCATTGATATCCATCATCATGGAGATCATCGCACGCGCTGTTTTCTTTTCTTTCTTGTCGTCCTTATCCATTGCGTGCTCTACGTGGCAAAAGTCGCATTCGACACCAAGCGAGGCGGCGATGAACTGCATTGAGGGAACCAGTTGGTCGGCGGGAATTCCTTTCAAGACCTGGATATTCTTGAATTTTTGTGCAGCGGTCAGTGGTTGTCCGGAGTCAGGCCTCGCCGAATCGCTCTGGCTTTTCATCCGCGCAGTCGATCCCGGCAGGATGCAAACTCCAAGAATCACCGCAAAGTAGGTCGTCAGCGACACTTTCGCTCTCATGAGTTCTCCCTAAATAATGCTCGAGTGTATTTTTCAACGTCGTGGGTGCGAGCTTGTTTAGCTTTGGCCTAATTCGCCGCGCTTGGCTAGCGCACTGATACGATCGCTCGCGCGATAGGCGAGGGCGGCAATCGTCATGGTCGGTTGGCCACGCCCGGACGTGACCAAGCTGCTGCCATCGCACAAAAACAGATTGGGCACGTCGTGTGTGCGATGATCGGCATTGATGACAGAGGTCTTCGGATCATTTCCCATCCGACACGTGCCCAGCAAATGGTAGAAGAATTTGCTGGAATCGATGGGCATGCTCCACTTTGTTTTTGCGCCCGAGGCATCCAGAATTTCTAAGGCCCGATCTCTCATCCACTCCATGAACTTAATATCGTTGGTTGAATCGCTATAGGTTGCGCGCAAGGCCGGCAAGCCCCAGGCGTCTTTGAGTTCGGGATCCAACGAAAAGCTGTTTGATTCGACGGGCAGCGAAGTTCCGTGGCCGAAAATCTCCATGGTACGCACGAAATTGTCCTTTAGAGCTTTCTTGAATGGGGCACCCCAACGTTGGGTTCCGGGCGGCAATCCATTCGCTCCAAATGCAATAGGAGTGAAATCGAAGCGCGCGTCAAATCCCGAGCCTCCATAAAAGCCCATTTTTCCCATATCCATTTCGTAAAAATCATGGATGACGCGGCTTACCGCGTAACCTTTGTAATCGTTCAGCGGTTCATCAAAAACGCCGACGGCCACCGCAGCCGTGTTGGGCATCAGATATTTTCCGACAAGACCGCTCGAATTCGCTAGGCCGTTCGGAAACTGACTGGAGGCAGAAAGCAACAGCAAGCGCGGCGTCTCCGCTCCGTTCGCGCTGATGACCACCGCTTTCGCCTTTTGCAGGTGAGTGTTGCGCTTCGCATCAAAATAGACCGCACCTGTGGCCCGGCCGTTCTTATCGACTTCAATTTTGTGCACGTAGGAGTTCGCCCGGATTTCGCACCGGCCTGTTTTTTCCGCCATGCGCACCACGGACGCCAGCGACGAAGACTTGGCGCCAACTTCACAACCGAAACCCAGGCAGAATCCGCATGCCACGCAAGCGCTTCGTCCCGGCCGCGGCTGCGAAAGAATCGCCATCGGCGCGGGAAATGGGTGGTAACCCAATTTGCGCGTGCCCCTCTCAAACAATACGCCGGAGCTTTTCACGGGCAGCGGGGGCATCGGGTAAGGTTTTGAGCGTGGCGGATCGAACGGACTCGCTCCCGCCAACCCGGAGACGCCCACTTCCCATTCCACTTTTGTGTAGTAAGGCTCCAGGTCCGCGTAGCTGATCGGCCAATCCGTAAACCCCGTCCCAGGAAGCTCGCCAATTTTGCTTCGTTCCTTGAAATCGACTTCGTGGAAACGCCAGTAATTTGCAGTGAAGTGCACGCTGCTGCCTCCGACACAACGGCCATACAACAGCGCCGGCTGTCGCACCGCTTTTTCCTGCGGAGTTGCGCGGAATGTACTCGGTTGCGTCTTAGGATCGTTGGTGATCAGGTGCTGGTTAAAAATTTTGATTTCATCATGCGTGAAATCGTTTTCGGTCAGGTACGGTCCCTGCTCCAGAACCACCACGCTGAATCCGTTCGTTGAAAGTTCCTTAGCCAGCACTCCACCTGCGGCTCCGGAACCGATAATCACAAAATCAACTTCGTCGCTCGTCTTGTAGCTCACTTTTGGCTGTGTCATTTCTTTTTCGTTTCTGCCGAATTAGCGACTTGCCAACCAGGATAATCTTTGTCGTACTCGCCAAACGGAGGAGAGAAGATATGTGCGGGGTCGCGTCCAATCACTTTCCATCCCGCATAATCGCGATTTCCGCCGCCTTCCGGATCACCAGGAATCCCATCAGCGTGTGTCCCCAGATCACCGGGAAGAAGTCCACAGGATCGCCCATCATTCTTCGTCGTCCCCAACCGCCCGCCTTCTGGGTTTTCGAAAGCGCTTCAATGATCTGATCTTGCTGCGACAGGGTTGCCGAAGAAAATCGCGTTACTTCGGGGACCATCTTGGCGGTCAGTTGGTTTACTTGTTCCAAGCCTATTTTGTAGGTGGCGCGGTCCTCTTTTGCAAATGTCTTCAGCGCTCGATCGATAAAAAAGACCACGCCTGCTTCGGTCGCTCCCGGATCTTCGTCCGTGGGAATAATGCGTGCCGCGATGGCCGCAACTTCTTTGGCCTGCTCCGCGGTTAATATCTCGAAACCGACCGCTTGTTTGGCGCTCGCTGCTTCGTGAGCGTGCTGGGCGGCCGCGGCAATCGCAGGCATATTCGCAGCCAGCCAGGCCGCACCAGCAGTGCTTCCCATGGACCACAAGAATTCTCGTCGTGCCGATTGGCTCGATTTCATGGTTCCCCCAGTCCGAGAAATCTACGAATTCGCAAACGTCGCCGTCAAGCGGAACTGCAAATAAGTTGTAAAAGCATTGTAATCTTTTTATCGAAGCGCGAAACCGGCAAGTGATTACCAGAATCACGACTTCACTGAAGCGAGCGGCCGCGTAGTTGCTTGCATTTGGATAAGCTCTCTGATTGCAGTATCATGACGGGTTGTAAAAACAATGGGAACTTTCACAGGCGCTATAGGTAACGGCGGAAAATGGCTGCTCGATCGCATCGTTGCGGCTCTTGCTGCGACCGGAATCAATCCTAACCTGCTCACGTTCTTTGGCCTGGTCGTTAATTTTGGCGCGGCCGCCAGTTTTGCCGTGGGCAATTTCCGCACCGGCGCAATGCTCATCTTCTTCGCGGGTTTCCTGGACATGCTGGATGGGCAAGTGGCGCGCCGGCAGAATCGCGTCACCGCGTTTGGCGCGTTTTACGATTCAACGCTGGATCGTTACGCGGATATGGCGCTCTATATGGGCTTGCTAGTCTACTATTCCGTCAGCGGCCGCACGCCATACGTGATTCTTGCGGCTGTCGCCACTGCCGGGTCGGTCATGGTCAGCTACGCGCGGGCCCGAGCGGAATCGCTGATTCCACTTTGTAAGGTTGGCTTCATGGAGCGTCCCGAACGGCTCGTGCTGCTGATTATCGGCGGCATTTTCAATCGCATGGGGCCGGTATTGTGGGTGATCGCGGTCATTTCCACAATCACCGTCATACATCGCATCGTGTTTACGTGGCAGGAAACCCGCGCCGGACGCATTCTCCCGGGTGTAAAGCTCAGCTTGTAGTTATTTCTGCACGCCGACCTGTGCAGAAGCCACATCGCTATCTTTCGGTTCAAGTGGCCCTTCAATCGCGAGTCGCACGCGTTCTTTCAATGCCTGGACATCTTCTTTCTTCATTCCTTCAGTTTCGATGGTGTCATGCATCCAGACGGCAATTGTCGCAGGCCGCAGAATCCATTCTTCCGTGCGCAAATGGCGAATCGAACCGTCTAGGGTAACCGGCACGATTGGCACTCCTAGCTGCATCGCCAATCGGAAGCCGCCATCTTCGAACGGATTAAGCTTGCCATCCCGCGTGCGTTTCGCCTCTGGAAAGATAATCAAGCTGGTTCCGCCGTCGATCGCCTCTTGCGTAAGCCTCCACAATTTCTTCAAATCTTTCGGACTGCGTCCAACGGGCACAGGCACATTCCCAAACCGCTTCATCAGCCATCCGTAAATGGGAATTCTGAAGTGTGATTCCAGTTCCCAGCCGCGTACCAGCTGCGGAATGGCGCAATACAACATAAACGGATCGAATAGGTTTACGTGGTTCACCATGAAGATGCAGGTGCGATAAGGGTCAAACCCCGGCGCCATTTTGGGTACCACGGTTGCGCCCGAAAAAAAAGCGATACGCTTGCACAGGCCACGTTGCAGCCAATCGTGTTTTCGCGGGTCCAGCACTACGGCAAGGGCAATCAAAATGGGAACCGCGATCAGGAAATGCAACCAACTCACGATCCAAAGCAATATGCTGCGGAATATTTCCCACGTTCTGTTCATACGTAGACGTCCATGGCGCCCGGCAAGACTTCCAGCAACCGGCAATCCACCGATACAATTTCGCCGTCAATCATCACGTCCACTGGCCCTTCGAACGCAAATTCCACTCGCTTCACGCGCCGCGTTTCGGCCAATTCATGCTTCGTGTGCGTCCCGTCGTACAAACGCGGCAACATCTTGATCAGTCCCAGCCGGCTGATCGGTCCCCAACGCACGTATTCGATCCAGCCACTGCAGGGGTCCGCTTCGGGCGCGATCATCATCGTTCCGCCGGTGAACTTACTGTTGTTGAATGTCAAAAAAAGGCAACGGCGCTCGTCCCAGTTGGCATCTTCGTCGCAGCGCATTTTAAAGGCCCGTCGTTTCAACTGCACTACGCCCACAAAAACGCCAAGCAGATATCCCAGGTGGCCGAATGGCTTAAACATCCGATTCGTCAATGCCCCGACATCAGCCGTGAATCCCACGCTTAGAACATTAAACGAATGAATGGTTCCGCCGGCGTGCGTCAGTCGCAACAAATCCACGCGGCGCCTTCGCCTGGCAATCAGCGCCTCGATTGAGTGCTCTGCCGCATCGCTGGTTGTGAAATCGCGCAGGAAGGAATTGCCTGTGCCCATGGGCAGAAACCCAAGTTCGATGCGCTCATTCGCATTATCACCGTGATAGGAGCCGTTTATTACTTCGTGCGCGGTACCGTCTCCTCCCACCGCTAGAAATCTTCGATAGCCTTGCTTATAGGCCTCGGCCGCCAGCTGCGAGACATGTCCGGCGCTGGTCGATGCGATTACGTCCACCCGCAATCCCATGTCCTTCAGGCGCGCGAGTGCTTCACCGGCAAACTTCGCCGCTCGCCCGCCTCCCGCGGCAGGATTCACAATGGCCAGGAATGTTTCTCTCACCGTCAACTCGGATGCGGCATTCTACTCTCTCCCGGCTCAAATCGGGAGGACCACTCTTTCTCGTTCCAAGCTTCCCAAACGCTGCGCCAGGACCTTACGAATCACCTTCAAAGAAGCCGTCAACGGAAAATCTTCCTGGTAGACAACAATGCCGTGCACGCGCTTGTAATTCGTCAGCTGGTTGTTCCGCGCCACAATTTCATTTTTAAGGTCGCCGGCAAATTCCTGTCCGGATTCCAGATGAATGATCAGCACCAACTTCTCCGCCACCATAGTGCGTTGCGGCCAGATGTAGTTTGCCGCGAACACGCAGAATTCCTTCACCTGCAATCCTTCGAACGCGCTTTCCACGTCTTCGGCATAAACGTTTTTCCCCTCTTCCGTGACGATCATGTTTTTCTTGCGGCCGAACAACTGCAAATGGCCCATGCGATCGAACCGGCCCATATCGCCGGTCATCAACCAGCCATCGACGATCGTTTCAGCGGTCAATTCCGGATCGTTCAGGTATCCCATCATGACCGTTTTCCCGTGGACGGCGACCTCTCCTATTCCGTCCGTATCCGGCGCCGCAATCCGCACCTCGATTCCCGGCAACGGCTTCCCCACCGTATCCGCGCGGAAGGGCTTCAGATCGTTGACGGTCACGCCTGTTCCGCCTTCCGTCAATCCATAGGCATTCACGACAGGAATTCCCAAATCATAAAAAAATTGCAACGTTTGCGGTTCCGAAAAAGCGCCTCCGACGATAATCGCTTCGAGCTTCCCGCCGAATCCTTCATGCACTTGTTTCAGGAGTTTTCGGCTCAGTGCCGGTCGAGGCCGCTTCTTCGTCAAGGCAATATTGATCTTTCGCAAAAACTCGAACGCGCGGCGGTCCCAAGGAGACAACTCGTCAAATCGCGCCTGCAATCCCTTTTGCAGATTTTTTAGCACCAGCGGCACCAACGTGGTATACGTAATCTGATATTTCGCGAAGGCCTCGCGCACGTATTCCGGACGCAGAGTGCGCAGATGAACGACTGTGGCCCCGCACACGAATGGCCCGAAAAATCCCACCATGAAATCGATGGAATGGTTCGTGGGCAGTATGCTCAGATAGCGCACGCCCGGCCAGAACGGATACCAGGCCGTGAGCGCAGTGCATTGTTCGAGATAATTTTCGTGGGTCAGCATGCAGCCCTTCGGGTTTCCACCGGTCCCGGAAGAATATATGATGCTGGCGAGGTCTTCCCGTTTCCTGGCAACGAATACAGAATCGCCGCTGCCCTTCACATTTTCCCAGCGTTGCGCACCAAATAAGTCCGCACCGCTGGGCGTTTCGGTTACGATGACCGTCTTTACGTTTGGAGCTTCGCCGCCTGCGGATGAGCTGCTCAATTGCCGCCAAATCCCGTACTCCGTAATCAGCACGCTCGCCGAAGAATGTTTCAGCAAAGCCCAGTGCTCTTCCGGCTTGAGCTTGAAATCCAGCGGCACCATCACTCCGCCACAATAGAAAAGCGCGTAGGCGGAAATCAGCCACTTCGATTGATTGGTCAAGATGATGGAAACGCGATCGCCCGCGGTGAGTCCCAAATCCTGCAAACCCTTTGCCACCGGCAGCGCGCGTTCCTTGAAATCGCGGTACGTCAATCGCTGCTTCTCTTCGCCGCGATCGGATTCAATCAGACACACTTCGAGAGAAAAAGTCTCGAGCGCTGCGCGCAGAGATTCCCCAATGGATGAGAATTTTCGTAGATCCAGCATCACAGGCGAGCTTGTATACGCTCCGCAAGCGTCTTGAAATCACTCACGCCCTGAACTTCGTAGTCCGGCAGTTCAATCTGAAAATGATTCTCCAGGCGCGAGAGCATGTCCAGAGCCTGCAGGCTGTCGATCCCTAGCTTCTTATAGAAATCGTCATCGGCGTGGAGTGAGCCTTCGGTAACCTTAAAATGCTTGGTCGCAAGCTCAAGAACTTCCTGCGTGGTTTGATCCAATGTCCGCATATTTCATAAATCTATCATTCCGGCGGCTGGAATGAAAATCGTGCGAGCATCTGCAAGTGCGACCTCACCCCAGCGCTTCGACGGCACTAAGACGTTGCAGATTTCACCGATCGGAAGGCAATCCCTCCCAACAACAGCACCACAGCAATAATCGCCGCCCACAAAACAGCCGGATGACGCTCCGACCAGGGCCGGTCATCCGGGCGGCCAGTGTACGACACATTCATCGTCTCGGCACCGAGCGTCAGTGGAGTGGCGTTTGCATCTTTCTGAAAGAGTTTGTGATAGTCATAGACCGGCGAAGTCAGTCTTTCGTCGCCGTAATAAAGTTGCGCTGTTGCCCCGAATTCCGCATCGAAATAAATGCGTCGCTCGTACTGTTGGAGCCGGGCATCGGAAATCTTCAGGGGAGCGTCGTCTCCGTTGTGAATCACCAGGCGATATGTTCCCGGCCCGGCTACGCTTGTCGCCAGCGACAAATTATCGACATCGATTTTCTGGCCGCGCCGCTGCGTGTGGATTCGGCTGATTGTGCCCGCTGAGAAGGTTTGCTTCTTGCTGTCTTGAATTTCGAGGCTACGCAGAAAGTTCGGCTGAGAGGCCTCCATGGTGAAGAGCACGCGTTCGGCGGAAACATTTGGCGGAACCTCGAATCGAAGGACGGTGTCGCGCCCCCGCTCCTCGCTTGCAGATAGCTTGGCAACGTCTCGCCAAACAGCCTTTTCTGATCGTGTGGCGCCGGCGGTCGCCTCCATCACCTCGGACGGCTTGACGATTCCGTCCAGGGTGACTCGCAAATACCTGTATGCAGATAGTGGAATTTGTAGCGTACTGTTATGGCCCAGCTTTTCGTCGGTCAAATCGTAAATTGTCGTCGTGCCGAGGTTGACCCACTGGTTGCCGTGCGGATCGTCCTGGCCGTCCGCCCGTCCGTGCGCGACAAAATTTTTGGTTTCCAGGGTTAACTGGATCCTGTCGTACTCATCTGCGGCGGCCATATCGAGTAGAAATTGCGTCTTGCCACCCACGGACCCAGGCTGCAACACGCGCAAACGTTTTTGCTCGGTTTCCCGATTGCCCATCTCAATGGTAAGCGCATAGGGAATTACTCTTTCCGCTATATATAATCGTAGGTCGTCGAGATCAGGCCGCGCGTGCTCCCATATCGTCTCGTCCACCACAAAGTAGTGCTGGCCGGCCGTATTCGCCGGATGAATCGGCCTTTCATATTTGAAAAAGGAGAGCGGGGTGGTGGTAATCAAAAAGGCGAGCAGAATTCCCCAACTCATGTTTGCGATACTCAGTTTCATGAACCGCTCTCCCGGGCCGGCTTTTCCGCCGTGCGCGCTGAAAGCTTCAACCAATCGCGCTGATATACAAACGAAATGGCTAGCAAGACCGCACCAAGCGCGATAAAGCTCACGATGCGGTAGCTGCCTCCCAGTTCCGACACGTCGTACAGAAAAACTTTGGCGGTTGTAAACGCGATGAGAATCAAGGCCTGCCAGCGCGCAAATGGCGATCGCTTCCAGAAGCCGACGGCCATCAGCACAGCGCCATAAATTAACCAGATAGCAGAGTACGTGAATCCGCGCGCAACAAAGATCTCGTGGAAAAGAGTTGGGTTGTAGCGTCCAGGCGAAATTTGCCGATCAAAATAGTCCGAGGCTTCCCACGTCAGCGCGACCAGTGTCAGCAGGTTTAAACACACCACTGCCAGGTAAACGAAGGGCATTTCTTTTTCGGCTGCATATTTGCGCCCGTAGTGCGCGATGGCGCCCAGCACGGCAATAGCGACCAGGTACGTCGCAAAGCGGGCGTTAAAGAAAAGAGTTTCCGCACGCATGCTATCGAAAAACAGTAATCGGGCAATTCCCAGAATCAATGTCGCCACCGCCAGGTAACGCAAGAAATCTGTTTTCGTTTTTACGCTGACCCACAACAGCGCCGCTGACTCCACCAACCAGCCAATGGTAATCCAGTGAGCATTCAGCTTGGACGGGATGGCAATCGTCAAGAACGCGACAGCGATTGCGATGTGCAGCAGTTGCACGGCTTGGGTGTCGGGGACGTCTCGGCGTTGTCTGTAAGCGTTGGCAATCCCCAGATAGACGGCGGTTAATGCTAGAGCAAACCACGTCAGCGTGGCTGTTTCCCGTTCGTACATCGCATAAAGCGCCAGAAAGAAAAGCGTGGCGTTAAGCAAAGGAAGTAAACTGAACGTGAGTGGAACGCTCTTCGATTCAGCCGATTTTTCATGACCCACGACGAGAGGAATTGCGCCAAACAGAGCCGCAAAGACGGCGGCAAAGAAAACGGTAAGGCCTCGCTGGTATTTTGTATAGTAAGCCGCGTACCAGCCGACGAACAGGATCACCGTTCCTGCAAAACTTCCCCAAAGAAGGCGGCGCCATGGCTTGAGCGTCGCCAGCCCAAGAATGGCGATATCCAACACGGCGACGTAGGTGAAAAGCACGACCTCGTGATTTTCTCCCGTCGAAAGAAGCGCAGGCGTGGCAAAGCCGCCGACCAGCGCAAAACTGGCGAGGATTTCCGCGTTCTGACTCCAGGCCAGCGCTGCCGTGGCGACAGTAACAATAATCATCGCCACAAACGCGGCTGACGAGGGAATCAGGCGATAGACCTGATAAGCTCCCCATAAAGAAAGATAAAGCGTTCCAACGCCCACCGCCTTTAACGAGTATGAGAATGTGGCATATCCCTTTTCTCGGAAGCGTTCGCTCCACAAAATCAGTCCCATGCCTGCCATTAGTCCGATCGCGATTCTTCCTGTGGGGCCTATCCAGTTATTTTCAAACGCGTATTTCAAAAAGTAGGACACGCCAATCAGAATCGCAACAATCCCGATGCGGTTCAGCCAATACTGGCCAATCTTTTCCTCGATGTTCGTATTGCCTCGTGCGGAAGCGGACAGTGCAGGGAGCTTGAAAGTCGACTCATGCTTTTGCACGGAAGGCGGGGCCAGAATTGTTCCCTTGGGTGGTTGGATCGGAGGAGGTAGCGCCGGCGAAGCCAATTCTGCCGGCCGTGTTGGCGGAATTTCCGGCCGCAATTCACTGGAAATTGCGGGGCTGGACTGCTCCAGTTGATACACACGAGCAGTCAACGAGGCGACCTGAGCCTTCAGCGCCTCAAGCTCATCGTGAGGGTTGGCCACGCGCCTACATTAAACCATTTTTGCATTGCGGGCAAAAGCCTTCCCCTCAAACGTTTCCACCGCTTCACGTTTTGTGCGCACAGCCAGTCACAACAAGATCACTCCCCGGCGCATGCCAATCGATACAGCCTCGGTGCGCGAGGCCGCTCCGAATTTTCCCAATATCGATGCGACGTGAAATTTCACGGTGTGTTCGGAGATCTCCAGGTGCGCGGCAATTTCCTTGTTTCCCAGTCCGCTGGCCATTCTTTGCAGGACTTCTTTCTCCCGCGGCGTAAGCGGCTCGATTGCTTCTGCCGTTTCGCTTAAACGGTCAGACACGGATCGCAGCGAGCCCGGCACTTCTGGTGACAACACCACCAGGCCTCTCGCGACGGACTGCAACGCGAACTGCAACGCGTCGGTTTCCACTTCCGAAGGCAAGATTCCCTTCACTCCTGCTCGTACCGCACGTTGCACGATGTTCGATAAGCTGTGCTGGACCAGCAAGACAACAGGCGTCTCTCGCGCCAGCCGAGTTTCTTCGAGTGACTCCATCGTGCCATCTCGATTATCATTTTCGATGTCAATCAACACGACGTCCGGATCGTTCTTCAGCAATTCCTCGGCAGCGGTTTCCACATCAGCAGCGCTGCCGAGAATTTCGACGTCCGATCGTTCCAGGCGTAACTCCAGCCCTTGTCTGGCGCGGGGTGAAGATACGACCAGAAAGACGCCAATCACGCCGCCACTTTCCCTGCCAGTTGCACGTTAGTTTTCCTTACGCGCCGGTAATCTCCGCGCAAAAACTCCAGTCCCAACACTTGAACATTGTGTGTATGTAAAAGCCCTGCAAGGTCGTCAACGGAAGCAAACGCGGCTGCTCTCGTTCCGAGGAGAATATCTCCAGGCATTAGCGAGGCCTTCGCGGCGGCGCTGCCCGGCTGCACAGCGGCAAGCACCAATCCGAAACGGTGTCCGCTGGCTTTCGGTAGCCGAACCGGCATCACCGTTACGCCCAGCCAATTGCTCTTTCGATCACCGCGCAAAAAACGCGTCACTTCGTTGCTGGCGACTGCCAGGGCCATTTGTCCCGCAACCATGCTATTGATACCGATCACGCGGCCGCGCAAGTCAGCCAGCGGGCCGCCCGAATTGCCGGGAGCCAGCCGAACATCCGACCGCACCCAACTGTGTCTTCCGAGTCCCTGGATTGGCCCAACGCCGAAAATCACACCCGTGGTCATCGCGCCTACAAATCCCAACGGATTGCCCACGGCAATCGCGAACTCTCCGGCGCGAATGCAAGAGGAGTCCGCTGCTTGTGCTGCGGACAAATTCGGCGCGGAGATACGCAACGCGGCCAGATCGCAGCGTGTATCGCGATCCGTCACTTCCGCTTGCACCTCTCGGCCATCCCACAAGCAGACATCCAGGTATTTGCCGCGAGCAACATGAGCATTCGTCACAATTAAACCGTCCGGTGACCAGATCACTCCCGAACCGTTACCCTTGCTTCCCCGCGGCCGCACCAGCACCGTATTTCTCCGCAGCCGCTCCGCGATTTCTCCCAGCCCCGCGATGCCCATCATCATCTCCCTTAAAGTATTTTCGACACCGGACATAATACCTAACTGGTTAAACACGAGAGCCATCGAGCGGGATTTCCCGCACATCGTAGAAACGCCGGTGCCGTTCGGCGGGTTCCGGAAACGGATGCCCACCACTCGCGCGGTATTGAAATTTCACCACGGGCGCGGACGCCATGAGGATATCGGTACTTCGTTCGCTGGTGCTTCGCTTATCCGAATATCGCGGCAAGCTTCGCCGCTGAGTTCAGTGGCACGGTCATCCCGATCATCAACCGCCGTTCAAGCCTGCTTAATCATTTGAAGGCATGATGGTGGTGTTGCGTACTGGTCGGCCCGGGCCTTCGCACTCCAACGAAGACCCGGAGGCCCGGGCATCTAGCCCACAGACCCTCATCATGCCGCGCTTCGGCGATCCGCACCAGACCGGCCAGCGTTTGCGGCGCTGCAATAGGCGTTGAACTCCGACGTTAACGCTAAGGGCAACTTGGTGTTGGCACCTGACAGTGCCGACGGCAAGCTAGCGAACGTAAGGTTCGCAGCCATGCAAAAACCCAAGTTCTATCGCGAGCGAGCGCAGGTCGCCAAGGAATTGGCGGAGCTTTTTCGCGACAAGACAGCGAAGCAAATGCTGCAGAAGGCCGCCGAACGTTGGCGAGAGTTTGCGAGGCTCGCTGGGCCACGAAAACGAAGCCGAGCGGCGAGCAAAACCAAAAAGCGGTGACGCGCCGACACGGCCCGGGCATCATCACGCGGTCAATCAGTTGTGGTTTAACTACTTGCGCACATGTTGTCTGCGGAAGAAGCGCACCGCTATCCCGGTAATTTCGTACCAGCGCTATCAGCAACGTAGCTTCAAACGATCCATCGCCATGATCAGGCGAAAAACCTAAATATCTTTCGATGAAGTCCACTTGGCTTCATTCCTGAAAAGGCCCGCAGCGCTAAAGGACATTACGGGCCAAAGAAAGGAAGTCACGCAACCGCTGCTTGCGTCTTCCGCGACCTGACACAACCTCCTCAAGTCATCAAGGCGCAAAGCGCCGCAGCTAGTTCACACGTTTGTGTCATGTCATTACTAGAGCGTCCGCTAGCATCAACGTCGCCGGGATAGCAGGGGATTTTCGGATGCCATCCAGTATTATTCGCAATCCAGCGGGACCGGAGACGACGATTTTAAAGCACAGCAAAAACTGGAATTTGATCGGTTGCGCACGGCTATCACGATAGTCAGAGCGCATGCGACAGGCCGGAATTAAGTCTCCAACGATTTAATAATCCCGAAAACGGCCACTGACGCCCTCGCTTTCACTCAAGCCCGCTTGCGCTCTGCTGCCGCTTCCAGCGGGTCAGGAAGCGCGGCCCGTCCTTAAAATAGACCATGCCAAAAAAGAACGAGAATGCCGATAATCGGAAACGCTATGCCGAGCAGAACAATTAATGCTGTGGGGATGCGGGCCATTTATGCAGACCGCTGCTGCGCTGCATGAACGTGACCGCAGTCTTCGCACTGAAAAAAATCTACGGGTGCGCCGGTTTTGAGACTCCCAACCGTTTCCCTAAACTCCGATTTTGCCGCCACAACGCCAGCAAGGGCAAGGATTGCAACGGGTAAATTGCACGGCGCCAGAGTTATCGAATGTCATGCCGCCTGCGTAAGGCGGTGGGGTTAGCTTGTCTAAACGATTGACGCCGAGTTTTTGGTAATCGCTGCCAAAGAGATTTGGCGACCCGACACAAAGCGGGTGACATCACGACATGCGCGGTTGGGCGATGGTGCTGGCGGGTGCCCCCAACTCAATGGATGGCGCGTGAAGCCATGACGAAACTGGTTGAGGGTGGATGGTGAACATTTTTGTCCAACCTAGGAGCCCCGGTTGGACAATTTTTGGAGAAAGACATTGAAAAACAACGAGCACGAAATGCGCAATG
>CAVUHY010000019.1:0-148922 GCA_963741365.1 Candidatus Acidiferrales bacterium | reverse complement strand
CGAGCTCGCGGAGATCCCCCTGATGCCGGCGCTCGTCGTCGCCATGGTGTGGCACGCGCGCCGTCGTGCGGCGGCGCAGGACGCGCTCCAGGAGATGGCCGACCGTCAGGCGGCCATGCTCGACCGGGAACGCAACTTCTTCCGGCAGACCTCGCACGCCATCCGTACGCCGGTCACGATCGCCCGAGGACACCTCGAGCTGATCGAGCCCGACATCGCCTCTCCGCAGGTGCGCGAGGACGTCCAGGTGGCGATGCGACAGCTCGACCGCATGTCGGTGCTCTCGCACCGGCTCCTGGCCCTTGCCCAGCTCGACGCCGGGGAGGTCCTCCCGGCGGAGCGGATCCGGCTGAGCTGCTTCGTCCGTGAGCTGGGCCGCAACTGGTCCGTCGGCGCGCCGCGCGACTGGTCGGTCGTCTGCTCCGGCGACGGGGTCGTGCTGGCCGACCCGGCGTGGCTCGGGTGGCGGTCGACGCGCTGGTGGAGAACGCCGTCCACTTCACCTCCGAGGGCGGACGCATCGAGATCGCCGGGGTGAGTCGACCCGACGGGTGCACGATCCGGGTGTCCGATGACGGGCCGGGCATCGCCGAGACCGACCTGCCGCACGTCTTCGAGCGCTTCTGGCACCGGCTCCCGCCCGACGGCCCCATGGGAAGCGGACTGGGTCTGGCCATGGCGCGCGCCACCGCGCGCGCGTGGGGCGGCGACGTCAAGGCCTGCGACGGCCCGGGCCGGGGGAGCGGTCTTCGAGCTGAGCCTTCCGCGCCTGACGGTCGGTCTCACCGCCTCGTCGGTGACATGACAGTGCGATGACGGACCTGTCATAGAAGGACCCGCTGCCCTCCTGCCGCCCTAGCGTGCCCGCATCGGCACCTCGTTCTCCAGGAGGCAGTCATGCGGCAATGGCGCAGTTTCGGCAGCGCGACGCACGATCGGGAACGCCACGAGGCGCCGAGCCCTCGTGGCGGTGCTCGCCCTCGTGGCGGCAGCGCTCGTCCCGCTGGTCAGCCAGACCACCGCGCCGGTCGCGGCGGCCCCCGCCACCTGCGGTACGGGCTGCCAGGTCACCGTCAATGCCACCGACTTCGCGACGGGCAACACCCTGCCCGCCTACTCCTTCATCGTGTCGGTCGACAACACCAAGCTCCCGAGCGACGAGCTGGCGCTGAGCACCAAGAGCAACAGCCCGACCGTCGCCACCGGGAGCAAGGCCTCCCCGACCGTGACCCTGCCGGACGGCAGGTACCTGATCACGGTGCGCGCCCCCGACCGCAAGATGTGGGGCCTCTACGTGAACCTGCCCGCCGACGCGGCGAACAGCGGGACCCTCACCACGACGTCGCGCTGACCGAGCAGAGTGACGCCCACCCGTTGAAGCTGGGCAACCTGCGCATCTTCGTCTTCGAGGACAACGCGTGGACCAACGGCGCCCCCGACGCGGAGGAGTCGGCCGCCACCGGCGGGCTGGGCTTCCGGGTCGGCCTCAAGGAGCAGACCGGCGGCGCGGTCACCGTCGACTACAACAACAAGCCGCTCTGCGGTGGCGTCTGCCAGACCGCGGCCGACGGCTTCGTCGAGATCAAGGACCTCGGCCCGGCCACCTACTTCGCCGACTGCACACTCCGACTGCAACCCGAACCCGAATGCCCCGAACCGGCTCACGACCGGTCCCGGCACCTGGGTCCAGACGACCACCATCGACGGCGGGCTCAACCTGATGACGCCGGTCGAGGAGGGCAGCGACGGCACCGGCGCGCCCGGCGAGAACATCTGGGCAGCAGCCGGACCGCCGGACGGCGTACTGGTTCGGCTTCGTCTGCACCCCGCGATGGCCCACGCGCCCGCCTCGAACGGTCAGGGCGAGATCTCGGCCAGGCGAAGAACTGGGTCGAGTGGGCGCCGTACACCACCGGGACGTACAACACCCCGGTCGAGAACCCGTACGTGGCGCTGACCGACGCGTCCAGCGACACCACCGTCTGGGTGGGCCAGGGCGACGGCAACGGGAACATCGACATCCAGAACGTCCCCGCCGGCACCTACAACGTGAGCATCTGGGACGAACAGCTGACCTACATCATGCGGTTCAAGCCGATCACGGTCACCGGCTGGCCAACCGTCTCCCTCGACGACACGGGCGACGACGGCGAGGCCGGCTTCGGCGTGTCCCGCTGGTTCGGCTGGTTGGGCGGCCGGGTCTACAAGGACCTGAACAACAACGGGCAGTTCGACCAGGGCACCGACGCCCCGATCGCCAACACCGACATGGACCAGCGCTGGCGCGACGGGTCGATCAAGGAGAGCACCTTCACCGACCCCAACGGCTTCTACGAGTACCCGACCGCCGAGGGCGGCGCGCTCGGCCGCTGGATCATCAACGAGCAGGGGTTCGCCCGGTTCACCGCCGACCCGGGCCCTCGGCCCACGACGAGCACACCGACGCGGTGACCCCGTCCTGCGCACTCGACACCACCGGCAACCCGCCGACCCGGCCAACCCCTGCATGCCCACCGACCAGGGCGGCGGCCTGCTCACCAACCAGCTGCTGCTGGAGGGCACCGCGCCACGGTCGACTTCGGCAAGCGCGACTACCCGGCGGGCACGCCCGGCCAGATCGTCGGGATGACCTATTTCGCCACGACGCGCAACGAGTTCGACGCCGGTTCCAGGCGCACGAGGACTACGAGCCCGGCATCCCCGGCGTGACCGTGCTGCTGGAGACCCCCGGGCCTGACGGCGTCGCGGACACCAACGACGACGTCGTCGTGAACGAGTACGTCACCGACGCCTGGCAGCAGCCCAACGCTGCCCAGGATCCGCAGGCGGACGGGAACTCGTTCACGCAGAGCTGCGCGCCGATCAAGGACTTCCAGGGCAACGACGTGACCAACCAGTTCGCCGCGAAGATCAGCCCCAACTGCCTCGAGGTGCCGCTCACCGGTCAGCAGACGAAGGACGGCGCCTTCGACGGCGGCTACGCCTTCACCGACTACTGCCCGGCGGCTACAACCTCGGGACCACGCCTGCGCCAACGGCGCCGACCCGGCGCCGCTGGTGGCGGGCAACTACATCACCCACGTGGTGATGCCGAAGGACACCCACGACAGCCGTGCGTGCAACGACGGCTCGCCGACGGCAACCTCGAGGTCTCCCAGCCCCACGGATCCGTGCCCGGTGGTGGAAGCGGCTGCATCTACCGGATCGTCCGGGAGGACGACGTCAACGTCGACCTCGGCAACCACTTCACGCCGCAGATCCCGCCGCCGCCGTGCGTCGGTGACGAGAGCACCATCGACCAGCAGACGCTGACCCCGCGCAGCAACTACTACACGGGCGACCAGGCCACCAGCACGCACCGTCCGCTCTGCGACAAGCACCTCATCGAGCTGCAGAACGGCCAGAACGCCAACGCCGACTTCTACATGATGACGAACTTCCGCAACGACCCGAACGGACAGGTCGACGCCGACACGCACGCCGGCGACGTCCAGGAGCCGGGCCGCCTGGTCGGCCAGGTGTTCAACGACATCTACTTCGAGACCAACCAGGACTCCCCGTGGTACGGCGAGCCGCGCCCGATCGGCGGCATCCCGGTCGGCATCTACGCCCGGGTCGACACCAAGCCCAACGTCAACCTGCCGTACGACGAGAACAACTGGCGCCTGCTCACCACGGTCAACCACCAGCCAGGACGGCTCCTTCGAGGCCCTCGTCCCGTCCACCGAGACGCTCAACTGCCCGATCCCGCAGGGGCCGTGCCCGGGCATGTACCTGGTCAAGGTCGACGACGCCGGCAGTCAGGCGCACCCGAACCGCAACTACGACCCCAACCTGCTGGTGGCGACCACTCCGGCCGAGGCGTGGCCGGGCCTGACCACCCAGCTCGACCTGCCGCTGGACCCGATCTCGGGCACCGCCTGCGACTTCTCCGTCGGTCCCGACGGGGGCGCCACGAACGTCCCCGAGCTGCTCCAGGTCTCGCGAGCCGCCCTCACCGACACGACGGCGCGGGCACGGCCGCCCGTGAGGTGACCCTCTCCGCCGACTTCATCGGGTCGGCCGGCGGTTCCGGCGTCGGCGGTGGTCACGCTGACCGACTTCCGGACGGACACCGTGACGACGCTGACCCGCGCCAACGGTGGCATCCAGGCCTGGACCCCGGGCAGCTCCTCCACGCCCACCACCCCGGACACGACCGTCGATCCAGGTCCGGGTGCCGCAGCTGACTCGAGCTTCACGCCCGGACCGAAGCAGCTCACGATCATGGGCGCCAGCGGCAACGGCGCGCGAGTCCAGCGTCAACGGCATCACCCTGCACGTGATGGGCAGCAACGCACGGCATCACCTACAACCCGCCGAACGTCGTGAACGTGGCGCGCCCCGCCCCTCGGCGCGGCACCAGCCTCCAGAACGCCATCGACGGCGCCGCCGCCGGCAGCCTGATCGTGCTCGTCGCCCGGCACCTACAACGAGAACGTGCTGGTGTGGAAGCCGGTCAAGATCCAGGGCCTCGGCCCCGGCGGCATCATCGGCGCGCACGAGCTGCAGGCAGCGCGACCCCGAGGACCCGCGCTTCAACGTCAAGGGCTCCATCGTCGACGGCCGGTTCTTCCAGCAGAACGCTGACGGCCTTCGACGCCGACGGTCGCGGCGCACGCGCCGTACGCCGCCGACTCACCAACGCACCCCCGAGCGTCGTGCTGCGCGGCGCCGACCTCACGGTCGCGCGCCAAGACGCACGGCGGCCTACGACGTCCGGCGGCGCTGCCCGCAGCCAGAACCAGCGCGAGTTCTACAGCGCCCGCATCGACGGCCTCGGCCTGACGACCGGACAGGGCCAGCGGGCGCCGGCGGCATCCAGCTGCAGGCGAACATCAACAACCTGCAGATCACCAACAACGTCGCTCGAGAACAACGGCGGCATCTTCGCCGGCGGCATCGGCCTCGGCCAGCCGTTCGTGCACGGCAGCCACAACTTCAACGTCCGCATGGACCGCAACCGGATCATCGGCAACGGCGGCCTGACCACCTCCGGCGGCATCGGGCATCTTCTACGGCTCGAACAACTACGAGCTCGCCAACAGCGTCCTCTGCTCGAACTTCAGCGTGGAGTACGGCGCCGGCGTCTCGCACATCGGCCTCAGCCCGAACGGCAGCATCCACGACAACCGGATCTACTACAACGAGCCGTCGACTCCGGCGCGCGGCATCGCCATCGAGAGCGAGCTGCCGGTCGGCGGCGGCCTCGGCGACGGCTCCGGGCGCGGTGAACGTCGACCGCAACCTGATCCAGAGCAACTACCAGCACGCTCGACGACGGCGGCGGCATCTTCCTCTCAACGCCCTCGACGCAGCCGATCAACATCCGCAACAACATGATCGTCAACAACCTGGCGGCCGACCTCGGCGGGGCGATCATGCTCGACGACTCGTCCAGCGTCGCGATCATCAACAACACGATCGCCAACAACGTCACGACCGGCCTCGTCGGAGAACTCGGCGATCGGCGTGCCCCACGCCGCCGGCCTTGCGAGCGAGGCGAACGAGCCGCCTGGCAGACCGACCCACGCTACGCGGCGCAATACCCGAACGCGGCCACCCGGCCCGACTTCTCCAACCCGGTGGCGCTGTTCAACAACATCTTCTGGAACAACGACGCCATCACCCTCGACCAGTTCGGACCCGGGCGCGACGCTGGTGGACCAGGGCTTCATCGACTTCGAGGTGTTCGGCACGACGAACAACGCCGACACGTTCACCCCGCGCTACTCCGACCTCACCAACGGCCAGATCCTGGGCCCCAACGGCGTGCTCCACGCCGTGCCGGCGGCCAGGGCAACGTCAGCGCCGACCCGCTGTTCGTCACCCCGTTCGTCAACGAGCTCACCGTGTCCGGCGCGCGGCTCGACCCGCAGCAGGCCATCGTGTCGATCACGGCGACGACCCGCCGGTCGGGCTGACCGGCGACTACCACATCCAGGTCGCGCCCGCCGCCGGGTCGTTCTCGATCGACCGCGGCGTGCGCTGCTCGAGCGGACCGCCGAAACGCGAACCCGTGCGCGGCCGGTGCGACGACCGCGCCGAACGTGGACATCGACGGCGACACCCGGCCACAGCGCAGTCAGAGGGCCAACCTCTGGGACCATGGGCGCCGACGAGATTCCCGCGGCACCATCACAGTATCGCCGACCTCAACGCCCAACCTGCGAATGTCTTTCGCCAGTCGCTCTCTTGAGTGCATAAAAGAATTGGCCTGAGTCTCCAATTTTAGCGATTCGGTGCAATTCTGGCGCGAATCACGGGCGCTCTTCCATGATCTCTCTATGGAAGAGTAGTCGACAATACGTCAAGAAATGGACTGTCACTCTGGACTGGACGCTCTTCCTTGAAAGCGATCGTAAACTAGCACAATGGGCTTTCCCGATCCGTCGCGCTCAATTCTGACGTCTTCCCAGTAAGATCGATCAATGAACTGGTCCTTTCCCAACGGGATCAGCGCCGTAGTGTTGCCCGACGGCCAGCGCAGGGATAACTCCTGGCCAGTTGCGGTCAAAGTCAATTTCGCATTGGCCTGGTAAAAGTCCGGACCAAACTCGAATGTGCCGTTGCAAGTGTTTAGTTCCACTGGTTCAAGCGGGCGTTCTCTCAAATGGAGTTGTTCGTAGGGCAGACCGAGCGACAGGGCAGCGATATCGTAGCCTATTGTCGTGGTTGCCGAGGAATAGATATTGCTCAGAACTACGACAGTCGTTCGGGCGTTCGGCAGGTGAAGAACAAATGAAGCAAAGCCTGGGGATCGCCCATTCATGTAGTAAGCAGTTTCACCGAACCGTTTGTTCTCGCTCTTCAACCATCCATAACCGACCTTCATCGAGGTGTCGAGCACGGCGTCGCGTGATTTTGCTTTCAATACGTGCCCGCTGAATAACGCGTCTACCCGTCGAGCTTCATCGTTTGCAGTTGTAAACACTGAGGCATTCCCCGTTTTGGCCGACCAGTGGATCATGGCAGCCGGCTTCAATCCGTACGTTCCCTCCGGCTCGTATCCCTTTGCCATGTGTACGGTGTGCGTCACAGAATCATCGTCCACAGCCGATGCACTCAAACCCGCCGGTTGGAAGATCAAGCGTTCGAGAGCCGCCGAGAAGGGGAGGCCGGTCTTTTTCTCGACGATAAGAGCGAGAAGTTGTAGGCAGAATGTTCCTCATGGAGGAATTTTGTGCCTGGCTCAAAGAGGAGAGGCTTTCCCTCAATCTTGGCAATCAAGCTGGTGGGTGTTTGATGATGCTGAAGCACATCGTCGTAGTCTGTGAGACCATTGATGTCTGGTAGCCCGGAGCGCTCAATAAGGAGTTCACGGATGGTGATTTTGCCCGCTCCTTCGATCCCCGGGGCGAAATCGCCTAGCTGATCATCTAGACGCAGCGAACCTGCATCCACGAGCCGCAAAATGGCTGCTGCCGTGAATTGCATTGACAAGGAGGCTATGTGGAACCTTGTTGCCGCCGTGTTCCGGACGCGATGTTCCCGGTCGGCAAAGCCATAAGCCTTTTCGAAGACGATTTTCCCGTCCTTTTCGACGAGAACATCCCCTGAAAAGTTTCCGCTTTGGGAGTACGGCTGAAGATAGCTATCAATGGCCACAGATGTGGATCTGTTCTGCGCAATACTCCCGCCACTACAGAACGCGGTAAGGATGATGATTGCCAGCGATCTTAAGCACATTAAAATTTGCGGACTCCTTTCGTGCGAAGATGCTAAGGAAGAAAACTGGTCCCGAAACACACTTCGAACAATCATAGTCCGATACGAAGATGCTGGCGGTCTTGTTCACACGACTCGCTGTTTCTCTCTTTGGCTGGGATTCCGCTGGGTTGACGGACTACTCTGAACTTGAATGAGGGTACTACTCCGATAATTGGTCGGTGGCGAGGAGGCCATTGACCATGAAGCGGAAGTCGCACCCCGCGAGCAGGACGAACCACGACCAAATCTGTCCTGCGCCTACCTGACCTGGAGCACGCAAAAGCCGCGGTCTTAAACAGCTTGAGGAGTTCGGACGCGCAAAGAGGCTATCGGCACGCCATCGACGAGTTCGTTGACTGGTTGGTCTTGTTCGGAGCCGCGCCTCGCTTTCAATCGAATCGTGGTGCTTTCGCACGCACACCTTGAATCTCGTCAGCTACGCGGGCACCGATCAACCTACGTGCGGTGCGCCGCCTGGCCTGCGCGGCCACGTCTACCGATAGCGGGTTGGACGGCATGAGGACGGGACAATTCCGAGGCGACGTTCGGGCTGTCCCAACGCGCAGGAACGCACAAAGGCATGCGTCGTCGGTTGCGGAGAATCAAACCCGCAATGCCCGGGCTGGATCAGTCCGCGTCGCGCGCCAAGCGGGCAAGAAACATGCTGTCAGTGCAGCCATCGTCATCACCGCCAATGCCGACCCGAATGCCAGTGGGTCGTATGGGCTTACCTTGTATAGGAGGTTCCCAAGCAATCGGGTCAATGCCAATGCCACCACACCGCCTAGCAACACTCCGCCTGCCGTTAACTTCAAGCCGCGCGATATGACCAGGCGCAAGAGATTGGATGCGTCCGCGCCAAGCGCCATGCGCAGCCCCAACTCGCGCGTGCTCTGCGACACCGCATAAGACATCACGCCATAGAGTCCGATCGTAGCGAGGAGCAGCGCCAATCCTCCTAGAACACCAACTAGCGTTACGGCCACCATCTGCGGCGATGTCGAGCGATCCACTTGCTCTTGCAGCGTGATCACCTCGTAGAGCGCCAGGCCCGGATCCAGCGTGTGGACCTCGCGCGCCAGCGCCGTCGCCATCGTCTCCGCATTCAACGGGGTTCGGATAAATAAATCTGCCCCTCGCGAGAAATTCTGGCGCAAAGGCACGTAGAAAAAGGGTTTCGGCGTTTCCCGAACGCTCTCGTACTTGGAATCTTTTGCCACACCGACCACCTGCATCCATCGGCCTTTGACCTGTACCCGCTCGCTCATTGGATTCTTGCCGCGCCAATACTTCGCGGCCATTGTTTCGTTCACGACGGCCACGAGAGCGGCCCTTTCGTCGTCCGCCCGCGTGAATTCGCGGCCGGAAACCAAGGGGATCCCCATCGTCGCGAAGTAGTCCGGGCCCACCTCGTTGTATTGCACGATGGGCTGCTCTTCGGGCGGAGGTTGATAGCCATCTACGGCAATCGGTGTCTCGGAGAAACTTCCATAGCTCAGCGGCGTCATTCGCGCAAATGCAGCCGACTCCACGCCGGGCAGTGCCTTCACGCGCTCCAGCAGCCCGTCCTGGAAACTCTGCGCGCGCGGCGCATCGTATCCTGCCGATACCAGAGGGACGACCGTCTCGAGCACTCCGTGCGTCGCAAAACCCGGGCTGGAATTTCGAATTCGCTGCAGGCTCTGCAGCAGCAATCCCGCTCCAACCAGCAATACGAAACTCAGCGACACCTGAACCAGCACAAGTCCCGAACGCACCCACGCTCTTCCAGCTCCTCCGACAACGCCCGCCGAATCGGCTTTCAACGCGCCGGCGAGATCGAGCTTGCGCGTCTGAATTGCGGGGATCACTCCGACAACGAGCGTCGCCAACAAACAAACCCCGGCGCTCAACGCCAGCACTCGACCATCGATTTCCCCCGGAAGGTGCATCGTCACGCCGCCACGCGCGGGGAAGAGCAGCACGAGCGCGTGACGGCACCAGTGCGCAACAAGGAGCCCGCCGACCGCGCCAAAGGCCGAAAGCATCAGGCCCTCGGTAACGAGCTGTTTCACGAGACGCCCGCGACCCGCGCCAATAGCCATCCGAACCGTCATTTCATGGCTTCGCGCAAACGACCTCACCAGCAGCAAATTGCCGACGTTCGCGCACGCAATGAGCAAGACAAACACGACCACGACGAGCATGATTTCAAGCGTGGGAAGTAACGTCACCCGCATTATTGAACGGCGTTTGCCACAACGGCCAGAGTCTGATCCCGCGGCCGCGGTTGGTATCCGGATAATCGGATTCCAACCGCGCCGCCACGGCGGAGATTTCCTCCTGCGCCTGTCTGAGATCGACGCCGGGCTTGAGTCGCACGTACGCTTCAATCCACCTTGCGCCGCGATTTTCCAGCTTGTACCCGCTTGCTTCAAAATTTTCCTCCATCGACGCGGGAACCCAAAACTGCATCGCCCAGCCCACGAACGTCCCGTAAAAACCCTCGGGCATGACACCAACAATCGTATGCAGCGTACCGCTGAGCCTCTGCGTTTTTCCGATGATTTGCGGATCGCCCTTAAAGCGCCCTTTCCATAACTGATAACTGATCACCGTCACAGGATGAGCGTTTCGTCCCGTGTCCTCTCCCGGCTCGAATCCTCGCCCAAGAATCGGATGTACTCCGATAGCATCAAAATAATTCGCCGATACAATGCTTCCCGTGGCGACCTCGGCGCGGTCGCTAGTGCTGAGCGTCGTCCCCGTAATTTTTGTTACAAAAAATGCGTCAAACAGCGTGCAACTCCTCTGCAAGTCGAGGAAATCTGGCCATGAAATTGGCGTTCCGCGAGACTCCCCGGGCGCCGTTCCGCCGAGGGCGAGCAGCCGCTCCTGGTGTGTTACGGCTGGGTAGGGACGGAATAAGATCCCTTCGATCCAGCTGAACACCGCTGCGTTCGCACCGATCCCCAACGTCAGACAGAGAATTGCCAGCGCGGAAAACCCTGGACTGCGCCGCAGCATCCGGAAGCCGAAGCGTAGGTCTTGCAGCGTCGTCTCGATGATAGGTAGTGCTCTCTGGTCACGGTAAATTTCCTTGGTTTGCTCAACGCCGCCGAAGCTGCGACGCGCCTCGCCGCGGGCGTCCTCATGGGCCATGCCTTTTCGCACGTTCAGTTCAACAGCCATCTCCAAGTGCGAGCGCAGTTCCTCGTCTAGGTCATCTTCGAGACGACGGCGGCGGAATAGCGCAACGAGACGGTGGGTGAAGGTGTGAAAAAATTCGCGCATCGGCTAGCTCGTCCTCAGCACCCGGTTGATCATGGCGGACATGCGACCCCAGCTTTCCGCTTCCTCCACAAGCTGTTTGCGTCCGGCGCGGGTCAGGGAGTAATACTTGGCCTTGCGGTTATTTTCCGAAATGCCCCACTTGGAGGCGATCCAGCCGCGCTGCTCGAGGCGCAACAGGGCAGGATACAGCGTGCCCTGGTTCAACCGCAGCAGGTCTTGGGAAACCTGCTGGATACGCATGGCGATCCCGAAGCCGTGCATCGGTCCCATGGAGTGGAGGGTCTGCAAGACCAGCAAATCGAGAGTGCCTTGCAGGACTTCGCTTTTGGAAAAAGCCATATATTCCTTTAGACGGTCAACAGGAGGAAAAGTGAGTTTAACACAGTTCTGTTGACGCCCAACAGGAGCTTGAGCCGGGCTGCACGAGCCTTTCGGGTCTCGGGCGATTGCCTCGCTTAGTCACGTACACGTAAAAGGAACGTCGTTAGGAGCCCGTTAGCGGCGCCTCTCATGATTGTGTGTGGATGACGCGCAAACCGGAATTTATTCTCGAGGCGATCAGCTATTCATAACGCAAGGCAGTCAGGGGATCGAGTTTGGAGGCACGATAGGCGGGCAATAAACTGGCGAGCGCGGCGACAGCGGACAGGGTGACAACTGCCATCACAAGAGTGAGCGGGTCGCGAGGCTTCAAGCCGTAGAGCAGTGATTTGGCGGCTTGAGTGGCGCCAAGGGCCAGGCCGGTGCCCATCACCAAGCCTGTGACGGTGAGCACCGTGGCCTCGCGAAGAATCATTCTTAGGACGTCAAAACGCTCGGCGCCAATCGCCATACGAATTCCAATTTCCTTTGTCCGCTGGATCACCATGTAGGACATAACGCCATAGAGTCCAATGGCCGCAAGGAGCGCAGCCAGGAATCCGAAGAAGCCCGAGAGGGTAGCCATCAACTCATCCTGAAGCAGCGAATCTTGAATCCGTGTTTTGAAGACCATGAATTCAAGGTCGATGCCGGGATTCACATCCGCAATTGTTGCTTTCATCGAAGCGATGAGGCTCGTTAAAGGGAGCGAGGAGCGAATGAGGATTTGATCCTCCGGGCTGGGCTTTTCCTCCTGGGTAGCGGGGAAATACATGAACGGCAAGAATTCCTCATGCATATCCTGAAACTTATTATCCGCGGACACTCCCACAATCTCGTAAAGAGGGCGGGGCTTTCCCGGTGCTTCGTGGATGCGGAACCGCTTGCCAAGAGGATCAGCACTTTTGAGAATCTTGCGCGCAAAGGCCTGATTCACGATGGCGACCTTGACCGAAGTGGCGGTGTCGCGATCATCGAAGTCGCGGCCGGCGAGTAGTGGCGTGCCGATGGTCTGAAAATAGCCCGGGCCGAGAAAATTTTCCCAGGCGATACCTGCGTCCTGGTCGGAACCTTCGTTGATGACGGTGTCGTTCCAGGTGCTTCCGCCAAATGGCACAAGCATGCCGTGGGCGGCGGATTCGACGCCAGGGATGGCCTGCACGCGCTTCACGAGATCCTCGTTTGTATTCGGTATAGCGCTCCTCGCGAAACTGCAACCGGCGGAAATCGATGCTGGTGACCAAGATTCCGGTCTGCTGGAAGCCAACATTCAGGGTCGTCAAGTTGCGCAAACTCCGGACAAAAAGCAGCGCACCCATCAAAAGGACGACGGAGAGGCCCACCTGCGAGACGATGAGAATGCGCCGAAGACTAAACCGCTCGCGGCCGCTAGTCGCTCCCCGGCTTCCTGACTGCAGTAGTGTGGCCGGCTCGGCGCGAGTGGCACGCAAGGCAGGCGTCAGCCCGAAGGAAATGGTCGTTACCCCCGCGAGTCCGGTGGTAAACGCCAGGACGCGCCAATCCATCCCCAGATCCAGAAAAATCCGATTCTGCTCGGTACTCATGAAAGCCACAAGCATCCGGCTAATTGCGAACGCCAAAAACAATCCGCAAATCGACCCGGCTGCCGCGAGCAACAGGCTTTCCGAAAGCAGCTCGCGAACCATACGCCAGCGGGTGGCACCGAGCGCCCGGCGGATGGTGATTTGACGTTCGCGAGCGCTGGCGCGTGCGAGCATCAAGTTCGCCAGGTTGGCGCAAGCGATGAGCAAGACCAAGCCGGAGATTCCGAGCAGCAGCCACAAGGAGGTCTCAGAATCCTGGCGTAATTCCGAGAATCCCGTGCTCGCGGAAAATGCGCCGAGTTTGTATTCGAGATACTTCTTTGTTCCTTCAGCGTCGTAAACGGGCGGAATTGTTTCTTGCAAAATGGCGGGCGTGACCGCGAGCATTTGGGCGTTGGCACGCGCGAGGGTCCAGTCGGGTTTCAAGCGGCCAATGGTGGCAAGCCACCAGGCATGACGGAGCGGAAGGCGGTTGTAGCGCGGGCTAAGGATGGGCTCGACGCAGATCGGCACGGCAACGTCAAAAGTGTCGCCTACGGAAATGCCATTGAAACCAGGCGGCGTGACGCCGATCACTTGAAAAGAATTGCCGTCCAGGGTTAGCTTTTTTCCAATCACTGAGGGTCGCCGCCAAAATTTCGCTGCCAGAAGGCGTAACTGATGTTTGCTCCAGACAGACTGCAACCGGGCTGGTCATCCTCCGGCCCGAGCAGTCTCCCCAGAATCGGGTTGACCCCAAGGACGCGAAAGAACTCGCCGCTGACGCGGATACCTTTTGCTTTGCGGACCTCCCCGCCCGGTGGCCAGATTAAACCGCTGGTCGGACCAGACGGCGATTTCGGAGAAGCCTTCCTGGCGCTTGCGAATTTGCTCCCACATGGCAAAGGTGAGCTGGGAATACTGGCTCGAGAACTGGCCGGAACCCCGGTGGCGGTCTGCAATCCTGATGGTGCCCAACTCTTGGGGGTTCTTGACGGGAATCGTGCGCAAGCGGATGGAATCGATGAGCTCGAAGATGGCGGTGTTGGCACCGATACCGAGAGCGAGGGTAAGGACGGCGACGAATGTGAAGCCGGGACTGAGGCGGAGAAACCGGAAGGCATGACGAAGGTCGCGCCAAAATGAGGTCATTGCACCCCCTTGACAGTATCAGACGACAGACGGGCTCGAATGTCACGTTAAATGACCACCAAAAACGGCGATCCCTGGGTCATTCATCAGGAGGGGAAAGGCGCCCGAGTTCTAGTTCATCCTCTCTGTCGGTTGGAATCTCCTCCAACATCCAATTGCAGGGCTAGAGTTGAGCGATGAACGGTACCTACAAGTCTTAGGGTTGTATCGGAAGCGCGAAGGGCAATGCGCCTGCACGTGCAGGGTGTGTTCAAGTCGGCTTCCCGGCCGCGAATGGTTGGTCACTTCTGGCGTATTTATCGTTACCGATCCCCCTGAAACGGTGAACTTCCCACAACCGGACTCCTGGACAGCGTGGCGTGCGTCACCTGGGAGCCGGCGGAGCGCGCGTTCTTGCTCGCTGGTTCTCGGATGTGCCGTCATCCGCTCGCAATCGGCAACGAGGCGCCAGGCAAGAGCAATCCCAGATGATCCGGATACTTGCTTTGCAAAGAGCTCACCAAGATTTCAAACTCGGAAAGGCCACGCAGATTCTGGAGACAAGGGTCTTTCATAAAAAACGGCCAGCACGCGAATCCGGTGCTGACACTGCGCTCAAGCCATTCAAAGGCTGCGGTTGTCCGCTGAAGCACAGCAAGAATGCATGCGATCTGATAATAGCGTATGGTGGGCATGTCCAAAAGATTTTGGGCTGGCACATGCCTGGTTCACGCACTCCAGTGCCAGTTCAACTTTTCCCGTCAAAGCGTAAAAAAGGCCTTGCAGACTGACGATGATCGGTTCATCGGGCAAGAGCTGCAACGCTTCATCGAGCAGCGCTTTCGCCTCCTTCCAATCCCCGGTCATCATGGCCGGCTGCGGAGCAAAATAAACGGGATACTTGTTGGCTGGGTTCTCGGCTCTCCACGCTTGAAT
This sequence comes from Candidatus Acidiferrales bacterium, assembly GCA_963741365.1. Lineage (GTDB taxonomy): Bacteria > Acidobacteriota > Terriglobia > Acidiferrales > UBA7541 > Acidiferrum. The sequence continues at coordinate 133,929 of CAVUHY010000019.1, read as the reverse complement.
CTCTTCCCGCGCCAAGTCGTACTCGTGGCTCCAGATGTAGACCTGAACGATGCTGTGACTGACCGCCTTTCTCGGGATGGAACGGTCGCCCTCTCTCATACATTTCACGAGCGTGCTCGAGTAGACCGATATGCGCCAGAATTGTGCCCAGCGGTTGTAAGCATGAGGCAGATTGTTCTGCAGCGCGAGTGCCCGCTTGAGTTCGGCAATTGCTTCAAGATGCTGGAAGTTTTTCGATGGTCCCCACAAAAGGAAAGCTTTGGCCACGTGTCCTTCGGGCAAATCCGGATCCAGTTCAAGCGCACGGCGGCAGTGAAACTCTGCCTTCTCCAGCCACATGCTTCGCTGGGTCAAACTCGAAGTGACGCGTTGCGCACGCAATCGAAAGCGTCGCATGAGCCAGTGAGAAACCGGGGTCTCGCGCAACCGCAGTGCTCAGGCGCTGCGCCGCTTCGTCCAGCAACGCCGGAGCGCCCGACGAACTGAGCCGGTAGCCGCGCATGAATTCCGCATAAGCGAGCGGGTCCTTGCTATATCGTGGACGGCGCTTGGACCGCCGGTTAACCGCAACGGCCGGTTCAAGGCGTCCGCAATCTGCTTGGCAATCTCGTCCTCAAGTTCGAACAGACGGTTCAGGTCGAGATCGCATTTTCGCGTGAAGCAAGCGTCTTGCAAGTGGGCGTCAAACATCTCCAACGAAAGACGCCACTGCCCCTTTGACATTCCGAATCGCGCCGTGGACCACAAAGCGCACACCCAGCCGTGAGCCGATCTCCGAAGCTGTCAATTCCGCCGGCATGTTCAGCACCGCCGAGGTCGGCAGCACATCCACGCCCTGCAAATTCCCGAGGCGCGATACCAGTCGCGTCCGCAAACCCTAGGCACACGCCCTGGTCATCAGGAATGCCTCCCAAGCAGAAACAGGGGCAATATCGGCAAGCGACGACGCGTTCGCCACGCAACGAAGCACCCTCCCGGTTGGCCGCGCGTGCCGGATTTTGTTCCAAATCGGTCTGCTGAAAGCGCGCATCGATCACTCGCACCGGGCCGATGAATCGATAACCTTTCCCCACTACGGTCTCGAGAAATCGAGGTTTCGGCGAGTTGTCGCCCAGCGCCGTCCGGATTTTCCGTACGATGTTGTTGATGTTCGGTTCAGTATCGATAAAAAGATCCGAACGCCAAAGCTTCGTAACGATATCCTTGCGCGAAACCAGCTGTTCTCGCCGGCCAACAAGAAAAATCAGCAATTCCATGGGCTTCTTCTCTAGCTTCACCCGTCGTCCACGGCGACGAAGTTCGTAACGCCCGAGGTCCAGTTCAATTTCATCCATTGTCTGTTTTGCACCGCGCATAGATTTCTCTTCGAGGCATTATCTCCTAAGATTCAGTGATTTATGACGATATACGAAATATATGTAAAGGTTATCCGATCTCAATTGCAACAGCTCCATAGGTGGAGGAATATTCTGGCTGATTCTTATCCAGCTATGGAGGCAACACGATGAAACGGAAAATGTACTTTAAACCGATACTGGTCGGATTGTTATGCGGAGCGGGTCTGCTCTTCACCCATCGCGCTCACACTACTTCTCCTGAAAAACATGCATTCACGCCCGATGCCATTCCCTACGGTCCGCCACCGGCATTCGTGGCCCCAGGCGCACAGTTAGCGGTAATTGAGGGCAACCCCGGTGCCTCTAGTGGCGATTATACCGTGCGCTTGAAGATGCCCGATGGATACCGCATCGCACCACACTGGCACCCTCTGCGGGAAAACGTCACCGTCATCTCTGGGACCTTCAAGGTCGGCATGGGAGATCAATTTGAAGTGAGCACCATGGCAACTTTCCCGGCCGGCAGTTTCGCTTTTCTCGACCCCGACATGCATCACTACGCGATGGCCAGCGGAGAGGTCGTGGTCCAGGTACACGGCACGTCTCCCCTACAGTTCAACTACGTCAATCCGAATGACGATCCAAGCCGTAAGAAATAATCGATTCTGCCGTTGCCGCAAGCGAGCGGCAGCGGCTCCCGATGGATGGCCTCGGAATCGATTACAGACAAGAAGTTGATTAACTCGGAGACCGGACACGCAGGAGGAACTTGTCGGATTTTCCAACCAATTGCCTAACGACTCTCAAACTTTGGGAAGGACATCCATCTTAATAGCATCACCGAAGTGGGTGTTTGTGCCAAGAATACAAAATGATCGATCAAGTACGAAAGGCTGCGCTCCTTTTGGATCCGCGGGCGAGCCGACGGTAAGTGAGCGGGTCCATAGGTCTCATGGATCGCCACCTCATCGAAACGCCACACGCGCAACAGAATGGTAGAAACTTGGTCGACCTGGTTAACGTGGCCGGGTATCTCAATCATTTCGATTGGGGCTGCATGAGCCGTGTGCCTTGTGGGTGGGCCGTGATCGAGGCCGAGAACGAAGCAAAGGCGCGACTCACCGTACCGCCTCTGGTTCGTGGCCAGGCGCGCGTGGTCAAGATCGTCAAATTTACTCAGTCGATGCTGGTTAATCCGCAATGACTCCAGCACAAACAGCGCCTGGGCCACTGAGATTGATGGGTGTGCTGGCACACCCGGATGATGAATCCCTCGGCATCGGTGGAACGCTGGCGAGGTATGCCGGCGAGAGGGTCGAGACTTATCTTGTGACCGCTACTCGCGGCGAGCGTGGCCGCTTCGGCGAAAGCGGAGAAAAGCCGCCGCCTGACGTCGTCGGTCGTGTGCGCGAGGCCGAGCTCCGCGAAGCAGCGAGGGTCTTAGGCGTGCGCGAGGTCAATTTCCTTGACTACTGCGACGGCGACCTGGATCAAGTGAACGTCACGGAGGCGGTGGCGAGGATTGCCCACCACCTCCGTCGAGTGAAGCCACACGTCGTCATTACGTTTGGTCCCGAAGGCGCCTACGGCCACCCCGATCACATCGCCATCTCGCAGCTCGCAACTGCCGCGGTTGTCGCCGCCGCCGAGGAAAATGGGTCGGGCCAACCCCATCGCGTATCGAAACTGTATTACATCGAGTGGAGCCGAAAGAAATGGGAGGCCTATCAAAGTACGCTGCGCGGTCTGATTTCCAAAGTGGATGGTATCGAGCGAAAGTCGTCGCCATGGCCAGATTGGGCTCTTACGACAATCATGGACACCAGTCAGTTCTGGCCGACCGTCTGGAAAGCCGTGTTGTGTCACAAGACACAGATGAGCATATACAGAAACCTCGAAGACTTATCCGACGAGAACCACAAGGCGATCTGGGGAACACAGGAGTTTTATCGCGTGTTCAGTCTGGTGAATGGCGGTCGCGCACGTGAATCTGATCTCTTTGAAGGACTGCGCTGATAGGATTCGTACGTAGCATCCGTCTTGAGACGGATCGTGGGGGTATTCATCGTGATGAACACCAAAGTCGATACGTTGAAGAACAGAACGGCGCCGATCGAAATGGTCCCGGACGACTTTCGTGCGCTCGGTCATGAACTCGTCGATTTGTTGGCCGACTGGCTGGCGAAGGTGCCGCCGTCACTTTTCTCGAACCCAGTTTCGGGATAGTTTCGTGTAGCCGGCCATCCGGGCAGCTTATGGCGTTTGGCGTGTTTTGCATGCACAATGGCGTGTGTTGCATAGCACGGCAATCGGCCGGCGGATATATTTACGCACATGAAAAACGCCAAAGCTTACTCCGCTGCCAGTGCCACATCGCGGACCTTTACCACGATCCCAAGACCCGAATTAACTGAACACGATGTACAAATCGAAATCCTGTTCTGCGGTATCTGCCACTCCGACCTTCACGCGGTGCGTAATGAGTGGGGCGAATTCATGGCCACCGGGTCCCCGATTGTGAGTTCCACCGGCTCAATGGCGCGAACAACAGCGTGCGAGGGCAGCTTCATAACTGAGTCCAATTTGATTTGTAAGGAGAGAGGGAATGAAAAAACGCAAACTCGGAAAAAGCAATCTGGAAGTCTCGGCTATTGGGCTCGGCTGCATGGGAATGAGCTTTGGCTATGGTCCGGCCGGAGACAAGCAGGAGATGATCTCGGTCATCCGAGGCAGCCGTCGAACGTGGCGTCACATTCTTCGACACTGCGGAAGTCTACGGCCCGTTCACAAACGAAGAACTCGTGGGTGAAGCCCTCGCTCCCTTCCGTGATCAAGTGGTGATCGCTACCAAGTTCGGATTCAAACTTGATCCGAACACCGGAAAACAGAGCGGGCTGGATAGTCGGCCAGAGCAGATCAAGGAGGTCGCGGAAGCTTCGCTCAAGCGTCTCAAGACTGATGTCATTGATTTGTTCTATCAGCACCGCGTTGACCCCAACGTGCCGATCGAAGACGTTGCGGGAGCGGTAAAAGAACTGATTCAGCAAGGTAAGGTGAAGCACTTCGGACTTTCGGAAGCAGGGGTGCAGACCATCCGTCGCGCACACAAGGTCCAGCCCGTCACCGCACTGCAGAGCGAGTACTCGCTGTGGTGGAGAGAACCTGAAGCGGAAGTGATACCGACGCTCGAAGAACTCGGGATCGGGTTCGTTCCATTTAGCCCGTTGGGAAAAGGCTTCCTCACCGGAAAGATCAGCGAAGACACGCAGTTCGACAAGACCGACTTCCGCAACATCGTTCCTCGCTTTACGCCGGAGAATCGGAAGACGAATCAGGCGTTGGTTGATCTGATTGGCAAGTTCGCCCACCAGAAAAAGACGACGGCTGCCCAGATTGCTCTTGCGTGGCTGCTAGCGCAGAAGCCCTGGATCGTTCCGATCCCAGGTACGACGAAGCTGCATCGACTCGAAGATAACATCGGAGCCGTTGCCGTCGAACTCACGCCGGAAGATCTCCGGCAGCTGGAAACCGCAGCCTCAAAGATCGCGGTGCAAGGCGCTCGTTACCCTGAAGAACTGCAGAAACTGGTGGGCCGCTGAGGAACGACAGATAACGGAAGGCGAGGCAATACGGTATGCGCGTCGGAATCCTGGGTTCGGGATTGATGGGCGGGAACCTCGGAACGATCTTCACGCGTGCCGGACATGAAGTCGTGTTCAGCTACGCGCGGAGCAACGGCAAACTCAAGAGACTGGCACGCGACGCCCAAGGTAATGCACGCGCCGTACGCCAGGCAAGGCGTTGGATAATTCGTTTGCCGATATCAAAACTGACCTACTGAGGTTGCGTGAGGCTGAATCGTCAGGGTGCTATGATGAGAGTATTGAGACGGTTGTTATTCAACGAGAGTCGGTCTTCGCGCTTGCAGCGGCCGCCTTTTCGAGGAGCTTTACCGCGTTGCCAGCTTCTGCGATCCCCAGAATGAGAAAGGATGCGTTGGCACCCGGCTCAGCTCCGCAATAGCCATAATCGATATTGATATTCTCTTCGCCGAGACGCGACGCGGGCTAGTTCCCCAGGACGATTAGCGAGCAACACCTTTGCAACATCGCTTTCCCTATAATCGTTGTGCTGGCGATCCCAGAGTCGCCCTAGTTTTGTCTGGATTGTCCATTACCAGACGGTCGGAACCCTGGCCCTCCTCGTGAGGATACTGTTCATACGCGAGAATGTTAATGTCTTGCTCGGCGAGAGATTGGCAGAGCTTGCCAAGCGTTCCGGGCCGGTCTTCTGAGCGGATGGTAAACTCATTTGATAACGTCCATACTGAGAACCTCCTCATGGCGTACCTCGGGATAGGCTAGGTAGGTCCTGCGAGGAGTAACGATGGGAGAATCGTACGCCGGCTTGAATTTAACTGCAACATTCGTCGCGATATCGTCAGCCTCCCCGAGAACACAAGGACGGAGCAGTCTAGCCAATTTTCCCGTTAACGTGTTCTATAGAAGGAGTTGGAGGTGGAACAGCCGCGGTTGTTTTTTTGGGTTCCGTGTCGATTCGACTTTCGCAGGCGACGCACGGAGGAGCGATACTTAAGCTATCTCTGCCATGCTCGCTGCCTCTCCAAGACGATTCAAAATTTGCACCCGAATCAGCGTGTTCTTGGGCATTGGGTTTCTCAGCTCGGATAGTTCGTCAGTGATTGCACAGACCAAATCTGCTGCCAACCCATCCACAACCTTTGGCCCCGACGCCTGCGGACCGGCTGATCCGGCCTACATTCAAACAGCCAATCAAACCGGCGGCATCCCCATGTTCCTTCAGAGGTCCGAAGCGGCCAAAGCCTTTCACCTTGTACGCGAGTCGACCAGAAATAACGTGGCAACCGTATTTTGGGCAACTGGGGTGCTCAATGGAAAGGCACAAACCTTCAACATTCCTGTGGATTCCACGACCAAGAGGATTACGTTCGCGTTTTCAGCAGATACCAAAGGAAGCGGAATTATCCTCAGGCAACCTTCCGGTGGGACCATTGTTCAGACAACCGCCAACAGCGAGATAACTGAGTTGAACTGCGGACGCATCGTTACGGTGATAACTCCTGAAGAGGGATCTTGGCGAGCGGAAATAACCGGATCGGGGAAATTCTGGATTGAAGCCCAAGCCCAGAGCGATATTTATTTCATCAGCGCCCAATTCGTAAAGCCTGGCGGTCGCCCAGGTCACGAGGGGCTATTCAGAATACCGGGGCAGCCATTGGCGGGAATACCTGCCACCCTTCAAGTAACTCTCTCTGGCAAAGGGGCAAAGACCACAGAGTTTCGCCTGGTAGGAGAAGGAGGTGACTTCATTCAAGAGCTTAAGATGCATGCGACAAGTTCCGACCCCGAATTCCTTGAATTCGTTGGAAGCCTTCAATCTCCCAAACAACCCTTTCGCGTCGCCGTGACGGGCCGAGACGCAAAAGGACAAACTTATCAGCGTTTCTACTCCGCTATGTTCCATGCCGAGACCGTGGAAGTGTTACCGGGAAGCGAGCTGGACGAACTAGCTGCTGGAGACACGAAGCAGGTCACGTTCACAGTGCGAAATACCGGTCTTCTAGCAAGATTCGAGATCACTGTCACTGACGCCCAGAGCTTCGTCAGCCAGGTGGTGCCGCGGGAGCTGACCCTGGGCACTGGTGAGTCAGGAACTGTACGCGTCGATCTAACTGTTCCGATGGGTACCGTTGCGGGTATCGGAGACGATGTCATCGTCATTGCAACCAGCAGGGCAGCACCTGCTACCTCGAACTCCAGCGTGATACACGTGGCGGTTTCGACGTCCACTGCCCGCTGAGTTGATAAAGAAACTCAAGCTGTCATTTAGTGATGTGGGGTACGAAGGTGTCAGAGCTGAGTTTCATAAATGCTCACGCCCCCTATGGCTACAGCATTCAGTAGGAGCTTATTAATATACCTACCGTATACCTGGGTACCAACCGCAGCTGCTAATCGTCCGTCGGATAACTAATTGGAACGGTCCGCTGTCTTTGGATTAAAGCCAGTCTCCAAAGTGAATAAGCTTTAGGTAACGGTAAAGCATGTTCGCAACTACATCTCACGGAGTCCTGGAACCGAGGTCCTAAAATGCAATCAAGTATTCGTCCTTCGCCATCTCTTGGTGGTTCTCGCCAACGTGCACCTCGATATTCTCTTCGCACCTTGGCCAGCTTCGCCATGGCGCTGTTCTTATGCGCTTCTGTGACAAAGGCAAACGATTTGACAACGTACACAGCGACGGTAATTCCTTCCGTCGCTTTATCTGGTGGCAGCGTAAAGGTGAGAATTCAAATTAATGCCTATACTTCTGACGCAGAGAAAGGACAACTAAAAGATGTGTTTTCAAAAGATGGCTCGAGCAAGGGACTCGCACTGCTCGGAACCATGAGTAAGGGTTATATTAACGTGGTCGGTCAACCTGGTAGGAAAATTATGGTTGCCTTCGTTGCCGACACAACGATGGGCAAGAGGCTTACGCTAGTTACGGAGCATGTCCTCTCTGGGTATGAACAGACGCAAGGTGTTCGCGCCGCAGACTATCCGCTAACGATTATTCACATCCAGTTTGATCCTAGCGGCAAACCACAAAGTGGAGAGGTCTATCCCGCAGCCAAGCTCAGCGTCACCAAGGATGGCTTTGTGGATGTCGACACGCAGACCGTCAACACTGCCACACTGATTGAAATTGTTCGCAACAACTAATTCGCATAGTGCGAGGCCGTCTCTAGCCTAAATACCTGGTCGACTTCCGATAAACGCGCTCAGTGGGGAAGCGATGACCAAAAACGCTTCAAGCAGTGAGTTGATGGAAACTTCCGGCTCAATTAGCTTGCCTTTCTCGTATGCCGTGATCGGACATCTCTAATAATGTCCGCTCCCGGGACTGGTAGTGTTGGTTGTGCTGAACTTCTCGACGCCGACGCATGTACACTTTGCTGATTGCTAACCTTGTTGCTTTTTAGCCGACCGGGAAGATGAAGGTATTTCATACATTCCGACTGGATTCCGTGAACCACTCTCTTTGGCGCGGAGATGACCGTGTGTCGCTGGCCCCCAAAGCGTTCGATGTTTTGCGCTATCTGGTCGAACACGCGGACCGGCTCGTGACTCAGGACGAGCTTCTGGAAGCGCTATGGCCCGAAACCTATGTAAATCCGGAAGTGATCAAGAAGTACGTATTGGGAATTCGCAAGGCCCTGGGTGACCAGTTTGATAAGCCTGTTTTCATTGCGACCTTTCCTCGTCGCGGATATCAATTTATCGCTCCCGTTCGAGAGGCAACCACTAGGAGTTTGTCCCGCAGGAAAGTGTGCCTGGGCGTTGTAGATTTGATTCGGCATCGTAGATGGCGAGGGACGGTAGGCGGTTCCGTTTTCTTACCTGAAAAAGCATTGTGGGCCGTTTTTTCCGGAATCAGGTGGTGTTCAGGGCCGCGATTCTCTTCAGGTTCAGTGCCGCGCAGACGAGTTGCCATTCTCCTCGAACTTTCTTCAAGCCGCGCAAGCTGAAGCGCCGAAACCCGAGCACCTGTTTGATCCATCCGAAGGGCAGTTCAGCGATGGCTTTTCGCCTTCGATACCAGCGTCGTCCCTCTTCACTCTTCAGCCGTTCTTCCATCGCTTGCGTGTGCGGATTTTCCGCACGCGGCAAAATTCTATTGCCTTTCTTGCCTTCCCGCCCCAGCGCTACGTAGGCCGTGATTTTCTTTTCGGCCAGTTTCCGAAAGCTTTCTTCCGAGCGATATCCCGCGTCCGCCAGCACCCGTTCCGGTTTCTCTCCGCCATGCGCTTCCGCTGCTTCCGTCAACGGAACCAAACATTCGTTGTCCGCCGCGTTCTGCGTCACTTCCACCGCCACGATCAGCCGCGATTCTTCTTCCACCGCGATCTGCGCGTTGTAGCACTGTTGAAAGCCATCTTGGGTCTTCATGATCCGGCTCTCCGGATCGCTGAAGTTCTCCTGCTTCTTCTTTGGAACTTCTCCAAATTCCCGATGATGTCGCGAACGCCCGCCTTGCGGCCGCACTCCCGAGGCCCATCCGCCGTCGTTCTCGTTGCGCCCCGCCGCGCGATCTTCTTCCTTCTGTCGCTCCTCGAGCCGTTGTTTTGCTTCTTGAATCTTCTTCAATCGCTCCTCGCGCCTCTGCAACTCTTCGGGAAGCTCATCGCCCCGCCGCTCCGCTCCATACTGCTCATCCTCGGCTTCGTCAATCGCCTGCGCGCGCCGCAACAACTCCGCGATCTCCCCCTTTAGTTTCTCTTCCTCCTCCTTCATTCGCCCATAACTCATGGCCTTATGCTTGCTCGCGTTCGCGCGCACCTTCGTCCCGTCGATGGCCAGCGTCCCCATGGGCAGCAGCTTCATCTCCCGCGCCAGCTTCACCACCTGCTGAAACATACCTGCGAACTCCTCCAAATGCTCCTGGCGAAACCGGTTCACCGTGCGATGATCGGGAAAGTTCCCTGCGCCCAGAACGCGAAACGCCACATCCTCTTCCAGCTTCTTGGCAATCCTCCGTGAACTGAACACCCCACTCGCGTAGGCGTACACCAGCACCTTCAGTAGCATCCTCGGATCGTAGGGACGGTTGCGCCGCCCGTCTCCTTCGTAGCGCGCGTAAAAGCTCTCTACATCCAGCGTATCCACGATTTCCGCAATGAAATAGGCTAGATGGCCCTCTGCCAGCCAGTCCGACGGAGAAGGCGGCAGCAAATATGTTTGCTCTGGATGGTACGGCCGAAATCGTGTACTCATTGCGCGCTCCAAAAAAATCTCTCGCGCAGAGTACCATCACTTCAGTTTTCTGTGGGACAAACTCCTAGGGCGCTCTCAGACTCGATCCTGACCGGGCTGAAAACATTTGTCGGTCGCGAAGCGGCCTTAACTGAGTTGAAAGGCACGCTGAACAAAGCGCTTCAAGGTCAGCGGCAGATTATCTTCATTACTGGCGAGGCTGGCGTTGGGAAAACGACGCTTGTTGACGTCTTCCAACAGACAGCCACCTTTGGCGCAGACGCAAAAATCGTGCGCGGCCAATGTGTGGAAGGCTTCGCTGGAAAAGAAGCCTACTATCCGATTCTGGAAGCTCTCGGTCACTTGTTCCGGGACGCGAATGACACTCCCTACTTCCAGACTTTCGCTAGACAAGCGCCAACCTGGTTAGTGCAATTTCCATTATTGGTAAACTCCGAACAACGAGACGCCCTCGCGAAGGAAATTCTCGGGGCCACTCGCGAACGGATAGTGCGCGAAATCTGTGAAGCTTTGGAAGCGATCACAACGCAAAATCCACTGGTTCTATGGCTGGAAGACCTCCATTGGGCGGATACTTCAACGCTAGATTTCGTCTCCGCGCTGGCCCGCCGCCGCGGGCCGGCGAAATTGCTGCTCTTGGGAACCTACCGCCCCGCTGAAGTGATCATCTCGCAGAGCCCTTTGAAAGCATTGAAGCAGGATCTGGTCATCCATGGGCTCAGCCAAGAACTGAGCCTCGAGCGCTTGGCAGAATCGAACGTTGCCGAATATCTGGCCATTGAGTTCCCTGATGCGGACTTTCCCCCTGGGTTTGTTAACGTGATCTATCGCCATTCCGGCGGCAACGCACTGTTCCTGGTGGCCATCCTCCAGGACATGATGAAAAAGGGGCTGATTGCGAACGCTGAGGGGAGATCGAGACTGACTCTGCCGCTCGAGAGCGTTGACACCAGCGTCCCGGCGACACTCGATCAACTGATCGAAGCGCAGTTCCAGCAGTTGACTGCGACAGAACAGCGTATCCTGAGGAGCGCCAGCGCTGTCGGTGATCGCTTCTCGGTATGGACTATCGCCACCGCGGCGGAACTCGAACCCGAAAGCATCGAAGAAGTTTGTCAGTTACTCGCGGAAAAATTGCAGTTTATCAAACCCGCGGGAGTTCAAGAATTGGCGAATGGCCAGATTTCCACGCACTACGAGTTTCAACACTCGCTCTATCGCGAAGTTTTGTACCGGCGGCTTTCCGAAATCAACCGTACGAAATTGCATCGACACCTGGCGGAAAGGCTCAAGTCGCTCGGCCATACCTGCGAACAGGAATTGGCTAGTGAACTAGCGTTGCACTTCGAAGGAGGGCGCGACCACGAGCAGGCTATTCACTACCTGATACTTGCGGCGGAGAATTCCTCCCGGCGACTGGCTCATCGCGATTCGATTGAGATATTGCAGCATGCGCAAGGTCTCGTGGCGAAGGTGAGCTCCAAACTCGCCGTGGAATTGGAGATTCGAGTTTTTGAATCCATTGGCGATGTTCATTTTGCGATGGGTGCCATGGTGAACTCCAGCGAAGCCTATGGAGTCGCGGCATCGCGAGCAGTCCAGGCCGGCCTCAAGGCGGTTCAGGTGCGCGTCTTGACTCGCACGATGAATCCACTTGGCTTTCTTAATCCCGCTCAAGGCATTGCCGCGTTGGAACGGGCCGTCGAGGTGGGCAAGGCCATCGGTGACCCCGCGCTTTTGGCGCGCACGCAACTTTTGGCCGCTGCTTACCGCCTCGTATTCGATACCTGGCGTCAAGCGGACGTTGACTCTTGTACCTCCGCCCACGAGACGCTACGCCGTCTGAGAGATCTGAGCCCGCGTTCTTACCACCGTATGATCTATGCGCATGTTCTAACGCTACAGGGCAACTACCGGGAAGCTTTGGAGATTTTTGAAGTGGGGATCTCGCAAATCGATAAAGACTTCAGCGCCATGGCCAGATATATCGCTGTCCTTGGAAAGACAATGGCCCTCTTGGAAATGGGTCAACTTGGCGAAGTGCTGCGCATTGCGCGTACCGAGCGAGAATTGGCGGAGAAGAATGGAAGTGCCCTTGGATGTTCGATTTCCGCGAAGCTTGGGTTCGCACACTCGCTTTCGATTATGAAGGGACCCTGTAAATTTGCAGAACGATCTGCGAGCCGAGGGCGCGCTATCTTGCCCCACAATTGAACACGATTGAACGGATGACCACTGGATATACGGAACGCGATCGCGGGGAGTATGTCCAGGCAATCGAACGTTTCAGCCAGGTGCGCGATCCTGAGGTGACCCCAAAATACTTCATGCACTGGATGTGGCTAAGGATGGCCGAGCTGGAATCGGGCAATGTCTGGCTAATGGCTGGAAATATCTCAAAGGCCCGCGCGGAAGCTGACAATTTCATTGCCTCTGCTCTCTCCACTGCGGATCCTCATCTGCAGTCACTCGCTTGGGAACTTCACACGCGAGTGGCGATGGCAGAGCATAACTGGAAGGACGCCCGGGAAAGTATTGAGAAAGCCCTCGCCATTGTCGACCGGTTTGAAGTTCTGGTCGCCGCTTGGCAGGTTCATGCAACGGCGTCGGAGGTATACCGACACTTGAAGGAAAACAAAACGGCGGAAACGCATCAAGAGCGCGCCGCATCTTGCATCCGCGAAATCGCTGATTCTTTCGCACCCGAAGAGCCGATGCGCGTGACATTTCTTTCCGCTCCACCTGTTGCTCGCGCCTTGGGTACGCCGGCAAATAAGCACCGATCTCGACCTACTTGCGATAAGAAGTTAGGTTGAACCTAGTACCATTATAAGGATCGCGGATCGCGGTTGGAGAACGGAAGGCAGGAATCAATGGCACTGACGTGGTGAAAGGATGGCACGAGAGTGCCACTCAAACATGATTAGTAACATGGCGGTAATCGGAGACAGTAGAGATTTTCTATTTCAAGCGTCGGGTTCAATTTTAGGTACAGATCATCCGACCAACACGATGTGGGGAGCAGTGAATAGCCAGGTGCGAAACTGCCAACAGACAGAAATCGGGGGCGGAAAATCCGGTGACGCAGACATTCCGTGCCTACCGTGATCTGGCCGCAGGAAAGACCTAAGCACGCCAGACGCTATTTTCGCGATGGTCGGCTCTGCAGCGGCGAATCCCTCTCTCGGTTGTCGCGTTCACCCAGGCGATATTGAGAAATGATCAAAAGGCTGTCTATTTCGGTTTTGTGATGATAGAGTTCCCGTTATAAACCACGGTTGGAGCCCCTTGGGAGGTACAAGGATGCGACAACTATCACTTGTCCTACTGGCCTTGATCCTACTTCCCGTGCTTTTGGTGTGCATCGAAATCGCGAACGGATACGGCCTTCTCGATTTATCCGCATCTGCAATCTCGATCATCCCCATATCCATCGCTCTGTTGACTACCGCCATGGTTGTCATTTCGCTCCGACTGCTGGATTGGATAAACCACAAGAATCACCATCACTGATTCCTAGACTTCGTTCGCGATCCGCGCGTTTTGCTCGCGGCATGTCCTGCCAAATTACGAACCTGTTGTTCGTCAACACTCCCTTGGCTTGAATCTCCCCATCCACCAGATACTCGCGAATAGGCGCTCGGTCTTGACAACTTCAATTGCCTGAAATACCTTGAGTACAAACGAAATAAATCGAAACAATTTGATCCTAAAGGAAACCTAGTTCTTTGACCGATATCGCTTATTGCTCCGATATGCTCAAATGAATCCTAGGTAGTTTGGATTTGTCTCCAGAACTCTAATTGACGTAGCCATGTGATGGCTACTCTCGCAGCACAAGGAACCGTTCGGGATGATTAGGGGCGTTCACCAAAATTCTGCTACCCACAATGCTCGCGGCGCTCAGACGATCGGCGAAATTCGCCAACAGCCGGAGCTGTGGCCTACCACGCTCGAACGCGTTTCCGCTTCGAACGTCGGTCATCTTCTGACGACTCGAACGGCAATTATTTGTGGCGCTGGCACTTCCGCCTACGCCGCTTCTGCGGTTGCTTCCAGTTGGACGGATGCTTTTGCGATCCCCACTACCGATCTACTTCTCTATTCAAAGCGAGATCTCTCTCGCCTGGCTCCGGGCTTTGTCGAGAATGGTTTGCTTATTTCACTGGCTCGCTCAGGCGATAGCCCGGAAAGCATTGGCGCGGTATTGCGAATTCAGAAGCTTTTTCCCGAGGCGATTCATCTCGCAATCACCTGCAATGCGGACGGCCAGCTTGCGCGGCTGCCCGGCGTCATACCCATTGTCCTTCACCCGTTGACGAACGACCGCAGTCTCGCCATGACCAGCTCTTTTTCGAATTTGATTTTGGCGGGGTTGGCGATCGCCAACGGCGATCTTCTGAACCAGCGTCTACCTTCCATAGCGGCGACCGTAAGTGACTGTCTTCCTGCCATGGAAATCATCGCCAAACGTGTGGCGACCCGATCGACTTCACGAATGATGGTTTTGACTTCTGCTGCTCTCGCTCCCCTCGCAAAGGAAGCTTGCCTCAAAGTACTCGAGATGACTGGCGGTACCATTGCTATATTGCCTGAAACATTTTTGGGCGTCCGGCATGGACCCATGAGTTTTCTCCGTCCAGACTCGCTTGTACTATGCGTGCTCTCATCGGATGCGGACATCCGCCGTTACGAAGAAGACTTGTTGATGGAATTGCGCCACAAGAATCTTGGCCATGTGATTGTCATTGGGCCAACTTCGTGCGCCAGCGAGCTTGCCCACGAATTCGTCCCGTCGGTGGCCCAGGAATTACCCGACTTTTTACGCACACCGTTTGAAGTTGTTTTTCCACAGCTTTTGGCCTATCACCTTAGCCTGGCTTCGGGTTCAGACCCAGATAATCCAAGTCCGGACGGCGTCATCACCAGAGTCGTACAGCGTTTTCAAATGTACGACTGAATTGTTCACAGCCGATGTTTTCAAAATCCACGCCCGATGCACGCACTTCTCGGGAGCTGCCCGCAAGTCGCCGCGATCATCTAAATCGAGGTAAAATCGCAACGCATGAACGAACTGAAGTTGTTTCGAAGAACCACACTAAAGATTTCCGAAGCGGATAACGTCGCGGTTGCACTCACGGACCTGAAGGCCGGTGAACACCTCGAAGTCGCTGGAAGCCTACTTACCCTTGCTTCGAATGTTTCCGCGAAACATAAATTTGCGCTGAAAGACCTGCGAGTGCGCGATGCCGTCGTTATGTACGGAGTAGTGGTCGGAGAAGTAGTCTCACCAATTCGCTTGGGCGGGGCGATCAGTACCGAAAATGTCCGCCACCACAGTTCCGGTTTTCAAGCCAAGGCCTCGTCTTACAAATGGAACGCGCCGGATGTCTCAAAGTGGCGGGACCGCACATTCGCCGGCTACCGGCGTTCCGACGGCCAGTTCGGTACAAGAAACTATTGGCTCGTTGTACCGCTCGTCTTTTGTGAGAACCGCAACATCCTGGCTCTTCAGGAGGCCTTCGAAAAGGAATTGGGCAATGCCGCCCCGCAAACCTACACACATCACGTGTCGGAATTGGTTCGACTGTATCGCCAGGGCAAGTCTCATGAAATCGAAAGCCATTCATTTCTCATTCCTGGAGTTTCGGAGGAGAGGAATCGCGTATTCCGCAACGTCGACGGCGTGAAATTCTTGACGCACAGCATGGGATGCGGCGGAACACGCGAAGACGCCCAATCGCTCTGCGGTCTGATTGCGGGATACATCCATCATCCCAACGTTGCTGGCGCCACCATTCTTAGTCTGGGGTGCCAGCATGCCCAGGTCGCCATGCTCCAGGAAGAAATCCGCAAGCGCAATCCGCGCTTCGACAAGCCGCTTCACATTTTCGATCAACAACAAAGCTCTCTCGAATCAGACATGTTGGATGGCGCCATTCGCAAGACCTTTCTGGGTGTGATCAAAGCCAATGAGCTCGAACGTGCGCCAGCGCCGCTCTCTGCCCTCACGGTGGGGCTTAAGTGCGGCGGCTCCGATGGTTTTTCCGGAATCTCCGCGAATCCCGCGATCGGCCATCTAGCCGACATCGTGTCCGTTCTTGGCGGCAAAGGAATTCTTTCTGAATTTCCCGAACTTTGCGGAGTCGAACAAAACTTGCTTGATCGCTGCAAGGATTTTTCATCGGCGGAGCGCTTGGCGAGCCTAATGCGTACCTACGCAGCCCGCGCGGAAGCCGTCGGTTCCGGTTTTGAAATGAATCCTTCGCCCGGGAATATCAAGGACGGGCTCATCACCGACGCAATGAAGTCGGCTGGTGCGGCCCGCAAAGGCGGCGATTCTCCTGTTTCTGATGTCCTCGATTATCCTGAGTACGCCACTAAACCCGGCCTGAACCTGCTTTGCACGCCGGGGAGCGATGTGGAAGCGGTAACCGCGCAAGTCGGTGCAGGCGCAAACCTAGTGCTGTTCACCACCGGCCTCGGCACGCCAACCGGCAACCCCATCGTTCCAGTTGTGAAAATTTCCACGAATACACAACTTGCTCGCAGAATGCACGACATCATCGATATCGACACCGGCGCCGTCATCGAGGGCTCGTCCACCATTATGCAAATGGGCGAACAGATTTTGGACATCGTGATCGGCATCGCCAGCGGCGAACTAAAAACCAAAACGGAAGCCAAGGTCCAGGAAGATTTCATCCCCTGGAAGCGCGGCGTTTCCCTCTAATGGCCACATTCAATCTGCAACTGACGCATTTTCCAGATGACTTCTTCGCCAGCTTATGACATATCGTAAGCGCTACATAGCTGGATTTTGCACCAGCAATCACAATCCCGGTTTTCTTCTGATGCGTTTATTTGCGAAACAAAAGGTGCATACGGATGCTTCGAAACTCCAGACGTCACTTTCTGCAGCAAGCTTCAGTCGCCGGTATTGCCGCGGCCGCTCCCAATCTATTGGGGTCGCTGGCGATGGCAAAATCTTTGGTGGCCCCGGCAACTCAACCGCTCCAGATCGCTATCGACACCCGGCGCACGCTGCCATCCCTCGACCGCAATCTCTTTGGTTCTTTTCTCGAGCACCTCGGTCGCGCCATCTATGAGGGTGTGTATGAACCGAACTCGAAGTTCGCCGATGCCAACGGATTTCGCAAAGACGTCCTGGAAGAAGTTCGCAAACTAAATGTCCCGATCATTCGCTATCCTGGCGGCAATTTTGTTTCAGGATACCATTGGCTCGATGGTGTTGGGCCAAAGCAGGATCGTCCGAAAGTGCTCGAAAAAGCCTGGAATTCTCTCGAGAGCAATCAGTTCGGGATCAATGAATTTCTCGCGTGGTGCAATTTGGTCGGCACCACGCCTCTCCTCGGCCTTAATTTGGGCACCGGAACCCCGGAATCGGCTGCCGCGCTAGTCGAGTACTGCAACATCGATAAGGGCACCAAATGGAGCGATCTCCGCCGGAAACACGGTATTGCCGATCCATATCACGTAAAGAACTGGTGCCTCGGCAACGAAATGGACGGACCTTGGCAAATCGGCCACATGTCTGCCGCGGAGTATGGCGAGAAAGCCGCCGATGCTGCTCGCCAGATGCGTTACGTCGACCCCTCTCTAAGATTAATTGCTTGCGGTTCCAGCAATAACTCCATGCCAACGTACTTGCAGTGGGATCACGATGTTCTCGAGCAATGCTACGACTACGTCAACGCGATCTCCCTCCACCGCTATTACGACAACAGCTCGGAAACCGGCGGCGATAGCACGAAATTTCTTGCCCTTAATCTGAATATGGAGCGGCAGATCTCTGAAGTCGCCGCCGTGTGCGATTATGTGCGCGGTCGCCGGCGCTCCTCGAAGAAGCTCTGGCTTTCCTTCGATGAATGGAACGTATGGTATCGTGCGCGCAGTGGCTCCGCGGTTGACGGAGCTCGCCAGCAAGCGCCTCATCTTCTGGAAGAAATCTACAACCTCGAGGACGCTCTTCTCGTCGGCGGATTGATTAACTCCCTGATTCGAAACTCCGACCGTGTAAGAATCGGCTGCCTCGCGCAGTTGGTCAACGTCATTGCCCCCATCATGACCAACGCTAGCGGCCTCTACCGTCAAACCATCTTTTATCCATTCAGCTGGGCGCTGCAATACGCACAGGGCTCGGCGCTCGAAATCCTCGTGGAATCGGCGCCCACCTACGAAGTGCAAGGCATCGGCCAGGTTCCTTACCTTGACGTCGCGGGAACATACAACAACCCCGACGGCTCCATGTCTCTCTTTGTTCTGAACCGCGATCTCGCCAGTGCCCATCAGTTCGAAGTGAATTGGGAGGATAAAAACGCCGGCCGCCTTCTCGATTCACTGGTCATCACGGGCAACGATCTAAAAGCCGTCAATGGGTTTGATGCGCCGCAGAGAGTTGTCCCGCAACCGGCCGATAAGCCTTCGAGCAGCGGCAACTGTACCAGGATTGAAGTCCCTTCGCGCTCCTATTCTGTCTTTCATTGGGCGCTCAATCGAACAAATAAGGAACGAATGTGAAGATACGCACCTCTCCGAGAGCCCTATGTTTTGCCGGCTTCCTCTTTACCGCAATTTTCTTTAGCTTTCGCCAATCGCGCTCAACGATGCCTGCGACTATTGCCCAATCTGAACTGCCCCATGCCGCGGAACTTCTCGAACGTTCGAGCGATTCCTCGCCTTCTGTTCTTCTCTCCACGCCTCCTCTCGGATGGAACAGTTGGGATGGCTACGGCACGACAATCAACGAAGAGCAGGTCAAGGCCAACGCCAATTGGTTCGCTCAAAACCTGAAATCATTTGGCTGGCAATACATTGTCGTCGACATGGAATGGTTCGTCACCAACCCTACACCCGAGGGCAACTCCAAATCGTCGCAATTCAGTCTGGATGCTTACGGCAGATATACGCCGGCAGTGAATCGCTTTCCCAGTTCGTCCGATGGCCAGGGATTTAAGCCGCTCGCCAATTTTATTCATTCGCTTGGGCTTAAGTTTGGCATTCACATTCTTCGTGGTATTCCTAAGAAAGCCGTCGAAGCAAACCTCCCCATCGCCGGATCCAGTTTTCGCGCTGCGGATGCCGCCGACCCTTCCGACTCTTGCCCATGGAATCCCGATAACTACGGCATCGACGCATCGAAACCCGGCGCCCAAGCCTATTACGATTCCATAGCCTCTCTTTACGCTGGCTGGGATGTCGATTTCATAAAGGTGGATTGCATCAGCAGTCATCCCTACCGCGGCGACGAAATTCGCTTGCTCAGCACGGCACTGGCGAAAACGGGTCGCCCGATTTCTTTGAGTCTTTCGCCCGGTCCCGCGCCTTTGGATAAAATCGACGAGATGCGAAAATATTCTCAGATGTGGCGCGTTTCCGATGATATCTGGGACATTTGGCACAGTGAGGTTCGTTATCCGCAGGGCTTGGGAGATCAGTTCGGCAATGCACTAAAATGGGCCTCGCTCGCCCAACCCGGACGTTGGCCCGATCTCGACATGCTTCCTCTTGGCTACTTGGGTCCTTCCCCAGGTTGGGGAACTCCGCGCCAAACCAGATTGACGCACCACGAACAGCGCACGCTTCTCACCCTGTGGACGATTTTCCCTTCTCCGCTCATGATTGGTGGCGACCTCACGCGCGCAGATGATTGGACTACCTCGCTCCTCACCAATCCCGAGGTGCTCGCCGTCGATCAAACCGCAACCCACAGTCACCCCGTCATCTCGAACGACAACCTGATTGTCTGGATCGCCGAATCCGGTTCCAAAGATTCCTACTGCCTTGCCGCCTTTAATCGGACCGAATCGAGCGCAAAACTCAGCTATGCATGGAAGCCGCTCGGCCTTTCGAGTGGCGAGTATTCCGTGCGTGATCTTTGGGAGCGGAAGGATTTAGGCAGTGCCAAGGAATTTCTTGTGACTCTGGAGCCGCACGCCAGCGTTCTCTACAAACTTCAGCCTGCTGCCGGCGCCAAGCCATAAGCCACACGCCGCATCGAGCAGCAAAAGGATCGACTCATGTTGGCCACCATGAAGAGCAGCGCGCAGGATCTCGGTGTTTCCGTAGTTACCGTTTCGAAGGTACTGCACGATCACGCCGATATCGGCTCCGATACTCGCAAGCGTGTCTTGCGCCGCATCAAACAGATCAACTATCAGCCCAATCCCGCGGCCCATGCGCTTTCGACCGGGCGCTCAAATCTGATGGGCCTGGTTGTCCCGGACCTTGTTCATCCTTTTTTTGCTCAGGTCGCAAAGGGTATCTCCGCCAAACTCCGTGCCCCTAGCTACAGCCTCATCATCGCCTCTTCGGAAGAAAGCCATCAACTCGAACGCCGCGAAATTGATCAGATGATTGCCCGCCGCGTTGATGCTCTTTTTCTGGCTTCCACCGAAAATCATTTCTCCGGTCTGCAAAAGCTCAAGGAGAAAGGTATACCTTTTGTATTGCTTGACCGCCGGTTTTCAGGACTTGCCGCCAATTTTGTTGGCATCAACGACGTGGCGGTTGGCTCCCTGGCCACGAAGCATCTAATCCAAATCGGTTGCAAGATCATTGCCCACATCAGCGGCTCCCACGTAAGCACAGCTTTGGATCGTCGCACGGGCTACCAGCAGACCCTGGCCGACCACGGTATGACCCTGCCACCGAGCTATACCGTCAAGCAGGTGGACCACGACGGCGATTCCACCGGTTATGCCAGCATGAAAAAACTTTTGCTCCCAAATCCTCGCCCGGATGGCCTTTTCTGTTACAACGGCACCATCGCGCTCGGCGCCATGCAGGCCCGGGAAGCCGGTCTGAAGATTCCAGGCGACATTGCCATCATTGGCTGCGGCAACGCTCACATCGACAATCTCTTGCAGGTGCCCCTGACCAGCATCGATCAGGACGCCGAAGGTTTGGGTGACAAAGCCTCACGGCTGGCGCTCGACTTGATCCATCGCAAAAATCCCGGTGCGCCGAAAACCGTCCTGCTGAAAATTAAACTTGTCATTCGCGGGTCCACCCAACCGTAGGGGCTATGTGAATATTCTTCAATTCGGAATGCGATTATCTACTGGAATGCGTTTCGCTTTATCGCTTACAGTAAAAGAAAGTGCTTGCCATCTGACTTGCGAAAGGCTCGACCACGATCATGTCCGTTTCTCTTTTTGCCCTCGACGGTAAGGTCGCCGTCGTTCTCGGCGGTACCAGTGGAATCGGTCGCGCGATTGCTCTCGGGCTGGCTGACGCTGGCGCCAGCGTGGTAGTTTCCGGCCGACGCATCGAACATATCAGCGAGACCGCCGCCCAAATCGAATCTCGAGGCCAGAAGTCTCTGCGCATGGTTTCCGATGTCCGCGACCGCAAATCTCTCGAACAGCTGAAAGATGCAGTCATCCAGGCCTTTGGCAAAATAGACATTCTCGTGAATGCAGCGGGCATCACTCGTAAAAGTCCCACCGTTGATCTGGCCGAGGAAACCTGGTCCGAAATAATGGACACCAATCTCACCGGTGCCCTTCGTGGTTGCCAGGTTTTCGGTAAACACATGTTAAGCCGCAAGACCGGCCGCATCATTAATGTTGCGTCCATAGGTTCATTCGTTGCTTTGTTCGAAGTGAGCGCCTACTGCGCCAGTAAATCGGGCCTCGCGGCTTTGACCAAATCCTTGGCTGTCGAATGGTCCCGCCATGGCGTCTTGGTTAATGCCATTGTTCCCGGCGTTTTTCAGACGGCTCTCAACGCAAATCTCCTGAATGGCGAGCGCGGCCGTGAATTCCTGATGCGCACTCCCATGGGGCGGTTTGGCCGTACCGAGGAATTAGTCGGAGCCGCGGTCTTTCTTGCTTCTGAAGCTTCTTCCTTCGTCACTGGCCAGTTTCTGGTGGTCGATGGCGGCCTCCTCGCCAGCGGGGTCAACCAGTGATCCAGCCGAGCGAGAGTTCCACCTTGCGGCTGCGCGCAAAAGAAAACTGCCGTTGGGAGCTTGTTAGTCTTGGCGAAGTTATGCTCCGCCTCGATCCCGGCGATGGTCGCGTAGCCACCACGCGCAAATTCGAGGTCTGGGAAGGTGGCGGCGAATACAACGTAGCGCGCGGCCTCCGCCGTTGTTTTGGCCTGCCTACCGCCCACGTTACCGCGCTTGCCGACAATCCCGTTGGCCGCTTGATTGAAGACTTAATGATGCAGGGCGGCGTCGACCTTGCTCTCTTGCGGTGGGTTGAGTACGACGGAGTGGGACGCATTTCCCGCAACGGGCTGAACTTCACCGAGCGAGGTTTCGGTGTGCGGGCGGGTGTTGGCTGCTCCGATCGCGGCCACACGGCCGTATCCCAACTGAAGCCCGGCCAGGTCGATTGGGATGAAATTTTCGGCAAGCAAGGCACGCGCTGGTTTCATACGGGCGGCATTTTCGCCGCCCTTTCGGAGACCACCCCCCTTGTCGCCCACGAAGCCATGCAATCCGCGCGCAAACACGGTGTTATCGTCTCCTACGATCTCAACTATCGCGATTCTCTTTGGAAGTCCATCGGCGGAAAAAAACGCGCCCTGGAAGTGAACAGGGAACTCGCTCCCTTCATTGACGTCATGCTCGGCAATGAAGAAGATTTCACTTCCGCCCTCGGCTTCGCAGTGGAAGGCGTGGACGAACACCTGTCCGAACTCGACACCGGAAGTTTCCGCCGCATGATTGAAACCGTCGTTGCGAAATACCCAAATCTGCAGGTTGTAGCCACCACACTACGCAATGCAAAAACGGCCACCGTCAACGACTGGAGCGCCATCTGCTATAGCGCAGGGAGTTTTTTTCAAGCACCTCGCATCGCCAATCTGGAAATTTTCGATCGCGTTGGGGGCGGAGATTCGTTCGCCTCTGGCCTCATCTATGGTTTTCTTTCCGGCAAAGACGCGCAATGGGCCGTGGAATGCGGCTGCGCGCATGGCGCTTTGGCCATGACCACGCCCGGCGACACCAGTATGGCCACGCTATCCGAAGTTCTTCGCGTCATGAAGGGAGGAACTGCGCGAGTCCAACGCTAGCGCAGCGACTATGATGAAGTCTCAGATACTCGACCGCATTCATGAAGTTGGCCTGGTTCCGGTTTTGCGCGCGCGTTCGCACGAGGAAGCCATGGCTATCGCCCTCGCCGTCGAGAAGGGCGGTGTACCCATACTCGAAATCACCATGACCGTTCCCGGTGCGCTCGAAGTCATTCGACAGGTTGTCGCACAATGTGGAACTCG
The DNA here is from genome assembly GCA_963741365.1 of Candidatus Acidiferrales bacterium. Lineage (GTDB taxonomy): Bacteria > Acidobacteriota > Terriglobia > Acidiferrales > UBA7541 > Acidiferrum. Next base: position 110,540 of record CAVUHY010000019.1, on the reverse strand, counting down.
CGTCTTGGTTGGCGCCGGAACGGTGCTCGACCCCGAAACCGCCCGGCTTTGTATTCTTGCCGGCGCTCAGTTCGTCGTAAGCCCTTCTCTTAAACTTTCCACTATCGAAATGTGTCATCGCTACTCGATTCCGGTATTCCCAGGCGCGCTCACCCCCACCGAAGTGGTCACCGCCTGGGAAGCTGGCGCGGACGCCGTAAAAGTCTTTCCCTGTAGCGCGCTTGGTGGTGCTTCCTACCTGAAGGCATTGAAAGCGCCACTCCCACAGATTGAGTTGATCCCCACCGGTGGCGTCTCGCTTTCCACTGCCGAACAGTTTTTGGCTGCTGGCTCATTTGCTCTCGGTGTAGGTGGAGACTTGATCGATGCCGCTGCCATCGCCGCCGGAAAGCTCGAAATGGTCACGGAAAACGCCGCGAAGTATACGGAAATTGTGCGCAAGTTCCGCAAGTTCCACTAGCCGGCGGTCATCTTGACGAATAGCTAGAACCGTCTTTTCACAGGAATCATAAACGCTCAGCCGGTTGCACGAAATCCGGATTCGGCGGACGAAATGGAAACTACTTCACGCAATCAGCTGATGGAATATCGCCGGCTCGGCCGCACGGATCTGGTAGTTTCGCTTTTGGGCTTCGGCACCGCACCCTTTGGCGGTGCCTATGGCCCATTCGATCCCCAGGAATGTAAACGCGCCGTCCACTTGGCCATCGATGAAGGCATCAATTTCTTCGATTCCTCTCCGTACTATGGACGGACCCTCTCCGAGCAGCGACTGGGCGACGCGCTGCTTGGCAAGCGCGACAAAGTGATTCTGGCCACCAAATGTGGTCGCTATGGCTTCGACGAATTTGATTTTTCCACTGAACGTATCCGGGCCAGCATCGACGAGTCCCTGACGCGGTTGAGAACGGATTATCTCGACCTATTTCAAGTCCACGATGTCGAGTTCGGTGATTTCCGTCAGATTGTCGAAGAAACGCTTCCTGCCGTTCGCAAACTCCAACAGCAGGGTAAAGCGCGATTCATCGGTATCACCGGTTATCCGCTAAAAATGTTGATTCGCCTCGCTGAACACTTTCCCGTTGATACCATCCTCAGCTATTGCCACTACAACCTGTTGTGCACCGACATGGATTCGGAACTTCTGCCATTCGCCCGCACCAATAATATTGGCTTGATCAACGCCTCCGGCCTGCACATGGGAGTCTTGACGGAAGGTGGCCCGCCAGACTGGCATCCAGCTCCCGCAGCGGTGAAAGAAGCCGCGCAAAAAGCAGCGGAACTCTGTCGCCGCCGCGGCCAAAATATTTCAAAGGTATCGATTCGTTTTTGTCTCGATCATCCCTACGTTTCCACCACGCTTGTGGGTATGAGCAGTCAGGAAGAAGTCAGGAGCAATTTGGAATTGCTGCGCACGAAGAGCGATCCACAGTTGTTGGCCGAAATTCGTGCCGCTATTTCGCCGGTATTCAACTGCGTCTGGCCTTCGGGAAAACCGGAAAACAATGGCTAAGACCATCGACGCTCATCATCATCTCTGGTGTTACCAACAGAGTGACTTCGGCTGGATTCCCGCCGATAGCGTGATTAACCGCGATTTTCTGCCCTATCATCTGCACGCCGAGCTGCAAAAAGTGCACATCGACGGCACCGTCGCCATCCAAGCGCGTCAGAGCCTGGAGGAAACGGATTGGCTGCTCTCGTTCGCTGCAAATTATTCTTTCCTCTATGGCGTTGTTGGCTGGGCGCCCATCGCCAGCGAATCCTTTCCAGCCTTTCTGGAAAAATTCAAGCACCAGAAGAAACTCAAGGGCCTGCGGCATGTCGTTCAGGATGAGCCCGATGATAACTTCATCCTTCGGCCCGATTTCAACCGCGGCATCTCCACAATGGCCCATTCCGGTCTCGTTTACGACATCCTGGTTTTTTCCAGGCAGCTTTCCCCTGCCATTCAATTTGTCGACCGGCACCCGAATCAAATTTTCGTTTTGGATCACATTGCCAAGCCGTTCATCAAAAACGCGATTCTCGATCCTTGGCGTTCGCAAATTCGCCAGCTCGCGGAACGCAAGAATGTCTATTGCAAACTTTCCGGCATGGTCACGGAAGCCAGCTGGTCGCAATGGCGCATCGAGGACTTGCAGCCTTACGTGGACGTCGTCCTCGAAGCATTCGGTCCCGATCGCCTCATGGCCGGCTCGGACTGGCCTGTCTGCCTGTTGGCAACTACCTACTCGGAATGGTTTGCCTCTCTCCGCAAAATGCTTCACTCCCTTTCTCAATCGGAAAAGGAAAATATCTTCGGCAACGTTGCTTCCCAGGTGTACCGCCTGCAGCAAGAAGGATACTGAAGCGGAGCAATGAACGCGCTCGTCATTCGCGAACCCGGAAACGTCGCCATTGAGACAGTTCCGGAACCCGTGCGGAGGGACGGCGAAGTCCTGCTTCGCGTTCGCATGATCGGTCTGTGCGGTAGCGATCTAAATACTTTTCGTGGCAAGAATCCCCTCGTCCGATTCCCCCGTATTCCCGGCCACGAAATTGCCGCCACCGTTGTCGACACGGGCAGTCTGAAAGATGCCATTCCGGCGGGTGTCGACGTTACTCTCTCCCCGTACACAAATTGCGGCAGGTGTGCTTCTTGCCTTCGTGGCCGCCCGAACGCTTGTCAACATAACGAAACACTTGGCGTCCAACGGGATGGTGCGCTCACCGAGTTCATCTCAGTTCCTCCGGAAAAACTCTATCGCGCAAATCTAACGATAAAGGAACTCTGCCTCGTCGAACCTCTTACCGTAGGGTGCCACGCTGTCGCTCGGGGCCGCATCACGAACGCCGATAGCGTTGCCGTCTTCGGCTGCGGTGGAGTCGGCCTCGGCGCCATCGCCGCCTCCAGTTTTGCTGGCGCAAATACCATTGCCGTCGATCTGGATGACCAGAAGCTTGCCGTTGCCCGCGGTGCGGGCGCGGCTCTTACCGTCAACACCAGCAGAGAATCGTTGCACGATCGTCTGCTTGAATTCACAAACGGCCGCGGCCCGGACGTCATTATCGAGGCTGTCGGCTTGCCGCAAACCTTTCGCGCCGCCGTCGAAGAAGTAGCCTTTACTGGCCGCGTCGTTTATATCGGCTACGCCAAAGAACCTGTCGACTACGAAACCCGCCTCTTCGTCCAAAAGGAACTGGACATACTCGGTTCACGCAATGCCTTGCCGCAGGATTTCCAGCGCGTTATGCAAATGCTGGAAGAGCGTCGTTTCCCCGTTGATGCCGCAGTAGGCACGATTGTTACTCTCGGCGAAGCCCCTGCGGCCTTGCGCGCCTGGAGCGAAAATCCTTCGCGCTGCGGAAAAATTATGGTGTGTTTGGATTGATCCTCAATCAGAGGCGAGGTCTACATCGATGACGTCGAACCCAGTGCAGCCCGGCGATACTTCCACTCAGACTGCGCCGGCATCCGTATCCGGATCGCCGCTGAGGGCGTCGCATCATCTTTTCCCCGACGGACAGCTACTTCCGTTCATTCTCGTCACTTTTCTTTTCTTTCTCTGGGCCATACCGAACAGCCTGAACGACGTGTTAATTCGTCAATTTATGAAAGCGTTCGAGATCAACCGAGACCAGGCTGGCCTTTTGCAAACTGCGTTCTACACCGGTTATTTCCTGTCCGCAATCCCTGCCGCTTTCCTTATGCGCCGCCTCGGTTACAAATTCGGTTTCATCACCGGGCTGTTATTCCTGTCGGCAGGCTCGTTCCTCTTCTGGCCGGCGGCACTAGCGGGCAGTTACGGCTTCTTCCTCTTTGCGCTTTTTGTCATCGCCAGCGGTCTATCATTCCTCGAGACTGCTTCGAATCCTTTCATCGCGCAACTTGGTGATCCCGACACTTCAGAACGAAGATTGAATTTTTCTCAAGCCTTCAATCCCCTGGGCGCAATCACTGCTGCGCTGGTGGGTACGGCTTTCATCTTTTCGGGGGTCGAGTTAACTCCGGATCAGATTGCCGCTCGTCAGGCTCAGCACACCTATGCAATATATCTTCGATCGGAAACTCTTCGCGTTATCGAGCCCTATCTGGTCATTGGTGTGATTGCCCTGATCTGGGCGATCCTGATTTTTCGTACAAAATTTCCCAGTATGCAGAGCGAACACGAAAACGATGCAGGCGCTCGCGGACATTTTCGGGAACTTTTTCGCTATCCGCATTTTCTATTTGCCGTCGTCGCGCAATTTTTTTACGTCGGTGCGCAAGTCGGCACCTGGAGCTACTTCATTTCCTACGTCCAGGAATATGCCCACCAGCCGGAAAAAGTGGCTGGATATTTTCTTACCGGAACGCTAGCCGCATTTGGTGGGGGCCGCTTCTTTTCATCCTGGCTGATGCGTTTCGTGGAACCCCATCTTCTGATGGGAATTTACGGCGTCTTAAACATCCTGCTGGTCTCCGTGGCTGTTGTGAAACCTGGCTGGATGGGTCTCTGGTGCATCTTCCTTACCAGTTTCTTTATGTCGCTTATGTTCCCGACGATTTTCGCTCTTGGGTTGAAGGGGCTGGGGCCCAACACCAAGATTGGCGGTTCACTGCTTGTTATGGCCATCTTTGGCGGTGCCGTGCTCACGCCTGTTATGGGCCGCATTTCAGTTAATCTTCACAGTGTCGCTCTAGCTTACTCCGTCCCACTCGTCGCCTACATTATTATCGCTTTCTATTCATTCTTCGGCGCGACGCGCCGCACCTGAGTGACATAGCCACTCCTTTGTGCCCTGACCAAGGACAGACCTGTGCTCTCGGGTTTTCAATCTTTTCTTCAGGTGCCTCACCCTCGGTTTTGTGAGGGCACGGTATTTTCTTGGATTCACGAGCTCCGAACTACAGAACCGGCGCTTCCCAACTTGGCAACCTCTTAACCCCAACGCTACACTTCCATCCAGGAGAGATGGATGACCCAAGGAGTGTTCTCGTCAAGTGCCGTCAATCACGCCAAATTTATCCTGCTCGGTTTGCTGCTTTTTTCATCTAGAGTCTTAGGGCAGGGAATCGCCCAAGGCCCTCCTCCACCTCCCACGGCCAAGTCCACCAAATGCCAGGATCGCCTGATTCCGCAACTTATCGATATCACCGAAAAGGCTGGCATCCATTTTTTTCACACTTCGGCGCCTGATAGCCGTTACATCATCGAGTCGATGAGCGGCGGCGTCCTGCTACTCGACTACGATCGTGATGGCTGGCTCGATATTTACTTCACCAACGCTCCCACCGTGGAAATGGCTCTCAAAGGAGAAAAGTCCAAGGGCGCGCTCTATCACAACAATCACGACGGCACGTTCACCGACGTCACCGACAAAGCTGGCATCGGCACTCCTTGTTTTGCCATGGGCGGCGCCGTCGCCGATTTTGACAATGATGACTGGCCCGATATTTACATCACCTGTTATGGTGGCAACGTCCTCTATCACAACCAAGGAGACGGCACGTTCAAGGATGTCACTCAAAAAGCTGCCGTAGCCGATGGACGCTGGTCCACCGGCGCCGCCTTTGGCGATTACGATCGCGATGGCTTCGTCGATCTCATGGTTACCAACTACGTCGATCTCGATATCCACCACCCGCCCGTTTTTGGCAGCAGCGTCACCTGCAAATTCATGGGCATTGACGTCCAGTGCGGTCCTCGTGGCTTGAAAGGCGCTGGCGATTCTCTGTTTCGCAACAACGGCGACGGCACCTTCTCCGATGTTTCCAGGAAAGCCGGTGTCGACGATCCCAATGGCTACTACGGCTTGACCACCGTCTGGGCCGATTTCAACAACACGGGTCGCCCGGACATTTACGTCGCGAATGATTCCACCGCCGGTTTTCTCTACCGCAACGATGGCAACGGAAAATTCACGGACATTGGCCTCGAGTCTGGCACTGCCCTCGGTGAAGATGGCCACGAGCAAGCCGCCATGGGCGTCGCGATCGGCGACTATCTCCATACCGGCCGGCCGGCTCTCGCGGTTACCAATTTTTCCAACGACAATACGCCGCTCTACCGCAATGATGGCAACTGGGATTTTCAGGATGTTTCCTACCAAGCCGGAATCGGATTGCCTTCCGTGCCTTACGTAAAATGGGGCATCGCCTTTGTCGATCTTGATAACGACGGCTGGCTCGATCTCTTCACCGTGACCGGTCACGTCTATCCTCAGGCCGACCATCTTCCGTCCGGCGCGCGTTATCGCGAGCCGAAACTCGTCTCGTACAACCTGCGGGATGGAACGTTCTGCGACGCCAGCGATCAGTCTGGCCCCGCCATCACCAAGCCAAATGTTTCACGCGGCCTCGCCGTCGGCGATCTTTTCAACGACGGCCACATGGACTTGGTCGTCGGCGAATTAACCGGAGCCCCCGCCGTGCTTCGCAATCTGGGAATTCCCGGTCAACACTGGGTGAGTTTCGAACTTGCCGGCACCAAAAGCAATCGCATGGCCATCGGCGCCCGCCTCAAAATAATTTCCGGCGGCATGACGCAAACCGACGAGATCCACAGTGGCGGCAGTTATCTCTCGCAAAGCGACCAGCGCGTTCATTTTGGTTTGGGCAAAGCGAGGAAAATTGACAGCGTGGAAATCCGTTGGCCCTCGGGAAAACTCGAAACCATCAAGGATCTGGACGCCGATAAATTCTATTGCGTTCTCGAAGGAGAGGGTATCGTCCCCCGCGCTAAAATTCTTCCAGCGCCTTCCAAAACGCCGTAGCTGCGCGCTTGACGTCCCAACCCGCTTTCTATATCGTCAACGCGAATACTGCAATGAGCTTCGACCTCAACCGTTGCACAGAAGACCGTTTCAGTTTCATCGCGCTCAGTACGGCATAAACCATCTCTGGAAATCGGGGGCTCACTAGCCCATGCGCTACGTACTTGCTCTAGACGCCGGCACCACCAGCGTTCGCGCCATTCTTTTCGACCACACCGGCCATATCTCCGCCGTCGCCCAGCGAGAAATCCGCCAGATCTATCCGCAGCCCGGCTGGGTCGAGCATGACCCCATGGAGATTTGGTCTTCCCAGGTCGCCGTAACCATGGAAGCGCTCGGCAGCGTCAACGCCAGAGCGTCCGACATTGCCGCCATCGGCATCACCAATCAACGCGAGACCGCCATCGTGTGGGACCGCGAATCCGGCGAGCCGGTTCACAACGCCATCGTCTGGCAGGATCGCCGCACTGCGGGAATGTGCGACGATCTCCGCCGCCGCGGTTTCCTCAAAACCATTCAGAAGCGCACCGGCCTGCTGCTCGATTCCTATTTTTCCGCCACCAAAGTTTCCTGGATTCTCGAAAACGTTGCCGGCGCGCGCAAGAAAGCCGAGCAAGGCAAGCTCGCCTGCGGCACCGTCGATAGCTGGCTAGTCTGGAAACTCACCAGCCGCACCAAACATATCACCGACGTCAGCAACGCCTCTCGCACTCTCTTGTTCAACATTCACAAAGGCGAATGGGAGGACGACCTTCTGAAACTCTTCCGCATTCCGACCAGCATGTTGCCCGATGTCCGCTCTTCCAGCGAAGTGTACGGCCTCGTGAGTTCCACCATCGGCCTTCAGGATATTCCCATCGGTGGAATTGCCGGCGATCAACAAGCCGCTTTGTTCGGTCAGATGTGCATCAAGCCTGGGGGAACAAAAAGCACCTACGGCACCGGATGCTTTCTTCTGCAAAATACCGGTGCCAAAGCGGTCAACTCAAAGAACCGCTTGCTTACTACCGTCGCCTGGAAACTTGGGCGCAAGATGGATTACGCCCAGGAAGGCAGCGTTTTCATCGGCGGTGCCGTCGTGCAATGGCTGCGCGACGGACTGAAGCTTGTCCATTCTTCTCCCGAAATCGACGATCTTTCCGCCACCGTCAAAGACAGCGCCGGACTTTTTCTCGTTCCCGCATTTGCTGGCCTTGGCGCGCCCCATTGGGATCCCTACGCGCGCGGCCTACTGATCGGCATCACTCGCGATACCACGGCGGGGCACGTCGCCCGCGCCGCCCTCGAAGGAGTCGCTTTCCAGGTTGCCGATTTGCTCGAGGCCATGCAGAGCGATACCGGCAGAAAATTGAAGGAACTTCGGGTCGACGGCGGATTGACCCGCAGCCAGCTAACCATGCAATTTCAGGCCGACATCCTGGGAATTCCCATCATTCGTCCAGCCGTCACTGAAACAACGGCCTTGGGCGCAGCCTACCTCGCCGGACTTGCCGTGGCCTTCTGGAAAGATCTCGACGCCGTCGCCTCGCAATGGAAAGTCGAAAGAATATTCGAACCTAAAATGCGTCCGTCGCAAGCCGCCGAACTTCGCGCTCGCTGGCACCAGGCACTAGCCCGCGCCAAACAGTGGGAACTTCCAATAACGAAACGCGCCAAGCGAAGAAAAGTTTAAAACTAGGGCAAAAATAGATTTGTTCGCAGCTGGATGTTTACGCAAGTTGCGGGATGTGTGGCGGCCGCCTTCTGAGGCGGGCAACTTTATTCCGCGGTCACAAACACCTCCCATGCTGGAGGCCTTGCATTGTGCGATAAGCTTTAATACTTCCGCCGGGCGAGAACATCTGGCGAAGAACAAAGACAGAGAAAGACCAAAAAGGAGCATTCTTACGAAACGCGCAGAGATGTTGAATCAAGTTCGCCTGCAGCGCGAACCCCTCGGCATGATCGTCATCGGCGGCGGCGCCACCGGTGTTGGCGTCGCGCTCGATGCCGCTGCGCGCGGCTACCGCACTCTGCTGCTCGAACAACACGATTTTGGCAAAGGTACGTCCAGTCGCAGCACCAAGCTCGTTCACGGCGGCGTGCGGTATTTGGAACAAGGTCAAGTCTCCCTGGTTATGGAGGCGCTCAAAGAACGCGGCCTCCTCCGCCAAAACGCCCCGCATCTCGTCAGTGAACTCCCGTTCGTCGTTCCCAACTATTCCTGGTGGGAAGGTCCATTTTATGGCATCGGCCTCAAGGTCTATCAGGCCATGGCCGGTAAGTACGGCTTCGGTGTCTCCGAACTCTTATCCAAGGAAGAAACTCTCAAACGCCTTCCCAACATCAACACCGAAGGCTTGCGCGGCGGCGTCATTTATTACGACGGCCAGTTTGATGACGCTCGTCTCCTGATCGATCTGGTCGCGACGGCAGCCGAACAAGGCGCCATTCTCCTCAACTACGTTCAGGTCACAGCACTAACTAAAGATGCCGATGACATGGTAGACGGCGTCCGCGCCCGTGATGTCGAGACCGGCGAAGAATTCTCTCTCAAAGCCAAAGTGGTCATCAATGCCACCGGCCCCTTCACCGATTCCGTACGCCACCTGGCCGAACCCAAAGTGGAAAATATGGTTTCGCCCAGCCAGGGCGCTCATATTGTTCTCGATCGCTCATTCCTCCCGGGGGATCACGCCATCATCGTTCCTCGCACCAGCGATGGCCGCGTCATGTTCGCCATTCCCTGGCACGCGCACACTCTCGTTGGTACCACCGATACCGCCATCGAGCAGGCTGATCTCGAACCAATCCCGCAGGAGCAGGAAATCGAGTTCATGCTCGGCACCGCAAGCCTGTACCTTGCAAAGAAACCGACCAAAGACGACGTGCTCAGCGCCTTCGCCGGTATTCGCCCGTTGCTCCGCTCCGGCGACGCCAAAAACACCGCCGCCGCCTCTCGCGATCACGCCATCCTCATCGATCCCTCGGGCTTGGTAAACATCGCCGGTGGGAAATGGACCACCTACCGCAACATGGCTGAACATTGTGTTGATCAAGCCGCCACTCTCGCTCGGCTCACCGAGCGTGACAGTGTCACCAAGCATCTCAACATTCACGGCTTTCATCAGCACGCCGAACGCTTCGGCTCGCTAGCCTTCTACGGTTCCGACGCGCCTCTCATTCAAGACATCATTCGCTCCGACCCCGCCCTAGGCCAACCTATGCACGCCGCGCTCCCGTATTGCGCCGCGGAAGTGATTTGGGCGGTGCGTGAAGAAATGGCTCGCTCCGTCGAAGATGTCCTCGCTCGCCGTATTCGCGCCCTCTTTCTCAACGCCAGGGCAGCCCTTCAGATGGCTCCCCGTGTTGCGCAAATCCTTGCTGCGGAACTCGGCCGCGACGATCACTGGCGCGATTCCCAGATTCAGATTTTCCAGCAATTAGCGCAAGGCTATCTTGTGAGAGGATAAGTGTTACCAAAACATCCGCGGCATTTCTATTCGCTCAGACTCGCCGCCGGCCGTTTTCTTCGCTACACTCGAAATCTCTATGGCCAAACTATCGAGACGCAACATACTTAAGACCGCTCTTTCTGGTGTCACTATGGCTTCCGTCCCTTCCACTCTCTGGTCCAAACAGACTACTCCCGTCCCTCGCAAGGGACGCATCAAACAATCCGTCTCGCGCTGGTGTTATCAGCAAATCCCGCTCGACGAGCTGTGCGCCAAGTCCGCGCAGATGGGTCTCAAAGCCATCGATCTGCTCAATGTTGACGAGTTCGAAGTGCCTCGGCGTTACGGCCTGATCTGCAGCATGGGCTACGCCGGCGGCGGCGAAATCAACAAAGCCATGAACCGCGTCGAGAATCACGGGAAAATTGAAGAGTCTTTTCGCAAGCTCATTCCCGTCGCCGCCAAGGCTGGCGTTCCCAACGTCATCACCTTCTCGGGAAATCGCGAGGGCATGTCGGATGAGGAAGGCGCCAAAAACACTATCATCGGCCTCAACCGCGTAAAGAAAATTGCCGAGGATCACGGCGTTACCATCTGCGTCGAACTTCTCAACAGCAAAGTCGATCACAAAGACTACATGTGCGACCGCGCCGCCTGGGGCGTTGCCGTCGTTCAAGCCGTGAATTCGCCCAACGTCAAGCTCCTCTATGACATCTACCACATGCAAATTATGGAAGGCGATTTGATCCGCACCATCCAGCAGAACATTCGATGGCTCGGTCACTTTCACACCGGTGGAGTTCCTGGTAGGCACGAACTCGACGATACTCAGGAAGTGCAGTGGGATGGCGTCATGCGCGGCATCGCGGCCAGCAATTTTAAGGGTTATGTGGCTCACGAATTCGTACCCACCCGCGACCCCATGACTTCCTTGCGGCAAGCCGTTGACCTTTGCGACGTGTAATTCCGCTCAGCCCCGATGGCGTAACCAATGAATCGCATTCTCGTCACAGGCGCAACCGGCAAAGTTGGCCGCCACTTTATCGACCACGTATTTCAGACAGGCGCCCTCCCGGATACCACCATTCGTGCGCTATGCCACAACCGCATCCTGGCTCCGCACCCTCGTCTGGAAATGATCCAGGGCAATATCTCGGATCGCGCTGTGGTCCGCAAAGCGATGGAGGGCGTCACTCACGTCTTGCACTGCGCCACGTGCAAGGAAACCCCCGATGACGTTATGGACGTCGCCGTTAAAGGCCTTTTCTGGTTGCTCGAAGAATCCCGCGTCAGCTCCACTTTCCGTCAATTCATTCTTCTAGGCGGCGATTGCACCGTCGGACATTTCTTCTATCCCCATCCCGTCCCCGGAACCGAGCAGCAGAAACTCACCGCCTATCCTGGCTGCTACGCGCTCTCCAAAGTTTTGGAAGAGACCATGCAGGAACAATATTTCATCCAGTACGATCTGAACGGCTGCTGCCTGCGCGCGCCCTGGATCATGGAAAAAGACGATTTCAAGTACACTCTCTCCTTCGGAGAGGATGTCTTCGGCGGGCCGCGCTGGTGCGATCTTGTCGGTCCTGAACGCGCCCAGGCCTACAGCAAAACTGCCACCATCCCCATCATGCTTGATCCCGGCGGTCGGCCGGTCAAACGCAATTTCGTTCACCTCACCGATCTAGTCGAAGCCATGCTCAAGTCCATCGATCATCCCAAAGCCCGCCAGCAAACCTTCAACATCTGCATGGACGAACCGGTGGACTACCAGAAAGTTGCCTTATACCTATACGAATCACGCGGCCTTCCTTCCGTTCCCATCAAAACGAAATTTCACTCCACCTGGCTCGACAACACCAAAGCCAAATTCCTCCTCGATTGGCGCCCTCGCGTCGATCTAAAACTCCTCATCGACCGAGCCTGGGCCTACCAGCGCGACCTAGCCGACCCCCGCCAAATCTGGTATCCCGGATAGAGCCCATCTCACGGATACTCTTCTGAGTCTTGAAGTTCCTTGAGCCGGCTCCAGAGAAATGAACCCGTGAAAATCGTCCTGCGGGCAACTACACGCGTGTGTGATGCTAGGTTGTGTTGCAGCCGCCTTACGAGGCGGGCCTTCGACTCGAAAAGGCCGAAATGTCCGGTCCAACATTAAGGTTCAACTACCAACCTGCTCTCCTGCTCGCCTTGAGCTACGAAGGAACGGATTGAGCTTTTTCTTTGTTCACTTTGTGCATTGTTTACACTACTCCCAGCCGACCACAAAACTGTCGTTCTGAGCGCAGTGACCTGAAGCTTTCTCTTCGCGCCGCCTTTTGGCACGTCGGGTCACGCAGTCGAACGGACTTCATTCAACCTACGGTGTTGCAACCCTCAGTTTGTGAAAAGTTGCGGCCCCCAACCCCACAGACTAAAATGCCATTTACTGGTCATCGGAATGATCGACGTGATTACCGCAAGTGCTCGCTCCAAGAAGGGAGGAACTTGGTTTCCCCTCTTTCTCTGCATCGTCTCTCTCTCATGCTCAGTCGCGGCGACGGCCCGCGCGCAAACCCCTCCCCAGCTGCAAAATTCCACCACCGCCATCGAAGGCACAATCCGCGATTCGGGCGGCCAACCCGTGCGAGACGCCACCGTCGCATTGCTGGAAAAATCTCAATCCACTCCAGTCGAAACAAAATCAGACGCCTCCGGAAACTTCTCCTTTGCGCTTCAGCAGGAAGGTACGTTCACCGTCACCGCGCAAAAATTAGGATTCCGCAAATGCGTAACAGACCCGCTACCCGTCTCAACCGGCCAAAAAAAACAACTCGCCCTGGTTTTGCAGAGTTCCACCACGGTCGAGCCGATGGAGTTTGACGACCAGCCAAACTTCACGGTCGCTGGCGTCACCGACTATTCGGGCGCTGGTGGCCATGGCTCCGACACGACCCTGCGCACTAGCGAGGCATTCGCCCGAGAGACCTTGGCGCTTAAATCCGACCCTCCCAACGCGAATTCGCATCCGGCAACCACCGCAAAATCTACCGCCGGTACTATTGAAACAGAAATCAAATTACGCACCGCCGTCGCCGCCGCTCCCAACAGCTTTGAAGCCAATCACCAACTCGGCCAGTTCTGCCTTCAGTCAGGCAAACCTCGTGAAGCCATCCCTCCTCTAAAAGCCGCCTACAAAATCGAACCCAACAATGTTGCGAACTCGCTCGAGCTCGCTCGCGCATACCTCGCCAGCGGTGACCTGGAATCCGCCCGCGTGCTCACTGCGAAACTTCTCGCCTCCTCCAGTAATGACGCCGACGTCCACCGCCTCAAAGGCGACCTCGACGAGCGATCGGGCGACTCTCTCAATGCCGTCCGGGAGTACGAACGCGCCGTCGTTCTCGACCCCAGCGAGCCAAATTATTTCGAGTGGGGCAGCGAACTCCTTCTCCACCGCGCCGTCGCCCCTGCCGTGGTCGTCTTCAGGAAAGGTTCGCTCGCCCATCCCGATTCTTCCCGGATGCGTCTCGGCCTCGGTGCCGCTCTCTACGCGGCAGGCTCCTACGATGACGCTTCCCGCGAACTTTGCCAGGCCTCGGATCTGAATCCCGGCGATCCCGCACCCTATCTTTTCCTCGGCAAAATGGAAGCAACTTCTTCCACTCTGTTCCCCTGTATTGCCGATCAATTCTCTCGCTTTCTAGGAAAACAGCCCGCCAATGCCTATGCAAATTATTATTCCGCCATGTCGCTCGTAAAACGGGATCGCGAATCGAAGAATTCGGCGGATATCGCGCAAGCCCAGGCGCTCTTGGAGAAATCCGTTTTGCTGGATCCCAAGCTCGGTGAAGCCTGGCTCCAGCTTGGAATTTTGTACGCCGCTCAAGGCCTGAACGACCAAGCCATCGATGCTTACAGTAAAGCAGCCCAAGCCACGCCGGCGCTCAGCGAGCCCCATTACAGGCTAAGCCAGCTCTACAAGCGCACTGGCGACAAAGCCAAGGTCGATCGCGAAATTCAGCTTTATAAACAGGTGGAAAAAACGGAAGCCGACGCCGCGGAACGTCAGCGCCGTGAGATTCAACAATTTCTCGTTATCTTGAAGGATCAGCCGGCGAACCAAACGCCACGCTGAGTTTCTGCGAATTATTTTTGTCTTAGTTTCCCGGGATCCACGATCCCGCTTCCTTCGCGAATCGTCAGGATCTGGTTGGCCTTCACTTGTGTAAATTTCTCGATCTTCTGCGTGGTTGGCCATTGCACTTCGATCAAATCCACCGTTTGTGCTTTTCCCAACCCAAAATGTAGCCGCAAGTCGGACTGCGACATCACACTTGTTCCGCTGTGCACTTCATCCATTTGCGTGCGCTTTCCGGCCGTCACTCGCACCCGCGCGCCAATCGCTGTCCGGTTGCACTGTGTTCCAATCAGTTTGATCTTGATCCAGTTGTTGGCATTGCCGCCATCATTTCGCAGCAGCGACGGCACATCATTCATATTCAAAATCAATGCGTCCATGTCGCCATCGTTGTCATAATCCCCGAACGCTGCACCCCGGCTGGAGAATTTTTCGCTGATTCCTGGTCCTAGCTCCGCAGAAACATCCTTGAATCGCCCATCGCCCAGGTTCTTGTACACTAGTCGCGGGTTCTTGAAGTCCTGACCAATTTCGACTTCCCTCCAATCTCCGGGTACACATGGCCATTCATCTGGAAAATATCCGCCCATCCATCGTTGTCGTAATCGATGAACCCGCAACCCCAGGCCACATACCGGTTGTTAATCCCGATGCCGGATGAAAACGTCACGTCGGTGAAAGTGCCGTCCCCGTTGTTGTGATACATGTTGCAGGTATCGTCCGCGAAATTCGTCTTGAAAATGTCGAACCACCCGTCGCAGTCGTAATCTGCCGACCGCAATGCCCATTCCTGCCTGCTCGTGCCCATTTTCGCTATAAGAGCATCCAGCCATCACCGCAATATCCGTAAACGTTCCGTCGCGATTGTTGTGAAACAGGATGCTGGGCTTGGAATCCACCGCTACGTAGATATCCGGCCAGCCGTCATTATCGAAATCATAGGAAACGGCCGTGATCGAATATCGTGGGCCCGGTTTGAGGATCCCGGACTTCTGCGAGACATCCGTGAAAGTTCCGTCGCCATTGTTGTGATACAGCAGATTGGTGTCGCCGGGCAACCCGCGCGGCCCGCACATTACCGGGATTCCTTTCCATTGGCAGGACGCCCTCCCCCGTGCGCATTGGCAGTTTTTGTCTGGGTCCAGCTCGATGTAATTGCAGACGAAGAAATCCAGGCGTCCATCGCGATCATAGTCCAGCAATGTGCAGCCCGCTCCCCAGCGATACTGTTCACCGTACAGCCCGGCCTTCTTGGTTACATCCGCAAAGGTACCGTCTCCGTTGTTGTGAAACAAAATGTTGTGTCCCCAGAAGCAGCAGAACAGATCGTCCCACCCGTCGTTGTCGTAATCGCCGACGCAAACTCCGGTCTGCCATCCTGTGCGGCCAAGTCCCGATTTCTCCGTAACGTCCGTGAAGGTTCCGTCGCGATTGTTCTTGTAGAGGTGAGAAGTTGGCGCTTTTCCCGCGGGCCATTTTGCATCCAGCCGGGTTCCGTTCGTCAAATAAATATCCAGCCAGCCATCGTGGTCATAATCAAAAAAAGCGATGCCGCTGCCTTTCGCTTCGATGATGTACCGCTTGTGGTCCAGCCCACCCCAGACGTTAGGTATGTTCAGCCCGGCTTCATCGACCCACATCGACGAATTTCACTCCGGCGTGGCAGGTGCATTGCCGACGTCGCCGCTTCCACCACCAGCGGGCGCTTCCATTGCCATAACGGAGTCGCCAGCGCGTCCAGTAGTTCGCTGCCCATCAGCGCCAGAGGAGCTTTCCAGAAATTGTCGCCGAGGCAGATTCATAGGTTACCTGCGGAATTCCGCTGTTCATTTCGGGTTTTGAATCTTTGGGAACATCGTGTGGCACGATTCCTGTCGCCTTCCTTCACCGCAATGATTTTATCGACCGGCACGTTCGTCAATTGTCCACTTGCCCGCTTGGCCACGTTATTTCCAGCGAGTCGATCTTGCTTCGCCTTACCCGAGCCGAAATAGGATTCGCGGATCGTTAGCGCACATATAACTCATCCCGCCTTTAGCCTGCTCCACGTGCGCGATCCCTTCCGCAGTCAACCTCAGCGACGCCCCGATGCCGTCGCGATTCGATTTCGATTCCAATCAGCAGAATCTCTAGCCAGTGATTGGCATTTCCGCCGTCATTGCGGAACAGCGAAGGATAGTCGTCGCGATTATTCGTCACGATATCGATATCTCCATCGTTATCGTAGTCCGCAGTCGCAATGTCCGCGCCCTACAATCGGACGCATGAAGTCTGGGCCCCAGCGACTCGGAAACCTTTTCAAACTGCCCTTTGCCCAGATTGCGGAACATCAGCATCGGCTCTTTGTACGTTACTTCGCTGTGATACAAGGAGACGTTGTCCACCATCGCGCCATTTACTTGCGCAATATCCGGCCATCCATCGTTGTCGTAATCCAGGAATTTCGCCGACACGCCGCTCAACAGGATTGCTTTATTCCCGATCCCCGATCGGTACGTGTAGTCGTCAAACGTTCCGTTTTGATTGTTGTGGTACAGCCGTTCAATTCGAAATCCAGGTGCGTGATGTACACGTCCTGCCATCCATCTCCATCGACGTCCGCCGCGTCGATCCCCATCCCGGCTTCGTACCGCCCATCCTCGCTGGCTGCCATTCCAGAAACGAACGACACGTCTTGAAATGTCCCGTCCTTCTTGTTCAAAAACAAAAAGTTCGGCCACGAATCATTCGCGATCGCAATGTCCATCCATGCGTCATTGTTAAAATCCGCGAGCACCACGCCCATGCCCTTCGCCTCGGGTTTGCCCACTCCTGACGCATCGCTCACATCGCTGAATGTTCCATCATGATTGTTATGATAAAGCTTGATGTGCTGCCCCTTGTAGTTTCCCGGATGACAGTATGATCGGTAGCCCGGACGGTGTTCACCGCACCAGATATTGTTTTTCGGCGTCCAGTCGATGTAATTGGCCACCACCAGGTCCAGCCAGCCGTCGTGGTCGTAATCAAACCATCCCGCACTGGTCGACCACTTCCCGGTATTGCCAACTCCCGCCTTCGCCGTCACATCCGTGAACGTTCCATTGCCGTTGTTGTGGTACAAGATCGCGCCGCCATACCCTGTCACATAAATGTCCGGATACCCGTCATTATCGAAGTCCGCCACGGCCACGCCCTGCCCGTAATGTCCTTCCGCCGCCACTCCCGCTTTTTCCGTTACATCCGCGAACGTTCCGTCTCCGTTGTTGTGATACAACGCGGAGCGCAGCTGCCGCACGGGCTTGTAACTCTCCGTCGCCGCCGATTGCACAAAATAAAGATCCATCAGCCCGTCCTCGTCGTAGTCGATCCAAGCCACACCGGTCCCCATCGTCTCTAAGTACAGCTTCTCTTCTGTCCCGGTTCCATCTTGCAGAAACGTGATTCCCGATTCCTTTCGTACGTCCGTGAAACGGACCTTGATCGGCTGATCCGCGTTCTTTATATCTTGGCCGCCGCTGGAGTTCGCCCACCAATTCACCCCAGCCAGGAGGCACGCCGCCAGAAGCATGTGGAAACGGCCGCGCTGACCGGTCTTTTTGCTTGATTTCGTCCGCAATTGGCCTTGCGGAATTTGGACCTTAATTCGTTCTCGCATGGCCTGTTTCACAACGTCCGGTCGGCCAGCACGAACGCCAGTTGCAGCAGTTGCTGCCGTGCCGCCATCGGCATTGGTTCTCGCTCCGATACGCTGGCGGGGGGCGCCTTCGAAAGCGCTTCTTCAATGCGGTTCAGGTCAAACCCGCCTGCGGCTTTGCTGCCCTTGAACCGGTTCAGCACTTCGCGCGCCTTGTCAATTTGCCCCGTCTGGTAATAAAAAACGCCGAGCGTCGAATAGCTTCCCGGCCACTCCGGTAACAGATCCACGGCACGCACGAAATGTTCTTGCGCCTTCGCGGTATTGCCTTCCAGCGCCGACACGATTCCCATGCCCCATAGAATTTTCCCGGAACTTGGAATGCGCCCCAGTCCCGTCTCCAGCGTTTTTTGCGCTGCGTTCACATTGTTTTGCCGCAGTTCCACCAATGTCAGCGAAAGGTAATTCTGATCGTTGTCAGGGCTCCGTCTGATTGCATCCTGAAAAATTTCCAAAGCGCGCGTGGCATCGCCCAGGTGCGAGTGAACATCCCCCAACAGCGCCAGGTAAGAATCATCCTGCTGGCCCTTTTCTGAAATCTGTTGCAACGCCGCTAATGCCTCCTGGTAAAGTCCGTTCCGGAAGTATGCGTCCGCCAGATCAAACTTCACATCGTCGGATTCGGGATCGGCTTTCAACGCGTTTTGAAAATGTTGAATGGCCTCCGGGTACCTATGCCAGCGCGCCAGCAGCACTCCCACACCGGTTTGTGTTCGATAGTCGTCCGCGCTGATTTGATCCAGTTGCGCGATCGTTTTGCGAGCCTCCTCGACCTTGCCCAGCTTCAAATACGCCTCCGCCAGCAAGTAGAGATCGCGCGGCTGGTCGGGGTGCTTCTCGACCTGTTGCAGCAGTTCCGTCAGGTCCAGTTGCGTTCGCTCTCTCGCCGAAAGTGCCGAGCGGTTATCGACGTAATCGAAAAGATGCTGGTACGGATACGAGCCCGCGGTGGTCTCCTTCGATAAGCTTTGAAATACCGTTAGATCCCTTTGCGCCGCTTCCATCTGGTGAAGATTTCGTTCCACCATCGCCAGTTTGTAATACCCACCCGCGGCATCCCGGCTCACCTTCACATACTTTCTCAGCAACTCCGCGGCTTCCTCATATCGCTTTGCCGTGATTCGCAGGTTGGCTAGTTCCAGCAAAGCTTCGGGGTAGTCCGGATTCGCCCGCAGCGCATCCTGAAAATATCTCTCGGCTCCCCCGGCGTTCCCCTGCCGCCCCTCGATATATCCCAGATTGAAAAGGCAGGCCGCATCTCGCGGATTGTTCTTCAATCCCTCCAGAAAATATTTCTTCGCTTCTTCGAATTTTCCCAGATGGCGGTAGGAAAGCCCCAAAAAAACGTACGATCTGGAAGTCGGGTCAACCTCGATCAGCTTTTGAAATTCTTCGATGGCCTTCCCCGCCTGCCCGGACATGAAGTAACTCTCGCCCAGCGCTGCTCTTAGGTCCGATCGCTTGGGCGCAATCTTCAGTCCGGACTCCAGCAGCGGAATCGCGTCCTCAAAATAGTTTTGCGACATGCTCACGCGTGCCAGCAGGAATATGATGTCCGAATTCTCCGGCGCTAGTTTGTGCGCCCGCACCAGCAAATCCAGCGCATCCACAGCTCTCTTCTGTTCCTGGTACACCTGCGCCAGGACGTAGAGTGTTTCCGGCGACTCCCCTTTCAGTTTCAGTGCTCGATTTAGAATCAGCTCCGCTTTCGCTGTCTGGCCGCCTCTTAGATACGCCTGACCGAGGTTGTAGAGAATCTCAAACGTTTCCGGTTGCAGCGCATTAGCTTTTTCGAGCTCCGCTTCCGCCGCGCTCCACTGCTTTTCTGTCGCCAGCATCACTCCTAGCGCCAGGTGCAATGGCACGTTATCCTTGCCCGCCGCGGAAATTTCGTTTGCAAGTTTCAGTCCCTCGGCCCTCTTCCCGGCTTCCAGGTATGCCTTCGCCAGATTTAAGCGGGTCGCTGTATCTTGGGGTTTGACCTTCAGAAGTTGGGGAATGGCCTCACCGGGCTTTCCACTTGCCATCAACACCAGTCCCAGGTTGTAGTTGCCATCCCGGTTTGTCGGATCGGCGGCTAGCGCCTTGCGAAATTCTTTCTCCGCAAGGTTGGCTTTTCCCTCAGCTAGGTAAACGTTTCCAATATTATTGTGCAGCCCGGCTGATTTCGGATCGAGCGTCAGTGCCTGCTCGAACGCCTGGTGTGCCTTTGCGTAATCCTTTTCTTCGCTGTAGATAATTCCCAGCAGCTTGTACCCCGCCGCATCGCCCGGATGCTGCTTGATTAATTCCTGAGTTCTGCTTTTGGCTTCTTCGAGCGCCCCTCGCTCTAGCAGCGTTTCCGCTTCCGCAAACGGAGACACGGCTTTGGCGGCCGTTTGGCTCGCAGCGAGGGTTTTCGTCGCGGGTTGCTGCGCGCCACACTCGCAACTGCCAATCGTCAGAACGCAAACCATTAGCATCTCGGCCGCCCGTTGATGTCCTCTTCCTTGGCTGCGCATCGCTCGAAATTGAAAACGGCTTCTCATGTTGTCTTTAACAAACAGCGCTCACTCTCTCATCCATCTCCAAAATTTCACTGTAGCATTTCGAGTGCTTGTGCTGCCATTTTGTGTTGCGGTTGCTTCTCGAGCAAAGCGCGCAGCACCTCTCTGGCCTTTTCTTTTTCCTGCAACATCACATAAAGCCGCGCCAGATTCAGATACGCCTGGTCAAAATTAGGTTCCTTCTCGATGCAAGTCGTGAATCTCTCCTTCGCCTCGGTGAAGCGTTTCTCTCGAACCAGCAGTACCCCTAAATTGTTCAACGCATCCGCATAACCCGGCCGTGAATCCACCGCTTTTTGTAAATATTGTTCCGCAAGTTGCGGTTTTTCTTGCCGCGCATAAAGCATTCCCAGCCCGTAATTCGCTTCCGCGTTTTGCGGTTCAATTTCCAGCGCATGCATCATCAGTTTTTCGGATTCCGCGAAATTTCCTTCCCGCCGGTATAAGTTGCCCAGATTAAGCAGCGCGGTGGCATAATTCGGCCGCGCTTGCAGCGACATCTGAAAATCCCGTATGGCCTCTTCGGCGTGTCCCTCTTGTGCCGCAATCATGCCCAGGTTGTTCCAAGCCTCGGCGTGGTTCGGTCGCAGTTTTACCGCCTGTGCCAGCCCTTCCCGCGCCTTCTCGAGTTGATTGCGACGCAAATACAGCGTTCCCAGGTTGTAGTACGCTTCCGGCTCGTCCGGTTTCGCGACAATCACCTGCTCGAACGAATTTGCCGCCTGCTCCAGGTAACCGTGCTGGAAAAATGCCACGCCATAGGTAAAGTCGTTTCGTCGAAACTCACCTAGATACAATGTCCCCGCGTACGGAAGCCCCTTCTTCATGCGCTCCGCGCTTGTAGTCGGTACCGAGTTCAGATCTTCAGTTATGCGTTCGGCGCCTACTTGGCCCTGATAAATTTTTACGATCAGACCGTCGGCATTGATCAGCAGGGAAGTGGGAACGCCCAGATCTCTCCGCCGGTCGAACATGTGCCGGTAGAGGATGTTGTAGATGCCCGCCATTTCATCGGTGGCCAGTAAAACGGGCAGGGAGATCCCTTCCTTGGCCGCAAATGTTCGCACCGCCTCATCGTCTCGCGCATCATCGATGTTCACGCACACGATCTTCAATCCGCCTGAAAATCTCCCGTTCTGTAATTTCTTTATCTGTTCGCGGCTCGCTTCCGCCGCCATCGCCCAAAATGTCAGCAACAGGTACTCGCCTCGAAACGATTTGAGCTCGCGCTTTATCCCGGCAAGGTCCAACAACGAAAACTCGGGAGCTCGCAGAGGCTCGATCAGCCACGACTCGGTCGACGTCGGCAACCATTCGGCGCTCGGAAGCGGTACCGTTCCTCGGTGCGACGAAAAGGTCGCTGCGAACGGCTTGGCTAGGAGTTTTTCGCCTCCCTCGGTGATTTCAATTCGATGTTGTACCGGCACTTCCTCGTATTTCTGTATCAGCCCGCTCGGCCAGCGCACTGTCGTACGAACTGGCTCCGCTCCATCGCCCACTCCGAAGAACAGTTCCTTGCTGTGTTGCGAAAGAAATCCAGAACCCGCCTGCAAATACTTCGTTTGTGTTTTCCCCGCCGCTTCCACCGTCACCGCGGTGCCAATCGCGTCCCGGTTGCTCTTTGTCCCCCGCAGCCGGAACGCGATGGACTTGCCGCACTGCTCCATCGCATTCCGCAAAATTCGGATCTGCGGCGCGTTTCGATTCTTAATGAGCACTTCCAACCGCCCATCTCGATCAATGTCTGCCAGCGCGAACGCTCGGCTGTCTTCGATGCTGTCCATTCCCGCAATGCCGGAAATATCACTAAACGTCCCGTCTTGATTGTTCACAAAAAACACGTTTCGCTCGTGTCCATTCCATGTCGCATCCGACCGGATCAACTCGTTTATCGCGTTCCACCCTCGCTCATAATTCTCGGACGGCACCGCACTCGCTGGTGATTTGGCTACCACCTGCCTCCAGAAAAAACTCGATACGTCGCGCTCGTCCCCGCCCGTAATGTAGCCATTGGCGACGTACAAATCCGTATATCCGTCGTGGTCAAAGTCCCAGCCCTCCGTCGACCACGACCACCTTCCCATCTCCACTCCCGCTTGGCCGGCCACATTCCCGAATTTTCCGTCGCCCTCGTTCCGGTACAATGAATTTCCCGTCATGTGTCGTCGGTACAACGCACGAATCGCCGCAGGGTCTTTCTCGTGGAAGGGTCCTTCTCCGAACAACCGCATACCCGCCGCCACCCACATCCCCGCGGCATAGATGTCTTGTTTCCCGTCATTGTCAAAATCCAGCCAGCACGCGCTCATTCCGGCGCCAGCCTCTTCAACTTGCGCTTCGCTGGACGCCGCCGCGAACGTGCCGTCGCCGTTGTTCCGGTAGAGATTGTTCCGGCCAAAATCATTCACTACATACAAATCCGGCCATCCGTCGGCGTTGCTGTTGCCCCATGAGCACGCGAAACTATACCGATCGTTTTCGGTATTCAGCCCCGCCGCTTCTGTCCGGTCCTGAAAGGTTCCGTCCCCCTCGTTGCGAAACAAAAAATTTGGCGGCCCGTTCCGCGCGTCATAGTACGGCGCCGGATAGTGATACTGATCGAGTCCCAGGTAGTAGCTGTAAAGGCAAAAATAGATATCCAGCCGTCCGTCGCGATCATAGTCAGCCACCGCGGCGTGCGTGAATGTTCCCTGTGGCGGGTGCTTAAACTTGAAGGCGTCTGGCTTTAGCCTAAATGCTCCGTTTCCCTGATTTTGAAATAACAGCGGGCCCGTCCCGCACACCACCAGCAAATCCTGCAGTCCCTTATTTTCAAAATCCGCAAACAGCGCGCACGCCGTGCCATCCAGCACTCCTACTCCCGATTTCTCCGTTACATCTTCAAACGTCCCATCTCCGCGATTCCGGTATAGCCGGTTCGGCAATCCAGGCGGCTGGCAAACGTAAAAATCATCCAGCCCGTCGCTGTCGTAATCGCCTGCGGCAATCCCGCTGTTGCCGTAAACATCAATTCCGCTCGCCCCGTCCAAAATTGTTCGCCAGTAATCCACGCCGTGCAGCAACTGCGTTCGATACGATTCCACGCCTCCCAGAGCCTCCTCCGTCACATCAACAAACACCGCTCCGCTCGTGCGGCTTACCATTTCTTCGCGCACATCCCATTCTTTCACTCGCCACCGGCTGGTATCCTCCCGTAACCAACGCATCTCCCAATTGCCAATGTGCTCTTCGCGTCCGCCCCCCTTTCGGGTGCCCGCAAGGTCGTAACGCACTCCAACGCGAAACTCTGCCGGAGAACCCACCAAAGGTTCTATCTTCGTAATCGCGAACTCCGCCGTCTCCAGCCGTGCGAACCCCGATAGATACTCTTTCATTCCTTCCAGAAATCGTTCTCGTCCCGCCAATTTCTTCGTGGCGAACTCTCTCCGGAACACCTCGATTTCATATTTCGATCGAATGGTTTTTTCTTGTGCCTGATTCAGCGGCGTCGCCTCAATCGCGCCCGCCACAAACTCCGCAAGCAACCCCAGCGCTAGCGGCTCGCCTTTCAATCCCTTCGTCCACGTATCTAGCACCTGCTTAATTTCAAACGCATACTTCTCCACCTTGAACTCATCGGATCCCGGCACAACCAGCCGTAAGATATCGTCCAGGGGAGATTTCGCGGGATAGTGCGGTGTGAAACGATACGGGTGGAAGGGAAGTGTGGATTGCTCTGCTGGCCAGCGGTCGAACCGGCTTGCAAACAGTGGCGCCGGCAAGAAGAGCATTGGCGTCCACTGCAGCCCTCGCAGAAATTGGCGGCGCGAAAATCTCTGTTTTTCGGTTTTTTTGCGAGACATTCTCACGTGCCGCGCTGCTACGGCGCAGTCTCCGTATGCTAGCACCCGCCTTTGGCCCTTCCAAATTGCGCCGACGCCAGTGCTCTATTTCCTGGGAGCCGGGCCGCTCGATGCCCCCAGGATCAATTCCGCCGAAATATGGTATTCCTTGCCTTTTGGATTCGCGGAATCGGACAGCTCGTGGAGTGCATCTGCCGCAATCTGCCCTAGCGTGTCTCGGTGCACATCCACCGTCGTAATGGATGGGTTGCTATATTCCGCCAGTCTCGTCTTGTCGAATCCGGTTACGGAGATGTCGTTCGGAACTCGACAGCCTGCGCCCAGTAAACCTTTTATCACTCCGACGGCGGTCAGGTCGTTCACGGCCATTACTGCTGTAGGTCGTGGATGCATCTTGCCAATCACCTGCCCCGCCTTCAGTCCGCCCTCAAATCGCAAGTCACCATGAAAGATCGGCCCGGGCTGCATCCCCAACGCCAGCATGCTTTTCTCGTATGCTTCCAATCGCACCAGACTCGATTTCAGCTGCGGCCTTCCGGCGACGAAGGCGATTTCTCGGTGCCCATGCGCATGAAGGTGCTGGACGATTTTCTCGATTCCCGAAGCATAATCGATGCGTAGGTTACTCATATATTGCTTAACCGGCGCAAGGTCCAGAAACGTCACCGCAATTCTTCTCCGTGCCAATTCGTGAATCAATTGCAAGCTGATTTCGGAAGTCATGATCGCCACGCCGCGAACTTTATGCTCCATCATCCGTTCCGCCGCTGCGCGCGTCCGGCGAGGCTCGTAATTCGTATCGCTTAGGATCGCGTCATACCCCAGTTGCCGCGCACGTGTTTCAAAGCTCTTGATCACTTCAGGGAAGAAGGGGTTCTCGATGTCCGACACAATGATGCCAAGCGTCCGGCTATCCCGCGAAGCCAGCTGCCGTGCATAGGCATTGGGAAAGTATCCGAGCTTCTTTACCGCGGAATGCACCAGCCGCTGCGCGCGTTGACCCGCTTTCCCGGCATTATTCAAAACGTTGGAGACGGTTGCCGTGGAAACCCCGGCCTCTCTAGCAACATCGCTGATAGTCACGCCCTTCAATTCGGCATCCTCCAGGCTCGCAACGTCGATTTACTTAACATAATTCGCATTCGGCGCCCTGAATTCACAGCTCGCGGAGTATAGAAAAGGAAAAATTGCTTGACAACATTCAAAATACCATGATATCCCTCCTTGCAAGCTGTTTGTTTTGGGGTTGCTTTCGGGTTAAGCGGTTAACATCCTTTCTTGTCAGGGGTTCTAAGGCCTCGGACCAATCGCCCCCCTCGGTCAGTGCGATCTGCCGCAGGGTTTTTGCATTGGCTGCCACCCGCTGGTCGCTCTGGCGACTAGGGCCATCCAGCTGTTGGCGCTGTGGTTGGGATTGTTAATCGAAACTGCTTGTTGGCACATGTTTGTCGTCGGGGCTGAGGAGGAAAGTTCATGCATCGTTCAATCTCAAAGTGGGTCGGCACTCTTGCCTTTATACTGGTGGTTGCCGTTGCTCTCTTGCTGGCTGCCGGGCCATCCCTCGCTCAGGTAGACACGGGCAGCATTCTCGGTACTGTTACGGACTCTTCTGGCGCAACCGTTAGCGGCGCCAAGGTCACCGTCACCAATGAAGGTACCAATGCCACGTTGGCCTTCACTACTGGTCCGGACGGAAACTTTAAATTCTCTCCCCTCCGCATCGGAACGTATTCGGTATCCGTCACCCTCGAAGGATTCCAAACCAGCACGCAAAAGACGATTACCGTTAACGTCGGGTCGGATGTGGTCACGAACTTCACCTTGCAACCCGGCAAAGTTTCTGAAGTTGTCGAAGTAACTTCTACACCTCCAGTTCTTCAGTCTCAGGATGCGTCGGTCGGCCAGGTTGTTGACACCGCGGCGGTGAACGACCTGCCGCTTAACGGTCGCAATTTTACCTTCCTTGCGCAACTTGCTGCCGGCGTGAACACTCCTCAGGCGGACACGCGCGGTAACGCCGCCAGTGGCGCTTTCGCGGCAAACGGCCTACGCCCTGCCCAGAATAATTACCTCCTCGATGGTATCGACAACAACTCCGACACGGTCGACTTCTTGAACGGCACCAATTTCGTCGTTCTGCCTCCCGTCGATGCAGTTCAGGAATTCAAGGTTCAGACCTCGGGGTTCAGCGCCGAATTTGGTCGCTCGGGTGCCGCCGTTCTAAACGCCACCATCAAGTCCGGCACCAACTCGTTTCACGGTTCTGCCTGGGAGTTTTTCCGCAACGACGTTCTCGACGCGGCTGACTTTTTTGAAAACGCAGGCGGCCGACCTAAAGGAGAATTGCGGCAGAATCAGTTTGGGGGAACCATCGGTGGCCCGATCCTTAAGAATAAATTATTCTTCTTCGGCGATTACGAAGGACTTCGTCGCGTCCAGGGTACGATTTTGACCGGAACAGTTCCGACGGTTGCTGAGCAGGCGAGTCTGGCCGCTGGCGGTCCGATCGCAGATTTTTCGGACTTGATCACGGGACAAGCGAGTTCCGCCCCGCAAACCGATGTCTTGGGCCGCTCCATTCCCATCGGCACGGTTCTCGATCCGTCTACAACGCGCGCCGTGGCGGCGGGAGTTCAAGATCCAGCTTCTTTGATCACCCCAACTAAGTCGGGGTTTGTTCGCGATCCTTTTGGCAGTTGCCCAGCTTCGACCTTGGCATTTACCCTAGCTGCTTGCAATTTGAATGCGATTCCGTTCAATCGTTTGGATCCAAACGCCATCAAATTGATGCAGCTTTACCCTGTGCCGACAAACTCAAGCCTTTTCTCAAACTACGCGAATTCGCCGGCCTTGTACGAGCACCGGAACTCCTTCGACATTCGTGCGGACGCGAATTTTAGCGATAACGATCAAGTCTTCTTCCGCTTTAGCTATGTTGACGATCCCCAGTTCATTCCCGGGATTTTCGGAGGCATCGCCGACGGCGGCGGTTTCCAGCAAGGTAATCAGACTGCCAACGCCCAGCAGACCGTTATCGGCTGGACGCACACATTTTCGCCTAGCATCATCAACGTGGCGCGCGTTGGTTTCAACTACCTCCACACCACGCGTGTTTCACCCAGTGCCAATGATCTTTCCAACATCCCGGGAAACTACGGAATTCAGGGTGTTCCTCAGGATAGCGAGAATGGTGGTCTGCCGGCGTTCGCGATCAACGGACTCCAGACCCTCGGCAGCAATGCATTCTTGCCCTCGGATGAAGTCACTTCCACGCTGCAAGCAACGGATGACTTCACCCATATCTACGGGAAACACACCTTCAAAGCGGGATTCAGCTACCAGCACGTGAAGTTCTCCACCTTGCAGCCTCCCTGGTCCCGTGGCGAATTCGATTACAATGGCGACTACACCGACGTCGTGAACGGCAACAAGAGCAGCACCGGTCGCGTGGATTTTCTACTTGTTCCCCAGACGGCTCACCCTAACGTGCCGAATTCCCTCGACTACATTGGTGGTTCCAGCCAAATCTATCTTTCTAATATTTCTCTCACCGATAATGGCAAGAATTACTATGGCGGCTACTTCCAAGATGACATTAAGTTGACAAACAAGCTGACGATCAACCTTGGCGTACGTTGGGATTACTTTGGACTCGTATTTGAACACCACGGCAACCAGGCCAATTTCGTTCCCTCCGGCGCGCCCAACGGCAACCCCCTGTACATCATTCCTTCGGGACCGAATCAGAACAACCTGTCGACCGGATGCCCATTCTGCTTCACCGATTTGCTGGCCACAAATGGCATTACTTTGGCCCAAACGAACATTTATGGCAAAGGTCTTGGAAATTCTCAGCCTAACAATTGGGCTCCTCGGGTCGGTTTCGCTTACCAGATCACTCCCAAGTTTGTCGCGCGAGGTGGATTTGGTGTCTTCTACAACGGATTCGAGAACCGCGGCTTTTCCCCCAACATTGGTGAGAACTATCCCTTCCAGTTTAACTTCTCGTTCTCTCCTTCGAATAGCGTCACTCCGTATACTCCTTTCGCTGGTTGCAACACTTCTGGACCAGGGGGGACAGGTACGTTCGAAACAGGATTCTCGTGCACACCGCTTACACCGACGCTCGTCGACGCTCGCGGCCTGGCGCTTCGCGGGATCCAATTCGAGTACCAGACGCCATATTCCATGGGCGGCAATCTGACCTTGCAATACCAGCTCACCCCCACGATGTCCATCCAGGCTGCGTATGTCAATTCCTTTGGTCGCCACTTGGAAGTCTTTCCGAGCTCTAACAACGTCACGGCTATCTACGGCCATGATTTCCCCATCAAGGGTGTTAAGGGAAATGACCCGGCCAACCCCGCTACGTATGGCTTGTACCAAAATTCTGTCTACCCGTTCCCCGACTTCGGAACTGGCTCGAGCTACGCTGCGACCGAAGGGAATAGCAATTACAATGCTCTGCAGACAAAATTGGAAAAAACCTTTGGCGGTGGCCTGAGTTTCCTGGCAGCTTACACTTGGTCCAAAACGCTTTCGGATGCTCATGACTTGCTGAATCCTGGAAGTCTGCAAAACAACTACAGAGCACCGGATGTCCCGGGTTTCGGAATTCAGGGTGATTACGGCCTGGCCTCCTACGACATCCGTAACGTCTTCCACTTCAGCGGAAGTTATGATCTGCCATTTGGCAAGGGGAAACGTTTTGCCTCCGGCGCTTCGGGCGTGACAAACCAGATAATTGGCGGCTGGAGCGTGAATACCATTATCACCCTTCAGGATGGCCAGCCTATCGGGTTTGCATGCCCCAGCGGCGCGACGGCAGGCACCAATTGTTATGACATTCGCGTAAGCGGAGTGAATCCGAAACTTGGCATCCATACTGATGCCAATGGTCGCCCGAGTTGGATCGGAAACCCGGCAGCGTTTAACCAGCCTTGTGTTCTTGACGTCAACGGCGTGCCACAACCCGATACCCCGGCTGGTTGCGCACCGTTGAACGGCTTGGCGGCTTTGGGCGGGGGTGCTTCACAGATCCCCGGACCGGGCTTCCACCGTTGGGATTTCTCCATATTCAAGGACTTCAATTTCAAGGAACGCTATACTCTCCAGTTCCGCACGGAGATTTTCAACGTTGTCAACCATCCGAACTTTAACGCCCCCAACTTTGGTGGCAACGGTGTTGTCGCCGTCAGCGGTTCGGGCAATTACACCAATTCGAACTTTGGCGAAATCGGATCTACCCGCGATGCTCCTTACGACGCGCGCCAGATCCAGTTTGCTCTGAAGTTCTTGTTCTAGTGGTGCAGTGATCAATCGCCGCAAGATGCGCTCTCGCCGGCAGCGTGTCTTGCGGCGATTCACTTTCTCGCGATTTTTTTCCTTCTGCTTCGCGGTGTTACTATACAAAGATTGTGAGCAAAAGATTCTGCTTAAACAGTTATCTTTTTCTGGCCATTCTCCTCTCCTCACCCGTGGCAAGGGCCCAAACCAGGCAGAGCCAGAATCAGGATTTGGACCGCAAGTTTCAAGCCGCTGTCGCCAATTACGATTCGGGCCATTTTTCCGAAGCCGCCGCTGCACTGGAGAAGTTGGTGCTTGAAGTACCGCAAAGTTTCGAAGTCCACGAACTTCTCGGCCTCGTTTACTCCGCCCAGGCGCAAGATGCTAAGGCGGGCCTGCACCTTGAAAAAGCCGTTCGCCTCAAGCCTGATTCCGCGGAAGCTCGCACAAACTACGCCGCCAATCTCGCTCGCGCCGGAAAATTCGATCAGGCCGAAATCCAGTTCAAAAAGGCCGTGGCACTTGAGCCAAAAAATTACGATGCTAATCACAATCTCGGTGAACTCTACGCTCAATCCGGAAAAATCGCAGCAGCCATCCCTTTCCTCGAACAAGCCCAGCGCATCAATCCCGCTTCCTACGACAACGGCTACGACCTTGCTTTCGCGTACCTTGACACTTCCCATCTCCAGGAAGCCCGCCAGTCGGTTCAAAATCTCCTGAAACTGAAAGCCACCGCCGAGCTGCACAATCTCCTCGGCCAGATCGAAGAAAAAGATGGAAATTTCGTCGCGGCCGCCAATCAATTCGAGCTTGCGGCTCACGCCGAACCCAGCGAGAATAATCTTTTCGATTGGGGCAGTGAACTGCTTCTCCACCGTACTCTCGATCCTGCCGTCGAAGTTTTCCGCCAGGCCACCGAGCGCTATCCAAAGTCACCTCGCCTGATCATCGGACTCGGCATGGCCTACTACGCC
Organism: Candidatus Acidiferrales bacterium; assembly: GCA_963741365.1. GTDB lineage: Bacteria > Acidobacteriota > Terriglobia > Acidiferrales > UBA7541 > Acidiferrum. The sequence goes on along the minus strand of CAVUHY010000019.1, from coordinate 79,924 downwards.
CGCGGCAATTACGATGATGCCGTGAAAGCCCTTCTCCGTGGAGCCGATCTTAATCCGTCCGACCCCAGCTGCTACCTTTTCCTTTCCAAAGCATTCGATAGCTCTCCGTCCCAGGCCGACGAAGTCATTGAGCGATTCCGCCGCTTTACCGAACTTCAGCCCAACAACGCCCGTGCTCAGTACTACTACGCCTTGAGCCTGTGGAAAGGGAAGCGCGAAAAAGATCCCACTCTCGATCTCCTTCAAATCGACACCCTGCTCAAGAAATCGATCGCCATCGACCCCAACATGCCCGAATCTCACCTCCAACTGGGCAATCTCTACGCCGATCAGAACAAATTTGCCGAAGCGATCGCCGAATATCTCCAGGCTCGCGAACTCGGCCCCGATCTTTCGGACGTTCGCTATCGCCTTGGTCAGGCTTACGTTCGCACCAATCAGCGCGATCTTGCTCAAAGAGAATTTGAGGTTTATCAAAAGCTTCGCGAACAACATCTCGCCGAACTCGATAAACAGCGAGCCGATATTCGCCAGTTCGTCGTTTCAGAGAAAAATTCGCCGGCGGCAAGGCCGTAATTCCTAGCGCGCCATCATTCCGGGCCCGAATTTTGATGTATATAGGTAGAAGTCGTCTCACAAGAATTCTTTAGGGGTCGGTAGCTTCAGCTCCGACATAAAAATCCAGGCGACGGCTGGACTCTAGCTTCGGAGGAATTTTCTCGTGTGACGATATTCGATGTGGCAAAACGTCGAGGGAATTGCGTGTCGATTCGCATCGGGATTATCGGAGATATGACTCTTCCCGCTCTCTTGACTTTGCCCGTAGCGAGGCTTACTTTGGCGTTTTGTATGATGGTCCGCCCATGAAATGCTACTCTTCACCGCACCTCCCTGCATCCACTCCGCAGGAACGCGCACGTCAGCTTGCCTACCATCGCCGTGATTTCCTCCGCACCGCCGCGGGCCTCACGCTTGGCGGCTCTTTCCTCAGCTCCGCTTCGTTGCTTCACGCCGCTCTCGCTCCCAAAAAACGCAAAGTCGTCGTCATAACCTTCGGTGGCGGAGCGCGCGACCAGGAAACCTTCGCTCCCGAAGGTCAGGAAAATATTCCGCACCTGATCCGCGAACTCATTCCGCAATCCACGTTCTTCACGCAAGTCGTCAATCGCGGCATCCTCGGCCACTATGTGGCCACCGCCAGCCTTGCCACTGGCGTCTATGAAACCATCAACAATTTCGCCTCGCTTCCTCCGGAGCATCCCACCGTCTTTGAATACTTTCGCAAGGATCTCAAGCGCCCCGCTCAGGATGCCTGGGTTGTCGCTCCCAGCAACGGTTTCAATCGCATCGGCGGCAGCAATCATCGCTCCTTTGGCCCCGACTCTCGGTGCCAACGTCATTCTCCCCAAGCATCTCCTCACCGCTGCCACATCGGGCAGCGCCGACTACGAGCACCTCTTGCGCGATAATTACGAGACGCCCTTGTATACTCCGCAGCTCGGTGGCAGCGAGTTCGAACTCCAGCAACTCGAAATGATCCTCAAGCTTTCCGTCGACGACTTTAAATCCAGCGCGCGTACCCTCTCGAGCCCGGACGAACTTTCCGTCTACATCGTGCGCCAGTTGATGCGTCAGGTCGCCCCATCCCTTCTCTGGATCACCATGCACGACATCGACATCGCCCATGCCGGCGCCTACTCGCTCTATATCGATGGCATCCGCCGCACCGATCGCCTCTGCGCCGACCTATGGAAGACCATCCAGACCGAGCCCGAATATGCTGGAAACACTACACTTTTCATCCTTCCTGATTTCGGCAGAGACTCTGACGACGATTCCGGCGGCAACGGCTTCCAGCACCATCGCACCGGCGACGCTCTCTCTCGCACCACCTGGATGATGGCTCTCGGTGCCGGCATTCCGCAGGGCAAAGTGTTCGACCGTTCCATGCAGCCGACCGATCTCGTCCCCACCATCGGCTCGATTCTGGGTTTCTCGGCGACCATGGCGCAAGGGAGCCCCATTCCCGAGCTCTTGTAACTCGTATGCTGCCACGCGACCTCAAACCGCAACTCTTCAATGCCTACCCGCCAGAGGCCAGGAAACTCGTCTTGAATCATCTTTCCTCTATCCAGCGTCTTCCACCGAGCTTTGTTCCCAGCCTCTTGCGCGAAGTGATCGATTACGATTTTCGCTTTCCTGCCGAGCGCATATTCCTGGAAAAAGAGTTGGCCAATCTGAGCGCGCTTTCTCCGGAGCAGCTCGCGCAATGGTTCGGCGCCTTTGAAAAAATCCAGCTTTCCCCTCGGCTCGAAAATATGGATTGGGTCAATTCACCCGGGCAATTTGTCGAACAACTTTCTTCTCACCTCTGGAGCACCCATCAGGTCGACGCCTTTCGCACCGCCGCGACCGACTATTCCGATCGCCTCCATGCGGTCATAAAGCCTGATCCGCCCGCCATTCCCAGGCTCGGCATCACGGTCATTGGTCAGGGCGTTTCGACGTACGACCAGCCTCTCTTTCGAAAACTTCGCCCTCACGGCGCTTACTTCACCAGTATCTCTCCCGCGAACGGGCTCAAGCAGCTTTTGGAATCCGTCGCAGTCCGGGCCAAATCCGCCCCCGACCCTTACGCTCACTGGTACATCGACGGCGGCGAAGCCGCCGCTCACGATCCCGCGCTTACCACCGTATCCTATGGTGGTCTCGGCCCGGCCCGCGCCGCTTTATCCTCCAAACTCCGCTCCGAAATTGAAAAACCCGGCATGGGGCCCGAAGCGCTTCGCACCACCCTGGCACAGTTCCGCCCGTCTGATCTTGGCTTCGATAAATCCGGCGACCCTGTTCTCGATCGTTTCCAGGTCAAACTCCTCACCGAAGGCTCGGGCACGCAGGTCTTCAGCACCACTTTCGCGCAATGGGCCGCGCGCGAAGCCCTTCGCCGCGCTCAGCCTCTCACCATGCTCGTGCGTTTCGCTCCTCGCCAACGCCAGAAGCCCATGAATGAGTTACTCTATGGCAAACACGATTCCGTCGAATACGATTTGCTTGGCTCCCTCGTGGATGCCGATTTCGGCGCCTATTACAATTGGTTGAATCAGCAGCGTCTCACCGGTGCCGACCACTCTTCCTTCCTGGTCTGGTTTGAAGGGCATAACGAAGCCGTGGCCATCGGCCCGGGACTCGCCCGCGGCACTACGTCCAGTTCCGCCGGTGATCTGAATCAACTGTTGGCGTGGGCCACCTGATGCCACCAGCAATGCCAAAGAGAAACGCTCACGTGCGCCCTCATTCTCGAGCAAACTCGTCAAAATATCCTAGGTTGTGTAACGGCCGCCTTCTGAGGCCGGCTCTTGCAAATTTAGCCAAATCTCAAATTCACAACCTTCAAACAAACTCATCACCTCCCAGATTTGCAACAAGCGATAGCCGGACTTCAGCCCTGGAGTCATCTCAAAGTCGAGCAAGAAAGGGGCTTCAGCTCTGGGGGCATTTGCGGGTCGGAGCTTCAGGTCCGACGTTAGTGCCAAGCAAGAAATGCGGCTTTAGCCTCCGAGACGCCCGCTTATTTTTTTTGATTTCAGTTTTGCAAGCACTTATTTTTGTCTGTCGAAAGGGAAAACATGGAACGACGCGACTTCCTCAAAACCACGACCACCGTCATCGCCGGCGCAACGCTCGTCCCGCGCACGCTTGCCGGTAATCCCCCGCTTCCCGCCGCCTCGTCTCCCGACGGCCGCCTCGTCATTCCCATCAATCGCAATTGGCGCTACAGCAAATCTGTCGTCGATGGCGGCCACCGCAAAGATTTCGACGATTCCGTCTTCGATCGCGTCGTTATTCCCCACACCAATGTCAAATTGCCATGGCATAGCTTCGACGACAAGTCCTACGAATTCGTCTCCCTCTACCGCCGCCGCTTTCAGCCTGCCTGCCGAAGCCAAGGGCAAGCATGTCTTCGTCGATTTTGAAGGTGTCATGACCGCTTCTACCGTCTGGATTAACGGCGTTCGCCTCGGCGAATATAAGGGCGGCTACACGCCATTTTCGTTCGACCTCACTCCTCATCTCGATTTCGACGGAGAGAACGTTCTCGCCGTCGACGTCGATTCCCGGGAGCGCGCGGACATCCCGCCCTTCGGTTTCCAGATCGATTACCTCACCTTCGGCGGCATTTACCGTGAAGTGTCTCTCCGCATTGTTCCTGGCACCTTCATTGAAAATATTTTTGCCAAGCCGACAGAATGTTCTTACGCCGCAACCCACCCTCGACGTGGATTGCCTCCTGATGAATCTCGAAGCCTCCAAGGAACCGCTCACCCTGGAAGTCGATCTTCGTGAAGGCGATAAGGTTATTGCCAAGGGACGCAAAGCCATTCCGGCTTCGGCAGCCTGCCGCCGACCCCGTCGCCCTAACGATTCATCTCGAGAATCTTGGCGCCATCAAGCTCTGGGATCTCACCAATCCGAATCTGTACAACGTCCACGTCCGCCTTTTGCGCGGCACGCAATTGGTCGATCGCGACAAGCGCACTATCGGTTTCCGCGAAGCCTCCTTCACCGATCAAGGCTTCGAACTGAACGGCAAAGTCATCAAGCTGCGCGGCCTCGACCGTCATCAAACCTTTCCGTTTGTCGGCCAGGCCATGCCCGGCCGCTGCCAGCGCAGTGACGCGCAACATCCTTCGCCACAAACTCAAGTGCAACATCGTTCGCACCTCGCACTATCCCCAGTCTCGCCATTTCCTCGACGCGTGCGACGAGATGGGCCTGCTCGTCCTCGAAGAAATTCCCGGCTGGCAGCACATCGGCGACGAAGCCTGGAAGCTGATCTCCATCGACAATGTCAGCCGCATGATTCGCCGCGACTGGAACCATCCCAGCGTCATTCTCTGGGGCGTTCGCATTAACGAGTCCCTCGACGATCACGACTTCTACACTCGCACCAACGCGCTGGCGCGCAAACTTGACCCCACCCGCCAGACCGGCGGCATTCGCTATTTCCAGGAGTCCGAATTTCTCGAAGACGTTTTCACCATGAACGATTTCGGCTTCCCGCTGAAACCGCCCAACCACCCGCGCTATCTCAACACCGAATTCGTCGGCCACACCTATCCCACCAAAACGATCGACCAGGTGGAGCGCATCACCGAGCACGCCATGCGCCACGCGCGCATTCACGACCAGCTCGCCTCCAATCCGCAATACGCCGGCGGCATCGGCTGGTGCGCCTTCGACTACAACACGCACTCCGATTTCGGCAGCGGCGACCGCATCTGCTATCACGGCGTCACCGACATCTTCCGCGAGCCCAAAGCCTGCTGCGGGTTTCTATAAATCGCAGTGCGACCCTGCGGAAGAAATTGTGCTCGAGCCCGCTTTCCACTGGGCTGCGTGGCGACGAGTCCATCGGATTCACCAAGGCGGTTGTTTTCTCCAACTGCGACCACCTCAAATTTTATGTCGAGGACAAACTCGTCGCCGAAGCCGATCCCGACAGGAAGCAATTTGCCCACCTTCGCTACGCGCCGTTTGTCGCCGAACTTGGCAAAGCCGTTCATAAATGGGGAGATCTGCGGATCGAAGGCTACATCCAGGGCAAACAGGTCATCTCCAAAACCATGTCCGGGAAGGGCATCGATCAGAAATTCACTCTGCTTCCGGACGACACCAAGCCTGATTGCCGACGGCGCCGACACCACTCGCGTCGTCCTGCGCGTCACCGATGAGTTCGGCGCCATCCGCCCATTTGCCAACGACCCCATCAAGTTCGAACTCGAGGGCCCCGCCGAGATCATCGGCGACAATCCCTTCGCCCTGATCGGCGGCACCGGCGCCGTCTGGATTCGCGCCAAGGAGCAGCCGGGCAAAGTGACGCTTACCGCCACGCATCCGGTCCTGGGCAAGCAGCAAGTCGAATTCGAATTCGTGGCCGCAGCGCCCGAACTTGCCTAGCGGCGAGAGATCGCCCATGGTGGCACAGGCACTCCTGCTCCTGGGTTCTCGCTCTTGAGCCACCAGCCTCTCGAGGCTGGAGGATTTGAAGGGGGTCGGAGCTTCAGCTCCGACACCAACGCTTTTTTCTTTTCGCGGCTTTACCCGCTGAGGAATCGGTTTTATTCGAGAGGAGATTTACTCCGTGAACGATTCGTCGAAAAAAATTCTGTCCATGTTCGCCTTGTTGGTCGCTTCACTTACAGCCACGTCGGCCTCCGCCCAATCCAGTTTCGATCTGCGATCTCCCGACAAACGCATCGAAATTCGCATCCGTACCTCCCCGCGCCTCCGCTATGACGTCCTCCGCAAAGGCAAAGCACTCATGGAGGATTGCACTCTCTCGCTCGATGTCGACCACGCCACGCTCGGCATCAATCCCAAAGTTCTCTCCGCCAAGGAACGCACCAACGACCAGACCCTCGAGCCGCCCTCCGCCAGAAGTTCGCCAAAATTCGTGATAATTACAACGAACTCCGCTTGCAACTGGATGGTGGCTACTCCGTTACTTTCCGCGCCTACAATGAAGGTGCTGCCTACCGCTTCGAAACTGCGCTTCCCCAGAGCGCAAGTAAAATCTACGGCGAAGAAATAAAATATAACTTCGCCGCCAACATGATTGCCTATTACCCCCAGGAAGACAGTTTCATGTCCCATAACGAGCGCAAATATCTTCCTCAGCACCTCAGCGAAATCGCCACGCCATTTATTTCCTCCATGCCCGTCGTTCTTGATGCCGGCGGTGGCTCAAAAGTCGCTCTCGCCGAATCCGACGTCGAAGAATATCCCGGCCTCTGGTTTCATGGCACCGGCGGCCCCAGTCTGGTCGGCACTTTTCCTCCCTATCCACTGAAAGAAAAGCTGGAAGGTGATCGCAACTTACCACGTCACCGAAGCGGCCGACTACATCGCCGTCACCACCGGCACTCGCACCTTTCCCTGGCGAATCATCGGCATCGCCGATCGCGACGCTGATCTGCTCACCAATCAAATCGTCTATCTGCTGGCCAAGCCGTCGCAACTTCAGGACACTTCCTGGATCAAGCCCGGAAAAGTCGCGTGGGATTGGTGGAACGCCAACAATGTTTACGGCGTCGATTTCAAATCCGGCGTCAACACGCAAACCTACAAGTACTACATCGATTTCGCCGCCAAATACGGCCTGCAATACATCATTCTCGATGAAGGCTGGTACAAACTCGGCAACGTCCTCGAAGTCGTCCCCGAAATCAACATGGAAGAACTGACGGCGTACGGTAAACAGAAAAACGTCGGCATCATTCTGTGGGTCGTCTGGAAGTCGCTTGACGACCAGCTGCATTCCTGCTCTCGATCTAGTTCACAAATGGGGCATTCAAGGGCATCAAAGTCGATTTCATGCAGCGAGACGATCAAGTGCTGATCAATTTCTATCACAAGGTTAGCCGCGAGACTGCCAAGCGCCACATGCTCGTCGATTTCCACGGTGGACAGAAGCAAATCACCATGACCCGCACCTGGCCCAACATGATCAGCGGTGAAGGCGTTCGCGGCATGGAATGGAGCAAGTGGAGCGCTGATTCCGAACCGCAGCACAACGTCACGCTGCCCGTACACCAGAATGTTTCTCGGGCCGATGGACTACACTCCCGGCGCCATGCGCAACGCCACCAAACAGACGTTCGCTCCCGATCTTTCAGCAACCCATGGCGCTGGGCACACGCTGCCAGCAACTCGCCATGTATGTGGTCTACGAAAGCCCGCTCCAGATGCTCTCGGATAGTCCTTCGAACTACATCCGCGAACCTGAAGCGATGGAATTTTTGTCGCCAATCCCCACCGTCTGGGACGACACGAAGGCCCTCGACGGAAAAATTGCCGAATACGTTTTGGTTGCGAGAAGAAATGGCAGCGACTGGTACGTGGGTGCAATGAATAACTGGACAGCCCGCGAAGTGGAAGTCGACTTCTCCTTCCTACCCGCCGGAAATTATTCCATCTCTGCTTACGAAGACGGCCTGAACGCCGATCGCTACGCGACCGAATATCGTCTGACCAAGACTAAAGTCAACCAATCCACCAAACTGAAAATCAAACTAGCCTCCGGCGGCGGCTGGGCAGCCCACATTCATCCCTGACAGGGCGCGGGCACTCCTGCTCTCGGGGCCTCGCGTAGAATCGCCTTCACGCCGCTTCCTGGGCTGAAATACTGTCGCTCGTAGCAAAAGTCGCACAAATCAGCATCGCTGTCATCCCGAGCAAAGCGAGGCATCCGCTTGTTCCTACTTCTTTCCTTCTTCCTCCAAATAATGTCCTTCTCCGACCTCCACCAACCGGGCCGCCGCCATCTCCGCCGTCATATCCCTCTGCGGCGATCGCCAGCATCTCATAACCCACCATAAATTTCTGGACAATCGCCGACCGCAACAGCGGCGGGAAATAGTGCGCATGAAAATGCCACTCGGGATGCGCCTGCCCGGTCCGTTGGCCGCTGGTGAAATCCCATCGAGTACGGAAACGAAGTCTCGAACACGTTGTCGTAGCGGGTCGTCGTACGCCGCAGTATATCCGCCAATAAATCGCGTTCTTCGCCCGTCAGTTCGTACATCGCTCCCAGGTGCCGTTTGCTTACCACCATCGTCTCAAACGGCCACACCGCCCAGAAGGGCACCACCACCGCAAACGCATCATTTTCGCAAACGACACGCTCTTTCCGTTTCAACTCGATCGCGACATAATCGCACAGCAGGCACGATTTCCTTTCCGTCCGATAGGCCCGAAAAGATTCCAGTTCGCGCGACGGTATATTCGGTATCGAAGCATTCGCCCAAATTTGGCAGTGCGGGTGTGGATTGCTCGCTCCCATCAACGCCCCGCGGTTTTCAAATATCTGTACGTGTTTTACCCAACCGGTCTTTTCTAGTTCCTGAAATTGCGCCGACCACACATCGATGACGTCGCGAACCTCGGCGGCACTCATCCGCGCAACCGTTAAGTCGTGTCGCGGTGAAAAACATAGCACTCGGCAAATTCCCGCTTCCGTTTCCGCCACCAGCAGCCCGGCTTCGTTCTCTGCGTCCGACGTCACATTGGGCAGCAGCGCCGCATAATCATTGTCGAAAACGAATGTACTCGTATACTTCGGATTTCGCGCCCCGCCCGCTCGTTCGTTGCCCGGGCATAAATAGCACGCGGGGTCGTACCGCACTTGAGCGGCGGCCGCCGGTGTTTCCACCTTGCCTTGCCACGGGCGTTGCGTTCGGTGCGGCGACACCAGCACCCACTCGCGCAGCAGCGGATTGTATCGGCGATGCGGCTTTTGCCACCGCCCGGTGTTGTTCACGAATGCTCTCCACTGGCCGCGCTGCTCGCGTAACCGTTCGGGTGCTGGCGCCGCCATTCCCAGGCGGTTTGTATGATGGAATCCAATTGCGTGTATTCCGGTTTCCAGCCCAACTCGCGTTTGATTTTGTCGGAACTGGCCACCAGCACCGCCGGGTCACCTGCGCGTCGCGCAACCTCTTTCACCGGTATCGCATGCCCGGTAACCCTGCGCGCCGCTTCGATCACTTCGCGCACGCTGAATCCCTTTCCATTTCCCAGATTGTAAATCAGCCTGTCGTTTTCCTTCAGCGCCTCCAGAGCCAGCAGGTGCGCGCTCGCCAGGTCGCTGATATGTATGTAGTCCCGAACGCATGTTCCGTCCGGCGTCGGGTAATCCGTTCCATAAATCGCGATATTTTCTCTTTGTCCCATCGCCACCTGCAGAATCAGGGGTATCAGATGCGATTCCGGGTGGTGATCCTCGCCCAATTCTCCGGCAGCCCCCGCCGCATTGAAATAACGCAGGCACGCGTACCGCAGCCCGTGAATCCGATTTATCCAATCGAGCATCCGTTCCACCAGCAGCTTCGATTCTCCGTAGGTATTCGTCGGCTGCAGCTTGTCTGTCTCTTCGATAGGCGTCCGTTCCGGCGTCCCATACAGCGCCGCTGTCGACGAAAACACGAATCGCTTCATCCCATGTGCTAGTTGCGCCTCCAGCAAGGTCAGCGCATTCGCCGTGTTGTTCCGGAAGAATTTTTCCGGATATTTCATCGATTCGCCTGCCTCGATGAACGCCGCAAAATGCATCACCGCATCGATCTTGTTCTCCCGAAAAATCTGGTCCAGCAGCGCACGATCGGCAATATTGCCCTGAACAAATTTCGCACTCTTCACCACCGAGGCCTTGCGGCCGTTCGACAGGTCGTCCAGCACCACGACCTCATACCCTCGCCCCAGCAATTGCGAGGTCACAACTCCCCCGATGTATCCGGCGCCGCCGGTGACCAGCACGCACTCTTTCATGTTTTTCCTTGGGTTTCTGATTATTTTTTGATCTTTACTTCGTCCAGATCTATCGCTTCCGCCCCCTGGCTCGCCTCGCAAATATAAATGTCCGGTTGCAACCCGATGACGGATGCATACCCAGCCGCCACTTGCTTTCGAAATTCTGCCGATTCCGTCGCTTCCACCAGATTGATGGTGCACCCTCCGAATCCGCCGCCCGTCATCCGCGCGCCCAGGATCCCTTTTTGCCGTGAAGCAACTTCCACCATCACATCCAATTCCCGGCAGCTTACCTCAAAATCGTCTCGAAGGCTCTGGTGCGAATCGGCCATGAAGCCCGCTCAGTTTTCCGATCTCGCCGCTCTGCAAAGCCGCTGCCGCTTTGCGGGTCCGCTCTATTTCCGTTATCACGTGCCGGCAGCGCTTGTAGATCGTCTCGCTCAGCCGTTTCCGGTTCTCCTCCAATTGGCCAAGATTCACGTCCCGCAGCGCACGAATTCCGGGCAAAGCCGCGCTTAGCAAGCGAACTCCCTCTTCGCATTCTGCCCTCCGCTCATTGTATTCGCTTGCCCCGAGTTCGTGTTTCACCATGGTGTTGCAAATCACCAGATGGACGTTGGGCGGCATTTTCACGACCTCAAAATCAAGCGATCGGCAATCCAGCAGCAGTGCGTGTCCCGCACGCCCGTTGCAGGACACGAACTGGTCCATGATTCCGCACCGCGCCCCCACAAATTCGTTCTCTGCTTGTTGGCACAGCAATGCCAGTTTCGTACGGTCGATGGCTTGTTTCGCGATGTCCAGCATCGCGTATCCTACAGACACTTCGACGGCTGCCGACGAACTCAGCCCCGACCCCAGGGGAACTTCCCCTGAAATATAACTATTGGCGCCGATCGGGTGATTGCCGGCCTGCACATGCGCCCATGCCACGCCAACCGGATAATCACTCCATGCCCCGTTGCCATGCGCGGGCAGATTGTCCAGATCGACTTCCGTCATTGCTCCAAAATTTTCCGAATAGATAATCAGTTTTCGGTCTTCGCGTGGTGCGATCGCCACCCAGCACGAAAATCCAATTGCCGCCGGCAGCACGAATCCATCGTTGTAATCCGTGTGCTCTCCTATCAAGTTGACTCGCCCTGGAGCCCTGTAAATCGCTGCCTTTGTGCCGAACCGTTCTTTGAATTTTTCAAGCAGTGCGTGAGCGTTTTCCATTGGAGTCCCATAATGCTTTTGCTTCGTGCGTGTTACCACGTATTGAAATACACTGCTATCGCGCCAAGCCGGCCGCTGGTCGACTCAGAAGCGCAATAATCCAGCACAAACTGGCAAAATCCCACCGCCCGCGAAACACCCCAGTTTCGCTCATACTATCATTACAATTCCTCCCGGCAAACACGTCCTTGGACCCCGGGTGCGAAGGCTATAGCTCTCATTAACAGCAATTTAGCTCGATATCCCAAGGGTACAGTACCCGCTCTCCCTTGTGGCCCGCAACCGGCCCAAAAAATCCCTCTCCGGTCCTCCCGCAATCATCCAAACCGTTCCCCTTTATTTCGCCGGAATCAATCTCGAGTTGTTGATCATTCGTCTCTTAACCCGCAACTGACACCCCAAACATGCCCCATTCATAACTGAGTACCCCTGACGGAACACCTCTTCCCTTCGCCGATGACAGCCCTGCAGTACAGGACACTCTTGCAAAAGGCTCCCGCTCACATTTTCCGCCATTCCAGGAGGGGTGTAGCTAGGCGGGTGTTCGACAAAATGTTCGCTTCGCAATCGCAGGCGAACTAATCATCGTTGCCCACTAGTCACACCCGTCGCTGAGACCGGCATTGCCATCTCGGAAGCCCTAGATAGCCCCGCAAGGCCCTGACAAAACTTGTATTATCTGGATTGTTTTCAGGTGACTCGAGCAACTTGCTCAAACTCAGGTTTCTCTCGCTGCAGCAGCGGCATCTCGCCGCCTGTCGAATGATCTTTCGCGCAAGCTCAACTGTTCCTAACTGTGTCCGCCCGCAATCTCTCTCACAATCGATCCCACAAAATTCTTCGCATCTCCAAACAGCATCAGCGTCTTGTCCATGATAGTACAGCGGATTCTCGATGCCCGCGAATCCCGCGCCCATGCCGCGCTTGATCACCATCACGGTATGTGCTTTGTCCACGTCCAGAATCGGCATTCCATAGATCGGGCTGCTCGCATCTTCCCGCGCCGCCGGATTCGTCACGTCATTCGCCCCGATGATCAGTGCCACATCAGTCTGCGGCAACTCCCCGTTGATATCGTCCATCTCCTGCAATTTATCGTAAGGAATATCCGCTTCCGCCAGCAGCACGTTCATGTGCCCGGGCATGCGCCCCGCTACGGGATGGATCCCGAATCGTCACATCGACTCCCCGTTTCGTCAGTGCGTCGTACAATTCCCGCACCTTGTGCTGCGCCTGCGCCACCGCCATTCCATACCCCGGTACGATCACCACTCGGCTCGCCGCCGACAAAATTCGCGCCGCTTCTTCTGGCGAAGCGCTTCGCACCGGCCGCGTTTCCTTTGCCGCCCGCCACCGCGGCCTGCTCCTGCCCAAACGCTCCGAATAGCACATTGGTGAACGAGCGGTTCATCGCCTTCGACATGTTCACCGACAAAATAAATCCCGATGCCCCGTCCAGCGCGCCCGGCAATAATCAACAGCTTGCTTCCAGCACAAATCCCATCGCCGCCGCTGACAATCCCGCATACGAATTCAACAGTGAAATCACCGTCGGCATGTCCGCGCCGCCGATCGGAATAATCATCATCACGCCGAATATCAAGGGAATGATAATGATCATCGGGAACAAATACATTCTTTCCGGATGCAGCACCAGCATCGCCGCGATCCCGATCGCAATCGCTAAAATCCCCAAGTTAACAATATTCTGGCCCTTGTACGTGATTGGCCGCTGTGGCAACACTTCCTGCAGCTTTCCGGCTGCCATCAAGCTTCCCGTGAACGTCAACGCCCCCAGAATCACTTCCAGCGACAAAACGCCCATCAAAAAGCGCGGCACCTCCGGAGCCCGTAAATAAAATTCCGCCGTTCCCACCAGCGTCACGCACAACGCGCCAAATGCGTGGCTCAACGCCGTCCGCTGCGGCACCGCGGTCATTGCTACTTTGCCCAGCGGCACGCCGATCATTGTTCCCAGCACCAGCGCGATCGCGATCCACGTGTAATCCACGATGCCGCGATTCAGCAGCGTTCCGACAATGGCCAGCAGCATTCCTGCTTCGCCCGCCCACACCCCGCGCCGCGCCGTCGCCGGCGAACTCAGCCACTTCAGAGCCAGGATAAACAGCGCCGTCGCGATCAGATACGTCGTCTTCGATCAGATACTCGCTCCCGAGCATCGCTCATCAGGATTTCCTCGGTCCGCTGGCTTTAAACATTTTCAGCATGCGGTCCGTGATGATAAAACCGCCTACGATATTGCTGGTCGCCGCCACAATCGCAATCGTTCCCAATATCGTCGCCAGTGTGCTTTTTTCCTCGCCGGCCAGGATGATTGCTCCCACCACGGCAATCGCGTCCAGCGCGTTCGTCAACGACATCAACGGCGTATGCAACAGTGGCGACACGCGCCGTATCACTTCAAATCCAATGAACGCCGCCAGCATGAATACGTACAGTCCCGTCAAGAAATCCAGTGTCATCAAGCTCCTCCCGCTGGTGCGCTTTGCAACGCCGACAACTCAAAAAACTCCCGCACTTTTTCGTTCACAATTTCGCCGCCATGCGTCAGCAGCGTTTCGCGGATTATTTCGTCCTTCAAATTCAGCTGCACCTGACCGTCTTTTGTCAGGTTCAGCAGAAACGCCGTGAGGTTTCGCGCGTACATCTGGCTCGCGTGATACGGCACCGTCTCCGCCAGGTTGAATTCCCCGATGATCGTCACGCCGATGGATCACCGCCGTCTGATCCGGTTTTGTCAGTTCGCAATTCCCCCCGCGCTCCGCCGCCAGGTCCACGATCACTGACCCCGGCGCCATCCGCTCCACCATTTCTTTCGTCACTAATATTGGCGATTTCTTTCCGGGAATCACCGCTGCCGTAATTACCACGTCGCTCTCGCCCACCACTCGTCCCAGCAGCTCCCGTTGCTTCGCGTAAAAAGCCTCGTCCTGGGCCTTCGCGTACCCGCCTGCGTCCTGCGCGTCTTTCGCCTCAATCGGCAATTCCACGAATTTTCCGCCCAGGCTCTGCACCTGCTCCTTCGCAGCCGGCCGCAAATCGTACGCCGACGCCACTCCACCCAACCGCCGCGCCGTCGCAATCGCCTGCAATCCCGCCACGCCCGCGCCGATAATCAGCACCTTCGCGGGAGCAATCGTTCCCGCCGCGGTGGTCAACATCGGAAACATCCGCGGCAACGTGTTTGCCGCCAGCACCACCGCCTTGTATCCGCAAATCGTAGCCATTGCCGAAAGCGCATCCATGCTCTGCGCACGCGTTATCCGCGGCATCAACTCCACCGAAAACGAAGTCACTCCGCGATCCGCAATTTCCTGAATCGTCTCCACCGTTCCCAGTGGGCGCAGAAATCCAATCACTACCTGTCCGGTGCGAAATAGCGGCACGTCCGCACTTCCGGTCTTGTCGTTCGCCCCGTGGACCAGAAATTGCACAATGATGTCCGCTGCCCGAAACACTTCTTCGCGCGAACTCACCAGCTTCGCGCCCTTCGCCGCGTACTCCGCGTCCGGGTATCCTGCCTGCAGTCCCGCGCCGGATTCCATCAAAACTTCCAGTCCCGCCTTCGTCAAATTCGGTATCACCGCCGGGACCAGCGCTACGCGCCGCTCCCCCGGATAACTTTCCCTGGGCACGCCAACGATCATGCGCCCTCCTTCCAACCGCGATTTTCCATCTGCGTCATTTCTTTGTTCCTTCGATCTTTCTCATCCCGCGAATCCTTAAGGGTTTGAGCGTTTGCTCCGGCATCAAGAAGCCCCACAAACATTGGGCTTTAACCCCTCAGGAATCTTCTCATGCTGCCATTCCCCACCATCAGCTAGCTTCCAGATAATTTCCAAATAATCTTTATGGGGTTTCCTGCACAAACTTTTACGCATCTCCCGGCCCGTCCGCAACGGCCCGAAATCTCCCTCAAGTCTCAATCGGAATGGAGCTGGAGCGATTGCCCCTCTCTCGACAGAAATAGCACAACTAGCCTTCCGCAAAACGGCTCAATCACGCGCACCGTACATTTCGCCGAATTCTATCTCTAACTCCACCACTCCACAAGCGTCGTCCGCGTCGTCTCTCACGCCAATGTCATCCCGACGAACGCGAGGGATCTGCTCTGTCTTTTTCTTTAAACCGTGCAACGAGGCCACTCACCAGAACCCTCGGTTTGTCCGCCGGTTTGCGGCCTTCTCCCAACTTCCATCCTTCGCCTATCGGATGCTCCACCACTACCTGACGCGCCGTACTATCCGCATTGGCGGCAGGAAGCGCGCTTGGGGAACTATTTCAATAAATCCTCTCTCATGTCTCAAGTTACGGAACATCTACCTCGCCCCCGGATCATCAAAGTGCTTCGCCAGTAGCCCCCAATACCCTCAGGCCGCAACCTCTGCCACGCGTCCACGAAATACGAATCCACTCCGATCAAGATTCGCGCCTTCCGTTTCTCCACCTCATCCAGGATCTTCGCCGCGGCCACATCCGCGTCGGTCCGCACTACCTTCTGAAACCGTTTCATGCTTTCCTCATGCAAACCCTCTCCCGGCCGTTCTCCGCGCTCCGCCGATTTCGCAATTGCCGTCCGCACAACTCCCGGATGAACACACGTTACCGTCCGCCACATTCGTATCCTGCAACTCATGTGCCAGGCTCTCCGTAAATCCTCGCACTGCAAACTTGCTGACACAAAAAGCGCTCTGCCCAATCGCCCCTACAAATCCCAGCAAGCTCGGCGTGTTCACGCAAACTTCACCCGCACGCATACCCACATCGCCCGATTTTTCGCTTGAGATGTATGCGTGGAACCAAGCTTTAGGAGGGAATGATCTCCGGCAGCGCCACTCGCACCAGGTTGCGGCCGGCGCGCTTCGCTTCATAGAGTTGTTGATCCGCTTTCCGCATCAGCGCCGAAAAATCAACGGCATTCTTACTGTGAAATCCTGCCGCTCCAAAACTTGCCTGCACGTTTACGCTCTGCCCTTGAAATGGAAACGACAACGCCGCGAATTGCTCGCGAAACTTGTTGATCGCGAGCTCAATCTGCCCGGGCTCTACGTGTGTCACCACCAGCAAGAATTCGTCGCCGCCAAGCCGCCCGCAAATATCCGATGCGCGCGTATATTTCTTCAATATATCCGCAAAGGTTTTCAGCACGATGTCGCCCGCATCGTGTCCAAACGTATCGTTAATCGTCTTGAAGCAATCAATGTCTCCCAGCACCACCCACATCCAGTATCCGTGCCGGGCTGCTCCACGCAATTGCCGCAACGCCCACTCTTCAATCGCACGCCGGTTCGGTAATCCCGTTAAAGGATCCGTACGCGCCGCTTCCTCCAGTTTCTGACTCTTCAGCGCGAGCTCACGGTTAAGATCGATGATTCGCCGGCCCACCCCGATCCGCGCCAGCATCTCTCCCGGATCAAATGGCTTTGTCAGATAATCGTCCGCGCCCGCTTGCAGCCCTTTCACTACATTTCCTTTCTCGGTGTTGCTCGTCATCAGGATGACGTAAGTATAGGGCCGAGTGCTGTCTGACCTGATTCGCTGACACAATTCCGGCCCGGAAAAATCCGGCATCATCCAGTCGGTAATCACTATGCAGGGCGAATGCTGCTGGTACAAATCCATCGCTTCCACGCCATTCCGCGCAAAGAGCAGGGAATAGGGTTCGGCGGCGAGCACCTGTTCCACCAGTTTTCGATACACTGGGGAGTCGTCGACCACCAGCACTTCGTAGTTGGAAGAGTGGGAACTCATTGATAAAACGCATCACGGACGCCGTGCTGCCGACCTGTTCCGTGAATGTGTGTGCTCATCGAATGTAGCAGAATTGTTGGAATTGACCGCTGCTTTGCCGCTACGGCCGCGCGTAAAAGACACGGAGATTAAGCGGCACGACACCTGAATCCAGAGTTACTGCTTTACTCCGTGTACGAGCAGCGCGCCTTCCGCTTTGAACGCCCTCAATTGCACCACATCGCGAAACCATCGGCCGTTGTACTCATCCGGCGAAGGCGAAGAATCAATCACGCGTTCGTATCCGACTTCCACAAACCCCGCTTCGCGAAATAGTTCGCTCCACTCTTCCGCAGAGAGCAGATGTGTTTTGACCGCAAGCAGTTCGCCCCACTGGTGGCAATGAGGATTGTCTTTGTAATAGTTGATCAGAATCCAGGTTTGGCCGTCGGGCCGCAACACGCGAAACAATTCTTTTGCGCCGGCCGCGGGCTCCGGCCAATAATACGAAGATTCCACCGAAATGGCGTGCGAGAAGAAATTCGCTTCCCAGGGAATTTCTCCTACTTCGCCCGCCACAAACAAAATATTGTCCAATTCCTGGCTGGTTCGCCGCGCCGCTCGGATCATTTCATCCGAAATGTCCATTCCCACGACGCGGCCTTCCGGCACCAACCGTGACAGCCTTCGCGACAACCACCCGGACCCGCAACCGACGTCCAGAACGTTGTCCGTCGCCGCCAACTCCATTTTCTCAATCACCGGCAGTGTGATCGGCAGGTGGTCGCGCTCCATTCCTTCCCCGCGCCCCGCCTCCGCCCACCGATTGAATTCTTCGCGAAGTGCCTCATTCGGCATAAGGAGTGCGCCAGCCAGTTGTCGCTTTTCTGCGGGCGTATCGCGGCTCAAGGTTCACATACCCGTGTCTTGGACTTTTACCAGGAGTTCCGCGAATTTCTGTTTGCGTTCTTCCTGATCTTTGCCGCCTTCTTTTTCCGCCAGTTGAGTAATGTTCATCGAACAGAATTTCGGCCCGCACATGGAGCAGAACTTCGCCTCCTTGTAAAAATCGTCGGGCAAATTCTCGTCGTGCATGGCCTTCGCGGTGGGAGGATCGAGCGACAATTCAAATTGCTTGTTCCAGTCAAATAAGAAGCGCGCATAGCTCAACGCATCATCGCGGTCGCGCGCACCTGGACGGTGACGCGCAACATCGGCAGCATGAGCTGCAATCTTGTAGGCAATTGCACCCTGCTTCACGTCTTCCGGATTCGGCAGGCCGAGATGCTCTTTCGGCGTTACGTAGCAGAGCATCGATGCGCCGTACCAGGCGATCATCGCGGCGCCAATTGCGCTGGTGATGTGGTCGTATCCCGGAGCGATATCGGTAACCAGGGGACCGAGTGTGTAAAACGGGGCTTCGTGGCACCATTCGTTTTCCTTGTCGACCTGTTCCTTGATCTTGTCCATCGGCACGTGCCCCGGGCCTTCCACCATCACCTGCACATCTTCTTGCCAGGCTTTTTTCGTTAGCTCGCCGAGAACCTTTAACTCCGCAAATTGCGCTTCATCGCTGGCGTCGGCCAGACAACCGGGGCGCATGCCGTCTCCCAGCGAAAAACTTACGTCGTGTTTCTTAAAGATTTTTCATGATTTCGTCGAAGCGCTCATACAGGAAATTCTGTTTCTTGTGGTGTTCCATCCAGTGCGCCATCAACGATCCGCCGCGCGAAACAATTCCGGTGATGCGCTTGCGCACCAGCGGCACCTGTTCACGCAAAACTCCCGCGTGGATGGTCATATAATCGACGCCCTGCTCGGCTTGCTCTTCAATTACCTCGAGCATCAGGTCCATGGTGAGATCTTCCGGCCGGCGGACGCGTGCAATGGCTTCGTACACGGGCACGGTTCCGATAGGCACCGGCGAAGCATCGATGATGGCTTTGCGGATCTCTGGAATATTTCCGCCAGTGGACAGATCCATCACCGTATCCGCGCCGAAATGCACGGCCTGGTGCAGCTTTTTCAGTTCTTCGGCGATGTCGGACGTGGTGGAGGAGTTGCCTATATTCGCGTTGATCTTGCACTTGAAGGCCACGCCAATCCCCATCGGCTGCAGGTTGCGGTGATGAATGTTGGCAGGAATGATGGCGCGTCCCCGTGCCACTTCGCTGCGCACCAGTTCGGGTTCGAGCTTTTCACGCCTGGCGACAAATTCCATTTCTTCGGTGATGACACCGAGCCGTGCAAAATGCATCTGTGACATGTTGCGGTTGCCGTTCGCCACCGCCTGAGCCGTTTCCCGTTTTTCAATCCAACTATCGCGCAAAGCCATGGAGCCTCCCTCGAACTATTGCGGTGTATTGCTCCAAGAAAAGCACAGCTCCCGCAAGAAGTTCCGTGAAGCTCAAATTATGGCATTCGGCAGCAGGAACGACAACCGCGCAAAGTTTTGAAAAACGAGCTAAGCAATTCACCCAAAAACTTTCCATTGATTCTGAAAGAAAGAGACGGAGAGGCTGGATTTCCTCGCACCTCTCCGTCTCTGCAATTCATTAAGCGGCAGCTTCGATTTTCTTAACGTGAATCATATTGGTGTCTTCGTCTAGCGTTCCGGTGACCATTACCACTTTGCCCTCATATTGCTTAGCTGTTTTCTGGTCATCGAGCATGTACTTTATCTTTCCGCTCGAATCCTCAAGCGTATACTTGCCGCCCGTTTTGGTGATTTTGCCAGAAAACATTTTCGCTTCGCTCCGGCTGCTGGTGGCCTGATCTTGCGATTGCGTTCTGGTGGTGGTATCCGGCGGATAGGCCGGCTTGGGATCCTGCGCCAAGAGAGTTTCTGCAGGAATTGTTGTAGCAAGAAGCGCGGTAGCGATGGCAAATGAAATTGTATGTTTCATAATTCCTCCCTGTGAACGGGCCAGACTATTTCTAGTTTGCAATCTCTTCTCCATTCGAGCGGCCCGTAAGCCGTGCATTTCGTGTTTGAAAAATTTGCGCGGTCGTTCCTTTGTTTCTTATTCGCGAAAAATATCCTCGTACTAGCCGTCTCTGCTAAACCACGAACAAAAAACGGACTACGGTGAATCGTGTATGGTCTCTGGACGAAGGGTTTGAAAGTGGAGGCCAGGGCGCGGCTTACACTTTTGGAGAAGAGTGTGAACGCAGCGAGATGCGGAATTCTGTTTGCGTGATGCGGGCGAATTCGTTTTCATTTTGGAACTCCTGAAGGGGCACCCGGACCCCTGCATTTTTTTGAGTTGCATAGAGAACGAAGAGCCTTGTTGGTGCGGATAGGCGCACGTATGCGAAACGGCGGGATATGGGAAATAGCCTGGGAAGAGTTTTAAGTTGCTTTAGTTCTAAGCACGGCAAAGTGGAAGAGATCGCAGTCGGGCAGGGAAGTGGCGAAACGAGTTCGGGCTCAGGAATACGCGGAGCCGAAATCAGACGAGATGACAACAACGCTCCCCAGCGTTTCTGGAATCTAGGTCAAGTAATAAATTTATATATACGGTGGTGAGGGACAAGAGGAGATCAGCTGGACGGGAAGGTGTCGGAAATTGACTGTGGTGGTGGAACAGA
Organism: Candidatus Acidiferrales bacterium; assembly: GCA_963741365.1. Classification (GTDB taxonomy): domain Bacteria; phylum Acidobacteriota; class Terriglobia; order Acidiferrales; family UBA7541; genus Acidiferrum. Next base: position 59,056 of record CAVUHY010000019.1, on the reverse strand, counting down.
ATACGGAAAGGATTCAAGTGGCTGACGCTTGAAGACCACAGGAGTACGGCGATTGATTCGGCGACGACTCGGGCCGCCCGCCCCACTCGCGAACTCGGCGAGCCGTGAAGTTCAGCTGCCGGTGGGAACGATGCCGGCGTTTTCGACCATGAGAATTACGGTGCGTTGGCGGGCGCGGGTGCGGTGCATGGTCCCTTTGGGAACGACGAAGGCGGTGCGTGGCGGGAGTTCGACGGTGCGGTCCTGGAGATCGATCAGGAGCTGGCCTTCGACGACGTAGAAAAATTCATCGTCGTCGTCATGTTTGTGCCAGTGATATTCTCCCTCGACGACACCGAGACGGACGACGGACTGGTTCACCTGACAGAGAGTCTGGTTATACCATTTGAAGGTGCAGGCATCGGCGAGAGCTTTCTCATCGATTACTTCGAGCGGATGGTAGTAAAGGTTCAGACGAGTTTCATAGGGGAAATGACTGGTGTTGCTCATCTTAATCTAATCCTTTCGGTGGGAGGAGAGGATTATCGCACTTTGTTGGGGGCAGAGGCCACTCGCGGAATCGGTGGGGGGGCATCCGGGCAGCGCTACGGGAGGGTGCGCGGTTCACAAGAATTTTCTTTATGTGAGGTGGTTGCCGCGATCCCACACTGCGGCCGAACAAAATGCGTTCGGCCTTCGGTCGGAATGACAGGTACGGAGGGCGACGCGACCGGGAGTCCCCATTTTGGGTTGAGGTCCCTCGCTGCGCTCAGGATGACACAAATTTGGGTTTGCGGGACACGGGAAGCGTATGGGAAGCGTGGTAGGCTTTGCGGGAGGAAATGATTTGTTCGGAAGCGTTGAGATGGACGGGAAGAAGGATCGGGAAGTGAGCGGCACGGGCGATCGCTATTTTGCGGCGCTGAAGCGGTATTGGGGATACGACGCGTTTCGGCCGAAGCAGGAAGAGATTGTGCGGGCGCTGGCAGACGGAAGGGATGTTTGCGTGGTGATGCCGACGGGGGGAGGGAAGTCACTGTGCTACCAGTTGCCGGCGGTGCTTGCGGAGGGCAGAACGGCGATAGTTATTTCGCCGTTGATTGCGTTGATGCAGGACCAGGTGGCGCAGTTGCGGCAGATGGGAATACCGTCGGTGTTCCTGAACAGTGCGGTGACGGAATCGGAACGCGGCGCGGTGAAGAAGAAGGCGGTCGCGGGCGAATACCGGTTAATGTACGTGTCACCGGAGCGTGCGGTGATGGAGGGCACGGCGGAGTGGTTGAAGCGCGTGCCGGTGTCGTTTTTTGCGATAGATGAAGCGCATTGCATTTCGGAGTGGGGGCACGATTTCCGGCCGGAGTACAGACAACTGAAGAAGCTCCGGGAAGCGTTTCCGGAGCGGCCGATTGCGGCGTTTACGGCGAGCGCCACGAAACAGGTGCGTCACGACATAGTGCAGCAACTGAAGCTGCACGACCCGTTGAAGTCGGTGACGAGCTTTCATCGGCAAAATTTGCGATACCTGGTGAAGGAGTGCAACGGGCCGTTGCAGGATGAGGTGTTACTAGCGGCGGTGAAGAATGCGCGCAGTGGAAATGTGATTGTGTATTCGCCGACGGTGGCGCGCGTAGGAGAGATTGGCGACATGCTGGAAGAGAACGGCATCGCGGCGGTTGGTTATCACGGGCAGATGGACAGCAAGGCACGGAGGGAAAATCAGGAAAAGTGGATGACGGAAGAGGTGCGGGTGCTGGTGGGCACGATCGCGTTTGGACTGGGAATTAACAAGCCGAATGTGCGGGCAGTGGTGCGGTTGGGGTTGCCGGAAAGCATCGAACAGCTTTACCAAGAGACGGGGCGCGCGGGACGCGACGGAATGCCAGCGGATTGTTATTTGTTGTGGCAGAAGAGGGATATCGGCCTGCGGACCTATTTCATCAATAAAATTAGAGATTCGCAGGAGCAGAAGCGGGCGTGGCAGCGGTATGACCAAATGCAGGCATTTGTGGCCGCGGGGCATTGCCGGCCGCGACTGATCTGCGAGCATTTTGGGGAAATGGTGAAGTGGGGGAAATGCGGGCACTGCGATGTGTGTGCGGGAATGCCGGAATGGATGCGCGGCGAAGGAAGCGCGCGGAGAGGGAAGCGTCGAGACGCGATCGCGGCAGGCGCGGCGAATCCTCCGAGGAAAGTGGAGCAGTACGCGGGAGGGTTTTCGAGTTTCTTGGCGAGTGATGTGAACGAGGAATTGATGGATTATTTGCGGGAGTGGCGGCGCAATAGGGCGAAGGAGAAAGGCGTGGCGGCGTTTATTGTGCTGCACGATTCGACGCTGGAGGCGCTGTGCCGGGTGAAGCCGAAGACCATGGTGGAGTTAGGGCTGGTTTCGGGGATTGGGGAAAACAAGGCGGAATTATACGGAGCGGAAATTCTGAATGCGCTAAAGAATTTTGCGGCAGGAAAGCGGGCGAAAAATGACTGGCAGGCGCAGGCGTCGAGTCCCGCGCAGGAAACACTGGCAATGCTGAAACAGGGAATGAATTTTGACGAGATTGCGGAACGGCGCGGGCGAAAAGTGCGCACGGTGGTGGCAATGATTGCCAACCTGGTGGAGATAGGCGAGACGGAATTTCATGTAGAGTGGATGCCGGCGGCGACGTATGAAAAAATTAGCGAGGCTTGCGGGAGATTGGGAATGGAGTTGTTGAAACCGATCAAGGATTCGCTGCCCGAAGAGATCAGTTATGACGAGGTGCGGTTGGTGGCGGCACATCTGCGGCGGAAACAGAAGGGTGCGGCGGCGAAGGTGTAGAACGAAAGAGAAAGTTGTGAAGTTGGATCGCCAGAACGCACCCGAAAAGATCAGGGGAAGCAGATCCCTCGCTTGGCTTGGGATGACATGAGTGCAAGAGACAAGGCGGGGAAATAAGGAAACGGAAGAAAAGGATAACGCAGAACGCGGAGAGGACTTAAGACGAGAATGAGGATGCAGTGGCGTGCGGCGTTAGATCGCCGGAGCCCACCCTTGCAAACCAAGGGCGGAGCACCCTCAAGTTCATTTATTGGTCCTCGATCGATCGAGAACCCCAAAGCACAAGCCCTTCCTCCGTCAAGGCAAAAGAGTGCCCTTCGACTTCGCGCAGGACGAGCCTGTGTCACTTGAGGCAGTGAGAGCGTGTTACTTAAGCGGGGCTTTGCCGTTGAAGCGGGCGGTGGCGCCCAGTTCTTCTTCGATGCGCAGGAGTTGGTTGTACTTGGCGATGCGATCGGTGCGCGATGCGGAGCCGGTCTTAATTTGTCCGGCGGCGGTGGCCACGGCGAGGTCGGCGATAAAGGTGTCTTCGGTTTCGCCGGAGCGGTGAGAGATGATGGAGTTGTAGCCGGCTTTGCGGGCGAGCTCGATGGCGTCGATGGTTTCGGTGACGGTGCCGATCTGATTCAGCTTGATGAGAATGGCATTGGCGATGCCTTCGTTGATGCCGCGAGAGAGGCGTTCGGTGTTGGTGACGAAGAGATCGTCGCCGACGAGCTGAATTTTCTTTTTGGAAGATTTGCTGCCGACGCTTTGCGTAAGTGATTTCCATCCATCCCAGTCGTCTTCGGCCATACCGTCTTCAATGGAAACGATGGGATACTTTTCAACCCACGAGGTCCAATAGCTCGTCATTTCCGCAGAGGAGTGCTGGGATTTGTCAGATTTTTTGAAGATATATTTTCCGGTGGACTTGTCGAAGAATTCGCTGGCGGCGGGGTCGAGGGCGATAGAGACCTGTTCGCCGGGTTTGTAGCCGGCGTTGGAGATGGCTTCGAGAACGATCTGAATGGCTTCTTCGTTGGAGTTGCAGCTGGGAGCGAAACCGCCTTCATCACCGACCGCAGTGGAGTAGCCGCGTTTTTTCAGCGCGGCTTTCAGCGCGTGGAAAATTTCCACGCCCCAGCGAAGCGCCTCGGAAAACTTGGGCGCACCCACGGGCATGACCATGAATTCCTGGAAGTCGACAGAGCTGTCCGCGTGAGCGCCACCATTGAGGATGTTCATCATGGGAACGGGAAGCAGGTTCGCGGAGGAGTCGGTGGAATAGCGAGAGAGATATTTGTAGAGAGGTTGCTTGAGGGCGACAGCGGCGGCGCGCGCGGCGGCCATGGAAACGGCGAGGATGGCGTTGGCGCCGAGTCGGGATTTGGTGGGGGTACCATCGAGGGAAATCATTTTGTGATCGAGGGTGCGCTGATCGGCGGCATCGGCGCCGGTGACGGCTTTGGCGATTTCAGAATTGGCGATGGCGACGGCTTTCAGAACGCCCTTGCCGAGAAATTTGGATTTGTCGGCGTCGCGCAGCTCGAGGGCCTCGTGCTCACCGGTGGAGGCTCCGGAAGGGACAGCGGCGCGGCCGAGGGCGCCGGATTCGAGAAGGACGTCGGCTTCGACGGTGGGATTACCGCGAGAGTCGATGACCTGGCGGGCGTGGACGCGAGTAATTTTGGTGGACATAGAGGTTGTGGCTCCTGAGAGATTTCGAACTAAGGATTGTAACAGAGGCGAGGGGAACACGTTTTGGGGAAGGGTGCTGGCGTGCGGGCACAGTGAGGGTCTTTCGCGAAAGGGGTGCCGCGATCCCTCCGCTTGGTGCCGCACCCTTCGCTGTTCGGGGCAAATGGTGCGGCACTGCGGTCGGGATGACAGAGATCCTTCGCTGCGGCCTGCGGAAAGCGCAGACCTGCGCTCGGGATGACAGGCCCCGATTGGCCGCTCTCTAGGCAGACTCAATACCCGACGCCATCCTCGCAAATCGGAGAAAATCAAAAGCTCTAGTTTGGGATTCGAGGTATGTGGGAGCGGCAGGCGGGCTGGCGCGCGCGCTCCAGATACTATTCGGACTCAGGCTCTTCGATCAGGGATTCCTGGCGGACCACGACGACGATACCGGAGGCGGTCACGTGGAAACGGCGGCGGTCGTCTTCAATGTCGTAACCGATTTCGGTATTTTCGGGAAGGCTGACGTGGCGATCGATGATGGCGCGGCGAATGCGGGAATGGCGGCCGACGTTGACGTGATTGTAGACGATGGAATCGCTGACTTCGGAATAGCTGTTAACACGAACATCGTAACCAACGACGGAATTCTGCACGCGTCCGCCGGAAAGAATGGAGCCGCCGCCGACGATGGAATCGAGAGCCGCGCCCATGCGATCGGGGTCGGCAAAGACGAATTTGGCGGGAGGATATTGCTGCTGCCAGGTGCGCAAGGGCCAGTGTTTATCGTAAAGGTTGAAGACGGGAGAGACGCTGACGAGGTCCATGTTAGCTTCGTAGTACGCGTCGATGGTGCCGACGTCGCGCCAGTAGAGAGATTTTTCGTTGTTTTCATCGATGAAGTTGTAGGCGAAGACGCGGTTCTTGGAAATGATGCGGGGAAGAATGTCCTTGCCGAAATCGTGAGCCGATTTGGGATCTTCAGAATCGGCAAGAAGCATGGGGATGAGAAGCTGGGTGTTGAAGATATAGACGCCCATGGAAGCGTTGCAGTGCGTGGGCTTGTGGGGAGACGGCTTGGGCTTGGCGGGCTTTTCCTCAAAGCCGATGATTCGCCAGTTTTTGTCGGTTTCAATTACGCCAAATTGCTTGGCGGCTTCTTCGGCAGCAATTTCGATGGTGGCGACGGTGACGTCGGCGCCGGAATCGATGTGCTGCTGAAGCATCTTGGCGTAATTCATTTTGTAGATGTGGTCGCCAGAGAGAATAAATGCGTATTTTGAGCGCTCGTTGCCGATGGAATAGATATTCTGATAAACGGCGTCCGCCGTGCCTTGATACCACTGTTGCGAAACGCGCATCTGGGGAGGAAGAACTTCAATGAATTCGCCGAGTCCCATCAGAGGAGACCAGCCGGCACGGGTGTGGCGGCTGAGGCTGAGGGCTTTGTATTGCGTGAGCACGAAGACACGGCGCAGACCGGAATTAACGCAATTGGAAAGAGTGATATCGATGATGCGATAGAGAGCGCCGAAGGGAACGGCAGGCTTGGCGCGATCACGGGTGAGTGGCCAGAGTCGCTCTCCCTGTCCGCCAGCAAGAAGTACAGCCAGGGCATCGCGCATGTCGGGCATGAGAAAGACTCCCGTAGCAGGTTTGAGAAGCAGCCTAGTGTAACAGGAGAGGCAAGCGCTGGACACGCACAGCGAACACCGGGTTGCCGGGTATAGAGTGGTAATAGTGCCTATATTGTTAAGGAGGGAAGTGAAAGCGGGCGGCAGAAAGAAAGAGTACTTGACTTCGGAGGGCTGAATTGACTACAAGAAGCCAGCATCCTCATGAGATAATAATTCAGTTGCAGTGTCTCTAGCAGTAGCAGGGGCACTGCCGACATGCAATCCGAACCGGAACTGGGGTGAATTACATTGGCAGAAGTAGTCATTCAAGAGAGTGAGTCTCTTGAGAACGCACTTCGGCGTTTTAAGCGCAAAGTGCAGCAAGAGGACATCATTAAGGAAATCAAGAAGCACAGCTTCTATATGAAGCCAGGCGAAAAGCGCCGGGCTAAAGAAGCGCTTTCGCGGAAGCGACTGCGCAAGAAGCAGCGTCGAGAGCAGGATTAGTACCTGCGCGAGACGAGGCTCGGCGCCGCACTTCCGGGATCAGGCCCCTATCAGGTAGAGACGTTGGGTAGTCAAATGTTCGTTAGCATCCAGGCCACAGGGATCCACGCCCGGCAATCCCGGACTACCGGTATACCTAGCGACCCAGGCTCACGGTGCAAGTTTGGCTTCTCCCCGCTGCCCGAAAGGGGTCCCAGGGGGAGCGCTCATGGAATTCCACGATAGGGTCTTGAAGTGTTCGGAATGCGGTGCCGAGTTTGTATTTACAGCGGGCGAACAGATGTTTTTCGCCGACAAGGGATTTAAGAACGAGCCGAAGCGTTGCAAAGGTTGCAAAGCCAAGCGCGCGGAAGGCGGTGGAGGGGGCGGTAATTCGGCGACCCCGATGCGGGCGGAGACGAAGACGACTTGCTCGCAATGTGGAAAAGAAACGACGGTGCCGTTCCGGCCGACGCAAGGGCGGCCGGTATTTTGCCGGGAATGCTTCCAGGCGAGGAGATCGATGGGAGCGGCGTAGAGCCATAAGAATTGGCGAAAAGAGATTTGATGGCGCATTGACTGGGGTCAATGCGCCATTTTTGTTTTCGGGGAAGCGGCAAGGCCGGCAGGTCGAACCAGTACTGGCTGGCATTGAGACCCTTCGCTTCGTTCAGGATGACATCTGTAACAAACGCGGGATGACTTGGAGAGATTGCCCGATCTCTCTGCTGTGTGCCGCAAGACGCGCGGCGCTCCATTCGGAATGACAGAGTCGGAAGGCGGCACGCGCTGCTCGGCGAATGGCTTGCCCCATTCTGGAGGTCCTTCGCTACGTGACCCGACGCGCCTTTGAATCGGCGCGAGGGAGAAGGAGTCGGGCGCCCAGGATGACAATCGTTGCAGATTGTGTCGAGGTTTTTTGGGCAACGGAGAGAGATCGCCGCGATCCCTCCGCTCCGGCCGAACACGAAACGTTCGGCCTTTGCTCGGATGACAGATTCGGGGGGGCGCGGCTCTGAAGTGGCATTGAAAGGGTGGTGGTATAACCGCCAGCGCAACATTCGGAACCGCCCGCGTCCGAAGGCGGCCGCTACACAAGCTTGGCGAGGTAGGCGTCGAGTTGGGCTAAGGATTCGGGCATGTTGGCGCGGCCGTAGCCGAAACGGATGTGGCGAGGTTGATCGTAAACGGAGCCGGGGAGGAGAAGAACGCTGGACTGTTGGACCACGGATTCACAGAACTTGAAGACTTCCTGCTCGGGCTTGAATTCCACGAAGGCGATGGGGCTGGCGTTGGGCGGGGTCCAGGAGAAAAGATCTTTGTGACGGGCGAGGAAGTTGGACAGGAGATGGAGATTGCGGAGGACGAGTTGGCGGTTGCGTTCGACGATGACTTCGCGATGACGGAGGGCAAGATCGGTGAGGAACTCGCTGGGCGCACTGCTGCAGATGGTGGTGTAGTACTTAAGATCGATGCAGAGTCTGAGAATGTGGGGATCGCGAGAGGCTAGCCATCCAAGTCGCAGGCCAGGCAGGCCATAGGTTTTACTGACGGAGCCGAGGCTGACGGCACGATCATAGAGATCGCAAGCCGCGGGCAGTCGCGTGGCGGGAATGTGCTCCAGCTCACGGTAAACCTCATCGGAGAAAACGTAGATGCCGTGTTCCGAGGCGAGGCCCAGAACGTCTTTCAGGATTTCGAGCGGCATGAGCAGCCCGGTGGGATTGTGTGGGGTGTTGATATAGATGGCGCGGGTATTGGGTTGGATCAAGGGTTCGAGGGCCGAGAGGTCGTGAGCCCAGGAATTTTCCGGCTTGCGCTGCCAGGCGGAGACGGTGGCGCCGGTGCTTCTGACGAGCGTGAATGCACTCTCATAGCAGGGGGTCTCTACGATGACGTGATCGTTGGGAGTGAGAAGCGCGTGATAGAAGAGGAAAATGGCTTCTTCGGCGGCGGCTACGACCAGGATGTCGTTTGCGCGGATATTTTTATAGAGGGATGTGAGAGTTTCGCGGAGCCACGGAGCGCCGGGAGCTTCAGTGTAGCCGCACCAGTGTTTTAAGAAGGCGTCATGGGCTGAGGATTCGAGAGCGAGGAGATCGGCGATGGTACGAGATTCGGCGTCGGAAGAGGAGAGAAGGTATTTGGCGGTGAATTCGTACTTGGCGAAATACTCTTCGATGCGAAAGGGTGGGATTTGCATGGGAAAGAGTTTGGCAAGGGGTGGGTGAGGAGTCCAGGGACAAAATGGCGGGGGAAAGTAGTCTTCGTCGCGATGAGCGACCTTTGGTTGGAAGTTGCCACGATCCCGCCGCTGCGGTCGAACACAAAGCGTTCGGCCTTCGGTCGGGATGACAGAGTCGGGCGAGAACTGAACAGGTCCTTGAAGGGTACAGAGCCCACTCGCGAATCGGCGAATGGGCCACCCGGCGAAAAAGAAGGCGGGAGCAAGGGATGAGTTGAGTTGACGGTCGGTAGAAATGGGGTTGAGGCAGGTGCAAATAGCGCGGGGGTGGGGGTATGATGATGGTCCCCTAGTGCCCTGTAGAGACCAGAGAAAACGGAGGGCCGGTTATGGCTCACCGCTTCACCATCGGTGTCGAAGAAGAATTCCAAATCATAGATCCCGAAACTTGTGAATTGCGTTCGCATGTAATTCAACTGCTGTCGGCGGCTTCGCATGGGCTGGGCGACCAGGTAAAGCAGGAAATGCACCAGTCGATTGTGGAGACGGGGACGAAGATCTGCGATAACGTGGGTGAATTGCGACTGGAAATGCACCGCACGCGCGGCGAACTGGTGGGAGCGGCAGAACGAACGGGATTGCAGGTGGCGGCAGCAGGGACACATCCGTTCTCGAGCTGGATCGATCAAGTGATTTCGCCGGGAGAGCGTTACCAGCACATCGTGGAAGAGATGGGGCAGCTGGCGAGGTCGCTGTTGATATTCGGGATGCACGTCCACGTGGCGATGCCCGATAAGCAGACGACCATCGACATGATGAACATGGTGCGATATTTCCTGCCACATTTGCTGGCTCTGTCGACGAGTTCGCCGTTCTGGATGGGACGGAACACGGGACTGAAATCGTTCCGGACGACGGTGTTCCGCAGGTTCCCACGTACGGGCATTCCGGAGCAGTTCATGTCGTGGAGCGAGTACGAAAACTTCGTGCATCTGCTGGAGAAGCTACACTGCATCGACAATCCAAAGAAAATCTGGTGGGACGTGCGGCCACACCCGGCGTTTGGGACGCTGGAGTTCCGGATGTTCGATGTAGCGACAAGAGTGGAAGAAGCGGTGTCGATCGCGGCGCTGACGCAAGCGATCGTGGTGAAGCTGCACAAGCTGTATACGAAAAACATCAGCTGGCGTTTGTACCGGCGCGCGTTGATTGAGGAAAACAAGTGGCGGGCGGCGCGGTACGGAATTGAGGGGAAATTCATCGATTTCGGGAAGGAATCGGAAGTGCCGATGCGGGAGCTGATCCCGGAACTGCTGGAGTTTGTGGACGACGTAGTGGATGAACTGGGAAGCCGCAGCGCTTTGGATTATATCCATACGATCATGAGCAAGGGAACCAGCGCGGAACGTCAATTGAAGGTGTTCGAGCAGACCGGCGATTTGAAAGATGTGGTGCGGCACTTAGTGATGGAAACACGCGGCGGCGTGGTGGAAGGCAAATCGAATCTGGCCAACAGTGTGAGTTGAAGTTCGGTTTGGATGGCGGTAAAGATGCCCGCCTCAGAAGGCGGCCGCTGCACCACCTCGCTTGAATTTAAGGGGAGGAAGGACGATGGCAAAAGTCGGGCTTATGTGCGGGCGAGAGTTCAGTTTTCCTCCGGCGTTTATCTCCAGGGTAAAGGAATTGGGAAAGAAAGATGGTGTAACGGCGGAATTCGTGAAGCTGGGCGGGACGAAGATGAACGAGCCCGCCGAATACAAAGTGATCGTCGACCGAATATCGCATGAAGTGGAGTATTACCGCGGGTATCTGAAACATGCGGTACTGCAAGGGACCTATGTAATTAACAATCCGTTCTGGTGGACGGCGGATGACAAGTATTTCAATTATTCGGTGATGGCGAAGTTGGGACTGGCGATTCCAAAGACGGTACTGTTGCCGCAGAAGGGATATCCGGCGGATGTGGATATCAATGCGGAGTCGCTGCGGAATTTGAAGTACCCGGTGGATTGGGATGCGCTGCTCGATTATGTAGGGCGGCCGGCGATATTGAAGCCGTTTTCGGGCGGGGGATGGAAGCACGTATATAAGGTAAACAATAAGGAGGAATTGCTGGCGGCGTACGACGGGACCGCGCCGTATTGCATGACGCTGCAGGAGTTCATCGATTTTAAGGAGTACGTGAGGTGCTTCACCTTTGCGAAAACGGATATTTTGCCAGTGCGGTACGACCCTAAAGAACGGCGGTACCTGGTGGAGCACAGCTACCTGACGCCGGAGGTCGGGGCGCGGGTAGTCAAGGATGCGGTGACCATCAACAAGGCGCTGGGCTACGAAATGAATACGATTGAATTTGCGGTGAAAGATGGCGTGCCTTATGCCATCGATTTTCTGAATCCAGCGCCGGATTTCGAGCGAGACCGGATTACGGAATTTTATTTCGAGCACGTGGTGGAGAGAATGGCTCGAATGGTAATTGACCGCGCGTTGAACGGAAACGTGGCGAACACGTGGCCGCGATGGGAAGAGATGCTGGGGCTAGGAGCGGCGGCGGGGTTCACTGGGGCTCCCGCCAAGCCGGGTGCGGCGCAACCTGCAGGCGCAGGCAGTACGAAACAATGACACAGAATCGAAGAGCGGCGGGGGCGAAGAAGTCGAACAGTACGGGCGCGGCAGGGCAAGAGCCCGCGAAGATGTGGGATGAAGCACTGGGACCGGTGTTGAAGGCGACGCCGGGATTCACGAAAAAGTTCCTGGAAAAATTGAAGGACGAGAAGCTTTCTTTCGGCAAGCGCGTGCATTGCCCTTTCCTGCGGCCGTTCTTTCTTTCGCCAGCGGATGAAGCGCGAGTCCGGCAAGTTTCCGAAACGATTGCGGCGCTGGCCGAGCGGGTGACGGTAGCGGCGTTCAATGACGAATCCCTTTTCCGACAATTCCATTTGCGGCCGGAAGAAGAGCGATTGGCTCGAATGGCGAGCGGGGCCGGTCCGGCCAGCACGACCTCGCGGCTGGACGCGTTTTTGCTCCCGGATTCGCTGAAATTCACGGAGTACAACGGAGAATCGCCGGCGGGAGCAGGATACTCGGAAACATTGGCGGAGATCTTCCGAGCGACGCCGGTGATGAAGGAGTTTGCGAAGAAGTGGGAGATTCACAGTTATCCGTTGAGTGCAAAATTATTGGATGCACTGCTGCGGACGTACACGGATTGGGGTGGAGCGACGCACCGGCCGCAAATGGCGATTGTGGATTGGAAAGAAGTGCCGACGTGGAGCGAATTCGAGATTCTGAAGGAGCGGTTTGAAAAGCAGTGCGTGCCGGTGGTGTTGGCCGACCCGCGGGAACTGGATTTTGACGGGAAGAGGTTATGGGCGAAAGGAAAAAAGATCGATCTGGTTTACCGGCGTGTGCTGATTAACGATATCGTCGCCCGGCCAGTGGAATGCGAAGCACTGGTGAAGGCGTATGAAACGGGAACCACGTGCGTGGTGAATAATTTCCGGTGCAAGATTCCACACGTAAAAACGTTCTTCGCGGTGCTGACGGAGGGAAGGAATGACGGATTGTTTTCGACGGAGGAACGGGATGTTATCCGCAAGCATGTACCGTGGACGCGCGTGGTGGAGGATGTGCGGTCGGATTATCACGGGGAGCCGATTGAGTTGCTGGATTACGTTCGGCGACACCAGGAAACTTTGGTCCTGAAACCGAGCGATGAATATGGCGGGACGGGCGTAACTCTGGGATGGAAAGTGAACGCGAAGGAATGGCAGAAAGTGCTGGAGGCGGCTTTGCCGGGCGGGGAGAAATCCACCGCGCATGGATGCTGGATCGTGCAGGAAAAGATTCCGTTGCGGCGGGAGCCTTTCCCGACGATTGTGAGCGGCGGAAAAGTAGAGATGCAGGACATGCTGGTGGACTTCGCGCCGTATCTGTTTCGAGGGAGGCTGGCAGGATTTTTGACGAGGTTGAGCACAAGCGATCTGGCGAATGTGACCAGCGGCGGCGGGCAGATACCGTCGTTCCGGGTGGCACCTAAAAGCACCGGGAAAAAGAAGTTGCGAGGACGATGATTGGGAGGATCTGAACTTGGCAATTGCCGTGGTGCAACTTGGAGCTCCGAGAGAGCTGAATGAAGGATTGCGACTGGGCACGGTTCGCAGGCCGCCGCGCGGGGTGCCAAAATCGAAATTTGCGAAGCTTGATTATTATGATGTGTGGCTGCCAAACCTTTCGCCGAGCCAGGAACTGGTGACCGTCGCTTTGCAATCGAAGGACGAACGGTCCTGGAGGGCGTTCGAGCGAAGATTCCGGGCCGAGATGAAACGGCCGGATGCGTCGAGAGTTCTCGACCTGCTCGCCGCGCTCTCGCATCAGACGAATTTCTCGCTGGGATGCTATTGCGAAAACGAAAAACGGTGTCACCGCTCTGTTCTTAGGGAGTTGCTTGAAGAACGCGGAGCCGCGATATTGTGAAAATGGCTGCGTAGAGTCCAGTCGTCTGTTCGACCAGCGAAGATTTTGTTTGGATTCGCGATGGAGTGCGCTTGGCGGGTACCGTGAAATCATAGCGCATAAGCGGACGAGGCGGTGTGCGGCAGACGACGGTCTTGAATCCAGCGCGCTCAAGTTGACACGCGATTGAGGCGCCACGCCTGAGCAAGCCAGGGCAAAGCGTCGAGTGAAGTGAGCTGACACCGCGGACGGTCAGATCGGCATCAAAGACGAGCACGTCCGGGGGGCGGGCGGGCCCTGTTTCACGATTTTATGAAGCGCCGATTTGTTCGTTTTGCGCGGCTGGCTGCGATACGCATTGCCGATCCGCCAATACATACACCAGCAGCCATTGCAAGCGCTGTTCTAGCCGAATCATTCTTCGAGAGCGGGCCAGAGATTTGGCGTGAATGGGCGAATCTGGAGCTTCATGGTTCGATGAGATTTTGTGATCTCTTGCCGCCGAACTTTGGGTGGCCTGAAATGGACAAGAAGTTGCCGGGCTGGAGTCAAGAATACCGTCTGAAAGCTGGCTGCGGGAATTCATCGAATCGCTTGAACAGCTCATATGGCAGGGGAATTGGCAGCGGCGGAGAATTTGGTAAAATGGTGGGAATGCCTTTCGGATTTGCACCCAGTGAGTTCATGCCCGGCGCCAAGAACGCCGTGGAAGTGTGCCTGGGTGTGCGAGCAGGAGAGCGGATCGCTTTGATTGCGGATGAGTTCAGCCGGAGCGTGGCGGCTAGCCTGGAAGAGGCGATTCGGGAACGCGGCGGAGAGTCGACGGGATTGCTGCTGGAGGATTTTGGGCCACGGCCGATGGGCGCGGCGCCCGCGGCGGTGCTAGATGCGCTGGAAAAGGCAGATGTCGGGATTTTGTGCATGACGCCACAGCCTGGGGAATTAGGCGCGCGAATGGCTATTGTGAGGGTGGTGGAGCGAAGGCAGATTCGCTATGCGCACATGGTGGGCGTGACGCCGGAAATCATGCAGCAAGGGATGCGCGCGGATTACCGGCTGGTCGACAAACTAAGCGACAAATTGCGCGAGCGAATGTTGAGGGCGGAATCGTTGACAGTGAAAACCGAGGCGGGAACGGCGTTTTCGGCGCATTTTGACCGCGGGCTGGATTGGGTGAAGACGAGCGGATTGATCAGTCCTCGATATTGGTCGAATTTGCCGGCGGGAGAAGTGTTTACGACGCCAGCCGCGGTGGATGGGACTTTTATTTGTGACGCGACGGCGGGCGATTACTTCAATGGAAAATATGGCGATTTGCAGGCTACGCCGCTGGTGTTGACGATTGCGGGAGCACGGTTAGTGCGTGTGGAGTGCGAGCGGAAGGACCTGGAAAAAGAGTTCTGGGCGTATTGCCACACAGATGAGAATAGCGACCGCGTGGGCGAGTTGGCGTTTGGGACGAATTTGGGATTGTCTCGAATGATCGGGATTTTGCTGCAAGACGAGAAATTTCCGGGAGTGCACATTGCGTTTGGGGATCCGTATGGGAGCCAGACACACGCGGATTGGAAGTCTCGGACGCATGTGGATGTGCTGACGCGGAAATGCGATGTGTGGATTGATGAGGACCAGGTGATTGAGAAGGGGCGGTATAAGTTGGAAGAGTTGGACCTCGCTTAGTTGTAGTTTCCTGCCTCGTTGAATCAGACAATTCGATGAATCACAGTGATTGTTGTCGAGCTGAGGTGTTGCCACGATCCTTCGACTGCGTGACCCGACGTGCCAAATTGCGGCGCGAGGAAAAGGCGTCGGGTCACTTCGCTCAGGATGCCAGGAGTTGAGAAAGGCGACCCTTCGAGGCGCAGGCGAAACGCAAGCCTCTACATTAAAGCCAGGTGAATACACTGGCATGAAAGCCAGCGCTACGCTGAGGATTGACAACTTGGGAGGAGAGCGGAAGGAAAAGGAGCAGCTGGGCTGCCCTTCTCGTTGCTCAGGACAAGCCGTACTCGAGGTTAGTAGAGTTGCGAGACGTAGGCGCGCATTTCGTTTTTCCAGTAGGGCCAATCGTGGCCGCCCTGATCGCCCCAATTGTCGACGGAATGGCGGATGTTTTTTCTGTTGAGGACTTCGGATAGGCGGTAGGTGGGGCCGCTGTGCTCCCACTGGCCGGTGCCGGTGATGAGATGGATGTCGCAGGTGGCTAATTGTTCGTAATACCAGGGATCGGAAAGATTGGAGAGGTAGTCGACGGGATTGTTGAAATAGAAATTGTCGTCGTACATGCCGTCCATGAAGGAGCGAAGATCGTAGACGCCAGACATGGCGAAGCAGCGTTTAAAAACGTCGGGATGGCGGAAGAGGGAATTGGCGGCGTGATAAGCGCCGAAGGAAGCGCCCATGGTGGCGATGGGGACGCGAGATCGACAGTGATCGTAGATGAAGGGAACGACTTCCTGCGTGAGGTAGGCATCGAAGACGGACTGGACGTAGCTGCGATGAAAGGGATGAGCGCCTTTGTTGTAGAAGCTGAGTCCGTTGATGGAATTGACGGTGTAGAACTTGATGCGGCCGGCGTCGATGAATTCAGCGAGGGCGCCGATCATGCTCTGGCCTTCGAGTTCCCACTCGTCGCCAGCGCTGGTGGGAAACCCGAGGATTGGCGGGCCCCAGTGGCCATAGGCGACTACGCCAAGATCGAAGCCCAGGCGGGGCGAATGCCAACGGTGAAATTCGCGATTCATCAGAAGAAGCCTTTCCTTGTGCGGGAGAATGAGTATGCCAGCGGGAACGAACGGAGGGCAAATATAAAAGAGAGGGATGAATTGTGGTGTGGGAGATGAGGATAGGTTGAGGTCCTTCGTCGAAAACTATTCAGCTCCTCAAGAATGACACATTGTTGTGCTCGATGGTGAGTTGGCGGAGAAGGCAAGAGGTTGCAAGAATCGGGAATGTGGGTAGGATAGAGGTCGCAGGCCCTACGAAATGGTACGGATTTTCGCCCACAGGCGACAGGTGAAGAGATGATTCAAATTGAAAATGTTAGCCGGCGTGGATTCTTAAAGGGAGTGGTGGGAACCAGCGCACTGGTGCTGGGCGCGCGATTCCTTCCTGGTGCGCTGCTTGGCGCGTCGAATGCCGGAGGCGCGGCGGCAGGCGACGCGATGGCCGCGACTGTACTGCAGCCGAATGTGTTTCTTGGAATCGCAACGGACGGGACAATTTATATCGTGGCGGCACGGTCGGAGATGGGAAGCGGCAACCGCACGGGATTGCCGATGATCGTGGCGGATGAACTGGATGCCGATTGGAAGCGCGTGAAGGTGGTGCAGGGTACGGGTGACGCGAAGTATGGCGATCAGGATACGGATGGGTCGCACTCGGTACGAAGTTTTTTTGCGACCCTGCGTGAATCGGGAGCGAGCGCGCGCTTGATGCTGGTGCGAGCCGCGGCACAAACCTGGAATGTGCCGGAGAGCGAATGCCACACGCAAATGAGCACGGTGGTACACGCGAAAAGCGGGAAGAAACTGGGCTATGGGGAACTGGCGGCCGCGGCGGCGAAATTGCCGGTGCCCAAGAAAGAAGAGTTTCAGTTGAAGCCGCGGAAGGATTGGAACTATATCGGGAAGGCGACGCCCGGGTACGACTTGCAGAACATGGCGACGGGAAAAGCAATGTATGGGCAGGACGCGCGGATGGAAGGAATGCTGTTTGCGTCGGTGGCGCACTCGCCGGTGTATGGCGGGGCGGTGAAGAGCGTGGACGATGCCGCGGCGCTGAAAGTTGCGGGAGTGAAGCAGACGACGACGATCGACCCGTGGCAGCCACCGGTGAAGATGCAGGCGCTTGGCGGCGTGGCGGTGATAGCGGACAACACCTGGGCGGCGTTCGAAGGAAAGAAAAAACTGAAAGTGGAGTGGACCAAGAGCGAGCACGGCGTGTGGACTTCGGACACTTATCGTAAAGAGCTGGAGGCCACGGCAAAGAAGCCGGGCAAAGTGGTGCGCGAAGTAGGTGACGTGGATGCAGCGTTTGCGAAGGGCGGGAAGGTGATCGAAGCGGAGTATTACGCGCCGATGCTGGCGCATGCTTCGATGGAGCCGCCGGCGGCTCTGGCTCATTATGCGGAGGGAAAGGTGGAGGTGTGGGCGCCAACTCAAAGTCCGCAGGGCGCGCAAGAAGCGGTCGCGGCGGCAGTGGGTGTAAAAAAAGAAGATGTAACGGTGAATGTGACGCTGCTGGGCGGAGGATTTGGGCGGAAATCGTTTCCGGATTTCATCGTGGAAGCAGCGGTGCTTTCGAAAAAAACGGGAAAACCAGTGAAGGTGGTGTGGAGCCGGGAAGACGACATCAAGTTTGATTCGTTCCACGCTGTGGCGGCCATGTATTTCAAGGCGACGCTGGGTGCGAATGGAATGCCGACGGGATGGCTGCAGCGAAGCGTGTTTCCGCCGATTGCGTCGACGTTCGACGCTTCAGCGCAATATGCAGATGCAGGAGAGATCGGGCTGGGATTCAGCGATGTGCCGTTTGCGATTGCGAACCAGCGAGCGGAGAACGGGCCTGCGATGGCGCACACGCGAATCGGGTGGCTGCGGTCGGTGGCAAATATTTATCACGCGTTCGGGATTCACTCGTTCGTGGGGGAGTGCGCGCATGCAGCGGGAAAAGACGAAGTGGAGTACGTGCTCGCGCTGCTGGGACCGGATCGGGTGATTCCGAAGAGCGAACTAGCGAAGGATTATACGAACTACGATGGCGACTTGACGGCGTACCCGCTGGATACGGCGAGGTATAAGAGAGTCGTACACATGGCGGCAGAAAAGGCCGGCTGGGGCAAAAAGAAAAATGGGAATGGCTTTGGGATGGGTGTGGCAGTGCATCGCAGTTTTTTGACGTACGTGGCGACGGTGGTGCAGGCCGAAGTGAAAGACGGGCAGGTGATCGTGCATCAGGTGGATAGCGCGATCGATGCGGGAACGATTGTGAATCCGACGACAGTGCGGCAGCAGGTGGAAGGAGCGGCGGTGATGGGGACGGGCATCGCGATGTATGGGGAGATCACGGCGACGAATGGAGTGGTGGATCAAGGGAATTTCGATACGTTCCAGGTGGCGCGGATGAACGTGGCACCGAAAGTAACGAATGTGCATATCGTGGAGAGCGATGCGGCGCCGGCAGGAGTGGGAGAGCCAGGATTGCCGCCATTTGCGCCGGCGTTGTACAACGCTATTTTTGCGGCGACGGGAAAGAGGTATCGGGAGATGCCGTTGAGCAAAGTGAGGCTGGGGTGAGTAGTTTTAAGTTATCGGTTTTCAGTTTTAAGTTAAGAAAACGCAAGAGAGCACCGGATCCCTCGCTTCGCTTCGAATGACCCGGGTTGCGAGATGGATTGCTACGGTGGTTGCTTGAGGGCGGAGGTTACCACGCTCCCTCTACAACGCAAAAGGCGCGGCCCTCCGGTTGGGATGACAAACTCAGAAAAACTAGAAGAGATTGCGTGGATTCTCGTCGTCGGAACCCACTCTTCGCAAACGGCGCTCAGGATGGAGCACCCTCAAGTTCATTGGAAAGGCGACATTAGTTAGGTTGCAAAAGCGGCAGCTGGCTGCCGCACTGCAAATGGGCGGCGCTTCGAGGCTCAGGGTAAACTGCAAGCCGACCCTTTATAAATCGAAGAGTAAGGAGTGCGCGACTCGATTGGTGCGGGTCGCTCTTTTTTTGGATTATAGTTGTGGCGCTGGAGGATGGGAACTTGAAGAGAGTGATTTGGCTGGTTTGGGCGGCGATGATGGTGGTGGTTGCTCCTGTTGGGGCGCAGCGGAAGCCGGTGCTTCCGCAAATTGATGAGCCGCATCCTTATTACTATCGGGAATTATATTTGCCGCAGTTGACGAGCGGGCCCAGCAGTCTGTGCTGGGGGCCGGATTCGGAAGAGCTGATTTACTCGATGGCAGGAACCTTGTGGCGGCAGAGTTTGCGTAGCCGGGACGCGAAACAATTGACGGACGGGGCGGGATACGACTATCAGCCGGACTGGTCGCCGGATGGGAAGTCGGTGGTGTATGTGTCGTATCAGAAGGATGCGATGGAATTGTGGATTTTGGATTTGGCGAGTGGGAAGACACATGCCTTGACCAGCGGCGGGGCAGTGAATGTGGAGCCGCGATGGTCTCCGGATGGGAAGAAAATTGTTTGGACCGCGACGGAGTACAACCGGCGATTTCATATTTTTTCGGCCGATGTAGTGGATGGGGAATTGAAAAATAAAGTGCGATTAACGGGAGAGACGAAGAGCGAATTGCCGCGGTATTACTACAGCACTTACGACATGGAAATTAATCCGACGTGGACGCGGGACGGAAAGGAGATTCTGTTCGTGTCGAATCGGGGGCATATTCACGGGACTGGCGGATTCTGGAGGATGAAAGCAGAACCGGGCGCGGAGGCGAAGGAGGTTCATTACGAGGAAACGAACTGGAAGGCGCGGCCGGAGATTTCGCCGGATGGATCGCGGATGGTATACAGCTCGTATTTAGGCGGCCAATATGAAAATTTGTGGCTGATGCCTGCCGCGGGAGGAGACGCATTTCCCATCAGCTACGGATCGAACAATTCGACTTATACGCGTTGGTCGCCGGATGGATCGAACATCGCTTGGATTGGTCATCCGCTGGTGAACTCACAAATCTGGCTGCAGAGCTTCCCGCTGGGGACGCCGCGTGAACTGCCGGTCCATTCGAGAAAATATCTTTCTCCCCATGTGACCATACGTATCGCGGTTCGCGACGAAAAGGGCGCGAACACAATTGCCAGGATTTCCGTTACGGACGAGCGCGGCAAGTTCTATGCACCAGATGACGAACTGATTTTTGCTGATGACGGGTATGATCGCGGAAAACAGAAATTCGAAACACACTATTTTTACCTAATGAATAGCCAGGAGTTGCAGGTACCGGAGGGGAAAATCACGGTTCAAGTTGCGAAAGGGTTCGAGAGCCAGATGTCGCAACAAATCGTGAACGCCAGGCCGCAAGAGCCAGTGCAGTTGGATTTCCAGTTAAAGAGCCTGGGATGGGACAAGAGATGGGTCAGCGGAGACCTGCACGTTCACGCAAATTATGGGGGGTCATACAGCGTGGGCCCGATGGAGCTGCTGAAGATCGCGAACGGCGAAGATTTAAATGTCGTGAACAATCTCATCGTGAATAAAGAGCAACGATTTCCGGATTATGATTCCTTTCCATTTCCAAAGAAGATGACCGGCGACCAGATCTCCCTCATCGTGCAAGGGCAGGAATTTCACACGAGTTACTGGGGGCATCGAGGGATATTGGGATTGAAGGATCATTTGCTGCTGCCGGGCTATGCGGGGTATCCGAATACGGCGGCGGCGAGCTTGTTTCCCATGAATGCGGATGTGTATGACCTGGCAAAATCGCAGGGGGCGTTGGTGGGAGCGGTGCATCCGTTCGACGAAGTGCCAGACCCGTTAAGGAAGCCAGCGCAGAGGATTACGGATGAATTGCCGGTGGATGTGGCGCTGGGGAAATTGGACTACATGGAGATTGTGGGATTCAGCGACCACAAGTCGACGGCGGCAGTCTGGTACAAATTGTTGAATCTGGGATTTAAGTTGCCGGCGGGCGGAGGGACGGACGCAACGGCGAACTATGCGGCACCGATCCGCGGGACGGTCGGACAGGACCGGGTGTATGTGTGGACGCCGGGGTGGCCTTCAACGATCGATGTGTGGATGAATGGATTGAAGCGCGGACAGACGTTTGCGACGAATGGGCCGCTGGTAGAGTTCCAGTTGGGCGGAGAGATGGTGGGGAGTGAACTGAGGTTCGAGGCAGCACAGGCGGCTGTGCCCTTCACGGCGAAGTTGCGATCGATTGTGCCGGTGGATCACCTGGAGGTGGTGTGCAACGGGAAGGTGACACAGGGTTTGAAGCTGGAAGGCGCGCGGGATACGTCGGATGTGACCGGAACTGTCCCTGTGAATGAGAGCGGGTGGTGCTTGCTGCGCGCTTGGAGCGAGAAGGCGGAGTATCCGGTGATGGACCAATATGCGTATGTAACGACCAGCCCGATTTACTTGACAGTGGGCGGGAAGAGGGCCTACTCGAGAGTGGATGCGGAATATTTTGCGGCATGGATTGGACGGACGATGGAGATTACGGAGAAGTATCCGGACTGGAATTCGGCGGAAGAGAAGGCGTTGGTTATGGGGCGGTTGAAGAAGGCGCGAGAGATTTATGAGGGGTTGGGGAAGTAGTTTTGGCTAGGAGAAAAGCGGATTCCTCGCTTTGCTCGGGATGAACGACCGACGGGTTCTTTGGTAGATCGAAGCAGCTTACGACGCGGTGTGACCGAGGGCTTTGACGGGGGTATGGAGTGGGGGATATACTTCGCGGGGTGGTGGGGGAATTGGAGAGATTTTGTGGGAGTGATTGACCAGAGATTCGAAAAGAATGTGCTGATTACGTCTGTGGACTACGTGTTCAACTGGGCGCGAAAGAGTTCGCTGTGGCCGTTGACGTTTGGCCTGGCATGCTGTGCGATTGAGATGATTGCGTCGACGACTTCGCGGTTTGATATGGCACGCTTTGGCGCGGAGGTGTTCCGTCCATCGCCACGGCAGTCAGATCTGATGATCGTGTCGGGGACCGTGACACTGAAGATGGCGCAGGTGATTCAGCGGGTGTGGCAGCAGATGCCGGACCCGAAGTGGTGCATTTCGATGGGGGCGTGCTCGAGCGTGGGTGGACCGTTTAATGCCTACTCAGTGCTGCAGGGAGTGGACCGAATTGTTCCTGTGGACGTGTATGTGGTGGGCTGCCCGCCGCGACCGGAGGCGTTGTTTTACGCGCTGATGAAGTTGCAGGACAAGATCGATGATATGACGCTGGCGAAGCGGCCGACGGAAGTGCGGTTGAAGCCGGAAATGGTCGAGCACTTCAAGCAGAACGTGATGGTGGCGCAGGTACCGGGAAGTTGACAGTTTACAATTTCGGAAATGAGTGGATTCGGACCTAAGTTAGCAAGTCAGGTGTGGGTTGGGATGAGTAAAGGTTAGGCGCGGGGTTCGGGATTGGTTGAGGGGAGTGAGGATGGGATTTTTGCGGGCGGCAAAGGTGGCGGAGTTACCCGCGGGGTCGGTGCGAGAGTTTCAAATTGAAGGCCAGGCGATAGCGCTTGCGAATGTCGGCGGGAAGATTTACGCGATCAATAATACTTGTTTGCACCGAGGCGGACCGCTCGGTCAGGGTGCGCTGGATGGGAAGGTGGTCACCTGCCCCTGGCACGGGTGGGAGTATGACGTGACAACGGGTAAAGTAATTCAGAATCCGCAGGCGCGAGTGGACTGCTATCCGACCGAAGTGCGGGGCGAAGATATATTTGTAGACGTTGGTCAGTTCTAAGTACTTTATTATCAATCGATTGCGAAGATGGTCAGGGACTCGGTCCGGGTCGTCTGGACTTAAATAATAGAAAATAAAATAGTTATTGTACCTTTTGGCGAACACCCGGTTCGTGGCTAGTACCTTCCTCTGCATGTTACGGCTATCCTACACATTTTGTTTGGTTTTCGTCTGATTAACGTGTATATTGCACGCGAATTCTGGGCCGATGTCGACCGCAACTCCTCCAACACGACACTATTGGATCTTCAGCGCAGACCCACATCATTATCACTGGGATACCCTGTTCGTTAAGGGCAAAGAAATGTGGCATGGGGCTGGATCGAAGCCGGATGCTATCCGCGCACTCAAGCAGGTAAAGAAGGGTGACCGGGTGATGTGCTACCACTCGGCACCGGAACGCTCGCTGTATTCAATCGCGGAAGTGACGCGCGATCCCTATCCGGACCCGCATGACCGGAAAGAGAAGAACCTGGTGGCGGATCTGCGCGCGTTTGAGAAATTGCCGCGGCCCGTGACGCTTGTGGAGATGAGGTCGAATTCCGCGCTGCGGAAGATGAAACTGCTGAAAAATGTGCGGCTGATTATTTCGTCGATCACGGACGAAGAGTACAAAGAATTGCTGCGGATGGCCGGGATTGTAGCGACGCCGGGCGTGCCTTTGCCGTAAGCAGCGGCGAAATCGGAAAAAATGAGCGAAGACCAGCAAGCGCGAGTATCTTGAAGCTGCGGCCACCATCCCTCCATTCCGAGCCAGCGAAAGACCCTGGTTCTCCGGTCGGGACGATAAATCCGCAACAAACCATTTTTGTACGTGGTGCGTCAGAAGTAGCAGTGGTGCTGGGTGGGTCGGCAAATCCTTATGAAAATTGAGAAATTGACGAAAGGCGAGGGGGAATTCATGCGCGTACGGCTTGGATTGGTGTTGTTGTTGGCGATCATCGCGGGAGGATCGCGAGTAAAGGCTAATGACGCGCCGCTGTTGCTGCAGAGCCCCACGCTGAGCAAGACGGAGATTGTGTTTTCCTACGGAGGGTATTTGTGGACCGTGCCAAGAGAAGGGGGCGCGGCGAGGCAGCTGACGACGGGCGGACATGAAAGCTCACCGATCTTTTCGCCGGATGGGAAGTGGATCGCGTTTTCGGCGAATTACGATGGGAACCGGGATGTGTTTGTGATGGCTGCGAGTGGCGGAGAACCGAAGCGGTTGACCTGGCATCCGGGACAGGACGGGGCGATCGGGTGGACGCCCGATGGAAAGAAGGTGCTGTTCGTATCGGACCGTGATGCGTTCGCCGATACCACGAAGTTTTACACGGTGCCGGTGGGAGGTGGAGTAGCCGAGGCGCTGCCGATGTGGCGAGCGTTTGATGGCGGATATTCGCCGGATGGCGAGAGGATCGCCTATGTACCTAATCTGAAGTGGCAGGCGGCGTGGAAGCGATATCGAGGCGGGCAGACAACGCCGATTTACATCGTGCGGCTGAAAGACCTACAACTGGAGAAGGTGACGCGGGAAAATTCGAATGATGCGAGCCCGGTATGGTTTAAGGACAAGGTGTATTTCTTGTCGGACCGGAACGGGCCCGTGAGTTTGTTCTCGTATGACACGAAAGCGAAAACGGTAAAGCAGGAAGTGGAAAATAAAGGGCTGGACTTCAAGAGTGTGTCGGCTGGGCCGGATGCGCTGGTGTACGAACAGTTTGGAGAAATTTATTTGTACGACCCAGCGAGCGGCAAACCGAAGCAAGTGCACATTACGGTGTCGGGAGATTTGCCGGAAACTCGACCGCATTACGTGAAGGTAGCCGAGCAGATCCAGAATGCAGGGATTTCACCAACGGGTGCGCGCGCGGTGTTTGAAGCGCACGGAGAGGTTGTGACGGTACCAGCCGAGAAGGGCGGGATACGGAACCTGACTCGGACGCCGGCGGTGGAAGATCGCGATCCGTCGTGGTCTCCCGATGGAAAGTGGATTGCGTATTTTTCGGATGAGTCCGGCGAGTATGCGTTGCATCTGGTGGATCAATCCGGGTTGGGAGCGGTGAAGAAAATCAACCTGGGAAATCCGCCATCGTTTTTTTACAGCCCGCTGTGGTCGCCCGACAGCAAGAAGATCGCCTATCAGGATAAGCGGTTGAACCTGTGGTACGTGGACGTGGAGAAAGGCACGCCGGTAATAGTGGCGACGGAGCGATATGACGATCCATCCAGCGCTATGAATCCAACCTGGTCGCCGGACAGCAAGTGGTTATCGTATACGAAGTTTCTGGAGAGCCACCAGCACGCGGTGTTTGTGTATTCGATGGAGAACGGAAAAGAATCGCAGATTACGGATGGAACAGCGGATTCGCGGTTTCCCGTGTTCGATCGAGACGGAAAGACGATGTATTTCACGTCAAGCACGGATGTGGGTTTGACGAAGGGCTGGCTGGATTTGTCGAGCTTCCAGCACCCGCTGACGCGAAATGTTTATGCGGTGGTGCTGAAGAAGGGCGATCCGAATCCGGTGGAGCCGCAGAGCGACGAAGAAAAGGTGGCGGGGAAGGGCGACGAGAAAGGGAAGGACGCAGACAAGGATAAGTCCAAAGAAGCAGACAAGAATAAGGGAAAGGAAACGGACAAGAAGGACGCTGACAAAAAGGAAGGCGACAAGAAAGAGGGCGAGAAGAAGGAAGAAGTGCCGGTCGTCACGATTGATCTGGATGGAATCGGGCAGCGGATTGTGGCGATGCCGATTCGAGCGGCAAATTATGTAGGATTGATTACAGGTAAAGCGGGGATTTTATTCCTTGGCGAGATCGTGGATGTGCCGCGCTTCTCCGATCCGCCGCTGACGACGGTGAGCAAGTTTGATTTGAGTACGCGGAAGACGGAACCATATGTGAGCGGAGTGAGCGCGTTTTTCGTGTCAGCCAACGGAGAGAAGGCACTGTTCAAGCTAGGGCCGACGCCTACGTCTCCGTGGATTATTGCGGCGACGGCGGCGGCACCGAAGCCGGGGGACGGAGCGTTGAACCTGGGGGACCTGGAGGTGCTGGTCGACCCACGAGTGGAATGGAATCAGATGTACCGGGAAGTGTGGCGAATCCAACGCGATTTTCTCTACGACCCGAATCATCATGGACTGAATATCCCGGCGGCGGAAAAAGAGTACAGCGTGTACTTGGCCAAGCTGGGTGGACGCGAAGACCTGAATTATCTGTTTACAGAAATGCTGGGAGAAATCACGATCGGCCACATGTTTGTGGGCGGCGGAGACGTTCCCAAACCGAAACAGGTAAAGGGCGGGCTGCTGGGCGCGGATTACAAGGTGGACAACGGACGCTACCGGTTTGCGCGGATTTACAACGGAGAAAACTGGAATCCAGATTTGCGCGCACCGCTGACGCAGCCGGGAGTCGATGTGAAGGCGGGCGAATATTTGCTGGAAGTGAACGGGATGGAAGTGCGGCCACCCGCGGACGTGTACAGCTATTTCGAGAATACGGCGGGAAAGCAGATCAAAATCAAAGTGGGACCGAACGCGGATGGAAAAGATGCAAGGGAAGTGACCGTAGTGCCGGTAGACACCGAGTTCCCATTGCGCAACCGCGCGTGGGAGGAAGACAACCGGAGAAAAGTGGATGAACTGAGCGGTGGGAAACTGGCGTATGTACACGTGCCGGACACCGCGGTGGGCGGATTCACTAACTTCAACCGGTTTTATTATGCGCAAACCGACAAATTGGGCGCGGTGATTGACGAGCGGTACAACCACGGGGGAGAAATAGCGGACTACATCATTGATGAGTTGAAACGGCCGCTGCGGAACTGCGACGTGACGCGGGAGGGGGAGAAGTTTTGTTCTCCTTTGGCGCAGATTTACGGACCGAAGACGATGATCATCAACGAAATGTCTGGTTCAGGCGGAGACGCGTTGCCATGGATGTTTAAACAAGATGGCGTGGGTCCGTTGGTGGGAACGCGGACGTGGGGCGGATTGGTGGGGATTTATGGATACCCACCGCTGATGGATGGCGGGTTTGTGACCGCGCCGCGCGTGGCGATCTACGGGCTCAAGGGTGAATGGGAAGTGGAGAACCATGGCATCTCGCCGGACATCGAGGTGGAGAACGATCCGGCGTCGGTGGCGGCGGGCCACGATGCGCAACTCGAGAAGGCGGTGGCGGTGACGATGGAGGCGCTGAAGAAGAATCCGGTGGTACTGCCGGATCATCCCGCGTATCCGAATTATCATAAGAAGTGAGGAGTTGCCGTTGCCAGCAGTGCCGGGACGCAGCGGTGCAATTGAACCAAATGCAGATGCATGGGAGCGCGAAGGCTGATTTCTGGTTGAGATTCTTCGACTTCGGTCTGCGGAAGGCGCAGACATGGGTATAAGAAAAAACCAAAGCAAGGTAATGACGAAAAAAAGACAAGGCTAAGGAAAAGACAAGGCTAAGGAAAAGACAAGGCTAGGAAAAGACAAGGCTAAGGAAAAGACAAGGCTAAGGAAAAGACAAGGAAGGAGAAGCCTCCACCCTCACAAACCGAGGGCGAGGCACGCGGCAACCCAAAGGAGGGGGCACGCATTCAAGCTGCCAACATGGGTGCGCCCCAAGGAAATTCGAGAGCGCTGGCATGAGAGCAATCGCTCCGAGAAACCCTGCGGTGGCACGGAGAATTTCCGCAACTTGAAACGTTGCCACGATCACTCCACTGCGGCCAAACACAGAACGTTCGGCCTATGGTTGGGATGAGAGATTCGAAAAAGGACGCGGTCCGAGGACCAGCCAGATCATATGCCGGAACTTCCTGAAGTTGAGACGGTGGCGCGGGGACTGCAGGAGACGATTGCAGGCAAGCGGATTGTCAGCGTGACTTTGGGGAAGACGGATTTCATTGATAATCCTGCAGACGTCGAGCGCGAGTTGCCAGGACGTACAATTCACGTAGTGGAACGATATGGGAAATTTCTGTTGTTGCGACTGACGAAAGTGGCAGAAGCGGCGGAACCGGGTGAAACGGCGCTCCTGGTGCATCTCGGAATGACGGGGATGTTGATGCCGCGGCCCGTGAGTGACGTTCACGAGAAACATACGCATGTGGTGATGCTGCTGGATGACGGACGGGAATTGCGGTATGTGGACGCGCGGCGATTTGGGAGGATGGCCTACCTGGCGGGAGAGTCATTAAGCAAAGAGCTCTTGCGGTTTGGCAGTGACCCTCTAGAGGCGGGATTCGCGGAATTTGCGAAACGAATTGACGGAAGAAGAGCGCGGATCAAAGCGTTGTTGCTGAATCAGCAGGTGTTGCGAGGCGTGGGAAATATTTATGCGGATGAGAGTTTGTGGAGGGCCAAGATTCATCCGGCGAAGCTGGGCGCGAATCTGGAATTGAAGCAGGTGGAGCTGCTCTACAAATCGTTGCAGAAGATTTTGCAGGACGCGATTGTGCTACGGGGATCATCGATATCGGACTTCCTTGACGCGGATGGCCAGCCGGGAGAATATCAGCGGCACCATCGAGTGTATGGACGAGAAGGACAGTCGTGTTTTCGATGCCGGACGGAAATACGGAGGGTGATTGTGGCGGGAAGGAGCAGTTATTTTTGCCCGGTTTGTCAAAAGCCGCCACGGGGATGGAAGGCCCTAAAAAAATTGAGAGTTGGACGGTGAGAGAGTTTGGAACAGGCAAGAAGAAGAACGGAAGTTGGGTGGATTTTGATCGTCGGAACCCACCCTCATAAACCAAAGGGTGGGGCACCCTCAAGTTCATGTGGTGAGAGACGTTGTTAAAGTTTTTGCGGTAAGACTACGGGGAGAGTGGAATGAAACTGGGGCGGAAAGCAATTGTCGTGGCGGTGATGCTGGCGGCGACGGTGATCGCGAGGGCGTGGACGGCGCGGGCGGCCACGGAGGAGGAGGGCGCGATTGCCGCGGCGGACGCAAAGATACTCACAGAGATCCACGAACACAGCGAGTTGATGGATAACTTGGAATTTCTGTCCGACCGGATCGGGCCGCGGATGACGGGGTCACCACTATTGAAGCAGGCCAACGACTGGACCGTGGAGATATTCCAAAAATACGGGCTGACCAACGTGCATTTGGAGGCGTACACCATACCGCACGCTTGGATTCGAGGAACGGCGAAGGCGCGGGTCATTGCGCCGACGGAGCATCCGCTGACGATTGCAGCGGGCGCGTGGTCGCCAAATACAAAAGGAACGTTGCGCGGGCCGGTGGTTTATTTCGATGCGAAGAAGCCGGAAGAGTTTGGGAAATTTGCAGGAAAGCTGAAGGGCGCCATCGTGATTACATCGGAGCCGCGGCCGCTGTCGCCGCCTCGAGCAATCGATCAGAACGCGGAGGTATATCACCCGATGGAAGAACCGCCTCCACCGGTCGGGCAGCCGGGTCTTCCCGATCCTT
Organism: Candidatus Acidiferrales bacterium; assembly: GCA_963741365.1. Classification (GTDB taxonomy): domain Bacteria; phylum Acidobacteriota; class Terriglobia; order Acidiferrales; family UBA7541; genus Acidiferrum. The sequence goes on along the minus strand of CAVUHY010000019.1, from coordinate 30,014 downwards.
TCGACAAATACCTGGAGAACATAAGGGTGATGCAGAATTTTCTTGTGGAGCAGGGAGCTGCCGCAATTTTGCGGGATGCGGGAAAGCCGCAAGCGCTGCTGAACATGACAGATGCGACGCTTGAACCGTTTACGGTGGGAAAAATTCCTTCGGCATTCGTGACGGGCGAAGGCTATCGCCTGATATACCGGCTGGTGAAGAAGGGACCGGTGGAAGTCGAATTGGAAATCAAAAGTTCAGTGAGCGACAAACCGGTGACGGTGTATAACACCGTGGCCGATTTGACGGGATCCGAAAAGCCGAATGAATTCGTGATTCTGGGAGCGCACCTGGATTCCTGGGATTTGGGGACGGGAACCACAGACAACGGAACGGGATCGATGGTGGTTCTGGAAGCGGCGCGAACGCTGGCGAAATTGAATCTGAAGCCGAAGCGGACGATCCGGTTCGTGCTGTTCACGGGAGAAGAGCAGGGGCTGGTGGGATCAAAAGAATATGTGAGGGCCCACAAAAATGAGTTGGACAAGGTTTCCGGGGCGCTTGTGCATGACAGCGGAACGGGAAGGGTGCTGGCCATCGGGCTGCATGACAATTACCAGGATCGGGAGATTGTCGATCAAGTGATTGCGCCGCTCGGCGAACTGAAATTGCTGGAAACGACGATGGGGAGAGAATACGGCACGGACAGCTTGTCGTTTGACGAAGTGGGCGTGCCAGGGTTCTGGTGCGCGCAGGATCTGGCGGAGTATCCGAAAACGCATCACAGCCAATCCGACACGTTTGACAAGTCGTGGAAGGACGATTTGCTGCAGGGGGCGCAGGTGCTAGCGGCTTGGGCGTACAACACGGCGGAGTTGCCGAATATGCTGCCGCGACGCCCATTCACACCACCTGCTCGGGTTCCCACAGCAGACGCCGCCGGGAGTTCTAAGAGCGAGCCGACTAAAGACCCGATGCTGGAGGCGGACAGGAAGCTGGCGGAACTGGTGAAGGCCGATCAGGAGCAGCTGAAAAACGACCTGACATACCTGACGACGCAGATCGGGCCTCGGCTGACGGGATCAACGTCATTGGATCAGGCGAGCCATTGGACGGAAGAACAATTCAAAGCGCTAGGATTGACGAATGTGCATCTGGAATCGTGGACGATTGCGAATGGATGGAAGCGCGGGCCGGCTACGGGGCGCGTGGTGTGGCCGGCGACCCATGACTTGACACTGGCCACGGCGGGCTGGTCTATAGCGACGAATGGAGCGGTGAAGGGCAACGTCATCGGGATCGATGCGGAAAAATCCGAAGACCTGGAGAAGTATAAAGGAAAGCTAGGCGGGAAAATCGTTTTGCTCGGAAGGCCGAGAGATCTGCAAGCGCCGAAGAATCCGATGCTCACGCCGTGGGGCGAGGGAACAATACCGGTCATGTATCCCGCGGACGCCAAGCCGCTCGACTGGATGGCAATGAGAAAGATGCGCTTGGAAGCGATGCGCATGATGAGTGAGGAAAAGGCGGTGGGCCTGATCGTGGGCTCAGAGAAGATGTACGGGTTGCTGAATATGAGCTCGTTTTCTAGGGATTACGTACCTTCAGGAATTCCCACGGCATTCTCGGCGCGAGAAGACTATTTGCAATTGTGGCGAATGCTGGATGCGGGAACACCTCCGCAGCTGGAAATGAACGTTCAGGGCACGCTGACGGGGGCGCCGGTGACGGTCTACAACACGGTGGCGGAGATTGCAGGAACCGAAAAACCGGACGAGGTGGTAATCCTGGGAGCGCATCTGGATTCGTGGGATCTGGGAACCGGAGCCACGGACAACGGAACCGGATCGATGGCGGTGCTGGAAGCGGCTCGGGCTCTACAGAAGAGCGGACTCAAACCGAAACGAACGATCCGGTTCGTGTTGTTCACTGGAGAAGAACAGGGGCTGGTCGGATCGAAGGAGTACGTGAAGAAACATCACGACGAACTGCCGAAGATTTCGGGCGTGCTGGTACACGATACCGGTACAGGTAAAGTGTTGACGGTGGGACTGATGGGAAATTACAACGCGCGAGAGACGGTGGATCGCGTGGTGTATCCGCTGGCGGGGCTGGCGGGAATCATGGAACCGTCGCTACGCAGCGAGGGAGGTTCCGATCATGTGCCGTTTGACGAAGCGGGGGTGCCGGGATTCTGGTGCGTGCAGGATCCGACGGATTACGAGAAGACGCACCATTCCCAGGCGGACACGTTGGATCGCGTCAGATGGGATGAGTTGACGCAGGGGGCGGCGGTGCTGGCGGTGTTTGGGTACAACACGGCGCAGTTGGCGGAGTTGCTGCCGCGAAAGGCGCCGAAGAACTAGGTGTTGGTTGTCGCGTAATGCTCAGGGTAGTAGTGCCAATGATTTGTCGAGAGGCTGAGATTTAGCCGCGATCCCTCCGGTGCGGCGGAACACAAAACGTTTGGCGTTCGGTCGGGATGACACAATTATGCCAAGTAGGAAGGTGGCGTAAAGCCGCACCTACTTGGAGAAGAGTCTTAGTAACATGTTTTTTGGCGGTGGAAGAGAGAGCAGTGAATGCGAGTAGTGGTGCAGCGGGTCAGCCGGGCGAAGGTGACTGTAGAGGGGAAGACAACGGGCGAAATCGGCGCGGGGTTGATGGTGCTACTGGGCGTAGGGAAAGAAGATAATTCGGCGACGGCAGCGGCCATGGCGGAAAAAGTGGCCAACTTGCGGATTTTTGAGGATGAACACGGGAAAATGAATCTGTCGATGCTGGATGTAAAGGGCGGAGCCCTGGTAGTTTCGCAATTTACATTGTATGGCGATGCGCGGGGACAGAGACGCCCGAGCTATCTGGCCGCGGCTCTGCCGGAGACCGCGAAGAAGTTATACGAGGAATTTTGTGAAGCCTTGCAAGGGCTGAGTGTAACCGTGGGAACGGGAGTTTTCCAGGCGACGATGTCGGTAGAGTTGGTGAATGAAGGACCGGTGACAATCCTCCTTGATTCCGAGAAAACATTCTAGAGAGAATTGGACGGTAGCGCGAGCGGTTCGCGAGCTGAAGCGCCGCGGCACGAGGCGAAACGTGGAAGGGATGGCGCGGTACGGAATCCGCACGAAAAAGGCGTTTGGGGTTTCAAAACCACAACAAGATGTGATCGCGCTAAAAATTGGGAAGAACCACGCGCTAGGCGAGCAGTTGTGGAAAACGGGCATACACGACGCGCGAATTCTGGGCGTGCTGATATCGGAAGCGGAGAAAGTGACGCTTTCGCAGATGGAACGATGGGTGAAGGATTTCGATAATTGGGATGTCTGTGATGGAACGTGCTGCCACCTGTTTGTCGATGCAGACGGGGCCTGGGACAAGGCGATTGCCTGGAGCAAGCGAGAGAAAGAGTTTGAGAAGCGCGCGGGATTTGCGCTGGCGGCGTTTCTGGCGGTGCATGACAAGAGAGCCGGAAATGGGGCGTTCCAGAGATTTCTTCAAGCCATCGAACGAGAGGCCTGGGATGAGCGAAATTTTGTCAGGAAGGCAGTGAATTGGGCGCTGAGGAATATCGGTAAGCGCAACATGGTTCTGAATCGCGCTGCGATTCGCAGTGCGGAACGAATCCGCAAGCAGGAGCACTCCGCCGCAAAATGGATTGCCGGAGATGCGCTGCGAGAATTGAAGAGTGAAGCGGTGCAAACGCGATTGCGTCGCCAGCGTGTGTAACTAGCAATGGCGGATAACCAATCACCAATCAAATTGAGACGGGCGCGGCAGAGCGATGCGGCAATTCTTGCAGCGTTGGCAGGTCAACTGGGGTATCCCACGACCAAACGGCAGATGAATGCGCGCTTGAGGGAAGTGCTGAAGGCGAAGGAGGGAACATGTTTTGTGGCGGAGACGAAGCAATCGGGGGTGATGGGCTGGATACACGCGAGCGTAACGCCATTGTTGGAAGTTGAACGAAGGGCAGAGGTGAACGCCTTGGTAGTGGACGAGCGAGTTCGAAGCCAGGGCGCCGGCCGGATTTTGCTGGAGGCGGCGGAGAACTGGGCGCGAAAGAGGAAATGCAGCGGAATGTCGGTGCGCTCGAATGTGCTGCGAGACAGGGCACACACGTTTTACCTGACGCACGGGTACGAGCATTACAAGACACAGAAGGCGTTCCGGAAGAGTTTTTAGGGTGTGCGCGGGAGTGATCAGGCCATCGATTCCATCACCCCAGGCTGCTCTTCGTCGTGAATCGGGGGTTGATTGTATCTCCGACGTCCGGAAGAGATATATATCGTGTTACGATAAAAATAGCGTCATGAAAGCTAAAATCACCGACGGTGAATTCCGAGCGCTAGCCGAGTTGCGCTATCGCATACGGCGGTTCGTCCAACAAGGAGACATTGCTGCGCGGACTGCTGGTCTTGAGCCGCAGCAATACCTGCTGCTGCTGGCCATACGGGGTTTGCCACAAGGACAAGAAAACACAATCCGGACGCTGGCGGAGCGTCTTGCTCTGCAACACCACAGCGCCGTGGAGCTCATTAATCGCATGGAGCAGCACGGTTACGTGCGGCGGCGGCGCAGCCAGATGGACCGAAGGAATGTGTTGGTGTACCTACAACGGCGCGGCGAAAAACTTTTGAATTGTGTCGCGCGCCAGCGAATCAGCGAGATTCGATGGGACGGGCGAAAGTTGGTGGAAACGATCCGTGCGCTGCTCGAGGGGCCTTGGGAACGATCGCCGAAGAGCGGGAAAATATTGAAGCAGAAAAAGAAAGTTTGACGCCGCGGAAAATTAAGAGCGACCAACAAATTGGTGGAAGGCACGGAGTGGACGTCGTTTTTGGCGGAACGCGAAGAGCACGTATTTTTGGTGCTCACATTGATGATTGGCGCGCTGGCGGGATTGCCGGTAGTGGCGTTCATCGTGTTGACGGAAACATTCGGTGCGCGGCTCGATCCGGTCGGGCATGCCAAGTTCCCGCCGATCCTTCTTCCTCTGCACTTCGTCCAACATTGACCCTGGGGATTGCAGGTCACCAAGTTCTCGCAGTTCCCGACCGCTTCCGCTGGTGTCGATCTTCCCACCGCTCTTATTGTATGTACGGATAGCCGCGATCCGGTCAGCATCTAGGGACGGCCTGCATATTCAAGACGTAAACCCCAATCGAAATCGGCAGGAAAATCGGGCAGAGGTATAATGCCCGTCGAATCCGACTGCACACTGCCATTCCCCGCAACGCTCCAGGTTCCCGCGCGAGGATCAAACCATTGCACTTGATAGTTCGCGAGTGGCAGGGCCCCACGGATTTGGCTGCGAGGACAGCCTCTCTCAAAATAAACCAAAAAGATTTTTTTGTCCGGGGTGCGCGCGGAAAAGGCCCAGCCTTCATATCCGAGGGTCACGTGGGTTTTATTGGGTGATACCAGGTTGGCATCTGGCACCAGTTCCTGAAAGCGTCTTCCTATGGAAAATGCGAAGGTCTTCAAATGCTGCATTTCCGCGCCAGAGCGCCACTGAAACGCGTCCCACATCTTTACCGGGGAAGCCGGTTCAATGTCGGCGCCCCAGATGCCTTCCGCGCCATAGATATGTCCCGCCAGTCCACCCGAAAGAAAACTCCCGTACATCGAGGAGCGAACGTACTGATTGTCTCTGTCGGATCCGCCATCCGCACCGTATTTGTAGCCGCCTTCGCCTAGGCCAAATTCATCCTTATAACCAGCGTAATAAGGTTCGCCGTTTAATGCCGGCTGATGGTAGATGGATTGATAAATCTCCGTTAGGTACCAATACCAGTCGTGCTCCCGCTCGTTGCCCATCTGGTGCAGCGTGACCCAGGAATCGTCTCCAAAGTTTACGAGCGAGGATGGATTCGAATTGGCCGTAAGCAACGTGCCATAGGGAGGCGGCCCAAACTTGGTCATCACCATTTTGATCGCGGCGTTGTAGTCGCTTGCGGGAATCGTATCTTGATCGATGTCGAAGTGAATGGGGCTAAACACCGTGTTGTTGGCCTGGTAGCGCGACCACACAAACTGGATGTACCGCGCATAGGATTCCGGCCAGGAATGATATTTCTTCCATACCTGGCCGGTGTCGCGCCGTGCAACCTCGATGAACGGGATGAACCCCTGCTTGTTCAGGTAGTCAATTTTTTGGTCCAGATAGTGGAAGTAGGCAGGATTAATGCGATCCAAATCCGGAAAAACTTTTTCAAATCCCGGCACCTTTCCCGGAAACAAAAATGGACGGCCACCTTCATTCTCCATATTCTTGGCGCTCTTGGTTCCATACTCGGTCCACGCGGAACGCACGCAGGTACGCTCGGGGTTATCCATGAACAGCTCTACAGGATATCCATCCGTGGCCCACGCGGGAAACGCAGCAATGATGAGGACGGCGTTGTAGCCCTGAGCCTTGCGGTAACCCAGATAGTCCTTGAAACCGGCCTCCGGCCCGAGCGGATGCTCTTGGCCGTCATCTTTCCAGAGAAAACGGTTGGTGCCGGCTGAATACCAGGTGTCACCAATCACAAAGAATGGCGTGCCATCCGCTTGCTCGATGGCGTGTCGATTAGCGGTGGCCCGCAAAAATCCGCGTCGCAGCGGATTTTCTTTTTTCTCCTCCTCGCTCCAGGTGACCGCTTTGAATTCACCGTGCCGCCCAGATAATCCAGAGTCTGCGGGATTCGAACCGCTCTCCCATTTCCATTCGCCCGGCGCCGGCGCTAGGAACCGGACGCGAAAGGTTCGCTCCCCATCCCAGAATCCATAAATCCTTTTGCGAAAATTGGGGCCTTTCAGGTCCACCCACACCGTTACATCGGTGTAGGCATTCGCCCATGTCCCGGCAGAGGTAAGGGTCACCTCCTGTTTCTCCCAAACGTGGACGGGCGGAGCAGCGGCGATTCGGTTCCCTGCAAACGCGGATAGCAGCCATAAAGGAAGAAAGGCAGAAGAACAACGACGGAGAAAACTTGGAAACTGGGCTGGAAAGAGCATCTTTCTTCTCCTCCGTGTACAGCGTTTGACATCATATATCAGGTCACATATAGTTCGAATTCTCTTATCCCTCCCGGGGTGCTCTTTGCGGACCAGATGCCTTTCCAAAATTTGCATCCTGTTTCTGCCTATGGTCTTCGCATTCTGCACTTCGCTCCGCGCCCAGTTCGTCGAAAATTTCGATGGTCCGAAGGTGGCGCTCGACTCGGATGGATGGCTGTTTTTGGCGGGCGATGGAACAGCGACCATGGACTTGCGCCAAGGAGGTGCAGGCTATGCTTCCGTTTTTGTCGATGGAACGACAGACAAGCGAGGCATCTGGTGGGCGCTGATCGAACGCAAGCTAAACGGAATGCTGGATTTGTCGCTGCTGGAAAAACCCGGCTACGAAGTGCGTATCGAAGCGCGGGTGCGGTCCAGTCATGCGCCGCGGCGCATTAATCTACAGTTGGCCACTCAGCGAACTACGGATGACTATTCGCAGTTGATGGAATACGACATCCCTACTACTAACAACTGGTACACCTTCAGCTTGACCACCAACCATTTTGACGCCCTGCCGGGAGATACGGTGATCGCTCACCTTGCGCTCATGGATTGGGGTCTTGAGAAATACCTGCTCGATATAGATTACATAAAAGTGGATGTCGTGAATGTAGCCACGGTGGGGCCTGACCAAGGCGACGCAGTTCCTTATCATCCGCCAGTTGCTGACTACAAGAAGTTCCATCAGGTCATCCCGATCGCGCAGGACAGCATGATCGACCTCGAGAATACCGACGTGAACTTGAACGATTGGCAAGCACAAGACGCAACTGGGAAGACGATAAATGTTTTGACGGCGGATGGAAGCCACTACGTCATTTTGCGATGGGATTTAAAAGCGTTCGCCGGAAAGAAAGTGGCCGACCATGGGTTGTTGGAACTCACCACCTCGGCGCTCCAGCAGAAAGCCCACGCATTGAAAGATTTCGGCCTGGTGCGCGTGGTCGAGATTTTGGGGGGAGACCCGAATTGGGATCAGCGGACTGTGACCACCGACAGCTTCTGCCATTACGAGCGACTCGATCGCGTCTTGAACACCCAGATGATTATTGATTGGCCCATTACCGCGGGCGACGGCGGAAAGACCTATATCACCATCGGGAAACCGGTGTTGCAGCGAATGATCGACGGAAGGACATTGGGAATTGCCATCAAGCCGCTGGGGGCTATCAGCGCTTCGTTCTATTCCATGGAGAACGAGGCAGGGAAGAACGCCGCACGGCTGTACTTCGATTTGCAGGAATAACAGTGTTTCTCGACGAGAGTGGAGAACTGATCCGCAAGAGTCGCGCGTGAAGTGAAAAGGGAAACCGTGAACGTAGGATTCATTGGTCTTGGTGCTATGGGTTTGCCCATGGCGAAGCGGGTTGTCGCGGCGGGCTATAAGACCTATACAACTTTCCACCGTCGGCGGGAACCCACCGATGAATTGCGCACGCTGGGCGCTGAAATCAAGCCAACTCCGCGAGATGTAGCGGCGTCGGCAGAGGTCATACTTACCATCCTTCCGGCTGACGCGGAACTTCGCGAGACGGTGTTTGGCCCACAAGGAATTTTGGCGGGCTTTTCTAGAGGCAAAGTGCTCGTCGAAATGACCAGTGGAACCGCCATTGCAATGCAGGAGGTGGAGCAAGCCATCCGCGGCCTCGGCGGCGAAGTGCTGGACGCGCCGGTGAGCGGGGGAACTACCGCCGCAGCGCAGGGCACATTAACAATCATGGTGGCCGGCGATGTCGCACTGCTCGAACGCTGCCGTACCCTACTTGAGACTATGGGAACTCGCATTGTTCATGTTGGAGAAGTAGGTCACGGAAAAGTCGTCAAGATGGTGAACCAGGCCTTGGCGGCAATTCACCTGCTCGCCATCGGGGAGGCCTTTGCTCTGGGCGTGAAGTGCGGCGTCGACCCCGAGACTCTCTACGACGTAATCAAAACCTCCTCTGGCTATTCCAAAATGATGGATCTGCGCTTGCCCGGCTTTCTGCTTGAAGGCTCCTTTCAGCCTGGCTTCAAACTCGATCTCATGAAAAAAGATGTAAACTTGGCGGTTGAATCAGCCCGCGCGCTGGACATTCCACTGCTCATGGTGTCCAACGTGGCGCAAATTTTCGCCGCCGCGAGTGCCGCCGGGAAAGGGAGCGAGGATTTCGCCGCCGCCGCGCAATTCCTGGCCAGTCTTTCTGGTGTTAAGTTGAGCGAAGCAAAGGGCCACGCATGAGAATTCCTCCCGAGTCATTGCGCTTATTGTCCGAATTCGACGCGGCCACTTTGTATGAGGCGTCTGGGTTGCAGGGCATGGTCGATCCCCAAATCAGACCGATGTGGCCCGGTGCCCGCATTTGCGGCGTTGCCATGACGGTGAGCTGCCCGCCTCGTGACAATCTGATGCTGCATCAAGCTGTGGTCCACGCCGAACCTGGCGTGGTGCTGGTTGCCAATGCCGAGCGATATCAATCTGCAGGCGCTTGGGGCGAAGTGCTTACAGTAGCCGCGCAAGCCAGAGGCATCACCGGGCTCGTGTTGGATGGCGCCGTCCGTGACATTGAAGCCATCGCCGCGCGCTCTTTTCCAGTCTTTGCAAGGGGACTGGCAATTGGCGCGTGCAAGAAGGAAAAGTTCGGCAAGCTGAATGAGCCGGTCGATTTGGGCGGGGTGACCGTCAGGCCGGGCGACATTATCGTGGGTACCGCCGACGGTTTAGTCGTGCTCGCCCAGGAATCTGTTGAGGCGGTACTGCAAGCAGCGATTGCGCGAAGAGATCGCGAACAGGAAATCTTTCGTGAATTGGCGGCGGGTAAGACGACCGTAGAAATCTTGGGACTTCCCCGACTGAGGCTTGCAGGGCAATCAAGTGAGTGAAATCGCGCGCTATCGAGCCGACGATCTTCAGAAGTTTTGTTGCGCCGCCCTGCAAGAGCTGGGGGTCCCCCCGCGCGACGCAAAAGAGGTAAGCGAGTGTCTGGTGGCCGCTGATTTGCGCGGCGTGGACTCCCACGGAGTGGTTCGACTGCCGGTTTATGCGGGTCGTATCCGGCAAGGTGTTGTGAACCCTCGGCCCATAACTCGTGTTGTTCAGGAGCGGGGGAACTCTGCTTTGTTCGACGGTGACAACGGACTTGGCCCTGTCGTCGGTGCGCGCGCCATGGAGAAGGCCATTGCGTTGGCGGAGTTGTCGGGCATCGGTTTTGCGGGAGTGCGAAGATCGAATCACTTCGGTATCGCGGCCTTCTATGTGCAGAAGGCCATCCACCAAGGATTCATCGGGTTTGCCGCTTCGAACGCGCCTCCGCACATGGCTCCGTTTGGCGGCCGCGCGCGCTTCTTGGGAACCAATCCCATCGCGGTTGGCATTCCTGCTGGTCAGGAGCCTCCGCTGTTGTTCGACGCTTCGACCAGCGTAGTCGCGCGCGGAAAGATTATCGTGGCGGCGCAAGAGGGCAAACCGATTCCCGCGGACTGGGCCATTGATGCTGACGGCAATCGAACGACTGACGCGAATGCAGCGCTTGCGGGTTCGGTGCTTCCCTTCGGCGGTGCGAAAGGCTCGGCCATTTCCTTCATCGTTGACATCCTGTGCGGTGTGCTCACAGGCTCGGGGTTTGCGCTGAATTTGCACAGACTCGAAGATCTTGGATCAGAACAAAACCTTGGACACGTTTTTGCCGCTGTGCGAACCGACTTATTTATTCCCGGCAAGGATTTTGCCGCTCGTATGGACGAGATTTTGCGGATGTTAAAGTCCTCACCGGCCGTTCCCGGAACCTCTCAAGTGCTCGCTCCCGGAGAGCTCGAGAGGCAGAATGAAGCCAGGAATCGCGTTCTCGGCATTCCGCTACTGCAAAGCATTGGCGACCAGTTGGCAAAACTCGGCGAAAGCTTGGGTCTGGCGTTCCCGAAGGCGGCTGATACGATGGGCCTCGCGGAGACTCAGCCGTGACCCCGTGGAGCGCGGATCAGTGTTTTAATTTCTTCCCCGTCCCTACGGACATTCATTTTGGTTTTGGTGTGGTGCGTTCGCTCGCGGAACGTGTGCGTTCGTTTGCCTGCAACCGGGTGTTCTTAATTACAGATCCCGGGATTCGGTCGGCAGGACTTCTCGACTCTGTCCTCACCCTTTTCTCGGAAGCAGGAATTGGCTGCGATGTGTTCGACGAGGTCAAACCTGACTCCGGTTCGGGACTCATCGTCGAGGCAACTCAACGCCTGAAGCGCAGTCAAGCCGGCGTCGTAGTAGGGATCGGTGGTGGAAGTTCTCTGGATACTGCCAAAGCGGTCGCGATGTTGGCCACCAATCCTGGTTCCCCATTTAGCTACACGGGACTCCATCGCGTGAAGAATCGTTCACTACCCTTGATTGCGGTGCCGACCACCGCGGGGACCGGCAGCGAAGTCAGCCTCTGGTCTGTGTTTACGAACGACGATACGGGTCTAAAGGTCGCCATCGGCAGCTTTCACCTCTATCCAGCCATCGCGCTTTGCGACCCCGAGCTAACCCTCGATCTTCCTCCGGGGCTCACGGCAGCAACGGGCATGGACGCGCTGGCTCACGCCATAGAGTGCTATACCAACAACGCCTGCCAGCCGATATCATCTGCCTTGGCATTGAGCGCGATTGAACTGATTGGCGGCAATTTGCGCGGCGCTGTGCTGGAAAGCCATAACCGTGCGTCGCGTTACGCCATGCTTCTCGGCAGCACCATGGCTGGTATCGGCATGAATCCGACCCGTCTCGGACTGGCGCACGCACTGGCAATGCCGCTCGGAAGTTGGGACTTGCGCATTCCCCATGGTTTGGCAATTGCCGTGACGCTGCCGCGGGTTATGCGTTTCAATTATACTGCTGCTCCGGAGCGCTACGCGAGAGTTGCCGAAGCTCTTGGCGAGATCGCGCGCGAAATTTCGCTTGCGAGCGCCGCGCTACTTGCCGTGGAGGCCGTCGAAAGACTCTCTGCGGATATCGGTATTCCTCGCGGGCTCGGGCAGTGTGGTTTGCGGAGCAACCATATTCAGCGTGTCGTGGATGAAGCCATGAAAAGCGGCAATGTGGCCGTAAATCCTCGCCCAACTACGAGACAGGAACTCACCGGGATCCTCGAGCAGAGTCTCTGATATGGTCCGCCACCTCAACTATATTGCGGGGCGTTGGACGCCGCCCGAAAGCGGCAGTTACTACCAAACGCGCAACCCCGCCCGTCCAGCAGAAGTACTTGGGGAATTTCCATGTTCCACGGAAGCGGACGTCGATTTCGCTCTCGCCGCAGCCGCAGCCGCTCGCGCAAATTGGGCAGACACTCCGGCTCCACAGCGAGCGGGAATCTTAGTTCGCTTCTCCCAGTCGCTCGCGGATTCTCAAAATGAGCTCGCAAGAATTATCACACTGGAGCAAGGCAAAGCACTTCAGGAATCCACCGGCGAGGTTGCGCGCGCTTCCTCCGAAGCCAGCTTTTCGGCGGGAGTAGCGCAGCGCTTGTGCGGAAATACCTTTCCTAGCGAACGGCCCGGCTTCAACTGTTACACCATTCTTGAACCTCTGGGCGTGGTGGCCGCGATCACCCCTTGGAACTTTCCGGTCGTTGCCCCCGTGCGCAAAATTGTGCCCGCGCTTGCCTGCGGCAATACCGTGGTATTGAAGCCTGCTTCATTGACGCCGTGGTCTGCCGTGCAGATCACCAAGCTGGCTGAGAAAGCAGGATTGCCCGCAGGAGTCTTGAACCTGGTTATCGGCCCCGGCAGGACTGTCGGGGATCGCCTGATCTCCGACCCGCGAGTCCGTGGCATCAGTTTTACCGGCTCCACGACTGTGGGCGTGCAGATCAATGAGTGCGCGTCGCGAAGGATGGCCAAGGTGCAGTTGGAACTCGGGGGCAAGAATCCGGCCATCGTGCTCGACTGTGACGATCTCGATGAAGCTGCCCGCGAGATCGTGGCAGCAGCCTTTTTGTGTAGCGGGCAGAGGTGCACCGCCCTGAGCCGAGTGCTGGTGGAAGACTCGCTAGCCAGCGATCTAGTCGAACGGCTGCGCCTTCGAATTCTCAACATTCGAGTTGGCAATGGTCTCGATCCGGACACCACCATGGGCCCACTCGTCAGCCGCGAACAGCTGGAAGCGGTAGCCCGCTATGTGAACATTGGAAAAGAGGGAGGGGCCAGGCTCGTTCTGGGTGGACATTCACTGGTCAAAGACGCTGAGCAGGAAGGCTATTTCTACGCCGCTACACTCTTTGATCTTGTTGCGCCGGACTCTCCGCTCGCCCTCGAGGAAATCTTCGGCCCGGTTTTGCCTGTGATTCGCGTGCGTGATGCCGAAGAAGCCTTTCGAATTGCCAACGCCACGCGCTATGGCCTCGCCGCATCGCTGTTTACGCGAAATCAACATCTGGTCCACGAATTCTTGCGGCGCGTGGAATGCGGAATGGCTCACATCAACCACGGAACCGCGAGTCAAGCGCACGTCCCCTTCGGGGGCGTGAAAGATTCTGGACAAGGAGCCTTTTCCATCGGGCCAACAGTGAAAGATGCGTTTACAAACATCAAAACGGTTTACGTCAAAGCGTAGGCAAAGCTCTTACCGTGGTTATCCAAGAGAGGACTGAAGCCGAAGCCGTTTTGAGCGCGCAACGTAATTCGAATGAAACCTTCAAGAGGCTGGCCGTGCTGGCTGCCTTGTTTTTTCTTTCCCTTATTCTTTACCTGGATCGGGCCGCGATTTCTTCAGCAAAAACGTCTATGGCAACCGCACTTTCCTTGTCGGATGCCGCCATGGGCGTTGTGTTTAGCGCATTCGCATTAGGCTACGCCTTTGCTCAAATCCCGTCGGGATGGTTCGCGGACCGCTTTGGGCCTCGGGTCGTATTGGCATTCGTAGTCGCGCTATGGAGTGTCTTCACTGTGTTGACGGGAGTCGTCAGCGGGCTCGGCACGTTGCTCGTTGTTCGATTCTTATTTGGCGCTGCTGAGGCTGGCGCTTTCCCCGGATCGGCTCGCGTCATTTACAACTGGCTGCCGCCACGAATGCATGGCATCGCAAACGGCATATTATTTTCTGGAGCGCTCGTGGGAGGAGCCATAGCTTTTCCGTTTTTCCAATGGCTGTTAGGGGCGCACGGTTGGCGCACGGCTTTCTATCTGCTTGGCGTTCCGGGGGGCGTCTGGGCATTTTGCTGGTTGCTTTGGTTCAGAGATTTTCCAAGTGAACGAGCTGCCACCGGCCAAGAAGCTGTGCGTTCAGTGTCGGTTATTCTCTTACTTCGTTCGAAAGCTATGGTCAAGGCCATGGCGCAATACTTCGTCGGCAATTTCACGTTCTTCATTTGTATTTCGTGGATGTTTCCCTATCTGGCACAACGTTATGCATTGTCACCGGGCCAGGCCGCAAGATATTCGATGGTTCCCCTGTTGTCCGGCGCGACGGCAAATTGGGTTTCGGGATTTTTTGTAGACCTATTGTATCGCTCTCGCTTTAGGCCGTGGTCGAGACGTTTGCCAGCGGCGGCAGGATTCCTTTTGGCGGCTTGCGGCGTATACGCCGTCACGTTCTTGGACTCTCCGGGCTTAGCGATCTCAGCTTTTGCGGTCGCTACCTTCGGTGTTGAGATGACCATCAGCCCTAGTTGGGCGTATTGCATTGACATCGCAAGGACGAACTCCGGAAGCGCGTCAGCTGCTATGAATATGGCGGGAAGTTTCGGCGCGTTCGCGAGCGCAAATGCCTTTCCGCTGCTCTATCGCATGACCGGAAATTCGGACGCTTACTTCTGGATTGCTGCCGCGCTCAACGCGCTCGCTGCGGTGTGCTGGCTGAGCATGGGTTCGGGTCATACTTCCTATGTTGCCGAGCCGAGTGGCCGCACCTAACGATTGATTACAGAGACGTTGCGGTTTTGCTGTTTCTGAAGCGATCGGCCAATGAAGCAAAGTGGGCGCTCCTAAATACCCATGGCCAATCAATCGGAGACTTGGCATTAGATAAGTGCGGAGCCAACAGTCCACTCCATAAGATCAGGTCTCTCATGGCTCGATCGACAGTGCCCGCTGGTCCGACGCTCAATCCTCCCAACCTACCTCAAAAAGAAGATTCAACAGTTCGACTTGGTTTTTCGCCCATGGGCTCATTCTCTCGACCATGCCATCTGGCATCAAGTCCGCCCTCCAATGGTCCGTCGGCATTGTAAAGCGGTGCGAGATAGATCCCATGCCGTGCCGCAATGGTCTCCATCTCCTCGACCCGCTCCGGAGTGATGAACCCTCTTCCCCGGGAGAAAGGCTCGAATCGGTGTTCCAAAGCAAGAGCCATGCCTTCGAGTAAACAACCATGAACCACATCGGGGAACGGATGGCGATTCAGAATTCCATGAAAATCCGGCGTGAACTTCATTCCGCCTGTGATCTGTCCCAGACCTCCAAAGAAGACTTTGGCGTCAAGCATCTCCGCCGTTGGGGACAAGTTCTTCGGGTAGCCCGCATCGCAAACAATTGCATCAGGCGCGATCCGGCCCAAGAGAAGCGACGGGGACGCCAGACTCGCCGCGCAGATCACAACGTCGGCCACTGCGGAGAATCGCTCTAGATCCGTCGCGATCTCCACCTGAACTCCATCGACTTGCAACTCCGCTGCAAGCCTGCGTAGTCGCTCCACTTTGCGTGCGCTGAGCAGCACGCGCCTCACGATGGGTGCCAGACAACGCGCGCAGCCGGAACCCACATCTCCTGTTGCTCCCACGATGAGCAGCGTTGATCTACGGAGGTTCCGGCCCTCCAGCGCACACATTCTCTGGATGCCCTGAACGATGAAAGCAACAGTCAAACTATTGCCGGTCGTAAACACCGTATCGTGTCTATCCGGAAGCTGATCGAAGTTGCCCTCGATCAGAATGGAGCTGAATCCGCCGAGACTCACGATCTTCGCTCCTGCCTTGATCGCGCAGGCGGCCGCCCCTCGAACGCGGGCGATGTTCTCGTGCACGTAGGCGGCTTCCAGTCGGTCGGGAGGAATGAAGGAGTCGATGTACAGGCCGCGCGCCGTCGCGCCGGCAATCGATCTGATATCAACATGACAGACGGCTCTGGGCGGAATCCATGGAAGGAGGTCCTTGATCTCGTCGTCCGGCAGAGGCGTACGCTCGGGTCCGCGGAGGACAGCAAGTACGTCCGCAACGGCTCGCCAACTCTCCTGATGCCCGATCAGAGCGAAATCGGCGTCGATCGTCCGCGCTCGCCTAGTTACACTGGCAACTGCGTCACCCATCTAAGTGTTACCTCCCCGGGTATGCCCAGCATGTCCAGCGTTTTCAGATACTGTTGCAGCGACGCTCCGCGAAGCTCGGCTGCTGACAAGCTGATCTCGAACAGTGATGGCTTCACACAGCTGGCGTGGCACACTTCGCAATGTCCATCCTTGCATTCCTTCGCCAGCATCTGCGCGAGGGTAGTCATCACATCCAGATGCAGCCGGTAGACCTTGTCGTCGAAGTGCCGCGCGTCTCGGGCTCGCTCCGCTCTGAGAATCGCCATGGCGTGATCGACGTGATCTTCTTCCTCGGCTGCGATGCGGGCAAAGGTCGCGCCTAGGCTCCCCGGCGCCACCTTCGCGACGCGTGAATAGCTGGCGACGGCGAAGGATTCCAGCATGATCTCCTGGACGATCAGGCACCCAATAAAGTCGCGCTCTGTGATGCAACGCAGGAATGCGTCGCGGAGCCGCTTCCAATGCTTTGCGTCGACGTTATTGGTGACCTCCACTCCAATCTTGCGGCCCTCGGCAGCGAACGCTGCGGCATGGCTCTGTTCACCCTGCGCATGCTCCAATGCATCGGCTATTTCTGCGGGATCCTCACACATCTCCGATAAGGAGGTGTAGTTCATCGCCGCGAGTAGTTCCCCGGTCATCGCCTGCGCCAGGATGTCCTGCCAAATCGGAGCACTGGTCGAAAGAGAAGTACATTCGATTGCTGAGCAATTAACACTAGTAAGCGGTTCCATGCGTCCTCCTGAACATCAAATTAAATTTTTGTTGCTTAGAAATTCACGGTGAGCAAGTAAAAGAAACCTGCAATCCGTTCCATCATGATTGCTGTGCTCATAATCGTTTCCTTACGCGAAGCATTGAATCGGGCGTGCATGGCACGCGGCTATCACCAATCCCCCGCTGCACTGGCCTGCTCCTTCCAGCGTTGTTCGTTCACGCCGAACACAAGGAGCCACAGGATTAGCGATGCTGCCCCGAGGAGGCCGAGAGCCGCAATGTAGGGGAACAGCGGTATCCGAGCGGCGGATACAGGAAGCTCAGCCAACCCAAACCTCCAAATACCGACAACACGCCCAGAATCCGAGGCAGGAAGGTGGACCTGATAATGAGGTAGCCCGTCAGGAGTGCATAGAATCCGAAAAATACCAAGGCGATCGCGGCGCCATGGTCATTCACCTTAAGAAAGAGGAGCGCCAGCGCCTGCAACTGTTCCGCGCTGAATACGCTCAAGTAGTGCGCGCCTCCCAAGATGAACAAGGGGGCGATGAAAAAGAGGCGGCTAAAAGTCTTGATGACGCAACCTGCGAAGCCTAAGAACGCGGCAAGCAAAGAGACGCTCCTGCCCGCCGGCTTAAGCAAGTCATAAAAAAGAGCTGTCATTGCGATCTGGCACGCCATTTCGATGAGGTAGACTGCGAAACCCAACTGAAACAAGCCCTTGTGCATCAGTATGTTGGTCGCCGTAGCCGCGGCGTCGCCGTCTACCACAAGCCTGCCGCTCACGAAACCCTGGGCGAATATTCCCGTCAGTATGGTGAGGAGATAAAAGGCACCGGAAATCCTAGCCTCGAACCGCGGCGACGTTTCTGCAATTCGTTCCATCATTTCATTTATGCTCGTATTCGTTTTTTCTTACGTCAGGGACTGCATCAAGCGAGCATGCGAGTCAGATTGGTTCGCGGTACCGCCGTAGCCGCACCGCTGCGGCGAGGAATATCGCGGCGATTGCCAGCCCTACCCACAGACCCGGCGTACTGAAAAATTGCACCGCAGTGAGCGCTGACATCATTTCCATCAGGTTTCCGCTCCGTGCTGTGGTGCTGGAAGGCTCCGGTCCGGTCAAGCGGTACTGCAGCATGCCGAGAAAATGCGAAGTTCTGAACGCAATCTTCTCGACTCCCCAGATCACGAACGGCGGCAAGAACGCCCATATAAACGGCGCGCGTGGCGCCCAAGCTGAAACCAGCAGCAGCCAGCCGTAGATGGGCGCGTACCAGAGCCCATGAACGGTCAGAATGTGGTAGAGGAGCATCAGTGACATGTGGAAGAACGACATCCGTGCTCCAAGCGTCCCGACACTCTGGCCGCTCGCCCAGTAGGACTGCGCTGCTCAGCAGCAGCATGATGAACTGCGTGACAACGGCGATGGCGAAGCTGAGCAGCGGCAAAATGACCAGGGGAATGGCGAACTTCGAGAGCACGGTGGTGAGATCGGAAACTGGCAGCGACTTCCAGAACAGGATGCTGCGATCGCGGCGCTCTCCGTACAGCGCGTCGAGAGAGTAGAAAATCCCGACGATAAAAGCCGTCCCCATGATCAGAGCAGCCGCGAATCCGTACGGTTTGTCGAGCGATTCGTGCCGATGTCGCCGGGCTAAGCGCCAACGCAGATCAGGAAGGCGAGCAGAAAAACGGCGGCGGCGGCCAGCGGCGCGATATAGATCGAACGGTTCTCCCACAATTCGCGCCGCACCGACCAGTACATGCGCCGACTGGCGGTGATGACCGCACGCGCCGTTACTTGCGACTCGAGGGGAGATCCGGGCACGGCGTTCGATTGAGTATTCATCGAGTCCGCTCCTTGGGCCGCGCCGCTTTGATTGCTGAGCACGGCAACAAACAAGTCGGCGATGCTGGGCGTGCGCACGTCGCCAAGCGCGGCGAGTTGCTGGCGATCGACACGATCGAACAGCAGGATGCTGCGCCCGAACACCTGGCGCTCGTGCATCGGCTTGAGCGCCCGTGCCGCGGCGATCTGCTCGGGATTCACCATCACTTCCAGATAGCGCGACTCGAATTCTTCCATGCTGCAATCGAATACGATGCGGCCGCGGTCGATGAACATGACATCGGTGAGGACGTGCTGGATCTCTTCCACCTGATGTGTGGTCACCACGATGGTGCGGCTTGCGATCGAAGTAGTCATTCAGCAGCGAATCGTAGAACTGCTTGCGATACAGGATGTCGAGGCCAAGCGTCGGCTCGTCCAGCACCAGCAATTTCGCGTCAATGGCCATGACCAGAGCGAGGTGCAGTTGGGTCACCATGCCCTTCGACAATTCCCTGACCTTGCTGGTGCGCCGGATGGTGGTCTTGGCAAGAAAACCTTCCGCCTTCGCGCGATCGAATCGCGGATGCACGCCGGCGACGTAGTCGAGAGCCTGCGAAACCCGCATCCAGCGCGGCAGCACGGCGACATCGGCAATGAAGCAGACATCGCGCATGAGCTGATCGCGCTCGGTCCAAGGGTCGCGTCCGAGCACCTTCAGCTCTCCCTGATACGGGGTGAGGCCGAGAATCGCATTGAGCGCGGTGGTCTTGCCTGCGCCGTTGGGACCGATGAGTCCGAGGATGCGGCCCTCTTCAACACGCAAATTGATGCCGTCCAGCGCGATCGTTGTGCCGAACGCCTTGCGGAGACCGCGTGCTTCTATGCATGCCATGGCTTCAGCGCTCCTCTTTGCGGGGCTTCGACTCGGCGGTTTTCGACCGTGCGTATTTGACGGCGATGCGATTGCGCCTCAGCAGTTCTTCCGGTGTCAGGCCGAGCCGCTGAATGGTTGCGTGGACCCTGGGCCATTCTTCGGCAAGAAATTTCTGCCGTTCGCCCTGCAGCAACAGATTGCGCGCGCCGGCATTGATGAACATGCCGAGGCCTCGCTTGCTCTCGACCAGCCCCTCGTCCACCAGTTGTTGATAGCCCTTCAGAACCGTGAGCGGATTGACCCGATATTCGGCCGCGACATTGCGCACCGAGGGCAGCGGATCGCCTTCCTTGAGCACGCCGTCGAGTATCATCGCGACGACACGGTCGCGAAGCTGGCGGTAAATCGGCTGACTGTCGTTCCACTCACGGTCCATCAGGTTTTCCTGTTACCTCTTGCTGGAGACACGCTCGTCATTTTGCCCGCTGCAGGTCGAAGTGCGCGTGCATCGGCTTGTCCCCCGGCATCATGTAGGTCCAGTCCTCGGTGTGATGGTTCGCGTCGATGATGGTGAACACCGCGTGGTGCATGTGTCCGTACTTCATTGCTGCCGGAAATATCGACAAAATCGAATTCCACCGTCTTTCCGTCCGGCGACATCTTGCCGGCCATGCGCGGCCGGTTCCCGGCGTCGCAATAATGGATCAGCGTAAGGCGGTCTGCGTCAACGTCAACGTACAGCATCGTAACGGGATGGTCGTATTTTGCGGGATCCAGCGGCGTTCCTGCTTCCTGGAACTCGTGCACGAGTACGTTTCCCCGCGAGGTCACGCGCATCGAGACGTGTAGCGGCTTTGTCCACTTTCGCTTCTGCCGGCATGTCGGTTTTCACGGGGCCTTCCCAATCCCCCGCGAGGGTTTTCATGGTGTCGAAGGAATTCTGCGCCTCGGACTTCGGCGCGGGAGCCTTGGGCTCAGCCATCTTGTGCGCGTCGGATTGCGCGAAAGCCACGCTGGCGAGCGACATCAGAACAACGGGCAACAGAAAACGAAGGGATTTCATCGTTCACATTCTCCTTAAGAAATTCATTTCTTCCTGATCTCGGGTCGGAATGATTCGCTGGCTCAGTCACTTGTGATCAATCAGTCCCAACGAATCGAATCCCACGTCATATACTGTTATAGTTAACTATAACACTACTTCAGATGTCAAGCAGTTTCTTAACTCCATTGCCCGCAACAATCCACATAGAACATCAAAGTGTTCTCGTGGTCACCGGCTCAAGTGGGCAATTTGACTCAACGGGAGTTCAGGCGTACTCGCCTGGCGAAGGACCTAATCCCGGTACTTCCGCGGCGGCATTAGTCTTGTGAAAGTCGGCTTGTGGGAAGGGGTCACCGCGCTCGGCATCGGCACTCTGGACGGATTACGGGCAACCGGAAGGGAACCCGATTACTGACCATCCGGACGGAACCACGTTGATGGCTGGCATTTCGTCAGCGTCCGGCGCGGGAGAACTCGGCGGCGCGTCCCAATGCCATCGACGGCGGTGCTCTTTAACTACGGAATTAGAGCAGTACCCATCGACTCGCGCGTTGACCGGAGGTTTCTCTTTGAAGTATCCTTGGCCTCCGCTGCACAGAAGTTTCTTCAAGCGATGCAACAGGAGCAGCTTCGCCGAAATTCGGCTCGAATACTAGACTCGCGAAGGGAGTGTTATGGCCAGAAAAATCGATCCACTCAATAAAAAGCAGTACGGTTCTGTAACGGCAATGCTAACGGTGACCGACTTGAAAGCGGCAGCCGACTTTTATCAAAAAGCATTCGGCTTTGCCAAAAGAGGGATCATGAATGGTCCAGACGGCAAGGCTATCCATGCCGAGTTGACACTCCGCGGCACGACACTAATGTTGGGGCCGGAAATGGCGCAGATGGGTTCCCGCGCCGCGAAAACAATCGGCGCCTCGCCGACGACTTTGTATGTGCTGACGGAGAACGCAGACAAGGTGGTTGCCAAGGCCGTAAAGCTCGGCGCTGCGCTCAAGGGACCAGTGCTAGATATGTTTTGGGGCGACCGCTGTGGGACGCTTGTCGATCCCGAGGGTTACACTTGGATGGTCGCTACCCACATGGCAGAACCTACACCTAAGGAAATGCAACAGAAAATGAAGGAACAAATGGCCAACCAACAGGCAGCCCGCGCTGCGAGTGCCTCCTGAGTGGCGGCCCGAAGTTGCGGATGCGCACGAAGCCTTGCGGCAGGATATGCAGTAGGAATCGGCGCAAGAACTTGTCGAGCGTTTGCCGATGGCCAAGCCACCTTTCGCTGGCGCGACTCGGCCCACAACAATGAACAGAAACCCATGACCCAATAGATGGGACGATGATTGGAGATGGCCACGCAATGGGTGTAGCAGCCGAGATATTGGTCGGTACAAAGGCCGTAACCAAGCGGCAAAGATTTTAGACTGAGCGAGGAGTGCCAAGTCTCCTTGGAAATTGAGCAGACCATCACGGAAGGCTTGCTTGAGCGAACTTGGCGCGGAAGACTTCCTGCAGCACCCCCTTGGGAAGAAAGTAGTTTTTTTGTGAGTGAACCCAGTGAGTGTGATCGAGCGAAACGCCGCCGGCAGGACCGACACAATGTACATGCGGGTGAAGTTCGAGCTTTTGACTCCAGGGTGTGCAGCACACTGAAGAATCCAATTTCAGCGCACAGGCGTAGTGGGTTGCGGGCAACTTCCAGAAGAGTTTCCGCACTGGTACGGAACAAAAGATCGTAGTGGCGAAAGCATGTGGCCACAGGTCTGTGACTTCTTGCGAGGCAGGTCGAGGAAGTACAGCTTGTTTTTCGAAGGGAAACAGCCGAAAATTCTATTCGCTGGGACGAATTAGGACTCCTGGTTAAAATATTTACAAAGGAGACCCAATGAAGTCTGGATTTCTACTTGCGGCGGCGATGGTTGTTCTGACTGGCGCGAGCTCATATGGCCAGGATGTTCTAAAGGACACGGAAAAAGCGGCCAAGGATGCCGCCTATGCCGCGGAGAAGGCTGCCAAGAAGATCGCTCACGGGACGGAAAAAGCGGCCGACGCTACGGTTTCAGGAACTAAGAAAGCGGCTGAGGCGACAGCTTCCGGAACTGAGAAAGCGGCGAAAGCCACTGCCGACACGACCGAGAAAGCCGTAGATAAAACGGGGTCGGCCATGAAGGACGTTGGTCAGGGCACCGCAAAAGCAGCGGACAAGGCCGGTAGCGAAACCGCGAATGTCGCCGAGAAGACTGCTCACGGGACGGAAAAAGCGGCCGACGCTACGGTTTCAGGAACTAAGAAAGCGGCTGAGGCGACAGCTTCCGGAACTGAGAAAGCGGCGAAAGCAACTGCCGACACGACCGAGAAAGCCGTAGATAAAACGGGGTCGGCCATGAAGGACGTTGGTCAGGGCACCGCAAAAGCAGCGGACAAGGCCGGTAGCGAAACCGCGAATGTTGCCAAGAAGACTGCTCACGGGACGGAAAAAGCGGCCGACGCTACGGTTTCAGGAACTAAGAAAGCGGCTGAGGCGACAGCTTCCGGAACCAAGAAAGTGGCGAAAGCCACTGCCGACACGACCGAGAAGGCCGTCAAGAAGACCGGCGAGACAGTCGATAAGGGCGCCAAGGACGTCGTAAAACGGTAGAGCAGGCACAGCTTTGTTGCTGCTCCCGGTTCTGCAAGCGATAGCCGCTCGCTCGCATATCCCAGAAATTCCCGCCAACAAAGTCACCCTGGAGTGCATTGTAGTGGAGCACCGGTGCAAAGGGCGCGTACATGTAGCTTTGCGGCTTCCGATTGCTGAATCGCGCTCTCACCGATCCGGGATACGACACGGTCGTTAGATTCAACGATTGGACCGGCCCGGTGAATCCCGTCTCTGGCGTATGGCAAAAGCTGCACGCCTCATTCTGATTGACCGAGAGATGCTTATCGAAGAGCAGTAGCTTTCCCAACGTGCGAACCTGCCCCTGGCGATCGAGCGAAGTGTCTTTCATCTCGCTGAGGGTGTCGGCCTCAATCCGATCAATTTCCGCGACGACCCTTGCCACATCGTGATCGAACGATGCAGGTACCTGACCGCCGAGGTTGCTGGTTGACTTTACTTCGCTGGAAGGGGATGTACCGACCTGCGGTTTACTTGCCGCTGAGATTAAGAGCGCGCCGAATGTGAAAAGGCCAAGTAGCGATATGGCACGATTTCGATTACCCATGGGCTGCTCCTTCACCGCTATTTGAGCCTATGGCAAACAGGATTGGAGGTGAAGGTAGCACAATTATGGAAGGCCAGAAACACTCCACAATGTCTTACTGCTCTCAAGAAAGGGCTGAACTGTTGCTCCATACTTGGAAGAAATTCCGCAGGTTGGACGCACGGGGTTATTGGCTGCCGGTCTACGAACCTGGCCAGAAGTCCCGATGTGGGAAGCGAGGTCTCTCAAGAGCCTTTCCTATCCACCAAAGCACTTTGGCGAGAATTGTCCATCGTTGCTTGGCCCGAAAGACCACTAATCTTCTCGTGGTCATTCTGCACGTGGAACTTTACGAACTCAAATGTGGTGATCAAGCACAATTTTTCCGTAGCCTGGGTAACAAGGTAAGAACCCTTCGAAAGCGCGCAGGCTTCAAAAGTGCCGTTGTTGAGACTGCGAAAAACTGCTCGCGGAGTCAGTTGAAACTTGAAGAAACGTGCAACGGGTACATTCCCATAGTCCAACCTATCCCTACTGCTTCTAACCATGACGATGCGGGTGATAAGGACAAAGGAAGATCCAGCTACAATGAAATTTACAGTCCAGAAGTAGTACCAGAAACCCATAGGGGGGTGACCAACTTTATGATTTTGCGACAGCGCAGATATGTCGTACAGAATAGTTACCTACGGTCAATTGCAGCCGCGGCATAGTATCCAGTTTATTTGCCGAAGGGCAAGCTAAATGTATTTGTGCGATCTTTGTGCTTTCGCATGTCGAAATGAAATGGACTGAGGAGCAGCAGATGAAAAAGCTGGACGCGATTTCTTCGGAACGGTTCAGAGGCCAAGTCGCGCTCGTTGTAGGCGGAGCCCAGGGGATTGGCAGAGCGATTGCCATTCGGCTGCGGCGGGAGGGCGCCCATGTTGTAATCGCGGACATCGACCGTGCCAAGATGGATATCGTGTCCCGCGAAATGGCGGAAGCAGGAATGAGTATACAGACTGCAATTTGTGATGTTCGCCGCAAGCGACAAATAGAAAGAATGGTCGCAGACATTGCCCGGCGCCATCGTCGAATCGACATCCTGATGTATGTCGCGGGTGTCTGCAAGAGTGCGCCCTTTACCGAAACCGGTGAAGATTTGTGGGACTGGACGATGGAAATAAATTTGAAGGGCGCATTTCTGGTGGCGCGCGCGGTGGCGCCGCATATGATCAAAAAGAGGAAAGGCAAGATGATATTTATGGCCTCGACCAACAGTTGGGATGCAGAAGCTGAAGTTGCACCATACAACGCTTCGAAAGCCGCACTATTCCTCTTGGCCAAAACTCTGGCGCGGGAACTGGGCCACTACGGCATACAATCGAACGCCATAGGTCCAGGATTGATCCGAACACGTTTGACGGTGCCCTTCCTGAAAGATTCCAAATTCATGCGGAAGTATAAAAACCTGATTCCCGCTGGTAGGCTTGGATTGCCAGAGGATATTGCCGGACCGGCGGCGTTTTTGGCGTCGGCGGACGCGGATTACGTAAATGGCGTCTTGTTGTTCGTTGACGGTGGGCAGTTGGCTTGAGAGATAAATTCGCGAACACCGGTACACGAATTACTCTCCTTGACTGAATATCTGGGCAGGGAAGCTTGCAATTTTTTGACCCACAGGAATTAGTGCGATTGCCGCCGCGAAGACCGCCAAGAAAGCCAGCCCGAATACGAGAGTGACAAATGTCGCTAGGACATACATTGTCGAACCTCGCCTGATAATAAGGATTTTGCATATCGCTGGCTATGCTCTTTCGGACAGTTTTAGAATCACTTTGAATCCCACTGCAAAGATAAAGTGGGATCAGTCCCGAGAAGTGTTAGCGCAAGTCGGCATCTCGTCAGGAAATCAAGCACTGACGAGATGCGCGTTTCTCGCTATCTATCAGTGAGATTTCCCACAACCGGACTTCTTGCCCGGGATAATTTCCGGTTTGCACTCGGGCACAATCGCCTTCTGTTCGCTGGATTCGGTGAAGGCCCGAGGCGCCTTGCGCCAGTGGTGGAAGAAGGGAACGCCTCCCAGGATAACTGCCAGTCCCAGCGAGGAGCGCACGGGCCGGACCATCCACAAGTTCACAGTGAGGGCAACTGCGGCAATCAAAAAGATGAGCGTCGTCCAGGGATGGCCCCAGGCGCGGTACGGACGGGATAGGTTGGGCTCTTTTCTGCGCAAACGAAAAAGAGCAATTGCAGTTAAGGCGAAGAAAATCCACGCGCCAAAGACAAACAGCGAATAGAGGTCTTCGTAAGTCCCGCTGAGTGCGAGTAGCGCGGCTAGGGATCCGAGAAAGATCAGCGCGCCGCTGGGGGTGTGAAACGACGGTTGAACGCGCTTGGCGAATTGAAAGAACACGCCATCACGAGCCATGGCGTAAGGAATGCGGGCGCCGGTTAAAACTACGACGTGGAGCGCTCCGAGAGCGGAGACGGCCATGGCCACCGTCAACCAAGTCGCCCCTCCAGAGCCGGCGAACGACTGCACCACATCCGAGGCGACGTGCTGTGATTGCATCAGCTTTGCGAATGTCAAAGTATGGAAGTAAACAACATTTGCAAGCAGGTACAGGCCGGCCACAGTGAGCAGTCCAAGGATGATGGCTCGCGGGATGTTCTTCTGAGGGTGCGCAATTTCTTCGCCCACGTCACCGAGGTCGTTGAAGCCGTTGTAGGCCCACATAGCAGGAACCAGGGCGGTCAGAAAGCCACTGATCGTTCCTAAACCTAGGTGGGTGAATTGGGTCGCGGCGTCGATTGCCGTGTGCTTTCCGTATAACACACCCGCGACCACGATCACAGCGATCGTACCCATCTTCATGGATGTCAGCACCACCTGAATAGCGCCGCCGATGCGCACACTCAAATAGTTGATAGCGGTGACAGCCACCACCACCAGCGCTGCGAGCGGCTGAGCCACCGTGAAGGTGAAATCGAATCGTCCGATATGGCACGTAAACAAGGGGACAGCCACAACCGGGAAGAGGAAACCGAGGAATCGTAGAAATCCGGCTGCCAGCGTGGCCATACCCACAGGCCGTTCCAGAAACGAGCTCATCCAGCCGAAAAGAAATCCCCAAAGAGGACCGAGACCGCGGTTGAGGTAGACGTAGGGGCCGCCTGCCTGTGGGAATGCCGCCCCTAGTTCGGCGTAGCAGAATGCGCCACACAACACGATGAGTCCGCCGATGATCCAAGCGGTAAAGACCAGGGTGGCTGTACCCACGGCGCGGGCCATGTCGCTGGTGACGAGAAAAATACCCGTGCCGATTGTGTCGCCAATCACGATTGCAGTAGCCGACCACAGACCAAGGCCCCGAATTAAGTCAGATCGTTCGGGTTGTTTTGGCAGATTGGGACGCGTCGCGCTCACAAAGGTTGACAGAGCCTACTATCCGGGATTCAGTGGGTCAATCAACTTTGCCTGTTAGCTGGCGCGCGGCGAGGTGGTTTGAGGTTATGTGGCCTGAGTCGCATTTACGCGCTATCATCGAAGCTGGAATGGCTACGCAAAAATGCAAATGCTGAGCGGATTCGCCTGGGACCAGCGCTACCGCGCTTCTTCTCTCGATGACGTGCTTACCCCTGCGCTGCTCCTTTATCCAGAAATCGTTGCCTCCAACGTCGAGCGCACCTTGGAGTTGTTGGACGGTGACGCGAATCGCTGGCGCGTGCACATCAAGACCGCAAAGGTGGGCTACACGCTCCGCATGTTGGTCGAGCGCGGCATCAGCCATTTCAAATGTGCGACCACTCTGGAACTGCTAGTGGCCTGCCGCAGTGGTGCAGGAGATGTACTCTTCGCCTATCCAGCGATGGGCGCAAATGCGCGGCGGGTCAGGGAAATCGCCGATCAGTTCCCACAGGTGTGCATTTCCGTCCTGGCCGAGAACGAACAACAAGTGAGGCAATGGCGCAGCAGCCGGGTTGGAGTCTTTCTCGACATGAATCCTGGCATGGATCGGACTGGCATGGAGCAAAACCACAGCGACAAGGTTGTTGAACTGTGTCGCGCGATTGGCAACCTGGGGCTGGAGTTCCGCGGCCTCCACTACTACGACGGTCATTATGGCGGGTTAGAACTGCGCGAACGGACTGTGATGGCGCATGCCGGTTATGAACGCTTTCTCAATGTTGTGCGCGAGCTCGAGCGCAGCGGCATGCGTGTGCCGGAAGTGGTTACAGCGGGAACGCCGACGTTTCCGTGCGCGCTTTCCTACGAAGGATTCCACAGGGGAGGGTTCATCCATCGCGTTTCGCCCGGGACCGTCGTTTATTGCGATGCCACCAGTCTGGCGCAGCTTCCGAGTGATTACGGCTACCGGCCGGCAGTGCTGGTCTTGACCCGCGTGGTTAGCCAGCCGCGCGCCGGAATCGTAACCTGCGATGCTGGACACAAGGCCGTCTCAGCCGATGCCGGCGTTCCCACGTGCGTGGTCGTTGGGCATTCGGAACTGACGCCGCTCTCACCCAGTGAAGAACATCTGCCAATGGCATTGCAGGAAGGGGCCGCAGGACCGCAGGTGGGGGAAGTGCTCCATCTCCTTCCGCGGCATGTTTGCCCGACCGTGAACAATTTCGATTGTGCTCTGCTGGTGCGGGATGGCGAGGTCAAGTCTGTAGAAAGGGTGTCGGCACGCGGGCGCGAGGCCCCGCTGTTGCAGGAGACTAACCAAACAGTTAACGTAAGTGATTAAGCAATGGTGGAGAAGTTGCAAAACCTGATTCCTCACTGGCCGAGCTCGCTCTGAATCGCTCCCTCATTCAGTGGTACGTTGACTTCTACCTTCTTCGACCCACCGCCCGCTTCATTGTAGCGCGCGGTTGCCTCTTGCTCGTTTTTTCCCTGCTGTAGGCGATGCAATCGATTTCGATCAGCATCCCGGGGGCGTGGCCCAGGTCGCTGCCAACCGTCGTGCGCACAGGATAAGGCTGCGAAAAGCGCTGTCCATATACCGAATTGTAACGGGCGAAATGACTGGTGTCGCTAAGATGGACGGTGACTTTGACCACATCGCGAAGCGAAGCGCCGTCAGCCTCGAGAATGGCGGAGATGTTGTCGATGGTCTGCGCGGTCTGCTGCTCGATGGTATCGCCTACGAGGTTTCCGGTGGACGGATCTATGGGTCCCGTCCCGGTCACGAAGATGAAATCTCCAGCCCGCCATCCTTGGGAGTACGCTCCACGCGGAGGCGCACCACGTTTGTTTTGAATTGCGTATTTGGCCATATTTTCCTCTTCTAATGTCTCAACGGAAATATAGGATGCGGTCTGCGCGGTTTTGGCCACACTCAGCACTTCAATTCCAGTCACCGCTTGGTAACTTCCGTATCGGCAATCCGGACGTTGGCCGGAAACGGGGTTGTGGGAAATGATGACCAAAGTTCCAGATAGATTATCGTCCCCGCACGGAAGTAATCTGAAACTCGCTTGGGATTAGTAATGGGAAGCGTGCGTCCAGCGAAGGCTGGCATGAACAGTGGGTGAAAGTCCCATCGGGGTAAGAGTCAGAGCCCCGTAACTTGGATCGCAGGAAGGAAGGAAACGAAGCGGATGAAGCCGACCGACAAAGCCATCTAATCAGGATGGTGAGTGAGTCACCGGGCCGTAACGCAAGTGAACCTATGGTGGCCTCGAAAAAAATAAAGCCCGGAGGCCGAGCCCTCAATTGTCGGGCGAAGGCAACATGGCGCGACGCAATCTGACTGATGCGGCGAGACACTCCGGCGGGGTGGTTAGGGACAGCACGGTGACAAGGACATGCTAAGCAACTGGAGAAACCGTCCTCGCCCCATCGAGAAATCGACGGAGCAGGAGGTCGTATAACCGGCAAAACCGGGAAGTCGACGGACGGCGAGACGGAGACGGCCGGGCTCGTAGTAGCGATGAAGTGGAGTAATGCCCATGGAGCGAAGGGACCTTGCTGCTTGTCGTCGAAACCAATAAAAAGGCAGGGGTGAAATGATAAAAGCACCCATCAACTTGCAAGATCTGAGGAGCCGACTATACGTCAAGGCGAAGACTGAACCGTCTTGGCGCTTTTGGGGACT
>CAVUHY010000018.1:0-43643 GCA_963741365.1 Candidatus Acidiferrales bacterium | reverse complement strand
GCGGCCGTAGTGGCGGAGTCAGAACGCCTTTCGAAATGATTCAAAATTTCGGCAAGTACCAGGTCTGTCGCTTCGGGATCCAAACCTTGGCCTCATCGCGCATGAAAGCGTGCTCGGGGGATAAAGCGAAATCCAGTAATGGGCGCCAGAATCTTGCAGAGCTCTATCCTCAATCTCGCGCCCTTCGGCGGGAAGGCGGGAATCCTTTGCGCCAGGGCATTATTAACTCGCCGTGAATTTGCCTGGACCGCGCCAAAGAGTCGGAGTTCATCTCTTTCCTCAACTTTCCATTGTGAATTCCAGTGCCGTAGAAGCACACAGTCGCAACATCGGGCTGCATGGCTGCTGCTCATTGTACCTAGTTTTCGTCTGGCCATTTTGAGGAGCCAATCCAAAACGCTCCTGGCATGTTCGTCGAAATGGGCGACCGGCATTTTCGCCGCGTTCTCGACCCCACGCGTTCGGCCGGCGTTATCAAACGCGATCACCGTTCCGTGGGCTCAATCCGGCCATAGATTTCCGGCGCTGCTGTGACAAACCCGTGGCGGCAAGCCTTATGCAGTCGCGTAATATGGGCCCCGTGAGTTGAAAGGTATCGGAGCAACATAAAATTCCCGGATCGATGCTCCGGATCGCGGCCACAAAGGTGCGCAGCGACCCGCCGCCAACATCATCATAAGCACATCGGCACAATTCAATTTATGAGCTTTGCTAGAGGCGCATGCGCTCCCAATTTCGTCAAGGGCGTAACTTTTCCACCCTTTCCAATTTTGTCACGGTTAAATTTTAACCCTGCACTAGTCAAGAAATTACCATGCAGGGATTTTTTTACCGCAACTCAGTTCCTTGCCTTTTTGATCGCGCCCGCGAAGTTGTTCCGCAGGTTGCATTTAACATTTCTTCGGCGGCAGTTCACGACTTTACTCGGATTGGCATTACGTCTGCTTGTAGCCAGTCGTCGCCTAGCTGAAGAAAGCATACAAAGGGTAACCAATGAGACTTCAAAGCATATTTCGAATGGCCATGATTACGACGGGAGTTGCGGCGGTTATGCTTTTCCCAAGCCACGTCACCGCCCAAGAGATCGAAAACACCACTTGGAATGACGGCCCAAATGTTGTCGAGTACCCTCAACCGGCTCCCGCGATCATATCCCGTGACTTGAGTTCTACATCTCAGGCGTCAGTAGTCTTGAGTCCAAGTGCTGCGAGCTCTCAGTACGTAGTCGCGCCGGCAGCAACTATTTCTCAAAGGACCCCGGTGCAACCTTGGATGCTGTTTGCCTCGATGGCCAGTATTGCGATGATCGCGTTGTACGCCCTGGTGGAAGCGCGGCGAGCCAATCGGAATCCCACTTATCAAACGAGCCCCGTAAGCCCCAGACCTACCTTGTCCTAGTTCTCCACGCCCTGCCCTGTCTAAACGCTCCGGGGGTTCCCGCATCCCCGGGGCGTTCGTGTTTTTGACCTTACTTGACTAAGTGCGTCTTCCTGTGATGAAGCGTCCTTGCGTCACCCGCCGCCATTCCGCTAAGCTCTCCAGACAGTCATGCGTCTCAGGGGGAGCGCCTCAAATGACGGGATTCTTGCAACGATTTATGCCCCGGGACGGAGACTTTTTCGTCCTATTTCAGAAACAAGCGGAAAACATCGTTTCCGGTGCGCATGCGTTCACGAAAATGCTGGAGCATTACACCGGCGTGCCGGAACAGGTGCAAATTATCAAGGCCATCGAGCACAATGGCGATGAAATTACTCACCAGATTTTTCGGAAACTAAACCGCACTTTTATTACGCCGTTCGATCGCGAAGATATTCACGAACTTTGCAGTACCATGGATGACGTAATCGACCTGATCGACGCCGCCGCAAGCCGCTTCGTGCTGTACCGCGTCGACGGCATCCGCGGGGGCACAATCGAACTGGCGAAGGTTCTCTCTTCCGCGACGCTCGAACTGAACGCCGCGATCCACGCCATGGAAGCGCCCGACAAGGCGTTGCAGCACGTCATTGAAATCAACCGGCTGGAAAATGAGAGCGACCGCATCTGCCGAACGTTGATCGCGCAGCTATTTGAAGAAGAACGAGATTCTGTCCAGATCATCAAATGGAAGGAAATTTTCGAGGTCATCGAAACCGCCGTCGACAAGTGTGAAGACGTCTCTAATGTTATTGAGAGTGTCATTTTGAAGAACGCCTGATCCCCGTGGATAGATTTACACTCGTCATCGTCACCATTTTCCTGACGCTGGCCTTTGAATTTTCCAATGGCTGGCACGACGCGGCGAATTCCATCGCCACGGTGGTTTCGACGCGGGTGTTGTCTCCGTTTCGAGCCGTCCTGTGGGCAGCGTTCTGGAACTTTGTCGCCGCGTTCGTATTCGGTACCGCCGTTGCGGGCACAATTGGCAAGGGACTAGTCCTCATCGAAATGGTCGACGAGAAGGTGTTACTCGCGGGCCTCCTCGGCGCCATCGTATGGAATCTGATTACCCTGACGCTGGGACTTCCTACTAGTTCTTCGCACGCCCTCATGGGTGGGTATGGCGGAGCTGCCGTCGCGCACGCCGGCTTCAAAACGTTGATCCTCTCCGGTTGGAAATTGCCGGTCATATTCATTTTTCTCTCACCGGTGGTTGGCTTCGTCGTGGCTATTCTTGTCACCATCGGTACTACCTGGATCGTCAAAGACCAACGCCCAAAGAGAGTTGATCGCTGGTTTCGCCGCCTGCAGTTGTTTTCCGCCGCGGCCTACAGCTTGGGGCATGGCACTAACGACGCACAAAAAGGAATGGGCATCATTACCGCCGCATTGGTCGCGGGCGGCTTGATGAAGACCTACAAAGTTGAGTATTGGGTGATCATTTGCTGCCATCTAGCCATGGCCGGAGGGACGATGGCTGGCGGTTGGCGCATTATCAAGACAATGGGTCAACGCATCACGAAGCTGACGCCCTTCGGCGGATTTGCCGCCGAAACGGCCGCGGCCCTCACTCTATTCTGTACTGCACGATTTGGCATTCCCGTAAGCACCACGCACACCATCACTGGAGCCATAGTGGGCGTAGGAGCATCTCACCGGCTTACCGCGGTTCGCTGGGGGGTCACACGCCATATCGTGTGGGCATGGGTATTGACGATTCCTGGTGCAGCGCTGATTGGCGCGGCAGTATATCACTTTCTAATTCCGTTCCTCCGCTAGGCTCTTTTCTTCCTCGATCCTCTTACCCTTTGAGACGCAGTTTTGGGTGCCCGGATTTGCTTTCTTCGATGCGTTGGACCTTCGGCGCGGAAATGGAGATTGAAGCCCTCAGGCAAATGGCGCCGGTTCGATGTAAGGGCTCCTGCAAACGCTTGCTTTGTTCACGTGCTTGCACAAGAATGCGTTTGCTATTGATGCCGAAAGCAAAGAAGGGAGTACGACCAATGATGCAAAGTTCGTTGCTGATGGGCGCCTTTTTACTCCTGCTGACACTTGCTACTGTCGCG
Source organism: Candidatus Acidiferrales bacterium (assembly GCA_963741365.1). GTDB lineage: Bacteria > Acidobacteriota > Terriglobia > Acidiferrales > UBA7541 > Acidiferrum. Next base: position 40,155 of record CAVUHY010000018.1, on the reverse strand, counting down.
TCACCATTTGCATCCGCACAGACTCAGGATTGGCTGTCCAATCTTTCAGAGCGGCGTAATTATACGCAGCAGCGATCTTCGAGCTTCGACCGGTCCGGAGGGAATGCGGACTTTCGCGTAATTCCACCGGGCGAAACCCTCACTTTGCTTGACAAGGACGGCCCGGCAACCATTACGCACATGTGGTTTACGCTAGCCGACCACGAGGCCTACCACCTGAAGAAAATCGTGCTGCGGATGTACTGGGATAGCGAAACCACGCCCAGTGTAGAAACACCTCTCGGCGATTTTTTCGGATTGGGGCTTGGCGAATATTTCACATACCAATCCGCACCGCTGGCTGTCGCGCCCAATCGCGGCCTGAATTCGTTTTTCCCCATGTCGTTTCAGAAGCATGCTCGCATTACCGTCGACAACATGGGTACAGAAAAGGTCGACGCGTTTTATTTCAACATCGATTTTCAGAGGCTCGACAAACCGCTGGCGGCCGGGACCTTCTACTTTCACGCGCAATACAGGCAGCTGACTCCGGCGAAGGGGGTCACATCCCCATGGAAGGACAATGGCGATCCGTCCATAGAAGGCAAAAAGAATTTGCGCGGCGAAGATAATTTCGTGTGGCTCGAAACCACCGGCCGCGGCCACTTTGTCGGCGTCACCATGTCCGTTCTGCAAAACCAGGATTTTTGGTGGGGCGAAGGCGACGACATGTTTTTCGTGGATGGCGCGCCGGACCCTGTTGTCACCGGCACCGGTTCGGAAGATTATTTTCTCGGCGCCTACGATTTTGGCGGGAAGCCCTTCGCGTACGAACTATTTGGCGCGCCGGTGGTTGGTGAGGAAAAAGCTGGGAGCCGCTCTTCGCTATATCGATTTCATCTTGATTCACCCATTCCATTTACAACCTCGTTCAAGGCATCGATCGAACACGGCCATGCCAACGTGCGTTCGGACAATTACTTTTCCGTGGCCTATTGGTATCAGACCGAGCCTCACGCCACGTTCCCTCCACTTCCGGCTGTGGAGGATCGCTTGCCGCGCATTCATCCCGTCGGCGGCCCAGGCAATTCCCTGAAGTAGAAGGCGATTTGCTATGCGGGCGCAACAGGCCGCGGTCCTCTTTCACCCGGCAAGTCGAGTGTGGGTATACTAGGGAGAGTCGACTTGGCCATGAATTCGACATCCAACTCATTCTGCACCGTCGAAGAAGCGGTCGAAGAAATTCGCCAGGGGCGCATGATCGTCCTCGTGGATGATGAGGACCGCGAAAACGAAGGCGACCTGACCATGGCGGCGGAGAAGATCACGCCGGAAGCCATCAATTTCATGGCGAAGTACGGCCGCGGGCTGATCTGCCTCGCCCTTACCGAGCAGCGTTGCGAGGAGCTCAATCTTCCTCTCATGTCGGCGATTAACACCTCCGTTCACGGGACCGCGTTCACAGAGGCGATCGACGCAAAGCTTGGCGTCACCACTGGCATCAGCGCTTCAGACCGTGCCATCACAGTTCTTACGGCCATCGACCCCAAAACGCGGCCGCAGGATCTTGCGCGGCCAGGTCACATGTTCCCACTTCGGGCGCGAAATGGTGGCGTGTTGGTCCGCGCCGGGCAGACCGAGGCCTCCGTCGACCTCGCGCGCATTGCGGGGCTGAATCCTGCCGGCGTGATTTGCGAAATCATGAATGAGGACGGCACGATGTCTCGCGTACCGCAATTGCTGGAATTTTGCCGCGAATACGATCTCAAGATGCTTACGGTCGCGGACCTAATTCGTTACCGCATGAACCATGAACGCTACGTGCGCCGAATCGCGGAGGCTGTGCTGCCCACGCGTTTTGGCGAGTTTCGCATGATTGCGTATGCCAGCGATGTCGATCACGACCAGCACATAGCACTGATTTGCGGTGAACTTTCGGGAGCTGCACCGCCGTTGGTTCGGGTGCACTCTCACTGTCTGACCGGCGACGTGTTTGGTTCGCTGGCTTGCGACTGTCCTGATCTTGTAGCCAAGTCGCTTGAAAAAATTGCTGAAGAAGGGCGTGGCGCATTTCTCTATCTGCATCACACCGGCCGCGGCTTTTCCATTGACGCGCCCGAAACGTCCGGCACGCTACCGCAGATTCATTTCCATTCGCGAGGCCAGCTCGATCGCGAACCCGCGCGCCAGCGCATGGTGCAGCATGAAAGCGGGATCGGCGCGCAGATACTGATAGACCTGGGGCTTAAAGATATTCGCGTCGTGACGAACCATCCGAAGAAAGTGGTCGCGCTCGAAGGCTATGGCATTCGCATTGCCGATCAGGTGCCGCTCAATCTCTCGTCTAACAAGCCCACGCACCAACGCCTGTAGGCTTTTCTTCGATTCTAATCTGGTCCGGGCAGCCCTGCTGTGCTCTTAAATCTCCTGATCGCGAGCGAATCGTCGACGCTCTTGAACGCGCCATAGGACTTCCGCATCTGCAAAATCTTATCTGCCGCAGACGGCCCAATGCGGGTTACTTGTTACAATTCGGCACTGTTAGCCGCGTTTAAATTCACGGGATGCAGGGAGGCTTCTTCTTGGCCAGAACCTGAAGTTCGCAGAGGAGGGCTAGTAGAAGGCAAACTAAGCAAAGCGCTGCTCTAAGATAATAATAATGCTTCGGTTGGCGGCCGCAACGACAAAAACAAGGGAATCTTAGCTAGTCTAAGCGATTTCCCTGGTTGTCGTAGGCTTCCAATTCGCCGAACAAGCGAGCTTGTTCTTCGATCTGCGTAAGATCTCCGACCACTACAATCTGCATGTTGGCGGAATCGAAATATTTTCTTGCGGTGATGAGCAAATCCGCCGACGTGAGCGCGCGAATTTTCTCCCGGTAGGTTTCCAGATAGTCCACAGGCAACTCGTTTAGTTCCACGGTTGAGAATTGCGACAGCAGTCCTTCCTGGGTGGCCAGGCTCATCGAGAAGACGCCCGTAATGTAATTCTGCGCATCAGCCAGTTCCGCTTCAGGCACCAGCACGGAGCGCAATTTATCCATTTCGTAAAATATTTCCGTCAACGACGCTGCTGCTACATCGTTGCGCACGGCCGCGGACACGGTGAAATAGCCGTGCTGCTTAAGCGGATTCGCGCTGCTCCGCGGACTGTAGGTGTAGCCTTTGTCTTCGCGGATATTCATGACCAGGCGGGAATTGAAGGCTCCGCCGTACAAACTGTTCGTCAACCCCAAGCGCATCCAGTCCGGATGCTTTCGCGTGATCGCGTGGCAGCCGGCCAGAATCTGCGCCTGCACCGAACCCGGGTTGTGCACCAGATAAATGCGCCGGCCGCGGAGCTCCGGAGGAGCAGCGGAGGTCTTTAGCTCTGGCTTCTTCCCTGTCCAGCCACCAAAAACGGTTTCGATGGTTTTCAACATAACCTGCGAATCAAAATCGCCAACCATCATCAGCAACGCATTTTCCGGGGTGTAGATTTCACGGTAGACCGCTCGCAAATCGTCGCGCTTGTACGCGACCACTTGCGCTTCGCTGGGCGACACCTGGGCATAGGGATGTTCGCCAAATAAAGCCTTGCGCAAGCGTTCGCTCGCGAGAAATCCCGGCGAGGTGCGTTCCAGTTTTACTTCTTCGAGTTTTTGGCGGCGTTCCCGCTCGAGTTCCGCCTCTGGAAAAGAAGCCTCGCGCGCCAGTTCGTTCACCAACTGCAGAATGGGTTCGGCGAATTCGCTTAATCCTGCGAACGAAATGGCGCTGGTGTCCTGTCCCGCGTTCGTTCCCAAATCTGCGCCGAGGCGTCGCAAATCCTCTTCGATCTGCCGGCTGGCACGCTTGCTGGTGCCGGTTCGCACCAGCGTTGCGGTCATCTCCGCCAGGCAGGACGAGCGGTCGGCCACCGACGCGTTCCCCGCACGGAAACATAATTCGCCATGAAACTTCGGGATGGAATGTGCTTCAGCCAGCACGATCTGTAAGCCGTTTGGCAAACGCAGACGTGTGCGCTTCGGCCAAACTACGGGCCTCTCGTCGCCCAGCCCTGGCACCAACTTGGAAATTTCTGCCGCCGTGGTAGCCATCACGCCGCCTCCTTCTCGCCGGTTTTTGCCGGCGTGCGGAACACGATGGCGCGATTTTCGGGCAACAGATATTTCTTCGCCGCCGCGTGAACCTCCTCCCGCGTCACCGCAAGAAAGCCGTCCAATATGGTGTTCACAAGCTGCGGATCGTTATCGAACAAGGTGAAGCACGCGAGCAGATGCATCAATCCGTAGCGCGGCATATATCCACCCCGACCGCCTTCCAGCGTCGAATAATAATCGGAGCGCCATTTCACCTTGATCTGCTGCAATTCGGCTTCGGTGATGCCATGTTGGCGAACTTCGCCAACAATAGCGTCGAACGACTTCAACGCATCCTCGCTGGTGTATTCGGGTTTGTGCAGGATGCGCGTGGTCATCTGCGTCGGCCCATTGTAGCCGAAAATATCGTCGATACCGCCATCGGCTTCCACAGCCACTTGTTTTTCCAGCACGAGTTCGCGGTAGAGCCTGCCCACGCGCCCACCATGCAGCGCCTGATCGAGCAAGGCCATGGCGCACCATTCCGGCGTCCGCCGTTGTGGCATGACATAACCGATGGCTATCGCGGGCAGGGTTCCAAATTTCTCGTCGACCTGCCCGCGCCGCTCTTCCTGTTGCGGAGGCTCGGCTGGGTCGGCAAAGGGAGGTGGCGCACCCGCGGAAATGTCCGCAAAGTATTTCTTCGCGAGCGCTTCTCCTTCTTCTATTTTTATGTCGCCCAGGAGAAGCAGAACCGCGTTGTTAGGCACGTAATAGGTTTTGAAGAATTTCTGCACGTCGATCAGATTCGCGGCGTCGAGGTCGGCGAAGTCTCCATAAAAGTTGTGCGCGTTCGCCCAATTGCGAAACGCCACGGGAGGCATATCGAGCCAGGGAAATCCGCCGTAGGGCTGGTTCAAGACGTTGACGCGAACTTCTTCTTTCACCACGTCTCGTTGATTACGCAAGTTCTCGTCATCCACCTTCAGCGCCCGCATACGATCTGCTTCGAGCCATAGCACACGTTCAATGGCGTTCGAGGGAACAGCTTCGTAATAATTCGTCACGTCGTACATGGTCGAGCCGTTCAGCACGCCACCGCTAGAATTGATCAGCTTGATGTGCTGCATCTTCGGCGCATTTTCTGATCCCTGAAACATCATGTGTTCAAACAGGTGTGCAAATCCGCTGCGCCCTTGCGGTTCCAGGCGAAAACCGATCTTGTAGTAAATTCCCACGGTGATTACCGGGGCGGTTGCATCGGGAGCGATTACGACTCGCAATCCGTTTTGGAGTTTGCTGCTGCGAATTGGTATTTGAAGTCGACTCAAGCTGATTCCCCTTTGGCCCTGATTGAAAATCGCAGATTTGCTGAGATCTTGTCCAGTTCGCCAAGCACGACTTCTCGGTTTGACGATAAAACCCGGGCTGCTTGTCGACACAGCACTCGACACGTCTCCAAAAACTCCAGCTGATACTTCGCGAAGGCGTCTTCGTGGACGGACACGACTCCATAGTCACCGCGAGAACGCGGCCCGGTCCTCGCCTTTTGCGCACCCAGTTTCTCGTAGTTCTCGAGCACTTGGCGCGTCAATGGCACCAGTACCCGCACCGGTTCATTTCGCCTCATCCCGGTGTTCATCAGGTCTCTTCTAGCGCCACCGGGTCCTGACGCAAAGGCACCGGCAGCGTGACAGATCACCTTCTTTTTCTTCGAGACGTTGTAAAGAATGCCGCCCAGCTCACGTGCTATGCATCGCGCGAATTTTACAGGCTTATCGTCTCCCTCAATAGTAAACACTCTTCTTTCAAGCGGTGGATAATTCACGCCACTGAAAGTCCGCAGTGGATGCATGGAGCCAGCATGTGCTACGCAATTTCGAACAGCAGCAAGCGCACCCGCATCCAGCGCTCCACTGCTATTCAGAACGATCGATCCGCGTAATGATTCTCCGCCTACGCACGCGAGTTCATGCGCAACTATCGCGATGGCATCATCCGGCACTGTCAGCAAAATCGTGCCGCTTGCCGCCAACTCGGCAGTGATTCCTACATGCGCGCGGCCTACGCCAATAATCTGTGTGCTCTTCCTTGCTCTCGCCAGCGTGCGCCCTGGGAGGATGCCAATTTTCCAGCCCAGTTCGCGCAAGCAGCGGCCCAGTGTTCGTCCCAGGCGCCCCGCACCGACGATCGAAAGCGTTTTTATCATCCATGCTAGGATACCTTGAGGCTGCCGTTCGACACCAATCATGCATACCGTCGGGATGGTTCTTTTCGCCATAATTACACTTTTTTGGCTGACCTTTGGACTGCAAACGATTATTGGCGCTGTCCGACTGCCCTGGCTGAAATCCTTCGTACCGTCGCGTGACTCGGATTGCCCCCGTATTTCGCTAATTTTTGCCGCACTTAACGAAGAGGAGAAACTTCCCGCTGCTCTCGCGACACTAATTGCCATCGATTATCCCAACCTGGAGATCATTGCCGTTGACGACCGGTCGCAGGACGCCACTCCTCGCATCCTCGACGATTTTGCCTCCGTGCATCCTCGGTTAAAAGTTGTACACATCAAAGCCTTGCCGCCAGACTGGCTCGGCAAGCCGCATGCTCTGCAGAAAGCGTACGAAGTATCCACGGGAGAGTGGCTGCTGTTTACCGATGCTGACGTTCGCTTTCAGCCAGACACTCTGCGCCGGTGCGCAACGATGCTACGCTTTCGCAATCTAGACCATCTGGTACTTTTCATCGGCATGGAGATGGTCGGGTTTTGGGAAAAGGTGATTGTCAGTTTTTTTGGCATGTCGTTCAATCTCGCCATTCAGCCGCACCGGGTCACCAATCCATACTCGCGCGCGTATGTCGGTGTGGGCGCTTTTCAGATGGCTCGCCGCTTCGCCTACGAAGCGTGCGGAACGCACCGCCGGTTGGCTTTAGAAGTCCTCGACGATGTGAAATTGGGCAAAATACTCAAGCTAGACGGATTCCGCTCCGGCGTGGCCTTTGCTCCCGATTTCGTGTCCGTCCGCTGGCACGCCGGGTTCAAAAATCTCATTCGTGGCGTGGAGAAAAACTTTTTTGCTGGTGCACAATTCAAGCTTTCTCGTGTGGCGCTCCAAATCGCCGCGCTGTTCACCTTCAACGTCGCGCCGTTATTTGGCGTCGTTTTTGGACACGGGTGGGTGCGGCTGATTGCAGGCGCCGCGTTGATGATCCCATTGGGTTTCTTGATGGTGGTCGACACGGTCATGGGAATTTTGCCGATCTACGCGTTTACGTTGCCACTCGCGGCAATCATCTTCATATATATGCTGGCAAGGTCTACTGCCATCACGCTTAAACAGGGGGGCATTTTCTGGCGAGGTACATTCTACCCACTAGGTAAGCTTCGCCGCGGCGCGGTGTAAAAAGTTTCTGAATACGGAGCGCTCCGAAAAATGAACTCAAGCGGACTTCTCTACTTCCGCCTCTCCACCATCCGCTTTACCGAATGCACCGGCCAAGTCCTGCTGCTTCAACGAGCGGATTCGGTCTCGCAGCTGCGCTGCTTTCTCGAATTCGAATTTCTTCGCCGCTTCGCGCATCTGTGTTTCCAACTGCTGCAGCAATTCCGCGAGTTGTTTTTCGGATTTCACGTTTGAGACCGCCGCATCCAGTTCCGTGGTGTCCAGCGGTATCGTCACGTAATCCGCTTCCACGATGCGCGCCAATTCCATATCCACGCTTTTGATTATGGAGAAGGGTGTAATGTTGTTCTCGGCGTTGTAGGCCTCCTGCTTCGCGCGCCTGCGATTCGTTTCTCCTATGGCCTCGTTCATGGACTTCGTGTGTCGGTCGGCATACAAAATCGCCCGGCCCTCGATGTGACGAGCGCATCGTCCCATGGTCTGAATCAATGAAGTCGCACTGCGCAGATAGCCTTCCTTGTCCGCGTCGAGAATCGCTACCAATGATACTTCCGGCAGGTCCAGCCCTTCGCGCAACAAGTTGATGCCGATCAACACGTCAAACTCGCCACGCCGCAGATCGCGAAGAATCTTGATACGGTCCAGCGTCTCCACTTCCGCATGAAGATAGCGGCACTTTACGCCGATTTCCGAGAAGTATTCGCTCAAATCCTCGGCCATACGTTTTGTCAGCGTGGTGACCAGCACGCGTTCCCGTTTTGCCGAGCGGATGCGAATCTCTTCGAGCAAATCGTCGACCTGCCCTTTCACCGGCCGGACCTCCACTTGCGGATCGATCAACCCGGTGGGGCGAATCACCTGCTCTACAATCACGCCGCCAGCCTTGGTCAATTCATACGGGCCGGGCGTGGCGGAAACATAAATCGTCTGATTCAGGCGATGTTCGAATTCTTCAAATGTGAGGGGCCGGTTATCAAGTGCCGAGGGCATGCGAAATCCATAATCTACCAGCGTCTGTTTCCGTGAACGATCCCCGTGGTACATGCCTCGGACTTGCGGCATGCTGACATGCGATTCATCGGCAAACAAAATATAGTCCTGAGGCAAGTAATCCAAAAGCGTCGGTGGAGCTTCGCCCGGCAGCCGTCCGCTCAGATGCCGCGAGTAATTCTCGACACCGTGGCAATAGCCGATGGTACGCATCATCTCGATGTCAAACATGGTGCGCTGCACGACGCGCTGCGCTTCCACAAATTTGCCTTGCTTCTCCAACTCCTTCTTCCACCACCCCAGTTCTTCCTGGATGCCCACAATCGCGCGATCCCGCTGCTCCTGCGGCATCACGTAATGGGTTTTTGGAAAAATCGTAACCCGCGACAGATTCTCCTGGCCGCTGCGAATCTCGCCGGTCAACGGATCGAACTGCCGGATGGTGTCGATCTGCTCGCCCCACATCTCAAACCGGTAGGCCTGGTCCTCATACGTCGGATAAATCTCAATGATGTCGCCGCGCACGCGAAACGTGCCGCGGTGCAAATCCTCAGAGCGGTCGTATTGCATATCCACGAATCGCCGCAACAGCGCTTCCCTCGATGTCTGGTGGCCTTTTTCTACCATGACCAACATTCCGTAATACGCTTCGGGCGATCCGATACCGTAGATGCAGGAGACCGAGGCGACGATGACTACGTCGCGGCGTTCAAACAGCGAACGCGTCGCGCTCATCCGCAATTTATCCAGCTCATCGTTGATGGTGGCTTCCTTGTCGATATACATGTCGGCCGCGGGGACGTAAGCTTCCGGCTGGTAAAAATCGTAGTAGCTGACAAAATATTCAACGGCGTTTTCGGGAAAGAAGCTTTTGAACTCGTGGTAAAGCTGCGCGGCGAGTGTTTTGTTATGTGCCAGCACCAAAGCGGGGCGATTGACCTGTTCAATTACTTTCGCCATCGTGAAGGTTTTGCCGGATCCCGTCACGCCCAGAAGGACCTGATTTTTCTCACCGGCGTCGAGTCCGCGGTAAAGCTGTTCGATCGCCGTGGGTTGATCGCCGCGTGGCTGATATCCACTGTGCAGTTTGAATTCCATCCCAGGTCTCTCCTGAAGGCCCTGACGGTGAAAGTCGAAATATCTATTATATCGCAGCGGTCAAATCGCGATGTCGCGGCGAGATTCCCTTAAATTGACGGATTCCACCAATTATGGCGCCGGGGGGGCGCTTGCCGGCACCAGGAGCATTTCGAAATGGCTTACGGCATCAATCGTGTACTTCACACCATTCGATTCGTCGGCTTTCACAATCACTACATTCATCGATTGTTTTACATCTTCGGACCCGCGTACCGCGAGTCCCGTTTGTTGAGAAATGGTCGCAAAGCTTTCGTTGGTTCCGTTGGCCGTACCGCTGGTCTTCAGCTCACGAAGTTTGTAGTCATCAGGCGTGGTGTCTTTTGCCGGGGATTTCTGCTTCAAGCGCGCACTGGTATAAAACACCGCGCACGTTTCCGCCGGGAAGACGGGGCACGCGGCGTTCTCGCCGTACGTAGTTTCCCGTTCCCAAGTCAAACGAGCAATTGGTGCGGGACTGTTCTCCGGTTCCTCGCTTTTCCATTTTGCTCCATGTTTCAAATCCCTCGCCGGCAGGGTCCAACCAAACGCGAAGCGCGAAATCCAGAACTGCCATGCGATGCGCCCGAGCGGATCGAGATTGTCCAATCCCGTAAGCTCCTTCACTTGCCCACTGCCATCGATCGTAAATTCGACGATGGGTTTTTCCGCCGCAGGCGCTTTTGGCTCGCTATTGGAATACTCAAATTCAGCGGTCGCGCGCACGACGGGCCGCCCGTTCTCAAGCTTCGATTTCTTAATCTTGAGTTTTAACCGCCCGGAAAATTCCAGCTTGGTCTCGTGCGGTTGCAGGATGCTTGCGACGCGGCTCTCCGTTTTGACGTGTCGCTGCACCCGGCCATGAAGCTCGTAGACGATGGATTGATCTGTCTTGAGATCAGGAAGAAACTTGCTATTTTGTTCGCGCGGCCTGGCACCAAGAGGCGAGGTCGCCAGGAGCGTCGTTATCGCGACGATACAACGCGCACGTCTCGCTTTCGTTGTGCACACAGTTCGTGTCTTGATCATTTTGGCGGCATCTGGAATTGCCGGTCAAAGAAATCGCTCGAAGCTTGATACGCTTTCAGCCAATTCCGATTCAATAGAAAGTCATGGACATCGTCGGGGAAGACCAAAAGTTCCAGATGCACACCTTTGGCGCGCAAACGGGCTACGAGATCAACGGTCTGCGAAAAAATTACGTTCCGGTCGTCGTCCCCATGAATGAACAGCACTGGGGATTTCCACGTATCGACAGCTGTCACGGGAGAAGAGTCGTGCGCCAGCTTCGTCATCTCCACAGAAATATTCTTACCTTCCCAGTTGTCCGTCGGCCAGTCATGCACGCCGTGCATATCCACGCCAGCCGCAAACAAATCCGAATTGCGGCCGAGTCCAAGCGCCGTCAGATATCCGCCGTAGCTCCCGCCCCACAATCCGATGCGTTTCGGGTCCACATCGGCACGCGATTGCAGATAATTGCCGGCCGCTACAACGTCTTGGTATTCCTTAGCGCCTCGTCCAGCGCGGCCGGGCGCCTCGCGAAACGCCCTGCCGTAGCCGATCCCGCTGCGGTAGTTGATGGCCAGGGCCACATACCCCCGATTCGCCAGATACTGATTCATGGCGTAACAGTTCGCATAGTAATACATATAATGCCATCCAAGCAGCATCTGCCGCATCGACCCGCCGTGCAGAAAGATCAGGGCTGGGCGCTTTTCTCCCGTCTTGAGATTTTTGGGCATAAACAACTGTCCGTGAATCTCCAGGCCGTCGGCAGCTTTGAATACAACTTGCTGCGGCACGATCAGATTTTCAGAGTGAAAGGTATTTGGAAGCTTCGGCGAAACTTGCATTGCCTGCTTGTTTGGGTCAAGATCTCGCAAAAAAACTTGTCCCGGATGGGTCGCACCAGAACCGATGTAGGCAAACTTCCCGGCATCACCGAGGAACACCGCGTTCCATTCCACTCCGTCCCCTGTTGTCAATTGCTGCTCTGGCGCGTCACCATTTACGTTAACGAACGAGATGTGCCGTCGGTCGACGTCGCCACAATTGGAATTGAACAGAATGTTTTTGCGGTCGCGGTCAAACTTCCACTGCTCCACCTCGCACTTCCCCAGCGTGAGCAACTTCGCCGCACCTCCATCCGCCTGCAGAGCATACAAGTGCTGCCATCCATCCGCTTCACTGGCAAAGATCAGTGTGTCGTTGACCGCCCAACTCAGCACACCACCGCCCGTGTCATCGGCCATATAGGGAAACGATGAGTGCATTTCCGTTCCGCTGTTCCAGATTTCGTGCCCTTCGCCGGTGTGGGCATTCGCCACCCAGATTGCCCACGGATGCGGCCTGTCCGGCTGAATGAAGTATCCCTCCGGCGTATCTCGCGGAACCGCTGGCTGACGCACAAAAGCCACTCTCGAGCCATCCGGCGACCAGACTGGATCTCCGTCGGAATCCACTGAAGGCGCAAGGAACTTAACGGTATGCTCAGAAGAATCGTAAACTCCTACAAAATGATGATCGCCCCGATCGGAAACGAACAGCAGTTTCGTTCCGTCTGCAGACCAATCCATGGGCTGATTTTTTCCGCGCACCACAATTTGTTTTGGCTTGTCGGCGTTTCCTATTCCCGTTCCGGCAATCCAAAGTTGTCCATTGCGCGCATAGGCGATCTTTCCTTGCGAAGAAATGTGTGGAGAATGGCCAGCATCAATCTTTACTGGCGTTGCGCCGCCGAAGGGCGCTAGCCAGATCGTTTGCTCCACTCCCTCTGGATTGCTCGTTGGATTGGCGTAGTCCCCTGCGGGATTCTTCCCTTCACCTCGGACGCATACCACGGCTTTACCGTCGACGGTGAACTCCAATTCCGAAAGCTCTGCGCCATCGTCTTCGGTGTCACTTGTTAGTTGGCGCGCGCTAAACGCCGGCCCTTCGGCCACCCAGATATTGCGCCTGCCCCGCTCGTTCACGCTCCACGCCAGGCGATTACCGGATTTTGCCGCGATCAGGTCGGCGGGAAACGGTGCGCTCAAAATTTGTTCCAACGTGAACGGCTGTTGTGCGATCGTCGGTACGGAACATGACACCAGCAATACAATCATGGCGAACAGCCATCGATTCATCCCTATTCTCCCGTTATTCGAAATTAAGTTCTTCTAAAGTTTTGGATTTACCGTGCTGACGCTTCGCACCGCCACTTTCGGCGTTTCCGGCGGTCCGCTCAGTTGCAAGACACGCACATCAGCGCCGATGGATACACCATTTGCATCACCGGGCGCCGCGCGAAAGGTCAGAGATACTTCCTTCGCGAATCCGAGCGAGCCCGTCAGCCACAACTTGGTACTCGGTCCAGCCAGTTGCACTGACTCGAAATTTAAACCGCGGTCTTTTACCGTGAATTCCCCTTCGCCGCTTGTCCACCGAGATGCCCCTGCTCTCGGCGCACCGCTTTCCAGACTGCCTGCCACATCCCAGCCTCGAAATTCCACATTTCTGAATTGAATATCGCCACGGCCGGCAATCTGATTCAGCAAATCCTCGCGGCCTACTCCCGCCGTCGTGAGACGTACGCAACCGGAGGCGCTTCCATTCCACCGCTCCGCCCAGCCGGCTTTCCATGGGAGTTGCGCAAGATTGGCCCGGTCAATTTGCGCGAGGATTTCATATTTGGGCGTGGCAGAGAATTCGGCTTGCATGGAGCCGCGCACCGTTCCACCGGCCCATTGCGCTTCTATATCACTCATTTTCAATTTTAGATCCTGTATGCTGATCCGCGACTGAGCGCGCGATAATTTGACTTTCTCGATGCTTACCGTGTCCGCCGTGATTTCGCCCTCGGCCGAAATGCGTCGCAACAGTTCACTGGGTTTTCCGCCTGGATTCGAGCTTCCCAACAAGGAAGGCAGTAATCGCTGCAGCCAGTTTGGCCGCGCACGCGGTCCCACCCAGCGATCAAGATCCGTAGCATCCAAATGATCCGCATGCAATTTGAACTGCCATCGCGGTACGTCCGCCTCGTTCGCTGCCGCCAGTTCGTTTGCGGTTCCAGACCATGCCGCGCCAAATGCCTGGGCTGCACTGATCGTGGCATTCCGCAGCCCCGCCTTCCACTCCAATCGCGCGTCATCCAACACAATAGGTTGATTCAACCCTGCCGCCTGAATCTCCGCCTTCGTAAAGTGCAACGAGCCATTCCAACGGTTGTTGACAAATAGTCCATGACGCCAGGCGAATTCCATAGAACAGCTCACTCCGCCCGCTAGCTCCCAACCATGGTTCAACGTCTGGCCGAGCGCCAGAACCGTCTTGAAATAGATTTCCGGTCGATCGACGTGGCCGTCCACGCGAATCGATCCGTTCCGGGAGGATAGGTCATGCTCAAGCCGAAATTCCGCCCAGTTCTGCAGGTCACGTGGTTTTAAGACCACCCTTTCATTTTTTGAAGTGAAATTGGTCTCGCCCTTTGCCGCGTTCAACGACAGCCGCACCGGCTCAACGTGCAACCTATAATCCTGTACGCTTCCATATAACGCGCCCACGTGAATCAGGTCCTTCAGACCTGGCACATGAATAAGCCCGCCATCGCTTGACAGTTGTGCTTCTTCCCAATGCACCGGCCATCCATGCACGAAAGCATTGCCAGTGAAAAATTGGTCGAGCGCCAAACCTTCGGCAATATCTGACTGAAAGGCCCGATACCACGCCAGTACATCTTGGCCGTCCACTGCCGCGGAATCGATGGTCGCGCTCCAGGAAGCGTTGGCGCCGGTTCCAAATTGTCCTGTGCCACGAATATTGGAGTGTGGAAGATCCACGCTCAACTCTTCCGCACGAGCTTCGCGTGCGGCCAAATCCCAAACGCCTTTTAGTCGCACGCTCACTTTCGGGTTATCGTTTCGCTCCGTGAGGTCCCAGCGGTGCACCTGCGATGCTCGCGCCTGCAACTCGTACTTCCACTGGCCGAGCACAGGTGTTGTTTCTCCGGCATCGGTAACGCCGACGCTGGCCGTTCCATCCAACCCAAATTCGCCTCGCACACCCCAATCATTGCCGGTGACCAACCGGAACAAATCCGCCAACGATGCTTTATCCCAGTGAACTTGTACTTGTGCCGGTTGCAAACGCGCTGAAGTTCCGGCCACGTCTCCCTGCACGTACACTATGCCGGCGGATTGCAGCACGACACCGCTGCGCCATGGTTTTGCCTGTAACTTTAATTGCCAGCGACCCGGCCCAGTCTGCTCTACGCTGCCGGTCACGTCAGTGAATGCGAATGACCGTTTCTCGCTACCCGTCTTAAAATTGATGCGGCCGTCAGCAAATTCTATTTTTTGCAGATAATTGCCGGGACCGGCTGTAGCTTGTTGCGAGCTGTAGGCCGCGCCGGCGGGAATGCGTTTGTTCGTAGGGTGTGGAAGCCACTCTTCTAGATTCCACTGGCCACCCGGATTCCGTACCAATATCAAACTTGGCCGAGTCAAACTCATCGTGCCCAGAGCAAAGTGCCCGCGCAGCAGGCCCATCCATCCCAAACTAGCCTGCATGCGTTCTGCCCGCAGAAAATATTCACTCCCGAATGACGGATCTTCGCCGACCGTGACGCCATCCATATCCAGTCGTGGGATCGGCAGCAGTTGCACCGAGAATTGGCCAACCTGGACCTGCCTCCCGAAGGATCGTTCGAGCTGAGCAGTCAAATAGGTATGCATGCGCTTCGTGCGCAAGGCAAATGAAGCGCTCAATTGCACCGCTACGAACAGCGCCGCCAGCAGCACGGCCCACTTTCCAAATTTCCGCAATCGATTCATCTCGATGGGAGTTTCTCAGACCACCGGGAAAAAGGTAGTTCTCTCTTCTCGAGTTCACTCAATGCACAGTGTGCAGCATGCGCGACCATCGTGTCCGCGCCGGAAGTGCAGCAGTGTATCAAATACCCCGACGATTCGCTGCCCAAACGAGGTTTCCCCGTAGTCCGCTGCTGTTGGCTTCCACCGACCAGTAAATCAGGAACGGCCGACCCATGATGGCGTCGCGATCCACAAATCCCCAATACCGGCTATCCAGACTGTGATCGCGATTGTCTCCCATCGCAAAATATTTATCGGCAGGCACGACGATCTCGTCATCCTGAATATATTTCTTAATCTCGTGTGCCCATTCCGGCTGCACTGGCGAGAGGTAATATCTGGTTTCCCACCGGTGGAAAAGAGTAGTTCAAAGGATCATTTCCAAACGCGGAGTCGTGGACGACGTAAGGCTCGTTCAAAGCTTTTCCGTTGACATAGACCTGCTGATCCACAACTTTCAGGTGGTCTCCCGGCAACCCAATCACGCGTTTCACGAAATGAGGATGATCCTGATAGGGGAACTTGAAAACGATGATGTCGCCGCGCTGCAATTCGCGGTAAGGCAGAAGCTCTGTCGTACCAACGTCCACGGCCACCGAATATAAATTTGTTTACTAGCAAGTGGTCACCGACGAGCAGCGTCTTTTCCATCGAGGGCGACGGAATCTTGAAAGCCTGCACCACGAAGCTGGTGCCGAACAGCGCAAGAATTACGGTCACGAGCAGCGACTCCAGGTATTCCGAAATCGTTGTCTGACTTGCTTGCGACTCTTCCGCTTCTTTGAGTGTTGCGGGTGCGGACAGTTCCACCGTTGCCACCGCGACCCCCGGCGAAATCAGTTCATCGGGCATCAAACTCCTTCACTTCTTTTCTTGCGTTCTCCGCCAATGACAGTTTCTCTAGCGTACTGCGCGCCGCTTTCTGCTCCGCTTCTTTCTTTGTACTGCCTTCGGCGCTGGCCATCCGCTCGCCTTTAACCCAGACTTCCACGCGAAATGTCTTCTGGTGATCCGGACCGCTCTCTCCCGCAAGTTTATATTCGGCAGGCTGGTCACCTCGCCCCTGCAGAAATTCCTGCAAGGCGCTCTTGCGGTCGGACTCCGAAATATTCTCTCCCGTTCTCCAGAGCCTGCAAAAATACGGTTCGCGCCAACAGTTGCCTTGCCGGACTAGCCCGCCATCAAGGTAAATTGCCGCGACCACCGCCTCGAATGCGTCGGCCAGTAGCGCCGGTTTTTCTCGCCCGCCGGTTTTCTCTTCGCCTCTTCCCAATCGAAGGTGATCTCCCAGGCACAATCGTCGGGCGCTGATTTCCAGGGAATGCGCATTCACGATTCGTGCGCGGCTCTTCGACAATTGGCCTTCCGACCATTCTGGGTAGTTCAACAACAAGTGTTCGCTGGTCAATAATTCCAGCACCGCATCGCCAAGAAATTCCAGCCGTTCATTGTCTTGAACTTCCGAACCCGCAAAAGATATCTCTTCTCCACGCGCCGCGCGTAATTCAGGCACCGCGGAACTGTGGGTCAAGGCGCGTTCGAGCAGATCCGGTCTCGGAATTCATATCCGAGCCGAGCCACCAGCCGGTCATCATCCTCGGGAAACATTCTCTTTACTCATTGCGGACCGCCACTCAATAAATCGCATCTGTTACTTGGGCACACTCAATTGAGTCGCACCCAATTTCTTCGCTTCCTCGATGCCCGCCTTGCATGTCTGTGCCAGCGAACTTTGTATCGCCGCACATTTTGTGAATGCAGTCACCGCATCGTCGAAATGCGCAGCTTTTTCGTTGGAAAGTCCCAGCACGAAGTAAATTACCGGATCAGGATTCGGATCGTATTTTGCCGACTGTTCCAGATTCGGGATCGCATCGGCAAACTTAGCCCGGCGGAACGAAACCAGCCCCAAGCCGCCATAGGCCATGGCCGAAATCTGATTTTTAGCCTGAAGAAATTGCTCGTCCGAAATTGTGCTCGGCTTTGTCAAAGTCGGCAGCAATTCCAGCGCCTTCTTCGAATAGCCTTCCGCCTCGGAGAGCAATTTCAATTTTTGCTCTTCCGTCAAACTGTTGGGCAACGATCTTGGCAGAGATGATCCCATGATCGCCATGGTTTGCGCATCGTTCGGGTCTGCTTCCAACTCCTTCTCTCCTGCTGCCTGCATTTTTTCGATTTGCCCGACAGCCAAATAACCCTTCACCTGAAAGCTATAGACTTCCGCGCGATATCGGCTATTGCGGATATTTCTTCAGGAAATCATCGCCAGCTTGCAGTTTTTTCTGGACGTCGTTCATCGGCGTGTCGCGAAATGCCTTGATCGCTGCATCTTCTTCGGCGTTAACCGGCGGCTTTCCTGCGTCCAGGGCCAATGGAGCCCCCGTGGGTTGTGGCGTTTTATCCGGTTGTCCTGTTGCTGGTGACTGAGGATTCGTAGCGGGGGGATTCGTAGTGGCAGGTTTTGTCGGAGCTTGCCCATTCGCTACTGCCGCACCTATCATCGTCGCGAGCACGCCTGCTGCCCAGATTGCTGTATTTCTGTTTTTCATCCCTCGATCTCCTTCCCAAATTTACGGCCGCTCCGCCGCTTTCCTGGTCTCCAAGTTTTCCAAGGCCCGTTTCGCCGCCTGCTGGGCTTGCGGCGGCGCGCCCTGAACGTTCAGCGCTTCCTGATATTCATTTTTCGCACGATCAACCTGACCTTCGTCTTCCAGCACACGCCCAAGATAAACGTGCGACCACGACAGCACCATGGGATCTTGCGTCGCCGCATGTTCTCCCGTGGTTAGTCGTCCGAATACGTCCCTGGCACGCGCGCCGTCATGATCCAGCAGCGCGACCAGCCCCAGTCCGTACCATGCCCGTATCTGGTCGGGATATTTCGCAAGAACTGTCTTGAAGGATGTCTCCGCACCCGCGGGCATTTTTTGCCGCGATCTGTTTTTCTCCCTCGGTCAAGGCGCTCAGCGCTTCCTGGTCGTTCGGGACCGTGGTGAGGGATTCGGCAGTGCGCTTGGCCAAACCCTCTTTGCTCAGCGCTCCGGCTTCGGCCTCAACTTGTGTCCCGGCAGTTGCAAAAACCAGGGCGCCCACGCGGACCTCCTCGGTCTTCACGTCGATCGCGCGCACCATCTCTGGGAAATAGATCTTCATCGAGGGTTCACTTTTTTCAAACCCAGCCAGCGCCGCGAAGACCGGTCGCACCATGACCAAACCAGCGCTGTCATCAGTTCGCAGCGCGGCTTCTTTTTCCCCCGGAGATGCTTTCTTTAATTTCAGTTCCACCGCGCGCACCGTGCATTCTGAAAACCATGAAAAATAGTCTTCGCGGAGGTCTCGAGGAAGCTGCGGCGCCTTTGCCGCCAGTTCAAATACCGGCCGCTTCACCACCACCACGCGCGGATACATCAGCGGCAGCGGATCGAGCAGGAAATGCAAAAAGGCGTGGCGTACTACATCGGTGGGCACATCTTCGCCACCGCTCAGGATGACGGAATAGTGGTCACCATAATTACGGACGTTGGTGATGCGGCCCACCAGAGGCTCGATCACGATCGTGAATGTCCGAGGGCCGGTGGAATCGGGCATCTCGCGCAAATAGGCCGTGGACACCAGGACGATTTGCTGAATCGATTCGTGCAACCGTTCTATCGTCCTGTTGTATTCCGGCTGCACCTGCTTCCAAAGTGCGCCGATCTTTTGTTCCGAGTAGTAGCTCGAGAGTATTTCGCTGAACCCTTCCAGTTCCAGCACCTCTGGCGGCAGCTCATCCCGGCGCAAGACCGGCTGGAATTTTGGCGCCGGACCGGAAACCAGGCCGAACCACACGTAGCGGGACAACATTGCTCCCACATCCTTCAAGCGATGCTGTTGGTAAAATTCGCGTACTGCATCCACCGCCGGGCCTTGCTGCTGGCGCGTCTTTTCCCGCATTTGTGCCCGAAACGTGGTCCACTTGTCCGCGCTGATATCGGCTTCAAACCCCGCCGCGTAAAGAGCACACATGATCGTGAACATCGGTTCGCTGCCGTCGACAGAAACATTGGTTACAGGAGCTATTTGTCTCGGCGCCCGTTGCACTGGCGGTGGCGGGAGGTTCTTTTTCGGTTTCTGCGCCCGCGTGCGGGGAGCAAATACCCCCAGTATCACCAGAATCGCAACACTGATTGGGAGAAATCGTCTCTTCATGAGTGGTTGTAGAGCGCGGCAGTTCGTTGCAAAGGCGGAAAATGGGTACCGGCTTTTGAGGCATTCAGGGCGGTTTCCGTGAACTAAACTACTTCACAACTCGCTCTGCCGCTGCCTCTTGTCAATGTACAAGCGCCCTCTCTATCCGTCAAGGAATCGCCCTGCTCCTCGCCTGTCGCGTTCTGTACTTCCCATTGGATGATCGACTTCCAGGAAACAGTGGCCTTGCCCTAAAGTCTTGCCCGCGATTCAGATTTAATTAGCTGGCCCGTCGCGCCTCTTGCCTCCTCTGCATTCTTTTGTTACCAATGGGCTGTGCTCCCCGGGTGGAGGCACGCCTTCATGAATCGAAAGTTTCGAACCGCAGTGCTGGTCGGCTCGTCCGTGTTTCTTTCGTCCGGCCTCACGCCAATACAAATGCTTGCACAACTTGTCGGCGAAGATCGCGTCACTTCCCCAGCGCAGCCTAACTCCCCTGGCGATCAAACCGTGACGAGCCCTGCCCAAACAATGGCTCAGTCTGGTTCGCGCCTCTTTTCAAAAGCGTTCACGCTCGCGGGGAGTTCGATTTGGACGGACACCGGCATCACTGTGGAACCGGGCCAGCGAATCGTCGTGTCTGCCGAAGGCAAACTTCGTTACTCGGATGCCAAAACCGAGAACGGACCCGAAGGGCTTCCCCGTGGGTTCAAGGACCTCCTACGCGTTCTGCCACTTAACACCGAAGGACGGGGCGCTTTAATTGCCAGGATCGGCGATGCCGATGTGGCGGAGCCTTTTCTACTCGGTCCGAAAAAAGAAATCGTTGCGCCCATTAGCGGAAAGCTCGCCATTGGAATCAATCAATCGGGCAGCGACACCGGCGAGGGCTGGTACAAGGTAAAGGTCGAGGTCTTTGCGTCTTCTGACACGACGCCTCGTGAAATTGCTCGCGTGGTCGACACTATTCCGGGTATCGATAAGGCGCTCTTCAACAAGATTCCTCGCCGTATCTCGGACAAGGAAGGCAATCCCGGCGACATGGTCAACTTTGTGATCCTCGGCACGGAAAACCAGATGAAACAGGTTTTCACCACTGCCGGTTGGGTGAAAGTTGATCCCGACATAAAGGGGACCATATTGGCGGGTGTCCTCGCCAGCGTCTCTAAAGAGTCTTACCTCACCATGCCGATGAGCCCTCTTTATCTTTTCGATCGCCAGCAGGATTACGGATGGGCTCACGCCGAGCCTATTGCAGTAGTGGCTTCGCGCAATCACCTACGCGTGTGGAAAGCCCCGTTCACCGTGAACGGACAGGTACTCTGGGTCGGCGCAGCAACGCACGATATTGGATTTGAACGAGATCAACGAAACAACGGCGTCACACACAAAATTGATCCGGACATCGATCTGGAACGAAATTATGTAGAAAAAACCTTGTCCTCCACTGGATTGGTCTCTCAAGTCACACACTTTCTTCCGGAACATCCCCAGCTGGAGGCCAAGACCGCTACGGGCGGTTCATTCCACTCGAGCGGACAGGTGCTCGTCCTTAAGCTTGCCGTTGCGGGAAAGGATCTTGTGTCCAACTTCGCCGGTGTCTTCTGTAATTATTGAGTACGGAAAATCCGGATGGCGGCCCCTGGCAGCCTTGCTCCAATCACTTGCAAGCATCGGCTGCTCCCGGGCTTTCCACTCCCGCGTTTCCTCTCAACCCCTTCTATCGCGTCCTAGTGGACTGTAACAGCTGATTGCGTACTGGTATGGCGCGATCGATCAGCATATTTTCACTTCACGGTACGGGGCGATTTGTATTGACCGATGTATCGCAAAAGTGTTCTCTTCTGATCAGAGAAGGAACGGATCCGAATGCAGTCTATAAACTGCTGTTACGGTCCAGTAGTCGTTCCCGGAGTTCTCAGCTCGTGTCAGGAAAACACGCAGCGCTTCAACAGGCCAGGCGCATTTGCGCGAAAGGCACGGTATGCCAGTGGAATTCTTCCAAACTTCCAACGCCACCACCATGGAAAATGGGCAATTGATGCCACTTAGCTTCGCAACGCTCTGAAAAACGATTTGCGCAAATTTATCATCGTTTTCCTACAGCAAGGGTTCACCCGACGTTCAGAAGGCGCTCGACGCCGATTCCGCAGCCCACCCCGCGGTTGCCGCGCAGGTGACGGTTTCTGGTGCGATTTTGTGGTTCTCCCATTGCGGAGACTATGCCAGCAATTGTCGATCTGCATCAAATCTGGGCACCTTCAAAGGGAATCTTGTCGAGGCATTCCGGATGGAAAGCTGCCCTTTCTTGCCGCGATGGAGCCCCGCACAGATGGCCAGTTGCTGGAGGACGACGCGGTCATTCCTGGCGGCAATTCGCTGGGAGTGCTTCGCGGTGATGACCTTGCCGTCGCGCTGAATTATGGTGGTGCGTCGACAGAAGCTAGCGCGGTGATAAACGCCAATCACTTTCCGCGTGTCGCGTTATCTGAGACCGCCGTGCGGGTCGCGACGAGTTCGATTTCCCACTGAGCGGCGGGAGCCTGAGGCCGTCATTCCGAGCAACGCGAGGAATCCGCTTTTCTCTAACAAACCTCTAGCTACCGCGTGGCCGCCGAAGCCAATTCTTTCTCTCTCGCCGATTGCCACAGCGCGATATACGGCTTCAATTCCTCCATCATTCTTGCGAACTGCTTCAGGTCGAGAGACTGCGCGCCATCGCTGATCGCTTTCTCGGGCGCCGGGTGCGCTTCCACGATCAGTCCGTCGGCCCCAATCGCCACGCCTGCGCGAGCCACAGCCGGCACCAAACTCCGTTTTCCGGTTGCGTGGCTCGGATCAAGCAGGACTGGCAAGTGGGTCAGTTCGTTCAGCACCGGTATCGCGGAAATATCGCAGGTGTTGCGCGTGGCTGTTTCAAAAGTGCGGATTCCGCGTTCGCACAAAATCACGTCGGGATTTCCGTGGGCCACGATGTATTCCGCGCTCATCAGCAGTTCTTTATCTGCTGCTCAATGCCGCGCTTCAACAGCACCGGCCGTCCGCATTTGCCGAGCGCTTTCAGCAGCATGAAGTTCTGCATGTTGCGCGCGCCCATCTGCATCACGTCGGCGTACTGCGCTACCAGATCCACATCGCGGTCGCCCATCACTTCGGTCACGATGCCCAAGCCGGTTGCTTCCTTGCCTTCTGCAGCAGCTTCAATCCTTCTTCCTCCATACCCTGAAAATCGTAGGGCGAAGTCCGCGGCTTGAACGCCCCGCCGCGCAGCAGTTTTGCGCCGGCTTTGGCCACGCCTTCCGCCGAACGCATGATCTGCTCCTCCGATTCCACCGAGCACGGCCCGGCAATCACCACAAATTCATCGCCGCCGATTTCCGTGCCGGCAATCTTGATGCGCGTCTTGCCTTTACGGAACTCCTTGCTCACAAATTTGTAGGGCGCGGTAATGCGCATCACACTGTCCACCTGCGGCATCGCCTCTACGGATTCCATGCAGGCCGTTACGTCTCCCACGCCGACCACGCCGATAACCACGCGCTCCTCTCCTTCGATCGAGTGTACTTTGTAGCCAAAGTGCTTCACGATATCGGTTACTTTTGCAATTTCTTCTTTCGTCGAGTGCAGTTTCATTGAAATGATCATCGATCTACCCTTTTCCCCTGGCGTTTTTGCCACCTGAAATCGGAATAGGGGGGAGAGTCACCTCTCCGCCCCTGCCACACCACCGTACATACGGGTCCGCATACGACGGTTCAGTGAATTGAGCCCCGACGGGCCGTGAGGTTCGAGTCGCGGTTCGCCACTAGGGCTTCGCCGCTCTGCAGGTTTCCGTTTCGGCTTCACCGTCTTCTGAACCGGCAAAACTCAGTCGAAGCTGATTGGCTGGCGCAGTGCCCCCCGATGAGTTCAACGTTCTACTACTCCCTCTCACTGTTTGGGGCCTTCCTCACTCGCGTGAGTACTACCCCCACTGCTAACTTCTGCTGCAGGATCAGCGTGAATTATTCCACACTCAGTCTCGAATCCGAGACATGCAACACATCTCCCGCGATAAGTTCGACTCCTTTCGATACGCGACCGCCGGATTTACCACCAGCGTCCTTGATGGATACGGACTTCGCGATCAGTTGCCCGCTCCTCCGACGCGTAGGCCTCAAATCCAGTTCTTGTCCATCGGCCCGTATCTTTACTCTACGCTTCCTTCAGACCCCACCTCACGGTGATGCCCTTGCGCTTCGCTACCCTTCACCTCCATCAGACTGGGACGGGACTTGCACCCGCCAGCTACCGAACATGCACGGCGCACAACAAAAAAAGCCCACTCGATTGCGAGTGGGCCAAAACTCTGTGTATCCGTTGTGACTAGATAGAGGCCCCTCGCTGCCGGTTGGTCCGGTACGTAAATCGCCACCAATACGAGTAGGCCGTGAATTTCATGGGGGAGAGTTTATCTGCTTCAAGGCAAAAGGCAAGCCAAAATTCCCTTATGCCCGCCATTATCGAAGTTAGATGTAAGCTTGACTTCCCGCCCGGCTACAGATTCAGGGATACAGTAGAATGGCGATACGGAAGCGCGTGAAGCCTGCGGAACCGCCGACATCGCAAGCGCCAACGGCCGCGGTGCGATACCTCCCGTTCTGCACTTTCTGCGCAACGTCTTCGGGGAAACGATTGAGGTCCGCAGTCTCGTAGCGCACGACTGCCAACGGTCGTTGTCCGGCCCACCCGCGATCAAGATCGCAGGTCTTGCGCGCGTCGGGTGAAATGCTAATGGAGCGTACCCCACGCGAAGCGAGCAGCGTAGCAACCTTCGTCTCTTGCGCCTCCAAATTCACAAGCGGGACTGCTTCGGAAAAGTCCTGCACGGCGAAAAGTATGTTGCCGCTTTGCACCACGGCAATTCCCAGGGCATTCAAATCATTGGCCAGAAGGTTGGCGCGGTGCGGCGCGGAATTCATCCATTGCGTGTGCAGTCCGTTGATACTGGACCCTTCGGCAACATTCTCCGCGATGACGCTGAAGCGCGCACCCGCCTGCGTCGCGCGCTGCTGCACCGGCAATTCTCCAGGAAATTGGTGCGAAAGGGCGTTGCGCTGGGCCATCATCTGCGCGTGGGACTGCGCGGAGATGGCAAGTGCTGCGTCCCACTGAAACGCAGGCAAGCCCGCGAGTGCGCGGTCGCGATTTGCCGCGTCAAGAAGCAGTGATTCCGGGGATCCGGGTTGAGGGAGCGAAGGGCGACTGGCAGCAGCGGCTCCATGCAATGTCGGAGTAAGCAACAAAACCAAGATGGCCACGCCAGCAAGAATGGCAAAGCGGCGCAATGTCGTGGACATAATCTTGCTCCTGCCCTTATTGAACACGGTGAGGTTGCGATAAGGTATGGAACGCCGGTACAGGCGAGGCAAACTAGTAGCTGGCTCAGCGTACAGGGGTAAATCGAGGAAAAGTACAGGCGAGCGCACTCAAGAATTCAACTCAGCAGACTGACTTTAGCCGCGAACGTGAACTGCGCTAAAGCTGAGGACAACATGGCCGCCAGCTGTCGGCCGGCCAAAACTCAGCATCGGGCGGAAGCGCGAGAAGAGGAGAATCTGGTCGAGTTGATGCCGCAGATTTGGCGAATCCGGACCCGACAAAATGCGGTAGCTGCTCATTCCGCCTTCCGCGTCAACGGTAACGTCAACGAGCAAATCATGATCCAGGATTACATCCGGATGCTGCAACTCGGGATCCATGCCACCCGGATTGTCCGCAAGCGAGATTAGCTCTGCCGGGCGCAGTAATCCGAGGGGAAGATCATGTGGATCCGCCTGAACGGTGATGCCGGGCAAAATCATGTGGAGAACAAACACGAATACCAAGATGGCGGAGAATAGGCCTCCGGTCGCAGGTACGGTGAGCGGACGCCAGGTATTCTCAAACAAGACTTCCACGCGATCCTTAAGATGCTGCCAGCGGCTGGGCCAATCCTGCGTCGCTTTTGATTGCGCCGCCGCTACTTTAATTCGCACAGCAAGATCCGCGGGGGGAACGGCTCTAGGGATCCTGGAAAGCAATACGCCCAGCTTGCGATATCGTTGCAATTCCTCGCGGCAATCCGCACAACTCTCCAGGTGTGCCCGGACCTCATTGCGCTCTTCCGGATGTGTGGTCGAAGCTACGACGGCGTCGTCCAGATAACCGGCGAGTTTTGTGTGCACCTTCTCGCACGTCATGGCAGTTCCTCGCGCGTCATGCGGTGACGCGAACTCGGCTGAGCTTCTGAAAATGTCGAATTGACGCGCACATACGCGACTTGCAAGCCCACCTGGGATCCAAACCTGGGGCCGGCGACAACTTCGCGGCGTGGGGAATCCGGGCGCGTCGCTGATTCTTTTTCGCCCAGCAACGGCTCCAGGATTTGTTTTAAGGTGCGGCGACCGCGAAGGATGCGGGATTTCACGGTGCCCACGCTGCAATCCAGCACTTCCGCGACTTCGTCGTAACTGAGACCTTCGAGGTCGCGCAGAATCACTGAACTGCGAAATACTTCAGGAACCTGCTGCAACGCTCCCTGGACGGCCACCTGGATTTCTTGGGCCGCCAACTGGTCGAAAGGAGTAGCGGACTGATCCTCAATCTCAAGGGGTGCGGTTCCCTCTTCCGGCTGGGCGTCGATAGAGACGTTTTTTTGCAAGTGGCGCTTGAACCAGCGGCGATGGTTCAGGGCTTCTCGAATGGCGATGCGGTACAGCCAGGTCTTCAGTGAGCTGCCCTGGCGAAAACTGCGAATTCCCTTGAAGGCTTTCAAGAAGACTTCCTGTGAAGCGTCAGCGGCGTCCGAAGTGTCCCCCAGCATTCCCAGAATGAGGCTGTATACCGGAGCATGATAGTGATTGACGAGCCAATCAAAGGCAGTCTCCGAACCGGCCTGCAACTCAGTGACAAGCTCGGTCTCGTCGTGACCCCATGATAAAGCGCTGGCCCAATCGGACACTGTGTGCCTTTCCAGCCCCGCGAGAAGCGTTACTGCGGGGGCCACCTGGCTAGCTCTTTAGACAACTACCGTCCAACCTCTGTGCGCTCTTCACATTAGACACCGAAGCGGCCAATATTGTTTCCGAAGAGAACTATTTCCCAGGATGCCTGCGGCCATTGTGGCACCGCGCGTCGATGGATGCAAATGGCACGGAGTTTCTGGGCCTGGCGGCTGGAATACGGCGCGAAAAAAAGCTAGGCCGCGACGCTCAGTATGACAATCTGCGAGACGGGTGGGTTAGAGGGCGCGGCCGGCGGCGACAGCGGAAGCCCAGGCCCACTGAAAATTGAATCCGCCTAAGTGACCGGTAACGTCAACCACTTCACCAACAAAAAAGAGGCCGGGGACGCGACGCGATTCCATGGTTTTGCTGGACAGTTCGCGAGTGTCGATGCCGCCCGCCGTGACTTCGGCTTTTTCAAATCCCTCTGTCGTAGCGGGAATAACGGCCCAGTTGTGGATTTGGTGTTCGAGCGCCGTCAGTGCTGCGTTCGTCCAGGAAGTTGGTGAGTGAAAATCCAGCCAACGGTTGGCGAACCGTTTCGCCAGAAATGCCTGGAGCGCCGTGCGAGCGGCGGATTCGTTGCGCGCCTTGGCTTCGCGGATGGCCGCGGTCGCATCGAGTTCGGGAGCGAGATCGATACCGATTGCTTGCCCTTCTTTCCAATAGGAAGAGATTTGCAGGATGGCTGGGCCGCTTAGTCCACGATGTGTGAAAAGCATTCTTTCGCGAAAATGCTGGCGGCCAAAAGAAGCGACGACTTCGGCAGACACGCCCGCTAGTTCGGAATAGCGGTTGCGATCGGCGGCGTGAAAAATGAGAGGAACCAAAGCTGGGCGCGGCGGGATAATTTTCAAACCGAATTGACGGGCAAGGTCGTAGCCAAACGAGGTGGCCCCCATTTTGGGTATGGAAAGACCGCCAGTGGCGACGACCAGGGCAGGCCCACGAAATTCCTGGCCGTCGGTGGCGACTACAAATTCCGTGGCGCGCTGAACCTCCTTGATTTTGACGTTAATAAAGATCTGCACTTGGGCCGCGCGGCATTCCTCTTCAAGCATTCCGGTAATCTCCGCGGCCGAGCGATCACAAAAAAGTTGGCCCAGAGTCTTCTCGTGAAATGGGATGCCGTGGTGTTGCACCAGGGAGATGAAATCAGCGGGAGTGTAGCGAGCCAGTGCGGACTTTGCAAAATGCCGGTCATCGGACAGGAAGTCTTCCGGAGTGCACTGAAGATTTGTGAAGTTGCAGCGGCCTCCGCCAGAGATAAGAATTTTTTTGCCAATGCGTTCGGCGTGCTCGAGAACTGCGACCCGGCGACCGCGCTTCCCGGCTTCGATGGCACACAGTAGGCCAGCGGCGCCGGCGCCGAGAATTAGAACGTCGAATTTACGAGGCAAGGCGGACCCTGCATGTGCGGCGTTAGCGGCGTGTGAAACATGCGAGGGAAGAATAGCACTGGAGCGACAGAGCGCATCAAAAATCAGATTGTTTGTCGACTGGTGATGCGCGTTACGGCTGTTTTTGCGCCGGGACGGCGATTACGCCGCGTTGAGAAAATTCGAAGCGGATCAGCCACTGACTGGGCAGGCTATGGCCTTCGGAAACCGGAGAGGCGAACTGCCAGCGCTGAGCGGCACGCAAGGCGATGTCTGAAAAATACTTGCTAGGACCAGGAGACTCAAACTCCGCCGAGGTGACGTTCCCGACTGGATCTACGTGGACGCGAACGAGGACGCGAACTGTGCCCTGAATCGTCGAAAGCGCCTTTGGCGAGGCTTGCGGCAGAACCTGATCGAGAACCTCGCCATGATTTGGCATAGCTACCGAAGACTTTGCCGCGACTTGAGCAGAAGAGGACGTCGCAGGGCGAGCTTCGGGAGGCGCGGCCACTGCCTTCGGTCGAACCGGCTCGGTTGCAGGCTTCGATTCAGCGAGTGCCTTCGGCGAGTCTTTTGCCGACGAATTTGTGGAAGGCGAAACTGTGGCTGTCTTCGCGGGAGGCGGGGCAGGCACGGCAGTCGAAGCGGTGGAGACGGATTGGCTGGGAAGGTTCCGGAAAATCTTGGGAAGGGTAAGAATAGCACCGAGGAAAAGAACGATGCCGAGAAAAACCGGAATCACATAACTGGGAATGACGAACGTTTTCTCCGGCGTCAACGGTGCGGCGCGTCGAGTCACAGGAGCATTGCGCACGGGAAGCTTCTTGAGGCGAACTGGCTCGGTGGCAAGGGGAACGCTCAAAGGTGATACCGAAGCGGGCGCAACGACGGGCTCTGGACGCGACTCCGGCGTGGTCGCTGAAGGCGCGGCAGAAGAAAGGCGTGCCTCGACGGCCGCCGTGGCGCTGGCAGCGACCGCGACTGCCGCGGGATGCAGGTGCTCGCCAATTTCAGCGATGGTCCAGCGTTGCGCTGGATCGCGCAGCAGGGAATGGCGGACAATTTCAAGAAACGGCTGCGGGAGTGTATCCGAATTGGTGGGATCAGCGGAATGGTCGCTCGGCAAAGACGGTGCGAGCTGCGTCAGGCTCTCGACGATGGTGATGCCGAGGGACCAGATGTCCGCCGAGACCGAG
Organism: Candidatus Acidiferrales bacterium; assembly: GCA_963741365.1. GTDB lineage: Bacteria > Acidobacteriota > Terriglobia > Acidiferrales > UBA7541 > Acidiferrum. Next base: position 10,984 of record CAVUHY010000018.1, on the reverse strand, counting down.
GTGTGAATCGTGGACGCGGCGGAATTCTCGGGGGCGTCGTAAACGTCGAAATCACGATAGGCTTCACGCGATTTGCCATCAGGATAAACCGTGTCGCTCGAGAGCTTGAGAAGATCGGCTATGGCCAACAGATTCGAGGGCTTCACGTGAAAGTGAACGAGAGACTGGCCATGAAGGTAAGCGAGAGCATCGAGGAGCGGATTGAGGACATCGCGAGCCTCCTGCGGGTTCAGTCCCCTTTGCGGAAGAAATTCCGAAAGATTTTCATCGGCGCGCTCCATGGCAACATAGAGCACGTCCATGCCACCCACACGGCTGCGGCCGTGATTGAATAATCGAAGAAGATGCGGATGAGAAAGCCGTTCCACGCGCTGCCAGATGGCCAATTGCTGATCGGGTGTGGGCATATCAGCGGAAATAAATTTGATCACCGCCTTGCGATGCTGTGGCTCCGGCAACTCGGTTAGAAAAACGGCGCTGTGATTGGTATTGCCAAGGAATTGGAGCAGAGGATAACGATTATCGACAAGCTGGCCTTCGCATTTCTTCCAAATTTCCGACATGATGCGCCCTCCAGATGACTGGAATGATACGCCGAAGAAGAGCGGCTGGGAATGCGCCTGCTTCTGCGAGAAAGCTATAAGGGCCACAGCGCCGGGAGATGGCCAGAGGTATCTCTGGGTATATCAGTGCGCCGGGGGCTGGACGCGTAACGGGAATATTCTCGCATGAAAGACCGAAAACAGGACAAGTGAAACTTGTTTTGGGGCCGTTGCGACACGTAGGTTACTCGAAAACCTAGGTTAGTGAGACCTCTAGAGTCCGAGTTGAGGATTGTCTAGAGTCCGAGTTGAGGATTGTCCACGGCACTACTCGAACCAGGTATTAGTTGGGTGACCAGCAGGGGTTTTATCCTTCAAGCGGCGGCACGATGCTGGTCGATACTCTCGCGGCGCAAGAATTGCATTTTTATTCTTTCGATAATACAGAGGAAAGTGTAATTTCGGCTCGCTTTGATCTGGAGTGATTTGCGAGCGCGAATGCACGATAGCGAGTAATGACAAGCGCCCGGGGATAGCGCAAGGTAGCATCTGTATCAAGGAGGCTCCATGCTACTGATTGCGCTTATTCTTTTGCTTCTGTTATTGGGTGGCGGTGGCGGTTACTACGGCTATTCACGCTGGGGCGCCGGCGGCGGGCTCGGCGTGGTCGGGACCGTGGTGGTCATTGCGCTGATTTTGTATTTCGCAGGAGTCATTCATTAACACACTGCAAATAAGATGTGCAAATGCGTTGAGTCAAAGTGTGGTTAAATCTTGGTTTTCCAGCAAGGCTTGGGCATATGAGATTATCCGAGAGAGTGGCTCCCTTCGGATTTCTATGCCTGGAGCGGGTTCAACGATTTTTACCTCTGGCAGCACAACCAGACGTTTTTTACATTCAGGATCGAGAACTTGACCGTGGCCAACGATACAAGCCTGGATTTGCTTTGCCGCGCACAGCGAGCGTGTGGTCCCACGATTGACTGGGGGGCTTAACTTTCTCTCCTGTCGCGACGCCTGAACGGGCACGCTAGGCATGATCGCGCTCGGAATTGCGCTGGTGCTCGGCATGCGGAATCGTCTAAGTACGCTTCGATCGACTCGTTATCTACACCAGCGCCTCCGCCATTTGCTTTGACTCGCTGGACTGCTTGCCAGACGCGCGTCTTAGGAATTACAAATGGCTTCGTCATTTGCTCACGCTCCTCCTGCTCGCGCAGTTGGTATGAACATTTGACCCGATGACGCGGCCCCTTCGCTCCATCGCCATTGCGGCGATTTCAGCGCTACTACGAGCCGCTCCGTCCCTTGATCGCGTTTCGGCATTCTCGGCCTTGCGTTGTGCGCTTGTGCCTTTCCCTTTACTCCGCGATCGAAGGTTCCCGCAGTTCAACATAGGAGCCCGAACCAGAATGGCGCTGCCTCTATGCCGGACGTCGCATGGCCAATAGGCCGAGTTAACATCAATGCCGGTTTCGAAGTCGACTGAACAGTTTCGACAATTGAACGGCAGTTCACTTGTTTTCGCCTTCGTTGGTTCTCACCTGACGCCTTCTTTGGTACCTTTTCCGCAACGCTCACGACCAGGGCTTTTGCCCCAATCTGCTTGCGGAGGTTTGCACCCTGCTCCTGCAAGCCGGGCCGTCCGCGAACTAAGTACAGACGGAAGGGCCAGATGTGTCGTCAGCCAAGAAGACATATGTGGAATACTGCGCTGCGTACCACGGCGATGACGGAAAAGGCATGGGCCCCGCCGCCTCCGCGCTTAAGACGCCACCATCGGACCTCACAACACTTGCCAAGAGGTATGGTGGAAAATTCCCCGAAGACTACGTTTATGAAATCGTGCGATTTGGCAAGCCCTTCCAAGCTCACGGTTCATCGGACATGCCAGTCTGGGGGCCTATCTTCGGCGCTCGTGACAAATTTAATGAGGTGGCTGTCCGTCAGCGCATAAAGGACCTCTGCGAGTATCTAAAAACTCTGCAGGAAAAAGAATCCTGAGGGGGTATGATCCTTTGGGTGGAACTGCGCATCTCTTACCGAAAACGTTCCGCACCAGGATGGCCTGCTCACTCACTACTTTTGCTTAGATACTCGCCGGGAACATCATCCTGCGGAACTTCATGCGTGCGAACTTCCTTTTCGTCGGCGAACTCGGCCTCTTCCACGCCCATCACCGCCTCGGCCTCGAACGCGTTTCCTTCCTCGAGCAACTCGTCAACACTTTCGGAACTTGCACCTTGAACGTTGGATAATCCTTGCAAATCTCCTGATTGCTCCCCCGACCGCGCTCCCGGGCCCTCTGCTGCGAATGCCACTGTCTCAACACTTTGGCTTTTCTTCTGAACCTGTTGCTTAAGTGCGCCCGCCGATTTCCCTCCGGTTGCCTTCTTGGCGTCGACTTTCGTTTTCATCTCCGCCTTTTTCGGAGCTGCCTTCTTCTTTGCCAACTTTTTCTTGTCGGTTACCCTCTTCTTGGCTAGCTTTTTAATTGTCTTCCTCATAGCTGACACCTAGTTGCCCACAGTTCTTTTCGACTTCGTCTACTCCTCTAAAAGACCTTCAGAATACCGTCATTATGGCCCGAGAAATCTATGCAACAGAACTGAGAAGGCCGGGCCCAGCAGCCAATGCGATTTGGAGAGCGAATTGGGCAGGCCCGTCCCGACGCACTCTCCTCGTTGTGTCCAGCTAGCAGCGTCTCGAACTACCTTTTCAGTTCAACAAGTATTATGTCGATGGGCTGGTCGCTCAAGTTCTCCGGCAAATGGCTTCCGGCGGGCGTATAGAGCGTATCGCCCGGGTTGAAATGGTGCTCTTCCGTTTTGCCATCAGGGAAAGTAAACCTGCAGTGAATTTTGTTCTGAAAAATCGCCACGCTGTCGGGATGTGAGTGCATCACCGACTTCTCGTGTGCACCGTAGTTGATTCGGAGCACACGCACTTGCTCATTTTCGATTTCAACCTTGTAATGTTTCGGGTCCACTTTGATAGGGTCTTGAACTGCCATTTCGGGTTTCGGAGCTGTAGACATGATTTTCTCCTTTGACGGGGCAGATGTTTCGTTTACCGAGGGAGCCTGGAGGATAGCCCGTGGAACAGCAAGGGTCAAGCCGTTGTTAGCCGTAAGTGAACGAGCCCACTGCTGACGGCCGGCAGGTCTGGGACAAGCAGTGGCCCCTCCGTGCCAACATCTCTGAGACCGTTTTCGTACTCTTAATTAATAAGCAGGGCGAGAAAGAAAAAAGGCAGAGATGAACGGGAATTCTCTTGGTGTTGTTCTTTCGCCTGGGGGTTTGGCTGGCGCAGCGCAGCGGAGCGCCAGCCAAAGCGGTCGATGGCTCCCGGCCAGTTGCGCCTCCCGATTCCGAAGTGGTTGCCAAACCCAAGCGGCGTAGTTTCACCGCGGAGTACGAACTACGCATCTTCTTCTATCTTTACGTGATCCTCGATGTGTTCAGTCGCTACGTTACCGGATGGTGGTGATGCGCGAGAGTGCGGAGTTGGCCAAGCGGCTGATCGAAGGAAGTTGCGTGAAACAAAATATTCGGCCCGGGCAACTCACGCTGCATGCCGATCGCGGCACCTCGATGAGTTCCAAGCCGGTGGCCTTTCTATTGGCCGACTTAGTTCGCGTCTGAGGTCACTGGTCTTCTAACAGGCTGCTGAAAAATCGTGCTGAGCCAGCAATTTCTAGGTTGGATTGAGTCATTCGGGAGTTTTTGAGCGTCTGAGGCGTGATTTTTCGTTCTACCAAGCGCCCGAAAGAAGCGTTTCAGCGCCGTTCAGAGACACTACGGCCCGGACTTACTACGTCGGAACTACGCTGCGCATCAGATTCCGCATGCGCACCAGATTGTAGGCCGCGCAGGCGAACGTGAAGATCCAATCGACTTTCAACGTTCCGCGATGCCGCACTTTGCGCATCAACGCAATGGTTTTCAGCCAACCAAAACATTCTTCGATGCGCTTCCTCTTCTTCTGGCTGATGACATAGCCGCCCTGCCGCGTGGTGCGGCTATCAATGGCGCTGCCGCCTCTTCGCCCAAGGTTTTGCGCCACGTGCGGTGTCACCCACATGTTCCGGCACTCGCGCACAAAATCCGCGGTGTCGAAGCCCTTGTCGCCGCCCACCGTCACACGTCCGCTTCCCGGAAGTTCCTGCAGCATTTCCAGTGCGGCATAGCGCTCGGCCGTGCCCGTGGCTTCCCACACCCGGCTGTCCACAATCAAGCCGTTGCGATTCTCCACCAGCAGATTCCCGCTGTAGCTCAACTTGGCCTCCTTGCCCGCGCCTTTGCGCGCCATCTGCGCTTCTGGATCGCTTTTCGACTCGTGCGTTTCGTTCGAGCGCTTCTCGCCCCGATAATCCACCGTGGGATTTCCGGGATCATCCGGCGGTGGCGAACTCTTCTTGTTCTTGCGCTGAAAACTCTTCGCGCTGGCCCAAGCTTCCAGCAAACTTCCGTCGACCGTGAAGTGCTCGTCCGAGGCCCAGCCCTGCCCGCGGGCTTGCTCCACAACCAGCGCCAGAAAGTCCTTGGCTACTTCGGCCTCCAGCAAACGGTCGCGGTTCTTGGTGAACACCGTGGCATCCCACACCGCATCGTCCAAATTCAGCCCCACGAACCAGCGGAACAAAATGTTGTAGTCGATCTCCTCTATCAGCAGTCGCTCGCTGCGCACCGAGTACAGCATCTGCAACAGCAGAGCGCGCAGCAACTGCTCCGGCGGAATCGACGGACGACCCACTTTGGAATACATCTTGTTGAACTCAGGCGACAGTTCCTTGAGTACTTGGTCTACCATCGTGCGGATCGGCCGCAGCGGATGATCTTTGCGTACTCGCTGCTCCGGTGAAATGTAGCTAAAAACACGTCCTTGCTGCTGATCGGTTCCTCGCATGCTCAATGAGACGCACCGCGCGCTGCCTCGTTACAAACTCTCCGACTTTTTCAGCAGCCTGCTAATGCCGCAACAGCTTTTTCTGTCCCGCCGGTCATCTGAGCTTGCAACCATGCGGCGCTGTCTAGTGAAAGCAAAACGAGTAAACACCAAATTAGTGTCTTCTTCATAGATTTCTCCTTACTTGTTTAGATTTTCGAACCCAATTGGCCGGAGGTCCTATTGCTGGTGCCGACCTATTATGTCTGTAGTGAATTGCACAGCCTTATAAAACCCGAGTTACTGATTCCGTTAGAAAGAGTATTGTTGTCAGTGATGTCAGTTTGGGCAGAGAAGTCAGGATTCTTGTCACAACCTTGCCACAGTCTTCTCAATCAGGAATTTCATAATTGTCTGCGTGTGGTCTGCTCTGCTTGTGGTCTTCTCTGAGCAGGGCTTCAAGCTTATTTGCACAGTCTTGTTCCCCAATTCTAGAACCGTGAATCCGATGCGGGCCAATAACGAACTTCTCTCTGCACTCATCGCAAGTGACAACGCCCCACAACTCATTCTCTGGCGCGTATACCGCAGTCTGGCCCAGCTTCACCGCCACCGAGCAGAGCGGGCTAATCTTTTTGCGATAGGGTTTGAAGCTCATAACTTCACTTTATTGTGGAGGAACTGCTGTGGCCCCACTTCATCAACCCCTAGAGGCCGAGTCTGACTTTGGTTCCGGTTCTTCCCAGACCCGCACAATCTTCGTGCTCTCAGATGCCCGTAAGTCGTTCGCAACATCGCGCCAGATGTCAGCTTGAGATTTTGCCCATGGTGGCATTTTGTCAGCTTTTGCTTCTAAAGTTTCGGCCACCAAATCATCCAGACGCACCAACCGTGGTTTTATGTCTTCCCGCATATTGCACCTCTGTGCCCAAGCTACAAGATGCGATAACAACCAGCAGCAAAACTACTCAATTTTGAACACCGTCGGTTATCAGCCGTAGAACGCTCAAATCGAACCTGCAGCCATATGCGCAGTCTACCACCCGTGGGTGATTCCTAGTCAGCGTTTATGAATGACCGCTCTAAGCATTGTCACGGTCACCTGGAACCTGTAGGCAAACCGGACATTGTCCACGATAAATCTGTGTTGAGACGGCAAAGTGGCTTTAAACAGGGCACGCGAATGCAGACGACTGGCGCTTGCTCCGCCAACTTGCCTAGCATCCCTCGGTGACGGAGGCCTAGCTGTATTCGTCGACTGGCTGGATGATTCTGTTCGATTCGAGTTCGGCCTGGTGCAAGCTAAATAGAGTGCCGAGTACAAAAAGCTCTGCGGCAGATGTACATAGTAGCTACATTGAGTTTCTCCACACCGGGAGAATCAAGCCATATCCCCTCCAGAGATGTTTGCCACAGCTCGAGTTAGGGTGGGCGTGTCCTTTAATCCGAGAATGCTAGCACATGAATATAATTCTACAGAACCTAGTTATTGTTTGGTAGCGAATTGGGGCTCCAGAGACTGCCAAACTCACGCGCCGTACCAGTAAGACAAAACTTTGGTGGTTAGCCTCAGGCCCTGTCACTTTTAACAATCGTTGAAACTTAGTCGTAGGTAAAAGCTGCATGTAGGCGAGACCCGCCGGGTCAATCAGCTTTGTGCTCCATCACCGTCGACAAGATAATTCGCGGCGAAAACAACGGGGCTTGCAGCCAAAATGCAGCACCAATAGTCGGAAGTTGAGCTTGCGCAACGACCTAAACATGTGTGGCATGCCATTCTTTTCCTTCAGTTGAACGACTTGGGTCTTGAACTTTCAGAGGCGCGAACTAATTGGGAACATTTTTAATTCGGATTCTCGTGGTAGATGATTACGAGCCATTTCGGCGATTCGTCTGTTCGACGTTGGCGAATAGCTCGGAATTCCAGGTCATCGGCGAGGCATCTGACGGTTTAGAAGCGATTCGCAAAGCTGAAGAACTGCAACCGGACTTAATTGTTCTCGACATCGGGCTTCCAACATTGAATGGATTCGACACCGCTCGCCGCATCAGCAAGGTCTCCCCCGAATCCAAAACACTTTTTCTAACTCAAGAATTCTCTGCCGATGTGGTGCAAGATGCTCTCCGATTGGGGGCACTGGGCTACGTTGTAAAAACTCAAGTTGGAATTGAGCTACTAACTGCTCTGGAAGCGGTTTGTCTGGGTAGGCAGTTTGGCAAATCGTCGGTCAGCGTCCATGTTCGATGGTCATCCCCCACATAGGCCAAACTAAGAGCGGTGGAATTTACTTTCACGGCCGCTCTCTCCTTTAAAAGGGATTCGCAACCCGAACTCTATCCGAGTTCGGGCGAGAGCCGCTGCTTCTTGTTCTCAAGTTTCAACTAAACCCGGGGCATCTCCCCTGTCAGTTCTGCCAGTACCATTTTTCGGACAGCAACGTTAGGGTCGTTCTCGAAGGTAAGCGCCATGAAGAGCAAATTGGTTTTATTAGTGGCTTTGGCATCGGCTGTCGCTGGGACAACATCCTGCAACAAGGAAGACGGCCCGGTTCGGGAGGCTCTGTCCAACCGCGAAGGTTATCAGGAAGCGTACACCTACGGTTTTCCGATGATTGCCGCGTACAAGGCAATGTACGAATTCAATATCGACAAGACGAGTTCGCAGTACAAAGGGCCGTTTAATACCATCGTCAATGAAGCCCGAGTATTCACCTACAAGGACACCAGCATCGTTACGCCAAACAGCGATACACCTTATTCCATGCTGCAAATGGACCTGCGTGCCGAACCCATCGTTTTCTGCGTTCCCAAGGTTGAGAAGAATCGTTACTATTCCGTCCAGCTAGCCGACTTGTACTCGCAAACCTACGGATACGTTGGCAGCCGTGCAACCGGGAATGCTCCAGGCTGCTACATGGTTTCAGGCCCCAGTTGGAAGGGCGAAACACCTGCTGGCATCAAAAAGGTTTTTCCTGCAGAGACTCGGTTTTCCCTAGCCATCTTTCGTACGCAATTGTTCAACTCGAACGACATGGAGAATGTGAAGAAAATTCAGGCAGGTTATACAGTGCAACCTCTGTCCGCGTTCATGCATCAACCTGCGCCAGCGGCGCAACCACTACCTGATTTTCCGAAGTTCTCCGAGGATGCGTTCAAGTTGGACTTCCCGAAATATCTGAACTTCCTGCTCCAGTTCTCAGTCCAACAATTCCTGGCGAGACGGCTCTGCGTGCGAAGTTCAACGCATAGGGAATTATGAAACCGGAAAACCGTTCGATTTAGCGAAACTTTCCGAAGTGCAAAAGGGGGAACTCGGACTAGCCGTCAAGAACGGCTATGATGCGATTTCCACTCAGTCGAAAAGCATCGGGAAAGAGATAAATGGGTGGAATGTCGGCGCCGCATTCGGCGACCGGGCGTTCTACAAGGGCAATTACCTGCTCCGTGCTGGCTCGGCGTTGGCTGGCATCTATGGCAACGAGGCCGACGAAGCCATGTATCCCAAGGCCAGAACTTCGAAGGACGGACAGCCCCTCGACGGTAGTAAACACAATTACACGCTTACCTTCGCCGGTGAACAATTACCTCCCGTAAACGCTTTCTGGTCCGTCACCGTGTACGATGGCAGACGAATTGCTTGTCGAGAATCCAATCAATCGCTATCTCATTAGCTCTCCCATGTTCCCTAAGCTTAAAAGAACCCCGACGGTTCACTGACGCATCTATATTCAAAAAGACGAGCCATCGGTAGACAAGGAGTCCAACTGGCTCCCCGCGCCTCAATGGCCCGGTTATTGGTCATGCGCCTCTACTGGCCCAAGGGAACGCCGCCTTCCATCCTTCCACCGGGTTCAGGTACATGGCAACCGCCATCCATTCAGGCCGCACAATAGCGGGAGGCGATTTCGCCGGCCTATAGTTGTGGGTAGCGGGACAACTAACTCGCTGATGATGCCGAGGAACCGTTGCTTATAATCGGCCAGGATGCCTCTTCAGTGCATACGACTCCAGTGATTTGGGTCACGCGCTTGTTTGCCGTCCGCACTTTCCGAAGCCGTCGCTTTATGCCATACAGTAGAGTCGGGGGGTGCTTTATGGTGACTATCAAACTCCCTAATCTCATTAGCACTTTTCACTTCACGCTTATCGCTATTTTGCTTGTCGTTAGTCTACTCTTCTGGGCTGTGGGCGCTCGTTAGGCCTTGAAGAAGCTGCAAGCGAACACTCGGGACTCACTGCGACCCAATAGGAGGTGAATCCCGAAGGAGTAAACCGATATGAACCAGACCGTTTTTATCCTGTGAATTGCTTCTGGTTGTCTTTCTCGCCGCCAGCGGCCAAGGTATGCCGTCCGCGAACAAAGTACAAACGGAAATGCCAGATGTGTCGTCAGGCAAGAAGACATATGTAGGAATACTGCGCTGCGTGCCACGGCGATGACGGAAAAGGCATGGGCCCCGCCGCCTCCGCGCTTAAGACGCCACCATCGGACCTCACAACATTAGCCAAGAGACATGCGGGGCAAATTCCCGGAGGACTATGTCGCCGAAATCTTGCGATTTGGCAAGCCCTTCCAAGCTCACGGTTCATCGGACATGCCAGTCTGGGGGCCTATCTTTGGCGCTCGTGACAAATTTAATGAGGTGGCTGTCCGTCAGCGCATAAAGAACCTCTGCGAGTATCTAAAAACTCTGCAGGAAAAAGATCGTAACGGTGCGTCTTCAGTGGGTGGAACTACGCATCCTTTCTGCTATTTAAGAGGGTTTCTTCACAGCTTCATTTCAAGTTTCCGATTACGCGCCTGTTTTCTTGTCGGTGGGCAACGACGGCGCGACCGCTGTCACTTGCAGGAAGAGGATTTTCCAGCCATTCTCGGCCAGGAGAACGGCACTCATGCGGTGCATCCAGACTCGCTCTTCGCTTGCTAGCAGCGCGTTCTTCCACAGAACAGTCGCCACGAATAATTCTCTTGTTTCGGCTAGCGCTGTTTCAACGGTGTAACTTGAGTTTTTCTTCGCATAATGGGCGAAGAGCTTATCGAAGCCCTTCCAGAGTTCTTCGCGATTCCATCGTTGGCCTGAGGCGTCGATGAACTCCGCATTTTTTGCGAAATAGTCGATGAGCCGTTCCGACTTCAGAGACTTAAGTCTGGCAAAGAAGGGACCCGAGCGTTACTTGTGCGCTAGTCGTGACCGCAGCCCCATATGGAGCACCCGAAGCCTTGGCGATTTGCTCATGAATGTGCTCAGGTTCAAAACCCTGAGAAGCTAGAACTTGAGCAGCCAATGACGTATCTGCCCGCAGGATACTTAGCAGTAGGTGTTCTGTTCCCACCCAACGGGGTCCCGGATTTTTCCGCGGCATCTGCGGCGAACTTCAAAACGCTCTCGCATTCGCCCGAAAGGGGCACCTCCACTGATGTTGAGAACCGTTCTCGTCGGGTGATTCGTGACTCGATTTCTGCGCGAATTTCTGGCCCGACAATGCGTCGGTTTCCAAGGCGGTTCGCCAGAGCAGGGTCCTCTCGTAAGAGCCCCAAAAGCACGTGCTCACTC
>CAVUHY010000017.1:0-71094 GCA_963741365.1 Candidatus Acidiferrales bacterium | reverse complement strand
GTGCTTCAACGTCTGCCCATCTAGAAATTCCATCGCGATGAAGGGCTGGCCGTTATATTCAGCGATTTCGTAGATGGTGCAAATGTTTGGATGGTTCAGGGCCGACGCGGCCTGTGCTTCACGATTGAAGCGACTCAGAGCTTGTGAGTCTGTCGCGAACCCGTCAGGAAGGAACTTCAAGGCAACGAAGCGGTGGAGCTTGTTGTCCTCAGCCTTATAGACAACACCCATACCGCCGCCACCGAGCTTTTCGATGACGCGGTAATGTGAAACAGTGGTGCCGATAATAGGCGAGGAATCCGTCACTTGGCGTCATCTTACGACAGCCTCCGAGTGCAGGCAATTGTTGGATAGCTACTCCAACTTCGCGGACTCCGCTCTGGCAGCCATTAGAATAGGAATATCAGGGTCGGCGTCTTTCCAGAGCGTGAGGAAATCATGATAGGCGACGCGGGCTTTCGCGGTGTCGACCTGCATGGCATAAGTGTTGTCTAGCTGGAGATGGTTGCTGTGCCAACGGTGTCGGAAGATGACGCAAGGGGAGATTCACGTTCAGACAGAAGAATTGGCAAAGCACCTAAGAAAGTTAAATGTCTGGCCAGCAGTAACTCGTCCCTAGACCGCATCGGGTCGAGGCCGAGCTTGATGAACAATTCACCCAAGACCCAACAACTGTTTTTTTACTTTGATTTGGTCCATGTATTCGGCGTGCGCTTTGACAAACCATGGCCGACTTGCTACCGCGGATTCCATTTCTTGACAAAGAGAACACAAGTCTGTGCTTATGCGGAAGTAAGACAACGTCCCGGCCAGAACGGTCTTGCCTTTTTGCCTTATCATGCCCACACCTGCTGGTATTTTGCCAGTTCCCGGCCACCCACATTGTGAACAAAACGAGGGTATTTCTGGGGACACGTTCTGTTTTTCGAGGCTAGGCTGAACCTCTTTCATGTATCTCTTATGTCATAGCTGAGCAGATGCCCGAATAGAGCGCTGGTTGGGATTGTGTTTCCATTAGTACCGTATTTTTCTGGACCTTTGGATTGGGACGGTAGTACTCGTCTCGTGGACCGAACCAGATTCACTGCACGATTTCTATCTTGACTGTGGTAGTCCCTTGTTTAACGAAATCCAATTTCTCAGCCACAGCTCGGGACACGTCTACAATACGGTTTCGTGAAGTCGGCCCCCAATCATTGACAGTGGCTTCAACGCTCTTGCCGTTTTTCGTGTTTGTGATTCTAACTCTCGTGCCGCATGGTAGGCTTCTATGCGCTGTCGTCAGTTTTGACGCCACATACCTCCCTCCACAGGCGGTCTTGTGGCCTTCCAAAGCCGGGCTGTAGAACGCGGCTCTTCCTTTCTGAACGCGGGAATTGGTTGTGTGCTCCTGTCTCGAAGCGGCGCTAACCGAAAAAAGAACAGTCCCTACAGCCAGAGCGGCTATACACCGAGCGAGCGCCCGAAATAATTTGACTTTCATAATTGTCGAACCCCGAAATCGGTCTCGATTTGCGGTTCTCGATTCATCTGAAGACTATCTTCAGATGACTGCAGTTTCGGGGAGAGTTGCGAGTAGGCCCATCGTCCCGAAGGACAGGTGTGCTGAGTCGGTACTGAAGGGTAACCACGCAAGGCCGCCGCCGTTCGCAATCTCTCCTGCGCGATTCTTACTCCTTTGCCGGAGCGGTTCCAGTGAGTGTGTATTCTCCGGTGCAGGTGTACTCCAACCCGCTATCGGCGGTGCCGGTGGTCTTGCAGGTCCCCGACCCCTTAATGCCCTTCATCTTCCCGGTGCCGCCTGTAATCTGATACTTATTCTCGCCTGCCTGAAATGCGTTGTCTTTCATCGTCCCAGTGGCTTGGTAGGTGTAAAAAATCTTGTCGCCGCTGTCAAACGTTTCCACGTACACGCCCGAGGCTTTACTGTGGTCTCCTGAAACTTCTCCGTGCTCGAAAAACACACCCTCTTTGCTCGCCGCGCCAGCCACTTCTCCCTTCGTCACGCATTTTCCTGACGCCAGCGTGAAGACATGGCCTATCTGGTCACCGGCAGCCATTTCGTGCTGTTCGGCGGGCTTGCCGCACGTGCCGGTTGTCGCTCGGAATCTACTCTGAACAACGTTCAAAGTAAATCCCACATGGGTCCAAATCGACGGGTTAGTGAGGCATACTTTTTGTGACAGATTGCGACTGAATTCGACGGAAGTGGCGAAGAGGCATCGGGTCTCCAGAGCTACCGTTTGCCGCTTGGTGAATGAATCTGGAAGATTGGAGAAAACCGATGCGCCAGAAATTCGTAATCAGAAAACGGCCCTATTCCTGGTCGCTGAACAAATCAATTCGTGTGCTGCCGCGTAATCTGCGATTTCAGTTATTGGGTCTGCGGGATTAGGGGAGCCAAGTCACTCCGAGTTGCGCTGAGGGCACACCGCACATAGCAAGTTCCTTGACCGATGCTGCTCCCATCCGTCCGCACAGGAGTTGTTATCCAGTGTCGAGAGGTCCACGGCGGATTACGACCGAAGAGACATTCAAGCTGCCGCAGCCCGGCCTACTTTTCTATGTGGGCGTCCGACCCATCTCTTGAAATTTTAACGCTTGTGATTGACCCTCACTGACGCTATGTCATCGGCCGCAAAAGGAATCTCCTTGTAACCACGGACCTCTATAATGGGGTCCTTCACTGACTGAGACTTGGTCGAACGACTTGCCGTCCCTGAGTTCCACTGAGACTACCTGATAACCGATGCCGGTTTCTTTATCTCGTTTGAGGGGACCGACAAGCTCTAGTGGGAATTTGAATTAAGAGTTTCATCGCACACCTATACGCAGAAAAAATAACGCGGAATGGGCACGTACTAAGAACACCAGAAGGCTCAGTCTTTGCCCGGCCCTCCAACATTTATCGAGATTTGATCACCACTCTCGTGGCAGTAGATCAGATACTCGCCCGGACTCGTTGCACCTAGTTCTTCGACTCGTAGTTGTGCCCTGTCGAGGGCTGTTACCGTTTCCAGCCAAAGAGGTTGGTCATCGCTGCTAACTCGAAAAATGTCGAAAGGTTCGACCATGCTTTGGATACTAGTGCCCCACGTAAAGCCAGTCTGTTCATAAACGCACAAATCGCCGAAAGAAAGGGCATGAAAACGGATGACTCGCGGCTTCTCCGCAGATTCAGCCAAAGTGGGCACAGGCAGAGCGCACCGATTTAATGGCTGGTACGTCTAAACGGAATTAGTGCGATTGCCGCTGCGAAGACCGCCAAGACAGCCAGCCCGAGCACGAAAGCGACAAATGTCGCTATGAAATACATTGTAGAACCTGGCCTGATAGTAAGGATTTTGCGTATCTCTCGCTATCCTCTTTCGGACAGTTTTGTAGAAATCATCGGCCTTAAAACAAATACCGACACCCGTGAACCATCGGCGATTGAGCCGAAACAGACGGTGCGTGCGTTTATCAGGCGCTAGCAGATTCAGAATTTTATTTTCACACACGTGCTGAACAGGACATACATGGCGATGCCGCGAGCGCATAGTAATGGCTACCGGGTTTCCGAACCGCGTCTGGCCTGGAGAACTACAATATGTACCGTATGGACCGCTACATCCGTTCGCTGCTCTTCGCTGCTGCCATTGCTGCACCAGCTCTCGTTGTGGTCGAAGCCAAAGCTCAAGAGGTCCAAGTACGAATCTACGACGGGGACCATCATGACTTACCATAACTGGAACGCTCACGAGGACCGCGCCTACAGACACTACCTCGTTGTACACCACAGAAGTTACGTCATATACGGCAAGCAGCACCACAAAGTGCAGCGGCATTATTGGAATTATCGTCACACTTATCCAGACCGCTATTAACGACATTGGATAGAAAATAGGTGACGCACGTTTTAAGTCGTATGGCTGGACTCTGTACAATTTTGGACAGACACGACTCCCGGAGCAGGATAAACTCCCAGTCAATCTACAGCTATTTTTACACCCCCTCGGCCTGCGACACTCTTTGACCTACCAGTTGACAATGTTGCAGGCCCCTTCTTGGATTGTTTGTTCTTTGCTCTCTATGTAGGGGTCGAAAGGAACGTCAAGTTGCCTGGGCTAGAGGTAAATCTGGAGCCGAGGGCTTGATGCTTTCTGCCCAGTCCGACACTGCTGCCTATTCGGGTCATCTGCGAAAGGCAAGAGAACTCTCTCTCCAGGCCATCGACTCACTGTGATGCACCACTTTGCCAATTCTGTTTTAGGACTAGGATTTATTTTCTGGCTTAGAAGATAGAGGTCCGCCTGGCCGCGGGGGTGCGCATAGACGATGGTGGAAAGGTCCCTGGAAAATCGGAGGCAGCATGTGCTGCGTACCACCGGGGAAACGCAAAAGGGACCTTCAACGCGACCTGAGGCGCGCCCGATGATTTTACCATCTTTCCAAGGCTGACGGTAATCGTGACCTCACCGCGAGAAGCAACTGCATACAAAAACGACTTGCCGTCGTGAGCAATAGTCGCATAGCACCGTCACTACACCAGGAAGCAAGGGGGCTGCATTTCTTTCGGAGATGGAGACCTCGTAGATTCCAGTATTCCCTGGCCATCCTGGCCATACGACGCCAAGCAGGTACTTCCCGCCAGGGTCAGCATCGGTCACCGTGCCACAGTTATCCACGAACTTCTCCGGATTCGAACCGTCCGTGTTCACTCTCCAAACGGTCTGTATCGAGCTCCCCTTCTCTTGGCCAGTCACGTAAATGGTTTTCTGGTCAGGGCTCAATAGCGAATACTCGACGCCTCCTAACGTAAGTGGAAGCTGACGAAGACCGCTGCCATCGGCCCCGACAATGTAGATTTTGGCGCCTGCGCTGAAATCTGAAAAAGACAGGCGAAAATTGTCTGACCCCAAGTCCCTGTTCCCAGGTATGCTCCGGTGGCGAGTTTCACTTTGTTGCCCCCGTCGATGTCCGACACCCAGAGTTCGGTCCTCTGGGGTGCGGGGACCGTGATGTACATCACACGCTTCCCATCCGGTGAGATGATGGGCTGAGTTGCGTCCTCCGACACGATGTCCGTCGATTCCTTTGAATGAACGTGGTACGCGGTCAGGAATCCCGAAGATTTGCCATTCACATAGTAAATCCCTTTTCCAGCTGGGTCTGGCATGGGGTTGTAGTCCGGTCCCGTTCCGAAGGTAATTTGCGTCAGACTCCGGTCCTGTAAGCTGTACTTCCAGATGTTTGTCAGCCCGTTTATCGTCCTGCTGAACAGCACGGTTTTTCCTGGTTCGGCCCACACGACGTCACCATTCCCGGAGACCTCACCTAAATCAACTGCTTCATGGCGGGTTACGTTTACTCTGTATAAATGGAAATTCGGCGAGTCCTCTGCGCGACCACCAACAGCGAGCAGGTCGTTGCCGCCGAGAAATAGCAGAGCCATGTAGAAGAACGTGCCAGTGACTTTAGGGTTGTACACTAATTCTTCGTTCAGTCCGGATTTCCCTGCACGAAAAAGTCCGGCGCTATCAGACTTCGCATAATAAACAAACGCACCATCCGGAGAGGGAACCACAAAGCTGGCAGACACCACACTGCGGGGAGCCCCACCGAGCGTAGGCACCGCCCAGACCTCGTCGCGGTCGCGAGACCTCCCGTAATAGACCTCTTTGCCGTCGGGTGAAAAGCTATCGACACTCTTGTCGCCTTCGTCATGCGTAAGTTGGAGAGGCTCGCCACCAGAGGTAAGCATCAGGAACACTTGCGCGACGCCGCCTACTGGTGAGGCAAACGCCACGGCATGGCCATCGGGAGAGAGTGCCGCGTCTCCCATCGGTTTGTTCCACTGGCTTATTTGCGTAATCTTTGCGGGGACACTCGAAGGGTTCGAGCGCGGCCAAAAGTGATACGCAGCAAAGGCTGCCGCCAGGAGTGCGAAACAAGCGGCCAAGAGAACGTACTTCTTTCGTGTAAGTCCCGCTGCCGGGTGAGCCATCGCGACCGAGCGTGCGGTAGCTTCTGCAGAGAATTCGTGAACTGCCCTGCTCCCCGATGACAAAATTCGGCCCCGCCGAACTTTGCATGGCTCAATTCAAACGTTCTACGGGCCAACTCCCAAAGCACGCCGAGTGTATTCAAGCAGTGCGCATGGCAAGACCTTGACCTGTATTGATTCAACCCGGAACCGGGTTGATGAACAATTATGTATAGACCCTAATACAAGTCAGGCCGAGATAATGACCCTTGCCTGGAAGACCTCGGATGACAAATTCGACTTGAGATTGAGCGGCTTTATCAAACTTGGTGAAAAGCAATTTCCACAACGCATCAGTCGGCGTCAAGAGGATGAGGAGTTTAGTTTAGATGTCGAGACGCTTGAGTCGACGACAAGTTTTGCGGACGAAATTTTCACGCCTGCTCCGACTTCAACCTTCCTGCCGTGGTGCGCTAATCCAACTGAGAAGGGCTCCATCGACCCCGCTCCTCCCGCGTTTCAGGTTGATGCGTCGCCTCGTATTCTCGTTTACTACGTCTTAGTTGGAACTGACGGCCGCATCAAGATACTCAGGCCGATTCGTTCGTCCGGCGACAAGATGGACCAGGCGATGGTGGATTGGTCTCGCAAGGCAAGATTTCCGGTCCGATGGTGCGGGGGCAAACCGATTGAGTACGAAAGCGCGGTCTTCCTCCACAATTAGAACCGTCGCTGGAATCCGCTAGACAGCTACGACCCAGTACGAATAACAACTCCTGGTAAACAGACCCCATGGTGGCATTGCGTCATGAATAGGGTGTGAGTGAAAGCGGCCCGACCTCCCGTGTTTTTTTCAGTAAGTCCCGGTAAACGCAAAAACCGGAGAAGGATTTAAGGTGCGGGAACCGGCCTGAGGTGAAAACTGAAGCAAATTTGAGCTAACTTGCACCAATCTTGCACCAAATGAGGGATGGGTCGTGAACTGAAATTGCCAAGCTATTGATTCGTAAGGCTGAGCGGCCTGAGACATAGGTAACACATTGTACCGGACACATAGGTGACACTTTTCCCCGTAAAGGGGAGGGAGTGATGCCTTGGAAGGAGTGTTCGGTAATGGATGAAAGACTGCAGTTTGTGGCTCGCCGGCTAGCCGGCGAGGGGATGGCAGAACTTTGCAGGGAGTTTGGCATCTCTCGCAAGACCGGCTATAAGATCTTCGATCGCTATCAGGAATGCGGGATGCAGGGGCTCACGGACAGAAGCCGACGTCCGTATCGCTACGCCAACCAACTTCCGTTCCAGGTCGAAAACTTCATCTTGAACGTAAAGCACGAGCACCCCAGCTGGGGTGCTCGCAAAATCCGTGAGCGCTTGCTGCGCCGGTTCTCCGGTATTCCCATCCCGGCCAAAAGTACCATCCATGCGGTGCTGGATCGCTGCGGCCTGGTGGAACGCCGCGGTCGCGTGCGTCGTCGCGCCCAAGGGACGCCGCTCTCGTTAGGCCAGCGACCCAATGAGCTGTGGTGCACTGATTACAAAGGCGAGTTCTTGCTGGGAAATCACCAATACTGCTACCCGCTAACCGTCACCGATCATGCCAGCCGCTATCTCCTCACCTGTGAAGCCCTCTCTTCCACGAAAGAAGACTATGCTTTCACAGTGTTTGAGCGGCTTTTTAAGGAGCGCGGCCTGCCGGCCAACATCCGCAGCGATAACGGTGTGCCCTTTGCTTCCGCGCACGCCTTATTCAACCTCAGCAAGCTTGCCGTGTGGTGGCTGCGGTTGGGAATTGGTATTGAGCGCATCAAACCGGGCCACCCGCAACAAAACGGTCGTCATGAGCGCATGCATCTGACCTTGAAGAAAGAGGCTACCAAGCCGGCCGCCGCAAATTTTCTTCAGCAGCAGGCGCGCTTCGACAAATTTATCGAGGTCTTCAACAACGAACGTCCCCACGAAGCTCTGGACATGAAATGTCCGGCGGAGATCTATCAACCTTCTCCGCGTCCCTACAGCGGATTGCCGGACATCGACTATCCCCTCCACGATAAAACCATCGTGGTCACCCGTTGCGGGCGCATCTGTCTGGGCAAGAAGAAAATCAATTTCAGCCAGGTCTTTGCCGGCCAAGCGGTGGGCATCAAAGAAGTCCACGACGATATTTGGCTGGTGAGCTTTATGGATTATGATCTGGGATACTTCGATCTGGAGACTCGGGTGCTCGAACCGCTTGAAAATCCGTTCGGCCCAAAAGTGTTACCCATGTCTTAGGTACGTTGTGTCACCCATGTCTCCGGGTTGGACCCGGCAGATAGTGGAGCCGAGAGTGGGAGTTGAACCCACGACCTGCCGATTACGAATTAGTCTGATATTCCCCATCTTATTTGTTCTCAATCTCTTCAGTTTGGTCTCTTCCCTGCTCTTTCGGGCTTGGTCGGGAGTGGAACTTGCAACGCAACTTGCACCAGTCTTCTCTCACCAAATCACTTCAGCCCCGCGTATTCCGCTTGCAGCGATGAGAATGGGGATATCAGGGTCCGCGTCTTTCCAGAGCATGAGGAAATCAGGTACGCCTTTCGCGCCTTTACCTGTTCAGCTTGCTTGCATCGCACTGGGGTGCACCACTGCGCCAATTCTGTTTCAGGAAATAGGATTTATTGCTGGCTCTGAAAATAGAGGTCGGCGTGACCGCCGGGACGTGCATAGACGATTGTGGAAAGGTCGCGTGAGAAATCGTATGAAACACCGTAGGACAATGGAAAAGTAAAGGGCAGCTTCAACGCGACCTGAGGTGTCCCGATAACTCTTCCGTCCTTCCAAGGCTGACGGTAAACAGCGACTTCTCCACGAAAGGCAACAGTATACAAGAACGACTTACCATCTGGAGCGAAAATAGCGCCGCTCGCAGCGCCTGGAAGCAATGGTATACATTTCCTTTCAGAAATGGACACCTCATGGACTCCAGCTTTTTCTCCGAATGGGAAGAGAGCGAGCAAGTATTTTCCGCCGGGGTCGATATCGTAAGCAAATCCGCATTTTTCCACTAACTTCTCGGGATTCGAGCCGTCACTCCATTTCCAGATTGTATGTGTATACCACGACGCATCCTCCGCGGCACTCACGTAAACAGATTTCTGGTCAGGGCTCCAGACTGTGTTGGAGATGTTCATTCCTGCCATCGAGGGGAGTGGACGAATACCGCTGCCATCAGCCCCTACGATGTAGAGTTTGGACCCTTGAGAAAAAGACAGATGGAAATTGTCCGGCGCCCAATTCAGTGTAAGAAGCCCTGCTTCCTGAGCCTCGCTGGTGACGATTCTCACTTTGTTGCCACCATCGATGTCAGACGTCCAGAGTTCGACCTTTTCTGATGTGGGATACGTGGTGTACATCACGCGCTTCCCATCCCGCGAAATGATGGGTTGATATGCAGCCTCCGATACAATGTCCGTCGATTCCTTTGAATGAACGTGGTACGCGGTTAGAGACCCGGACCGTCTGCCATTCAAAAAGTAAATTCCTTTCCCACCTGG
The DNA here is from genome assembly GCA_963741365.1 of Candidatus Acidiferrales bacterium. GTDB lineage: Bacteria > Acidobacteriota > Terriglobia > Acidiferrales > UBA7541 > Acidiferrum. The sequence goes on along the minus strand of CAVUHY010000017.1, from coordinate 61,596 downwards.
GTCTAGCATAGGCGAGTAGTCCTCTCCGGTCCCGAAAGTAATCTGCGTCAAACTCCGGTCCTGCAAGCTGTATTTCCAGATGTTTGTCAGCCCATTTACTGTACGGCTGATAAGTATGGAATTCCCTGGTTCGGCCCACGCAACGTCACCCTTACTGCCGACGGGCATATCGCCTAAACCAACTGCCTCGTGGCTGGTCAAGCTGATTCTGAAAATAGGTCCATTCGGCAAGTTCCGTCTGAAAGCACCAGCAAGCAGGTCTTTGCCTCCAGGGAAGAGGAGAAGCGGAATGAAGAGCAAGCTATTATCTTGAGGCTTGTATACTAATTCTTCGTTAAAGCCAGATTTTCCCATACGAAATATTGCAGGGTTGTCAGACTTTACATAAAAGAGAGTGCCATCCGGCGATGGCAACACAGAGTTAGCGGATGCCACATGGCGCGGACTCCCGCCGAGGGTAGGCACAGCCCAGACCTCATCACGGACATAGCTCCCGTAGTAGACCTCCTTCCCGTCGGGCGAGAAATCGTCCACAAACTTGTCCGATTCGTCATTCGTAAGTTGCAGAGGCTGACCACCAGAGGTGAGTATGAGGAAAATCTGATTGATGCCGCTCACGGGGGAGGCAAACGCCACAGCATGGCCATCGGGAGATAGCCTAGCGCCGTTCATCGGTTTGTTCCACTGGCTGATTTGCGAAGTCTTTGCGGGGCCGCTTGGAGGGTTCGGGCGCGGCCAATAGTGATATGCCGCCAAGGCCGCTGCCAGCACCGCAATGCATGCGCCCAAAACCAGATAGCTTTTTTTTCCAGTCCCCGCTGCCGCCGGAGCCGCTGCGACCGAGCGACTTGTCAGCTCTGTAGCGGCGTCCGGGACCGGCCGGCTCGCCGATGAAAAAGCTCGGCCCGAATCCGTGTCGCGCCCAAGGCGCTTTAGGTCGGCGCGAAGTTCCGAGGCGTGTTGGAAGCGCAAGTCGCGGTCTTTCTCCAGAGCCTTGTTGATGATTCTCTCCAACTCTGCGGGAACCTCTGGGTTGAGCCGTACCGCTGGAACTGGTTGTCGTTCCAGGATGGCGTGAAATATAACTCCAGAACTTTCCCCACGAAAAGGCAACGCACCAGTCGCCATTTCGTATAAGACAACGCCGAACGAGAACAAATCCGTCCGTGCATCCAGCTCCTTACCCCGCACCTGCTCCGGCGACATGTAAGCGACTGTGCCGAGTGTAGACCCTGGACTAGTCAGATTTTCCGCACTCATGCCTTCGGTCATTTCCGCTGTGACCGTCGCTCCAAAAACGTCAGCTTTCGGAAACTTGACCTTTGCTAGACCGAAATCGAGAATCTTTGCGTGTCCGCGCCCCGTGACAAATATGTTGGCCGGTTTGATGTCGCGGTGAACGATTCCTTTGGCATGAGCGGCGTCCAGGGCATCGGCAATTTCAATCGCCAGAGGGAGCAGCACATCGGTCTCGATGGGCTTTCCGTTAATGCAGTGCTTTAGCGTCATTCCGTCCAGAAATTCCATGACGATAAATGCTTGCCCATTCTCTTCGTCGACTTCGTGTATGGTGCAGATGTTAGCGTGGTTCAGCGCGGAGGCAGCCTTGGCCTCGCGTTGAAATCGGGCAAGGGCCTGGGGGTCTTTGGCAACATCATCGGGAAGGAACTTTAGGGCAACAAAGCGATTGAGTTTGACGTCCTCGGCCTTATACACCACACCCATACCGCCACCACCGAGTTTCTCAAGGATGTGGTAGTGCGAGATGGTTTGACCTATGAGCGAGTCGGTATCTGGCATATGCAGCACATGTTAGGTTGCAATAAGAGGCGAGTCAACGAAGACAAACTGCTCGTGGACCATTATTGGCGCCACAGGGAAAATTCTGAGATGCAGCATATCTGAGATGTTCTAAGTGCCCGGTTACCGGCCATCACTTTTTAATAGACCGACCATATGCCTGGCGTGGCGAGTTCAACCAAATGACGGTCCGGGTCTCGAAAGTAGAGGCTTGTGCCTCCCAATTCCCACGTCCGCTTCTCTTCCACCGTGATTCCCTTCGTTCGGAGCCACGACTCCCAGTCGGCCAATTCCGCAGATGGGATAGCGAACGCGACATGTAATTCGCCGTCCCCATCGTGAGGCGATTCAATCGCGCGCGATGCTCCCTTCTTGAACAGCAGTAGCACCTGGCGTGTACCTGCGTGCATCGCGCAACCACGTTCGCCGAACTCGCTAATGACACGGAACCCGAAAGTGTCTTCGTAGAAGCGCACTGAGCGGGGCACATCGTTCACGTACAATGAGGATTCAAGAATGCCATCGGTGTTCGGACGCATCGACCCCTCCTGGCTGCGCATCTGACCAAGTGATTTTTACATCTCGGGCTAACTCATATTAAAACGAATCCACCTACTCTGGTTATCAGTGAGAGGGAAAGAATTATCTATACGGATTCGACTTGCCAAATCGGAGACACCTTCACCAAACCCGGCTTTGCCGCCGAGGGTGCGGGTTTGCGGAAGTTCGATTACGTAGTTCAAGCCGTGGCGTTTTTGACCAGAACCCATTCAAGTGCGTCGTCGAGGTCTCGAAAGACGCGAATTCCATTTTCACCCAAACTCTCACGAAGCACCTGGAACATTCGGACGACTCCAAACGCCTCGTCGGCACTCACTAGGATGGCCCTGCGAGAATTGGGTGAGAATACGGACCGTTGGGCGACCCTGCGCACATCCTCATCGGTGTGCTCTAGTTTGGTGACGTGGGTCAAGTCCATTAACTGAAAAAAGCTGGAGTCGAAATCGGGGTCCTTCAGGAGTTCGTCTTGATGCGCCAACGAATTAGCCACGGTGAGCACACCAGCCCCCGTGCTCATCACCAGTCTGCGTTCTTTATCAATTTTGTAGTAGAAGGGCATCACAGCTTTCCTTCACATCAAAAGATACACACCCGGCAGGTTTAACCACTTGAAACTATTTTCTTGCCCGAAACTATTCGGCAACGTGCCCCGTGACGAAACGAGGCACTTGACCGCCCAGTTGGAATGATTGACCAAACGCGAGCCGTCAGCTACCTCTTCAAGGAACTTAATAGAATGAGCGATGCTCGAAGGGCCGTTTCGGTCGAGCCGTCAACGAATTTGCTACTTGGATGGGTACGGCCTTGGGGGCGACACTCTGCTTTTAAGTCGCTGGTGTCAAGGCAAATCGCCTGGACGTACAGTCCCAACTCCTGATTGCGTCGCGTTACCGGACTGGGACTCGCTCCTCCAGACGAACTTTGCTGATGTGGGTGTCGCACTTGCATCGCCCGAAAACTGAAAATCCTGCCTCAGTTGGTACACATGAGTTGGCATCAAGACAAACGATTCAAACAACTGTGCGTGGGATTCTGGGATTCAGCTGGATGGACTGGGAAATGTTCTTTTGAGAGGGATACGACACCGGTAAGGTACTGAAAAGTTTCTCCAAAAGAAGGCCTGCGACATTGTTTATCGGTCAGGTGAAGGAGTGTCGCAGGCCGGGACGAGTTGAAGTATCACTGAGACCATTTGCAATCTATCTTTTTGCGGAGACCGAATCTGTCCAAAATTGCACAGGTCCCGATTAACCGTCGGCTATGGATATTCCAGGGTTTTCGGGCTTCACGCGCACTTTCTCCCTCAGATGCTCCAAAGTTGTTCCAAGGGTCCTTTTCGAAAAGAGGCAGTAGGAGTTTGCGTCACACCTGCGTCACAATTCTCAGCGACGGAATCACTTCAGCTTCGCGTATTCGGATTTGGCAGCGATGAGAATAGGAATATCAGGTCGGCGTCTTTCCAGAGCGTGATTCACCCAATGGTCTGCGTTATGCCAGTCCGCTCGCCACGGGTGAGGCTGTGACTTTTTGCGCCGTGAGCCGTCAGGCTTGCCTTGCGCTCTGGAGAAGACCTGAGCCACCGCTGAAGGAATAAAATGACGATGGATGCACCGATGCGGCTAAAAACCACTCCCACCAGTTCATGCGGTCATTTTACAGGAAATACCCTAGTGAATCCGGCTGGCCGGGAGCGTAGCATCATAAAAGCCCTGCCACTCATGCCTCAGCCCCCGGAGGCTGCCATGCTAGAATGTGGGTTCTCCTGGCAACGCGCTTTTCAAAGCTCGATTCACGAAACCGAACCAGACACAGTCGAAAGCAAGATTGGTTTAGCGAGGCTGGCTATTCTCGAACGGCTCGTTTCTCCGGCGAGTATGGACCGAAAGGAAGAGGATGCGCTGTTCGAAGCGCTCGATGGCCTCAGAGCGTTCGACTGGAAGCGGCTGTTGCACCAGGAAGAACTGATTTCGTCAGGTAGATTGTCGTTTCATCAATAACGAAGAGGCCAAGCGGACTGATTTCGTTAGTAGTATCGCGGCGTCCCAAATCCCCCGCGAAGCAAAATCCCCTGTCGTAGGTGACACCAGTGGGGAGCGGTTTATGCAGGGAACGAGTTATGCGTGGCAATCGGCGTTACAGGATGCAATCCGCGAACGCAACCCAGATGAAATGGGAGCAAAAATCCGGCAGGCAGAAGTGACTATCATCGGGCGAATCATGGCGGTCTCGTACAGTCTAGGTTCCGCGGAAGTGGGAGCGCTTTCCGAAGCGCTGGCGCGGGTTCGCACCCTACAGAGCGAAGCACGCCACGCTCTAATAAAATGGAAATTGAATCTCTAAAAAGCTGCTCTATTGGCTTCTCTTCTTAGCTCTGCGTTCTGGATATTTGAGACGCGCCTTCTCCGCCAACTTCGCAGGCTGCTGACTAATCAGCGAGACACAATCAGCCTCGCGCTTGATGCCCCGAGGCTAATCTGGAAACCAACTCGTCAAAGATTGCGATGCACGCTAATCCTTGGCACTGAAGTCAGGATTCTTGCCACAACCTTGCCACAATTCTCCTTGCCGAGATTAGTTCAGCTTTCGGTACCCCGAGTTTAAAATTCACATCAGACCTTCTGCTGGCGAATTGGGTAAGAAATCCAGAAGGTGCACGATTTGGTGGAATGGGTTCCCTAAGGTAGATTGTTTCTGGAGGACCTATGAACATTTTGGCGGCAATTAGTCGGGAAGAGAGAAAGGTCAAAAAGCAGTTGGCTAGGCTACAACATGATTTGATTAGCCTGCAATCGGCGGCGAAGGCTCTGGGTAAATCGGCGAATCGGGACTTAACCACTGCCAAGAAACGTGTGCTGTCCGCCGCAGCGAGAGCAAAGATTTCAAAAGCTACTAAGAAGCGCTGGGCAAAATTCAGAGCGCAAGCAAAGAAGGCTATCGCCTAATGTCCACTCGCTTCAGTTAGCCCCGCTGCGGTACGCCTCCAAGTTCCAAACGTCCTGGGCCTCCACATACTTCAGCACGTACCGGTCGCCGCCCTCAACGCGCACCCGGAAATACGTCTCGCCCGGCGAATACCATCGGTCTTCCACTTCTACAATTTCCAACGTCTGCTCGCCTAGAGTCAACCGGCTAGGGCGCTCATTTGCGCGGAACCCTGCGTAGCACTCCACTTGTACTCTCTTCACGGCCAGCCTCTTTCAGCTTGGCGTTCTCCGACTTGGCCCAGAAGCAGAAAGCTCATCGCTGGAATTGCAGGCAGCTCATGCTCTCGCGCGTATACCGCAGTCTGACCCAGCTTTACCGCCACCGAGTAGAGCGGGCTAATCTTTTTGCGATAGGGTTTGAAGCACATAACTTCACTTTATGTGGAGGAGCTGCTGTGGCCCCACTTCATCAACCCATAGAGGCCGAGTCTGACTTTGGTTCCGGTTCTTCCCAGACCCGCACAATCTTCGTGCTCTCAGATGCCCGTAAGTCGTTCGCAACATCGCGCCAGATGTCAGCTTGAGATTTCGCCCATGGAGGCATCTTGTCAGCCTTTGCTTCTAAAGTTTCGGCCACCAAATCATCCAGACGTACCAACCGTGGTTTTATGTCTTCCTGCATATTGCACCTCTACTCAATTTTGAACACTGTCGGTACCAGCCGTAGAACGCTCAAATCGGACATATCCAGCCAGCGAAATAGTGGCTTCTTCACGCCACCGCTACTCAGGCCGAACGCGAAACGCAGATATTCCGTTTATATCTTGCCGCATCGCAGACAACACGTTCGACACGGACAGAAGAACCTTTTCAAATTCCCACCGGCAATCGGGTGGCAATTCAATCGTCAATGAAAGCAGGCGGTCTGTTTCCCTCTGAAGGGTGTTCACGTGGCTGCGGAGAATCTCACCAGCTTTTTCGAGGTCGTTCAATTTGGCCTCCAGTATGAAGTGAAAACCGGCTGGATACAGGGCCGTAACTGCTCTCCTCCTTCTTTGGATTCTCGGGTACATTCGCCGACGCTTGGAAGGCCGTGAACTCGGCGCACTCTGAGGCCCTCCCAGCACGTACTCTATAAGAATCAAGTACCACAGGGACAGGAACTGCATTCCAAACGCCAGACCTGTTAAATAGCACATGTCAGGGAACTTGATACGCCTAGGTCGTCTCCCAAGGGAAGCGGCACGCGAGAATTTACCCATAGACTTTGTAGTTCTTACCAACCGAGACTGCGGGATTCCTGTATCCCTAGACGTGGCGATTGCTTGGGCGGAACATCAACAGAAGATAAAACATTTCCGGTCAGGAACGACGGCAGCTTAGTTCTCGGCTCGTTCAAAATAGGCCGGGATTAATCCGATGTTCCTTCAGTGGCGAGACTCTATACGCACATGGGCAAGTCTAACTGAACTTTCTCGTCCTATAATTATTTGTGGCTGCGCTTGTCACGGTACCGAGGAGGGATTCACTCCCTCTACGGCAGCCTTGGGATAAGAAACTTCACAGAAGTTGGCCGAAGATTTTGCAAATTGAAGTCACCGACTGCCCCGCAGTGGTCCCAGCGCCGTTTAATCCTTCCTGCGGGCAACTCCTCTTCGGCTTTCGTCCCATTTATGGCGAACACATATCTTACGTCCCGATAGCCGACCATTCCGCTGCATCTCGTACATTCTCCAGTGACGTGGATCACGCGCTTGTTTGCCCTCCGCACTTCCCGAAGCCGTCGCATTATGAGATACAGTAATGTCAGGGGGTGCTTTATGGTGGCCATCAAACTCCCTAATCTCAATCTCACCAGCACTTTTCACTTCACGCTCATCGCTGTTCTGCTTGTTGTCGGTTTACTTTTCTGGGCCGTGGGCACTCGTTAGGCCTAGAAAAAAACCACAAGCGAACACTTGAGACTCACTGCGACCCAACAGGAGGTGAATCCCGAAGGAGTAAACCGATATGAACCAGACCGTTTTATCCTGCGGATTGCTTCTGGTTGTCTTCGCCGCCAGCGGCCAAGGTATGCCGTCCGCGAACAAAATACAAACGGAAATGCCAGATGTGTCGTCAGGCAAGAAGACATATATGGAATACTGCGCTGCGTGCCACGGCGATGACGGAAAAGGCATGGGCCCCGCCGCCTCCGCGCTTAAGACGCCACCATCGGACCTCACAACACTTGCCAAGAGGTATGGTGGAAAATTCCCCGAAGACTACGTTTCCGAAATCGTGCGATTTGGCAAGCCCTTCCAAGCTCACGGTTCATCGGACATGCCAGTCTGGGGGCCTATCTTCGGCGCTCGTGACAAATTTAATGAGGTGGCTGTACGGCAGCGCATTAAGAACCTTTGCGCCTATCTGGCAACTCTGCAGGAAAAAGAATCGTAAGTGGGGACAAAAGGAAATGGCCGCCATAGGTGAAGGCGGCCATCTCGGCCTTCTTCCACGCTCACTTGGGAGGGTGCAGCGACAAGCATTTCCTGAACTTGAGTACTTTGTGCGAAAATCAACTGTTTAGTAGCAAGGTCGGTGGGAGGATATGGCGGAACACGAATATCCAATTCAACAAAAACTGGCCGACCTTAAGAAAAGTCTAGATTCCGACCCCACCAATGTTGAAGTGGCAAATCGTTATTGGGTCGAACTTGCCTCCCTTGGGGGAAATGACGTCAGAAGCGGCGGGTTCGTCATTGAAGCATTTCGAAGGTGCGCGATAGCGTCTCGCGCAGGGGCAGTCGCTTTCGCGCGCGCATACCGTGAACTGTTCGAGAAGAGTGGAGAGAAACCACGCGCTGAACTCTTCGATGAAGAACTGCTCCACGTACTGAAAACAAGGCTTCCCGACCTATCGAACGACGACCAAGCAGTCGTCCAGTGGGTTCTCGCATCAGTCAGTGTTGCTAGCCTTTAGCCTTGAAGCAAGGTCTGGTCTCGTTCAACCCGAACCGCCCCGCGTAAACGGCGTCCACAGAAGCAACCGAAGAGGTCTTTCATTCAGCGTCGCTGCCACTAGGGATTTACCTAGTAGCGCGGCATTCATTTCCGCAGGTAGCCTTAACCAAGCGTTGTGAATCTGCACGCTTTGCCGCTTTTCAACTGGCCTGAGTGCACCTTCATGCTGGTGGAGGTGAACTTTGAATCGCCCACGCGTCCTATTAGCCGATGACCATCCAGCTCTGCTCGAAGCCGAGATTGCTCTCTTGGCTCCTTATTTTGATGTCGTAGGGACAGCAGCGGATGGTGCAGCATTGGTGTCGGAAGCCCTGCAGCCTCCATCCTGACGTCATTGTGACTGATATCAGCATGCCGATTTTGAACGGAATTGACGTTATGCACAAACTTCAGGAGTCTGGTTCCACAGCAAAATTAGTTTTCCTGACGGTACATTCGGAAAAGAGAGTTCGTCGAGGCATGCATGGAAGCGGGAGCGTTGGGATACGTGCAAAAGTTCTCCATGAAACGCCACTTGGTGCCCGCGATACAAGCGGTGCTCGCGGGCAAGTCCTACGTTTCGCAGTTCGATTCCATCTCGTAATACGCACGAGGTTAGTTCGGACAATTCCCTCAGGAACTATCCCTTCAGCAAGGAGCCCCTGCAATGGGATTACTCCACTACGGCTTCGCGTTCTCCGCTCTGGAAGCGATGAGAATAAGTTTGGAACGCTCATCGAACCGAACGTGTGCACAAAAGGAAATGGCCGCCACAGAGCAAGGCGGCCGTTTCGATTCAGCGTTGTGCGGTTGCCTACATGTTGACTGGCGAGCCATGACTAGCAACGCATTGCCACTTTCCGTTCGGCATCTTTACCCACGTATCGGTCCACCGTTCATGAACATCCATAGGCTTTCCCGACGCATCGGTACCCTTAGCCTTGAAGCCGCCCGTCGCTATGGCCGTATCGCCAAACACAGTTACCTTCACATCTTCGTACTCGGCACTTACATATTTGGTCGCTTTCGCGTTCGCGAGCGACGCTGTCTTGTTCATGACCTTTCCATCGCTCCCTGTACTCACGAATTTCTCAGCCAGCAGTGGGGCAACAAGGTCGGGATTATTTGTCTTTTGTGACTGAAGCCATTGCCCTTCAAGTGCCGCAACAGCTTGTTCAGTCCCACCAGTCTGCTGGGCTTGCGTCCATGCGGCGCTCCCCAGTGAAATCAAACCGATTAAGCACAACATTAATGCTTTCTTCATGCGTCTCCTTATTTCTTGAGATTTTCAATTTTGTCGGAAGTAGTTTGGCCGATGTGCCAGTCAATTGAATACCAAGAGTGGGAGGGTGTCAAACTGGGTTCTCAGTTCTGCAATGACAAATCTCACCATGGAAATTACTTCAACTTCGCGTATTCCGCTTTGGCAGTGTTGATAGAAATGCGAGAAAAACTCAAGACTACACTACCGTCACAACTCCCGCTGTCCCACCAGCGTCGAACGAGCCAATTCAAAAGTCTGCCGCCTCAATGTCCGTTGGCTCGAATGGGAGAAGGATAAGGCGGCGGGATTCAATCCTAGCTCGCATATACCTCTTCTCTTGGTCCGCCGTCACCACTGTCCGCTCGCACTTCGCCGAGTATAGCGCCGCACATAAACGGACAGTATCGCCACGCATACGAGCACCGCACCCCCGACGACGAGCCATTGCGGCAGGTAGGGACAGACAAGTGCATCGAGAACACGCACCAGAAATGGCCCGTGTGCGGGTTCGATGCTTGCGCGCGCCTCAAGCCACGTTTCAGCCAAGGTGAGAGGACACGGCAGTCGAGGAACCAACTCGATGATGATGGCGTAGATAAGCGAGGCGATGTGCAACGTCCGCAGAAAAGGGCGGCAGCGGGTTACTACCCAGCCTAGCAACACCCACGCGCACCAAAGCAGGTGCAGGAATAGGACGGCCTCCACAAGAAGAAAAATGCGACGAGTACCTCGCTTCGTGCCGTTTGCGTAAGACTATCCGCTTTTTTCCGCTTTGTATCCTAAGGTGCCCATGCCCTCGGGCTTCTTTAGTTCTACGATGAGGACGACTTCCTTTTTCGGAATCAAAACCTTAATCGACTTGACGGGTTCATTCTCCAATGCACGTGGATAAAACGTGAACTCGATGAAGTACTCGTCCGAAATATCCCACCGGGTGACCGGAATTCCCAGAATGTCGCCCTGCCCCATAGCAAGGTTGGCAGACGCAAAAATGGCACTCGCTCCAGTCGTTTCGACCCAGCCTTGACGAACAATGGATGATGGCAGTTACGAGTTCATCTTTCTTACCCACTCCGCCTCCCTTTGCCTCCGGTCTTTGTACGTTGCGAGTGCCAGCATACTAAAGCCTCTCCGCCTGAATCCACCTTTGAACCTCATCCGCAACCGGGAGACCCTCCACCGGTCCGCCGAAATCGTGTACTGGTTGCGGGAACTTAACGACGACGCCAGTCGCGCTCAAAGCCCTAGGCTGCCCCTGAGTTCGATAGCGTAGTCCGGAATTTCGGTTGGCTGCACGAGAGTCAAATTCTTTGGCTCGTAGTACTTTGACCACCTGTTGCCGCCATCCCACCAGTGCACCTGAATTGACGCGATATCTGCGGGATGAACTTCCCACACAACTCCAACCTCTTGTGCCGCGCCTTCTGTCAATTTCACATAATCTCCGCGATTAAATTCCACGTTTCTTTCCTCCGAGTCTATGGGTACGTGGGACCAACGATTCAAAGAAGAACTCCCATGCTAGTCTTCAGGGACACGAAAGACAGCGCTCGAACTAGGCTAAACGGAGAGTGGCCAGCGATGCGCGAGCTGCACCGCCACTCTGGTCAGGCACAATAATCAATTCAAGTACCGTCACGTCGGAGAGTTCGACTGCGTAGTCCTCTGTCTCTCGTATTGAGCTGGGTGAGCTGAAATTCCACTGCTGGCGCACGACTTCTCGGAAAGATTGTCCACCGTTAGGAGACCATCGCAGGACGAATTCTTGCGTGCGCGTATTCTCGCTCTCCTCAAAAACCAGCCAGATATGCCTGAGCTTTTGCGGCTCGTCGAAAATTAGCCGGATTGTCTGACTCCCAGAGTTTGCCGCTCGCCAGCCCCTGTCTTCCACGCCTAACAGCGCGGATTCAATCGGATAGCCGTTTTCTTCTGACGTGACCTCTATGAAAGCCGCTTGGTCCACGTCCAGCCAAACTCGACTAGAAGGTGCGACACTCGGTGGAGTCGGCGAAATCTGGCGCTTACGCATTTCAATCCTTAACTCTACCCCCAGCTCTGGCCCAGTCGTTCAACGATTTAACTAAGAACCTCGCGGACCCTCAAAAAGGTCGAGGCTCTGGTGCGGAAGGTTACGCAGTAATTTGCCAAACTCTCAATGCCATTCACGCGATAGAGCATGTCCCGAAGTGACTCACAATTTCCAACCGCAACGTTCGCACTTGAATCGTTCTTCGGGCGTCTCCTTGGAAGCTGTGTTTCCGCAGCGTGGACACTTCATCGTGCACATATGTGTTACAGGGCCGCCCGGCGTTATTTTGCAGATATGGACTGTGGACTTCACGGTGGCCTCCATCAATCGACGTCTCATCAGCATCCGCTGGGATGCTATTAGGTCTATGTGCATTTCCGGTTCCACGACGCTAATAGAGAAGTTTGCCTAGCAAAATCAATCAGTTGAGCTTTCTGGGGCGCTGCCTCGAATTAGAACGAACGTCACGATTTCAGGTAATTTCTTTCCGCGACATTGCCACCTGTCGTACCAGAACTCGGAGGCTAGAAAAAACTGGGACACAGCGGCATGCGCTTGCGGTTGCTGCACCGACTTGCAGCCAATATGCAGCACCAATAGTCGGAAGTTGCGCTTGCGCAACGACCTGAACATGTGTCGCATGCCATTCTGTTCCTTCAGTCGAACGACTTGGGTCTTGAACTTTCAGAGGCGAAACTAATTGGGAACATTTTTAATTCGGATTCTGGTGGTAGATGATTACGAACCATTTCGGCGATTCGTCTGTTCGACGTTGGCGGATAGCTCGGAATTCCAGGTCATCGGCGAGGCATCTGACGGTTTAGAAGCGATTCGCAAAGCTGAAGAACTGCAACCGGACTTAGTTGTTCTCGACATCGGGCTTCCAACATTGAATGGACTCGACGCCGCTCGCCGCATCAGCAAGGTCTCCCCCGAATCCAAAATACTTTTTCTGACTCAAGAATTCTCTGCCGATGTGGTGCAAGAAGCTCTCCGATTCGGGGCACTGGGCTACGTTGTAAAAACTCAAGCTGGAACTGAGCTACTAACTGCTCTGGAAGCGGTTTGTCGGGGTAGGCAGTTTGTTAGCAGCGGATTGTCGGGTCACAATTTCACCGATGCAGGGGTCGTGCAATCTCCCTACAGCCAATCCCAACGGGAAGCTCTCACGTCCCTCGCACCGGGGAAAGGGGAGACCACTCGTCGCCACGAGGTTCAATTCAATTCTGATGATGCATCTTTTCTTGCTGGATTTACGCGTTTTATCGAAGCCGCCCTAGAGGCAGGGCGTGCGGTCCTCGTTGTTGCGACCGAGTCCCACCTGAAGAGTTTGCTTCAGCGATTGCAGGCTCATGGCGTGAAGGTAGCTACCGCTATTGAACAGGGGCGCTATATCCCTTTGGATGCTGCCGAAACGCTCTCGACATTCATGGTAAATGGGCTGCCTGACCCGGTTCGATTCCTCAAAGTCGTGTCCGACCTAATCGCAACAGCAGCTAAAGCGGCGAAGGTGGGGCGTCCCCGTGTTGCTGCTTGTGGTGAATGTGCTCCCCTCTTGTGGGCACAAGGTAGAGCTGAAGCAGCGATTCAGCTAGAACATCTCTGGGATGAGATTGCCAAGAAATACGACGTTGATATTCTGTGTGGGTATGTGCTGAACGACTCTCAGCGCGAACATGAAAGTCACATCTTCGAGAGAATCTGTGTAGAACACTCAGTCGTCTATTCACAACCTACCGGCAATTAGGCAACGTGAAACACTGTCCCGCAGCCCTTCCCTTTTTAGATGCAACTCGGCTTCCGCCAGATTGGATGGAAGGAGTTGAGATACACTTTCATCACAATTCTCCCCATCGAAATCACTTCAGCTTCGCGTATTCCGCCTTTGCAGCAATCAGAACGGGAACATCAGGGTCGGCATCTTTCAGAGCATGAGGAAACTCTGAACGGCAGCCTTGGCTCTGTTGTCACTGACTGTGCTGGGGGGTGAGACGCAAAGAAGGGAAAGCCGTACTGCAATCCGGCCTGATTCAATCTTGTGTGTTATCAGAAGGAAATTGCGGAAGGGAGTTCCCACTGAGTTCGCCCCTCCGCTGTCTCCCAAAACGCCTCATCTATTCTTTTTTGCGAGCTAAGGTCGTGAGGACCCAGAGAAGTTTGGGGGTGGAGGGGGGTCTCCGTCCGAGTCCTCACATTTTAGATTGTAGAAAGAATACAGGCTGCAGCAGTTCTGAGGTAACTGTCAGAAGTAACAGGACCATCAATTAACCTTGAATGACACACTACCAAACATGAAAATAGGTTCGCTTAGAGCAGCGCGTTTACCAGACGCTACGCCATGATGTCAGTATTGGCAGTGAAGTCAGGATTCTTGCCACAACTTTGCCACAATTCTCATTACAGAAGTTATCGCAGCTTCGCGTACTCCGCTTTTGCTGCAATGAGGATGGGAATGTCCAAGTCGGCATCCTTCCAGAGTGTGAGGAAATCCTGATACGCTGCCTTGGCTTTGGCGGTGTCGCCTTGCATGGCGTAGGCGCGAGCGAGTTGAAGGTGGGCGAGAGAAGCAAGAGGAAAATTGGCAACGATGGTGCGATGGTCGATGAGCTTCTGAAATTCCGCTTCGCCTTCCTTGCCCTTGTGCAGCGCGAGATATGCCTGACCACGAATGTACGGAGGGTAAAGAGTTCCGCCCGCGCTGAATTGTGGGAGTGGAAAAGCTAGTTCATAAGGAGTGGCTTCTTTCAGAATTTCGACGGCCCGTTCCGGACGGTTGGCCCGTAGCTCGACATAGGCGTACACAACTGGCAACCAGTAATGGTTAACCGTCGTGTTCGAGGGAAATTGCCCACGGAGGTCAGCCGCAATCGCACGCGCCTGAGTCGCATCGCCAGTACAGGCAAGAGCCACAGCCGCAAGAGTCTTGATATCTCGCGTCAAAACAATTTCCACGCCTCGATGGATTTCCTGTCTTGCTCGTTCTCGGTTTCCGAATTCGGCCTCACGCAGTGCGGAATTCAATCGCCAAAGTGCGGCAGTTTCTTTTTGCTCAGCGTTCATGGCCGAATCTACCGCCCGCGTGGAGAACTCACGCGCTTTCTCCAATCGCCCATGGAATGCTTCGGTGTCCGACTGGGCGGATAGCAGGACATCCTCTACGCCCGGTCTTCCTACAGTTGCAGCGGCCTGTCGCCTCATCTCGTCAGAGTCACCTTCAAGAAATGCGATTACATACATGTCATTCTGGAGAAATTGAAAATCCATCTTTTGCTCGACGGCTTGGCGATACACCGCCTTAGCCTCATCGATGCGGTTCAGGGCGATGTATGCTTCCATGAGATTCGTGTATGCATGTCCTGCATCGGACATCAGTCGGATAGCTTCAACAGACCCCTTGACCTCATCTTCATACCGCCCGAGATATGCGGACATATAACCGAAACTGAGGGGAGGGCCGGGGTCCCTTGGGTATGCCTGCGCAAAAGACTGGGCCGTCTTGATGCCTTTCTCTACCTCGCCTGTCACGAAAGTGTAGTAATTCGTTTCGATTTGAAACCGCTCCACTTCGCTGGCGCGGTCACGCAACTCGTAAGCCTTGCTAAGATGCTTCGCCGCCAGCCCCGGCTCCTGCAAGTCAGAACCGTAGAGCCCTCCCAAAGAAGAGTGAGCCAAGGCAAAGTTCGGGTCCAATTCAACCGCACGCTGCAAATACTGCACAGCAGCACTCGTTTCTTGTGAATTGCTGGCTTTGACCGCCAGACTGAATGCCTTGAGAGCATCCAAGGAAGAGGTAGAGGCCTCCACAAGAGGCTGGTCGTATTTCTGAACGGTGCTGAGAGATTCTCCCAGCTTAGGCCGCAATTGACTAACTGCGTCGCCCAGAGCCTTGAGCACATCTTCCTTTCGTGACGCTTGAACCTGTTCTTGCGCCAACGCATCCCCAGTACGGCAATTCACGGCCTCAATTTCAACGATGTACTCACTTCCGAGATTTGAGATGGACCCTTTTAGGACCGCGGTGCTTCGTGTGCGCAGGCAAACCTCGCGTGCAACTTGGCCGGTAAGTCGCTCATTTGCAGGAAGCCCCATCCGAGAGAGCGCGTCCTTCAATTTTTGCTCGGAGAGGATGCTCAGGAATGGCGATTGCCGCAAACCAATCGATAACGCCTGCTTTAGCGTGTCATCAAACACCGAGTCGCCCGTCGTGTTGGTAAAGTCGGCAAGCACAATGGTGTCCTGACTGGTTAGTTTTGTATGCCTGTGAGAGCGCCAGTACAGGCCGCCGGCAATGGGCGGAGAGTAGCGCCGTGTGCAGCACGCGTCAACAAGAGGAAAAGTGAGTTCTGGAAGGAAGAAATTTACTTCCGACGCGCCGCCCGGTTGCCGCCGCCACCGAAGAAGCAGGCTAGGCCGAACAGGTAGCCGAAGTTGTACCAAGCTCCGTTGTTGTGGACCTCGTAGATACTGATGTTGCTTTTGAACAGCGAGGCCACAAACACGAACGGTGCAATAAAGCCCTGCCACAGCCCGAGCCAGAAGCCCGCGACCGCGGCGTGTTCGCTCGCCGTTCCTTTGGACTGGTTGGGTCCCGGAGCACATCCAGCCAGAATGTTCAGCAACAGTAGGACAACCACAAGCAAAGTCAAAGAGGATTTCATCGCAATTCCTCCTTTACATATGGTTACGAAGCATGGGCATGAAATGTCTCAGAATGACCGCCAGATAGCGCCCACTCCTTTAGCTGCGAGGTTCAGCGGAATGTGTATTGGGACCCACTTCTCCAGATGAACTTTATTGAGACTCCCCGCGAGGCTCCGGTGTAGCATGTCCAAAGACTTTCCAAGGTTATCGCATGCGTTTCCGCAGTTTCTTCTCATTCGCCAATAACTTATCAAACTCCTGAATCCACTGCTTCACGGTCAGGTCCGACAATCGTGACACCATCACGCTTGAAGAGAGCCAATGTACCGCCTCGCCACCGCCAAACTAAAAGTAGTGGGGACCGCCACGGCGCAAACTCTCATCGCGACCGCGCGCGCGGAGCGCGTCGTTGACGGCTTTGGCTGTTGTGCGAGTAGAATTTGTCGGATTCTTAAGCACTGTATCAACACCGAAATTATTTCAGCTTTGCAAACTCCGCCTTGGCGGTGTCGCCCTACAACTGTTTGACGAAGTTGATGATTGCGAAAAACGCACACACGGCAGCGATGAAAGTAAACAGCCACGCTACTAAGGAAGTGAAACCCCCTCCTCCACCCTTACGTTGCGATGCTTCCGATGCGACCTTGTATGCGATGAACGCAATGGTTCCTGCCCCGATAGCGCAGAGGAACCAGCCCGACCACGATAAGTCCGATGGATTGATACCAAGCACAGTTGCAAACGGTACGCGAGAATTACGAACTAATGCAACAAAAATGCGAGCATGGCCCACTACGTCGTCGGCCATGAACTACTTGCTTCATTTTCGGTTAGAGGCGTAAGGTCGTAGTAGGCGAGAGTCGCTACTGAAAGGGCTTCATGTCCGATGAAAAACAGGCAAGACTCGAAGCACGGGCAAGACTCGATATCAAAAACCTCTACGACAGAGGGCAAGTCTCATCGAAAGACTATGCAGCGGCATTTCGGCATACGAAATTTGTGTGGCTCGAACATCTCACGGACGCCCAGATTGACGAGTTCGTCCGCAACGAAATCGGAAAGCTTGAACCCCCAATAATCAATCCCACCGAATAATCGCCGTACGCTCCGCACTCGGGACAATCGCAGTTTGAGGCATGTGTGCCTCCGTAGCGTCTGCACTTATCGCAATAACAGTTCGACGCGTGCTCGCCTCCGTACGGTGGGCACCAAGGACATAGGCAATTGCTGGCGTGTTTGCCACCGTAGGCTTGCCGCCGAATCTGTAGTTCTTAGCAGCTACTCGCTTCAGTTAGCCCTACTGCGGTAACCGTCCAGACTCCAAACGTCCTGTGCCTCCACATACCTCTGATGTTTAGCGCCGCCTCGGCGGTTGTGTAGTGAACCATCCGCGTTGGAATGTCTCGGCGCTCATCGTTGAAATACTCCTTCCTTTGCCGTGCGGCGTGCGGCATGAAGATGTCACCGAGTCGAATTGCCTGTGCAAATAGCTCGGGGCTGATGACAGACGTAGGGGGCTCGCTGGGCATTGTATCGACCTCAATTCGTGAGAGGCGCGATTCTAGCATCGGAGCGTCGATATTTGCTGTATCCTTCGCTCACTTAGCCTTATTAACATCCTTCTGGCTGCATCCGAGGATTCGAGACTATGAGCGAGATAAAACCCTTCACACTCAGCCCTGGCCAAACCATACTAAGGCGTGAGCTTCACAAGAAATTTGGTGGTCAGACGCAAGGCGGGATAAGCACACCGAGCACCGGACGGGTCGTAATATTGATTACCGGTGATTCCGGCAAACAGCATGGATACTCCGACGAATGGTCGGACGACGGTATTTTTCTTTATACCGGTGAGGGTCAGCACGGAGATATGAAATTTCAAGCCGGAAATCGCGCCATTCGAGACCATGGGCAAAATCAGAAAACCTTGCAACTGTTTGAGCAGAATAAAAAGGACAAACGCTTCCTGCGCTACGTCGGAGAGATGAAGTATGTAAAACACTCATTTCAGAGTGGACCGGACACCGACGGCGCGATGCGCCAAGCAATAGTCTTCCATTTGCGCCCAGTTGGTGCTCTTTCAACGGATACAGCGACATTAGAAGCAGCACTTTCTGCTGAATTGCCAGGTTCAAAGCAAGATAAAGGCGGAGGGTTTGGTTCAGTTGAAACAAATCGGAAAGTGGAAAAAGCTGCTGTCGAATTTGTGCAGCGACACTATGAACGACTGGGATGGCAGGTACTTTCAGTCGAAGCTCAGAAAGTTGGCTATGACCTCCGGTGTGAGAAAGATGGAGTTCAGGAACATGTAGAAGTGAAAGGCACCCAAGGGCCTGAAATAGGTTTCATCATAACGGCCGGAGAAGTTCGAAACGCCCTTATTGACCAAAGACATGTCACCGGCGTGGTGACGAGTGCTCTTAGTGACGCTCCGAAGGCTACCTTTTTTTTTCCAAGAACGATTTCCTTTCAAAAATAGAGCTTGAACCCATCGCCTATCGAGCGATTCTCAAAGACTGTGTGAGTGACGCAATCTGAGCGCGAATCCCACCGAGCAGATAGGCGATGAAAACGTCCACCATATCCGTGAACTTTCATTCCAAAGGGTGGCCGAGATATATTCGAGCGATTCGGAGAAGCAGAGTTGTATCGCCCGGGAGCTGTTCAACCCACACGCTTCCTGCCCGACCCTCAGGCCCTCTTGAATGAATGCGCTGAACTCGATGCAATTGTTCGTTATGACGACCCGCTGACCGGGGAGGAGAAAAAGTTGAGGCGGGATTCTGCTCGGGGGAGTCGTCAGGAGGGAAAACGCAAGCATAAGGCCGCATGACAGTTCATAGAGCTTGAAGAGCGGGCCTGGAGGGTGGGCCGAGACAAAGCGAGACAAACCGTGAGAACCGGCACAAACCGGCACTTCGCGGCACAAAGCGGCAAAAAAGGGGCCCAAAA
Organism: Candidatus Acidiferrales bacterium; assembly: GCA_963741365.1. Taxonomy (GTDB): domain Bacteria; phylum Acidobacteriota; class Terriglobia; order Acidiferrales; family UBA7541; genus Acidiferrum. The sequence goes on along the minus strand of CAVUHY010000017.1, from coordinate 42,443 downwards.
AGGCTAAAAACTGACGGCCCATGCTGGTCAACCAAGATATAAGCCAGCGATATTATCAGCCTGCAAAAGGCAGCGAAGCCGATACGGCAAAAGAGATGGAGATGACCCGTTGTGTGGGTCAAAGAAGGGTCTGAACAGCCGTTAGCATAACTGCTAGTCAGATTTTAGGCCTATGGAATCAATGCTTTGAAAGGGGCGTTGCAAGGTTGGTGCAAGGAAGATGAGTGCCGAGAGACTGGAACCGGAGGACATTTTGACGCCTGCACAGCTGGCCCAGCGCCTGCAAGTTGGCCTGGGGTGGGTGTACGAGAAGAGCCGTGCCCGTGGAGAACGTGGCTGTAAGCCTCTTCCCTGTCTACGGATGGGAAGGTATCTCCGGTTCAGCTGGCCCGACATCTGCGAATGGTTGAGGGAGTGCGGAAAGGGATGAATGGCCTTGACCGGATTGACCTTCAGCGGGCCAATAGCCTGTGAGGCCCAGATGGAAAAATTGGTAGCTGCGGGGCTTCAGGAATTGGCTAAGAAGAAAGGACAAGGGGAGACCGTGAGGGAGCAGAAAGGGAATTTACTTCGTCGAGGGAAATCTTGGTTTCTGCGTTACTGCGATAACGTGATGCAGCGTGATGGCACTATCAAGCGGAAACTGGTGTCTAAGAAACTCCCAGTTCCCTTCTGCGACGGGTACAGGACGAAAGCGAGCGTGCGGCCCTTTGCGCAGGAGTTGCTCGCACCGATTAATGCGGGACTAGTGAATCCGCAGAGCACGATGCTCGTTTCTGAGTTCGTGGAGAAAATTTATCTTCCAGAATACGTTCAGCGACAACTCCGACCAAGTACTCAAAAGTCTTATCGCGATACTTGGGAAGACCATCTGAAGGGCCGCATGGGAAAGATGACTCTCCGGGGATTCCGAACTGTTCACGGCGAGAAATTGCTAAAAGAAATTGCGCGTCAGACAACGCTCGGCCGCAATTCACTTAAACACATCAAAGCCTTTTTGAACGGTGTATTCAAAGAAGCGAAGCGGCTGGGAATTCTCGATGGAATTAATCCGATGCAAGATGTCAGCGTGCCAAAAGCATCGGAGTCCTCAGAGACCTATGCGTACAGTCATGATGAAGTTAGGAAGATGTTGGCGGTACTTGAAGAACCGGCACGCACAGTTGTTTTGACCGCAGCGTTAACGGGACTCCGCAAGGGAGAAATTCGTGGGTTGCGGTGGGAGAATTTCACTGGAAAGGAATTGGCCGTAAAGCAATCCGTTTGGAACAGCTTTGTCACGGAACCGAAGACAAAGGGTAGCAAAGCCCCAATTCCGGTTATCAAACAATTGGCTGAGGCGCTGGAGGTTCACAGGAAGAGGATGGGCAAGTTGGCAATCGGCCCAATCTTTCAGGCTGGGAACGGACAGCCCCTCAACCTTGATAACCTCTCGCGCCGGATAATCATTCCGGCCCTTGAGATATGTGCAGTGTGTAAGGAGTCGAAAGAATCACATAAGAGGGACGGCCACCAGTTCCAGCGTGATAAATCACTTCCGAAGTGGCACGGATGGCACGCATTCCGGCGTGGCTTGGCGACAAATTTGCACCAGTTGGGAGTGGCCGACAAGGATATCCAGGCGATTCTGCGCCACAGCAACATCGGCATCACGATGAACATTTATGTGAAAAGCGTGGCCGAATCACAGGTTGATGCAATGGACCTGCTGGGAGCAGAACTGGGAAAAGTGAGCATCAGTAGCCCTTCTTCAGATGGGAAGCACTTTGTAAATTGAAGGTCTGCTAGAGCTGCAAGGCAAGGCGAACTGCCACGCACCCTGAGTGGGTACTGGAAGCAACATGTCCGGGAACCGGACGCAATCAGGCAAGTGACCGCCTTTTCGGGGACTCTTAACGTTTCAAGTCCCATTCTTTGAGTTTTTTTGCCGCCGTGCCGAACTGGCCGAGTTGGTAGACTGCCGCGCCGGCAGGCGAGAATGTGAACTTTGCAAATGGTTCGGTCATCATTTCTTGGAGGTATGCGCGGAGGGCGAAGCCAGTAATCACGTGCGGATTGAAATGCTCGCCGGATGCCTCCGGCACAAACGTCGAAACGTACTCAATCGAATACGGGTCAATAATCGGGTCATCGGGCGTGAAGAACGCGGTAGATGTGCCGGTTTCGACGGTGAGTGGCTTCACAGCAGCAATCACATCCTTCTGCAAGTTGAGCAACTCAGGTGTCGGCCTCACAACAATGCCCGCAAGTCCAAATTCCGTAGTTGGGAAGTAGTAGTACTTGAAGGCTTCCAGCTTCATGCCGGTTACATTCGCGCTGGCGAGGACACTGTCGACAGCGGCATAGACCTTGTCGAGGTCCGCGGTGCGGACAAAGCGCTGTACCAATGTGATGTGGGGACGGTGCGTCGCATCGAGCGAGAAGCCTTTCGGGAAAACCTTGAGCAGGCGGGCGTTGTTCTCTGCGCAACGCAGGAGCATCGTGGCGTCCGGCTCCAACAGAATGTCGATTGCCGTAACTTCATTTTGTCTGGCGACAGTAGGCGTCGTCTCATGCCCGGCAATTTGTTGCTGAGCGAGCGCTCTCGGAACCATACACAGCAGAAGTGACGCGCTGGCGAGAACAGCATGGAGACAGGCGCACGGGGCCTTTCTCAAGGTACGCTTATAAAACAGAGAGGAAGCCAGCATGCGAGGCTCCGTCAGGCCCATGAGGCTCTCTAATACCATTTGCTCTCCACTGGGCCAGGCGGCTTCCGGTGTCCCGCACAACGAAGTGTGCGTTACGTAACGATATTTTGCGCGTCCGATACGACCCTCACCCAGCCGATTGATAACCTGTCCGTAAGGGCAATTCCCACAACGCGGTTTCCGGGCTCAAGTTCTGGCGCGTCTTAGGTTGAGGACAGAAGGCAAGTCAACGAGGAGGGGCAGCTTGTAGGTCAACTCCAGACGCCGTACCCGTCCATATGAAATTTTTTCAAGTTTCCGAGTACGCGACTTAACAGGCACAGAGAGAAGAATATGGAGTTAGAATCCCGCGATGGACTCCCGGGCGCCTCTTCACAATTGGCTCGCTTCAATCTTCTCGGATTGCTGCTTTGCTCTCCGCCAATTTCGCAAGTCCCCTGGCTTCACTGCGACTGCCATCTTTACCATCGCGCTCGGCATTGGTGCCAACACAACCATTTTTAGTTTGGTTGACTCCGTCTTTTTGCAACGCATGCCGTTCAGCGGACCAGAACGACTGGTGAACATCTGGACCGTCGAGGGCGGTGACGTCCACACACCGATTCCGGCCCAATATGAAGCTGTTCGCGAACAAAGTGGGTCCTTCGGTCATATCGCCGCAGGCGGATGGACCGACTATTTTTATGGCGAGGAAGGCTCGACACTACAGAATCTGCCCGGTTTCTTGGTAACTGCGAGTTGGCTTCCGACGCTCGGTGTTCAGCCTTTGCTGGGCCGCGGCTTTCGCGACGAAGAACAGGCCGTCGGTCACGATGCGGTTGTCTTGCTCTCGTACGATTGCTGGCACAAACGCTTCGACGCCGACTCGCACATTATCGGAAAGCAGGTCGTTCTAAATCGTCGCCCGGTCACCATAATAGGAGTCCTACCCCAATCGCTGGAACCTTATTACCAGGAGCTTGAGATTTTCGCTCCTCTCGTTCTCGACTCCTATTTAACTCAAGGGAATCTCAGAGCCGGACAATTGAGAGTCGAAATCCTTGCCCGCCTGAAGCCTGACGTCACCCTGGCGGAAGCCCGTTCAGAAATGGAAGTCATTGCTGGTCGGCTACACAATCCAAGTGCCCCGATGGACCGTGCAGACCGACTCATCGTGCAATCTTTCGCAGAAAAGTTTCAACATCCAGGCCCCACCGAGCAAAATGCTCGGCGCGGTTTAGGTATGACCGCGATTGCTGCCGGTGTTGTTTTGCTGGTCGCATGTGCCAACGTGGCGAGCCTGGTCCTTGCACGCGAGTGCGATGCGGGTCGACCCCATGGTGGCATTGCGTCATGAATAGGGTGTGAGTGAAAGCGGCCCGACCTCTCGTGTTTTTTTCAGTAAGTCCAGGTAAACGCAAAAACCGTAGAAGGATTTAAGGTGCGGGAACCGGCCTGGGGTGAAAACTGAAGCAAATTTGAGCTAACTTGCACCAATCTTGCACCAAATGGGGGATGGGTCGTGAACTGAAATTGCCAAGCTATTGATTCGTAAGGTGAGCGTTCGGATCACCCCTTTACAAAACGTTCCGGAGACATGGTTTACACCTCCGTGCTGGACTAGTCCAGCACGGAGGTGTCCATGCCATGGAAGGAACGGTCTATCGTGGAAGAACGCATGCGATTCGTATTGCGGCTCAAGGACGGCGAGAGCATGGCCTCGTTGTGCCGCGAATTCGGGATCTCCCGGGTTACCGGATATAAGATCTACGAACGGTACAAGGAGTGCGGGCTGCAAGGTCTAACCGATCGAGCGAGAACCCCTTATCGCTACGCCAACAAATTACCAGCCCAGCTCGAAGCGATGATTGTCACCATGCGGCGTGAGAAGCCAACCTGGGGCGCTCGTAAGATCAGAGATCGGCTTTTACGCAAGCTACCGAACGATGTAAAAGCACCCGCCTGCAGCACCATCCACACCATCATGGACCGCCATGGCCTGGTTGCGCGGCAAAAACGCTCTCGCACAAAAACCCAAGGTACCTCTTTATCCCAAGGACTTACTCCGAATGCTTTGTGGTGCACCGATTACAAGGGCGAATTCATGCTGGGGGATAAAAGATACTGTTATCCGCTTACCGTCTCCGACCATGCCAGCCGTTATCTCCTGCTCTGCGAAGCCATGGAGTCCGTCAAGGAACAGGGTGCCTTTACCGCCTTTGAGCGCTTGTTCCAGGAGCGAGGCCTGCCCCAAGCCATTCGCTCCGACAACGGCGTGCCCTTTGCTTCACCCAATGGTCTTTTCAACCTGAGTAAGCTGGCCGTTTGGTGGCTTCGCCTCGGCATTACCATCGAGCGTATCCAGCCCGGCCATCCGCAACAGAACGGTCGCCACGAACGCATGCATCGAACTTTAAAGATGGAAGCTACCCGGCCGGCCGGCTCCAACTTCCTTCAACAACAAGCCAAGTTCGATGCCTTCGTTCACGTGTTTAACAACGAGCGCCCGCATGAGGCTCTCGATATGAAGTGCCCCGTCGAAGTCTATAAAGCTTCCACGCGGCAATATCGGGGCATCGGAGAACTCTCTTATCCTTTCCACGATCGGACAGCTCTGGTTACCTACTGCGGAAGGATCTGCATTTTCAAAAAGAAAATAAATCTCAGCACTTCTCTCGCAGGTCAAGCCGTGGGCATCAAAGAGGTCGACGAGGGTATCTGGCTGGTTAGCTTCATGGAGTATGATCTCGGTTACATCGATCTTGAGGAAAAGACTCTGCAACCCTTAGACAACCCTTTTGGCCCAAGGGTGTAAGCTATGTCTTCGGAACGTTCTGTAAAGGATCTCTCCGGACTGTACAAGGAGGATAGTGGAGCCGAGAGTGGGAGTTGAACCCACGACCTGCCGATTACGAATCGGCTGCTCTACCACTGAGCTACCTCGGCTTTGTCTAGTTATTTACGATAGCATTCGCAGAAAATAGGTGTCAATTCACAAGGCCTGAAATTCCCTTATTGCCACGCAAGAAAAACCGAAATCCAAAGTAAACGCTAAGCCGCGAAGGTAGGGCGGCCGCGGCGTGAATTGTTAAGCGGAATTCCGCTCAGCGCGAAAAGGGATACATGGCCCAGCCGATGCCTACACCCACGACTAGGAAAAGGAAAAAAGACCAGAGGATGTAGCGAATGCGATCCTGGGGCTTGCGACGGCCGAGAAAGCCGAAAGCAATTGAAATGATCGCGGCGAAAAGAAGAAACGCCTGGATGTGAGTGAGGGAAAATCCACGCGGGGTCGTCATGCTTTTCTCCCACGCGCGGCTTCATAAGCGTGCAGGGCCGACAGGATGTTGAGCACGCCCGCGGTAGCCAGAAACCGCGTGCCGTAGTCGCCTTGGGAATGAGACACGTCGGAGCCTGCGTGCTCCAGAAATCGGGCGAGGAAGTAGAAGCATCCGGTGCCCATGTCGGCGATGTAGCCGAGGGTGTCAAACGCATCGCCGCCATTTGACGTGAATACGTTGCCCCTCATGGACGCGCCTGTATAAACAAGTAGTCCCACCGCGCTTAAAACGATAAGGGCGCGTCCCCACATTTTTTGCATGGCATGGCCAAGCCCAGGCAAGAGCCAGCCCGCAAGGGCACAAGCCCACGAGCGCATTTCTCGCTGAAGTGGCGGCTCTGAGGTCGCCGAAGCTTCGGGCGTCATTTCTTCAACAGCGTGCGATTGGATTGCGTCTTCGGTCATTGGTAGTTGAATGCAATACCCTCTCACGCCAGTAGCGGAAGAATGTCGGTTTGCACAGCGCCGGTCACGCGCGCTTCCCTTTCGTCGATGTACACATCCACTTCACTGCGAATGCCAAACTCCGGAAGATAGATGCCGGGTTCTATCGAGTTGCACGTTCCGGGAATCAGGTGGCGTTCGTCGCGCGTCTCCAGACCATCTATATTGACACCGTTGCCGTGCACAGACTGGCCGATATTGTGGCCAGTGCGGTGAAAGAAATACTTTCCATAGCCGGCTTTTTCGATGACGGCACGCACGGCGTTGTCGATCTGCCAGCCTTGCAACGGCTTCCCGACTTTGATGCCGTCAAGAATCATGCTGACGCCGCGGTCGCGCGCCTGGCGAACGACATTGAACACTTTTGTGTATTTGTCGGGCACCTTGCCGCCGAGATAGCCGACCCAGGTGATGTCATAGTAAACGCTGCCCGGACGTTTCTGCTTGCCCCACACATCCAGCAGCAGCAAATCGCCTTCCTTGATCGTGGCGGATTTTTCAGGAGAAGGGCCGTAATGCGGATCGCTGGCGTTTTTGTTCACGGCAACGTCGGGGCCCTGCTCGGTCTCGATGCCCGCCTCTTCGAATTTGCGAAGGATCCACTGTTGGAGGTCGTATTCGGTGATGGGCGATTTCTCGCATATCGATTTGCCCGCGTGAGCAAAAGCGCCTTGCACAATGGCATCAATCGCGCAACCAGCGGCGAGATGGGATTCCAGTTGCGCTTTCGTCCAGCACGCTTCGTATTTCTGAACGAGATCAGCGGAAGTCACGACCTTCACTCCAGCGCTGCGAACGAGTTCCAACGTGCCCGCGTCAACCATCGAAACGTACGGAATCGCGTTTTTTGCGGAGTATTGCATGGCCACGGTCTTCGCGCCGCCAAGGATTTTTTTCAGATTGCCTGTAAGTTCGCTGTGCGCGGAGAAATATAGCGTGTCGCCCGGCAAAGAAGCGAGCGAATGCGTCTCGATCTTGTGCACCAGTTTTTTCGCCTTGCCCTTGGCGGGAATGAAATAGAACCAGCGGCGCGTGCGCATACCGGCAGGAAGTTGTAGAATGCGATGAGCAATGGGATCGCGGCCGCGGAAATCGTAAAAGAGCCAGCCGTCAAGTTTGGCGGCGCGGAGATCTTTCTGGACTTCGTCGATCTTCAGACTCATGCGAACCTCCACTTCGATCGCGGTTGACTCGAATTCGGAGACTGGAATTAAGCCTCTTCCCGAAGAAGGTCCAGGATTTGCTGGCGCGTGACGCCGCGGATTTCCACGCGTTTGTTGCGGCTTTGCAAGCCGCTCTGGATTCTAACAGCGGACTTCGAGGTTTTCAAAAGATCGACAAGAAACTCGGCGAGCGCCTCGTTGGCACGATTTTCAAGAGCAGGAGCGGTGAGCCGAACTTTTAACGCCCCGTCCATGGTGCCGGCGATTTCGTTTTTACTGGCGCGCGGCTGCACGCGAATAGAAACGGTGATGGTTCCGCGGGTCGCGTCTTCGGAAAGATCGAGGAAACTCATTGTCACCACGCTCTTGCGTATTGCGGGGGAGCGGGCAGTTCGGCACGCAGCGCCTTGGCAGCGTGGCGCGGCCAGTACGGGTCGCGCAGCATTTCGCGCGCGAGAAACACCATATCGGCTTGGCCAGTTGTAACGATGGTATCGGCTTGCGCCGGATCGGTGATCATCCCGACGGCGCCGGTGGGAATGCCGGCCTGCTTACGGATAGCTTCGGCAAATTCAACCTGGTAGCCGGGGCCGAGCGGGATCTTCGCGGTGGCTGCGGTTCCACCGCTCGAAACGTCGATGAGATCTACGCCGAGCGACTTGAGATGTCCGCTGAGCTCGACGCTTTGCGCGATGTCCCAGCCCCCCTCGACCCAATCCGTTGCGGAGATACGAACGAAAAGTGGTTGCGATTCTGGCCAGATGGCGCGAACGGATTTGGCGACACGGAGCAAAAGCCGCGTGCGGTTTTCAAAGTTGCCCCCGTAGGAATCGGAACGATGATTCGAAAGCGGCGAAAGAAATTGATGTAGCAGGTAGCCGTGAGCAGAGTGGATTTCGGCGATTTGAAAGCCGGCGGCGAGCGCTCGGTGCGCAGCGGCTTCAAACTCGCTCACAACCTTGTCGATTTCGGCGATCGTCAATTCCTTCGGCACGGGATATCCCGTGTCGAATGGCAATGGACTCGCGGAAACGGGCGTCCAGGCACCTTGCGACGCGGACAGCGGCTTGCCACCGTGCCACGGCGCGTCGGTACTGGCTTTGCGGCCGGCGTGAGCCAGTTGAATGCCGGTGATGGCATGGTGTTCTTTGAGAAACTGAACGATGGGACACCATGCGTCAACGTGCGAATCGAGGTACAAACCCGTGTCGCCGGGAGAAATGCGTCCGATTTCGCTGACGCCCGAAGCTTCTGCCATGACCAGCGCTGCGCCGCCAATGGCGCGGCTTCCGAGATGAACCAGATGCCACGTGGTGGGATGCCCTTCGATGGCCGAATACTGGCACATCGGAGAAACAGCGATGCGATTCTTGAACTCGACCTTGCGCAATGCAAAGGGCAGAAATAATTTCACTAGGTCCACCGTTCTTTTGAGATATGCGTTGGATGCTTCAGGGGCCGGGGCGGGTGCCAAACAACGCTGTGCCCACGCGGACTTCCGTCGAACCTTCCTGAATGGCGATTTCAAAATCGTGAGACATTCCCATGGACAGTACAGGCAAGTTCAGTCCCAAGTGAAATTGCAAGTTCTCCTGCAGGTAACGTAAATGTGCGAAGTAGGGCCGCGCCTGTTCTGGGTTTTCCGAGAACGGAGGAATGCACATCATTCCCTTCAGATTCAGATGAGAGAGAGCGAGCATCTGTTCCGCAAGGCGCTCGAGCGCTGATTCGGCAGCGCCGCTTTTGCTTTCTTCACCTCCAAGGTGAACTTCGATCAGCACGGGAAGCCTTTCGAACGGCGATTTTTCTGCTGCCGCGCGGTCCAGCTTTTGCGCCAAGGTATGATCATCGACAGAGTCCACGCGGTCGAAATATTTGGCGCCTCGGGCGGCCTTATTGCTTTGTAAATGACCGATCAAGTGAAACGTGCAAGCCTCTGCAAGATCGGCGAGTGTCGAGCGCTTCCCTTCCCACTCCTGAACGCGATTCTCGCCAAAGTGGCGCAGCCCCGCAGTGTGGGCTTCGCGAATAGCTGCGGCGGGATGCGTCTTTGAGACACCGACCAGCGTGATCTCTTCGGGTTTGCGATGGACCTTGGCCGCGGCGAGCGCGATGCGCTCGTTGATGCGCGTCAAATTGTCAGCAATGCTCACGGAAGTCATTCATCGGTTCCTGAAGAAATCCTAACACGGTGGAGGGTGTGCTTCGATTTGGAGAACGGAAAGGGCGCAAAACCATGAAAATAAGTTGGTCCTGCGACCTTTCGATTGCGGGGGAAGGACTCTCCGGTTACACTGAAAAAATCTACTGGTGGCTTCCCGTCCCCGGGTCACGGATCGGTGCTATGACAAGTCGCGGAATCCTGATCACAATTGAGGGCATCGACGGGAGCGGTAAACAGACGCAGTCGCGGCTCCTGGAGCACTCGCTTACCGCCGCCGGACACTCCGTGTACTTCACCGGATTCCCGCAATACGACTCCTGGTTTGGCACCATGATTTCCAAGTACCTGAATGGCGAGTTGGGAACCCTGCAAAATGTGGATCCGAGGTTTGCGGCGCTGCTTTATGCTGGAGATCGATTCGAGGCCAAATCACAGCTCGAAGATGCTCTAAATGACGGCACTATCGTACTTTGTGATCGCTACATCGGGTCCAATCTGGCTCATCAAGTTGCCCGCGCGCCGGTGCAAAAGCGCTCGGAACTGATGCGCTGGATCGAGCATCTGGAGTATTCCATCTACGGATTGCCGCGAGAGAGCCTGATTCTGTATTTGCGAGTGCCTCCCGCCGAAGCGCAAAAACTTGTGGCCCGGAAACCGGCGCGAAACTATACCGCCGCGAAGCACGACCTGCAGGAAAGCGATCTGCGCCACCTGGAAGATGCCGCCGAAATGTACGACATGCTTTCGCGAAGCCGTCCGTGGGCCACAATCCAATCTTTCGATGCGCAACGAGGCTCAATGCGCCTGCCCGAAGAAATTGCCGCGGAGATGCTGGCTGCCGTGCAAGGCGTGTTGGCAGCAAGGGGTGCAGCCTAGGCGATGGGATTCTCGGAATTTTCCGGCAACCAGAAAATCGTCGAAGCGCTGCAAGGCGCCTTTCGATCGGGACGTGTGCCTCACGCGCTGTTGTTCACCGGGCCGAAGGGCGTGGGCAAGTACACGCTGGCGCGGATGTTTGCGCAAGCGGCCAACTGCGAACGGCGAAAAGACGATTTCTGCGGGGAATGTTCAACCTGCCTGGCGATTGCGCCACTTGCTGATCCTCAACGATTAATCGAGCAAGGCCTTGCGGAACGCGGCGAAAGCGCCGACGCAGCAACAGTCGAACGCGTGCCCCTGATTCTCCAATCCCATCCGGATGTGTGGGCGCTGGTGCCGGACCCAGTTCGGTTGAAGCGCCCAGTGGTTCGCCCGGTCCTTCGCATCGGACAGCTTCGGGCGGTGCAACGTGCCGCCTACTTCCATCCGATGGGACGGCAGCGCGTCTTCATTCTGGATAGCGCCGAGACGATGCGTTGGGATGTAGCTAGCGTGTTTCTAAAAATCCTCGAAGAGCCGCCCGGAAACGCCACGCTGATCCTTACAGCAGTTTCTCCCTTTGCGCTTCTGCCCACGATTATTTCGCGATGCATGCAGTTTCATCTGGCACCATTGCCCCAAGCCGAAGTGGAAGCCGTGTTGAAGGCGCACTCGGACCGTAAGCCCTCGGAGATTGAACTGGCGGCGCAGCTGTCCGAGGGAAGCCCGGGCGTCGCTATGGAAATGAATGTAGAAGAGGTGGTGGAACGCCGCAGAACGGCTTTCCGGGTACTTGAGCGAGCGGCACGCGGGCACGGGTTTTCGCAATTGTTCGCGGATACCGCGACGTTGGGCAAGGATCGCGAATCTTCCTTCGAAGAGATGGTGGGGATTTTCTACGGATTGCTCTCGGACCTGCTGGAACTCACTTCGGGGATAAAATCGCTGCTGCTGCGCAATGCGAACCTGGTCAAAGAATTAAACGGTCTTTCACAATCGGTCGATTCCGCGTGGGTGTTTCGGGCGATCGCGGCCGTCGACGAAGTGGCGTCGGGCGCCCGGAGAAATTTGAACCGTCAACTTGGTCTGGACGCGATGGCCGCGTCTCTTTCAGCGGGCGGATCAGAGACACCAGCCGGAGGAAAGTAAAATTATTGTCCGTTCGCAACAAAAGAGGACCATAATAGCGTGGCCAGCGAAACCCAACCCGCACGGCTTGCATCTAAAGCGGTAGAAAAACCCCTCTGCCCCCAAGGAGCTTTCAATGGTAAATCGCCGGATGTTCCGTCCTAGCTTTGCGGAAGCCAAGGAACAAGCCATGCCGCGGCCGCAACACAACAACAATGGGCCTCTTCCAAGTAAGAAGCCCGCGCCTCCCGAGCTGACCCACGCGGAGAATTTTTACTGGGTTAAGCAAATGCAGAGCCGTACACCGATGCTGGTGGTGTTGGAATCCGGCGAAGAACTCAGAGGAATTATCGAATGGTATGATCGGGATTGCATCAAATTGACGCGGCACGGAGCGCCCAATCTGATGATTTTCAAGCGGTTTATCAAGTATGTCCACAAGGATGACGAAGAGTCTGCCGGCGGCGGGAACGAAGAATAAGCGGTCGTCTTACTTTTTCAAGATGTGGCCCGCTGCAGCGGTGAATGTCATCGTGGATTTTGCAGCCAAGGTTCCCGATTCGTTATAAATCCCGCACTCCACAACAATAAAATTGCGGCCGGCGCGCAAGACGGTTGCTTCGGCTTTTACCGTTCCGCCCGGCACCGGTTCCAGATAATTGATTTTCAGTTCCAATGTCGCCAGCTCGACGCCTCGGGGAATCACTGTATACGCAGCGATCGCACCCGTCGTGTCTGCCAATGCGGCAAGAATGCCGCCGTGCACCACTCCGTGGATTTGTTTATGGCGAGGGTGAACGTCCAGACGAAAAACAGCGCGGCCGTCGTGGACACTTTCCACGTCGAAGCCCAGCAATTCGCTGGACTGGCTCTCCTTCATTCTTTGGCGAACAAGTTCCGTAATACGTTTCTCTTCTTTACTTAGTGCGCGCAGAGCTGATTTTCGTGGAATTGAATTTCGCGACATGCGTTGAAAGGCTCCTTTAATAAGCGGTCAAGCCGCCATCTACGGGAATCGCCGTACCGGTCATCCAAGAAGACTCGTCGGACGCCAGGAACACAGCCAATCCTGCAATGTCTTGTGGTTTTCCGAATCTGCCCGCGGGAATCGTGGCAATGCGGGCCTCTTTTGCAAGGCGGCCCGCTTCGGAACTGGCGAACAGGTCGCGAATCAGGTCGGTCTCCACGACCGAAGGGCAAATGCAGTTTACCCGGATGTTGTCTTTAGCATGGTCCAGCGCCAGGGCCTTAGTGAGCGAGGTGACGCCGCCTTTAGAGGCGCAATAGGCAGCACGGTCCTTTACCGCAACCAAACCGAGCGCAGAGCCTATATTTACGATCGAGCCGCCCCCGGCACGCCGCATCGCCGGCAAAACAGCGCGGGACATCAGGAACGGACCCTTCAGATTGGTGGATATCACGCTATCCCACTCCTCCTCAGTGATGGTTTCAATGGTGGTAACGCTCAGCGCTCCGGCGTTATTCACTAAGACGTTGAGCTTGCCCAACGTTTGCTCCACTTGGGCAACCACAGCATTCGTCTCAACAGACCTGGTGATGTCGCAAACCACAGGGAGCGTCTCCGCAGAGGGATCCCCCTTCCAGATTTCCGCGGCGGTCTCGTCAAGCTTCTCCTTGCGCCTGCCGGCCAACGCCACTTTGGCGCCTTCGCGAGCCAGCGCGATGGCAATTGCTTTGCCTATGCCCGAGCCCGCACCCGTTACCAGGGCCACTTTGCCCGCCAGTCTTGTCACGTTGTACCTCACTCGTGCGTCTAATCGGTGTACGATGCCGTAGTCAGCGGCCGTATTGCGCAACGGCGTGAATGTAACATCCGTGTTGGCCGCCCCGCAAGGAAGCGCAAAATGGGCAGGGCAAACAGACTAGTTGAGGGCTTATGCGCATTGGCATTACGGGATATCCAACCTACGGCGGTTCCGGAGTCGTTGCCACCGAACTCGGGCAGGAACTTGCCGCGCGCGGGCACGATGTACACTTCATCACTTATGCTCCGCCGATTCGCATCAACTTGAACCATCCGCACATTCATTTCCATCAGGCAGCCGTAGTTTCCTACCCGTTGTTCGATCATTCTCCCTATACCCTTTCGCTGGCCGTGAAAATGTTGGAAGTATTTGAGAGTGAATCGCTGGACATTCTGCACGTACACTATGCGATTCCTCACTCCGTCAGCGCGCTGCTGGCGCGCCAGATGGCCGCGCCGCGGCGGCTGCCGTTCATCACCACGCTGCATGGAACGGACATCACGCTGGTGGGCAATAACCACAACTTTCTGCCGATTACGCGCTACTCGATTGAGCAGAGCGACGGCGTCACTTCGATCTCGAACTATTTGTTGAAGCGTACGCTGGAAGAATTTGTCATCAAGCGTCCAATCGAAGTCATCCCCAACTTTGTAAATTGTGATCTTTATTGCCGCATGCCGGACCCGCAGCTTCGCGCAGAGTGGGCGCCGAACGGCGAACCGATCCTGATGCACTTGTCGAACTTCCGCCCGGTAAAGCGAATTCTGGATGCCGTTGAAACGTTTGCGCTGGTGCGCCAAAAAATGCCCGCAAAACTAGTGATGATTGGCGACGGGCCAGACCGCGAGGCTGCCGAGACGCTAGCTTTGAAACACGGGATCCAGAACGATGTCCTGTTTTTGGGTAAGCAGAACGAAGTGATGCGTAAATTGAGCCAGGCGGATCTGTTTCTGCTGCCGTCGCAACTCGAGTCCTTCGGACTGGCCGCGCTCGAAGCAATGGCCTGCGAGGTTCCAGTGATTGCGACGAATGTGGGCGGCTTGCCGGAAGTCGTGGAGTCGGGCGTCGACGGTTACCTGGTAGAGCCCGGCGATGTGCAGCAGGCGGCCAAGTACGCCATCGACTATTGTCACGGGCCGATCGCGGCCGAGAGATGGGCCAACTCGCGCGCGTGCACGCCAAACGAAAATACTGCGCCAAAGATGTGATTCCGATGTACGAACAGTACTACGAACAGGTGTTGGAAAGTGTGGGAGAGTGCCCTAGGAACTTGTCGGCTCGGAGTTCTTAAGCTCGGAGCTTACCTTTAGCCTTCTGGAGCTTCTCCGCCATTGTTCGACCAACTGCTTTGCGGCGGCTGGCCACGCCGTAAATCGAAACGCGAAACCTCCGTTCAACAACCTGCCAGGCACAACGCGCCTGCTCTTCAGGATCAGCTCCGTTTCCATTCGCAGAAAGAGCGCGCCTACGTTCAGCATTAATTCCGATCCCGGAAAGCCTACGTGGATTCCCGAGGCGCCGCGTATGGGCTTCATGAATTCCCGATTCTGCAGCGGGCGCGGCGAAGTAGGATTTGCGCAGTCGTTGAGTTCTTCCGGCGAAGTAAAACGTCGAAAACACAGCCTCGATCCGGGCTCATGACCATGGCACTGCCCATTGTGATCTTCCGGGTTCCCAGGTGTTCGGATTTGAAGAACGTTATCTTCCCATTGTTTGGCGACTTCCCAAATTTTAGGTGAAGCTCTCCAAACGCTATCTCCTATCTCATCCTCCGCGGATCTGGATATCCTTGTTTTCGGCACAGCTGCGTTGAGCGGCAACCCAGCGATAGGCAGCATCAAGGATTCGCATCGCTCCTGGGATTTTAGACAGCCACACGAGCGGGCGTGCCCACCAGATTGCTTGTGCCATGGCGACGACAGCACTTGCGCCGCCGAACTGCCGGCCATCGGACAAAAGGAGTTTCAGTTCACGCAACAATTCGCCCGGCGGCAACCCCAGGAGCGGGCCAACGCGAGGATCCTGCAGCGGAGCGACTGCCAGGCCACGCGTAGCCAGGATCGGCGCCAGCCAGTAGGCAATCCTCGAGCAGAATGCGCAATCGGCATCGTAAAAGAGCCAGCCTCGCGCGTGGCGGCCCTTGGTATCAGTGTATTCGCTGGTGAGGGAGATCATGGCTTGAACCTCGTTTTATCGCCCATTCGACCGCGGTGACTAACCTGCCTTCTTTTTGTCGCTGCCCAGCAGCGTGATGACTTTGCCGCGCAACTTGCCGACACCTTTCAGCGTGCCCATTGGTATGCGCAAGAGTTCCTCGAACAAGCCCGTCATGGTCATCAAAAATTCGAGCATCGTTGCCAGGCGTTCGCGGGTGTATGCGTCGCCCTGGGCGTTGGATCTCGGTTCCTGAACGCACTCCGTCAGCACGCGCAGGGTTGGATCGATCTCGCGCCGCTTCCGCTCTTCGGATACGGTGCGGAAGATTTCCCACACGTCCTTGGTGGTCTCGAAATGGTCGCGGCGATCCCCCAGGACGTGCACCACGCGTGCAATTCCCCAACCCTGGAGCTCGCGCAGGCTGGTGCTGACGTTGGAACGGGCCACGGCCAGCGTGGTCGAAATGTCGTCGGCTGGAAGGGGCTTGGGCGACAGAAACAGGAGCGCATGGACCTGCGCCACCGTGCGGTTGATTCCCCACTTGGTACCCATTTCGCCCCAGTGCAGGATGAACTTCTGCGCGACAGGGGTGAGTGGCTCTGGTGCGTTTCTTGGGTGTTCGCTCATGACGGCCTCCGGAGTAGGATTGGCGCGGCGACTTCTGACACGGATGACGGAGCAGGCTCTTACACCGTCGTCAGTTATTTCTGTTGTAACAGAATATACGGTATCTGGAGAATGGCGTCAAGGACGATCTTTCAGCGTGCCATCAAGAAGCGAAGCGCGGGATCTGCTTTTTGTCTTCGTCAAGGCACGACAGGCCTACGCAATTAGAAAACGCTGACTTCGGGGATCTCGGGGACAAGCTCGGGGATGTCGATGCGGATGAGGGTTCCTTGCCCGGCGTGACTTTCAATTTCCAGGTGGAAATCCGCGCCGTAGAGAACGCGCAGGCGTTCGCGGACGTTGCTTAGGCCGATGCCCTCTACATAAACGTGCGGCATTTTCTCCTCGGAGATGCCGACGCCGTTGTCCTCGATTTCAATTCGCAAGCGGCCATCTTTTGCCGAAGTGCGCAGGCAGATCCGGCCGCCTTCGAGCTTGGGAGCGAGACCATGCTTGAGGCTGTTCTCCACCATGGGTTGCAGCAGCATGCTGGGAATGAACGTTTCCAGCGTGTATTCGTCGATTTCTTTGATGATGTCAAGGCTGTCTTCGCCGAAGCGCGCGACTTCAATGTCAAGATAATCGTCGATGAAGGAAAGCTCTTCACGCAGCGGAACGAAGGTTTCGTGCTTGCGCAAAAGGCGCCGCAGGATATTGCTGAGCTTTAGTACCACGCCGCGCGCAGTGTCAGGGTCCATGCGGATCAATGCGGTAACCGTATTGAGCGTGTTGAAAAGAAAGTGCGGATTGATCTGGCTGGAGAGGGCGTCCATGCGCGCGCGAAGAAGGAGTTGCTGGTGCCGCTCGAGGTTCATCTCGATTCGCGTGTTGTTCCAGATTTTCAATGGCGTGGCAACAGAAATTAGGCGTGCACATTACCACAAGAAACAGTGGCCAATTCCAGTGTGGATCAATGGCGAAAAGCCAATTGGGTTTGGTCGCCATCACCAGAGCAACGCGGCCGAGTTCCAGTCCGACGCATGCGAAAAGCGGAAACATCTCCCAGGACATTTTTCCCTGCCCGATCAGACTCATGATGGCTTTCGGAATGTTTAAGAAAGTAAATGGGCCGAAGTTCCAGAGATCCTCCTTGTCGGGAATCAGCTGGCGAATCAAACCACCAATCAAACCCGCAGTGGCGGCCGCTGGCATCGCGAGCCACTCGTGAGCCATCAGTGCGGGAATGGTGATGATTGCCCCGCCAATAGGGCCAACGACGCGGCCGCCCAGAAGCCCCATCAGGAACGCGCCTTCGAGAGAGAGGTCGGCAAACTGGTACGCGCGGCTGACCAGGCGAAGCGTTACGCCGACGATCAAGGGAGGCGTCATAAACAGCATGAGTTTAAGTTTTTGATCGGAATCGCGCTCTTCGGTGAACAGCACGCGACGAAACGTGTTCCAGCGTGCCAGCAACGCAGCCATAGATGAAGCCACTCCCACCTTGGGAAGCAGGGTGAAAAACAATTCGCGAAGTGATATGCCGGTGTCCATGATTGCAGGGCGATGCGTTTACGCTAGCCAAACCGCGATGGAAAGTAAAGAACCCGAACCAGAATTGTGCGGACGGTCGCAGTAAAAGTAAGCATTGCCCGAACTGCTATACTGGGAATTCCTATGCCCAAGAAAAAGAAAGCGAAGAAATCAAGGAGCGGCAAACGAGAGTAGCGCGGCAGGTGGCGGAAGCGGCGTTGCCTTCAAAGTTCGGCATGTTCACGATTTATGGATTCGAGGGAATTGGCCCGCAAGAAGAGGCGGTAGCTCTGGTTCACGGAAACGTGCGTGGACGAACCGCGCCGCTAGTCCGAGTGCATTCACAGTGCCTGACCGGCGACGTGCTGGCATCGTTGCGCTGCGATTGCCGCGCGCAGCTTGAACTCTCTCTGAGAAAAATCGGCGAAGCGCCTAGCGGTATTTTGTTGTATTTGCCGCAGGAAGGTCGCGGAATCGGATTGATGAATAAATTGCGCGCGTATCAATTGCAGGACGGCGGGATGGATACGGTGGAGGCGAACGAATCGCTGGGCTTTGCGGCCGACGCGCGCGAATACGACTTCCCCGCCAAAATCCTGAAGAAGTTGGGCGCAACGCGCATACGGCTGCTGTCCAACAATCCGGACAAAGTTTCGCCAACTGGAAGCCGGCGGAATTAAGGTCGTGCAGCGCGTCCCCTGCCAGCCCCGAATCTCGAAAACTTCACGGGCATACCTCGAAACCAAACGGCGTAAGATGGGGCATCTTCTCGACGGATTGTAAAAACTGCCTCGCGGTGGGGGAAGCGTGACACCGATCATTCACCAGACCGTCCGTTTTCCTACCACTCCCAAGATTCTATTCGAAATGTATCGCGACTCGCGCAAACATTCCGCGGCAACGGGCAGGCCCGCAAAAATCAGCCACAAAGTCGGCGGCACGTTCATGGCGTTTGGCGGCGCGATTGGCGGAAAAAACCTCCCGGTAATTCCTGAGAAAAGAATTGTGCAGCTGTGGCGGGCAAATCATTGGAAGAAGGAAGACTGGTCGGTGCTGATCCTCACGTTCAGCCGCGCGCCCGGTGGCGCACAGATCAATCTGGTGCATGTAGGCGTGCCGCAGTATGACCACAAAGGGGTCCGCGAAGGCTGGCCGAAATATTATTGGAGACCGTGGAAGAAATTTCTAGCGAAATAATGCCAGTTTTTTGTAGCGGCCGCCGTCTGAGGCGTGCTGCCCGGTGAATTAGCCACCACCAACGAACTGGACAATCTCCAGTCGGTCACCCGGCGCGACTTTTGTTTCGTTCCATTTCGTCTTCGGCAGGATTTGCAAATTATATTCGATGGCCACGCGGCCGGCGTTCAAGCCAAGCTGATCGAGAAGCGTGAGAACCGTTGTGCCCCGGGGCGTTTCTCGATTTTCGCCATTCACCAGAATGTTGAAGCCATTGTTCATAAAGGATTCACACCGAAGGAACTTTTGGTTTTGCGCGCAACGCGAAACGCAGCAGCCCTTTTCCTTCCTTCCCTTGCGCGTGTATGGCGATTGCCGCTTCCGCTGCGGTGATCCGCGGCATGGCAAATTCTACCAGCGCCTGGCCATCGCTTCCGGAGGCCGCACTGAAGATTTGATGCTCAGCCATGCCGTCCAAATGCACGTCGATCTTCGCGCCCGCAACCGGATCGCCGCTCTCCTCTGTGATAGACAGTTGCAAAGAGACTTGTTTGCCGGAAAGCCATGAATGGGAATTGATCAGCTCAATCACCAGCCTCCGCGGCGCACACGCAACGGAAACCACCTTCTCCACGGCAGCGGCCTTCGGGTAGAGCTGCACTTCTGACATCGCGTTCGTAGGCTGCGGAATCGCCAACGGCAAGGCGCCAGATTGAATTTCCGACAGCACGCCTTTGTGCTGCTCGTCGAGTCGAAGTTTTAACGCCTGCTGGCTGTCTTGCGTCAAGGGAAGCAAATCAAAATAATTGTTGGTGCGGCGGTGCAACACGCGCCCTTGAAAATACACTGTAGTGTCGATCAATGCGTGGGCCGGGCCGCGATCTTCCGTCTGCACGTGATATACGGCGCCGGCTAGATTCACGTTTGTATTGTGACCAAAAACCATGAACTTGCGCGTCTCCAGGGATGAGAATATTTCTATCAAAAACTAATCGGAAATTCACCGGGACATTTGACCGGGTGGCTCCCGAATCGCTATTATAACCCTTCCACTATGACCTCCTCTGGCCTACACGCTTACGTGCCACTACTAATACACCTGGTCGTGGCTGCCGTTCTTGCGGGGGCATTGCTTGCAATGTCCACCTTTATCGGCTGGAGACGCCCCAGCAAAGCGAAAGACGCTTCTTACGAATGCGGCGTGGAACCGACAGGCGACGCTCGCGAGCCGTTCTCCGTGAAATTTTACCTCGTGGCCATGGTCTTTATTTTGTTCGACGTAGAAGCAATCTTCCTTTACCCTTGGGCGTGTATTTTCAAGAATTTAGCAGGAAACGCGGCAACGGGCTGGTTCGGCTTCATAGAGATGATGTTCTATGTGGCCATTCTATTGGTCGGTTATGCCTATCTCTGGAAAAAGGGTGCGCTGGACTGGCATAAATCTCAGAAAGGGCGCTTACCCTTCGAGTCGAGGATCTCTTTAACGTGACGGAGCTCGCAAATGTAAACGCTAAGGTTGTAGCTGAGCGCCTTCGCGACTGGAACGCCAACTCTGTTGCGGAAATTATAGAATATCGGGGCGAAATCACCATCGTCGTGCCAAAAGAATTGCTGCGCGCGGCCACCAATTTTTGCAAAGTTACCCCGGAATTGAATTTCAACCTGCTAAGCGACGTAACCTGCGTTGACCGCTTTCCCATCGAACCTCGTTTTGAATTGAATTACCAGCTCGTTTCCATTCCCCGCCGCCAGCGCGTTCGTCTGCGCATCAGCGTTTCCGGCGCGAATCCTGTCGTGGATTCGCTGATGCCGGTGTGGCCCGGAGCCAATTGGCTGGAACGCGAAGTTTTTGACTTGTTCGGCATTCACTTTGAAGGCCATACGGATTTGCGGCGCATTTTGCTGCCCGATGGATTTCAAGGCTTTCCCCTTCGGCGGGATTTTCCCACGGAGGGACAACGCTAGTGGCCGCTTTCGCGGAACGTGAATCATGACAACGGTGGAAACAGCAGTCGGTACCGCAAAAACAATGGTCCTCAATATGGGACCGCAACATCCCTCCACGCACGGCGTGCTCCGCGTTCTGCTCGAGCTCGACGGCGAGAACGTGGTTACCTCCGTGCCGGACATCGGTTATTTGCACACCGGAATCGAAAAGAGCTGCGAAGACAAGACCTATTCGCAGGCCATTACACTGACGGACCGGATGGACTACCTGAATCCGCTCGGCAACAACCTTGTGTACTGCCTGGCCGTGGAAAAGCTTCTTGGGCTAGAAATTCCAAAACGCGCGCAATATATCCGCGTGCTGATGGTCGAACTGCAACGCATCTCGTCGCACCTGGTGTGGCTCGGGACACACGCAATCGATATGGGCGCTATGTCCGTGATGCTGTACTGCTTCCGCGAGCGCGAAGAGATACTGAAGATTTTCGAGCGCTTTGCCGGCCAGCGCATGATGACCAGCTACATCCGCATCGGCGGCATTGCCCTGGAACCGCCGGCTGGCTGGCGCGAAATGGTGAAGAAATTCGTCGACATGATGCCGGCGCGGATTGACGAATACGAGGCGCTCCTTACGGAGAACCGCATCTGGCAAGGGCGTTTGAAAGGCGTCGGTTATCTGCCGCCCGATCAATTGGTGGCGCTGAGCACCACGGGGCCGGGTCTCCGCGCCGCAGGAATCGCCTACGATAACCGCAAGGCATTTCCGTACTCTTCTTACGAAGAATTCGACTTTGAAGTGCCGACGCGAACGGAATCCGATTGCTATGCCCGCTACCTCGTGCGAGTTGCGGAAATGCGTGAAAGCGTGAAGATTGTGCGCCAGGCGATGGACAAGATTACCGATGAAGGGCCGATCCGATCTGAGGCCCCGGGAATCGTGCCGCCGGCCCGCGAAAAGATGAAGACGGAGATGGAAGCGCTCATCTACCATTTCAAAATTTTTACCGAGGGCTTTTCGCCTGCGCCGGGCGAAGCATTTGTGGCCGTTGAGTCCCCGCGCGGCGAATTGGGCTGCTTCATCGCTAGCGACGGCTCGCCCAAGCCCTTGCGCGTCCATTTCCGCGGGCCTTCGTTCGTAAACCTGCAAGCCCTTCCCTTCATGGTACAGGGCCAGTTGATTGCAGACGTGGTTGCCAGCATCGGCACGATCGATATTGTGCTCGGGGAAGTGGACAGGTAGAGATTATGGAACTATCACCCAAACTCGCGGCGAAATTTGAACAACTGCAGTATCGCTACCCGGTCAAGCGCAGCGCCCTGATTCCGATGATGATGTACGCGCAGGACGAATACGGCTACATCACCGACGAGATGGTCGTCGAAATCGCAAACCGCCTGAACCTGGAAACCGTGCAAGTGGAAGAGACGCTGGCGTTATTATTCCATGCTGCATCGCAAGCTGATGGGCAAACATCACGTGCAGGTTTGCACCAACGTTGCGTGCATGCTGCGCGGTGGGACAGAATTGCTGGAGCACGCGAAGAAACGCCTGGAAATTGGGCATAAAGAGACTACGCCCGATGGCGTTTTCTCTCTGGAAGAAGTGGAATGCATCGGAGCATGCACCGGCGCGCCTGCTATGCAAGTCAATTACGATTTCTACGAAAATCTGACGCCGCGAAATTTCGACCACATCATCGAAGAGCTCGACAAAGGCCACCGGCCCGCTCCCGTCCGGGTGATTACCGGGGCACTGCATGAACGCAACCAACTCGAAACACCGCTGATCAGCAAGCGCTGGGGCATCAAGGATTCCACGAAGATCGACGTGTTTCTGCAGAACGGCGGCTACCAGGCGCTGGACAAGGCGCTGAAGCAGATGACACCGGACTCGATTATCGACGAGGTCAAGAAATCCAACCTGCGCGGACGCGGCGGCGCGGGTTTCCCCACCGGCATGAAATGGTCGTTTGTGCCGAAGGACTCGCCGAAGCCGAAATATGTCATCTGCAACGCCGACGAATCCGAACCGGGCACCTGCAAAGATCGGCCGCTGATGGAGATGGATCCGCACCAGTTGATCGAAGGCATGATCATCGCGGGCCGCGCCATCGACGCGCATCACGGCTTTATCTACATTCGCGGCGAATATCGCTACGTGCTGGATATCGTCGACGCGCGATCGAGGAAGCGTATGCGCGCGGTTATCTCGGCAAGAATATTCTGGGCAGCGGATTCGATTTCGATTTGCTGATTCACACCGGCGCAGGCGCATATGAATGCGGCGAAGAATCGGCGCTGATGGAATCGCTCGAAGGCAAGCGCGGCAACCCGCGCATCAAGCCTCCCTTCCCGCCGTGGTGGGCCTGTACGGCTGCCCGACCATCATTAATAACGTGGAGACGCTCAGTGCAGTCCCCTCCATCATTCTGGAAGGTGGCGAGGTTTACGCGAATCGCGGAACGCCGAAAAATGGCGGTACGCGGCTGCTTTGCGTTGCCGGCCATGTCAATAAGCCCGGCATCTACGAAATTCCGCTGGGCATGAACATGAAAAATTTCATTGACGAAGTAGCCGGCGGAATTCCCGGCGGCAAAAAACTGAAGGCGGTGATTCCGGGCGGCAGTTCCTGCCCGGTGTTCAAAGCCGACGAAATCGACATCGCCATGGATTACGACTCCGTCGCCAAGGCCGGATCGATGCTGGGCTCCGGCGGCATGGTGGTCATTGATGAAGACACCTGCATGGTCGATATGGCGCGCCGCATCATGCATTTCTACGCGCATGAATCCTGCGGCTGGTGCATTCCCTGTCGCGAAGGAACATCCTGGCTCAAGAAGATGCTCGACCGCTTCCACGCGGGACTGGGCCGGCCGGAAGACATCGACCTGATTAACGAGCTGTCGCAGAACATGCTCGGTCGGACGTTTTGTCCGCTGGGTGATGCCGCGGCCATGCCCACGATCAGCGTCGTCACGAAATTCCGCAATGAATTTGAAGAGCACTTGCAGGGAAAGTGCGCGTATAAATCCGCCGAAGCGCTCGTCAGTTCGCGATAGGGACCCATGGCAGAAGCAAAACTGATTACGCTCAAGATAAACGACCGCGACGTCCAGGTTCCGCAAGGTACGCTGGTAATTGAGGCCACGCGCCGCCTGGGTACCGAAGTGCCGTCGTTCTGCTACTACCCGGGATTGTCGCTCCAAGCGGCTTGCCGAATGTGCCTGGTAGAAGTGGAAAAAATGCCCAAGCTGCAGACGGCGTGCACGCTGGTCGCCGGCGAAGGCATGGTCGTCCGCACCGATTCCGAACAGGTGCGCGCTGCGCGCAAAATGATGCTGGAGTTTCTGCTCACCAACCATCCTCTCGATTGCCCCGTGTGCGACAAGGGCGGCGAGTGCGAACTCCAGGACATGGTTTTCCGATATGGTGCAGACACCAGCCGGTTCGTGGAAGAAAAGATCCACCGGCCCGAAGAGAAGTGGTCCGACCTTGTCTATTACGACGCCCCGCGTTGCATTCTGTGCTTCCGCTGCATACGCGTGTGCGACGAGGGCATGGACGTGAAGGCCCTCGGCGTGGGAATGCGCGGGGCCAACTCCATCATCATCCCGAATGGCGGCGATCACCTGGATTGCGAAGAATGCGGCATGTGCATCGACATCTGCCCGGTCGGTGCGCTGACCAGCGGCACCTATCGCTACAAGACGCGGCCATGGGAGATGCAATACGTCTCCACCATCTGCACCCATTGTTCAAACGGCTGCAAAACCACGTTGAGCGTCCGCAATCACGAAATTCTGCGCGCCAACAACCGCGATCTTTCCGGCATCAATAAGGATTTTCTGTGCGTCAAAGGCCGCTTCGGCTTCGATTTCACCAAGCACCCCGAGCGCATCAAGCAGCCTCTGCTGCGCAAAGGCGACAAACTCTATCCCGTTTCGTGGGGAGAGGCCGCGCAAGCTGCGGCCACCAAACTGAAAGCAATTCACGCCAGCGGCGGATCGGATGCCATTGGGTTCATCGGCTCGAATCGCACTTCGAACGAAGAGAATTATCTGTTGCAGCGTCTGGCGCGGGCCACATTCGGTACAAACAATATTGACCACCACCGTACCGCTGACTATACCGGACTGGTCACTGCTCTCGGCGATCGCGCGGCTCACACCACGCTGACGATGGCGCAACTCTACGATTCGAAAGCTGTGTTGCTGATCGGCAACGATCCCTCGAATCAGAATCCGCTGGTTGCTTGGCAGATTCGTTCCGGCATTCGGCATCATGGCAGCAAACTGTTCATCATGAACTCGCGCGAAATCAAGCTCGATCGCAAGGCCTTGCAATTCGTAAGGCTTCCCGCTGGGCAGGAAGCTGCCGCCGTCCGCTGGCTAGCCACCGGCGAAGGTCAGATCGAGCAGAGCGTCGCCGAGCAACTGGGCGCCCTGAAGCAAGCTCTGGAAGCAGAACCGGAAATCGCAATTGTGTTCGGCTTCGAGCTCACCGGCGCTTCGATTGCCCATTTGGTGGAGTTCGGCTCGAAGTTGCAAGGCAAGGTCGGCTACATGGCGCTCGGCGATTACGCCAATTCGCGTGGCGCTGCCGACATGGGCGTGCTGCCGGATCGCCTGCCGGGCTACGCGTATTTAGACAATAAAGCGGTTGCGGAATCGCTCGAACGTCAGTGGGCTGGAAAAATTTTACCAAAGCCGGGCCTCGCTGCCCCGCAGATGGTGGAAGCAGCGCAATCCGGCAAGCTGCAAGCGCTTTACGTGGTTGGCGCGAATCCCTTAAAGCACTTCGGCAAATCCGGCAGCGGCAGAGGGAAACTTTCGTTGCTGATCATCCACGAAATGTTCTTGACCGAAACTGCACAGCAAGCAGACATCGTGTTCCCCGCGGCATCGGCTTATGAAAAAGACGGCACGGTGACCAATACCTCCGGCGAAGTGCAGTTGCTGCGCAAAGCCGGCGAAGCGATGGGCACGCGCTCCGATTTCGATTTATTGCGCATCCTGACTCATCAACTGGAGCGACTGGGACTCGGCAAAGCATTCCACTTCAAGAATCCTGCCGCGGTTTTCGAGGAAATTCGCAAGACGGTTCCTGGCTACAACGTGCAACCCGCGAGCTTGCTGACCGGCGGGGCCGAAGCGACCACGGTACAATTCTCGAAGAACGGTCACGCGCCTTACGACGTGCCGGTGCAGCTGATTCGCTCCGCGAATGATACCCTTTTCACCAGCGGCACACTCGGCCGCTTCTGCACCATGATGCAATCCCTGCCGGAAGCTGAAGCCAAGCCGTGAACGAATTTCTCACCCAATACGCGTATCTGATCGTCCCGATTATCAAGATCGTGATTCTCGTTTTTGTCGTGTTGACCGTCGACGCCTATCTCACCTGGCTGGAGCGCAAGGTGATTGCGCATATTCAAAGCCGCTGGGGTCCGCACCGCGTAGGGCCGCATGGGCTCCTGCAGCCGCTGGCTGACGGCGTAAAGTTTATTTTCAAGGAAGATCCTATCCCGGCGAACGTGGACAAGATCGCGTACTTCGTCGCGCCTTTTATCACCTTGATGCTGGCGCTCACTTCGCTGTCGGTAATTCCCTTTGGGCCGCAGAAGTTCACACTATGGGGCTATGAATCGACAGTAGGCATCGCCGACGTAAACATCAGCTTGTTGGTGCTCTTCGCCATCACGGCGCTTGGCGTATACGGAATCGCCCTCGCGGGTTGGGGCTCCAACAGCAAATATTCGCTGCTGGGCGGCCTGCGGAGCTCCGCACAGATGATCAGCTACGAACTTTCGCTGACGCTATCGGTCGTTGGCGTGCTCCTCATCGCCGGAGACTTCAGCTTGCGCAACATCGTGGATCAACAAGGAACGACCGGGCAGGGCCTGCTGACCTGGAATATTTTTCCGCAGATTATCGGCTTCACTTGCTTTTTCATTTCCGCGATCGCGGAAACCAATCGCGTGCCGTTCGACCTTCCGGAAGCGGAATCGGAACTGGTCGCCGGTTTCCACACTGAATACGCCAGCATGAAGTTCGCGATGTTCTTTATCGCGGAATACACCAGCATGATCGCCGTGTCGTGTCTGGCAACGATTCTCTTTTTTGGCGGCTGGCTCTCTCCCTTCCCTGTAACCTGGCAGTTCACCCACTATCTGCCCTCGCTGTTGCTGATTCCATTCGGGGCTTGGGTAATCTACGACGGCATGCGCTACGAAGATCTTTTTGGCCGCATATTGTTGCCTGGCGTCGGCACGGCGTTTCTTGCTCTCGGCGCTGCCTTTCTCGTATTTCCCCAGGTAAACGAAATCATTCAGGGGCCGTTCTGGTTTTTCGCCAAAGTCTTCGCCTTCTTGTTCGTGTACATCTGGATGCGCGGCACGCTTCCGCGCTTTCGTTATGACCAGTTGATGAGCTTTGGGTGGAAATTTTTGTTGCCCGTATCGATCGCCAATGTCGTGCTCACCAGTGCCGTTATTCTCTGGAGAATGAAGTGATGTTGGCCGCGCCAATCGTCATTTTTTTCGTGCTTGCCGCGATCGCCATCCTGGGCGCGGTGAGCCTGATTTTGCAGAAGCACCCGATCCACAGCGCGCTTTCGCTGATCGTGGTGATGGTTGCCCTCGCGGGTTTGTATTTGCTCCTCGGTTCCGAATTTGTCGCGGCCATCCAGATCATCGTCTACGGCGGCGCGATCATGGTGCTCTTCGTGTTCGTCATCATGCTCTTGAACGATGGCGAGGAAGAGCGCACCAACTTTTCGAAGCTGGCTACGTTTGCGGGTATTCCCCTGGCCTTGGCTATCGCCGGATTGATCGGCGCGGCCATCGTGCACTCAAGCAGCAGCCTGCCGGTAGCCACTTCCAACGCCTCCTTGAGCAGTACCAAGACGATTTCCATGCTGATCTTTACGGAGTTTGTCTACCCGTTCGAGCTGACATCCTTCTTGATTCTTGTGGCCATCCTGGGTGCCATCGTGCTCGCCCAGCGGGAGGACTGATCATGGTCCCGACAAATTACTACATTATTTTGAGCGCCATCCTCTTTGGCCTCGGCATCCTAGCTTTCATTTTCAAGCGCAACATCATCACGATTTTCATGGCGATCGAACTGATGCTGAATGCCGTCAACCTAGCGTTCGTGGCCTTCAGTCGGGCGTTGGGAAAATCGGATGGCGAAGTCTTTGTTTTGTTTGTGATTGTGGTGGCGGCCGCAGAAGCGGCTGTCGGGCTTGGAATCATCATTTTGACTGCGCGCAACCGTCGTTCGCTTAATGTGGAGCGCGCGAATCTTCTCAAACTCTAATGCCGATGCCTGAAAAGCCGATTCTCGAATATCTCTGGATTGTCTTGCTGCTGCCGCTGCTAGGCTCAGCCATCAACGGTCTGTTCGGGTCCAAGTGGTCGAACAAGATCGTTAACACCGTCGCGCTCGGCTCGACCGGCCTGTCATTCCTCGCCGCGTTGGAAGCCGTGCGAGAGTTCTTCGCCGGCGGCCAACAACCCTTCCGAAAGGAATTTTTCGACTGGATCGTTGCAAACAACGATCTCCGCATTGGCTTCGACCTGCAACTGGACCAGTTGACGGTGGTCATGCTGCTCGTCGTCACCGGAGTCGGTTTCCTGATTCACATTTACGCTACTGGTTACATGGCGCATGAAGGCGGTTACTACCGCTTCTTCTCCTACCTGAACTTGTTCATGTTCTTCATGTTGACTCTGGTGCTGGCCGCCAACTACGTGCTGCTCTTCGTCGGATGGGAGGGTGTTGGCCTCTGCAGTTACCTGCTGATCGGCTTTTACTTTCTCAAGAAGTCGGCGTCGGACGCAGGCAAGAAAGCCTTCATCGTTAACCGCATCGGTGACTTTGGCTTCATGCTGGGTATGTTCCTGCTCTTCCGGACTTTCCATTCGTTGGACTTCGCCGTGATCTTCAATGCTGCACACAATCTGTCGCCCGACGCCATGGGACAGTTCGGCACGTTAACGATCGCCTGCCTGCTGCTCTTCATGGGCGCAACCGGAAAGTCCGCGCAAATTCCCTTATACGTTTGGCTCCCGGACGCCATGGAAGGCCCCACGCCGGTCAGCGCTTTGATCCACGCCGCGACGATGGTTACCGCCGGCGTTTACGTGGTGGCGCGCTCACATGTTTTGTTCACGCACGCGCCGACGGCCATGTACGTCGTTGCCATTATCGGCTGCGGCACGGGGTTTTTCGCGGCAACCATCGGCCTGGTGCAGTCGGACATCAAGAAAGTTCTCGCCTATTCCACGGTCTCCCAGTTGGGCTACATGTTCCTGGCTTGCGGCGTGGGCGCGTTTGGCGCCGGAATTTTCCATCTGATGACCCACGCATTTTTCAAGGCGCTTCTCTTCCTTTCCGCCGGCAGCGTGATTCATGCCGTGAACGGCGAGCAGGACATGTGGAAGATGGGCGGCCTCAGCAAGAAAATCAAAATTACGTACTCGTGCATGCTGTTCGGCACGATTGCCATCGCTGGATTTCCGCCATTTGCGGCTTTCTTCTCCAAGGATTCCATCCTGTTCGCCGCATACAATTCGGAAGCGAACGGTAAGGCTCTATACGCCGTGGGACTGCTCGCGGCCGTCCTCACTTCGTTTTACATGTTTCGGCTGGTCTGGCTCACTTTCTACGGCGAGAAGCGTTATGACGAGCACAAAGTGCACGTCCACGAGTCGCCGTACAACATGACGGTGCCCCTGATGATTTTGGCATTTCTTTCGCTCACCGGCGGCTGGTTCGCCCTCCCCGCATTATTTGGCGGCAAGGATTACTTTTCGGATTTCCTATCGCCGATTTTCGGAACTGCCGAGGCTGCCGGTGGTGAAGCCGCGGCATCTCTCGAACACGTGTTGTCGATCGTGGCGGTCGTCGCTGCCACGGCCGGACTATTCGTAGCGTGGCGGATGTACTCGAAAAAGGTGGTCCGCGGAACCTCCACCGGCATGCACAAAATTCTGTACAACAAGTATTATGTCGACGAACTTTACCAGGCCGCCATCATTGGCCCTCTGGTTTGGCTCTCGCGAAACATTTTCTGGAGAATTGTGGATACGGGAATCATCGACGGCGCAGTCAATGGAATTGCCAGCAGCGCCACTTCCATAGGAGACACCGTCCGCCACACGCAGTCTGGCAACACGCGGAGCTACGCCGTGTGGGTTGTGATTGGAGCCATCCTCGTGTTCGGCATTATCTTCTGGCCGGTGCTGCGGCCCGTCCTATTCGGCACCGTTGCTGGAGGAGCGCGCTAATGATACCCAGTGGCCACCTTCTCTCCGTTCTGATTTTCTTCCCGGGGTTCGGCGCGCTTGCGCTCTTGTTGCTAAAAGCCGACGACGAACTCTGGATCCGCCGGTTGACCTTCGTCATCTCAATCGTGGAGTTTTTCTTTTCGCTGTTGCTTCTTTGGGCCGTGAACATTGGTGTGCCGGGATATTCGCTCGAGGAATTCAATAAGTGGATTGTCGCGCCACCCATCAACTATCACCTCGGTGTCGACGGCATCAGCATGTTTCTGGTGATCCTTACCACCTTCTTGACGCCCATCTGCGTGCTGGCTTCGTGGAAAGGCGTGCATCACCGGTTGAAGGAATTCCACATCATGCTGTTGCTGCTGGAAGTCGGCGTGATTGGCGTGTTCTTCTCACTGGACATGTTCCTATTCTTCGTTTTCTGGGAAATCATGCTGATCCCCATGGCGTTCCTTATCGGAATCTGGGGCCACGACCGTCGCATCTACGCCGCCGTCAAGTTTGTACTCTACACGATGGCCGGTTCCATCCTGATGCTGGTCGGCATCATCTGGCTCTACAATTCATCTGGTACCTTTGACCTCCCCATCATTCAGCACCTGCTTCAAACAGGAACGCTGCTGTTGCCGGCGCGCACCGAAATGTTGCTCTTTCTGGCGTTCTTTGTGGCCTTTGCCATTAAAGTGCCGCTCTTCCCTCTTCACACCTGGCTGCCCGACGCGCACGTGGAAGCACCCACGGCCGGCTCTATCATCCTGGCCGGCGTACTTCTGAAGATGGGCACGTATGGCATGATTCGCTTCTGCCTGCCGCTGTTTCCCGATGCCTCGCACCGCGCGGCCCCATGGGTCGGCGCGCTCGCGATTATCGGCATCATCTATGGAGCGCTGGTGGCCCTGGTCCAGCCCAATCTGAAAAAGCTGGTGGCGTATTCTTCCGTCAGCCACTTGGGTTTCGTGGTGGTGGGGATATTCGCGTTCCAAAACCTTGCCATGCAGGGCGCGGTGTTCCAAATGCTGGCGCACGGCATCTCCACAGGTGCGCTGTTTTTACTGGTGGGCATGTTGTACGACCGCCGGCACACGTTTGAAATCTCCGAGTACGGCGGGTTGGCCACGCCGATGCCTCGGCTCGCCGCGTTCTTCCTGTTCGTCGCACTCTCCTCATTGGGATTGCCGCTGCTCAACGGCTTCGTGGGCGAATATCTGATTCTGCTGGGCACGTATCAAGTTCATTGGACCTGGGCCGCATGGGCCGCAACCGGCGTGATTCTTTCCGCGTGCTATTTGCTTTGGGCGTTTCAACGGGTATTTTTTGGCGAAGTGACCCACGCCAAGAACAAGGAACTGGCCGATACTTCGGCTCGCGAAAAGTGGCTGCTAGTTGCTCTGGCAGTGGTCATCATCTGGATGGGTGTGCAGTCGCCCTTCTTCACGCGTCGCATTACAGCGTCGTGTAAGAGTGTCCTCCAACAAATGAATCATAACGTATTGCATGAAGCCGCCGCGCCGTCTGTGGCACCGAGGCTAGCCGGCGGCTCCGCCGCAAATGCGGCGCAATTATCGACGGAAAGGTTGGCAGGTCGCTGATGATTCCGCAAATAGGAGATATTCTTCGGGTACTGTCTGAGCTGATCTGGTGCGGCGTTGGCGTGTTGCTGATGCTCTTACAGCCGTTTCTCAAGAACCGGCAAGGGCTCACGCTCCTCGCAATGGTGGGAGCGGCACTGGGAACGCTCAGCACATTTTTTGGCATTCCGGGTACGGGATTTGGCGGGTTGATTCAGTTCGACCTGTTCAGCCTGTTTTTTCACTGGCTGGTCGGCCTGGTCGCATTCCTGGTAATTCTCGCTTCGGATTCTTACCTCGAGCGCGAAAAACTGGACGCTGCCGAATTTTACGCGTTGATTCTCTTTGCCACCGCCGGCATGGGCGTGCTCGCATCCGCGCAGGAATTGCTGACGGCCTTCATTGGTTTGGAAATGTCTTCGATCTCCAGTTACATTCTGGCGGGTTACCGGCGCGAATCCATCAAGTCCAGCGAATCCGCGATGAAATATTTCCTGCTTGGCTCGTTCGCCACGGCATTTTTCCTCTACGGTATCGCCATGGTCTACGGCATCACCGGCACCACCAATCTGATGAAGCTGGCCACCGCCGATTCTTCCAGTACCATCCTGCGCCTTGGCTTGACGCTGATCCTGATCGGTTTGGGATTCAAGGTAGCGCTTGCGCCTTTCCAGATCTGGACCCCTGACGTCTACGAGGGGGCACCAACGCCAGTTACCGCGCTCTTTTCCGCTGGGCCAAAAGCCGCTTCATTCGCCCTCCTGCTCCGTATATTTGCCAGTGTCGACGCTGCCACCGGCTACTGGTTCTGGGCTTTCTGGATTCTCGCCGCGCTGACCATGTTTGTCGGCAATCTCGGCGCGCTCGTGCAATCGAATATCAAGCGCCTGCTGGCCTACAGTTCCATCGCGCACGCCGGTTACATCGTCGTGGCGCTTGCAGCGGTCACGTTTGCGAAGGCTGACGTCCAAGCGGGAGCTTCGCAGGCCTACGCCGCTGTGCTCTTTTATCTCTTGAGCTATTCATTGGTTTCCGTGGGCGCCTTCACGATTGTTTCCGATCTCGGCGGCCACGGTGAGCGCTACCTCAACGTTGACGATTTTGCGGGACTCGGCACGCGTCAGCCAGTCACCGCGGCTGCGCTCAGCCTGTTCCTTCTTTCCTTCCTCGGCTTGCCAATTACCGCTGGCTTCTTTGGAAAGCTGTACATCTTCACTGCCGCGATTCATTCCAATCTAATCTGGCTGGCAGTGCTGATGGCCGTGAACAGTATCATCGGCGCTTACTACTACCTGCGCATCATCGTGGTGATGTACATGCACAATTATAAGGGCCCAGTTCCGGCTGATGCGCCCGGCAGTCTCAGCGCCACGGCAGCAATGGTGGTTGCCGTCGCCGTTCTGGCCACTCTCTACCTCGGCCTAGCGCCCAATTACGTGTTGGGCCTGGCGCTGTCGCAGGGCCTTATGCTCTCCGCTCGTTGATTTCTCGACACTGAAACGCTCTCGATTCCAAAAGAAAACGCCCGCCTCGGAATTCCGAAGCGGGCGTTCTCGCAAACCCAAACGGTCCGATTAGACCTTGGCGAAAATAATCGCGAGGGTGAACAGCGCCAGGGTTTCGATGAACACCAGGCCCAAAATCATGGCGGTGCGGATGTTCGCGGAAGCGCCGGGATTGCGCGCCATGCCTTCGCAAGCGCTGGATGCTACCCTGGCTTGGCCGAGCGCGCCGCCGAATGCCGCGAGTGCCATACCAAACGCCGCGGCGATGGCCATCGTTCCCTTTCCAGATGATGCTGCTCCGCCTGCTTCCTGTGCAAAAGCGGCGGGCGCAAACAGCACGAGTGCTGTGAGAGCCGACGGAATGATTGCTGACTTCTTCATTGCTTCCTCCTTGGAATTACCGCCAGTGGGTGGTTCCCGGTTCCACGTACAACAACCGGTCTCACGCTGTTGCGGCAAAACTTTTCGGCCCAAATCTTAGTGTTCTTCGGTTACCGCCTGCCCGATATAGATCGAAGGGAGCACCGTGAACACGTACGCCTGAATAATCGAAACGAAGACGTGCAAGCCGACAAACAGTATGGGAATCAATACCGGGAATATGGCGAACCCCAGACCAAGCAACGGATGCTTTGCCCAGCCCCACTGCACCGGCGCAATCAACAGCCCCAGAAAAATCATATAAATCAAATCGCTGGCGAAAATGTTGGCCCAAAGACGAACGGTCAGGGATAGCACGCGAGCTGTGGCGCTGATGATCTCAACCGGAGCGATGAGCCAGGACAACCACCACACCGGGCCGGCAAATGTCTTCAAGTAACCTACAGGACCGTGATGGCGGAGACCCTGCCAGTTGAAATAGAGAAACGTTAGAATCGCACAGCCCAGCGTGACGATATAACTGCTGGTCGGCGACGTAAAACTCGGCAGCACGCCGAGCAGATTTGCCAGCAGGATAAATATCGAAATCGAGCCGGTGAACGCAATATATCGGGTGGCGTGATGCCCGGCGTTCTCTTCAAGAAGATCCTTTATGCCGAAGCCGAGCGGATTCGTTAGAAGCAGCTCGGCCACTTGTTGAACAGCACCGGGGCGGTCGACCGAAAGCCGCGATCGAACAAGCACGGCGAACATCGTTCCAACGACTAGGGTGATAATGCACATCACCATGTACTCAGGTATCGGGCGCTCGTAGTCGGCGGGCTGCAAGCCTAAAAAATGCAATAGCCGCAACGCCACTGGCGCAAAAACGTGATTGAACCACTCTGTTATCGGCTTTACGTGTTCTTCCATTTGTCAGTCCGGAGAATGCAGTATTTCGTGCACACTAACCGCAAACGTGGCCGCTCCTAGGGCGCACAATCCAAAAATCATGCTTAGAACGGGAACGTTTAGCAATTTAAAAATAACATAGACCGCCACGCCTATCAACAGGTAGCGAAATACCGCTTTGAAGTAAGTACCGAAGGGTACGATGGCCTTTCCGTGCCCGGCTTGCTCCATTGCCGACGCCGCTAGAGCGTCCAACCCCTTTTGCAACCAGCGAAAATTGAACCAAGCCAGCACCGCTCCGGTGAGAATTCCAAGTCCCCAACGCCATCCATAAAAATAGCCGACAGGAAGTGCGGCGAAAGCGCCAAGGATCAACGTGAGTTGCCCAATTCGCGCCTCCGATTGCAGGTGACGCGAGATGTCAGCCGGTCGATCTGCCACGTCGAGACTCAAGTGTCATCCAAATTATTCTTAAGATTGTCATCCTGAGCGCAGCGAAGGACCTCAACTCTTACATCAGCAACTCTTCAAATGTGCGCAGTGTTTTCACCCATCGCACGCCTATCCCCTCACTCCGGCAAACGTCGCAACACTTCCCGCAGTCCGCCGAAAAATCCCAGGAAACCCATTACGATCATCAGAATCGGCTTGGTATGCAGCCAGCCATCCAGAAGATAACCGAGCCCCCCGCCAACCGCAATCGTACCTACGAGAATAAACGGCAATTCTGTCGCCATCGCGAACTGCTGCGAGACGTTCTTGGCCTTCTCCGCGGCGGGAGGCAAATCAGGTTCGCGCGTTTCGTTATGGTCGGATGGCATAGCGAGCTAGATGCGTGAAGGGTTCAGGATACAAGCCCGCGGCAAGAGTTACAAACACAGTGACAATCAATACAAAGAGCTGACCGAAGCTGATCACCGGTATCGGCGAATCCACTCCGGGCTTCTTTAGCCATGCGTGCACGATGATCCGGAAATAATAGTAGACCGCGGGCACGATATAGAGCGCTGCGAAGACGGCGAGCACCGGATGATGCGCCTGAATCAGTCCCTGGAAAATAAAATACTTCCCCAGGAAGCCTGCGGTGGGCGGAATGCCCGCCAGCGACAACATGAACACCAGAAGCAATAGGGCCGCGCCGGGACTGCGCTGGTAAAGACCGTCCAGATCATCGATTTCGTCGCCGATCAGTCCGCGCTGGCGCAGCACCACGATAATCGCAAACGCCCCGATGGTCATGAACGCGTACGCAATCAGGTAATAAAAGAAACCCACGATCCCGATTTCATTCCACGCCACGATGCCCAGCAGGATGTAGCCCACGTGAGAGATGGAGGAATACGCCAGCAGTCGCTTCAAATTGTTCTGCGTCAGCGCCGCAAGATTCCCCCAGGTAAGCGACGCGATGGCCACGCCGGCAATCGCGAAGATCCATGTCGGCTGCGATGCGACGAACACGCTGGTTAACAAACGAAGCAGCATCGCGAAACTCGCCGTCTTCGAGGCCACGCTGACGTACGCGGAGATCGGCGTGGGAGCTCCCTGATACACATCCGGTGCCCACTGGTGAAAAGGCACCGCGGCAATCTTGAAAAACATTCCGGCGGCCACGGTGACGAACGCAAGAATCATCAGCCAGTCGATCAGGCTGTGCGCGGAGGTGTATCGCAGCCGCCGCTCAAGAATGTCGCCAATCTGGATTACGTTGGTGGAACTGCTGACGCCGTAGAGCAGCGAGAAACCGTACGTGAGGATTCCCGTGCTGAACGCGCCAAGCAAAAGATATTTCAGGGCGGCTTCGTTGGAACGTTTGTTGCGGCGCAGAAAGCCTGTGAGCACGTAGAAGCTGAGCGCCATCGTCTCCAGGCCCAGGAACAGCACAATCAGGTCGATGCCGGACGACATAAACATCATGCCGATGCACGCCAGCAGGATCAGGGCGTAGTATTCGCCTTCCTGCTCGCGCTCGATATCCAGGAATCGCATCGAAAGTACGATGACCAGTCCAGTGGCGGCAAGAAACAACATCGCGAAGATCAGAGAGAAGCCGTCGATAATTACGGTGTTGTGGAAACCGGGAAACGGAGAGGACCCCTTTGTACTGCCGGTAAGCTCTGCGAACTTTCTGTATTGCATGACCAGCCCGAGCGCGCTGGCGGCCACGCCGAGCAGAGCAAGATACGCATTGAGATGCTTTTCGTTCTTCTCCAGCAGGAAATCGAAGATGAGAATGCCCAGAGCGAACAACAGAAGTTCCATCTGCGGCAGGATGGCAAGTCCATCGCCGTGGATATAATTCAAGATTGGATCAAGAAAGGAGTGCATGAAGGTCCCTACTTGATCTCCACGTTCGCCGGAGCGGCAGGTACTTCGGTCGACGTCACTTGCTTTGCTTGTTCATAGAAGCGCGGGTTCACCTGCTCGACGATCTTCTGCACCGGCTTTTCGATATAAGCGAAAAACGGCTTCGGATAGATGCCGATCCAGAACGCCAGAAAAACCAGGGGCAGAATGACAACATACTCGCGCGGGCTCAAATCCTTCAGCGTCTTGTTCACTTCGTGCGTGACCGCACCAAACATGGTGCGTTGGTAGAGCCACAACAGATAAGCAGCGCCCAAAACGATGCCCAGTGTGCCCCAGGCCGCCCAGGCTCTATTCACGACGAAAGCACCCTGCAGAATCGTGAACTCTCCGATGAAACCGTTCAGCAACGGCATCCCCAGCGAACTGAGACTGATGATGAGATACACGGCCGCGAAGTTCGGCATCGGCGTGGCCAACCCGCCGAATTCAGAAATCAAGCGGGTGTGCCGCCTCTCATAGAGAAATCCGACCAGAAGAAACAGCGCTCCAGTCGAAATTCCATGGTTGACCTGCTGCAACACGCTGCCGGAAAGTCCTTGCGGCGTAAGAGCGAAAATTCCCAGCGTGCAGAAGCCGAGATGGCTGACGGAACTGTAAGCGATCAGCCGCTTCATGTCTTTCTGCATCAGGCAGACGATGGCGCCGTAAACGATTCCCACCAGCGAAAGAGCCACTAGGATGTGGATGATCTTCGCCGCAAGCTGTGGGTCCTTCGGCAGCATCGGAAGTGAAAGTCTCAGGAACCCGTACGTTCCCATCTTTAACAAAACGCCGGCCAGTATGACCGAACCCGCCGTCGGCGCTTCCGTGTGCGCATCAGGCAGCCAGGTGTGGAACGGGAACATCGGCACCTTGATCGCGAACGCGAAGAAAAATCCCCAGAATAACCATACCTTCAGAGAATCGGGAAAATGCTGCGCAGCGCCCAGCAGTGTCGGAATATCGAATGTGGCTATGGAATCCGGCGGCAGCGTTAGCGTGATTGAAATATAGGGCGAGGATGGCCAGCAACATGATGACGGAACCGGCCAGGGTGTAGAGAAAAAACTTGATGGCGGCGTATAGACGCGCGATCGCTGCCCCACACGCCAATCAGAAAATACATGGGCACGAGCATCACTTCCCAAAAAACGTAAAAGAGGAAGAAGTCCAGCGACACGAACACCCCAAGCATACCCGTCTGGAGCAACAGCAGCAAAATGTAGTACTCCTTGGTGCGCATCTGAATCGCATTCCAGGAAGAAAGAATCGCGATCATCCCGAGAAAAGTGGTGAGCATGACCAGCAAGAAGCTGATGCCGTCTATCCCAAGTGAATATTTCGCGCCGATGCTGGGGATCCAGTCGGCCGTTTCACGAAAATTGTAACCTTCACTGCCCACGGGAAAACGCAGTACCAGCGGAATGGAAACCACGAATCCCAGTACGCCAAACAAATTGCCGACGAGGCGATGCGTCGAGAGCGACTCCCGCGGAATAAACATGAGCAGCAGCGCGCCCACAAACGGCGTAAACAAGATCACGCTGAGTAGATGTGTATCGAACAAGTGCCCCATGCCTTAACCCTTTCAGCGCAGATTGCGCACCCAAACCTGCATGTGATGCCCGTAATACCCCAGCAAAATTGCCAACCCCAGCAGCATCCACATGGCGTAAGAAGAAAACACACCCGTCTGCAACATCCGGATGGGCACGCTGAGCGATCGTATAAATTTACCGGTTAGATTGACCAGCCCGTCGATAATCCACTTGTCCCACCACATGGAAACGCGAGACAGAAATCGTGAGAGCCAACCGGCGCCGTCGACACCGAGGCCGTCGATAATCTTCGCGTCCACCAGTCCTAACGCAATGCTTAGGTCTTCGATGCGATTCACGAACAGCGCATCGTAAATTTCGTCGACGTAATATTTGTGCAACAACAGGCTGTGCAATCGCGGCCACAGAGCCGCAATCTTTTCGTGCAACTTCGGCCTTGCCAGGAAAACCTGGTACGCCAGCCAAATCCCTGCTGCGGCCATGGCCACCGATACCGCCATCAACAAGTATTCCTTGAAAAGTGTGTGCTTCCCAAGCTCAACAGCTGCCGTTTCCGGCTCCACGCCACCTAAGACCGGCGCAAGGAATTGGCCGAAGGTGTTTTTCTCTCCCCACAGCACGGGAAGCGCAAACCAGCCGCCGATGATCGAGAGAAAGGCCAGGATCATCAAGGGCACCGTCATCGTCGGTGGCGATTCGTGAATGTGCGACTCCACTTCGGGCGGGACGCGCGACCTCCCAAAAAATGTGAGGAACAGTAGCCGCGACATGTAAAAGGCCGTGAGCCCCGCGGTGATCAGTCCCACGATCCACAGGAACAAATAACGATCCATCATCTGTGAACGATGAAAGGTGTGCCCCAGAATTTCGTCTTTGCTGAAAAATCCAGCGAACGGCGGCATACCCGCAATGGCCAGGGTAGCGATTAGAAAAGGCCGCGAAGTAGCCGGAATGGCGTTCCACATTCCTCCCATCTTGCGAAGATCCTGCTCGCCGGAAAGCGAATGGATCACGCTGCCGGCGCCCAGGAACAGCAGGGCTTTGAAGAATGCATGGGTCATCAGGTGGAAAATTCCCGCGGCAAACGCGCCAACGCCCAGCGCCAGAAACATGTACCCTAGCTGGCTAATTGTGGAATACGCGAGCACTTTCTTGATATCCGTCTGCACCAGTGCCATGGACGCGGCATAAGATCGCCGTCATAGCTCCGACCGATCGCAATCAGATCCATGGCGATCGGCGCAAGCTGATAGATCGCATTCATCCGCGCGACCATGTACACGCCGGCCGTGACCATGGTGGCTGCGTGGATCAATGCGCTGACCGGTGTCGGCCCTTCCATCGCATCCGGCAGCCACACGTACAGAGGAATCTGCGCCGATTTACCCGTGGCTCCCACAAAGAGAAGTAATCCAATCACAGTAAGTATCGGCGCGCCAAATGCGAGCTCATGCCGCTGCACCAGTGCAGCCAGCGACTGCACGATTCCCGGGAATGCCACCGGATCAGCCAGGCCTTGGGAAGTAAATCGCACCGTACCAAACGTCGTGGAGATCAGAAATATTCCTAGCAAGAACCCGGAGTCGCCGATGCGATTCACGATGAACGCTTTTTTGCCGGCGTCCGAAGCGGACTTCTTCAAAAAATAAAAACCGATCAGCAGGTAACTGCAGAGACCTACACCCTCCCATCCAACGAACAGCAGCAGCAAATTGTTGCCCAAAATGAGAGTAAGCATCGAGAACATGAACAAATTCAGATAGCCGAAGAAACGGTAGTAGCCGCCTTGGTGGCTCATGTAGCCGACGGAATACACGTGAATCAGAAAACCGACGCCCGTAACCACCAGCACCATCACGCACGAAAGCGGATCGAGCAGGTAGCCCCAGTCGGCGACAAAATTCGTCAAGCCGCCATTGGCCGGCATTGCGCCGGGAGTGATCCATTGAAATAGAATCTGTTGGAAGAAACGGTGCTCGGGCACTACGGCCATCAGTTGCAGCACCGCACCCGCCGCGCAAACGAACGACAGAAATACGCTCCCGACACAAAGAAAACTGACAGCGGCCTTGGGAATGTGCCGACCAACAAAAAGCATTAGCGCTGCGGTAATCAGCGGAAACAATGGAATCAGCCACAAATGCGAAAGGAAGGAGCCGGATGGCGTCACGCGCGCGCCTCCTGGCTGCCCGACGATGATATGCGCAGCACTACCATTTCAACAGGTCCATTTCGTCGGCAAGCACCGTTTCGCGATTGCGGAAGAACGCGATGATGATGCCCAGTCCCACCGCGGCTTCCGCCGCAGCATCGGCAATAATGAAAAGAGCAAACACCTGCCCGGCCACATCGCCGAAAAGCCTGGAAAACGCCACCAGATTGATGTTCACGGCATTCAGAATCAGTTCGATGGACATCAGCACGATGATTACGTTTCGCCGCGTAATCACGCCGATCGTGCCAATCAAGAAAAGCGCCAAGCTCAGAAACAGGTAATGGCCAATGGGCATCATTCGGGCTGGCTCCTTCGCTTGGCCATCACCACCGCGCCAACCATGGCCACCAGCAGAAGGACGCTGGCAATCTCAAATGGCAGCAGATAGTTATCGAACAAGCTATTCGCCAGTGCTTCCGAATTCGGAGGAAGTTTGTCCGCAAGCGCCGCGTCGCGCACAAACAGGCCCTGTCCCGGCATCGACCGTGTGGCCCAAATCATGATGCCCACCTGCGCCCCAAGCGCAACCGCCACCAGCAGCGACACCCATTTCTGCTTGGAGAACTTAACCTGATGCAAGGCCACGTCCAGCCGCACCAGCATGATCACGAAAACAAACAGCACCATGATCCCGCCGACATAGAGAATAATTTGCGTGACGAACAGGAACTCCGCCCGCAGTTGCAGAAAGACTCCTGCGGTAGCCAGCAGCGCGGTGGTCAAAAATACCGCACTGTGAATCACATTGCGGCGCGTGACCATCATCGCCGCGCTCAGAATCGCTACGCCGGCAAAAAAGTAGAAAAGTATGCTATCCAGCATAAGAATCCGTTGCGGTTGCCGCGGCAGAAGCGGGAGTGGCCGCCTGAACCCGCTTATCGTTCAAGTGCGTAAGGAACAGCGCGGCGGCCAGCGTGCACGCCGTGGTGATTACCATGGCGATCCAGCGATTCCAGTGGTATTCGGACTCCAGCACCAACGCGATGCCTACCGCGAACACATTAACAATCGCCAACGGAATCAGAATGTACCAGCCCAAGTGCATCAACTGGTCGAAGCGATAGCGAGGTAAAGTAAATCGCAGCCACATGAACAAATAAATGTATGCCGAAACTTTCAGCAGAAACCAAAAGGCGCCGTGCAGCCCCGGCAGCAAAATCCGCAGCGGGCCAGGAAACAGCGGTATCGCAAGTATCGCCGCTATCGCAAAACAACCAAAAGCCACGGCCCACATGAAGTGTTGTTGTACGCGAGCCGGTTGCTTTCCTGCCCGATACATTGAATATCCACCCACAATTGCCACCAGCAGCGGAGGAATGACATCCAGCACTCCGAGCCAACGCACATTCGAGAACGGCCGCAGCCATCCACCCAAAAACAATGTCGTCGCTACCGATGCAACCACGATCATGTTCGCGTATTCACCCAGAAAATAAAGCGCCCATCGGAAACCGCTGTATTCCGTCATGTATCCTGCGACAAGCTCCGATTCGGCTTCGGGCAAATCAAACGGCGCGCGATTCGTTTCCGCAATCGATGCCACCACATAAATAAAGAAAGCCACCGGCGCGAGAAAGATAAACCACACACCGTTGCTGTTCTGCGAATCGACGATTCCATGAATCCGCAGCGTTCCGGCCAACAGCACGCCGCTGATCACCGCCAATCCTGCCGCCGTTTCGTAACTCACTAGCTGTGCGGTGCTGCGAATCGCTCCAATGATGGAGTAGTGGCTGTT
>CAVUHY010000016.1:0-10874 GCA_963741365.1 Candidatus Acidiferrales bacterium | reverse complement strand
CGGAACGGTTGCACGGGTTGAAATTGAGGTGTTCTGCCTAGTACGAACTTCGTTTAACAACTGCCATCCACGTAAGAGCTCCAAATTGAGGTTATTCAATTCTACGGAGGACTGAGCTTGATCTTGTTCTGCCGCAAGCAACCGTTCGCTCGACTTTGCGATAGACTTGGCTAGGTCCTTACCGCGATCGCTTACCGTTGCACTCAAGAATCCGCCTTGAATAATCGCGTGAATGCGACGGACACCGAAGTCCGTGGGCTCATTCTCAGCCGCAAGGCGTGGATCCGCTTCAAATGCGGCAGTAACAGCGATTTTAGCAGCCGTGCTCGATGTGCTGAAAATCCCGAAAACCCTCCGTTTCGCCAATTCGAATGCTTGTCTGCTTGTTATGCCTCCCGACCACAGAATGGAGATGCCCAATTCCTTTGCATACCCCAGGACTTCCTCGATATCAGCAAGACTCAAAACTCCAATATCGTTCGCCACATTAGGCTGGCGGATCAAACGCCGTGGATTGACACGATCCGGGCTATCGAAAAGCACAATCTTTGCGCCGGCTCCGCGAGCCGTTTTGAGCCAGAGCTTCGCCGCGTCTTTACATCGGGTGTCGTCATAAACGTCTTCAGCGGTAAGCAACGGTGTGTCTACGTAAAAAGCAGGAATCGCAGTCCAGTCAGCAGTCCATCCTGTTATAATTTCGATCACAGCGCCCTGCTCTTCCAGAGTCATCGGCATCAGACCGTATTTCCCGGCGGAAAAGCCGTTCGTGCGCGCCGTGTGGAGGCCGGTCCAAATGGTGCGTGCGGCCGTTTCGACGTCAAGGTGATACCGATGCGTCAGGCGAACCCCGAGTTGACGCGATAGAATCAGTAACCGGCGCAAGTGTTCGGGATCCAA
This sequence comes from Candidatus Acidiferrales bacterium, assembly GCA_963741365.1. GTDB lineage: Bacteria > Acidobacteriota > Terriglobia > Acidiferrales > UBA7541 > Acidiferrum. Next base: position 9,977 of record CAVUHY010000016.1, on the reverse strand, counting down.
AATATTTAGTAAGGACTGGATTCCCAATCGCCGGCGAGCGGCCTCGCGAAGGTCCCCATCGATCGCTAACTCGCGTATACCCGCGTCAACTGCGAGCTGCATAATGCGTTCGATTACACCAATTTCGTCATCCGTAATCCTGTCTTCGAAAGCGACTAGAACGGACAACTGGTGAATCTCCGCCGGTCCCATCTTTCCGTCTTTACGTCCTGCGTCCAGTTTGGTGACCACGCCTTTGAGCGATTTGATCGGCGCATTGGGGTCGACAGAAAGCCGCACTGTGAGCGGTCTAGGCTGGCCGTCCGGCGTGTGCACAAAAGGCTCAAATGCGGCGAAGACGTTGTCCAGCCACTGTTTATCATTCGCGGAATTTTCGGTTACCGCGAATTCAGGCAGCTGCTGGGTTAGTCGTGTATTGACTCGAACACCGACGTTCGTGGTCAAGAGGAGACGCCCCGCGGCCGCTTCTAAGAGATCCTCATATTCTGGAGGCCCAATAGGTACTTCACCCGCGCTCGTCATGCGCTCGCCGTCCAGAGCGACACCCAGGCTCACGGGGTCGATCGGCCAAAGAGCCTTTGCCTTTGCAGATGCATAAGCGGCATTAACGATCGTTTCTCCAGCACTTCCTTCGTCGCTCACCGCAAACAACGGACCGAAATGTTCGCTGTCATATGTAGCCAATGAAAAACCATAAGGCTTATTCCGTTGATAAGAGCTAATGCTGGTCTCCATGCTTATTTGCTCGTAAGGTGGCAAAACAACCTATTGTGCTATTTTCGCGAACACCTCGTTGGATGCAAGAACAGAAAAACGCTCTGTGGTAAAAACTGCCGCCTTCGTATCACGTCTTGATCACCTTATTCTGAGCTACAGTATTTGCGGCGGACGGTTATATCCCTCATCTTATCCGGTTCATGGACTCAGTCTGTGAGGATCCAATGTTGCCTGGCCTGAACGAACCATCAGGCGGCACCAGACGCCGGCATAGAAAATCGCAAATTGAAGCTCGAGCTTCGGTCCATGTCGGGGAGACAGAAGATGCAGGAGGCACCGCGGCGACACCGGGCACAGAAGCCCTTGGAAACTCAAAACTGAATGCTACGGCGGATCAGCAGCTTGCAACGTTCAAGACGCACGCTCCGCCGGTGCTTGCGAAATAAAGACGTGAAGCGCGTACGATCGCTTAAGGAGACGCTTACCCGTGAAGAGCGGAAAGCTGCAGGCAAGGCTTTGCGGGACAAATGTCCACGGAGGTCGCATGCGACATGGAGGGCGCCGAGAAATCGCCGGGATCCGGTCGAATTGTTGATTCAATCCAACAAGGGCCGCATTCCAAACCTCATTCCAATCCGATATGGGCGAATGATGCAAAGTCCTTTCGCTTTTTATCGTGGCGCCGCTGCGATTATGGCGGCCGATTTGGCCCTCACGCCAACGTCGGGAATCCGGGTACAGACCTGCGGTGATTGCCATCTGATGAATTTCGGAGGGTTTGGAACTCCGGAGCGAGACATCATTTTTGACATCAACGATTTTGACGAGACGCTGCCGGCGCCGTGGGAATGGGATCTAAAGAGATTAGCCGTCAGCTTTGTCGTTGCCGGGCGCAATAACGGTTTCAAGGAAGCGGATTCGCGTAAAGCCGCTCTACGCTGCATTCAAAGTTATCACGAACATATGCACTCATACGCGGATATGGGCGCCTTGGAGATGTGGTATCAGCGGATGGATAACATGGTCGCATCTATCAAAAGTAGGAAGTGGAAAAAGATCGTTCAAAGGCAGATCGCGAAAGCCTCAACACGCACAGTGGCAGAGTATGACTTTCCAAAACTGGCAAGCGTCAAAGATGGCAAAGTCCGAATTAAGGACAACCCGCCTTTAATTTTTCATCAAAGAGGAGTGGGAACGGCAGAATACGATCGGCTCGTTAAGGACGCATTTCACTGCTATCGAGAAACACTTCCGGACGATCTCAAAACTTTATTGGATCGTTACGAAGTCAAAGATGTTGCGGTCAAAGTTGTCGGAGTTGGCAGCGTGGGTACCCGCTGTGCCATTCTGCTAATAATGACCGGCGACGGCGAGCCTCTGTTTCTCCAGGTCAAAGAGGTGCACGAGAGCGTTTTGGAGCCGTATGCCGGAAAAAGTGTTTACTCAAACTACGGTCAGAGAGTGGTCGCCGGCCAACGGCTAATGCAGGCAGCAAGCGATATGTTTTTGGGCTGGACAGAACAATTGGGGCGGCATTTTTATGTACGGCAGTTACGCGACATCAAGATCGAACCGCTTGTGGAAATTTTCGATTCGAGTGCTCTGGCAGACTATGGAGAATGGTGTGGATGGGCGCTCGCCCGAGCCCATGCCAAGTCGGGAGATGCCGCGATGATCAGCGGATACCTCGGCAACTCCAGCAGGTTCGATGACGCGGTTTCGAATTTCGCCATGGCTTATGCCGATCAGAACGAACGGGATTATCAGGCTTTACTGGAAGCAATTCGCGCCGGTAAAATTGAGGTGCTTCAGGAGTGAAAACAGCGACAGCTGCGATTAGCGTGCCGTTGATCGAATTAGCGACGCGTTGCCGTTCCGTCGCTTGTGGATGGCGAGCCGCAATCGCGAATTAGGCGGCGAAAAGGTTTTCCCATGGCAGCCCAGGAAGTTATAACGTGAAGTCTTTTTCGGTGCCCTTTGTCAACAGCGGTGCGACTGATTTGTTTTTAGCAAGCGCGCAGTTTTTCGACGTGAGTACGTGGATCACTTTGGGAGCAGCGCTACTAATCAGCACGGCCGCTTTCGTAATCATGCGGCTCTACGTGCAACAATCTTCCGCGAGAGTCAGCGTAGCACGTCACTTCCACAAGGTGGCCCAGGTGTGGAAGACGGCACTCGGTCGCCACAACGGCCGACGACCGGTCGCCTAGAAATCGAAACCGAGAAACCCGGTGGACCTCGCAGTCTAGCCTCCCTGCGCTCGCCGACTTTTCAGCATGCGAAAACCGCTTTCCGTCCACATCGACAGAAACATTTCGCTGCGCGATATGCTGCGACCCGCCAATGACGCGAATCGATTCCGTACCGATCGCGGGGCGGTAATTATCGGCTCTGTCGTTAGTGTAAAACCGGGCGGCATCGAAAGCTGCAACTGTGGGGCGGAGCAGGTGAATATCGTGACACCCACATTGATATCGTAATGAATCCTCAAGAAGCGCCGGATAAGACTCGTTACGTTATCATAGAAGTTAGTCCGCGATGGCGAGCGATTAAGGCTAAAAGCGAGCGCGACGGGAAAACGCGGCGTGGATTGGAGTACACCAGCACTTGGGAATTCTATTGTCGGCAAGTGGGTCATAACCACCGGACGGATGTTTTTCGACGGCGAGCACGCCGACGAAGCCGAAAACACGCATCCAAATGGGAAAGATAATTGGCGCGCGACGGCGCGGGAAGTTCACCCGGTGACAGGAATTCAACTTACTGGGGATCCACGCGTAAATCCCTTGAATCAGATCTTTCGGCGCGATCTTAATGATTCGCCTTCAAAAGCGAATCAAAGGACGCGGACAAAAACGGACTACTAGCCGTCCGGCCTTAAAGGCCCGCTCTTCTCGAATGAAGCTTAACCCGGTTTTCGCTTTACTTTATCAAGCGCGTAACTGATCCTGATGTTCCCCCTCAACGTAGGAACAATTCGTTAGGCCATAGGAAAATGATTTCCCCTGAGGAGTACATCGAGCAACGGCTAAGCGATCAGATAAACTGGTATGACCGCACGAGCACCTGGAATCAACGCTGGTTCAAGCGGCTGCGTTTTGCCGAGATCGTTGCCGCTGCCACCATTCCATTTCTATCCGGTTTTGCAGGCGACTCATTCCCGATCAAGATTGCGATCGGTGCATTGGGCGTTGTCGTTGCCGTTCTCGCGTCCCTCCTCGGACTACTGCACTTTCAAGAGCATTGGATTGAGTATCGAGCCACAGCGGAGTCCCTCAGAAGAGAGAAATTTTTGTTTCTGACCCAAACGGATCCTTACGACAAGGATGATGCCTTCCACCTCCTCGTTCAACGTGTCGAAGCTTTGTTGTCAAAGGAAAACACTGAGTGGGTGCAATCGAGGATTAAACCACCTAGCGCCGAAAAGGCTGCCTGAGGCAATCATAGCTTAAAAGGTTGCGTAGCGTTCGCAGTCTAGAAAGGTACGTGAGAAGGTCAATGACGTCACTCGTCAGATGATGTGATCGTAAAATGGCGGTCAAGGCGAAATGGATCTACGTACAAGTAGATATACAAGAAATTAGTTCGTCACTGTAATTAAAACCCATGAATTACCACGCTCTCTGTTTTGTCGACATGCCGTTTGGTCAGAAGTCGGATCTCAAAAGCGGCGTGGTCGTCGATTTCGATCAAGTCTACAACGAGGCGATTAAACCGGCGATTGAGGGCTGCGGCGGAAGAGGATTAACTCTGGGTTAAGGGAGTGGGAGCTTCTTCAGCGGAGACGCTGTCAGGAGCGTTTTGAGTTTGGTCACTTGCTCCTGGGTGGATTGCTTCATCCATTCTTCGGGAGCGGCGGCAAAGGCTTTCTCCAGTCGCTGCTGACCCATCGCTTCTTCCTCCAATCCGATGTCCGCTTCGGCGAGAGTCGCTAAAACCCAATACCGTTTTTCGGGAAACTTGCTCCCATCAGGCAAGGGTGCGGTTCGAGCATTCGATGTCAGCCACTGGTTGCAAATAGAGATCACTTCCCGGCGCACGCGTCGCGCTTGCACGAAGTCGGCAACGGCTTCAGCAAAACCGATGGGATGTGCTGCGCGCTCGTTCAGCAGGTAAGCGTAGTTGATGCCGTTGTAATGGTCATTGCTCAGATAAAAGCCACGCTCGTACGCGCGCACAGCTTCATCGAGGTAGCTACTCTCTTTAGTCAGTTCCCACAGGCGCTTGTGCACCGCTCCCCAAAGGCCGAGCGTTTCGGTGTCGTTGGAGGTCTGCGGCTCGAGCAATGCCAGCAGGTCTCGCGCGCTTTTCAGCGCCTCCTCGGGACTGGGATACTTGCTCTTGTAAGTTGCCAGCGCGAGGCGCTGGAGAATGTAGGGATCTTCGGAGTTCTCGACCTGCTGGTCCGCGGCTGTTTCCGAAGCTCCGGCTCGTCGCATCTCACGAATTCCTTCGAGGAGCATCCTGGCCTTCACCCAGTCGCCTTTTTTCTGCGCCTCATCCACGCTTTGCATCAGCTCGCTATGGGCGGGAGTTCCGGCACCGACCATCTCCGCAGGTGCGCTTCCTGCTGCTGCCCTTGCGACTCTCTCTTCGGCCGCGATCGACGGCGGAGTCAGTCGCTCGATAAATTTATAGACAGGACTGTCCCGCCGAAGCTCGGGCTCAGTTGCCATGATCTTCTGGATCGCAGCTGTCAGCTCCGTTGTGAAACGTTTCGCTTCGCTCACGCCGATGTCTTCGCCCAAGTGCTGATACTGCCGGATAAGAATATGATTCAAATCAAAGAACGGCGATTTCATGATTTTCTCTTCCGCGATCACCACCGTTGTATAAGGGCGAAGAGCGTGCCGCACACCAAGTTCGTAAATGGCGTTCCTGTTTGAAGTAGAGAGGTCCGCGACGACGACATCAGCCTTCAACAACAGTTCATACATTGGCACGTCAATCAGTCCGGAATGCACGATCTCGTCCGCGCGTATGCATTCCAAGCCGGCGGCTTCGGCCGCGGGTTTAATGAGATTGAGATAGGAGTGGTCGAGATCGAGGACGCGACCAGTCTCATAGTCGGTCTTCTTTCCAAAGCCCATCACGACAAAGCAGGTGCCTTTTTCTGTGGCCGGATCTGGTTGTTTTGGCATATATTTTCTCCCGAGCTATCCTGTTGCCTCCTGGACAAGACACCCTGCGAAATGGGACACTATCACTTTCTTCGCGGCCGCCGTGCGGCCCACCTCATGCCAAACCACTACTACGAATTTTGTCGGCACGGAGAATTGCGTTCGAGAATCAGGGTTAATGATGCCGCGACGAGGCTCCAGCTGTCAAGAATGTTTTGGTTCCCGTTCAACCAACAGTGAACTTCATCCGCATGTCAAAATCTATGCCAATTGCTGCAACGGCACGAAGGTATTGAGCGCGCGACATCGGGTTGCATAGTGAGGAAAAGACTCAATCCGGCGTGAAGAAATCATGAGAAAAAATACGATTACTTTCGCGAACGGGAATCGCGCCGTAGTTATCACCGCAGCGCGCGATACAAGAGCAAAGAAGATTTTGGACGCTCTTGAAATCGCATCGCCGCGCGCTGTCATTCTGCTTTTTGGTGGGGCGGCTGGCCTCGATGATTCACGCAGAGCTCATCTTGCGACTTTGTTCGCCGATGGAGTTACTCCGGTAGCAGCCGAATTGGGTGCGCTGATTATCGATGGAGGCACGCAATCCGGCGTTATGGCGATAATGGGCGAAGCCGTCGCACAACATCCCGGGACATATCAGTTGCTCGGAATCGCACCGAAAGGGAAAATCACGCATCCGGAAATTGCAGCCGCGTCCGCTGTTTCGGACGGTGCTCCGCTTGAACCAAATCACTCGCATTTCGTTTTGGTAGAAAGCAATGAGTGGGGCGGCGAGACCGGGAAAATGTTGGAGCTCGCGCGCGCGTTCAACTCGCCGATCATCGCAATCCTCGTCAACGGTGGCGCGATTGCCGCGAATGAAGCTTTGCAAAGCGTGCGCAACGGATGGCAACTGCTCGTACTTGAAGGCAGCGGACGATTTGCGGACGAGGTAAGCGCGGCAGTACGCGATGGTCAGCCTGCGAAATCCGCTGAAGTAAGTGAGATCGCACGCTCTGGCCGCGTCGCCTTATTTCATGTCGATGGCACCGCTGAAAAATTAAGAGACGAGCTGTGCCGAATGCTACGCTGCTAATGCACTGATTTAATCGTCCTTCGCTCCGCCCGTTGAGAAATCCTGGACGGCGCGGCAAATCGCGTCGACGAGACGTTGGCGGTAGGCCGAACTATTGAGTTTTTCTTCCTCGGCGCGATTCACGATGACGCCGCATTCGAGCAAGACGGCCGGCATTCTGGCCGTTTTCAATACGACCAAATCGTCGAAAGCGTAGATGCCCTTTTCCTTGTCAATGATGGGACGATTATCCTGCGCGACGTGATGCAGCGTGGGCGTGAATCCCGCCTTGAGCAGCGCCTGGCCGAGTTTGCTGGCAAAAGCGAGGCTTTCCGTAGCCCTTGCGTTTTTATTCGAAAAGAAAATCGAATAGCCGTGGAAATCGTCGCAATATTTCTGCGTCTTACCGTTGGCTTCCCAGGTCTTGAGAAATCTATCTTTAACAGAGTCGTGGTGAATTGCCAGGAAGAGATCCGCATTCTGTGCATTTGCTTTAGCCGAGCGCTGTGCGAGGCGAATTTCCTCTCCTTTTGGATTGATGACGAAGGAGCGGTGAAATCCCAGCGCCTGTAACTGCGTGAAAAGTTCGGTGACCAGGCGGTAATTGAATTCGTATTCAGAGACTCCGCGTGCGCCAATTGCTCCGCCCTTTGACGGTGTGTGTCCGATGTCGAGCGCAACAACAAAATCGCCGGGATTGTTGCGCGCACCCTTGGCGGGTGGAACCGAAGGCTTCGATGTCGAACTTGCGGGGGGGATTTCAATTCGCATGTTGCCTTGGTTCTTTAGCTCTACATCGCTCACCGCTTCCTCTTCCTCGTGCGATTGCCTTTGCGGATATTTCTCGGACGCCAGCGTCGGGTTGGGATGCACCGTCTCGCGTTGCGAGATGATTTGGATCTCGTCTTTCACGCGCCGGACAATCCAGGTGTTTGTGCTATGACCCGATGCGGATCTTTTCGTTGTGTTATTGCCCACCGAGTAAACAAGATTAAATGTGATAGTGGTTGCGCTGTCTGCGTCAGTTGAAACTGCGATCACTTCCGGCTCGAGATTCAATAATGGCCAGCGGGCGACGTATTTGCCCAAATCTTTCTCGATGAACGCGCGGTCTCGCTGTCGATCTTCCCGGTAATTGACACTTTCGGAAAACTTCGCCAGCGCCGCAAGAATATCGCCGCGGGATAACGCGGCGTAATATTCTTTGAGGAATTCGCTCGCTTCCGCCCTCGATATGGAAGAACTTTTCGCTGTCGGCGTTGCGCTCGGTTCGGTTGCGTGAAGCGAGCTACAAACGGCAAAGGCTACTGCGCACACTGTGATTTTGCTCAGCCTCATCGCGTTGTGTCGGGCTTTGAACTTTACAAGAACGCGCGCCGGCTCAGATCAGCATGGATCAATAGCGTCGGCCCCCATGGTGTTCGGGCGCGTCAGTAGTCACGATGCACAGTCTCTTTTTTGGAGACGATTTTAAGCGCACCAGACTTTTTGGAGATTACCCATGTGTTAGTGGCGTTGCCGCTGGCGCTGTGGCCCGAAGCGGGGTCTCTCACGAAATACCGGAATTCAAGATAAGCGGTGACCGTGTCTGGAGGGACGGAATGCGCGGGGCGAACGCGGATGTCGTTATAGTCGAAATTATAGGATTTGAGTGGCCACTTCTTGAAATACTTAATGGTGTCATTTCGGATGAACGCCTTATCGCGCTACCCATACTCGAGGTAATCGACCCGTTCGTCATATTGGGAAAGCACATAACGTAGGTCCTGCCGTTCAGTCGCGCGATAATGGTCCGCTACAAATTTCCGCACTTCCTCATTGTCGATGATGCTGGAAATCAGCGATGGCGGTGGCGCGGTTGGAGCGGCAACTGGAGTCGGGACGGGCGTAGCCGCAGCGGGCGGCGTCGCGACGGGAGTCGCAGTTGCCGTCGGCGTCACGACTGGAGTTGCAGTTGCCGTTGGCGTCGCGACTGGAGTTGCAGCTGCCGTCGGCGTCGCGACTGGAGTTGCATAAGGAATCTCTCTCTTGTGGCCGAGATACCATCCCGCAACGCCTACAATTATTAACCCCATAATCGCGACTGCGATAAAAATTGGTTTACGCCAAGCCGGGGGAGTGGCCGGCGCCTGTGGGATCGGCGGTCTCTCCGATTGAGCTGGCATGTTTGCGCCGGGTAGAGGGGCGGTCTTTAGCACTGACTTGACCGTCTTCGCCAGATTGTCCAAATGGCCCTCCAAGGGCGGCGAAAATGCATCCATCCACTGCGCGGCCGAGATGAAATACTCTAGGGACCGTGTTGGCTTAATGTCATCAAGGCGAAATGGAATGATGTAAACGCCCTTGTTAACAGCGCGCTCTACTTCGCGTTTGATTTGGGGTGAGACGTTCGCGCTCTGAGAAAAAAGGAGGACCATGATGCGACTGGATTCGATCGCATTAATTATCGATTCGCCCCAATCGGCACCGCCCACAACATCACGCGGCGCTATCCAGCAGGTGACCGACTCCGCCTCTAGCCGCCCCACGATCGCCTCGGCAACAGCTTTGTCCGTCACGGAGTGACACAAGAAAACGTCGTGAGCCATTCGCGGTCTCCGTTTCGCATCTGATGATGGCGCGACGGCGCGCCGATTCAAGGCAAATCGACCGATCGACCTTGCCTGACCAACGAGAAAGCCTGAGTTACAGCGATAAATTGGATAAGATCGGCTCGCGGAAACTGCTCGCATGCCGGAGGAATTCGCGGAATCTCAGCATCGGAGTCCTTCGCCCAACTTCCCCGCGAAGGCTTGGATGGGCCAGGGCTGGAACGCACCAATCCGGTGCGCGTTCAGCAAATGGATTCCGTCGATGACCCCGGCGAAATGCAAGAGGTCGGCAAACGTTGGTTCTGCAAAAAGTGAAAGCTGAACGCTTCACTGCGTTTCCGGCGGCGAGTTAGTTTTGCTATTTCGGCGCTTCCATGCTGTTTCCCGTGGGATCTCAGGTCGGTCCACACCGGAGATCTTTGCGGCTTGGTGAAAGTCGATCAACGAGTTTCCCCTTGCCTGGTAATGGACCCGGGG
>CAVUHY010000015.1:0-61897 GCA_963741365.1 Candidatus Acidiferrales bacterium | reverse complement strand
TGGAAGGTCTTGTTGATCTGATACGAGGCATGGAGGTTGAACACTGCATAGGACGGCAGCTTCTGCGCCTGGTTGGATTTGTCGCCGACGAAATATTGGCTGCTGACGAACAGCGCGTCCCCTCCGACCTTGAACGCGTCGGTGACCGAATAGTCGATGCCGGCCTTGATGCGATTGCGCGGGATGGCCGGGATTTGATTGCCGGGCAGGATCTGGACATTGCCGTTGACGTCGGCGAAGGGGCTGTTGGAGCCGACCTGCAGGGCATCGAGAAATCGCGCGTCCACGAGGGCGTAGCTGGCGTATAGCTGCAGCGTGCTCGATTTGAGAGTGACTTCGGCCTCGATGCCTTGCCGGCGCGTCGAGCCGACGTTCTGGAAATAGCCGAATCCCTGCAACACCGGGCTGGGAATGGCGAGGATGTCGTCGGTGTTGTTGGCACGGAAGGCGCCGAGCTTCCATCCGAGCGTGCCGATGTTCAGTTCCTTGGTGCCGCGCAGGCCAGCTTCAACGGTGCGCGACACCACCTGTTTCAACGGCGGATCGGAGACGAGAAATGCGGCGATGATGCAGGGATGCGCCGGATCGGCGCAGCCCAGTTCCAGCGGGGTTGGCGCGCGGTTGGCTTCCGAATAGCCGGCATAGGCCGTCAGTTCCGGCGTGATCTTGTAGGTGCCGCCGATGATCGGATTGAAGCGGTCGTACGTTTGCATCGCCGTTGAGCGCGCTGCCGATCTGGTCCTCGAGCCTGATGCGGGCGTCGTTGAACCGGCCGCCTGCCGTGATCGAGAACGCATTGGTGACGTCGAAGGTATCGAGCGCATAAAGCCCGGTGTACTGATTGGTGGTGCGAAGCGCGACCGGGCCGATCGATACGGGATCGCCGGACTGCCCGAGAAATATTCCGCTGCCGCTGACGACAAAGTTTGGACCGATGGTGCCCAGTTCGGCGCTGGCCGTGAAACGTGTGACGCTGGAATCGAAGCTTCCGCCAACCACGAAACGGTTGTCGTGGCCGAACAGCTGATCGGAATTGGTCGCCTGCAGCGACACGCCCGTCGTCGTCGAACGGGTCGTCGTTCGATCGATTTCTCCCAGTACTGCGTCGGGATCGAAGGGATTGGCGAGCTGAGTCGCCATTCAGGCCGTTGGCCGGCGTAGTATCGTCGCCAAAGCAAAGCAACGTCGGATCGGCTGCGCAGGGCTGCGTACCGGTCGGATTGCCATCCACAGTCTTCTGATCGAACACGCGCACATGCGCGGAGCCTTCGATCGTCCAGGTCGGCGTGGCTTCGACCTTTCCTGTCAGATTGACATAGCCAACGCGGTTAGCTGTGGTTTGCGGCGTGGTGTAGGTCGCACCCCAATATTGTTGAAGCAATTCGACCGGCACGGTCGCAGTCGCGCCGAAATTGTTGTCGGCCGCCCCATATTGAGATGAAATTCGCTGGCGTCGTTCCTGTAGCCGACATCGCCGTAAAAGCGGCGGATGTCGGAAGCCGAAAAATTGCGGAACCCGTCGTCATGCAGTCCTTCGAGCGCGCCATAGACGGCAAAATTGTCGACCTGCTTGCCCCACTGCGCCGAGCTCTGGATGCGTCCGAACGAGCCGCCCATCGTGTCGATCTCGGCGCCCTGATAGTTGAAACCATCCTTCATCTGCACGTTGACGGCCCCGCCCAGCGCATTGAGGCCGAAGGCGGGATTGTTGGTCACCACGGTGACCGACCTGATCGCGGCGGTCGGAATCAGGTCCCAGTTGACGGTGTCGCCGAACGCTTCGTTGACGCGTACGCCGTTCTGGTAGACCGCAAGCCCCTGTGGCGTGCCCGCCACGGGAGAAGCGACGAAGCCGCGAAACTGCACGTTCGGCTGGAATGGATTTCCGGTCACCTCATTGACGATGATGCCCGGCACGTATTTCTGCAGGGCATCGGCGATGTTCAGCGACCCGGTGTCGCTCGATCTGATTGGCGTCGACGATATTGACGCTTGCCGGCACCTTATCGGTATCGATGCCCGCGCCGGAAATCGGCGTGGTCGGGTAGACCACGAGCCTGGGTATCGTCCGGGCGGTGCGGGTGGCTTGTCGGTGCGACCGCGTTTGATGCCGGGTTTCGTGCCGGTGCACGACGATCGGCGGCAGCTTCTGGGCTTCCTCGGGCTTCCGGCTGCTCCTGGGCATGGGCAAAATCGCGCCCGGGAAACGAGCGAGCGACACGATCGATATCGTCGCGATCAATAGCGATCGAGCGCCCACCTGTCTCATCCCATCCCGCCCGGCTCTTTCGGCCGGCCGGTCCGGAATGCTAGGAGATCGCGGGGTGATCGACACCGGGAAAGTTAGGTCGCGCGATCGGGAAAAAATCCCGATGCCCTGATGATGGCTACGTTGGCTGGAGTCCTGGGGCTGCCGCACTCCGCAGGGAACCAGGGCTTCCACTGTCACGCCATGGTTCGTCGACGCCACCGTCATGCTGCCGCCCAGCGCCAGCACCCGTTCGCGCATGCCGAGCATGCCAAATCCCTGCTTGTGATCGGCCGGCAGGCCGGCGCCGTTGTCGCTTACGCTGACCATGATCGCCTCCGTCCCGGCGGCTCCCGCAGGCCGGGTTGCCGCCGGCTCGACACGGACATCGACGCGGGTCGCGCGGGCATGGCGAAAGACGTTGGTGAGAGCTTCCTGAATGATGCGATAGATCGTCAGGTCCGCCGTCTCGCCGCGCGCGTCGAGCTCCGGCGAAATCGAGGTTTCGATCACGACATCGGGGTAGGTCTGACGCCAAAGGCGCATCAGCGCGGCAAGGGCATCGGCCAGCCGAGCTCCGCAAGGCCCACGGGCCGCAGTCGCTCGAGGACGCGCCGGTTGGATTGCTGCAGCGCATTCACCTGATCGGACATCGCGTCGATGTGCTTGCGCAAGGCGTCGAGATCGGGCTCGGGCGCGTCGGCCAATCGCGTCAGCGAGGAGGCGTGCGCGCGCAGCGCAAACAGATAGGGGCCAAACTCATCGTGCAGGTCGCGCGCGATCTCCTTGCGCTCGACATCCTGCAGCGAGACCACGCGCTCGGCGAGCCGCCGCTTGTCCTCGACCGTGTCTCAAGAACGGAGGCGAGGTGGTTCAGTTTCCCGCAGATCGCGGCCAATTCGGGCGAGCCGCTGGCCTGACGCGGGTATCATAGCGGCCCGCCTCGATGGCGCTCATCCCGTCCGCGAGCGACTTGATCGGCTGCCAGCGCGCGGTTGACGACCGTCATCGTCATCAGAAGCAGCGCCGCCGCGATGGCGGACCCGACCTCGATCTGGGTGACGATGCCGTCCCAGATCTCGGCGATTTCGTCGGTCGGATGCGAGGTAATGACCAGCGATCCCAGCGATCGCCCGTTTGCGGCAATCGGCACGGCGACCGTCGTCTGCTCCGGGTGAATGAGCGTTACGAACCATTCGGGAACCTGTGGCGGTTCGCCTCTGTCGCCCGATGACACCGGCGCTGCCGGAGCGCCGCTCCTGGCCGGATCACGCTCGCGGGTGATGCTGACATGGCGCAGTTGCTTCAGGCCCTCGACAGCAATACTGTAACCAACCAAGTAGGGTTACAAAAAAGTCGTATTGTCCCCCGCACAAATCATTCTCAATAAACGCCGTCTCATATCGCGATTTCTTAGGGTTCCACGTAAAAACACGCATCGTGGTAAAATCGCACCGCTGTCCTTCGGACTTCGCGTTCCCACCAGCAGATATTGCGGATGATTCCCTCCCGCGCCGCTGACATGATTCAACTCAAACCACGCGATAGGCCGGATACTCGCGGAACTGGCCCCATCCCGCACCGCATCCGGCAGGTCCAGCGAGATAAATCGCCCAACGACCCAACCTGCAATCGGCACCGTCTGATCTCCGGGCTGCGTTGTCGTGGTAATCGCCGGATTTCGTACGCTGCCTTCGCCGGGAGGGCGCGTGGCCGTCCCGCGCACTAGAAACCAGTCTTCTTTCTTGCTACCTTCCGGAGCGCTAACAGCCTCTTTTTCGTCCGTCACCTGCACCCAGTCGGCCACCGCGCGGCCTACAATTTCCACCTGAACGCCGCGTGTGAATTGGTATGTGCGCGCCTCTGTGCGTCCCGGCTTAGCGCGCAAATTCGTCGACACCTTTGTGCGTCCTCGTGCCTGCACCGGCATGGCTTTAGCCTGCTGCAGCAGCTTTTCGCTTCGCTGCCACAGTTCCGGCTCCATCAGGTAGCGGCCCTCGACCCAGCCAACCATTCCTCCGGACGTCCGAACCTTCACATTGTCGTTGCGCCGCGCCAATACTTCCACGTGATCACCGTAAAGCAGTACACCAAGCTGTTCGCGCACCTGCGCCACGCTGCTCCACAGGGTTACGCTGCGTTCTCCGACGTACGCCTCTCCCACTGTTTCGTGTTTTGGCCGCAATACCCACGCCAGCAGTGCCACTAGGCAAAGCAGCGGCACTGCCACCAGCAGCTTTCGCTTCATGCGCCATCCCCAAATGTCTCTCCCGCCGCGCGCGCAGCGTGCACAATTTCATTGTGCGGTTCGATGAACTTCATCTTTTGAAGTGCCTCGCCCAATATGACGGATTCAATTTTCCCAGATTTCAACCATACCACGCGATCAAATTTCTGCCCCGGTCACAGCCCGTAACGGCGCGCATATCGGCAACCACGAAAAATTCCATCCATGGTACCTGAGTCAAGTCATCACCCGATGTTCAGTTCCCGCGACAATCTTTCTTTGTTCAGAATTCTTAAGTAGGTTCAACCTCCGAGAGAGACTAAAAAAAGAAGAATCTAAAGAAGATATCCTGCGAGTACTTCTGTGCAATCCAGACTATGCAGCGGTTGCCTTCTGAGGCCGGCGATTTTTCCTGCGGTCGAGGGGACGAACAGCGCTCCCAAAAACAAATCCTCAACGCGGAAATTCAATTCTCCACCCGTCTCAAAATCATCCTGAAGAGCGCCTTCCGTGACGAAGGATCTCAACCACAACAACTTGGATCGGCTGGCGGTCTTTGGTCCGCGCAACTTCCTCCGCTCAAACCTGTGCGACAGAACCGGAAACCGTCACCGCATTCGTCGCCGGCGCCAACGGCAATACGATCCACAAAATGATGTAAACCAGTAATCCGGTTCCTGCAAAGAAAATGGCCAGCAGCCACACCACGCGAACTATCGTCGCATCGAGGTCAAAATAATCCGCCAGCCCCGCGCAAACGCCGCCAATTTTCTTGTCGCGGCTCGACCTCATCAATCGTTTCGCCGGAGGAGCCGCTGCAACTCCGGGCGCCCCCGCCACAACCGACTGCTGTGCGCCGCAGTTGTAACAAAACCTTGAACCATCCGCGATCTCTTTATGGCAATTTTGGCATTGCATGGCAGACCTCCACCGATCACGCCCAGCCGTGATTCTATATAAAATACGCACAAGGAGACAATAAAGTTTCGTGTCGACCTGCTCGGGTCCCGTACCACATCTCATCGCTACGCCAAAGCACACAAATACTTGAGGGCGCTCCATCCTTGGTGTGAAGGAGTGGGCTCCGACGGTCTAAAGCCAAAACACTTCTTCTCTTCCGATTTTTCTGCGGCGGTTTCTTCTTTTTAACGATTCTGCCATCCTTACGCCACGGCACGCAGATTCTTGAGGGTGCCCCAGCCATGGTTGTGAAAGTGGGCTCCGACGATCCAAAGCCAAATCCTTTCTTCTTTTCCGAGTTCTCTGTACCAGGTTTTTACTCCGCGCTAATGTTCAAGAATCTTCCTCACCGCCTCAGCAATATCTTCGGTCTGCGGAAGCGTCGCATCCTCCAACTTCGGCTGGTACCCGCAGAACGTGTCCGTAGCCGCCACCCTCTTGATCGGCGCATCCAGCTCATCGAATAACTCTTCTGCGATCCGCGCGGAAATCTCTGCCCCGTATCCCCAGCTCAACATGTCCTCATACGCCACAATCACGCGATGCGTCTTTCGCACCGTCGCCGAAATCGCTTCCCAATCGTATGGCGACAGCGACCGCAAATCCAGAATTTCCACCGATATCCCATCGCGCTGTAACGCCGCCGCTGCCACTTCCGCGCGATGTACCACCGCGCCATAGGTCACGATGCTGACGTTCGTGCCTTCCTTCACGACGCGTGCCTTGCCAAACGGCACCGTGTAGTCCGCGCCGGGATACTCCGCGCGATTGTACGGCTGTCTATACAAATGTTTATGTTCCAGGAACATTACCGGATCGTCACTGCGGATCGCCGTGCGAAGCAATCCCGCCACATCCAGGGCCGTCGATGGCATCACCACGCGGAGTCCCGGACAATGCGTGAAAATAGATTCCCCGCTCTGGCTATGATACACGCCTCCGCCCGTCAGATAGCCGCCAATCGCTACACGAATCACGACGGGCGCTTTGAATTTACCGTTCGACCGCCACCGTAGCACGCACAATTCGTCGCGAATCTGCATCATCGCCGGCCAGATGTAGTCGAAAAACTGAATCTCCGCCACCGGCTTCAATCCGCGTGTAGCCATGCCGATCGCACGACCCACTATGCTGGCCTCTGCCAACGGCGTATTAAACACGCGATCCGCGCCGTATTTCCGTTGCAATCCCGCCGTGGCTTTGAAGACGCCACCCTTGCCTTTCACTTCCCGCAAGTTCTCTTCGCGGCTGGCGTCCGCCACATCTTCGCCAAAAACGGTAATCCGCTCGTCCCGGGCCATCTCTTCATTCAACGTGGCCGCCACCATCTCCACCATGGTCTTTGCCGCGCCCTGCACCTTCGGCTCGCTTGCAAATTTCAATGACGTCGGATCGATGTCCGGCGAATACACGTTTTGGTAAATCGTCGCCGGTCCCGGCACTTCCTCCGCTAAAGCGTGGTCCACCGCTTCACGCACTTCGCGATCGACTTCCGCTTCCAGCACTTCAATTTCCTTCTGGTCCACCAACCCTTCACGGATCAGGAACAACGAGAACTTCGAAAGTGGATCGCGCCGCGCTTCTCCTTCGCGCTCTTCCGGCAGCTTATAAAGTTTCTCGTCATCGGACAGCGAGTGCGAATACGGTCGCGTCACATGCGCGTGCACCAGCGCCGGCCCCCGCCGGTCTCTCACATATTGAATCGCTTCCTTGCACGTCGCATAACTTTCGAGCGGATCGGTACCATCGCACTCCGTAATGTGCAGGCACGGGAAACCCTTCACCAGTTTTGAAATGCTGCTACCAGCCGTTTGTACTTCGATCGGCACGGAAATTGCGTAGCCGTTATCTTCTACCAGATAAAACACCGGCAATTTCTTTGCGCACGCTACGTTCAGTGATTCCCAGAATTCGCCCTCGCTTGTAGCTCCATCGCCCGATGAAACGTACACAATCTCTTCCGGTTCGTGCCCAACGAATTCGCCCAGCGGGGCCTTCTTTGCTTGTGTCAACGCCTTCGGCCGGTGTTCGTAATACAGCGTTGCTTCCGCCGCGCCAATCGCCTGCACATACTGCGTGCCCGTGCAGGAAGACTTGCTCACAATATTCAGCCGGTTGCTGCCCCAGTGCGAAGGCATCTGTCGTCCGCCCGAAGCTGGATCGTCTTTTGCTCCCACTGCCTGCAGCAGCATCTCCAGCGGCGTAACACCCACCATCAGGCACAGCGCGCGGTCGCGATAATAGGGATACAACCAGTCGACACCGGGCCGTAGAAGCAACCCCGCAGCCGACGTCACCGCTTCGTGGCCGGCACTCGATATTTGGAAAAAGATTCTATTCTGGCGTTTCAGCTGGATTTCGCGGTCGTCAAGCCTTCGCGAAAGAAACATCGTGCGGTAAAGCCGGATCAGAGACTCGCGGTCGAGCCCCTCATACTTCGTGGATTCTGCTTTTGCTGCCTTAACGCGGGTTTGTACCGCCATTCAGCCTGACCTCGAGTTGGAATGGGAGCGTGTGAGTCCGCGATTCCCAATTATACCGAAGCTGCCCGCCGAACCGAAACAATCCTTAAGTTTGGTGTCCGCGCAAATCAACCTGAGCCAACCAAATTGGCAGCCTTACCCTGAAATGATCTTCCTTACGCCATTCCCGAAATACTTGAGGGTGCCTCATCCTTGGTTTCTAAGGGTGACTAATGCCAATAAAATCTCCTCTTTTTAGTTTTTTTCTTTGTAGTTCCTGTCGTCTGAGTCAGCGCACGGTCACGTAAGAAACCGGAATCCTCGGACACGGTTGATTTTTCTTCAGGAGTTGGAGTTTCAGCCCCACGTAAGGGCCTCACCATGAATACGGCTTTAGCCCCTGAAGGCCTTCTACTCCAATTCCTCAAACCGCTTCTCCGCATCCTCAAACCCTTCATCATCCGTCTTGATCGTCACCGGCGAAGCCGACGAGAACGGCTCCTCACCTGGAATGCGCTCCACCCATCTCTGTTCCGAAAGCTTCTCATGCCCCGAAAAACCCAGTCGCACCAGAAGCTGCACGTTGCCGATAGCGGGCTCAGCTTTCTTCGGCGCCCCAACCTTTTCATCACTTTTAGTCCTGCCCTTAGCCTTACTCTTTCCTCTGCTGGCTTCCGCCTTTGCGTTCTTAGGGTCTCCGGCAGCCTTTTCTTCCGCGCCGTCCATCGCGCTCCGTTCAAACTTGTACAACAGTTTCTTATCGAGCCGGAACGCCTGCTTCCACACTTCCAGCTGATGCCGCGCCTGCTGCGCCTTCTCTTCGTCCGTCGCAAAATCAAATCGCAAATAAATGTGTGCCATACATCCAGTCTGCGTTCTCCCCGCAACTCAAGTCAAGCATACTGAAGCGGAGTGACCCGACCTCTTCTTCGCGCCGCCCCTTGGTGCGCCTGCCCTGAGCCCGCCGAACGCGTCTCACCCGAATCTCTCAAGCTCCAATTCTTAATTGAATTGTCTCAGAGCAGAATACCTCACGAGCTATTCTCCCAGTTGGGAATTCACGTCGATTGCGGTATGCTTTCCTGTTACCCAAATGAACTCGAGGCTCCACCCTCCTATCGCTCCGGGAAAGAAGATCGCCGCGTTGGTGTGCCTCTTCGCCGTGATTCTTCTCTGGGCCCCGGCCTGGGCGGCAGCCGCGCAATCCAGCGGTCTGAGTTGCTGCACAGGTGCCATCTGCCCTATCCACGGCCAGTCCAAATCGAATCACGGCAACGCAACGAACTCGCCCCATCCCGCCGAAGCTCCGATTCCGTGTGATCATGGAAGCCACAATTCGATGATGAATTGCTCCATGTCCTGCTGCCAGGATCAAAACCCGACATTTGTTTCCGCTATTAATTTCATTTTGCCAAACGCGTTAGCGGCCCTCATCCCGCAACAGTCTCCGGATTCCGTTCTAAGTCTCAAAGTCGCGCAAGTTTTGTATCGTAACGATCCTCTCTCTCCTCCTCCACGAACCGTCGCCGTCTAACCACCGATCAACCAGGTTCTTCGGGGGTTCGGACCTTAAGGTCCGACGTAAATGCTCCCGCACCAAACGGGGTTTTAGCCCCTGAGGATTCCGCTCACGCGAATTCGTCGCCACCAAATCCTCGCGGATGCACCTGCTCCGCTCCGCCGCGGCCCCATGCCGCAGACCTCGCAAGGAGAAAGTATGTTTCGCAAGCTTTCGCTCGCAGCAGCGGCCGTCCTGCTCTCCGCCGGCGCCCTGTTCGCTACCGTCTTCGGCTCCGTCCGTGGCGTCGTTCACGATCCGCAGCACCGCCCTGTCGCCGGCGCCCAGGTAACGCTCCAAGCCAGCAACTCCGCCTTCAAAAGGGACGCCACCACCAACGCCGAAGGCCTCTTCGAATTTTCTGCCGTCCCGCTCGGCCAATACACCGCGACTGTCGAGGCTAAGGGCTTCGCGCCACAGGCACAGACTCTGCGAGTCGTCTCCGATAGCGCGCCGGTTCTGCATTATCAGCTCGCGGTCGCAACAGCCGCGCAGCAAGTAAATGTAGTCGCATCCGCCGAAGAACTCGACACCGATTCTCCGCGCCGCGATCTCTTCATCGATCAAACACAAATCTCCCGCTACGCCGGCGTCGATGCCAGCAACAGCTTCAAGATCATCACCGAATTTGTCCCCGGCTCCTACATGGTTCACGATCAACTTCATGTCCGCGGTGGGCACCAGATCACCTGGGCCATCGACGGTGTCCCCATCCCTAACACCAACATCGCCTCTAACGTCGGTCCGCAATTCAACCCAAAAGATGTTTCCTACATGCAAGCAGAAACCGGCAGCTACGCCGCGGAATATGGTGATCGCATCTACGGGGTCTTCAACATCGCCCCCAAAAATGGTTTCGAACGCGACAAGGACGCCGAACTCATCGCCAGTTACGGCAGCTACAACGCCACCGACAACTGGTTGAGCTTTGGCGATCACACCGAAAAATCTGCTTACTACACAAGTTTGAGCGGCAACAGTACCGATTGGGGCCTGGAGCCGCCGGTCCTCGAAAACATTCATAATCAGGCCATGGGCGGCGGCGCATTCACTTCTCTGCTCTACAATCCCTCCGAAAAAGATCAGCTGCGTTTTGCCGGTGGAGTGCGGCTCGATTATTACGAAGTGCCCATCGATCCAGACCAAACCACCGTCGGCTATAACGATCGTCAGCGCGAACAGGACATTTTCGCCACCGGCACCTGGGTGCACACTTTCAATCCCAATCTGCTTTTCGTGCTTTCACCCTTCTATCACTTCAATCGCGCCGTCTATCAGGGCGGCCCTACCAACAAGCCGCAAGCCGCCGATAATCGCGGCTCCAATTACGAAGGCGGCCAGTCCACCATCTCCTGGGTAAGCAAGCGAAATAACGTTCGCACAGGCCTCTACGCATTTGCGCAACAGGATAATTCCTTGTTTTCCATATATGCTAGCGACGGATCCAGAAATTTCCTCAGCCAGCGTGTGAAGCCGACGGGAAATCTCGAAGCCCTCTTCGCTGAAGACCAGTTCAAAGCGACCAACTGGCTTACCCTCAGCGGCGGCCTCCGTTACACTCACTTTTCCGGACAAGTCACTGAAAACTCCACCGATCCGCGCATCGGCGCCGCGATCGAGATTCCCAAATTGAATTGGGTCCTGCGCGCCGCCTATTCTTACTACTACCAGGCGCCGCCGCTCGATACCGTCTCTGGCAACTTGATCGGCAATACCGGCTGCGACGACTGCGCCTTTCTTCCGCTCTTCGGAGAACGTGATATCCAGCAGGAATACGGCGTCGCTATTCCTCTCCGCGGCTGGACCCTTAGCGAAACTTATTTTCACACCAGCGTGAAAAACTTTTTCGACCACGACGCTCTCGGCAATTCCAATATTTTTCTGCCACTGACCATTCAGGGTGCCGTCATCAAGGGCCTGGAAACCTCCGTCCGCTCGCCGCTTCTCCTTCACCACTATCGCGCTCATCTCGTCTATTCCAACCAGCACGCGCAGGGCGTCGGCGCCATCACCGGAGGGATTACCGATTTCACTCCGCCCGAAGACGGCAATTTTTTTCTCGACCATGACCAACGCAATACGTTTTCCGCCGGCTTCGAAGGCGATCTCCCGTGGCGCAGCTTCGGCTCCATCGCGCTCAACTACGGTTCGGGCTTCCTCAGCGGCGACGGCCCTGATCACCTTCCCAGCTACTACACACTCGACCTGTCGCTAGGAAAAAACTTCGGCGAGAATTTTACGGTGCGCTTCACCGCCACCAACATCACCAACCAAAGGTATATGCTCGATACCAGCAACACATTTGGCGGCTCGCACTACGCCGATCCGCGCCAGCTGGCGGTACAGATTCGCTATCGATTCCACTATTGAGGCCTGCCCAATCATGAATCGCCATCTTTTGTCGCTAATTTCGGCTCTCGCTTTTTGGCCGTTAGTTTTCTTGCCGCCGGTTGCCAGTCCGCCGCGAAAAAATACTATCCCATCCAGGCCGAAGTAATTTCCGCCGAGCCCCAACGCCAGACGATCACCATAAAACACAACGACATCCCCGGCCTGATGCCCGCCATGACCATGAGCTATATGGTCGACAGTCTCAAACAAATCGAATCTCTGACGCCCGGCGGCAAGATCCCGCCGACCTGGTAGTCTCCAAAACCAAAGGCCGCCTCCCAGCCCAGAAGAGTGATAGCAAGCCAGCACCAACGAATTGATTAGCCTTTATTCAAGTTCCTCGGGCAAACAACTATTTCATATTTGTTCTAGGGGGTCGGAGAGCTTGAGCTATGCCATGAGTTAGTTTTCCAGACAAAGCGGAGCTTCAGCCCTGAGGAATCCGCATCTTTCCTTTGCGATTCTCCAACTCCGCCAGTTACACTGAGAACCGAAAATTGTGAATGGCGATGGAGTTCGCCAAAACCGTTCCGGCATCCCGCTGGATCTGATGACTCCTGGCTGCCTCGGCGCACCAGGAGTTTTTTATAGGTGTGAAGCAGCGGAAAATGGAGCAATCGTGAAGCTACTGCTTATCGCCGTCTTCGGAGCCCTGGGCACGCTCGCCCGCTACGGCTTGCAAGGCGCCGTACAAATAAAAATGAGCAGCACGTTTCCTTACGGCACCCTGCTCATCAATCTCACCGGCTGCTTTTTCCTCGGGCTGATCGGCCAGTTCACTCTCAACCGCATGGTCGTCTCGCCTGAATGGCGAATGGCAATCGCCGTAGGTTTTTTCGGCGGATACACTACGTTCTCCAGCTTTGGCTGGGAAACCGCCAAAATGTTGGAAGCCGGCGAATGGCTGCGCGCAGGCACCTACGTCGCAGCCAGCGTGGTATTTGGCCTGCTGCTGTCCGTAGCTGGCATCCGCTTGGCCAGCCGTTTCTAGCCCTGCAAGGAGGTTCACATGCCCCACCAGAAATTTGAAGGCGAGCGCACCCTGATGCGCATTCACATCGGAGAATCCGACAAGTGGCACGGCAAGCCTCTCCACGAGGCCATCGTCGAGGAACTCCGCAAAGAAAAGTTTTCCGGCGTCACCGTTCTGCGCGGTGTAGGAGGTTACGGCGGTTCCAGCGTCTATCACACCGACAAACTCTTGCGTCTCTCCCAGGACTTGCCGATCGTCCTCGAAGTGATCGAATCGCAGGAACGCATCGATGAAATCCTCCCTCACCTGGATGAAATGATCGGCGGCGGCCTCGTCACCCTGGAAAAAGTCCGCGTAATCCTCTACCGCCCCGCCTCCCGCTAGCCCTTCTCCCCAACCACCCAAATTGTCATCCTGAGCGAAGTGCCCGACGCTTTTTCTTCGCACCGCTTTCTGTTGCGTCGGGTCACGCAATCGAAGGATCTCACCTCAACCATCGACTCAAGCTGCAACTTTCTTTTTACCCGGGGCGAATAGAATTCGCGTCATCAGTCTCCCTACTCCACCTTCAGGCTCGGATGATTCTTTGACGCATGTATGCGCCTCTGCACTTCCGCCTGCAAATACTTCCGCAAATTCTCCGGCACAATTCCCGGTGAAGCCAACTCCCGCAAATCATTCACCGTCAATTCCGGCAGAAACGCCAGTATCGTCGCCAGCGGCGCTGACGGATTCCGCACCAGCGCCAGCCGCACGTTGTAAATCTGCGACCACTTTGGGTGCCGGCAGAGTGCCTGCACCGCCGCCACCGGCACTTTTTCCCGCGCCAATGTTTTCAAGATTTGCGCCTCGGTCAAGAACGGATTCTCCAGCGCCACTTTCAACACCTCGGGATGCCCTTCCGCCACCAGCGCCCCCGCCACGCGTCCCGGCCCTCGTCGCGCCAGCGTAATCTTCTGCCCCAGCGGCAATTGCGGCAGGCGCGTAATGATCTGCGCCTCCGCCTGCAGTTTGATTTCCGCCGCAGCCGAGGGCGACAACACAAATTGCACCAGATCCATTAAGTACAAATCGCGCAGCAACCGCAGCCCGATCAGCCTCGGCGCGCGGGGGTGAAACATCAGCGCTTTTTTCACCGCATAGCTCTTCAGCAGATTTTTCCGCGCGCCGATCTCTTCCAGCACTTCCGCGGGCAGATCCTTGCGAGCCAGCAGCAGGCACACTTTCGGCTCGTCCACCGCTGGATTGTCGAGCACCGCCAGCAGCACTTGCGGTTCCGGGCGATACATCAATTCCGTCAATGCGTCGCCGCCCGCCGTCCGAGCTAGCTCGATTTTATCCTCAAGCTCCGCCACGTTCGCCTTTCTCCACCCTTTCTCCCTTCAACAGCCGCAGCGCTATTCGAGCCGCCGCCTCGGCCGCCATCATCGCCAGCGCTCCAAATTCCGCTTGCGGCGCAACCTCCAGTAACCGGCCATTCAATTGCTCATCAAAGTATTTCGACGTCTGCACCATGCCCCCGCTTTTCACCAGCAAGAATCTCTCCTCACGCAAATTCAACCGGTCCACCAGGTCGTTAGCCAGCAACGCAAGCGCGGTTGCTGCCGTGTATAGCAATTCCTGCGCGCGTGCGTCTCCCTCGTCGGCAGCCTGCGCCACCACGGGAAAAATTCGAGGGAATACTTCGTCCGGCACCGCATAAACGCGCGTCTGAAATTCCTCCCAACTGCTTACGTCCACCGCAGTCAAGATTTTCGCGCCAAATTTTGATGTTCCGCCATCGCGGTCATAGTTTCGTAGCTCCGCAATCGCCGCGCGCTTGCCAATATCGTAAGCGCTCCCCTCGTCGCCCAGCAGCGGCCCGTGCCCGCCGACTCGCGCAATCTGCCCATGCGCATCGCGACCCACCGCCGCGGATCCCGTTCCCGCCACCAGCACGATCGCCCGTCCATCTCCGGTTGCTTCCAGTGTCAAATCCAAATCCGTGCAGACATGCACCACCCTCCCGGCATACTCCTCGCTCAGCAACCGCTTCATTTTTCGCGCTGCTTCCGCCTGCCCCGTTCCGGCAAGACCCGCGCAAAGC
This sequence comes from Candidatus Acidiferrales bacterium, assembly GCA_963741365.1. GTDB lineage: Bacteria > Acidobacteriota > Terriglobia > Acidiferrales > UBA7541 > Acidiferrum. The sequence continues at coordinate 46,992 of CAVUHY010000015.1, read as the reverse complement.
CCTTCTACCTCTTCCAACGACACGTTCGCGTCCTGCATCGCCAAGCGTGCCGCTTCGCTTACCGCCGCCAGCGCTCCCCCAAATCCCACGCGCAACGGATTCGATGGGCCGCTGCGCCCGTGCGCGCGCACCGCTTTTTCCGTGTCCATTACGACACATTCTGTCTTTGTTGCTCCGCCGTCGAATCCCAGCACATATTTCATCGCAACAGAATACGCCATTCACGGGGGCCTCGGCACTCCTGGCTAGCCTGAAAAAGAATGGCCCGTAACCCGATGTCATGTGAGGCCGCAACACACAAATACTTGAGGGTGCCCCAGTCTTAGTTTGTAAGGGTGGGTTCCGACGATCGAACGCCAAGAACTTTCTTCTCTTCAGTTTTTGTCTTTGGTACCCTTCTTGACGCGCCTCTCTTCCCCCACTATTCTCAGCTCGCAAATCGAAATGCATATCCATCCACTCGACCTCACCATCGTCATCGGCTATCTGCTCGGCGTCACTGCTCTAGGTCTTCACTTCCGTCGCAACCAACACAGCGCCACAGACTATTTCCTCGGCGGCCGCACCGCGCCATGGTGGGCGTTAGCTCTTTCCATCGTCGCCACGGAAACTTCCACGCTGACAATCATTGGCGTACCGGCGATAGCGTATTCCGGCAACCTGACCTTCCTTCAACTGGTGTTCGGATATCTGATCGGTCGCGTTTTAATTTCCATCATTCTCTTACCCGGATACTTCCGCGGCGATTACCTCACCGCCTATGCCCTCATCGAAAAGCGCTTCGGCCAGCGCATGCGCTCCATCGCCGCGCTGACTTTCCTTGTGACCCGCACGCTTGCCGAAGGAGTTCGCGTCTCCGCTATCGCGCTGGTCGTCAGCGCCGCTCTCGGCACCAGCGAGCGCCTCGCCGTCTTCATCGTCATTGCCCTCACGGTGCTGTACACTTTTGAGGGCGGCATGAAAGCCGTCATCTGGACCGACGTAGCACAATTCTCTCTCTATCTCGCCGGTAGCATAGTCACGCTATTTTTCCTGTTTCATCGCATTCCGGGACGCTGGCACGAAGTCGTGCAAGTTTCGGCCGCATCCGGCAACAAGCTTCAACTCTTCGATTTCTCCTGGAACCTCGCCACCAAATACACCTTTTGGTCCGGCCTCATTGGCGGTGCTTTTCTCACGATGGCCAGTCACGGTACGGACCAGACGATCGTGCAGCGCCTGCTTGCCGCTCGCTCTCAAAAAGAGAGCAGCCGCGCGATTATCGCCAGCGGCATGATCGTCCTTGTCCAATTCACCGTGTTCCTCCTCATCGGCGTATTTCTTTTCGTTTTCTCCCAGCACGGCCCACTGCTCTCCGCGGGCGAGCCTGCCGACCGCATCCTTCCCAATTTCCTCGTTCGTGAAATGCCTACGGGCCTGGCGGGTCTACTCCTCGCCGCCATTATCGCAGTGGCCATGTCCAACGCCAGTGGTGCCTTGAACTCACTCGCCGCCAGCAGCGTCCTCGATTTTTCCATCTTGCGTGGCACTACCAGTGACCCCACAGCCCGCGATCCTGCCAAGCTCCTGCAATTGTCTCGCCGCATCACGCTCATCTGGGGCACCGCACTCATCGTTTTCGGCCTGATTCACTGGGGACCCGTTCTCGAAGCGGGACTCACCGTCGCGTCGTTTCCATTCGGCAGCTTGCTCGGCCTCTTTCTTCTGGGCACTTTTGATTCACGATCCAATGCCAACGGTTCGCTCATCGGCATGTTTGCCGGCCTCGCTTCCGTCCTTCTCGTTTTTCACTATCACTCGGTCGCTTTCACTTGGTTCGTCCTGATAGGCGCCTGCGTTACCTTCGTCGTCGGCGCGATCATCAGTCGTGCATGGCCCGAACAATCCTCTCATTCTGAGAGCCAATTCTGATTGGCTCGAAGAATCTCAACTTCGACAGGCTTCACAAGATCTCCCGCGAGCAACTCGGCCCGCCCACGTGACCGAACCGCGTTGGTGAGAATTGCGGGTTAAGGTACACTCAGCACCACTCTTTTCAGGGAGAATCATGAGCGAGAAACGCCTGGAACTCGTGCGCGGCCTGGGCCCTTGGGCCTCAGCCGCGATCGTCGTCGGCACCATGATCGGCACAGGAATCTTTCTGAAGCCCGCCGAAATGGCTCGCGAAGGACACTCTGTCTCCGTCGTGTATGCCGCCTGGATTATCGGCGGACTGCTCTCTCTCTTCGGGGCGCTCTCCTATGCCGAACTCGGCGCCGCGATTCCCGAAGCGGGCGGCGAGTATGCCTACCTCCGTCGCGGCTTCGGCACGGCCTGGGGTTTTCTTTTCGGCTGGATGCACTCCATCGTCGGCCGGCCTTCCTCCGCCGCGTCCATTGCCGCCGGCATGATGCGGTTCCTCAGTTTTTTTGTTCCCGCGGTCGCCACTCCGATTTTCACCTGGCACATTGCTATTCCCGGGCTCGCCGATCGGATCAAGCCTTACGATTTCGTTTTCACCTGGGCTCAGCCGCTGGCGGTCTTCTGGCTGGTCGCCATGACGGCCGTGAACTACCTCGGCGTGCGAGTTGGCGGTGGAGTCCAGGTATTTCTGACCATCATCAAAGTTGTCAGTGTGATCATCGTGATCTGCGTAGCGTTTTTCCTTAGTGGCGATCTCCCTCACGCCGCCGGTCCCATCTGGCCGATCTCCGTCAGCGCCGGGCTTCTCAGCGCCTTCCTCGCCGCGCTGGCCGCGTCTTTGTGGGCGTACGACGGGTGGGAGGATCTCAACCTCGTTGGCTCCGAAGTAAAAGATCCACAAAGAAATTTTCCCCGAGCGCTGATCGGTGGAGTCGCATTCGTCGTGCTGATCTACATGCTTTTCAGCGCCGCCTGCATGAAGGTCCTGCCCTTCAATAAAGTCGCTATGTCTCCGCACATCGCGTCCGACGTTGTGGAAACGGTGGTCGGCCGCGGCGCAGCATTCTGGATCACGTTGGCAATGGTCATCTCTGCGCTCGGCTCTATGAACTCTTCCATCCTCAGTGGAGCCCGCGTGCCCTACGCCATGGCCCGCGATGGCATCTTCTTCAAAATAGCCGACGGCATCCATCCCAAATATCGCACCCCGGGCCGCGCGCTAATTTTCCAGGGGGCTCTCGCCAGCATCATGGCTCTCAGTGGCACCTTCGAAGAACTCACCAATCTGTTTATTTTTGCCGGCTGGATTTTCTACGGCCTCGCCGTAGTCGCCCTATTCCGTCTTCGCAAAAACGAGCCCGATTTGCCGCGTCCCTATCGCTGCTGGGGCTATCCCTGGGTTCCCGGCCTCTTCGTTCTTGGAGCTCTCCTGCTCACCATCAATATCTGGATCCAGCGCCCCGGCCGCTCCACCATCGGCCTACTCCTCATCCTGGCCGGCCTACCTTTCTATCAGCGTTGGCAAAAGTCCGCATATTCGAATTAATTTAGTGGTTGGTCCTTATAGTGCTTCTGTTTGTTGTCTCAGAGACGCTAAAGCGCCGGAGCGCGCCACTAGTTAACCAGCGCGCAAGCGCTGGGTACAATCGCCCTAATCATTCGGGAGCGCCGTAGGTTCGACACTCTCCATCTTTGAATAACAAAGGGCTCACCGTCTCAATCAAACCGCTGATCATCCGCCGACGGACCATACAGCGCCGGCACCTTCGCCCCCATGAGCCGCAAATAAACGGTCATCTGCCCTCGATGATGCGCCCAATGATTGATCGTGTCGCGGAGCATCTCATATCGTGGCGTGTCCGCCACCACCTTACCGCCGGCCAGCAACTTCCAATGCGTCTGTAGATGCGCTTCCGTGGCCCCTTTCAGCGCCGCACGCGCCTCACCCGCCGATTTTTCCAGGGCCGCAACATACTCGACGCTGTTCTTGGGCTGCGGCCGCTCGGGTCGCTTGCCGTCTTTGGGCGCTACGTCGAGTTCGTCCTGCTTGACGATCATCGTCAACCACGACGGTATGGTCGCCACCATATCGGTCAGGTAACCAAATTCCATGGACTTGTCATGCGGCTTCCAGCTGCGTTTATTTTCAGGTACTGCTTCTAGCGCCCGACGGCTACGCTTCACTTCACGATCGAATTCCGAAACCAGAAGGTCGATGAAGTTCATGATTTCTCCTCCTCGAGGTGAAATGGTTTCTTAATCAGGCGGATAGTAAACCGCAAAAATTTCACACAATTTGACGCAAACTGCCATACCGTATTTAAAGGAAAGAATAATTTTCGGTGGGCACGAACTTCCCCTAGGGCGGCTTACGCCACCTCTTAGGACGTAGTCTCTTCGCGTCTTACGCCGACGCCGTCTGCGTATTCCGCCTGGCTGGCTTGATCGGCAACACCGCCGCTTCCGCCCCGGCGCGCACTTTCACAAACGGATGGATAGCCTTGGCCATCGCCTCCATCCCTGTCACCAACCGCGGCCCCGGCCGCGAAACGTAACTGCTCGCATCCAGTGCGTAGACCCGCCCATTGCGTACCGCCGGTATAGTGGCCCACTCCGGCGAGAACATTAGCGACACATATTCATCGCGCGCCTGCTCTTTGTTATAACCGCATGGCGCCACAATCATCACTTCAGGCGCTGCCGCAATAATCTCTTCCTCGGTCACTCGAAATGACGGCGTATCTGCCTTCCCGAGCATGTCGATTCCCCCGGCGCGCTCGATCATTTCCGGCACCCAGTGGCCGCCCACATAAAACGGTTGCAGCCATTCGAGCAGCACCACCCGCGGCCGCGTCTCGATCGCCTGCATCATGATTTCGAGTTCGCCCATTCGCTCCCCAATCATTTCTACAACCGCTTCAGCGCGCGCGGTCTTCTTCGTTTCTTCTCCCACCCAAAGAATATCCCGCCACACGTCACGCAGATTTTGGGGATTCAAGCAGAGCACTTCCGGCTTCGGCTCGAATTTCAACAGCGCCGTCTCCAGATCATCCGGCGAGGCCGAACATACATGGCACAAATCCTGCGTCACAATCAGGTCCGGCGCCAATTCCCGCAGAATCTCTGCATCCACTGCGTACAAGCTTTCGCCCCTCGAAATATACTCGCACACCGTTTTATCGATTTCTCCGGGTGCAAGGTCTTTTGGCATCCTGGAGTGGATGACGGAAGTCTTTGTCCGGGCACGCAGCGGAAAATCGCATTCGTGGCTCACGCCCACAATTTCATGGTCAAACCCTAGCGCAAAAAGGATTTCCGTGGCCGATGGCAATAGCGAAACGATGCGCATGTTGCGGACTTTACCACAATTGGGCATGAATGGATGCGCCCAAATCAACTGGTCTGTCATCCTAAGAGCTTGCGACTTTTTTCGTGCCGGGTGCCCACCCTCGGTTTGTGGAGGTGAGGTTTTTCCTTCTTTGTTTAATCTTTCTTTCGTCGCAGGCAAGAACCCATTTTCTTCGTCAGGAGCAAAACTAAGTGCTGAGGGGGCGGTTTTTTTTCTCAGCGATCCACAGCAAAATTGGAGCGCGCCTCAGTACATGTAGTACTTTCGCCGCACCGCATCAAACGCCGCCAAGTCTCTTCCCCAGTCAGCCACGATCTCCGCAGGCGGTGTTCCAGCTTGCAACTGCTTTATCGTCGCATCATTCCCCAGTAAATCCACCAGTTTCGCAAGATCTATGTGCGTGGGATATCTTTTCGCCAACACCGCTGCGATCTCCAGTCCCATGCGCATCGAACGCACCGCGCCTCGATCCGTTACCTTTATTCCCACTCCACCGCAACGCTGTCCCGCATACAATCCGCTCACCGGAATGAATGGGCGATTTTCAAAACGAAGCCCGGGCAAGTCTTTTGAGTTTAGTTCCGCCGCAACGTCTACCCCATTGATCCAGGGCGCTCCAAATTCTTCAAATGGCGCTTCCGTACCTCGTCCCACGGAAACTCCGGCGTTCTGCAAAATCTCCAGCCCGGAATAGAGGATCGACCCCTTCAGCGTTCGCAAATTGGGCGATGGAGGAATCCACCGTATCCCAGTACTTTCAAAAAAATAACTCCGGTGCCAGTTCTTCATCTTGATCACGTGCAAGTCAACGTTGATATGATTCTCCGCGTTATAGAGTTGCGCCAGCTCTCCAATCGTAAGTCCATATCGCACCGGTACTGGGAAGTAAGCCACAAAATTGGTTTTCTCCGTGTCGAGCATCGGCCCTTCCACAATTTCCCCGTTCAAAGGGTTGGGCCGGTCCAAAACATAAAACGTGATCCCGCGCTTCCCTGCTTCCTCCATGCAATAGCCCATCGTCGTCGTGTACGTATAAAACCGCACGCCCGCGTCCTGCACATCGAAAACCAACGCATCGATACCGGTCAGCATTTCGCCAGTAGGCCGCAGGTGTTCTCCGTACAAGCTGTAGACTGGCAGTCCCGTGGACGCGTCCTTTGACGACGACACTTTTTCGTCAGCATGTCCCGCAATGCCGTGCTCCGGGCTGAACAAGGCCACCAGTTGCACTCCGGGGGCGTGGGCCAGCAATTCCACCGTCGAACGCCCTTGTGAATCCTGGCCGGTATGATTCGAAATCAAGCCCACCCGTTTATCGCGCAGGGTAGCGAACTTTTCCATTTCCAGCGTTTCGAGCCCTGTCTGTACGCGCCCTACGCGATGTGTACTGCCGCTCGAGGTTTTCGTTTTCTTTGCGGGTTTCTGCGCCGCAAGGCCGCTCGCAGCTCCCATCAACCATGCGGCCGACATCACCACTAGCCCCCGCCGAAATATGCGTCGAAAAGCCATTCACACTCTCCCGCACTGTTTCGCGATTCCCAATGATATTCTGGAACGCGCTGCTCGCACCCTGATTGTTCGCGCCCAGTGCGCGTGTTATATACAGTCAAGCATCGGCGCAAGCGGCCGTTGGGGGAATTTTCAAACAAATGTTCAGGCCTTATGCCGGTCTATTGCTACTGTGCCCGCTCTTTCTCCTGCTTATGACAACGAAACTCGAAAACCGCAATCGAAACGCGAAAGGCCACAAAGCTTCCGCTACCACATCAGGTAGGCGAGGTCTGGATTCCGTTTCTCCCATCGCAGCACTCTCTTTGGAGCAGCAGAAATGGGTTGATCTCACGATCAGCAGTATGTCCCTCGAAGAAAAAGTGGGCCAGATTCTCTTTACAACCTATCACGGCAGCTTCACCTCCACCGATTCCGACGCCTACGGCAAAATACTTCACGAGGTCGACGATCTCCACGTCGGCGGCTTTATCAACATCACGCACAGCTCCCCACTCGGCATTGTAAAGAGCCAGGTCTATCCCACCGCCGCCCTGAACAACCGCCTGCAGGCAAAATCCAAACTCCCGCTTCTGATCGGCGCGGATTTCGAACGCGGCACCGCCATGCGCCTCGACGAAGGCACGTCTTTTCCTACCATGATGGCACTTGCCGCTGCGGGTAATCCGAAAGACGCCTACACCGCCGGCCAAATCACCGCCCTGGAAGCGCGCGCCGCCGGTGTTCACTGGATTTACGCTCCCGATTCCGATGTAAACAATAATCCCGGCAATCCCATCATCAACACACGCTCGTTCGGCGAAGATCCTGTTCGCGTCGCCGAATTTGTCGCGGAATTTATTCGCGGCGTTCAGGAGAACGGCGGCATCGCCACCGCAAAGCATTTTCCCGGCCACGGAGACACCGCTGCCGATTCCCACATCGATCTTCCCGTCATCAAAGCCGACCGCGCCCGCCTCGACCGCCTGGAACTCGTACCGTTCCGCGCCGCTATCAAAGCGGGCGTCGGCAGCATCATGACCGGCCACCTCAACGTGCCCGCGCTCGAACCAGACCCAAACATTCCCGCCACGCTTTCCGCAAACATTCTCACCGGACTTCTTCGCAAGGAGCTTGGCTTCCAGGGCCTGGTCGTGACCGATGCCATGGATATGGGCGGAATCACTGTGCGTTATGCTCCTGGAGACGCCGCGGTTCGCGCCTTTCTTGCTGGCGCCGACGCCTTGCTCATGCCACCGGTTCCAGACGCCGCGTACGATGCTCTGCTGGCCGCCGCAAAATTCGGAACTATCTCCGCCGATCGCCTCGACGCTTCCGTGCGCCGCATCCTAGAAGCCAAAGCGCGCCTTGGACTCAACAAGGAACGACTGGTGGATCTCGCCGCATTGAACGAAAAATTCGGCCGCGTCGCATGGCAAACCGAATCCCAGGAAATTTCCGATCGCGGCATCACTTTACTTCGAGACACGGCGCACCGCCTTCCGCTCGACGCCACCAAGCCAACACGCGCGCTGCTCGTTGCGCTTTACGCCGATCCTGAGCCGTATCCCGGCGAAGATCTCGAGCGTGAACTTCGCTCGAGATTCGATTCACTCACGACTCTTCGAGCTGACACTCGCTTCGTAAAAGCCGACACCCTCAAGCTTCCGCCGCCCGACTCCTACGATATCGCCATACTTGCGTTGTTTGTCCGCGTCAGTGATCGTAAAGGTGATGTCGACGTCCCCGCCGACCAAATTCCCCTCATCAACCAGCTCTACAAGACTGGCAAGCCCGTCATCACCGCCGCGCTCGGCAGTCCGTATCTCATCGAACGATTTCCGCAGGCCGAAACCTGGTTGTCTGCATTCGGCATTAGCGACGTCGCGCAAATCTCCATCGCCAGCGAGCTATTCGGAGAAATTCCCATTCGCGGCCATTTGCCGGTGACGATTCCCGGCATCGACCTCAAAGCCGGCTTTGGTATTGAACTCCCTGCAAATCCCATGACTCTGCAGCCCATGGATGTGCGTGGCGAAGCCCAGTTGCAACCCGCGTTTTCCGTTATCGAAAAGGCCATCGCCGACAAAGCCTTCCCAGGCGCCACCATGGCCGTCGGTTTTCGCGGAAGAGTTTCGCTGCACTCTTTTGGTAATCTCAGCTACGAGCCAAATTCCCCGGCCGTCAAAGTAGACACCATGTACGACCTCGCTTCACTCACCAAAGTCGTCGTCACCACAACGCTCGTCGAAAAATTAGTTGAAGGTGATTTCCCGTCGCCGCTGAATCTTGACGCGCCCATCGAGCGCTACCTGCCCGAATGGATAAATGCTCCACTCGCGCAGGCACGTCATGAAGTGAAAGTAACCAACTTGCGCGAGTTTCCCGGCCTCTCCGGTCCCGCGCAACTCGAATGGCGCCGAAAAGTCACCGTCCGCCATCTGATGACCCACACTTCCGGCTTGCCACCCTTCAAGGAATATTGGCGCACCGCGACCGGCAAAGCCGACATGCTCTCGCGAATTTTCGTTGAGCCGCTCGAATACGAGCCTGGCGCAAAAGTGGTCTATTCGGATTTAGGCATCATCTTGATGGCGGAAATTATCCAGCGTTTGACCGGCAAGCCGCTCAACGAGTTGGCGCACGATTACATTTTCAGTCCGTTGGGCATGAAGAATTCGATGTACTTGCCCTCCAAGAACCTCTGGCCGGATATCGCGCCCACCGAAATCGACAACCAATTGCGCCATCGCCTGGTGCAGGGCGAAGTCCACGACGAAAACGCGTTCACCATGGGCGGAGTTTCTGGCCACGCCGGCATCTTCAGCACCTCGCCCGATCTCGCCGCCTTCTGCCAAATGTTCCTGAATGGCGGCATCTACGCGCATCACCGAATCCTGAAACGCGCCACCATCGCGGAATTTACCGTCCCGCAGCCCCTCGCGAAAAATACGCGCACGCTGGGTTGGGTCGTGCCCACGGAAGGCAGTTCGAGCGGACGCTATTTTTCCGCTCACAGCTATGGTCACACCGGCTTCACCGGCACCACCATCTGGATCGATCCCGATCGCCAGGTCTTCGTAGTCCTGCTGACCAATCGAGTGAATCCCACCCGCGAAAATCACAAAATCGCCGAAGTCCGCCCGGCCGTCCACGACGCCGTAATGAAGGCCCTGGGCTTCGTCACAAATTGAGTTCATGTAGTAACCGAACTTTAGATCGGCTACGTTGCCGTTGCCTTTTGCCTAGTCACGTCGACACACGCCAATGTTTGAGGGTGCCCCACGTTTGGTGTCTAAGGGTGGGTTCTTACGATTTGACGGCACAAACCTTTTTCTCTTCCGGTTTCTATTATCCCAGTGACACACTCACTCCTGTCCGTGCTCCAATGTTCCGTTAAGATCCGCCCTTGGCCGATTGCACGAAAAGAATCTCGTAAAAATCAAGGCGGACCAAAGTCGAAGAAAGTTGATCCCAAGTAGAAATTGTTGCGAAAGGGAAGCAGAGTCGGAGAATTTTTGTACTTGAACTGGTAGTAGTGGAGCGAACACTAGGAGAACAAGGGTTACTCCTACTACGGTTTACTGGTCCTCTAGAAGCCCACAAGAAGGATTTACGAAATCAATTTCTTCTCAAAATCGTCTTCCGCCCTTTTCAAATCCTCAGCTCGACCCAAATCCCGCCAATCATATTCGTCCGCACGAAACGCCTTGATCGCTTCGCCCTCTGCTGCCAACTGCAAATAGGTATCGATAATCGAAAACACTCCTTCTCCCCGCATTTTGCCTAAAAATCCCGGTGAAATAATATGCACGCCGCAAAACGCCAGTGGCTGCAGCCCTTGCCCCCCGCGAACGACTTCCGATTCCCGCCCGCGAACCTGCCGCCCGCAAAGCTGCCCCACCTCATCGAACAACAACTGCCGCGAACTCTCTCGCGCCATCACTGCCAACGTAGCCAAAGCGCCGTGCTTTTGATGCGACCTCACTATGAGTCCCAAATCGATCGTGCTGATCACATCAACGTTATGCAGCAAAAACGGCTCGTCCATCGAATGGCGATCCCGCAGAAAAAACCACCCTGCCTTTTTCAATCCGCCGCCGGTGTCGAGCAGTACGTCTTCCCGCGAAACCTCAATCTCCATCCCGAACTTCTTATGAGCCTGTAGGTACTCCACCACCATGTCCGCCAAATGATGCACGTTGATGATGACTTCGCGAATCCCAAACGATCTCAATCGCGCGAGCGTAATCTCCAGCAAGGTTCGGCCCTTAATTTCCACCAGTGCCTTCGGGCGATCCGCCGTCAAAGGCCGAAGCCGCGTGCCGAGCCCCGCGGCGAGGATCATCGCCTTCATTTCCCCATCTTCTCGAGTTGGATGTGGCGCACCAACACTTCCAGCCCGCTGCGACCGCGCAATCGTTTCGCCAGTTGTTCCGCCAGGAACACGGAACGGTGTTGCCCTCCCGTGCAGCCAAATGAAACCATCAAATTCTTGAATCCACGCTGCTGATAACTGTCCACGCTGGCATCCACCAGCGTCAGCACGCTCGCGAAATACTGGTGCACGATCTCCTGCTGGTTCAGATAATCGATCACCGGAGCGTCCCGCCCGGACAACAATTTGAATCGATCTTCGCGCCCTGGATTCGGCAAGCTGCGTCCGTCGAAAACAAATCCGCCGCCATTTCCTGTCTCATCCTTCGGCATACTTTGGTGAAACGAAAAACTGAAAATCCGCACAACCAACTTTTGCGCCTCGGCCGCCAGTCCATTCAGCTTTTCCGAAGCCAGCATGCTTTTGAACGCGTCCATTAGCGTTGGAAGTTCAATCGGCAGCTTGACGTTGTGCAGCAGCCACCGCACATTTTTCAGCGCGAACGGCACGCTCTGCAGGAAGTGTGTTTTCCGCTCGTAGAATCCGCGAAATCCGTACGCCCCCAACGCCTGCAGAATGCGCACGTAAACGTAAGCGTGGTAGTGCCGCAAGAACGCTTCGCGATCCACCTGAATGTGCTCGCTAAGCTTGTCCAGATAATGTTCCAGCAATTGCTGCCGTAGCTCTGGCGGCAGGTCCGCTTTCGCATCAAACAAAAGTGAAGCGATGTCGTACTGCAGCGCTCCTTTGCGCCCACCCTGATAATCAACAAAATAGGGCTCACCGTGGGACAGCATCACGTTGCGCGACTGAAAATCCCGATACAGAAAATAATCGCTCGGGGCACTCAGCAGAAAATCCGTCAATCGCCCGAAATCATTTTCCAGCGCCTGTTCGCTAAACGGGATGGCGGCCAGCCGCAAAAAGTAGTATTTGAAATAGTTCAGGTCCCAGGCAATCGATTGCCGGTCGAAACTTGCGCAGGGATAGCACACCGAATAATCCAGGTCGCGCCCCGCTTCCACCTGAAAACGCGGCAAAACCGCGACCACTTTGCGATAGGCATCGACAGCCTGCGGCGCAATCGTGGCGCCATCGCGATTCTTCGAGAGCAACTCAAACAGCGTCAGGTCGCCGAGATCCTCTTCCAGATATGCACCCTGATCCAGATCCTCGCCGTAAATTTTTGGTACGGGAAGCCCGCGCCTTCGGAAATGCCGTGAAAACGCCAGGAACGCAGTGTTCTCTTCGCGCACGCCGTACAAAACCCCGATCGCGCTTCCCTTTTCGTTCTCCAGCCGGATGATTTTCCGGCCCGACCCGCCCAGCTCTCCCTGCAGCGGCACAATGCGCCCGACGGGTGCGTGAAAATGTTGCTCGAAGAGTTTTTTCAAAACGTCCATGAAATCAGCCCAGTGATCCGCTCATTTGAGGTGCTCCTTCATCATAGATGATTCTCGTCAGCCACACCCAACGGACAGCGCCTTGATGCCCTGTGCGTTAATTAGAATTTATCCGGCAAAAGTGGCCCAGGCACTCCTTTTTATGCTGACGAAGTAAGGGCCTGTGCCTTTGGTTCTCTCGTTTTTCTTCGGGAATTGTGGCGCCTGCCTCCCAAGCCAGACCGCCGCGTATCTCCCCTCGCCTTTTTCTGTAGTAACGTTCTAGCGGCGCAAATCCACTTGTTCGGCCCAAACGCATCTGCAAGACGCCATCCGCAGTTATAATTTCAACATGGCCTCACGCCACAAACTCAAACGCGAAAAGGAACACCGCCTCACTGAGCAGCGCAACCCCGCGTCAAAGAATCTCGACCGCATGACCGCACTCCAGATCGTCCGGTTGATGAACCGCGAAGATCACAAAGTCGCCGCCGCGGTTGCGCGAGAATTGCCCGCCATCGCTCGCGCTGTCGACGCGATCTTTGCCAAAATGAGTTCAGGTGGGCGACTGATCTACGTCGGCGCCGGCTCCAGCGGACGCATCGCCGTTCTCGACGCTTCCGAATGCCCTCCCACCTTCGGCACCCGGCCGCGGCTGGTACGCGCGCTGATCGCCGGAGGACGAAAAGCAGTGACCGGTCCCGTAGAAGGCGCGGAAGATCGCGCGCAAAATGCCGTGCGCGACTTGGAAAAAATAAAATTGACCGGAGCCGACGCGGTCGTGGGCATTGCTGCCAGCGGCGCCACGGTTTATGTGCTCTCCGCAATCGCCTACGCCAACAAACGAAACGCATTGACCATCGGCGTCGCCTCCAACCGGAGCTCGCCTCTGCCTAAATTGGCCACAATCGCGATTACCCCGGAAGTTGGGCCGGAAGTGTTGACCGGTTCCACTCGCTTGAAAGCCGGCACCGCGCAAAAAATGGTGCTCAACATGCTCTCCACCGCTACGATGGTGCGACTCGGCTATGTTTACGATAACCTGATGATCGACCTTGGCGTGGCAAACACAAAACTTAGAAAGCGCGCGAAACGCATCCTGGAAGACGCGAGCGCTAAGGATATGTTTGCCGTGGAACACGCTCTGCGTCAAAGCAAACACGACCTCCGCATCGCCCTCATCATGCTTAAGAATGGAATTTCGGCTAAGCAAGCGCAGCGAAAGTTGCAAGAATCCGGCGGACATTTACGCAAGTCGTTAGGGGAATAGGAATTCCGGCAATTCCCGGAAAGAGCGAATGGACAAGTTCAGAATCCACGGCGGAAAACCACTTCACGGGACGGTGCGCATCAGCGGCGCAAAAAACTCCGCGCTGCCCATCATGGCGGCAACGCTGCTCACCGCAGAGCCGGTCGTGCTCCACGGTTTGCCCATGGTGCGGGATATCGTGACCATGGGCAAACTGCTAGCGTTCATGTCTGCCGCGGTTTCTACAACGGAATTCCCCGCGTCGGACTACACCATTCACGCGACTTCCCTGAATGACGCGGTCGCTCCTTACGAACTCGTCAAGACTATGCGCGCTTCCGTCCTCACACTCGGTCCCGCTATCGCGCGCTCCGGTGTCGCCCACGTTTCGCTGCCCGGCGGCTGCGCCATCGGCGCTCGTCCCATCGATCTCCATCTCGACGCTCTCAAAAAAATGGGCGCGGAAATCACCACCGCGCATGGCTACATCCAGGCCAGAGTTCCACACGGCGGACGCCTTCGCGGCGCGCAGATCGTCTTCGAAAAAATCACCGTCACCGGTACCGAAAATATTTTGATGGCTGCCACGCTTGCCGACGACGAAACCATCCTCGAAAATTGTGCGCGTGAACCCGAAGTCACCGACCTGGTCCTCCTTCTCCGCAAAATGGGCGCGAACATTCAGGGTGACGAATCCTCAACGCTGCGCATTCGCGGCGTCGCAAAACTTCATGGCACCGAACACACCGTCATCCCCGACCGCATCGAAGCGGGAACTTTCCTCATCGCCGGAGCCATCACCAATGGCGACCTCACCATTACCCATTGTCAGCCGGCTCACCTCGGGGCGATCATCGCTAAACTGGAAAAGGCCGGTGTCTCTATCGAGTCCATCGACGCCACCTCTCTTCGCGTTCGCGCCACACAAAAATTGGTCGCCGCCGATGTCACCACCGAGGAATATCCCGGCTTCGCCACCGACATGCAGGCGCAATACATGGCTCTCGCGACGCAGGCCGAAGGCGCCAGCGTCATCACCGAAACTATCTTCGAAAATCGTTTCCTCCACGCTAGCGAAATGATTCGCATGGGCGCCGACATTTCCATCGACGCCCATCGCGCCGTGGTTCGCGGCCCGATGAAGCTTTCGGGAACCACGGTCCAGGCTTCCGATCTCCGCGCCAGCGCCGGCCTGGTTCTCGCGGCCCTCGTCGCCTCCGGCGAAACCATCATCGAGCGTGTCTATCACATAGATCGCGGCTACGAAGCCATCGTCGAAAAACTGCAGTCCGTAGGCGCCGACATCGAACGCATCCACGCGCCGGCAACTTAACTTTCGAGTTTCTTTGCCTCTTCCTATCGGCCGGCAGCCGTCGCGGCATAATTTTTTGATTTCTGTTACACTCTTCACTCCGATTTCATGGCAGACGTAGCGTACGTCTGCTACGCGTTCAATGGATTGTGGAGGGGCCGATCATGAGCAACACCGAACTTCTTGAAAAAATTGATGCCGCCATTGCCGAGAAAAATCTTCTGAAGCACCCGTTTTACCAGGACTGGCAAGCTGGAAAACTCAGCCGTGAATCGCTCCAACTTTATGCCGCGCAGTATTACCGCCACGTCGAGGCTTTCCCCAAGCATCTTCGAGTGCTGGCCGCACGCACTGAAGGTCCCCTCCGCGACGTTGTCCTTGAAAATCTAGCTGAAGAAGAAGATCCCACTGCACCGCACCCGAAGCTCTGGCGCGACTTTGCGGCGGCGCTCGGCGTCAGCGAGGATGATGTGACCTGCTGCCCCGCTCTGCCCGGCACTCAGGCCGTCGTCGAAACCTTCCGCGAGATTGTTGGCGACCGTCCCGTCGCCGAAGCCGTCGCCGCACTCTACGCCTACGAAGCGCAGGTGCCCGAAATCGCCACCACAAAGATCGACGGCCTCAAGAAGTTTTACGGCATCAACAAGCCGGAAGGCCTCGCCTATTTCGAAGTCCACGAAAAGGCCGATCGCGCGCACCGAGCACAGTGGCGCAACTGGCTCGAACAACACGCCTCCGGTAGCGAAGTAGAAATCCTCGCCACCACCAACGAAGCCCTCGACGCCCTGTGGGGCGCGCTAGATGCCGTTCACTGCACCCACGTCAACTGATGGCTGTTTGCAAGTAATCTTTGCGCGGTCGGAACGGGTGCCCCGCACGCCGCGGCTTTGTCTGCGTGCAGCTTTGGAACCAGTTTTTTTCTGTACCATCAGACATCCCAAATGGCAAAGGCCGCGTCGAACTCCCGTACGCAAAATTCGGCGTATGGGGCACTCGGCACCTGTACGACCTAGACCTCGCTTTTACTGAAGTGCCACGAAACAAAGAAAAGGCCCTCAAAACAAACTGAGGGCCTTTTTTCGTTAACTGTTGATTGGCTGACTTGGGCTTAGTCCTCTTCGCCGGTCGTTGGCACAGGAGTGGTCTCCGCAACTGCTGGGGCCGCTTCCCTCTTGCCAAGTCCCTGCTTCTCTCGTGCTTCCTTTATCAACGCTTTGCGAGACAGCCGGATCTTGTTGCCTTCAATCGCTAGCACTTTGACCAGCACTTGGTCGCCGAGCTTCAATTCATCCCGAACGTCACGGATGCGATGCTCAGAAATTTCGCTGATGTGCAGCAATCCGTCGGTTCCCGGGAAGAGTTCCACGAAGGCGCCGAATTCCGCGAGTCGCACCACTTTGCCCAGATAGGTCTTGCCGATTTCCGCGCTGGCGGTAACGTCGCGCACCATCTGCAAAGCCTGGTCGCCGCCCGCGCCGCTAGTCGAGAAAATGTGCACCGTGCCGTCTTCCAGCACGTCGATCTTCACGCCGGTCTGTTCGATAATGCGACTTGATCTTCTTTCCGCCCGGCCCGATTAGATCGCGGATCTTGTCGGTAGGAATCTCAACTTGTACAAACGCGGCGCATATGCCGAAATCGTCGTACGGTCGCGAGCTCAACGTGCCTTCCATGATGTCCAGAATGTGCAAGCGCGCTTTCTTCGCCTGCGCCAGCGCTTCACGCATCATCGGAATGGTGATGCCGGTCACCTTGATGTCCATTTGCAACGCGGTGATACCGTCGCGCGTTCCCGCAACTTTGAAATCCATGTCGCCGTAGTGATCTTCCGCGCCTGCTATGTCGGTCAGGATGGCATACTTGCCGCCTTCGCCAACAACCAGTCCCATCGCGATTCCTGCGATGGGCGACTTCATCGGCACGCCCGCATCCATCATCGCCAAAGAAGCACCGCACACCGTCGCCATCGACGAGGAGCCATTCGATTCAAGGATATCGCTGACCACACGCATGGCGTAGGGGAATTCCACTTCGGGTGGCAGCAGATTGGCCACCGCGCGTTCCGCCAAGGCGCCATGTCCGATCTCTCGCCGGCCCGCGCCGCGCAACATTTTCACTTCGCCCACGCTGAATGGCGGAAAGTTGTAGTGCAGCATGAAGCGTTTGAACACGTCGTGCTCAAACAGCAAATCCAGCCGCTGCATGTCTTCCTTCGTGCCCAGGGTTAATGTCGCCAGGGCTTGCGTCTCGCCACGGGTGAACAACGCCGACCCGTGTACGCGCGGCAGCAATCCCACTTCGCAGGTGATCTTGCGAACCTGATCGAACGCGCGTCCATCCGGGCGACGCTTGGCCTTCAGCACATCATTGCGGAAGATTTCTTCGCGCAGGCGCTCGAAAGCGCGCTTCGTCAACGTCAGCTTCTCTTCGTCTTCTTCCGGCACGACTTTGGTGATTTCCGTCAGCAGCTCATCCACCAGGTTGTAGCTTTCCTTCTTCGGATGCTTTTCGGTGTTCACGGCGTCTTGCAACTTTGCGCCGTAGTTCTTCTTCATGCTGTCGTAAATTGCTTTGTCGAACGGCAGCGGCGCTACGTCCACCTTCTTGGGCTTCAGTTGCGCGTTCAGTTCCTTGATCGCGCCCACAATCGTTTTGATCTGCGCATGGCCAAATTCCAGCGCTTCCACAATCTGTTCTTCGGACACTTCGAAGGCGCCCGATTCCACCATCACGATGCCGTTTTCCGTTCCGGCGATGATGATGTTCATCTTGCAGGTCTTCTGTTCCGCAATCGACGGGTTTGCCACCAGCTTGCCATCTAGCAAGCCCACGCGCACCGCCGCGATTGGATCCGTGAACGGGAGGTCCGAAATATATGCCGCCGCCGAAGCCGCGGTCACCGCGATCACGTCCGGATCGTTCTCGCTGTCCGCGGACAACACCATCGCAATGATTTGTGTCTCATTCCTCCACGAATCCGGAAACAACGGCCGCATCGGCCGGTCGATCAATCGGGAGACAAGAATTTCGCGCTCCGTGGGACGTCCTTCGCGCTTGAAAAAGCCGCCCGGAATCTTTCCCGCCGAATATGTATTTTCTCGGTAATCCACCGTCAACGGCAGAAAGTCCCGGTCGATGGGCTTGGTGGACATGCAAGCCGAAACCAGCACCACGGTGTCCCCATACCTTGCGGTAACCGCGCCATTTGCCTGTTTTGCGATTTTCCCGGTTTCCAGGATCAGGTTTCGTCCCCCGAGATCGATGATTACGCTGTGTGGAGCGGGTGTGTGATTGTTCTCAGACATGTTTCTTCCTTTGGCTCCTCTTCAGAAGAGCTCTCTTGCAGGGACCTTCCTGCATTGCAGTTCGGGACTGCCTTACTTTCAGTAGAAGAAAAAAAGTGAGATTGCCGCGGAGAAACTCAGTAGTCACTTACACCAGCAGAAACGCGCTTACGCCTGCTCGCACAGGCATAATGCTTTCACGCCCAAACGTTGGAACCTTCGGTGACAGACTCCGTTGGGAATTTGCGCTTTCGTGAGTTCGCAAGTACAGCCGCTACCGGCGTATTTACAATTACTTGCGGAGGCTAAGGCGTTCAACAATCTGGTGGTACCGATCCGGGTCTCTGCGGTTGAGATAGTCCAGCAGGCGCCGCCGCTTGTTCACCATCATAATCAGCCCGCGGCGTGATGCATGGTCTTTCACGTGGGACTTGAGGTGCGATGTCAAATAGCTGATCCGTTCGCTCAAGAGTGCAATCTGCACCTCAGGCGATCCCGTATCTTTTACATGTGTCCGGAATTGTTCGATCAACCCAACTTTAACGTCGCTCAAGTGCCCTCACCGTCGTCCCTTTAAATTTCCTCTTTTCTTCGACTCATTAAAGTTAACATACACTCGTTACCCGAGTAAAGCGGTAGAATGACGGCGCGGTGGGGCAATATTCGTTTCACAAAAACCTGCACGGCAATGATTTATTCCCACTTCCCCAGGTAAAATGTTGTCAAGCTGAAACATTGGGCAAGAGCCAAGTTTTGGGCGCCCACGACCGAATAGGCTGCGTTTCTTAGCGACGGATTCAATCCGAAAAAACTTATGCAAGTATTCATGGTTAATGGTCTGTTTATACTTCCCGTTTTGGTCAACCAATCAAATGCAGTCCAGACCATGTTGCTGAAAGTAATATCTAATCCTAAATGTGCGCCCAACACCAGCTGCGCTGCTTCGTGGCAGGCGCTTGACCGAAATCACCGAACCGGATGGAATGGGCACAGGAAATGGATAGTTCTTCTAGGCCTCTGAGTTCTCTACGCCATCGGCCTGATTGGCATCGGCGCCTTGATCGCCTCCGGCCTCGGAACCATCTTCCATTTCCAAGCAAGACTGGCTGCCCTGCTCTTGGGCATCATGATTTTTCTCTGGTTCATCATTATCGCCGATCCGCATTCGGGAAACGGAAACGAGCGGACTGGCGTCTTTGGAGCGCTGACCTTCAGCGGCATTGCCGTTCTGATGGCTGCGGTTCCCGATGCCGGCCGTTTCGCCATCTCCAAATCCAATTAGTTTTCGAAAACGTTCATCCCGAACAACACGTGAGATCCGCCTTTCCTTCGTTCTACGGCGATATTGCGTGATCTTGAGGGTGCCCCGCCCTTGGTTTGTAAGGGTGGGTTTCGACGATCTAACGCTAGAAATGCTCTTTCTTTTCTGGCCCCTTGCAACCGCACTCCAAATCCGGTTCAATGCTTCCTGTGGGGGATAGTGTGTCGCGCTGTTATCCTGTCGGAAAATGATTCGCTCGACTCAACTCCAAAGGAGAATCTATGCGAAAAGTAAGTGCTTATGTTGCTGCATGCTTTCTGGGTATCGCGCTCATCGCCGCCGCGTCCGGTTTGCAGGACAAATCCAAGCGCCCCAGCCCGCCGGCGACCACCAGCGTTGATCTCGGCGGCACAAAGATCACCATCGACTATTCCAGCCCGCGCTTGAAAGGCCGGCATGTTGGCGGAGAAGTGGCGACTTACGGAAAGGTCTGGCGCCTGGGAGCGAATGAAGCCACCACGCTCGTCACCACCGGCAACGTAACCGTTGGCGGAAAAGCGGTTCCCGCAGGCAGCTACACCATGTTTGCGATTCCCGAGAAAGATAAGTGGACACTGATCATCAGTAAGAAAACCGGTGAGTGGGGCACGGATTATCCCGGCACAAGCGACGATCTGGCGCGCATCGACGTGAAAGTTTCCACCCTTCCTACTTCGACCGAGAATTTTACCATCTCCCTCGAAAAATCCAGCACAGGTGCCAATCTCAATTTCGATTGGGCCACCACTCGCGCCAGCGTAGCCATCACCAAGTAATCTAAAACGTAGGGCGGCTTTAGGCCGCCCTCTTTTGATCTCTTCGTTAAATCTGCAGCACAAATGAACTTGAGGATGACCCGACCCTTGTTTAGTAAGGGTCGGGTCCGACGGTCAAACGCGATAGATTTTATTACCTGCGCTCTCTCTCTGCGTTACGGCCGGTCGAACTCCCGCTCCCATCGCATAAATCACAGACTCAGAAATCCCATCCACCTTCAACGCTTTCTCAATCGCGGAATCCTTCATGGCGACGGTGCAAAACGGCGCCAACCCTAGCCAACTCGCCGTTAAACAAAATGTCTGGCAGAGATGTCCCGCCTCAATCAGGATCGCACGATACGCGCGCGCGTAATCGTATTTCCACTGCGTGCGCCCGAACACCGCCGTCAGAAACACAACGACCGCCGCGTCACGAAACCACCATTGTCCCGCAAGCAATTTTTGAATCTCAGCGGCAGTTGCGCCCCGTCGCACCTCGAACAGCCTTCGGCCAACGGCGTCGTAGTGATAAATCCCCGGCGTCAGTCCCTCGACTTTTCTCGCCAGAACGTAGGCTTCTAGCGGATGCAGCGACCCACCCGAAGGCGATGTTTTCAGCGGGAACTTGCCCGCGTTCGGAATCGCTTGCCACTGTTGCACGGCAAACGAAAGTTCCATCAGCGTGCCGAATGATTTCTGATCGACTTTGGCCGGTGAAAACTCTCGCCATGTCCGCCTGGCGCGCAAAACTCGCGAAAACTCCGACGTGATTGAAGGGGGTCCGCTCCACAATTCTACAATTTTTGCACCAACTCGGCGCCTTGTAGACCGCGGCGCGGCCCGGCCTTTCATCAGTTCTTCGACATACCGGATTTCTTCTTCGCTGATTTCGCCCGAATACGCATCCTTCGTGCTCAAGTGAAAAAAGCTGGCTGCGGGATTCCACATCCGCCACCTTCGCAGTGCGCGCACCAGTTCACTCTCTTGATTATGTTTGCCGGTTGCCCGTTCAAGCAGAGTTTGGTGCGCTAACTGACGAACCGTGGAGCGCAGTGATTGCGCGGTGTATTGCGGCCAGCGACGGCCCATCTCTTCCACCGTGCGCCAATCATCGAAAAAATCGAGTACCTCGGCTGTTTCCGCGGAGGCTCCGACAATCTTTCCACTCAGATAATTTTCAAAGAAGAGTAGATTTTCTTTCCAGTAGGAGATCAGGAAAGGCGCGCGACGGTAGCGAGGCACCAGCGCCCGACGAAGATCCTTCTTGCTTACACGTTTAACAATGATTGCCACATCCGCAGCGTATTCTTCAAGAAACGGATTATGCTTCCCGAATCTCAGGCTGCGGGATATTTTGAGGTCATCTTGCCAGACTTGCAGGTCTGAATGATCAAGTTCATGGCTTTTATTTGCAGTTCGAGGCTTACCTTCGCCGCAATAGTGACTTTCTTCTGCAAGGTCTCCAGCTCTTTTCGCTTGGCCTTCAATATTTTGTTCACTGTTTTGTAATCAACCGCGTATTCTTTCTTAACAGCTTTCACGGCCATGACTTCCTCCGCCCGACCTTCAGTGTCCAGAACCCTCCCAGATCTCCGCAAAACGCTGCGTTCCGTCGGGCCACCGGAGTCTATTCGAGGCCCTTCCGCGCGTCAAGATTTTGGCACGGCTGCACGGGAATAGCCGATTTTCTTCAGAAGCGCTTCAAACCGCGGGTCGCCGCGCAGAAACAGGAATTGCGGGTGCATCAGCACATTCGCCAGCCGGGCATTGCGTTCTTCGTAACTCTGTTCAAGCCACTGCATGGTCTGCGCCTTGTCCCGTTGCCCCGCATAAATCATGGCCCAATCATAGCTGGACACGTAACGGTTACCCTGCAGACGTTTAAACTCCTCGACGATTTCGTCTCCTTCTTTCTTCCTCCCGGCACGGTAATACGCATTCGCCAGCTCCGCCTTTCGCGCAAGATTGGCAGGTTCTAACGAGACGTTTTTGCGGAACGCCTCAACGGCGGCGTCATACTGTCCTTTTTCCAAATACGCTTGTCCTAAATAGCCATAGGCAATTCCAAAGCTGGGATCCAGTCGCAAGGTTTCTTTCGCCGTTTCGACCGCCTTGTCATAGTTTCCCGCCAGGTAATAGCACCACCCCACATTGGCATTGATGATTAGAGATTTCGGATCAATGTCCCTCGCCAATTCTATTTCCGTCAGCGACTCTTCTCTTCTTCCCATCGCGGCCAGATAGAGGGCGTACCAGTGCAGCCCTTGGGCGAATCCTGGATTAAGCGCGATGGCGCGCTGAAATTCGGCTTCAACCCCTGGCGGCTCCAGGTTGTAAAATCGTATTGCCGCCAGCACGCAATGCGCTTCGGCTAACCGGTCATCCAGTTGCAAGGCTCTCCCCGCCGCCTCTTTCGCTTTGGGAATGATTTCCCCTGCCGGCCGCATCTGGTACGAGCCCATGTTCATGTAGACTTCGGCAAGTCCCGCGTAGCCGCCGGCGAACGAAGGATCCTCTTCTGTGGCTTTTTTGAAATACTCCTCGGCGGCCAGGAATCCTTCCTGCGTGCGTTTGGCTGATTCAGACCTACCTCGCAGGTAAAATTCGTAAGCTTCGGGAACCACGCTACGATTGCGCGCGAGTTCGGTTTGTTCCGTGCTGCTTAATTCCACCTGGATTCCACGCGCGATGGCCGTGGCTATATCGCTTTGCAACGCGAGCACATCCGAATACTGGCGCTCGAAGCTGTCGGCCCACAGCGATCCCTCGATGTTAGTCTGCACGAGTTTTGCTGAGATGCGCACACGGTTGCCATCCCGAACCACCGAGCCTTCCATAATGGCATCGACACGCAATTCCTGTGCGATCTCCTGCAACGGTTTTTTGGCATGTTTGTACTGCATCACCGTGGTCCGCGACATTACGCGCAGCTTTTTGATCTGCGACAACTCGGTGATCAGCGCATCGGTCATTCCATCCGCAAAATAATCCTGCGCATCGCCGGACAGATTCTCGAGCGGCAGCACTGCAATGGATTGGATCGCTCCCGGAACCGCCACTACGTTGGAGTTTTTGCGGCCTTGCAGCCAATATCCCAAGCCAATCGCCAATCCCGCTACTACGCAAATGAGCAGCATGTTTTTCCAGCTCCAGAATCCCGGCGACGGCGTAACTACGGGAAATTTCTCCGTGCGTGAAGCGGTTCCTGCCGTTTCCAGGGCCGCGCGTACTTCTCCTGCGCTGTGATAACGCAGCCCGGGATCCTTATTCAGGCATTTGTCAATCACGCTTTGCAGCACCATCGGAATAGATTGCGTAATTTCCGGTGGACGCTCGCGCATGATGGCCGCGCCCAATTCGTAGGCAGTGGCGCCGCGAAATGGACGACGGCCCGCCACCATCTCGTAGAGCAAAACACCCAGCGACCAGATGTCGCTCCGTTCGTCGGCTTCCTGTCCCTTAAAAACTTCCGGCGCAACGTAGGGAAGAGTTCCGGTGAACGTGTGTTGCGATTCCCAGGATTTGTCAAAACGTGTGATGTCATCTCCACCGCCGGCATCCATGCGCCGGGAAATTCCAAAGTCGAGCACCTTGAGCAGGCCCGATGGCGTGATCATTACATTCGCGGATTTCAGGTCGCGGTGAATAATCCCCCGGCTGTGGGCGTGGCTGAGCGCATCCGCCAGTTGGATCCCGTAGCGTTCCACCTGCTCGAGTGCCATGCCCGTCGAGCGGATGTCCTCGGTAAGCTGGTGGCCTTCCACAAATTCCATGGCGATGTAGGGTGTGCCGTCGGCTTCGCCGACTTCGTAAATCGTGCAGATATTTGGATGATTTAGAGCGGAGATGGCGCGCGCTTCTTCAAGGACTTGTTCGTGAGTGGAGGAACTGCCGCTGGAGAGTATGCCAAGAAATTTCAGTGCTACGTCGCGCCGCAGCTTTTCGTCGCGCGCACGGTACACCACACCCATGCCACCTTCACCCAACTTTTCGACGATGAAGTAGTGAGCAATTCTCTGGGCGATCATGGCGGCGGCATACCCGGAAAGTGGAACACACCCTGCTACATGGTACCAAGCAAAACACGTTGTTTTTACGTGCGTTTTAAGCCAGATGGCGCAGCTTATTCGCCCCGCGATCGACGAGCACCACGGCGCCAACAACCATCACGGCTGCGAGCGCCACATTCAACGTCAGCGCTTCGCCTCCATACGCCCAGCCAAGGAGCACGGCCACTATGGGGTTCACATAGGTGTGGGTAGCCACGAGCGTCGGTGAATAGTGCTCCAGCAGCCAGTTATACGCGGTGAATGCGACGACCGAACCGAAGAGAATCAGGTATCCCAATGCGCACCAGGATTTATACGTGACCTGTGCGAATGAAAACCCCTCGGCCTCGCCTGCAAGTGTCCCAGTTAGAAGCAACATCGCGGAGCCCGCCAGGAGCGACAGCGCGGAGAGCAGCAGCGGATTGCCCGAGAGGTGTGATCTTCGGGAGTAGATGATACCCGCGGACCAGGAGAGCACCCCGACGAGGATGGCGATGATGCCCAGAGTGCTCCCCGTTGTGCTTGCTTCGTGCGCCACTCCCCTTACCAACGCGCCAACGCCAGCCAACCCCAGCAGAATGCCGGCCACGAGCGTGCTGTTCAGGCACCAGATGCGCGCCGCCAGGGAGGAAAGGAGGAAGACAAAGATGGGCTCGATTGCGATTAGGAGTGAGGCTTGGCCGCTCGGCACAACGGTTTCCGCCCAGTGCAGGGAGCCGTGGCCCACGAGGAAGAAGAGAAAGCCGATTACCACGCTGGCGCGGAGCTGCGCGGCGCTGGGGCGAATCTTTTTCGCCAACGCCCAGGTTAATAAAATCGAGCCGGCAATTAAGTGGCGGAAGCCCGCGGCGTAGAGCGGGGGAATGCTTTCTATGGCGTAGCGGATGGCCAGGTACGTGGATCCCCAAATGACGTAAATCGAGAAGAATGCAAGGATTACGTGAAGGCGGCGAGCCTTGGCAGCGGCCTGCGCCGGCGTCTTTTCGACTGCCGTGGCGACAGCTTGTGCGGTGTCAGACATAGAAGGTCCCAGTTCCCATGTAATGATCGACACACCTTTCGATCATTACATCGAATGGCAAGATACGCGAAGCGAGGTAATGAGTCAAACGCATTTCAGTCATTACGTGATGCGGAACCGTTGGAAATATGATGTAATGAGCAAAATGGGTTTCGGTCATTACCATGAACCCTAAAGCCTCGAACCCGTTTGCCTCTCGCGGCTTTGGCGGCGACGCCTCATGGCTCGATCTGGTGAATAGCGAGCTTTGGGACGGGTACGGCAATTTCACCGAAATGCTCGACGATCCGACCTGGATACGTTCCTTTCTGCGCTTCTTGAACCTGCGTGAGCCCATTACTGCACTCCCGCAAAACCAATTCAAGGTGCTGCGCGCGCAAATCCGGCAGTTGGTTGAGAAGATCGGAACGGGAAAGCGGCTGCGAATTGAAGACCTCGTTGGAATAAACGAATGGTTAAAGATACCGACAATTCCGCAGCTTGAAGAGGACCAAAATGGGTGGCAGTTGGCGCTGCGACCCATTGAATCTGGATGGCATGTAATTCTTGCGAATATCGCGAGTTCGTTCGCGCAAAGCCTGGTGGAGAACGAACACAAGAAGCTGAAGATTTGTGAGAATACAGATTGCCGATGGATATTCATTGACGGCAGCACAAATAACGTGCGGCGGTGGTGCAACAATGCCACATGTGGAAATCGGGCGCGAGTAAGGAAGGCGCGAGCGGGGGGAGACTTAATCTTAGGGAGTCGGACCTTCAGAAACTACCCTGAGCCGAGTAACGGTCGTAGGAAAGCCGGCCCGCCTCAGAAGCCGCCGCTACACATCCCGGGAGGCACGTGAGTTTCGTGCTAATTGCGGGCGCGACAAAGAGTGGTGGACGCTCACTTGGGCGATGGGACGGATTTGTGGAAGATTACGCAGTAGTCGTCTTCGGGCCAGTTTTTGATGGTTTGCTCCACGGAAAATCCGGCGGCGGTCAATTCGTCGATCAAAACTTTTTGCGGAATGCCGTGGCCGCCGCGATTTTCGGGGACATCTTTAACAGGGTCCGACTGGGTTAGCCATTTGCGCGGTGGAAAATCGATGATGACCAGTTTGCCAGCCGGCTTCAAGGAGCGGAGCAGGCTGGCGTCCATTTCTGTGGGCGCAGTGAGGTGGTGGTAAACGCGGCGGAGGAAGATGACGTCGCAACAGGCTGGCGGAAGGTTGGTATCTTTTTCGTGAGCGTCGAGGACTTCGAGATTCTTGAAACCTCGGCTGGCGGCTTCTTGCTTCAGTGCCGCTAGCTTTTTCTCGTCCAGTTCGGTGGCGTAAACTTTCCCGGTCGCACCTACGTGGGTCAGCGCCGCAAAAGCGTAATTGCCCTCACCCGCGCCGACGTCGGCGATAACGTCGCCAGATTTCCAATTCATTAGTTTGGCTAGGCGAGAGATTTCGTCCGTGGCCGAAGGTGGGCCTGCGCGTAAAAGAATGGAAGCAGTGAGGAATGTAGCGACGACGATTAGGAATCGCGGCACACTGGTGCGTAAAGTGCTTAAGCTGGAATATTGTTGGGGAATCGGCATAAAAGGAAAAATGGTTCGCTAAAGCGCTGGCACCCTTGAAGTGACTCTTCAAGCCTGAGTAACGCCGAAAGAAGAGTTGGCCCGTCTCGGACGGTCGCCACACAAATCGGGAAACTCATCGAGCAGCTTCTCTAGCTCCGACGCCTTGTTCTATACATACCCGCAGACGCTGGGCGCCGCTGCACAAGTCGCTACGACCCCTGGTGACGAACCAGGGATAGAAACTCGTCGCGGGTTTGCTTGTTATGACGGAACGAGCCCAGCATGGCGCTGGTGACGGCTTGGCCGTGCTGTTTTTCCACGCCTCGCATCTGCATGCAGAGGTGGCGGGCTTCGATGATCACGCCTACGCCTTCGGGACTGATTTTCTCTTCGATCGCAAGCGCAATCTGGCTGGTCATGCGCTCTTGAATCTGCAGGCGGCGCGCGAACATGTTGACCAGGCGCGCGATTTTGCTAAGGCCGAGCACGTGCTTGTTGGGCAGATAGGCGACATGGGCCTTGCCGAAAAACGGCAATAGGTGATGTTCGCAGAGGCTAAAGAATTCGATGTCTTTGACGACGACCATTTCGTCGTAAGAGACGGAGAAGGTTGCGCCGTTCATCACCGAATCAAGATTCTGGTGATAGCCGCTGGTGAGGAACTTCAGTGCCTTCTCAAAACGCTCGGGAGTTTTCCGCAGACCTTCGCGGTTCGGGTCTTCGCCGACGAGCGCTATCATCTTGCGAACGAGATCGGCGATGCTCTCCTGATTCAATTCCACCTTGTTTTCGTGCAGCATGATTTCCGTAGGCTTTGTCATGTTCCCCATCCCGTGTCAGATCGCGCGGCGATCCGCAGATTCCTCCCCGGTATACTCGAACGAGTTATTGCCCGTCTCCTCGACGCGCACACGTTCGAGCTTGGCCTTGGGGAAGTGCTTCAGGCGCTTGAAGATTTCGATGCAAACGTTTTCCGTAGTGGGCACTCGATCGCGAAACGCGGGGATTTCTTCGTTGAGCGAGCGGTGATCGAAGGCTTCGATCACTTCCCTTTCGACGAAACCATCCAGGTCCGCCAAATTCGCGATCATGCCCGTAGCCGGATCCGGCGTCCCTGACACGCTGATCTCCATTACGTAGTTATGCCCGTGTCCATGCGGGTTATTGCACTTGCCATAGACACGGGAATTTTGTTCGGCGTTGAGCTTCTCGCTGTGCAGCCGGTGCGAGGCCGCGAATTTGTAGCGGCGCCCCAATTCAATTTTCAGTCCGTTGGCGCTCATGCTACTTGGCCCCATTGCGATAAACATCCGCGAATAAATCGGGAGTTTCGTAGAGCCTCACTTTATGCAGACGGCCCCGGGTGATTTTTGGCTCCAGCAAATTCCAGATAACGCGCGAGATATTTTCGCAGGTGGGAATCTGGCCGCTCAGTTCGGGAACTTCATAATTGAGGTGGCGGTGATCCATGCGCTGGGTGATTTCGCGTTCGAGAATTTCCTTGAGCTCTTTCAGGTCGAGTACCATTCCCGTTGTGGGGTCAGGCTCCCCAACCACGGTAACTTCCAGCGTGTAGTTGTGACCGTGGCCGTGCGGGTTATTGCACTTGCCGAATACGCGCTTGTTTTCCTCCGAGCTCATGGCCGGATTGTGATAGAGATGCGAGGCGGAAAACTCGATTTTGCGAGTCAGATAGACCATAGCTGTTTACATCGCGTCCCGATGATTATCTCTAAGTCTCCCGTCGCTTCAGGGGCCAAAGCCCCATCTCTTCGCCAGCCGTTACGCTGGGGCTGAAGACCCGGCCTCCTAAAGTGGAATGCCAGGGAACACTGGAGCAGCACATCACTCCTCTGATACATCATTCGATGCATTGGGAGTCCCTACAGGATACTCTCTCCCCTTCCACGACAGACTGTCTTTTTGGTGGGCCCGGTAGGAGGCCCACATAACCCCGGCGTAGAGTAATTTGCCGGGAATACCGTACCAGACTAGGCGCGGTGAATATTGGTTGTACATTAGTTCCCGGCGATAGCGGGAGACCCACGCAGCGAACGCTACGCTGGCGGTGAAAAGACCAGCGCGCCAGTCGCGAGTGAAGTTCCAGATGGCGGCGGTTACGATTGCAGCAAGCAGGATTGGCCCGGCGGCACTAAAGATTTCCGAGAGCATTGCGGCGGGATGCGAGCCCATCAGACGATAGAGATTCTTCGTCCAGCCTTCCCACATGGCGGAAAAGCTGCGGTACATGCGCACGCGGACGATTCCCTTTCCGCTCCCAAACCAGATTCTGTAGCCCGCTTGTTTTACTTTTTTGGCCAGCATTACGTCTTCGAGAACTTCTCCGGCGATGGCGGCATGGCATCCGATGGCGTTGTAGGCTTCGCGGGAGATGAGGAGGAATTGGCCGTTAGCTGCAGCGGCGGGATTATTTGGATCGTTTATTTTGTCGAACGAAAACTTGCTGGCGAGTCTCGAGTAGATCACTGGAATCAGGGATTTTTCGTGCCAGGATTCGGTGAGTTGTTCGGGGGAGAAGGAGATCAGCGCGGCGTTTTGCGTGCCGGCGATTTGCAGGGCTTTGTGAACGGAATGCGGGCCGTGGATTACATCGGCGTCGGTGAAGAGCAGCCAGTCGCCCTTGGCTTCGCGGGCGCCCTGGTAGACAGCGTGATTTTTGCCTACCCAACCGGAGGGCAGCTGCGTGGTCTCTATGAGCCTGAGCTGGAGATAGATTTTCATCAACTCCTGGACGATCGGACCGGTGGCGTCGGTTGACTGGTCGTTGACGACGATGATTTCGGCGATTTCGGGCTGCTGAGCGAGCGAGGCAATGCATGCAGCGATGACCACTTGTTCGTTGCGCGCGGGGATAATCGCCGACAAAATTGGCTGAGATTTAGCTGTGATCTTCATCACATTTGCGTGCGAGACGGGTCTTTTCGCGGTTGCTTGTCTGAGCTATTATAGCGGTATGAAAACGCTTTTTCGCAAAGTTATGGCCTGGGCGGGTATGGGCTTCGCGTTCGCGATCCTGGCCTTTTTCAGCTTGCCGCACTATCGCCAGGGCGAGTCGTCGATTGCCGGGCGTACAGCCGACGATTTCAATATGGACTTGAACGGGAAGCCGGGGCATCTTTCGGACTTGCGCGGAAAAGTGGTGATTTTGAACTTCTGGGCGAGCTGGTGCGGGCCTTGCGTCGAAGAGACTCCTGCGCTGATCGCCTTGCAGCAGCGAATCGCGCCGCGCAATGGAGTGATTGTAGGCGTCAGCGTAGATGATGATGCCGCGGCGTACGCAAAGTTTGTGAAGGACCAGGGGATTAATTTTCCGACGATGAATGATCCATCAGCGAAGATTGCGCATGAGTATGGCTCGTCGATGTGGCCGGAAACGTATGTGATCGACCGCACGGGAAAGATTGCGCGGAAGATTATTGGGCCGCAGGATTGGAACTCTCCGGAAATGCTGGCGTACTTCGATAATTTGCTGGCGAAGAATTAGCGTCCCATCTATAGTATGCCAACGCTTCTGATTGACGCTGCTCCCGATTGTGATTGTAACCGAGTTGAGGAATAAGCTAGCAAAATGAAGTGCGAACCACGGTTACTTCCTACATCCTTAGGGGTCATGGCCACAACTCAACATTAGATCGACGATATCGACAGCGATAGTCTCATTTTTACGGTACGAGGAGGCGCTAACCTCCCGATGTTCGCGCAGATTTCACAAACAAGAACAAACAGAGTTGCGTAGTTCAGCCCTTCCGGGGAGTGTCGGACCTTCAGTTTTCTTCTAAGAATATTGCAAAGCACCTTTACAGCTCAAGTTCCAGTTTGACTGAATTTCAGATGACGTAAGACAGAAATGTATACCACGTGGCCGTCTCGCTGATCCGATTTAATTCTGATAGAACCCTTGCCGTTCTTCACAAGCTGACTTCGTGAGCCGGGAATCTGTATGCGCTTGAACGAAGGATGGTAAATGGGCTGTTAAGTCCACACAGACTATGACTCGCTGAAAAGCTCGAAGTTTGTAGTCTCGAGTTCGGGCTGCGCAACGCTGGGTGGGGGATCTGTTACAATTTGGATTTGCGACTGGTGATTGGCGTGGGACTGTATGATTACACTTTTTGGAAAACCGGAACCTACGCTTCTTGAACGGCTGAAAGAATCCGTCGTCAAGACAAAAGATGCCCTTGCGAACACCCTGGATACGATTACGTATGGCGGGCGGCAGATCGATCCTGAGGTGCTGAAGGAAGTGGAAACGGCGCTGCTTTCGGCGGACCTGGGCGTGAAAACTACCAACGAAATACTGGATTCGGTGCGCGAGCAGATGTCGCGGAATGCGCTTGCGGATGGAGCGCAACTGAAGCGCGAGATCAAGGCGCACGTGTTTCGCACGCTGAATGTGTTTGGGAATACGCCCAAGCTGGCGGGAGCGGCGAACGGGAACGATCCGCGGGTGATTTTTGTGGTGGGCGTGAACGGAGCCGGAAAAACGACCAGTATCGGCAAGCTGGCGAACCGGCTGCGGCAGGATGGTCGAAGCGTGGTGCTGTGCGCCGCCGACACATTTCGCGCGGCGGCAATTGAACAGCTGGAGATCTGGGCTCAACGGAATGGCGTTGAAGTGATCAAGCAGAAATCGGGGGCCGATCCGGCGGCGGTGGTGTTTGACGCCATGGCGGCGGCGAAGGCGCGCGGGGCCGATGCGGTGATCGTCGATACGGCGGGGCGGCTGCACACGAAATCGAACTTGATGGCGGAACTGGAAAAGATGAAGCGCACCGCGGCGAAGGTGATTCCCGGCGCGCCGCATGACGTGCTGCTGGTGCTGGATGCGACGACCGGGCAGAACGGGTTGAACCAGGCACGGGAGTTTACCTCGAGCGTGGGCGTGACGGGTATTATTTTGACGAAACTCGATGGGACGGCAAAGGGCGGGATTGTAGTGGCGATTTCGCGGGAGCTGGGATTGCCGATACGGTTTGTTGGGACCGGCGAGCAGATCAATGATCTGGTGCCGTTTGATGCGCAGACGTATGCGGATTCGTTGTTTAATTAGTTTTCAGCCCTAAGTTTTCGATTTTAAGTAAGGCCTACGGACTCGGAGGCCCGCCTCAGAAGGCGGCCGCCACACAACCTCGGTCTGCCATTGGGGCTATGCTCGCAAAATCATGACTGACAGCCACGAACTACACTTTATGCAGCACGCTTTGGACCTGGCGCGGAAGGGCGTGGGGTTGGCGTCGCCGAATCCTGTGGTGGGTTGCGTGATTGTGAAGGATGGGGCCATTGTCGGCGAGGGATATCACCAGTATGAGTGGCGGGATCATGCGGAAATTGTGGCGCTAAAGCAGGCTGGCGTGAAAGCACGTGGAGCGACGCTGTATGTGACGCTGGAGCCCTGCAATCACACCGGGCGGACCGGCCCTTGCAGCGAGGCGATTGTTGAGGCGGGAATCACGCGGGTCGTGGCGGCGATGGAGGACCCGAATCCGAAGACGCGAGGTGGCGGGTTTGCGCGGTTGCGCACGGCGGGGATTGAAGTGGATTGCGGGCTGCTCGAGAGCGAAGCGAAGATGTTGAATGAGGCGTTTGCGTGGTGGATTGCGACGCGGCGGCCTTTTGTTACGTTGAAGGCGGCGTTGACGCTGGATGGGCAGCTGGCGATGGCGGGACGGTCTAGTGCGCGTACGGGCAGGAAAAAACGCGAATGGATTACCAGCGAAGAGTCTCGCGTAGAAGTACACCGAATGCGGCATGCGTCGGATGCGCTGGTGACGGGGATTGGAACGATTTTGGCGGACGATCCGTTGTTGACGGACCGAAGCGGATTGCCGCGGCGTCGACGTTTGCGGCGCGTGATTCTGGATAGCAAGCTGCGGCTGCCGGTGAAAGCTCGGATTGTGGCGACGGTAGATGACGACTTGCTCGTATTCACGGGGGCGTCATTGAAATCGGCGAAGGCTCGGGCTCTGCAAAAGGCGGGAGTGGAGATCGTGAAGATGAAGCTGCGCGGCCGCCGGGTGGATTTGACGGCAGTGATGAAGGAGTTGGGACTACGGGAAAATCTGGGCGTGCTGCTGGAAGCGGGACCGGGGTTGAATGCGGCGGCGCTGTCGGCTCAAGTGGTGAATCGAATGATGTTGTTTTATGCGCCGAAAATAGCGGGGGATGCAAGGGTGCCGTTTCTGCGCGGATCGGTTGAGATGAGTGGATTGCATCTGCGGGGGCTGCAGCAGTTTGATGCGGATGTCATGTTGGAGTTTTTGGTGAAGCGGTGAGGGGTGACATAAATTAACTGGTGACCAGCTATGTAGAAAAAACCGAAATTAAGAACAGAGAAAAGAAGAAAGTTCCTAACGTTGGATCGGCGAAACCTACCTTTACAAACCAAGGGTGTGGCACCGTCAAGTTCAATTGTGTGGTGACGTTGGAAAGGATAATCTAAGAGAAGAGCGTATAATTCTGGGAATACTCCCTGCGAGTACCCAAATCTGACCGGGCCTTTGGCCTGAAAGTTTCCACGGAATGTCCAACACAATTCAGAAATATAAAGACTATGTGATGACCGGGTTTCTGAAAACCGTTGCGCCCATCGTGATTGAGCGGGCCAGCGGCGCTACGGTAATTGACGAGAATGGGCGCGAATACTTGGACTGCTTCGCGGGAATTTCGGTGGTGAACGCGGGGCACGGCAATCCGCTCGTCGCCGAAGCTGCGAAGCAGCAGATCGATAAGTTGATTCACTGCTCGTCGTATTTGTACCATGTGAAGCCGGTGGCGGATCTTGCGGAAAAGATGGCGGAGATCACGCCAGCGGGATTGAACAAAACATTTTTTGGGAATGGTGGAGCGGAAGCGATTGAAGGCGCGCTAAAGCTGGCGCGGTTGTATAGCGGCAAGCACGAATTCATTTCGCTGCATTCGAGTTTCCACGGGCGCAGCTTTGGGGCGCTGAGCATTACAGGAAATTATACGCGCAAGAAGAAGGGCGGACCTTATGCCACGGGCGTATCGTTTGCTCCGGCGCCCTATGTCTATCGTTCGCTTTGGCCAAACGATCCCGACGAGTGCGGGCGGCAGTGCGCGCGGGCTCTGGATGACGTGGTGAAGTATGCGACCTCGAATGATGTGGCGGCGTTTATCGCGGAGCCGGTGATGGGCGAGGGCGGAATCATCGTGCCGCCGGGAAATTATTTCAAGGAAATCAAGAAGGTGCTGGATCATTACGGCATCCTGTTCATCGCGGATGAGGTGCAGTGCGGATTTGCGCGCACCGGAAAAATGTTTGCGATCGATTATTACGGTGTGACGCCAGACATTATTGTTACCGCCAAGGGAATTGCGGATGGATTTCCGTTGAGCGCGTACACGACACGGCCGGAGATTGCCGCGGCGTATACGCCAGGGGATCATCTTTCGACGTTCGGGGGGAATCCAGTTTCGTGCGCGGCGGCGCTGGCGAATATCGAGTTCATGCAGAAGACGGATTTACCGGGCCACACCACGGAAGTTGGAAATTATGTGCTGGCGAAATTGCGCGAACTAGCAAAGACGAATCCGATCATTGGGGAAGTGCGCGGGCTCGGATTGATGATTGGCGTGGAACTGGTGAAGGATGCGCAGAAAACGCCGGCGCCGGCAGAAGCGGAAGCGGTGAAGGAGTATTGTTTCAAGAATGGCATGTTGATTGGCGTGGGTGGTGGAGGAAATGTGGTGCGATTCCAGCCGCCTCTGGTAATTACGAAACAGCAGATCGATCAGGCGATGGGGATTTTGCGGAACGCGTTGGCGGAGATCGGATCGGCGGTACACGCTACGGCGTGAGATGTCGGTCCGGAAATAAAATCGGATTCCTAGTGCTACAAGAAATCGGCACAGGCGGAAGCTTGTGTTGCTCGAACGCCTCGGCTCTCATGGAGGGCCTTTTTTTATTGTCTATCGGGTGAAAAATTGGCTACTCATTCGGAGCGTTCTTTGGGACTATTCCTTCCATGCCCGAGGTGAACCCGGCAACTGGCAACGGAGTAGTGGAGGTGCGCGAGGCCGCGGAGCCTCGCGGGTGGCGGTTTGGTTTCTGGAGCCTGATTGCGACGCAATTTCAAGGTGCGTTCAACGATAACGCGCTGAAATTCCTGGTGATCTTTCTGATCATCGGTACCAAACTTTCGCCGGATGAAGAAGAGTTGAAGGTAATGGTGATCGGCTCGCTGTTTGCGCTGCCGTTCATCTTATTTTCGATGGTGGGCGGGTACTTCGCGGATAAATACAGCAAGCGCTCGGTGACCATCTGGACAAAAGTTTTCGAAATTGGAGCGATGATTTTCGCGATCGCGGGGTTCGCGTTTCAAAGCATGACGATGGCCATGATCTCTGTGTTTCTGGCGAGCACTCAGGGAGCGCTGTTCGGGCCATCGAAATACGGATTGCTGCCGGAGCTGCTGCCGGAAAAGAAATTGTCGTGGGGGAATGGCGTAATCGAACTCGGGACGTTCCTGGCGGCGATTACGGGGACGGTGCTGGGCGGATATTTGTCGGTGGTATTTGCAGGGCGACAGTATTTATCGGGAATTGTATTTCTGGCGTGCTCATTCGTGGGATTGATTACGAGTTTTGGAATCAGCAAAGTTCCGGCAGCTGATCCCGAGAAAAAGCTTCGTCTGAATTTTCTGGTTGATCTGTGGGCGCAATGCCGACTTATTTCGCGAGACCGGGTGCTGTATCTGGCGGTGGCCGGGAATATGTATTTTTTCTTTCTCGCCGGGCTGCTGCAATTTGTGATCGTGTTCTACGGGCGCGACGTTTTGCACGTGCCGGCCACGGAGAGCGGGTTCCTGCAAGCGTCGATCGCGATCGGGATCGGAGTGGGCAGCCTGGCGGCTGGATACCTGTCCGGTGGAAAAATTGAATATGGCTTGATACCTCTGGGGGCACTGGGGATTACGACCTTCGGCTTTTTGCTTGCTGCTCCGGGGCATAGCTTTCTAAGCGTTCTCTTGTTGCTGACGGCGCTGGGATTTTTTGGCGGATTCTTTATTGTACCGATCAGCGCGCTGTTGCAGCACCGTCCGGAAGAACAGCATCGCGGCGGGGTGCTGGCAGCGGCAAACCTGCTTTCATTCGTCGGAATTCTTGCGGCCTCTGGAGTTTTTTACCTTTTTAAGCATTCCCTGCACCTGGGACCTGCGACGATATTTTTATGGTCTTCGGTATTAACGTTGGGGGCGTTGGCTTATGTTTTGTGGCTCCTGCCGGATTCGTTGATGCGGCTGCTGCTGTGGATCGCGGCGCACACGATTTATCGATTGGACTTGAAGGGACAGGAAAATATCCCGGCGCGCGGCGGAGCGTTGTTGACGCCGAATCATTCTTCGTGGGTGGACGCGGTGCTGCTGGTGGCGGCGACAGACCGTCCGATCCGGTTTCTGATGTTCAAGGGCGTGTACGACAAACCGCTGGTGAAACCGTTCGCGAGGATGCTGAAGATAATTCCGATCGCGTCGGAGCAGGGGCCGCGCGAAATGATTCACTCGTTGCGAGAAGCGTCCGAAGCGCTGCGCAATGGAGAAGTTGTTTGCATATTTCCTGAAGGTGAGATTACTCGAATCGGGCAAATGCTTCCCTTCCGGCGGGGGTTTGAGCGCATCGTGAAAGGGATCGATGTTCCGATTATTCCAGTGAACATCGACGGCATCTGGGGATCAATCTTCAGTTTTTCCGGCGGGCGATTTTTCTGGAAGTGGCCGCGGACGATTCCTTATCCCGTGCGGCTGACATTCGGCGCACCATTGCCGGCGACCGCTACGGCGACGGATGTGCGGCAAGCGGTGCAGCACCTCTGCGTGGATGCGTTCCAGCGGCGGCGGCGATACATGAAGCCGCTGACGCGATTGTTTTTGAAGGCGGCCCGGCGACGTCCACGGAAGTTTGCGATGGCGGATGGGCGCACGCCGAAACTGTCGTTCATGGATATGTTGATGAAGACGGTGTTTCTGGCGCGGCGGCTGCGGCCGCTGTGGAGCGACCAGAAAATGGTGGGAATCCTGCTGCCGCCATCGATACCAGGGGCGCTGGTGAACTGGGCGGCGCTGCTGCTGGGCAAGGTTCCGATTAATCTGAATTACACGACTTCGAATGAAGCGCTGGAGTCGTGCGCGCGGCAGTGCGAATTGAAAACGGTGGTGACATCGAAATTGTTTCTCGAAAAAGTGCCACTACAGCCTCCGGGGCAGACTATTTATGCGGAGGACCTGGCGGATAAACCCCAGTTGGGTGAAAAAATTGCTGCGCTGCTTGCGGCAAAATTGTTTCCTGCGCGGATGCTGGAATGGTTTCTGGGCATTGCGAAGCCAGCAACTCTGGACGATACTGCGACGGTAATTTTCTCAAGCGGCTCGACGGGCGACCCGAAGGGCGTGGTGCTATCGCATTTCAACCTGGCAGCGAATGTGGAGCAGATCGAACAGGTCTACCATTTACACGATGGCGACTGCATCCTGGGGATACTTCCCTTCTTTCACTCGTTCGGATTTACCGGGACGTTGTGCTTGCCGGCGTTGGCGGGAATCGGCGTGGTGTTTCATGTGAGCCCGCTGGACGCGCAGGTTATCGGAGCACTTGTAAGTAAATACAAGGTGTCGGTGCTGCTTTCTACGCCGACATTCTTGAATTCGTATGCACGCCGACTGCCTGCGGAAGCGTTCGGAAGTTTGCGGATCGTGCTGGCAGGAGCAGAAAAACTGGCGGAGCGCGTGGCGCAATCGTTTGAAGATCACTTCGGGATTCGACCGCTGGAAGGGTATGGCTGCACCGAATGTTCGCCGGTGGTGGCGGTGAATACCTATGATTTTCGCGCTGCGTATTTCCGGCAGGTGGGGGCAAAGCGCGGGACGATTGGTCATCCGTTGCCTGGCGTTGGCGTGCGCGTGATGGATGTGGACACGGGAGAGCCGGTGGGCGTGGACAAGCCGGGATTGCTTTATGTGCGCGGGCCGAACGTGATGGTTGGTTATCTGAACCGGCCGGAGAAGACGGCGGAAGTGCTGAAGGATGGCTGGTACAATACGGGCGATATTGCCACAGTGGATGCAGATGGATTCTTGCGGGTTACGGACCGCTTAAGCCGGTTCAGCAAAATTGGCGGAGAAATGGTGCCGCACATCAAAATCGAAGAGAAGCTGCATGAATTGCTGGAGGCGGACGGGCAGGTGGTGGCGATAACGGCAATTCCAGATGAAAAGAAGGGGGAGCGACTGGTGGTAGTGCATACGCTGAATGAAGAGGGGCTGAAGAATTGTCTGGAGAAGATGGCAAAGAGTGATTTGCCGGCGCTGTGGAAGCCGCGGCCAGATCAGTTTGTGTACGTGGAGAAGTTACCGTACCTGGGAACGGGAAAATTGGATTTGCGGAAGTTGCGCGAAGTGGCGGTGGGGCATGGGGTGACAGGATGAGATCTAGTTTTAGATTGAACTTGAGATCCTTCGCTGCGTCTTGCAAAAAACAAAGGCCTGCGCTCAGGATGATGCTGTTCTAATGGATGTGATTCCGCAACCGAAGCAGGCGAAAAACCAGGTAGACACGACAGAGAAAATCGGAAAATCGGCGACGCAGAGGTTTAGAGGATTCTGATCGTCAGGGTCCACCCTTACAAACCAAGGGTCGGGCGCCCTCAAGTTCGTTTGTGTTGTGGCGCTGGAGCGGGAAAGCAATTCCTCGCTTTGCTCGGGATGACGAACGCGGATAGCAAACCTGAAACTTCGGTAACGAATGGAAAATGCGGCGGAGAAAATCGCTGGTAGGAAGCTTGCGGTACCAGCGGTTAGCGGCTAGTTTCGCGGGTCGAGTTCATGGAGGAGGCAGTTCATGGCGCAGTTTATATCGCCATTCGGCAGGAGGGAGCACTCGACAACGGACCATTCGGAGTCGTCCAGATGGAAACGGGCAGCGGTAATTTTCGCCAGTTTGTCTTTATTGGGACAGACCACGTTTCGAAAGCGAAAACTGCAGGTTTGCATAATACGATCGATAAGTTCAGGATCCAACATTGCGGCCTCCAGAAAGTAGTTTGCAATTACCAAGGTCGTTGAAGCTCGTCGCAGTCGCTAGCCTGGCCGCAGTCATTCGCGACCGGCAAACCATCTCCAACCGAATGCTTTATTCCTGATCAACTCTTGCTTGCGACAGACAATCCATGCCGCAATTCACGGCTCCCGGAGGAAGCAGGGAGCAATCGATAACGCGCCAGTCGCTCCATCCTTCTTCGCTGAATGGCCAGTTGGCGACAACAATGTGCGCTTCGCGATTCCGTTCAGAACAATGCAAAGTTTGCGGATGAGTCTTTGCGCCGCCGGGATGTAACTCGGGGAGTTTTGGATCGAACACAAACCACCTCCGTGGACCAGGAGCGTGGTCTGACCACATCTTACTCTTGAGGCTGCGCACGTCAAGGACTTCAGACACGAAACGGGGTATGCTGAAGCCGGCAGCGCGCAATCTTTCGTTGAGGACGCTCTGACGTTGATATCTTTCGCTACGGCCAGCAAAAGGCGCAGGCCTACGCTCGGAATGACACGTTGGGTTAGTTTGGACTTGGAGTTAGCAGGAAGGCGACGTAACGGCACTTCTGCGAAGGATCCAGAAGGAGCCGGTCTAAAGACCGGCCACTAATGAGGAGTCTATGTTCACCGGAATTATTGAGCAAATTGGAGAGATTGAGGCGCTGAGGCTGAATGCGGACGGTGGGAGATTGAACGTTCGCGCGCCAACGGTTGTAGCACATCTGGCGATTGCTAACAGCATTGCGGTGAACGGGTGTTGCTTGACGGTGGTGTCGATTGAGGATGCGAAATTCTCGGCGGACATCTCCGGAGAGACTTTGCGGAAGACTTCGATTGGGGAGTGGAAAGCGGGGATGCGAGTGAATCTGGAGCAACCGCTGACAGCGGAGAAAGAGTTTGGCGGCCATTTTGTGTTGGGGCATGTGGATACGATCGGGCGAGTGGTGCGGCTGGAAGCCGATGGCGAAAATTGGTGGTATGGGATCGAAGTGCCGGAAACGTTTGTGAAGAGCATTGTGCCGCAAGGTTCGATTGCCATTGATGGGATTAGTTTGACGGTGGCTCGGTGGGATGGACGGGTTGCGGAAGCGGCGATTATTCCGTTTACGTATCAACATACGAATGTGCGGGACAAAAAGATTGGAGATGCGGTGAATCTGGAAGGGGATGTCTTGGGAAAGTATGTGGAGCGGTATTTGGAGGCGCGGAGTAAGGCGGGGAAAACGGCCTGCGGGTTAACGTTAGAGGAATTGGTATCGCAAGGATTCTAGACGGCACGAGCCAGCATTCTCTCGATTCCAATTGTTGCGGGGCGAGGTTTGGTTGGTTGCCACGATCCTTCGACTGCACAACCCGATGCGCCAAACTTCGGCGCAAGGAACGAGCTTCGGACCGGTTCGCTCAGGATGACAGTGAATTTTGGTCATCAAACATACGAAGCGTTATCACGGAATAAGGTAAAACTTGTCATAGTGAGGCGCGGGGTCGTCTTTGCGCCGAAGCACTTCAACCGCTGAATCTGGCAAAGCGTCGGCTGTTGAGATCCTTCGCCTACTCGGCCCGACGCGCCAAGCTACGGCGCGAGAAAAAAACGGGCTGTACCGCTCAGGATGACAAGGCACGCGATGGAAGACCTCAGGCCTGTAAGGCCTGAGCTACAGTGTCTTCTTGGAGCGGACGCCGCGCCAGTAGAGGCTTAGCCCGAGAAAGATTGCCGCTAGCGTGCCACCTACGAGTTTTACTTCAAACATGACCTTGTTGGTGATGTCTCCCGGAGGAACCAGGGAGACGAAGATTCCAAGCAGAACGACGAAAAACCCTAGCGCGCCGCAGATCCAGACGGCTGGCATCCCGCCGGGGATCAGAACAGCGTGTTCGTTCGTTTTGCGATCTTTGCGCGCGGCGAGTTTCACGACTGCTGCGAACATGTACAAGAACGGAATGAAGTAGAGAATGATCGCGGCATCGATCAGCATCTGGTAGGCGGCCTGAACGGTTTCGCTCTTGATCTGGCTGAGCAGCAGAATCAGGCCAGAG
The DNA here is from genome assembly GCA_963741365.1 of Candidatus Acidiferrales bacterium. Taxonomy (GTDB): domain Bacteria; phylum Acidobacteriota; class Terriglobia; order Acidiferrales; family UBA7541; genus Acidiferrum. Next base: position 5,866 of record CAVUHY010000015.1, on the reverse strand, counting down.
GCAACGGCCTGAACAAGAATGGAAATGTAAGGCGTCTTCCATTTGGGATGGATTTTGCCGAAAGCCTCTGGCAGATAGCGATCAATCCCCACGACGAACGGCACACGGGCGATGCCGGCGACGGTGCTGCCGACTCCACCGGCGTTTCCGACCGAGACCAGGATAGCCGCAATGACGCCGATAAAACCGATTTTCAATGCCAGTGATCCGATAGTGATGGCATGAAAGACGCCGCTCTTGGGATCCAGATTGGTGGCAGGGACCAGCGTCAGAATGGCAAAGGTTCCGACTACGTACATGAAGGCGATCAAAGCTCCGGCGCCAAATACGGCTCGAGGAAGGGTCCGACGGGGATCGCGGATTTCTTCGCTCATGCAGGAGACGAGCTCGAGACCGGTAAAGGCGAAAGCGATTTGCGACCAGAAATTCACAGTGTCCCAATTCCAGGCGGGCATGCATGTTGGCCCAGGTGAAGTGGGTCATCGAACCGTGCTTGAAATAGACCAGCACCGCGACGATCACAAGCATCGACAGGGGCACATAGGTTCCAACGCCACCTGCGTTTTGGAGCCATTTGCCTATGTTGAGGCCGATAATATTCAGGACGACGGCAATGACCAGGAGCACAATCGAGATCATCAGGAGGAAGGTACGATCCTGCGAGAGCGCTGAACCCTTTTCGCCAATGATGTAAGCGCTCATGGAAGCGCTGGCCAGAAGCAAGCCGGGGAAATAAAAGACGGTATAGATCCAGTAGGTCCAGCCAGCGATGAAGCCGTGAAAATCGCCAAAGGCTTCTTTAGCCCAGATATAGAGGCCACCTTCATGGGGAAATCGCGATGAGAGTTCGTTGATGACAAGTGCGCCGGGAACGAAAAAGAAGATGGCGGCAATGACCCAGAGGCTGATGGAGGAGGTGCCGTTGTGGCCTGCGGCGGCAATCCAGCGAGGGCCGAGAACTGTGGCAATGTTAAACAGTAGGACGTCCCAGAAACCCATTGTCTTGGGAAGCTGTGATTTGGGATCGAAGGAAAGCGGCGGGGCTGCGGTCACAGAGTAACGTCCAGTTCAGGAATGAGTTCGTCTTGCTTGAGGAAGTTGCGCAGAAACGGTTCTTTGGAGTTCTCGAATTCCGACCAGGAGGAAAAGACCTGTGCTCTGCCGTCCTGCAGGAAGACGACAGTGTCTGCTAAACGGCGGGCAAGATGGGTGTCGTGGGTGACGACGATCGAGGTTTTGTGGAAGGCTTCCTTGAGGCGCAGAATCAAATCGCCCATGTGACCGGCCATGATGGGGTCGACCATGGTTGTAGGCTCGTCGTAGAGGATGGCTTCGGGATTCTGCGCCAGAGTGCGGGCGATGGAAACGGCTCGCTTCATGCCAGTCGAGAGCTCGCTGGGCAGGCGATCGAGGACATCTTCCACTTCAAGCATCTTGGCGTATTTCTGGACGTAGGCGTCGACGTCATCTTGAGTGAGACCGGGCTGGCGATCCATGGGGAAGGCAATGTTTTCCGCCACGGTGAGCGAATCGAAGAGAGCGCCGGATTGGAAGACCATAGTGACTTTGCGGCGGATGACCTCGAATTGCTTCTCGGTGAAGTTGGTAACGTCCTCGCCGTCGATGAACACCTGTCCGGAATCGGCTTTTAGAAATCCCATAATGTGTTTCAGCGAAACGGATTTGCCGACGCCGCTGCGGCCCATGATGACGCAGGTTTCGCCTCGGTGCACTTTGAAGCTAACGTCAATCAACACCGGTCGGTCGTCGAAGGACTTGCAGACGTCGCGAAATTCGAAAAAGATTTTGCCGGCGTTTGGTTTCGGCGCGGGATGCTGGCTATAGGTTGGAAATTGATTGGCGGTCATCGAGTCGGTGTGTGGTCTGAATTCCTGATCCGAGCAGCGGTTGCATTTTGCGGCGCTGTGCGATTGTAGAAAAACTGTGCGTGGGGAGCAAAGCGTTTCCTTGCGAGATCATCAAGTAGTTATATTGGCCGCTCATGGCCCGATTGATATCCCTTCGCTGCGCTCAGGATGACAGCTCGGGTAGCGAGTGGAGATAAAGCGCGCAACGGGTTTCTCGTAACGCCCCGCCTCCGAAATAAGTCTTCAACACGATTGGAAACAACTAAAGATCGAGGCATCGCAAAGTATACCCGTAAATATAAGATAAATTAGGGATTTGCATAGATAGAGTGATGTACAAATATGAGCGGAACACACTCAACTAAAGAGAATTTAACTTGACTCGATCGGAAAGTTCTCCTATATTAGCACTCGGTTGCGAGGAGTGCTAATTCAGTATCTGCTTCCCCACCACCGTATTCAACAACTCTCACAGTTCACAATGGAGGTTTTTCTAAGATGGCAGTCAATCTGACACCGCTACATGATCGCGTGATCGTGAAGCGAATTGAAGAAAAAGAATCCGTTAAGGGCGGCATCATCATCCCTGACTCCGCAAAAGAAAAGCCGCAGGAAGGCGAAGTAATCGCCGCCGGCGCAGGAAAGCGGGAAAAGGGAGAGCGCGTGCCACTGGACGTTGCGGCAGGCGATCGCGTGTTGTTCGGAAAGTACAGCGGCACGGAGATCAAGCTCGAAGGCGAAGAATACCTGATCCTGCGCGAAGAAGAAATTCTCGCGAAGCTGGGTCCGGCAGCGAAAGCGGCAAAGAAGTGAACCAAAGGTTATTGCGGGGCGTAGGCCCTGCCGCAGTTGCAAAGATTTAGGATTCGAAAAAAGAAACATAAAATTCAGGAGGAACTACAGAAATGGCGAAACAGATTGTTACCGGAGAAGCATTCGCGCCAAGCAATTCTGCGCGGCGTGAACGCTCTTGCGGATGCAGTGAAAATCACGCTCGGCCCCAAGGGCCGCAATGCGGTGATTGAGAAGAAGTTCGGCGCCCCCATCATCACCAAGGACGGCGTCACGGTAGCGAAAGAAATCGAACTGCGCGATCCGCTGGAGAACATGGGCGCGCAAATGGTACGCGAAGTGGCGTCCAAGACCAGCGATGTGGCTGGAGACGGCACGACGACGGCAACCGTGTTGGCGCAGGCCATCTTCCGCGAAGGCGTGAAGACGGTGGCAGCTGGCGCGAGCCCGACGGCACTGAAGCGCGGCATCGACAAGGCCGTGGAAGTGGCGATCGAAGAAATCAAGAAGCTGCACCGCGACGTGAAGGGCGACATGATTGCCCAGGTTGGCACGATTTCCGCCAACAACGATCGCCAGATCGGCAGCATCATCGCAGAAGCAATGAAGAAGGTCGGCAAGGATGGCGTAATCACCGTCGAAGAATCGAAAACGATGGAGACGACGCTGGAAGTGGTCGAAGGTATGCAGTTTGACCGCGGCTACCTGTCGCCCTACTTCATCACCGATCCGGAGCGCATGGAATGCGTTTTGGAGAATGTACTGATCCTGAACCACGAGAAGAAGATCAGCTCGATGAAGGACCTGCTTCCTTTGCTCGAGCAGATTGCAAAGCTCGGCAAGCCTCTGTTGATCATCGCGGAGGACGTCGAAGGCGAAGCGCTGGCGACCCTCGTGGTGAACAAGTTGCGCGGCACGCTGCAGTGCGCCGCCGTCAAGGCTCCTGGCTTTGGCGACCGCCGCAAGGCCATGCTGGAGGACATCGCGACCCTGACCGGTGGTAAGGCGCTGACCGAAGACCTTGGCATCAAGCTCGAGAACGTGAAGATCGAGGACCTGGGGAAGGCCAAAAAAATCACCATCGACAAGGACAACTGCACGATCGTCGAAGGCGGAGGTAAGGCCGGCGAAATCGAAGGCCGTGTGAAGCAGATCCGCCAGCAAGTGGAAAATACGACCAGCGACTACGACCGCGAAAAGTTGCAAGAGCGGTTGGCAAAGTTGGTTGGCGGCGTTGCGGTGATCAAGGTTGGAGCAGCGACCGAAACCGAGTTGAAGGAAAAGAAGGCTCGTGTTGAGGACGCCATGCACGCGACCCGCGCAGCCGTGGAAGAAGGAATCGTCCCCGGCGGCGGCGCAGCTCTGTTGCGCGCGATCACGGCAATCGACAAGATCAAGGCAGATGGCGACGAGCTAGTTGGCGTCGGCATCGTGAAGCGCGCCTTGGAAGAACCTGCTCGCCAGATCGCCCTGAATGCCGGCTTTGAAGGTGCGGTGGTGATCGGCAAGATCCGCGACTCCAAGGACGAAAACTACGGCTTCAATGCCGACACTGGCGAATACGTTGACCTGGTAAAAGCCGGCGTGATCGATCCAGCGAAGGTAACCCGGTTGGCACTGCAAAATGCGGCGTCGATTGCGGGCTTGATGCTGACCACCGAAGCATTGGTGGCGGAAATCAAGGAAGAGACGAAGGCAGCAGCTGGTGGCGCTGGCGGCCCAGGTGGCCCCGGCGGCATGGGCGGCATGTACTAAGAATTACCAGCTAACCCAGAACTCAATCAACCAGGGGCGGTCGCGAAAGCGGCCGCCCTTTTTTTGGGGAGGAGGTATGCCAATTGAAGAAAAAGCCGTGGTTGGACCATTGAGTTGTGTTGGGGAGAGATGTGTTGCCATGATCCTTCAATTGCGCCACGCTACGCGCTACAATGCGGCGCGAAAGAAAACCGTCAGGCCGATTCGCTCAGGATGACAACAACAGAAGAGATTGGAGGAAGAGGTTGGGAGTCGTAGCATCGTCGGAACCCACACTTACGCGCCAAGGGTGGGGCACCCTCAAGAATTTTTTTTGGGATGTGGCGTTGGAACGGAAACCGGCACGGGCGATTTGGAATTGGGAGGCGATGGTTTAGGTTGAGATCCTTCGTGGCAAGAAAACACCCCTCAGATGACAAAGCTAAGATAGCGGATCAGGCTTCGCGATAGTCGAGGAGGATGAGGCCTACGATGATGAAGCAGATGGGCCAGATCCAGGCGAGATATTTACGGGCGGGATTGTCGGAGGGCAGGCGCAGTTCGAGCCAGCGGGACCAGCCGGCCAGGATGCCGAAGAGTGCTAAGGGCGTGTGGCTCAACTCAACCAGCATTTGTTCTTTGATATTGCCGAGGGCGTGGGTGTGCGTGAGAAGGACAACGCCGCCGAGGGCGCACACGCTGGGAAAGACGAGGGCCGAGGCCATGGACTTCATGCGCTCGGTCTCAACGCGGTATTGAAAAACAGCGAAAAGGATAATGAGGAGTACAGCGGCGCGATGCTGCAGCACGTCGGCGACTCCGAAACTTTTCCAGAAACCGTTCGGACCGAGGGGCCAGTTTTCGGGATCAGCGCGCAAAAACAAAAATACGGCCAAGCCCAGAAACGCAAGCGGCCAGATTTTTGCCCAGGAAAAATAGCGGCTGCGCGAGAGCAGCGCGAGAATACCCATCAGAAAGACAATTAGGCCGGCCCAATTGTGATTGTATTCGGACCAGGCGATGTCACCGGGCGTGTCCGGGTGCCAAGAAGTTTGTCCCGGAACGTAGGCCGGAGGAAGGCTTTGGCCGGTGGCTTCGGCTCGTTTGTAGATTTGTTCAGTAGGCTCTGAGAGCGAAGCGAGCGGCGGGCTGCTGAATCGCGGCATGCGCGGCGCGAAGCGCGCGGCGATTTCGTGAAGCGTTACGCGATCCTGGGTGAGATCGGCGCCCGGAGGCTGCGAAGTAAGTGAGGCCGCCACCAAAATCACCGTCAGGCCGATACCGATCTCCACTTCTCCAAAACGAACCAGGCTCTTGATTCCACTACCGGTTGAGGGCGTTCCGATGTTTTTCACAATGTAATAGTTGGCGGCGCCAAGCAACAGGAGGCAGAGCAAGAGGGCGACTTTGGTAGAAACCATGATGCCGTAGGCGGTGCCGTAAATTGCGGCGATCGAGCCAACGTATGCCCA
>CAVUHY010000014.1:0-656966 GCA_963741365.1 Candidatus Acidiferrales bacterium | reverse complement strand
ATTTGGTGGCTTCTGCGCGAAATATCCCGCTCGCGCCTGCACCTTCAACTTCTCTTTGTCCACGATCACCTTCAGTGGATGGTATTTGCCATCCGGCTTCTGATTCCCAGGCGAAAATTCCAGCAGGTACATGTACTCTGGCGGCTCCGTCAAACTTCTAAATCCTCCCTCAAGATCGTTGCTGTTATGAAAAAAGCTTCCTCCGGTTCCGTTCGCAAGTTCTGCCATGATATTCTCGTTCAAACTCATAGCGGTCCGTTGATATTGCGAATGTTGTCCCGTTACTAGATCGAGGGCGGATGAACCTCCCCTCTGACTGGCATCCATTTCCGAAGAGTATAAACCACGTGCATCCAAGGCGCTGACGATTACATCTGATCGGCTCGCTAGTTCAAAAATCTCCGACTTGGCGGCCATCGCCTGCGACGAATAGGTCGGAAATCCGGAGAGACGAGAAACAACGTTCGCTGCCCAGGTAGAGTTCCCAAGATTCGGACCAACTTCTTCATCGCAGCGAGTGTTACTTGAACATCTGCGTCACTCACTGCAACTGTCGGTGCGGCTGTCGATCTCACTACCGCTTCGAGCAAGCTGGGCGTGGCGTCGACTAGTTGTGCGCAAGTAACGTAATCCGCCATTGCGAGTTCAAGAGCTTGCTGGTTGGCCTTGTTCTCGATCAAATCAGCTTGGTAGTAGTCGATGTTTGGGCATGAAGTGGTCGTCGTGCCGGTACAATGACTGCACCCTCAGCTTCTTCACTGTTTCAAGTAGTTTCGCTCGATCTTTCGTCAAACCGCTGTTCGCTCCCGAGAAAGACATCACCGAAGCCAAATCGGTATCGGTGAGCGACTCGTTTAGAATTTTAGTTGCTGCACTCTGGACTCGTGGTAGATCAGCAACGTCGATATGCATGTCATCGAACAAATAAACTAAGAAACGTTCCGGTCTTCTTGGTGGGGGATTTACGATATTGGGAGTAATTGGGGTTGCATTGTTGGATTCTGCGCCGCTCCTTGTTTTTGTGCGATGCTCGACGGAAAAATTAGTAATGACTTGAGGTTTACCTTTAACGAGAACCTGGAAATCTTCTTTCTTTAAATCGCCTACCGCACGGCCCTTGGAGTCCCTTACCACGACTGGCACCAGCACGGAGTTGACATTCACTGTGATTTTGCCTGTTCCTTCTGGAGGATGTGCCGTCTGGCCTGGGAATGCGGCAGCTGTCAGCGCACACCCATAAATTGCCGCACAGAGCAAGAAAGGCGAGACGGGCGCCGAGGAGATGGTGAGAATCATCAATAGCAGTGAGTCGCAAGTCTTCATGAAGTGCAATCATCAACCTGCATCTTTGACACCCATGAGGAGGAGAAAGGGTACCTGGAAAACTTAATTACGACCTGGACTTTTGACAGATTAGAAAGCTGGTGCCCGATAAGTCGTGCCGGACAATTGCAGGGGCCACTTTTCTTCCGGTTCGTTTCCCGCAGCATGAACTTCACAGGCGTCTGTAAAGCGGACCCAGTAAGCGCAAGCTGTGGTCTCTCGGCGGTGAGATTACAGACAAACCCCGGCTCCAAGCTCCAGATTTGTCCGGTGATCCCGTTTATGCGACGAAGGCCAGGCAGTGTCCAAAATTGTATAGATTCGCGACTGCGTGTAATTGCATTCTGTCAACATGAAGAAGAGGGAACTCACGTCCGAACAAGTATCCTCCGTCCCCTGTCCTACGTGCGGTGCCCCCGCCGGGGAGGGTTGTGAGTTGCATTCAGGTGCTTCGCGTAAAGAACCACACGTAGAGCGGAAATTTGCCGCGATTGAGGCCTTCGAGAAGCAATGAATTTACGCTGGCAAGCGATGCTATTTTTTTGCAAGCTCACCCTTGAAATTAATTGCAGCCTCACTCCCTTTCCCGTGAGCCTCTCCTCCACCAATCACCCTACATCCCCTGGCAGGCATCCGTACTAGACTACTCCCATGTCTCGTCGGCACAGGCTTCGGCGCACTGCTTCGTTTCGGTGTGATCGCCATAGCATTCACCACCACAACCCGGGCTTTCTGCCAGGAGTCCACACCCTCAAATGCTACAGCCGCCGTCGCTTCCGGGCCGCCGATCCCGGCCGACATCGATCGTAATGTGTCTCTCCGCAAGCTGCCCACGAATTTCTTAGCCGATCAGAAAGACATCTGGCTGTTTTCATTTCATTTGGCCAAAGGCGAACACTGGCTACCCACTGTCGCTGTGGTCGGCGTCACCTCTGCCTTTATCGCCACCGATGCTCACACCGCTCCGTATTTCCACAACACAACTAGTTTCAACGGATTCAACCGTGTCTTTAGCGGCACCAACAGCGAAGCCTTCCTCATAGCAGTTCCGGCGGCAATGTACACTGTCGGTTTTGTCAAAAAAGATTCGTACGCTCAGAACACCGCGCTTCTCATCGCCGAAGCCGTTGCCGACGGCTATGTGCTGGACCTGGGATTCAAGGGTATCACCGGCCGAAAGCAACCCTTGCAGTACGCAGGCAACGGTCCCTATACTGACAGCTTTTTCAATGGGACGCACAATCCCTTGCACTCTGGTGGTTTTTATTCCGGCCACGCCATGATTGCCACTTCCGTTGCTACCGTCATTGCCCGTCGCTATCGCAATCATCGCTGGCTTCCGTACGTTGCGTACGGCTTGGCCGGAGCCATCTGCTTTTCTCGCATCACCAGCAGCAACCATTTTCCGTCCGACGTTTTCTTTGGCGGTGCGATGGGCTTCGTGATCGCCCGCTACGCAGTTCTTCCCGCGCGCTGATTCGACTTGTATCTATACACTCTGATCGCAGGTCAGCAGATCGAGGGACATTCAGCCCAATCGAATGTGCCTAATGCCTATCGCCGTATGCAATCAAGTCAGTACTGGGGCGGAATAGCAGTGATTTGGTCCGTGGTGTAAACCGATTCCTTTTGGCAAGCGTGGCGCCGAAGCGCAAAAAACTTAGATGCTAACAAGAAATGTGGTTCAGACATAAATGCCGTTGTCTCTCGCTTGCTGATTGAGTCCGGGACGCGAACGGAGAACGGAGAGCAATCCGAACGCGCCCCTGAAACAAGTCAACCTGTTGAGGAGCCTGAAATGTCTACAAAAAGCGTAACAGAAATTATTCCTTTCAGAAGGCCAAACTGGAGCGCAACTTGCGTGGAAAAAAAGCGCGGAAAGTATAGCAAAGCGCCCCTGGCCTAGCCGTGACTGTTAATCACGTAAGTAAAACGCCAGAGGGAAACTCAATGTTAAAACCCCGCTAGGAATCCAGAATCAACCTCTCTTCCGGTTTGCGCGATTATGCGGCACTAACTGAATTTATCGAAACGCAGTGTTGACAAATGTCGCCCCCGGCGCTAGTTTTAACATTCCAGTCTAGCTTGATTTGATGAAGGTTCGTTATGAGTGTACAGGAACCTTTCCTCATCGGTGAGATGCCCAATTCCCCCATCGTTAGTGTTCTGCTTGCAGATGATTCCGACGTGTTACGCCGTGTGATCGTAGATTTCCTGGAGGATGAACGTCTTTTGAGAGTCGTTGGGGAAGCAAGCAACTTTAAGGAATTGCTGCAAAAGGCTTCCGAGCTGAAACCGAGAGTCGTACTAATGGACGTGCATATGCGTGTTGAATCCGAGATAGAACCTGAGTTTATCAAGTCTGTCCTTACGGGTTCCGCTGAGCGCATCTTGGCCATGTCGCTTTCTACGGATGATGAGACACGCGAACTCTCAAATAGCTTTGGAGCAACTTTGCTTCTAGACAAAAGCAATCTCTGCGAGGAATTGATTCCCACGATACAAAAGCTCTGCTCAGATTTTGTTTCCTAGCATGGAGTAGCTAGGATGAACGGTGTATTTTGCTTTGTGGGATCACATCGTAAATTGGCTGCCAGTGGGCTGACTTGTAATGCGTCGCACCTCCCCAAAATCTGACTGGTCGCGTGAAATCTTATCGCTTCGCCGGTTTCTCAAACTTACTCAGGGCGAATTTGCCAGGAGATTGAACACATCCGCGATGACAGTGTCGCGTTGGGAGCGCGGACAAGCAGAACCAAGCGCAGAAGCATACATCCAGTTAGGCAATCTCGCGGATGATCCGGCCGCATGGTTTTACTGGGGACGTGCAGGTCTGACTACCGCAGACATATTCCGAGTTCTCCCAGCTGCTCATCGTCGGTTGCGCCAGCATAATGCACCTGCCTTACGCATCGTCAACGCCGGAGTAGGAAAGAAACTCTCTTTAACGCCTAAGGACTTCGTCACCGTTCCGATCCTTCCGGTCGCTGCGACAACGCTTGGCGAAAACTCGGAAGGCGTGAGCGATTTGGACCAGTTGAAGCCAGAATCCCTATGGGCGGCCCCGGCGTCGTGGTGTCCACACCCGGAACGGACAATCAGTTTTCGGGTGAGAGGCAACTCTATGTCTCCTCTAATCCTCGATGGGTATCTCATCGCAGTTGATACCTCCGAGATTAGGCGCGATAGACTATCAGGGCAAATTGTCGTGGCTTGGAATAAGAATACGAAACAGCTAGTTGTGTCACGGTTTCTAAGATTCGATCACACCGAGGCATTGGTTTCAGACCAACGCGAAAATGAGTCCGTATTATTAGCGACAGAATCGGACTGGCGGATAACAGGTAAAGTTTTATGGTGGGCTGGCAGATCAACTCAAACCGAAGCCTGAAGCATAGAAAGGCAAAATCCCAGTTGCTTTGCTCTCTTCAGCTCCACGCAGGACATTCAGTTGACGCACACGGAATCTGCGTACAGCTTTAATGTTCTTTCGGGATGTCATTTCCAGTGTTTTCCTCCGACGAAGAGCCATCCTGCGCCGTCACATTGTATGCATCTCGCAACTGCGCCGCCGGTTGCATTGCATCAAGGACATTCATCCCAATCGAAAGCGCCCATCGCGGTTTGATTTAATCCTGTGCACCGCTTCCGGTTTACCATTTGCCCGCACCGCTCATTAGCGACTTGTATATTGTGTCCCGACAAGCGGTTGATTGGAGTATGCGGTAGCGATTCCACTAAGTTGAGAGCCTCGGAATCTCAAAACACTACAGGTTGGCTTGTTGTGTTCTCACCTTCTCAATTGGCAGCGTGGCCCCGACACTCGTACCGTTGCCATTTGAATGGACCTGAAGTGTGCCGCCCAGCTGTATTATTCGCTCCCGCATCCCCCGAAATCCAACTCCAAGCGTGGCAGGCGAGTTGAGATCGAGCTGCTTATCCAAGGGGATACCTTTACCGTCGTCGCTGACTTCGAGATGTATACAGCCATGCTTGCGAGCCAAGCGAACCTCGGCCTTCTAGCTCCCAGAATGACGGTGAACATTTGTGAGACATTCCTGAATAACGCGAAAAATCGCAATCTCCAGATCAGGTGAGAGGCGCTCGAGGCCTGGTGCGACCATGAGATTAACGTCAATCTTGCTGCGTTGTGCAAATCCTTCTATGAAAACCCTAATCGCAGACTCCAGTCCGACTTCGTCCAACAGCGGAGGATGAAGTAGATGCGACATGGTGCGGATCTCTACAAGGGCTTGCTGAACCAGATCTGCAGCCTCCTCAACAGATCTTCCTTGTCGCAAGTCAGGAGCGGCTCATTTTGTTACCTGACACCGTATAAACTGTGGTCTTACTCAGACACAATAACAGCGAATCGCTTATGTCGAACCCCGTATAACACCTGTAATCTGAGCACTAGTTCCATGCGAGCCCCCCGTATGAGAATCTTAGTCGTAGACGACCATGAAATAATACGCAGAGGCGTATGCGCAATCATTTCGTTGCGGCCAGACCTAGAAGTCTGTGGTGAAGCCAGCGATGGCTTTGAAGCTCTTATAAAGGCGCTCGAAACGAATCCAGATCTGGCAATCTTAGATGTGACGATGCCCAAACTCGACGGGATTTCTGCTGCAAAGCAAATCAAGAAGCTGAATCCGCACATCCTAATCCTTATTCTCTCGATGCACAGCGGGCAAGAAATCGTTCAGCATATTCGTCAGACAGGGGCAGAGGGATTTGTTAATAAGAGTGAAGTTGGAGATGTGCTACTTACAGGAGTAGATTCCTTGCTGCAAGGAAGAACTTTCTTCCCTAACTCCGATGAATCTGGCTACGAATCATTCGACATCCAGTCGGCGAAATAAAAACTAGCTTTCCTCGAGAACAACAAACCGCGATATGCAGATACACTGCCCTTGTGCAAGAGTAGTCGAGCCTCGTGGCTATTTTATAGCTCGGTACTTCAAAATCCCTCATCTGAGTAACTCAAGAGAGCTTGGCTCGCCTACTCTTGACCACAAATCTCAAGCCCGGCAAGAAATACAGCCGGGATTGAAAAAGCTTCACTCTTTCTATGTGCGGTAGTTCTAGAACGTATGCGGTAAATCACTGAAATGCGGTGCATACGGAGGAGTCCTCGAGATGGAAACCCAAATGCCTTATATAAGATCAATACCAACTGCTTTAGGCGGTGGTGGGACCCCTGACCGATGCCTGCCACCGCTCCTCTCCAGCCGTATAGACAAATATAGAAGATGACCGCACTTTCGGCGTTCTCCGATGCGTGAAGTGCAGCGGAGGAAGGGACTACACTAGTGTGGCGAGGAGGCTACGAGGAGGTACCTGTGAGACGCAACAAAAAGGGTCGCATTATCGAGAGCGAGACCTATAAGCAGACGATGCAATGCACAGACAGGATAGCAACTGCCGCTTACGCATTGCTTGCGGAGAAGCCGCAGGACGAGCAGCCGAACATTCTCCGTCGGGTGACCGAACTGTCGTCGAAATTGCACGACGTCGTGGCAGAAGAAACGCCACTGATAGTATCGCTCGCACTATTGACGGCCATTCGTATGCATGAACAAGCTGTGCAGCAACGAGCCGATGAATTGACAGCGAAACGAAAACCCTGATAGTTGTGGGATGATTTGCTGCGATGTTCGAGGTATTGCGATGCTATGGATGTTTCCTTCAAGGCAGCTGAATTATGAGTGAAAAAGCCCCGAGTGAACCGAGTTCTCTTTTTCCGATTCGGGTATTGCTTGCGGATGACTCCGAAATTATGCGCGGTACGATTCGCAGATTTCTCAACGAAGAACCTCGGATAGAAATTGTAGGTGAAGCCAGTAATTTCGGCGAAACCATCCAAAAGACTGAGGAACTGAAACCCCACCTTGTACTGTTGGACGTCCACATGCGTGATGAGTCCAAGTTCGCGCCAGACTTCGTAAGGTCTAAATTGCAAGGCGCAGCCGGATGCGTTTTGGCAATTTCACTCATGATGGATGAGGAGACTGTGGAGCTTTCAAACGGTTACGGTGCATCCAAGCTTGTAGATAAAGCCAAACTAGTTGAAGAACTGGTGCCTACCATTCAAAAACTTTGTGTCTAAGCCACTTGTGAAGAGGTCAAGAAACCTACCCGATTGCTTCAGTTTTCTTCAGGTACCGCGTGCACCGGGTAACGAATGCAAAGTTGTTTCCGTGCTGCCTGGGTAGGACGCTGATTGGTACGCACTGCGATCCTACCACTCGGTCAGCATTGATGATTCGCTTGTCTGAGCGGATACGGGGTTACCGGGGAAAGGACTCCCAGAGGAAATGACCCCAACACAGATTCTGCTCGAACAAGCAAAGATTTTTGTATTCGATTGGTCAGACCACCGGTTCCCGAAGATTTGCAGGCTGATTGACGTTCTCCTCGCTCGCTTGACCCTCCAAGGAAAACTTCACGAGCTGGAATAGAAAATCAAAACCTGAAAGTGTACACAACGGTACAGACTTCGGCCCTCTGGATGACGAATTTGAATTGTCTGCAGTGGTTCATGTATTCCAAATATCTGACAAAGATTCAGAATGAACGATGAACAGCTGGCGGGCGGATTAGCCAAATAGGAAAGTTAGGGAAGTTTCCCTCTTCTCTGCGGTTAGGTACATAGGAGGCTCAAATGTCATTCTTAGCATGGATCGTTCTCGGGCTCATTTCGGGTTTCATCGCCAGTAAGATTGTCAACAAATCCGGCGAAGGCATTGTGATGGACATTGTGTTAGGAATCGTCGGGGCTGTTGCGGGCGGCTGGCTCTTCAACACCTTTGGCCACATGGGGGTGACTGGCGTAAATCTTTACAGCATCCTAGTCGCGGTAGTCGGCGCAGTCATCGTTCTGTTCATCTATCACGCTTTGGTTGGCAACCGCGCTCGCGTCTAAGTAGTGGGCTATTTCATGTGATTTATCCGTTGGCGTATCGCATGCCTGCTTGAAAAGCTAAGCCCGGAATGGAGGATTGATGAAGGAAACTCTCGAGCTCGTATTGAGTGAGACGCTCAGACCGATTTGTCCCCGCGATAATCATCGGATGAAGTATGAAGTCAAGGGAATACAGTGGAAAGCCGCATCCAGACGACCACGTCCAGACCATGGCGTCCTATCATTGCAACTTTATGGGATGCAGCGTGCGCTACGACCATATGAATGGCTATTTTACCGTGGTGAACGCACCGGAGCGTCCCTTTCTAGTGGAGGAGCCGGGCGCAAACCCCTTGCAATGTGCGAGGCACGGTACGTGGTTGTATCGGTGCGAAGACGACGCAAAGCGGTTCCGGTTTTGCGTGGCGGTGTGGCGTGAGAGGACGTGACGACGCGCGCGCGCAGACGTGGACGGGTCGTAAGTGAAGGCACAATGTAGGAGGGAGGAAACACTATGAAGAAGAACACGCAGAGAAATCATTCCGAGAAGAGGCAGGGATCCACGCGACGAAGGAAACAAAATCACAACCAGCGTTCTTCGCAGACGACGCAAGCTGTGGCGACCATCTCAAGAAATCCAAAGAGCCAGGGGAAAGCTTCAGCTCCAAATTCGAGGAAGAAACATTGGATATTCCTAGCAGCAGGCAATCGGGTGGCTCTCAGGGGACCGCAAGAGCGAAGGCCTTAACGTCGGAAAAGCATCGCCGAGCTGTTTGACGAAGAGCAGGACCTCGAAAGCGAATTGGTTGAAGGGGTCGAAAAAGCCCCCTGATGCCGACCGGGTGAAATAGAAACGCATGAGGCATCTCGAGAAGAAGAGTCTGAAGACAGGAATTTGAACCGAATATAGCATGGGATATAATGCAGAGAATGGGGCTTCTCACGAGCTTTTCAAGGCCAGAGAAGCCCCTTTCGTTGGTCTACCCTGAGCACGGTGCAGGCGGCGATCTCGACCCTCCTACCGAGGGAAGTTCTCCTACCAGTCATTACCTACTCAAAACGCCCGAAGGCAAATTACAGCGTTCCGTTGATAGTTGTTCGCGAACAATTCGTCTACATTCCACTCAATTCCAGGCCCATCTTTAACATAGGACTGGAGAGGAGAAATTATGAAAACTTCCGGAATTGCAATCGTTTGGGGGCTGCTGCTGGCTGCGGCGGTGAATGTTTCCGTCGCGCAAGACACAACCAGCAGCGGCAAATCAAAAGCAAAGGAACGCACGATCACTGGCTGCCTGGCTCAAGGCAGCAGCTCTACCTCGTACGTACTTAACGGCAACGATGGCAGCACGTGGGACCTCAAGAGCGACACGGTAGCACTTGGCGATCATGTGGGGCACACGATAGCGGTCAAGGGCGCGGTTTCCAACGTGACGATGCACAACATGAAGGAAGAAGCCAAAGACGCCACGTCCGGCATGAAAAAAAGCAACGACGAACACGGCGACCTTAAAGTCGAGTCGGTCAAAATGGTGAGCAAGACCTGCAAGTAGTTGTGGGGACTGACTGGGGCCGCTCCTGTCAGCAAACCTTTAGGCGGTGGGATTGCTAGGCGGCCCCCTTCTTCTGACGTATCTCTCTCAAAAGTACGGCTCGGCCATAAGCCCTCTTGCTTCGAGTTGGCAGTCTGAGATGCGGTTGGAGTTGCCCGAATTGGCGATGTCGTTGAACCACCTCGCTTAGCTGCCGCGGATCACCAACGCCCTCATCCCGAGCGTGGCGCGTCCTTCTTCCCAACCCTCAGCCAAGGGGTACACCGCATGACCTCATTGTAAGCGAGTCGAGGTTAAGAAACGCAACATTACACTTGGATTGCCGAACCGCTGCGTGGGGCTAAGTCCTTGCGGCAGTGTGCTTCATATCGGCAAAACGCAACAGAACACGTTTTCTGTTGCGTCTTAGAAGACTCGCATCAACGCGGCCTGGGCAGCTTCTGCAGCCTGAGCATCACTCGTGCCGACGTATTGCATCGTTGAAGTAAGAACCCGCCCTCGCCCTGGATGGGTTTTACGTCGAGGCGTGCCCAAAAGTGACACTAGTGCATTACTTCTGGAACGGCATCGACAAGCTCGACACAATCGTGGGAAGTTGGCGTAGGAGGCTTGCAAAACTGTTCGAGCTCGCCGCGATACCAAACGGCCACGCACATCGTTTCCGCGATACTTTCGCGGTTCAACTACTATTGGCAGGGGTGCCAATCGGAAAGAGTTTCGGTTCTCCTTGGCCACCAAAGCGTACGGACAACCGAGCGTCACTACTCGCCTTGAGTACACTCTCGCCAAGAACAACTTGAGCAGGATTTGAAGCGTGCTTGGGAACAAGATCCCGTGGCGCTAATGGAAGCGAAAGGTACACCAGAGGTACGCGGAGAAAATGGGAGTTCTAAGTCACACACTAGTAAGCGGATAAATTGGAGGCGCGGGTGGGAATCGAACCCACGCATAAAGGTTTTGCAGACCTCTCCCTTACCACTTGGGTACCGCGCCTCAACCCTACAAGTATAGCGAAGATTCCAGCGCTCTGTCAGTCAGCGTTCTTGGAACGTTTCCCCTAAATTTCCCTGTTGCTAAGAGAAAATAATCACTTTCGACACTGCAAGAATGCTGTTGCATACCACGACCGTGGCAACAGTAACAAGTGGTTGCCGTTTAGATTCGGAATCTATAGCTTCGAACCAGGTTAATCATCCCGTTTTCGGCAGCGGTCACGAAACTTGGGTTCAAAGGTAGGACAGAATGTTCCAATGGTTTGCGTTGGTGATTTTGCTGGGTGCCGTGGGGATATCGGGTTTCTACCGGCGGCGGGCTCGGCAGCAAGGCGAGACGATTTCGCGGCGGCAGGAAGGCGGTTTTCTTCTGGCGACCCGCGCGATGACAGCGCTGCTGCTAATTTTTCCCGTGTTCGCCTATCTGGCGAGGCCGCAATGGATGGGCTGGGGTTCGTTCGCGGCGCCCGAGTGGATGCGTTGGATTGGTTTCATTTTGGGCTTGTTGGTCTTCCCAGCGGTGGCGTGGGTTCTCGGCTCACTAGGGCGTAATGTAAGCGAAACGGTGCTGACCAAGCGCGAACAGCAGCTGGTTACGTTCGGGCCATATCGGTGGGTACGGCATCCGCTCTATACCACAGGCATTACCATGTTTGTTGCCCTGGGGCTGCTGGAGGCGAGTTGGTTCATGCTGGTAATGGCGATGGTGGCGGCGTTACTTATCCTGCTGCTAGTGATTCCGGCAGAGGAGCGAGGATTGGTGGCAATATTTGGTGAAGAGTATCGGGCGTACGTGCGCCGCTCCGGACGGTTGCTACCGCGGATGTCTGGTTCGAATTAACGCGGCGGTAGCGCCTAGCGCGATGGGCATCGCGGCGGTTTAAACAAAATGCGTTGCTTAATTACTTCTTCTTGGCAGGTTCTTCGATCTGCGCTTCGCGCAGGAATCGCGCGGATTCTTCGGGCGGCGTGGGGTTGATGTAGAAGCCGGTGCCCCATTCGAATCCGGCCACCTTCGTGAGCTTGGGAATGATTTCAATGTGCCAGTGGTAGTGGTCGTTGATCTCTTCGCCGATCGGCGAGGTGTGGATCATGAAGTTGTATGCCGGGCGGTCCAGAACGGCTTCGAGTCGCATCAGCGTATCCTTCATCATGTGCGCGAGGCTGGCGTACATCGAGCTCTGGTTATTTTCATAGGCGGAACCGTGCACTTTCGGAAGGAGCCACATTTCGAACGGAAACCGCGGCGCATAGGGAGCCACGGTGATGAAGTGTTCGTTTTCGCCGATCACGCGCTCTCCGGTGTCGCGCTCCTGGCGGATAATGTCGCAAAAGATGCAGCGCTCTTTTTCGTCGTAATAATGCCAGCAGTTGTCCACCTCTTCTCGCACGCGGCGCGGGCACGATCGGCAGGGCGATCAGTTGGGAGTGCGGGTGCTCGAGCGAAGCTCCCGCAGCTTCGCCATGATTCTTGAAAATCAGGACGTAGCGGAAGCGCTTGTCGTTTTTCAAGTCGAGCATGCGGTCGCGATAGGCCCAAAAAACGTCTTCCACTGCTTTTTGCGGCAGTTGCGCCAGGGTGGTCTGGTGTTGCGGCGTTTCGATGATGACTTCGTGCGCGCCGATGCCGTTCATCTTGTCGAACAGGCCTTCGCCTTCGCGGTCCAGTTCCCCTTCAATGCCCAGAGCGGGAAATCGATTCGGCACGACGCGGATATTCCATCCAGATGTGTTCGCGCCGGTGCCATTGCGGCCGTAGGCGAGAATCTCCGGCGGCGTCTTCGCTTCATTGCCCGGGCAGAAGGGGCAATTGAGGGGAGGCCCGGGAAATACGCTTTCGCGCAAAAAATCCATGGGGCGCTTGCCCCGTTCCGTGGAGATGATTACCCACCTCCCTGTAATTGGATCTTTACGTAACTCCGGCAATTCGACCTCCGCGAAGTTCGGCCCTACTGGGTGCGAGCCTGACTTTAAGCCTCGTATTGTACATCGACTGGAGCAAACGGGAAGTGCGCAAGGGCAATTGTCAGATTCGAGAAGGGTAAGGTCGCCGAATGCCAGAGCTTACGGCGTCTTTGTGAAGCCGCACCGTGGGCGGAGCCTCAGGTAAATTATCGATGGCGACAACGTCGAACCGCACAGGACAATCCAGTGCCACTCGCGGAGAAACAGATTGGCGGCACAGACGAAGAGCTCGTGCGTTTCACGCGTGATGCTCAATTCCGGCAGGCCTGACTTTTCTTTGCCGTGGCCCGTGTGCGCACCTCCACAAAAGCCTGAGTTGGCCAGTCAAAGCCCACCAGCGTAATTGCGGGCGAGAGATATGTAGCCCAACCGCCGCAAATACCAGTGGGCGTAACGCTCGCCTTTGGCGCCAATGCCCAGAGCTTCCAGTTTTTCGTTTTCGGTGGACAAAGAGACTTTGCCCTGCAGGCCGTGGCAGCCTTTCCACTTTACGATTGCGAAAGCAATGTGGGAGAGGAGATTGATCTTATTACTGTATATACAGATACTAACAATAGTATGAAGATTCATGCTTGAGAAAGCGCCAGGGAATGTCGTAAGGCGAAGGAGTGCCTTAGATGTCGGCCCCAGACCCCCACGCAAGTGCGGCGTGGGGAGGCACCCGCTCGGGAAATGCTAGAGAGTTTTTTCCACTTCGGCGATGCTCTCTTCCATGATGCGTATGGCGCAATCGGCCTGCTCCTGATCGATGATGAGCGGCGGCGACATGCGAATGGAATTCTCACCGGAGCCGAGAGTCAGAAGTCCTTTGTGGAATGCGGTGTCAACCACCTTGTCGCGGAGATCCTGTCCCTTTTCCTTGGTGCGCTGATCTCGAACGAATTCCGCGCCTATCATCAGGCCTTTACCGCGAATGTCGCCGAGAATCTTGAAGCGCTTCGGCCAATCGGAGATCTTGCCGAAGATATAGTTCCCGATCTTCTCCGCATTGGCCATTAAGCCAGACTCCACCAGGTCGAGGGTGGCCAGGGCCGCCGCCACGCAAACCGGATTCCCGCCGTAGGTGGTGCCGTGCGAACCTACTTTCCAGTTCATCACTTCTTCTTTGGCGATGAAAGCGCTGATAGGCATGCCGCTGGCAATTCCCTTCGCCGTGAGTACGATGTCTGGCGTGATTCCTGCGTGATCGTAGGCCCACATTTTTCCCGTGCGGCCCATGCCTGCCTGCACTTCGTCGAGAATCAGCATAATGCCATGCTGGTTGCAGATGCGCTGCAGCTCCTGAAGGAAAAACAGCGGCGCAGGGATGAACCCGCCCTCGCCCTGGATGGGTTCCACGATGACCGCGGCGACTTCTTCCGGAGCAAAGAGGCGCTTGAAGATCTGCTGTTCGAGAAGTTCGATAATTTCTCGGCCGCAGGTTTCGTTGGTGTGGCCTAGCGCGCAGCGGTAGGCGTACGGATAGGGAATATGCTCGATGCCGCCGAGGAGCGTGCCGAACCCCTTGCGCTGGGTGTTTTTCGAAGCGGTCAGAGAGAGCGAGCCAAATGTGCGGCCGTGGAAGCAGCCGTAAAACGCCACGATCTTGTCGCGCTTGGTGTGGTAGCGGGCCAGTTTCATCGCGCCTTCAACGGCTTCCGTGCCGGAATTGCCGAAGAACACCTTCCACCTGTGCGAACTGGGCATGGTGGCGACGAGCCGCTCCGCTAACATCGGCATGTGGTAGTGATAGAAGTCCGTTCCCGCGATGTGAATCATTTCCGCGGCCTGTTTCTGAATGGCTTCGACCACTTTCGGGTGGCAATGTCCGGTGGAACAGACGGCGATGCCAGCGGCAAAGTCCAAGAATTTGTTGCCGTCGGGATCTTCCACGATTGACCCGTAGGCACGTTGCGCGACTAGGGGATAATCGCGTGTCAAGGAAGGCGACATGAATTTTTTGTCGTAGGCGATCACTTCCTGAGCTTTGGGTCCAGGGAGGGACGTTTTAATGCTGGGCAGTTTTGCGAGGGCAGCTGATTTTGTTTCGGTGGCAGTGGTCATGATTCCTCCAAGAATCGTTTAGCGAGGGTTGATATGGCGATAGGGGAAATGCAGCGGACAGGCCTGGAAATGACTCCAGGGGCATCGTTCCGAATTGTGCGGACTTAATCTACGCTGTAGAGACACGGGCGAAGGTTCGCCGGTCGAAACTTGCGGGGGACACGAGGGCCAACTGCTTCACGGCCGCGTTTGAGATAGTGCGTCATTTGCGTTTCCAGCGAACGTTCCCGTCTTTCGTATCTTCAATAATTATACCACGATCGGAGAGATCCTTGCGGAGACGATCGGAGGCGGCAAAGTCTCGCCGCTGGCGGGCGGCCTGGCGTTCGGCAACCAGTTTTTCGATCTCGGTGTCGGTGGCACCGCCGGTGCCATCGTCATAGCCAAGGTTCTTGAGCTTTTCCACGTCGTTGTCCTCGACGATGGCGAAAACCTTGTCGAAACTCGACAGGAATTCCTGCGCGGGAACAACATCGTTCTGCTGGAATTCACCCTTATCCATGGCGATGTTGATATCGCGGACGAAGTCGAACATGGCAGCCAGGGCCTGCGCGGTATTGAGGTCGTCGGAGAGCCCCGCATCGAAATCGCCGGCGGCCTTGGCGATGCGCTCGGCCATCGAGGATTGCTTGACGGTCGGGAACTTTTCGTCCTTCAATCGTGCCGCAAAATTGCGCAAGCGCTCCACGGAACTGGTGGCCTGCTGCAATCCATCAAAGGTGAAATTCAACTGCCGGCGATATGGGACGCTGCATAGAGCAAAGCGAAGTGCCGAGGGTTTATACCCCTTAGCGAAAAGGTCTCGCAGGGTATAGAAATTGCCCGCGGACTTCGACATTTTCTCACCTTCCACCAGCAAATGCTCTGAGTGGAGCCAATAGCGCACAAACTGCTTCCCTGTTGCAGCCTCGCTTTGCGCGATTTCGTTTTCGTGGTGCGGAAAGGATAGGTCGATGCCGCCGGTGTGAATGTCCAGCGTTTCCCCCAAAAGTTTCATGGCCATGGCGGAGCATTCAATGTGCCAACCCGGGCGTCCCGCGCCTATCGGAGCTTCCCAGAAGTGCTCGCCGGGCTTAGGAGCCTTCCAGAGCGCAAAATCGCGGGCGCTTTCTTTTTCGTAGCGGTCGTTGTCGACGCGCGCGTTGACCTGCATGCCGCTCAAATCGATCTTCGAAAGGTTTCCGTAATTCTTGAATTTCGAGATGCGGTAATAGATTGAGCCTTCGCTCTCGTAGGTGTAGGTATTCTTCTGAAGGCGCTGAATCAGGGCCACCATGTCGTCGATATAGTCCGTGGCGCGGATCCAGTGCTCGGGAGATTCCACGCTGAGCGTCTTGCAATCGACAAAAAACGCCTGGATAAATTTCTCGGTGTAGTCGCGGATGCTGACACCGGCAGCCGCAGAGTTGGCAATGATGCGGTCGTCCACGTCGGTGAGGTTCATGACGTGGTTGAGGCGGAAGCCGCGAAATTTCAGAAAACGTCGCAGCACGTCCTGGAACACGAAGGTGCGGAAATTACCGATGTGCGCGAAATCGTAAACGGTGGGGCCGCAGGTGTACATCTTCACTTCGTTCGGCGCTTGGGGAATGAACGGTTCCACCTTGCCGGAGTAGGTGTTGTGAACGCGGATTTCGTGCATGAGTGGTCGGATACGCCTTTCCTTGGCTCTGCAAATGAATGATTCTAGCCGAGGGGCTGCGGATGTCGCAATGAGTGGCGGAGACAAATACGCTGCAAATTCCGCCCGCCTCAGAAGGCGGCCGTTACACAACTCAGCAAACACTTCTGTTCTCGGATAGAGCCCCGAGAGTAGCCAGTTGCGTTGGGAGGTTGGCGCTCGCCTCTCTATTCGACACTTAAGAGCTTTTGTAGACGGGAATCAAGAAATAGGCTTCATAGTCGGCGCCTTTGGCCTGACCGCGGGCTTCGATTTCCCAGTAGGTTCGGCGGCGTGCCGGCTAGCGTGGTGGGGAGTTTGCAGCTACAACCGCAAAGAATCACGCTCCCCGCTGTGTTAGTCCAATCCAGAAAAATGGGATTAAGAATGAGTTCCAGGCCAGGGCACCCAGCAGGCGGCCAAGCATCGCGTTGAAAGCGGAGAAAGATGCGCCGTGCGGATTCCACTGAAAGTCAAATAGCCACGGCTGGTCAGGAAACTTGGCGGCCTCGCGCCTCTAGCTGGATTTGCGGACCATGCCGCGGATGCCATGCACGATCAGGAACAATCCCCCGAAGGAAAACATAGCCGCACAAATGAGGGCAACGAATCGGGTGCGTGTTTGTGGGCCTGGATGTAATTGAGACTGACGGCGGCACTCGCAGCAAAAAAAGGCAGGCAGAAGACTATGGACTTACCGCCATCAATGGTCGTCGCTCTGTGCAGGATGATTCGGCAAAGCTGGGGGCAGGTCCGGGCCACTACCCAGCATTTCTGCAGAGTAGGAGACGTGTAGGGTAGTGTCGGTTACTTTCATGATTTGTGCGCTTGCCTAGAGAGTGCTTGGGTACAAGCTTGAGGGCAATAGGACTGGGCGAAAAAGCCAATGCGTTCGGAGGCAAAGAGATCGCGCAAAAACAATTGCACCCACCAGTTGGTCTTGACAGTGGAAGCAACTTGCCAGGGTTGCTATAAAGTTTTGGAGACTGCGGTGATCATGGAATCATCGCCGCGGCTTCATTGGAGTAAACACTCTCCTGGCCGGAGATCACGCTTGTGTCCACATGACTGGTGGAAATGCGAGGAGTCGAATTCAGCCGGGTATGGGGTCCGCCGGATTCGGAAGCTACATAATCCTAGTAGCCGGCCACAACGGAGGTGCTGGCCACCCAGGAAAGCTCGACGGAGTGAGTGATGGGTGAGCCCGAACCCAAGAGCGAGATGAGCGTATGCGAGTTCGTGGCATGCTGATAATCGTGCCGGTTCCCGTCAGGGGGCCGGAAGTTGCAGGGTTGAACCCGCGCCGGCAACGTGATCTGAGAAAGTGAGGCAGAAGGCACTCCCGGCGTTGGTGAGCGTAACGGAGAACTGCATCATGGAACAGTCCGGTGCCAGCCTTGAATTCGCGCATTGAGCTCCTTCGGCGATGCACAGATAAACAAAGCAGAGGTGAATCAGAATTTGATCTGATTTACTTTGCACACTTTCGCTCCTGCAGGCTCGGTGAACCCACAGAGGCGGCGCGGCAAGTTCCTTAAGATCAGGCAGCAGCGCCGGCGGCACGCGCGGCTTCGATTTCGATGAGCTTGCCAGAAGTTACGTCATAGACAAAGCCGTAGACGGGAATGGATTTGGGAACGAGTGCATGCGCGCGAATGCGAGCCACGTCATCGATAACGGCTTGCTTTTGATCTTTAATCGTATGCCATTCAATGTACTCAGCTTCGCGAGAACCAGGGCCCTTACCGACATCCTTGAAACCGTTGGAAGTCAATTCGGCAGTTTCGAGACTATTGCCCAGCAGACCGCGCATCACGTCGTTGGTAAAAAACTCCATGCCACAATTGGTGTGATGAATGACAAAAAATTCTTGCGTGCCTAGAAGTTTGTAGCTAATGACCAGGGATCGGATGGCATCATCAGTGGGCGCGGCCTCCGGCGTTGCGAATGACGTGGGCGTCACCCTCGGCCAGTCCGGCATATTTGGCGGGGTCGAGGCGCGCGTCCATGCAGGTAAGAATGGCGAAGCGGCGAGCAGGCGGGAGGGCCAGTTTTCCTTTTTCGCCGAAATTAGCGCTGTAGTTAGCGTTTGCCTGAAGAACTTCCGAATGAATCTTGCTCATGTGCGATTCCTTTTCTGAAACCAGATTTGATGTCTTACCGAGTCCACTCGCTCGAGCCGGGCCCAAAAACAAAAAAGCCCACTGGTGGTGGGCTGCGTGTGAATCGAGTCTAGACGTAAAGGAGACTAGCCGCTCGACTCCGCCCACACGATCGGACAGCAACAAGCAAGTGCTTGGAGGCTCGCGGTGTGGGAAGAGAGCGAGTGGAGACGAGTCAACATCAGGTAGTCAGGTTACGCCGCGCAGAGGTTTCAGTCAATCGAGAACGCCTGCGAGCGGCCGAGATTGGGAAGCAGCAACGCCCGCGTTTGACATGGGGGAACGTAATGATAGAGTCCGAACGCGGTGGCGAGCAATTGGGAGAAAAGGAAATGTTGAAGAGAATTTTGGGTGCAAGCAGCGTGGCACTGCTCATGACTGGAGCGGGCATCGGCCAGGAGAAGAATGCGTTGGAGAAAAAGGGGCTGACTCCCGAAGCGTTTTTGGAGCTTCGGAGCCTGCAGGATCCGCAATTCTCTCCCGATGGAACGCGCGTTGCGTTTGTCGTGAACGAACCGCGCACCAGCGAAAAGCGATTGCGGCATATCTGGATTTACGAAAAAGACAAAAATGCATCGCGGCAATTAACGTTTTCGGGCAAGTCCGAGAGTTCGCCGCGCTGGTCGCCGGACGGCAAACAGCTGGCGTTTCTTTCGAATCGCGACGGGGATGAAATGCAAATATATATCTTGCGGATGGAAGGCGGCGAGGCGGCAGCGTTGACGAAGGGCAAAGCCAACGCGAGCGAACTTGCCTGGTCACCCGATGGAAAATCGATCGCATTTTTGGCGCCGGACGAAAAGACGGAGGCGGAAGAAAAGAAGATCAAGGATAAAGATGATGCGCGCGTGGTGGACCGGGAAGACAAGAACGCCCGGCTGAGGGTGATTGACATCGCAAGCAAACAAGTTCGCGCGCTGACGGAACCAACGTGGAGAGTAGAAGAGTTGTCGTGGATGCCGAACGGACATTTGATCGTGGTGAAGGCTACGGACCGCCCTGCGGTGGACCGGTTCACCGATCACCTTTATGCGGTGAGTCTGGCGGACGCAAAAGTCAAAGAGTTGCTCGCGCCACACGGCCCGCTCGGGAACGTGCAGGTCTCGCCGGACGGCCAAGGCATCGCATTTATTGGAAGCCGGGATGACGGGCCGGAGCCTCACGACTTAATGGTTTTGCCACTTGGTGCGGCGGTAACGAAGAATCTGACGGGAGCAAGTCTGGACCGGCAGATCGTGAGTTACCAGTGGGCGAAGGACGGACCTGTTGTAGCGGTCTACGCAGAGGGATTTCGCAACAAATTCACGCGTTACAACGGGCAAGGAGAACGGAAGGACTCGGCCGAGATGGAGATAAATCCCGGACCGTTTTCGGTGGCTACAAATGGCGAGGTCGCTTTCGTGGGCCGGACCACGACAAACATGGAAGAACTTTGGTTGCGTGATGTCAGCGGGAAAGCGGTGCAGGTCAGCCGGGTAAACGACAGCTGGAAACAATTCGCAATCGCTGCTCTGGAATATTACAAATATAAATCGTTCGACGGGCAAGAAATCGAGGCGGCAATTTTGAAGCCGGCCGGTTATGACGGGAAAAACAAAATCCCACTGATTGTGATGGTGCACGGGGGGCCGACGGGAAATTGGGAAGACAGCATTGATGCGTGGGGACAATTGCTGGTCGCGCGAGGGTACGCGGTGATGTACCCGAACATTCGCGGATCGATCGGTTACGGGCAGAAATTTGTAGAAATGAATCGCGCGGATTGGGGCGGCGGAGACTTCAAAGATGTGATAGCGGGTGTGGATGACCTGATCAGCAAGGGACTAGCCGATCCGGACCGGCTCGGGATTGCTGGCTGGTCATATGGTGGTTACATGGCAGAATGGGCGGTGACGCAGACAACCCGATTCAAAGCCGCGGTTTCGGGCGCAGGGATTGCGGATTTGATTTCGGAGTACGGAACAGAACAGGATCCGGCGTATGACGAATGGTTCTGGGACGTGCCATACGAGAAACCGGAGGGCTTTCTCAACAGTTCCCCGTTTCTCTATGTGAAGAATGCAAAGACGCCAACGCTGATTTTGCAAGGGGAAGACGATCCGATCGATCCAAAGGGGCAGAGCCAGGAGTTGTATCGCGGTTTGAAACGCTATGGAGTCGATACGGAGTTGGTGCTTTATCCAAGAGAACCACACGGATTTCAGGAAGCGAAGCATCGCGTGGACGTGCAAAAGCGCGTGGTAGAGTGGTTTGATAAATACTTGAAAAAGTAAAAGTCATAATCAACAAGTTGTAAGAGTTAAGCCGCGCCATGGGTGAGAGAGAGTTGAATGCCGTGTACACCTCCGCCCTTAATGCGCGGCGGTATGAGGTGTGGTTCATCCGATGCGAATTGGCGGACGACAGCGGCGCGCGGTGTACGGAGAGCCGCGCAGCTTTATTCAGTGGTTTCCGCTCGACCGCTTGAGCTTGCAGAAAACGAAATCGAGGAGGGACGTTGCTGGGGGGAATCTGCTGGTACATGAACACAGCATTTCGTGGAACTTGCGGCTTAGCTCGCAGTTCGGATTCGTGCTGAGCAACAAGGCTTGGATCGGCTTCAGCAAGTTTCTCCGCACTCCGATGCGACCTTTTCCGGTGAGTTTCAGTTCGATGGGAAGATTTTCAGTGGAGAGCCGCTTGCGTTTGGCGTGCAAGAGCACAACTGTGGATACTGTTACCGAACTTAGGCGATGGACACGCGCGTATTTCCTCGGTACGAATGGAGGTCCGAGCACCCTCGAAGCGCTGGTGTATGAACTTCCGCTTGGCATGACCTTTCGAAAGGTCGTGTTGTGGCACCCAGGAAAAAAGATCCAATTGCGTAAGATGAACGAGCCGGAAATTTGGTGCGAAAATGCGTGCTTGAAATGGTGATCAGCGGGACTTCGGCCAGCGACCGCACATTGAAGCCGCCTTCCAAGGGAACGCGCCGGGTATCCACCGCGTACCGCTAAGACGGATGGCGGAGCCGTGTTCGAGATAGGCGGGAGCTGAGATGGCGGAAGAGGCAAAGTGGGATGCAGGCTTGTACGACGACAAGCACTCGTTCGTCTGGAAAATGGCGGAAGGATTATTGGAATTGTTGGCGGCTCAACCCGGCGAAAAAATTCTGGATATTGGCTGCGGGACGGGACACCTGACGGGGAAGATCGCAGCGAGCGGTGCGCAAGTGACGGGAGTGGACCGCTCGCTGGAAATGATTCGACAAGCGCGGACGGCGTATCCGGAAATTCGTTTTGAACTGGCCGATGCTACAAGCATTCCTCTGGATGGGCCATTCGACGCGGTTTTTTCAAACGCAACGCTGCACTGGATCAAAGATGCCGACGGGGTGGCATCGGAAATTTCGCGGTTGCTGCGACCGAACGGCCGCTTCGTAGCGGAATTTGGCGGCCACGGAAACATTGCCGAACTGATGGCTGCCGCGGAACGCGCCTGGAAGAAACTTCAACTGGCGGAGCCAATGCCCAGTCCGTGGTATTACCCCAGCTTGGCTGAATATGGGAATCTCCTTGAGAAGCACGGACTGAAAGTGAAGTACGGGTTATTCTTCGAGCGCCCGACGCCATTGGAGGAAGGCGAGGATGGCTTGAGGAACTGGTTGAAGATGTTCGGCGGAGCTATTTTCGAGATGCTGACGGAACGCGAACGAATCGAGTTTATAGACGAGACCCTGCGGGAGGCGCGGGGGAAGTTGTTCAATGAGGGCCACTGGGTAATTGACTACCGGCGTTTGCGGGTAGCGGCGAAGAAGAGTTCCTAAGCCCGGGCTCGGGGTTTATGTTCTGCTTTGTTCCAAGAGTTGAGATGTTGTGGCAGGTAGAAAGGCGCCACAACAGCTTGCGTAGGACTTTACAGTTGATACACCACATGTTAGTCTTTTTTCCCGTACCGCCATCTTAGCGCCAGGCGGCTGGGCTCTGACTGAGAACCTGCCAAACGTTTGTGCTTTCTGTCTGTTACAGGCAGAAGCGTCGCGTGGATCAACCTCCCTTCGAGGAACGATTAGTCGTCTCTTTTCGCGCGCACCTACCCCGGCCTTGCTGGAAATGAAACTTGAGGCTGCCCGCTTGGCGGCAAACGCGAAGTAGAGGTTTACGACAAAAGGGGATACCTTGCTTAAGCTGCGCAAAGTGGAAATCGTAGGCTTCAAGTCCTTTTCAGAACGCACGGTGGTAACGTTCAGCGGTATCGGCACGACGTGCATAGTCGGCCCGAACGGGTGCGGCAAATCCAATGTGGTGGACGCCATCAGCTGGGTGCTGGGCGAACAGAGCCACAAGTCTCTGCGTGCGGAGCGGATGGCCGATTGCATTTTTAACGGTACAACCAAACAACCGCCCATGGGCATGGCGGAAGTCACCATCACGATGGAGGATCCGGAATTGGCGGAAGCGGCGAGATTTGTGATGGAAGCGGCGAGCGAAGCGCCGTTGTCGGAGAATGTCGCGGAAGTCGAACCTTCCACGGATCCGGCGGTAATGGATGCCGCCGCGGATGCTTCCGCCCGCGAGCCCGTTGAGACGCAAGAAAATAGGGCTACGGAAGAAGTGGCCGAAAGCGGATTCAAAGGCAAGAGAAAGAGAAAATCAGAAAAGCCAGCAATGCTCGCGAAGCCTGGTGAAGTTGTTGTGAGCCGCCGTTTGTATCGCAGCGGGCAAAGCGAATACCTGATTAACGGGCGCGTGGCCCGGTTGCGCGACATTCAGGAAATGTTTATGGGAGTCGGGCTGGGGCCGGACTCCTACGCGATCATCGAGCAGGGGCGCATCGGGCAGATTCTGGCGACGAAACCGATGGAACGCCGCGCGATCATCGAAGAAGCGGCGGGCGTAACGAAATTCAAGACCAAGAAACGCTTGAGCGAAACGAAGCTGGAATCGTCGAAGCTGAACCTGGCGCGGGTAAACGACATCGTAGTGGAAGTCGAGAAGCAGCTTGCTTCCCTGAAGCGGCAAGCGGCGAAGGCGCGCCGCTATTCGGAAATTCGTGATCAACTGCGCGGAATTGTGCGGCAGATGCTGGCCGGAAAAGCGCGCGAACTGGATAGCGAAGCGGAGCGGCTCGGTTCACGCCTGACGGAATTGACGACGGCGGAAACGAAGCACGCGCAGGCGATCCACGGGCAGGAAGCGGAGCAGGACCACCTAACGCAGCGGATTTACGCGCTGGATTCGGAACTTCGGCAGAATCAGAACGTGCTGAACGCCACGGCGCTCGAAGTGGATCGTAGCGAGAACCGGATTTCGTTCAATCAGACGCGCAGTGCGGAACTTGCCGGGCGCAACGAGCAGATCGTTGCGGAGCGTGCAGCCCTTTCAGCGCAATCCACAGAATGGCAGACCCGGAATCAGGCGCAGCAGCAAGCGGTGGCAAATGTGCGCACGGAATCGGTAACGTTGCAGAGCCAGGTAGAAGAGCTGGCGACCCGCGCGGCTACGCGCGCTTCGCAAATCAGCGACTCCGAGGCGCGCATGGAAAGCCTGCGTCGGGCCGCAACCCAAGCCGGAGAGAATCTCTTGCAGCTCCATGGGGAGCAAAAGCAGGCGGAAGAAGCGATGATTCACCAGACGGAATCGCTGCGCAAAAATGAAGCGCGCGAATCGGCGCTGCTGGAATCTTCGATACGGGTGCGCGATGATGCGGAACGCGCCGCGCACGACTGGCAAAACTCCATCAACATCCTGGGCGCGATGCAGCAGAAAGCGCTGGAATTGCAAAAGCTCATCGCCGACTTGCGCACCAAGCGCGAAGCGATCGGCGCCCAATCGGATTCCCTGCGCGGTTCCCTGGCGAGCGTTCGCGCCCGCCATTCCACTTTGACGAAAGTCTTGAACGATCATTCCTACACGGGTGAATCCGTGCAGAAACTGTTCGCCGCCAATGAAAGAAGCGGCGGACAAAATTTTCGCGCGGTCGGCGTGCTAGCGGATTACGCAGAGGTTCAGGAGCAACATGAAGCGGCTTTCGAGCAGTATATGCGCGACGAGCTTGAGTATGTCGTGGTGGAAACCTACGACCATGCGCGCGCCGGTGTTTCCATGTTGCGAAATGAAGTCGGCGGACGCGCAACCTTCTTCGTCGATTCGCTGCGCAACTTGCGCCTGGAAGAGTACGAACCCATCGTGCATTTCCGTTCCGAAGATGGGGTGATTTCGCGGCTCGACAAGCTGGTGGAATTCCGCGATCCGCTAGGCCCGGCGGCAAAGCAATTTCTGCCGCGGCTGCGGTCCGGCTATTTGACCGACAACGCGATCGCGGCGGAAAAACTGGCGCGCGAATACCCGCAATATGCATTCGTAACTCCGGAAGGCACGTGCTACCAGGGCCGCATGGTGACCGGTGGAAAACCCGATGACGCAGGCCCGTTGGGAATGAAGCGCGAATTGCGTGCCATCGGCGTGGAAGTTCTCCAGTTGGAAGAGCGATCCGAAACCGTACAGGCGGAACTGGAGGCGATCGTGGCGGTGCTGCGCGCCAGCGAGCAGGCGAACGAGGAACTGACGGCGCAGCAGCGTGACGCGGAGCGCGACTTGTTTTCCGCGAAGCACCGGCACGAGCAGATGCAAAGTGAACTGGCGCGGCTCGGATTGGACTTGACCGTTTGCCAAAGTGAATTGGGGCGGGTGCGCAAAGAAATCGACGCGGTGCAACAGCGAGCGGCTCGGGCGAAAATGCAGCTCGAGACGGCGGCCACCAGCCGCGCCGAAGCAGAGGCCGAAAGCGCGCGGTTGGCCAAACAAGTGGTACATCTGCGGGACGCGGTACAGACCGAACAGGATAAACTGACTACCGCGAAGTCCGAACTGGCGACGATGAGCGAGCGACTGGCTTCGGCGGAGGCGATCGCGCAACGGCTGCACGAAGAGAAGATGGACCTGGAGCGCCGCGAAGCGGCATTGCTGCATCAAGAAGCTTCGATCAATGAAGAAACAGCGGCCATGGCAAAACAGAGCGAAGAACTAGCTCGGCAGCTTACCGTGCTGCGCGCCGAAAGAGTTCGCCTGGAAGTAAATCAAAAGCAGCTTGAACAGGAGTGGGATGCGGCGCGCACCCTTGTAACGCAAGTGGAAGATCATTTGCGCATGGCGCGGCAGACGCTGCAAGAGATGCGCGAAGAGCGCGGACGATTCGAGATCGATAAAGCCCGGAACGACTCCGACCGCCAGCACCTGCGGGAAACTTGCCTTTCCGAAGTTAACGCGCAGCCCGAAGACCTGATCGCTTCCGAGACGGCTTTCATGTCTGGCGATGAGCTGGCCATGGCCGAAGCGAATTACCAGGAAATGAAACAGCGCATCGAGAACATGGGCGCCGTGAATATGATGGCGCTGGAAGAGTTCAATGAGTGCGAACAGAGATTTACGTTCTTGACGCGGGAACGCGACGACCTGCTGCAATCCATTACCGACACGATGCAGGCCATCAAGGAACTCGACCTGATCACCAAGGAGCGCTTCGAGCAGGCGTTCGCGGCAATCAACGCGAACTTCAGCGCCGCGTTCCACACCATCTTTGGAGGCGGCATGGCCGAAATGCGCTTGACGGAAGCGGACAGCTCCGGTGACGCGGGCATTGATATTGTGGCTTCGCCGCCTGGGAAGCGACTGCAAAATGTGCTTTTGCTTTCCGGCGGAGAAAAGGCCATGACCGCGCTGGCGCTGCTGATTGCGATTTTTCGCTACCAGCCAAGCCCATTCTGTATCCTGGACGAAGTTGACGCGCCGCTGGACGAAGCGAACGTTGGGCGGTTCACCAGATTGATCGGCGATATGAGCGCGCAGACGCAATTCATCGTCGTCACCCACAATCGCAAGACCATGGAAACCGGCAGCGTGCTTTATGGCGTGACGATGCAAGAGCCAGGCGTTTCCAAACTTGTCAGCGTACGCTGGGAAGGCGATCAAGCGCCGACACAGAAGCGCAAAGCGGCTACGGCAGCGTAACGAACGGAAGAGAAACAGAACTAACGATTAGCCGCTACGAATCAAGCGGCGTAAAGCCGCCCCTGCGACAAAATATTCCGCTAATTTGTTAGATAACCGAAAGCTCATTCCCGCTATAAGATTCTTAAAGGATTGCGTGGTGACGAGTAACATTGACTTCGCCGTCCGCTGAGTTAGAATGCCATTCGCTTTTGCCAGAGGGTAACAACGCGGTGGCGGCACGCTCAGCAATGAAAACAATACGCGATACGAATTTCGCCGGCCTTACACCGATGGCTCGCGGCAAGGTTCGCGACATTTACGATCTCGGCGACCGGCTACTCATCGTGGCGACCGACCGGCTTTCCGCATTCGACGTGGTGATGCCTACGCCGATTCCGGATAAGGGTCGCGTGCTGACGCAGTTGTCGTTGTTCTGGTTCAATTTGTTACGCGATGTAGTTCCAAACCACGTGCTCAGCGCCAGCGACTTCCCTGCACCGTTCGATCGATTTGCGGATGACCTCGCAGGCCGGTCGATGGTGGTGCGCAAAACCAAGCCATTGCCGATTGAATGCGTGGCGCGCGGCTATTTGTCTGGGTCCGGCTGGAAAGAATACGGTGCAATGGGAAGGGTTTGCGGAATTGCATTGCCCAGTGGCCTGAAAGAGTCCGACAAACTTCCGGAACCTATATTCACTCCGGCCACCAAAGCCATGAGCGGGCATGATGAGAACATTGGTCTTGCGCAAGCAGCAGAGATAATCGGAGAACCGCTCGCCGAGAAGGTGCGCGATACTACGCTGGAACTTTATCGCCGAGCTGCCGCTTATGCACAGCAATGCGGAATTCTGCTAGCCGATACCAAATTTGAATTCGGATTACTGAACGACGAGTTGATCTGGATCGATGAAGCGTTGACGCCGGACTCTTCACGATTCTGGTCCGCGGCGCAGTATCAGCCAGGAAGGGCCCAACTCTCGTTCGACAAACAATTTGTACGCGACTACCTCGAACGGATCCAGTGGCCGAAGACGCCGCCTGGACCGGAATTGCCCCCGGATGTGGTCGCGGCAACACGTGCCAAATACCGAGAAGCGTTTCGCATTTTGGTCGGGCACGAGTTGGATTAGTAAGCAGGCCCAGACTACTAAGAAATAAGTCTTTGGGGAGTGCAGACCGTGAGAGATCAATTGGAAGGGCTTGTCGTTCAGATGGTAGAACGCGGCATTTTGTTCGATGAGGCCGTGGGGGAATTCGAGAAACGATTCATCAAACGAGTTCTGGAACGGGCCGAGGGCAATCAATCGCGTGCCGCGGGGATGTTGGGCATTCATCGCAACACGCTCAGCCGCAAGATCAGCGAATATAAGCTGGATCACAGAAGGGGAAAGTCGCGGTAAATTCGGCTAAATACTAGGAGAAGTAGCGATAAGATAAAAGCGGCCCTGAGCTTCCGGGCCGCTTCTAAATTCAGACTTAAGACAACACTTAGGGTTTCTTTGGCGCAGGCTTCTTGGCCACTGGCTTTTTGGGAGCGGTGCCTTTGTCCTTGGGCAGGTCTTCTTCGTTTACCTTGGCCTTGTCCCAATGAAGCATGAAGGCCGGGTCAGGATCGTAAGACTGAAGCGTCCCGGTGAAGCGGACCGGATTGCCTTTCTCGAGTTTCGCCGCATCCGGTTGGCCGACAACCTTCACATCCATGTTGGGTGTGGTGGCTGCCTCGAATTCCGCGTCGCTGGTGACGAACGCGACTTTCAGTCCTACGTTATCCGTGCCGGGCGTTACTTCAATGATTTTCCCAGGCACATCAGGGAACTCCAGGCCGCAGGACGCGGTCCACGTCAATTTGGCCTTGTCGCCACCGGCTTTGAGGTCGGTAACCACGGACGCAATCGTCATGTCCTTCTGCGCGGCAGTCAACTCTGCGCTGCTGAATAATTTGTAGCTCGCAGGGCGATCCGGGGAACTGGAAGCCAACTGCAGCAGCTCATTCAATTCGGCATCGGTAAGCGCATCGCAAACCGTGCCTCCTTGATAGTTCGCTAGCAACTTGCGAAGGTATGCCTTCACTTGCTTGGATTGCTGCTCGTTGGCGCTCTTGGAGCTGGCGGCGCGCGCAAAATACCACATGCCATCCAACTGTTGCGGGGGATTCATGGCCATATAGGCCTTGCCCAAGCTGTAATTGGTGGTCAGGTCATCCGGGGTCATTCCCAAAACCACTTTGTACGATTCGATGGCGCCGGGGTAATCCTTCGCGGCCATCGCGGCGTTCGCAGCAGTGCCGTTAAAGAAAATAATGGACTGCTTTTTCTGCTCGTTGAACTTCGCTTCATCCACACCATCCGGCCTGGTAACGGCATCCACGGCCTTGATGCCCGCAAGGGCGGCGGCACGAGCCGCTGTGGAGGTGGCGACGTCCGGATTCTGGATATTGTTGTACGCAAACGCCCGCACGGAATACGCTTCATACTTCTCAGCAGGCGAAGCCTTGTCGCCAAGCGCAATCAGCTTGTCGCAATACTCGATAGTCTTGGGAAAATTCTTCTGTGCACCATAATTCTTGTAGTACAGAGGATAAATGTAGTTTAGAAGAGCGGAATTCGGGTACTTCGAGACAAAGTCATCGAGCAACTTGATCTGCGCAGCGGGATTCTTTTCCGCGGCAGCCGCCTGATAGGCGTTGTATTCGGCCATCGTATATTTCTGCGCGCCTGCCGCACCCGCCGAGGCATCCTGAGCGCGAACGGGCGTAATTGTGAACCAAACGAGGCTAAGCAACGCAACAACTGCCGTGCGCGCTACCCGACATGTAACATTCATTCCATTTTCTCCTCTTGCAACCACATAGTTGTGTTTGTTCCGCTGCCAGTGCACCAACTTAGGTGGCGGATTCCCTGCCGAGCCCTGCATCCTCATTCGATTCCCGGAAACGTTGAAATTATAGGTGCACCCACGCATTGTTCGCAAGCCGATACATGATCTCCCTGACGTCAACTTCGGCATGCGTCCCAGACGGGATTTTACAAATCAACTGACCTTAATGCACCGAACCGGCTTCTCCGGCGGGCGGCACCTTAGGAGTAAGATGAGTGTCGCACAAGAAACGTGGCTTACGCGAGGTGGAATTCCGATGGCTGGTATAAGTCAAATAAATAGCTCTCTGGAAGGAAAATGGCTGGCGGGAAAAACGGCGCTGGTTACCGGCAGTTCCCGGGGTATTGGTAAGGCTATAGCTCAAAGATTCGCCAGTCTGGGTGCTGCCGTCGGCATCTGCGGTAGGGATTCAGCGGCTTTGAGATCAACTGAAAATGAGCTGCGAGAGATAGGTTCGCGAGTTCATGCCCAGGTTGCTGATGTGACTCGATCCGCGGACGTGCAATCGCTGATTCAATCCGTGGAAACGCAACTGGGGCCGATCGCGATTCTGGTGAATAACGCGGGGATGGGCAGCTTCGGAGCCGTGCAAGAAAAATCGGAAGAGGATTGGGATGTCCTCATGAATACCAATCTGAAAAGCGTGTTCCTGGTTTCGCGAATTGTGGCGCCGCTAATGATGGCGCGCAAATCGGGAGACATTATCAATATCAGCTCGCTCGCCGGAAACAATACCTTTGCCGGCGGCGGGCTGTACTGCGCGTCCAAATGGGGCCTGCTGGGATTGACGGGATGCATGGCGGAGGATCTGCGCGGATACGGGATACGCGTAAGCGCCGTGTGTCCCGGAAGCGTGGCCACTGACTTCGCGGGCCGAGGAAAGAAAGACCCAATGAAAGTGCTGACCGCGGAGGACGTGGCCCACGCGGTGGCCATGATTGCCATACAAGGACCGCAGAGTTTTATCAGCGAAGTGCACTTGCGGCCGGTGGTAAAGCCATAACAAGCGGTTGAGAAAGCCTTGCGGCAGGCACGTCTGCCTGTGGATGAGGACCAGTAGCAGCGAACTCAGCACAGTCAAGAGCGCCTGTGCTACTAAAATACTGACAATCCCCCGATTGCTAACTTTCGTGTTGACAATAGATGTTATCACGACTATACTTGCATCATGAAATCGGCACTCAAACCCACCTGCCATGAAATCCGCCTGGAAGACCGCTTGTTTGTGGCCGTCGTGAAGTCCGCGGATGCCCTGGGGCAGGAAGCGGAACAACTCATCAAGGCACACGGATTGACCGGAGCGCAGTACAACGTGTTGCGCATTCTTCGTGGCGCGGAGCCCGATGGTTTGCTTTGCCGCGGCATCAGCGAACGGATGATTTCGCGCGACCCGGACATCACTCGACTGCTAGACCGCATGGAGAAACGGGGCCTGATTACGCGCGAGAGACAGACGGAAGACCGGCGGGTAATCAAAACGCGAATTACGGTGGAAGGCCTGGCATGCCTGAAAAAGCTGGACCAGCCGGTCAGCGAATTGCATCAAAAGCAATTTGGCCACATGAAGTTCTCAAGAAAGAAAGTTCTTGCCGAATTGCTCGACGAAATCAACCAACGAGAGCAAACCCCGTAGGCGGAGAAGCTGCTTATCGATTTTCTGGAACAACACAAATAATATAGAGGAGGAAAAAGTAATGAGAGTGAATCTATCTCGATGGGCAACAACTGCAGCGCTTACGGCGGCGTTGAGCGTATCAGCGAGTGGGGAAACAACGACGTGGAAGATTGATCCGAAGCATTCGGCAGCGCAATTCGGCGTGACCCACATGATGATTTCCACGGTGCGCGGCGAGTTTCACAATTTGGACGGAGTCATTGTCCTGGACGATAAGGACATTACGAAGTCCAGCGTGAATGTGACAATCGATGCGAAAACCCTCGACACGCGCGAGCCAGATCGCGACAAGGACGTGAAGGGCGCAAATTTCCTCGACGTCGAAAAATTTCCCACCTTTACCTTTAGATCCAACAAGGTTGAGCAAGCCGGCGCTGGAAAGCTGAAAGTTACGGGCGACCTGACGATTCACGGCGTAACTAAGTCGGTGGTGCTCGACGTGGATGGACCGAAGGCTCCGATCAAAGATCCGTGGGGATTGCAGCGTTCCGCCGCGTTTGCGACAGCCAAGATCAATCGCAAGGATTTTGGCGTGAACTGGGCCAAGACGTTGGATACGGGCGGAGCCATTGTGGGCGATGAGATCAGCATTACGCTGGATGTGGAGATGATCCAGCCGCCAACCGCAAAGTAACGAAATCGAAACGAACTAAAATACGGTAAGCCCCCGGAGTATAACTTACACGACTGACCGCATCAAAGCCTCAACACGGTTTCTAATCTCAGGAGAAATTGAAATGCACAATCCGGCAAAGAGCGAGCATCTTGTCCACGAACTGATCCTGAAGCGCTGGAGTCCGCGGGCGTTTTCGGCAAAGCCCATAGCGGATGAAACGTTGCGCAGCTTGTTCGAAGCCGCGCGCTGGGCTCCTTCAAGCAACAATGAGCAACCGTGGGCATTCATCGTGGCGACGAAAGAACAACCAGCAGAGTTTGCGAAGATACTGAGCGCTCTTGTAGAGCTTAACCAGTCGTGGGCCAAACATGCGCCGCTGATTGGAATCGCCGCTTCCTCAATGGAATTCGCGCGCAACCATACTCCCAACCGCAACGCCTTCTACGATACGGGCGCTGCGATGGCGTATCTGTCGACCGAAGCGACGTCACGCGATCTGTTCGTGCACCAGTTGGCAGGGTTTGATCCAGCGAAGGCAAGGGAAATGTTGCACATCCCGAAAGGCTGGGAGCCGATTGCGGCGTTCACAGTTGGCTATGGCGGCGATCCCAATTCCCTTTCAGAGACGCTACGCGTACGCGAGCTGGCTCCGCGCATGCGCAAGCCACTTTCTGAATTTGTGATGTCAGGCAAGTGGGGACATTCGGCGCATTTCCTGACAAAGTAGGTGGTCTCAATGGGTCGACGCAACACTTTCCTGAAGTTTACTCGCAGGGGTCTGAAAACCCAAAGTTTGTCGTGGACGTTGGTTTAAGCGCAGCGCGACTTTGTTCAGATCCGACTGGGAATAGTCGGTTAGGTCTTTGTTCTTCGGGAAGTATTGTCGTAAGAGCCCGTTTGTGTTTTCGTTCGAGCCGCGTTGCCAGGGACTTTGCGGATCGCAGAAGTAAACTTTCACATCCGTGGCCACCGTAAAATCTTTGTGTTTGGCCATCTCCAGTCCCCGGTCCCAGGTCAACGAGCGGCGCAGGGTAGCGGGAAGTTTGCGAACGTGTTTACTCAATGCGCTCACAACCTGCGCCGTATCTCTGCTGGGTATCTTGATCAGCATGACAAAGCGCGACTGGCGTTCCACCAGGGTCGCGATGTGACTGTTCCCTGAGCCACGCAGGAGATCGCCCTCCCAGTGCCCCGGAATGGCCCGGTCTTCCACTTCAGCGGGCCTTTCGCGGATGGAGATGGCCTCAGGGATTTGACCGCGCCCGTCTTTAAAGATACGAGAGTGTCGCGACCGGCGTATGCGACGCTGGGATCGTAGGTGCTCCAGCAGCTCTTTTTTTAGCGCTCCACGGGCTTGAATGAACAGGCTTCGGTAAATGGTTTCGTGGGACACGCGCATGCTCTCATCATCGGGATACTGGATTTTCAGCCATCCGGAAATCTGCTTCGGCGACCAGTCCAGCATCAGTTTACTCGCAACGATGTCGCGCAACTTCAGGTTGATGGAAAGAAGGCAGCGCTTGGGCCGCAAGGCCGACTGCCAGGCTTCGCCGTCCGCTGGACTGGCTCGATACGCCGGACGGCCACCATGACGTGCGACCTCCCGGCTCACGGTCGCTACCGCTCGCTCTAAACATTTGGCAATCTCACGGAACGACGAACCGGAAGCCAGCCCCCGTGAGATCTCCTCGCGCTCACGCAGCGTGAGCGCGAGGAGCGCACGCCGCCGTACTGCCGGAACAATCCCACCATGACGCGCCACTACACCACGAATGGAGTTATGGTCCTTGCCAAAAGCGCGCCCGATCTCATGCAGCGTCTGCCCCGCCTTCCAACGTCGCCACACGTCGCACTTCTGCTCCGCGGAAAGCCCAAACCGTCTCCCTGGTCTCATAAACACCACCTTTGAAAGCAGCTATATACCAGATGGTGTTGCATCGACCGTTTGAACCGGCATAGCACTCCGGGCCGCGAGCGGGTTAAAGCTGGTTTGAGTAATGCCGCCTCGTGCGACATAGTAGTTCCGACGGCATCATACTGAAGTGGCTTGGTCAGGGGATCGTTCATGCACGGCATGCTGGAATTTCTACTGCGACACGGATACCTAGTGCTGCTGGCCTGGGTGTTTGCCGAGCAAGGCGGGTTGCCGATTCCGTCCATTCCCCTGCTGTTAGCCGCCGGGGCGCTGGCGGGCACGGGCCGACTGAATCTGGCGATTGCGCTTCTGTGCTGCTTGCTGGCGGCTCTTTCGGCCGACACGATTTGGTATCAACTGGGAAATACCAGAGGAATACGAGTTTTGCAATTCCTTTGCCGGATTTCTCTAGAGCCCGATTCCTGCGTGCGTCGCACGGAAGGATTGTTCGAAAAGCAAGGCGCGCGTTCGCTGCTATTCGCAAAATTTCTTCCGGGCTTGAATACCGTGGCCACACCGCTGGCCGGAATCTTTCACATGCGCTTGCGCAAGTTTCTGCTGTTCGACGCACTGGGCTCTTTGCTTTGGGCTGGGACGTTTCTGGGAATCGGCTATATTTTCAGTGGCCAAATCGAACGGATTGCCGAACACGCTGAACATCTGGGCGGCGGTCTCTTCGCCATTCTGATCGCCGCGCTGACCGCGTACATCGCCTACAAATACGTGGGACGGCAGAAGTTTCTTCGCAACTTGCGCGTGTCGCGCATCAGCGTGGAAGAGTTGAAGCGCAAGCTAGATGAAGGCGAGGAACTGGCCATCGTGGACCTCCGGCACTCGCTGGACTTCGAAGCGGATCCGGCAACGATTCCGGGAGCATTTCGTATGGATTCAAGCGAACTGCAGGTTAAGACAAATCGTTTGCCGCAAGATCGCGAAGTCATTCTCTACTGTACTTGACCAAACGAAGCCACCAGCGCCCGTGTGGCGCTGCTCCTGCGGAAAAAAGGCATTAAACGAATTCGGCCGCTGCAGGGCGGCCTGGAAGCCTGGAGAGAACGCGGCTATCCAATGGAAACCAGTTCGGCGCACTGATTTTCTACCGCAGCGGCGGTGCGCCTCGGTAACAACGCGCTAGCGGCATCGACGATGGCTGTCGCGAATAGAGGAGTTGTAGACGGGCCATCACAATCCTCGCTGGAATTATGTGCAGATTCCTCAGCGGCTAAAGCCGTGAGGTGAACAAATCAAACTATGTCGGACCTGAAGGTCCGGCCCCCTAGTCTAGGCGCGGTCCGAGATTGGCTGGAAGCGCGTCGCGCTACAAGCGGGGCAGAACGATGCCGCTTTGCGACTGGTATTTGCCCTTCTTATCTTTGTAACTGATTTCGCACTCCTCATCGCTCTCAAAAAAAGCACCTGGCAGAGTCCTTCGTTGGCGTAGATTTTCGCGGGCAGCGGCGTGGTGTTGCTGATTTCGAGCGTGACGAATCCTTCCCATTCCGGCTCGAAGGGCGTGACGTTGACGATGATGCCGCAACGCGCGTACGTGGATTTGCCGAGGCAGATGGTCAGGACATTGCGCGGTATGCGGAAATATTCGATGGAACGGGCCAAAGCGAAGGAGTTGGGCGGAATCGAGCAGACCTCACCTTTATATTCGACCAACGAACGCGGATCAAAGTGTTTCGGATCAACGATGGTGGAGTTCACGTTGGTGAAAATCCGAAATTCGTCCGCAACGCGAATGTCGTAGCCATACGAAGATACGCCGTAGCTGATCACTCCTTCCCGAACCTGCCGGTCAGTAAACGGCTCGATCATTTTGTGCTCCAGCGACATGCGGCGAATCCAATGGTCTGGCTTTACGGACATCCAAATCCTCCCAAATCGGAAATGAAACTAATGTATAGTCTTAAAGGGTAAGAGTTTAGTTGAGGCAGCACGTCTTGACAACCGGGGCCTCACCCTCTAGCATCGGGCCACGGAAAATCAGGAGGTCGGCGTGATCAAGCTAGATATTGTGAACGCAGTGGTAGCAAAAACGAATATCAGCCGGACCAAGGCGGAGCAGGCCGTCGAGACAGTCTTTGAATCGCTGAAGAGCGCGATGGGCCGCAGACAGCGCATCGAATTGCGCAAGTTTGGAGTATTCAGTGTTAAGCCTCGAAAGACCGGAATCGGCCGCAATCCCCGCACCGGCGAAGAAGTCAGCATTCCACCGGGAAAAGCGGTGCGCTTCAAACCGGGCAAAGAGCTTCAGGGGTTGGAAGATACACCGGCGGCCGCGACCGAATCCAAGTAAACCTTTGTGAACAATCCGGAAACAGAACAGCGCTCTTCCGCCTATCTTGGACCATCCCCATGGCGACCCCTTCCTGATCAATTTGCTCACTACCAGGTAGTCCGTCCGCTGCCGTCTAAACGTTCTTTGTTCCTGGCGATCGGACTGTTCTTTTTGACGCTCGGTACTTCACTGGTGGCGGGCACACACTTTGCCCAGGCGTACGCGCAAAACCAGGCCGCTTCCTTCGACGTGTTTTTGCAGACATTCCCGCTGGTTTGTCAGCATCCATCCCTCCTCCTGAGCGGACTGCCTTTTGCGGTTACGCTGCTAACAATTTTGCTGGTGCACGAGTTGGGTCACTATTTTGCGTGCCGGCATCACGATATTCGCTCCAGCTACCCTTTTTTTATTCCGGCGCCGACGCTGATTGGCACATTCGGAGCTTTCATACTGATTCGTTCGCCGATTCGGTCGTCGCGTGCGTTGTTTGACGTTGGCGCTTCCGGCCCGCTGGTTGGATTTGTGGTGGCGCTGCCCGCGCTGGCGTTCGGCGTGCTGCACGCCCGGGTAATTCACGGTCTCGCGAGTGACGGCAATGCCGACCTGGTTTTCGGCGTGCCGCTGATTTTGCGATTGGTTGCCGAAGTACTGCAGCCCAACGTGCAGGTTTCGGATTTGTTGCTGCATCCGGTGGGGCGCGCGGCATGGGTCGGAATCTTTGCGACGGCGCTTAACCTCTTGCCGGTGGGGCAGCTCGACGGAGGACACATCCTGCGAACAGTCAATCCTCGCTGGCATCGCTGGGTTTCCATTCTATTGCCATTCGCGCTGGTTCTTCTCTTTGCCATTTTCCGCTGGCAGGGCTGGTTGTTGTGGGCGGGGATTCTGATGGCGTTGCGGTTCTTCCGGATGGCGCCTATTTACGATGCCACGCCTCTCGATCCAAATCGCAAATTAGGCGCGGTAATCGCGTTCGCAGTATTTGTGCTGTGCTTCATGCCTAACCCGTTGTCCTAGCGGAGATGTCCATGCCAGAGCAGACGGGAGCGAGTGACGCGACTAAGGGACACCTGGCGCGTTCATTGCGCGAGCGTGATCTGCTATTTATTTTCGTCGGCTCGGTAATCGGTTCTGGAATTTTTGTTACGCCCGGCCTGATTCTGCGGCAGGTGGGCGGATCCGTTGGATATTCGCTTCTGGCGTGGGTGCTAGGCGGGGTGCTTTCGCTGCTGGGGGCGTTGACTTACGCAGAGCTTGCCGCCGCGAATCCCGAACCGGGCGGGTTGTACTGCTACATTCGGGACGGATTCGGGCGGCTGCCGGCATTTCTGTATGGTTGGAGCCTTTTCTTGATTATCGCCAGCGCCACAATCGCGGCCCTGGCTAGGGCGTTCACAAACTACCTTAAAGAAATTGTGCCGCTCTCTTCCGCGGCCGAGTTAGTGGTTGTCTGGCTGGTGATCGGAATCGTTACGTTGGTGAATGTGTGGGGCACGCGAAAGAGTTCTGATCTGTTGAACGACACGACTCTGGTTAAGGCCGGGATCGTGGTGGTTCTGGGATGCGTGCTGCTGGTTGGCGGGCTGTGGGAGGGGCAAAACACGCACGAGATGGCACGATCGATGGGAGCTTCTCTCACACCGTATTCGCTGCTCTCGGGTGTAGGCTTCGCGATGATCGCGGTGTTGTGGGCTTATGAAGGCTGGCAATTCGGAACGTATAGCGCGGGGGAAGTGATCAATCCGCAAAAGAGTTTTCCACGGGCATTTTTGTTGGGATCGCTGGCGCTAATGGGACTGTATCTGTTTGCGATTGTTGCTTACCTGGTGGCGCTGGGGCCTTCAGCGGCCGCGGCCAGCGATACCATTGCCGCTGCTGCGGCAACTCGCGTGCTGGGCTCCTGGGCCGGCAAACTGGTGGCCTTTACCATTCTCATCTCCACGTTCAGCGCGGCGAACAGCGTGATGCTTACTTCACCTCGGGTGTTTTTTGCGATGGCCTCGGATGATTTGTTCTTCAAGAAGCTTGCCGAAGTGCATCCGCGATTTGGAACTCCCGCCGCGGCAGTGATTGCGCTTGGAGTCTGGTCCGCGATTCTTGCGTCACTGGGAGGATTTGCGAAACTGGCCACCGGCGCTATATTTATCGGGTGGATATTTTACGGGCTGGGCGCGGCTAGCATTTTTCCGATCCGGCGCGCGAATCGGGGCAAAGAAATTCCGTATC
This sequence comes from Candidatus Acidiferrales bacterium, assembly GCA_963741365.1. GTDB lineage: Bacteria > Acidobacteriota > Terriglobia > Acidiferrales > UBA7541 > Acidiferrum. The sequence goes on along the minus strand of CAVUHY010000014.1, from coordinate 618,801 downwards.
GCATCCCGGGCTATCCGGTCACTCCACTTTTGTTTGTTGGCGCGGCACTGGCCATCGTCGGCAACGCGATTTTTGCGGCGATCAAGGATCCGCACGAATTTGCCCACGTGCTGGCGGCGATTATTTTGATGTTGTTGGGGTTGCCCGGGTATTTTTTCTGGAGACGACGTAAGAACAGTCTCTCTTGAATGACGTTCGGGTTAATCGCCCTCAGGGCCCGCCCCAGAAGGCGACCGCTACAAAAGCAAAGAACCGGATAGAGTTACACTCACATTAGCGAGAGTGGATCCATATCCACGAGCACGGCCATTTGTGGAATTTGATTCGCATCGCAAAAGGTCAAAACACCGTTTAACAATTTTGTCAGCTGACTTCGCTTTGTCGATTTCAGTAGAAACTGGAAGCGATGCTCTTTTCTTAAACGCGCAAGGGGAGCCGACGCCGGACCCATAATGCGTACCCCTTTGTTGTCATGCGATGCGAAATATTCCGAAAGTTTGCGTGACCAGCAAATGGCCTTTTCCAGATTTGCGTCGCGTACGATGACGTTCGCCAGTGAAGTGAACGGCGGGTAGGCCATTATGCGGCGAAAATTCAATTCCCGCTCATAGAAAGAGAGATAATCCTGACGGACGGCATCCTGAATCGCATAGTGCTCCGGATAAAACGTCTGGATTAGCACACGGCCGGGCAGATCGCCGCGTCCCGCGCGTCCCGCCACTTGCGTCAGCAACTGGAAGGTGCGTTCGGCGGCGCGAAAATCAGGCATGCTTAGCAAAGAGTCCGCCGATACCACGCCGACAATCGTGACTCGCTGAAAATCATGGCCTTTGGCCAACATTTGTGTGCCGACGAGAATATCCAGTGCGCCACCGGCGAATGCTCCCAATGTTTCCTGATATTGCAGCTTGGTACGGACGGTGTCGCGATCTAATCTTGCGATGCGCGCGCCGGGAAATTCCTTGCGCAGACGTTCCTCGAGAAGTTCCGAGCCTTCGCCGAAGAAATAAACGTATTTCGAGTGGCACTTGAGGCACGTTTTGGGTACCGGTTGCAGCGAGCCGCAGTAGTGGCACTCCAGGCGGTTTCGATTCTTGTGATACGTCATGGAAATGCTGCAGTTCACGCATTGCACAGAGGCGCCGCAACTGCGGCACAGCACCGACCAGGAGTAACCACGCCGATTGATCAGCACCAGTGCCTGCGTCCGGAACGAGAGGCTTTCCTCGATTCTGTCGTGCAGGGTCTTCGAGATCGGGGTGGTCAACTGCGCTTGTTGAAACTCACTGCGTAGGTCCACAATTTCCACCGAGGCAAGCGAACGGTTTTCGACGCGGGTAGCCATGTTCAGCAATTCATACTTTCCGCCAACGGCATTGTGATAGGTCTCCAAGGACGGTGTGGCGGAGCCCAGGAGTGCGAGTGCATTTTCGAGTTTTGCGCGGACGATGGCAACGTCTCGCCCGTGGTAGCGAGGCGTTTCTTCCTGCTTGTAACTGTTCTCCTGTTCCTCATCGACGATGACCAGGCCAAGATTTTCGAGGGGTGCGAACACGGCGGAGCGCGTGCCGACAACCACGCGGGCTTCGCCATTGCGTACGCGCCACCACTCTCGCGCCCGCTCCATGTCGCTCAGCGCCGAGTGCAGAACGGCAACGCCTTCGAATTTCGCGCCGAACCACGCGCGGCACTGGCGGCCAATCCACAGGGTCAACGCGATTTCCGGAACGAGGATCAATGCCGTCTTGCCGCGAGCCAGCGTGTCCTGGACGCTACGCAGGTAAACTTCGGTCTTGCCGCTGCCGGTTACACCGTGCAGTAACTGCACGCCGAAGCCACCAAGTTCAAAGCGAGAGCGAATCGCGTTGAATACCCGATCTTGCGCCTCGTTCAGCGCGTGGGAGGGCGGCGTGTAGCCAACATCAAATGGATCTTCCGCAGGATCGATCGACTCTTCCCAACTTTCGAGTAGACCATCTCGCAACATGCGTTCGACGGCTGCCCGCGAGACTTGCGCCAGTTTGAGAAGCTGCGGCACTGGCAGAGGCCCGCGTTCGGTTTGCAGCAGTCGGCGGATGCGCTCTTCTTTTTCGGGGCGTTCGACGGAATTTTCGCCGACATCCTTCCAGGCGATGATCTTGTACGTCTTGTGTTTTCGTCCACGCACGGATTCGCGGACTTCCAAAAGGCTACGGCGCTGCATGCGTTGGAATTCATCAAGTGAAATTCCAAGGGCGGCGACACGAGGCAACAGCATCACGCCTTTCTTGTCGAGCACCTTCCGAAGATATTCGGTCTGCGAGGGAGAAAGGTCAGTCAGTGTCTTGCCGTCACGCAGATCGGTGGCTACAGATTTTCCTACTTCCGTAAGGGCGATTTCACGGCGAGAGGTCAGCTCCGTCACGGGGGAAGCATTCCCCGGAACACTTCGCCAATCGGCGCCAGGTAATATCCGGCAATCCATTGGCCGAGTTCGATCAATTTTGGCGTCAACGCCCGCTGCAGATCCATCACTTTGATGATCTCGCGAAGTTTCGTGCCGGCCGGTGCCGAATCTGCCCAGTCAACAATTACGCCAACAATGGATTTCTTGCGAAATGGAACGAGCACGCGGCAGCCGATTTGCACCTGGGCGCGCAAGACTTCTGGCACGGCGTAGGTGAACGTCGTTCGCAGCGGCACTGGCAGAGCGACATTGCAGTAGGTAGCTTTCATCCCGCGAGTAGTTTAGCAGTTGCCTCCGAATCTGCTGGGCTGAGTGATAAGCAAGCCGATCCTAGCGGCACAGCCGTTCGTGCCTATGCTGAAATTCAATGCGCGCAGCTAGGCTGCACAGGCAGGATTGCGTGTGCCACAATCGGAAGCTTTGCGCTGTTCAGCGGCTGATCAGTACTACGCCCACGAAGATCGAAACAATGCCGAGCCATTGCATCTTGGAAACTGGCTCTTTCAGGATCAACGCTGCAAGTGCGACGGTAACGGCTCCGTAGAGCGACGCGAGCACACTGACCACCGAAATCTGCTCAAGTTTCATTCCAAAATTGTTGAAGACGTATGCGCTGGTATCGAGAACGCCAATTCCCAAAATCCAGGGAGTATCTTTTTTCGCCGGCAGCGCCATAGAGCGACGGGCCGCAAAAATTACTAGCATCGTCGAGATGACGCTCGTGAGCCGGATGATCCATACCGATGGCGGCGCGCCCATCATCGGTACAACGCGAATCCCCAATAGCCAGAACATCACGCCAAAACCTGCGGCTGAAAATAGCGCCCACCCAACGCCCAAATTCTTTTTGCCGGGCTGGGTCTTTTCGTCAATCGGATTGGCATCACCAGGAATTTCCTCGCCGCGCGCCACAAGAATTACTCCCAGGATCGCTAGTGTCATGCCGACAAGGCGCACAAACGTGATACGTTCCCCGGTGAGAGTCGAAAGCAGCATCGTAAGAACCGGATAACTCGCCGATAAAGGCGCCACAATGGACATTTTGCCAATTTCAAAGGACCGGTAGAGCGCCAACGTGGAAGAACTGTTCAGCAGGCCGGCAAGGATGCCCCAGCCCCAAACGCGCGGCACGGAGCCGTTCACGAACGGGCCCCAACCGCCGAGAAGCGGCATAAAAGCGGTCAGTAATACAAAACCGCTGAGCTGCATGTACAGCATCGTGCGGAGCGTTCCGATTTTGCGCGTAGCGAAGCGCGCGCAGAGATCCGCACTTCCCCAGGAAAGTGCCGTCGCCAATCCCAGCAGGATTCCCATGGCGGCTTAGGGCTTGGATTTTTTGGACAATTGTAGGCCGAGCTCGGTCATAACCTTTTGAAGATCTTTCCACACGTCCGCTTTTGCAGCGGGATTGCGCAGCAGATAGGCCGGATGATACGTGGCCATCAATTTGTGTCCGCGCCAGTCCATCCACTCGCCACGAAACTGAGAAATACCGCGGTTGGTTTCGAGTAGGGTCTGCGCCGCGACCGCACCGAGACAAACCAGCACTTTCGGCTCGAGCGCATTGAGCTGGCGAAGCAGGTAAGGAGAACAGGTGGAAACTTCATCGTCTTCCGGCTTGCGATTGTCCGGCGGGCGACACTTCACGACATTGCAGATGTAAACGTCCAGTCGTTGCAGACCCATGGCTTCAATCATTTGCGTGAGAAGTTTTCCGGCGCGGCCGACAAACGGAAGACCCTGTTTATCTTCATCCGCTCCGGGTGCTTCTCCCACAAAAACAAGCCTGGCCTTGGGGTTGCCATCGCCAAAAACAATTTTGTTGCGTCCCTTGTGCAGCCTACAGCGGGTGCACTCGCCGATATCTTCGCGAATCTTCAGCAGCGTATCGTCCTTGATTTTTTCCACGTCGGTGAATAATGAGATCCCCGGCGAAAGGATGGCCGGAACGATCACGGGCTTTGTGGCTTCTAAACCAGCATTTGCCCGTGATTTCACGAGCCTGGGATGGGATGACGCAGTCTTCGGCAAGGAAAGCTCCTCTTCGGAAACGATGGGAATGATTGCATCGCTGCTGGACTCTCTGCCGGGCTGAGCAAGTTCACCAGGAGTACGATTTTTGTAGAACAGGCTTATGCCGAGGTCTTCGTAATAGCGAAGGCGTTCTTCAATCTTTTTCTGAAGGATTTCCACGGAAGTTTCCGGCATGTACGTTCAGTCGCCAGCCCGCTGAACGGCAGGCTTGCTTTGTAAAATCGCGCGCAATCGCAGCGCTTCATCGAGAATTTTGTGTGCAATCTCGGCTTTGCTCATTTGCGGCAGCTTCACTTCGCGGCCGTTGCGAGCGAAAAACGTCACGATGTTGGTGTCGACGCTGAAGCCGGCGCCTTCGGCGGTTACGTCATTGGCAACGATCAAATCGGCGTTTTTCGCCGTAAGCTTTTTACGCGCGTTTTCGGCGACGTTTTCCGTCTCTGCCGCAAAACCTACCACGAGGCGTTCGCCTTTTTCACGCGCCATTGTCGCCAGAATGTCTGGGTTGGGCTCCAGCCGGATGTTAAGCGCTTCTTTGCCACGCTTGATTTTGGAAGGCGCAATCTCCGCAGCTCGATAATCAGCAACAGCCGCTGCAAAAATAGCGATGGTGCTCCCGGAAAAATGTTTCTGCACGGCGGCAAGCATTTGCTCGGTTGAACGGACGTCCAAGCGCTCAACACGCTCCGGTGTCTGCAACGCCGTTGGGCCGCTGACCAGCACTACATGCGCTCCACGCGCTGCCGCCGCTTCGGCAATGGCATAGCCCATTTTGCCGGACGAACGATTCGTCAAGTAGCGGACGGGATCGATATCTTCACAGGTCGGTCCCGCTGTGATCAAAATTGTTTCCGCGGCCAAATCGTGCTTAGCTTGGACCACCTGCTGAACCGCCTTGATGATTTCTTCTTGTTCGGCGAGACGGCCGGGCCCGGTCAAGCCACAAGCCAGATAGCCTTCTCCGGGCTCGACAATATGGACGCCACGAGCGCGCAACGTAGCAACGTTTTCCTGGGTTGCAGCGTGCTGCCACATATTTACATTCATGGCGGGAGCCATTACGACAGGTGCCGTGGAGGCTAAATACAATGTCGAGAGAAAATCGTCGGCGAGACCACGGGCGAATTTTGCCAGCACGTCTGCCGTGGCCGGCGCTACCACCAGGAGGTCGGTACGCTGCGCGAGGGCGATATGCTCAATCGCGCTGTCCAGGTTCGGCTCGCCTTCGCTGCCACCTTCGCCCGCAAATAACTGCGTGATTACTTTTTGACCGCTGAGGGCCGCAAAGGTCAATGGTGTGATGAATTCTCGCGCGGCGCGGGTCATCACGACCTGAACCGTATGGCCGTCTTGCTGGAGACGCCGGACGAGTTCCGCGGACTTATAGGCCGCGACTCCGCCGCTGACGCCGAGGGTGATGCGCATGGCTACCTCGCAGGCGCGCTACTTCTTGCGCTTGCCGTCCTTCTCCGCGTCTTTCTCTCCCGGCTCGGTGTAATCGTACTCAATCAAGCCGTGATTCACTTCCTCGCAGGCGATCCGGGTCGCCTTCTGCGTGCGCTGATTGTCTACCAGTGGCGGCGCACCGGCCATGAGTTGCCGGGCACGACGCGCAGCCAGAACGACATAAGCAAACTGGCTCTGCGGAGCTTTCATTTGCACGGCCATTTGTGTCTTACCCTCCAAACGATGCCAACAGTTGCTGCACTCGATCGTGTCGTCGGGCACTTCCGCAACGCAATGCCAGTACTACTGCTTGCGCTTCCAGCCCCGCCCGCTTCACGTCGTCGTTAACTATACAAAAATCGTAAAACTTCTGGCTGGCGACGAATCTCATCGCGCGCCCTGGACAGCCGGCGCGCAATTTCTTCGTCGGAATCCTGGCCGCGGCTGCGTAATCGCCGCTCCAATTCTTGCCGCGACGGAGGCAAGATAAAAATAGCCACCGACTTCGGATAATTTCTCTTTTACCTGTGCCGCGCCTTGAACGTCAATCTCCAAAACCAGATCAAGTCCCTTGGCGCGGGATTCGTCGAGCCATTTTTTCGGAGTGCCGTAGGAGTGTCTGCCAAAGACTCTGGCATACTCCAGAAATTCGCCCCTCGCGACCATGGCATCGAACTCCGCCTCGGAGACAAAATCATAGCATTTTCCACTGGCTTCGGTCGCACGGCGCGCCCGTGTGGTACATGAGACCGAAGGCATCGTCCCCGGCATCTGCAGAATCTTCTGTACCAAAGTGGATTTCCCCGATCCCGACGGCCCCGAAACGATCAAAACCAGCGGCGCAAGTGCTTGCGTCTCCTGCTCATTCGATGTTCTGCACCTGTTCCCGCAATTTTTCTATCTCCGCTTTTACCTCCAGCGCCAGACCCGTCATTGCCAGCGCTTCGCTTTCCACGCCGGGCGTTTTCGAAAGCATGGTATTTGCTTCGCGATGCATTTCCTGCAACAGAAAATCCAGTTTCTTGCCCATTTCGCCGGCTGCCGTCCAGAACTTTCTGAATTGCTGCAGGTGGCTGCGCAAACGGTCCAATTCTTCGCTGATGTCGCTGCGTTCCGCAAGCATCGCGGCCTCCTGGGCGATGCCGTGCCGGGATCGATGTTGACGCGCCCAGCAATTCCTTGCAGCCGGCTTCCAGCCGGCGCGTAAACACCGGACGCAGCGTGCCCACCAGGCCGCGGACCTTTTCGGTCTGCTCGCTGATTCGCGTCAAACGCGCGCGCAACTCTTCGGCTAAGGTGACGCCCTTCGGCGCGACGCATCTCATCCAGCTTTCGACAAGCGCTTCACGCAGACATTTTTCCAGCGTCTTGGCCGATTGTCTCCTGGTCTTCTTCCGTTTCCGGCACGCGCCGGACGCCAGTCCGCCGATCGACGCCGGGCAACCGCAATTAGCGCGACTACATCCGAGTTCCGCCGCGCCGGACGTCTGCGCGCAATTCTTCGGCGGCCCGCAGATAAGTCTGGAGCAGTTCGCTATTCACCTGAACCGGGGCCGACGCGCCGGGTTCCACGTTCACGTGAACTTCCACGTGTCCGCGATGTATGCGATCGCGAACCATCTGGCGTAATCGCAGCTCGTACAGTTCGAAACCTTCCGGCAATGCGGAGCTTCAGATCCAGGAAACGGTGATTCACGCTCTTGACGCTGACACGGACAGACCAGCCATCCATGCTCGCCCTCGGCCTGCGCATAGCCGGTCATCGAGAGACATTCGGCGACTTCTTTCGTTGCACACGCTCTTTTCGCTGTCATCAGGCGTTCCTTGCCGGCGCTCGTTCACGGGATTGCGGGCTGCGAATCTGCTGGAGCGAGCACGTTCCTCATCGGCAAACTGCAAATCGTGCAGGCGTGCATATGTTCCGCCCTTGGCCATAGTTCGAATGCGTCCCGCTTTCGCGAATCTGGCCGTCCTCTAACACCAAAATTTTATCGGCTCGGCGGATTGTCGCCAAGCGATGCGCGATGACAAAAGTCGTTCGGCCCACCATCAGATTGGCTAGCGCCTGTTGCACAAACATTTCGGATTCGGTGTCGAGCTCCGAAGTCGCTTCGTCCAGTATCAGAATGGGCGAATCTTTCAAGAATCGCTCGAGCGATGGCGATGCGCTGCCGCTGGCCACCGCTGAGCCGGGTGCCGCGCTCGCCGATCACAGTGTCGTAGCCTTGCGGCAATTCCATGAATGAAATCGTGAGCCAGAGCCGCCTGCGCGGCCGGATTCGACCCGTTCCTTGCGGAACACTGCTCAGGCCGTAACAAATGTTGTTCCACACCGTGTCGTGGAACAAAATATTTTCCTGGGTGACCATGGCGATCTGCCCGCGCAAAGAACGCAAAGTTATCTCTTTGATGTCCACGCCATCCATGCGAATCGCCCCGGTTCGCGCTTCGTAAAACCGCGGAATCAGATTTACCAGTGTGGTTTTTCCCGCACCGCTCGATCCGACGAATGCGACCACTTCCCCGCGCCGTGCCTTAAAGCGATGTCTTTGAGAATGAGGGTCGAGTCGTAAGAGAAACTAACATTTTCAAATTCGATTTCGCTCTGGAGCACGGGTAGATCGATTGCGGTGGGCGCGTCCTGTTCTTCCTGGGTCAAATCCAGATAGGCAAATACCTGCGTGGTCGCACCCTGGGCCTGCTGAAACTGCTGGTACACATTGCCCATGCGCTTCACCGGTTCGTACAGCTTGAACAACGCATAGACGAATGCGAAAAACATACCGATGGTCATGTCTTGATGACGAATTTTGTCGCGGGCGTATAGCAAGGAGCAGCGAAATGACCACGGCAACCAGCATGTCCATCAACGGCGAAGTGGCCATTTGCACGCGCACCCAGCGCATGGTCTCGCGCAACAGCCTTTTCGCGGCCGCGCGAAATTTTTTGATCTCGAAATCCTCCATGCCGAAGGCTTTTACAATGCGGTTTCCGACGATGGTTTCCTGTAGGATCTGATTCAACTCTCCCAGCTTGCTTTGGCTGCTCTCGACGGAACGGCGGATATGCCGTCCAAATTTGGCCACCGGCCACAATACCAATGGAAGCAAGACGCCGCAGGCCAGCGTCATTTTCCAATCGATGCTCAACAGCACGACAGAAATGCAATGAACAAAAATGTCTGCCGGAACACGTCGGCGAGGTATTCCGAAAGCGCAGGCCTGGCTCTCTCCACATCGTTGACTACCGCAGACATTAGCCGTCCGGTGGGCTCTTGCTGAAAAAAACCAATCGGCAGCCGAATAATCTTCGAGTAAATGGCGTTCCGCAGATCGGTGATGGCGCGGTGGCCAACGAATTGAATGATGGTGCTGCCGGCATACTCCGCGAGTGATTTCACGGCGAAAACAACGAGCAATGAGATAGCCACGACGGCCCACACGTTATGAATGTTGTGTGGAAAAAACCGGTTCAGGTAAATCGAGGGACCGCCGTTCGGAATGGTGAACAACAGCACATTGGAATCCGGCGCGCTGGGGTTCAGGACGCGATCAACGATCGGCTTGATCATCAACGCAATCACGGCTTCCAATATGCCTACCACCGCCAGCAGCACTATCCCCGCGCTCATGACCATCGGTACGGCCTCACGTAGCCGAGCAGCCGCTTCAGTTGTGGCGACAAAACAGAACCCACCTCGCACTCCCGATCCGCGCAGACTACTCTTGCTACGCTATTCGTGCCCATGATGCTGTCAAGTTTTGGGGGCTGGAATTATGAAAGTCCTGGGACCTGTAGTGTGGCAGTCCCACTGCCGCTTTTGGCTGGGTTGCTACATCTGACGCCGCAAAAGCGGAAGTGGGCTCGCGCCCTCCAAAAGTTATTTTTCGATATCGCGATGCATGATTCGTGTCGGAAGACCTTGCTGGTCCAGCGCTTTCTTCATCCACTCCGCCATCATCACCGAACGGTGCTTTCCGCCGGTACAGCCGAACGCAATGGTCAGATAGCTCTTCCCTTCCTGGATGTAGTGCGGCATCAAGTAGGTCAACAGGCCCTTGATGCGCTGTAAGAATTCACCGGTCTGCGGAAACGACCGGATATATTTGCGAACCTTCGGGTCCTTGCCGGTGAACGGCCGCAGACCTCGCGCACAAAATGCGGATTGGGAAGAAACCGCACGTCGAACATCAGGTCCGCATCCGTCGGGACTCCGAACTTGTAGCCAAAGCTCACCACCGAAACCAGCATCGGACGCTTGTTCTCGGATTCTTGAATCGCTCGGTAATAAAGTTGCGCAGCTCATGCACATTGAACTGCGAGGAGTCGATCACGATGTCTGCCAGTTTGCGGATCGGCGCCATCAAGTGCGCGCTCCTGGCTGCAGACTTTCGCGAACCGAAAAATCCTTGCCGAGGGGATGCGGGCGGCGCGTCTCGCTGTATCGGCGCAGCAGTGCATCTTCGTGTGGCTTCGATGAAAACCAGGGCGATGGGATGATCGCTGACGCAAGATGGCGCAACAAGCCAGGCAAGTTTTTCGAGTTGCACGCCTTCGCGGGCATCCACCAGCAAGCGCCGCGCGCGCGAAGTCGCCCTTCGCCGGCAGCGTGCAGCTCCGCAAAAATGGGAATCAGTTCTACCGGGAGATTGTCGACGCAGTAGAAGCCCATATCCTCGAAAGCGCGCAGGACGGTGCTTTTTCCCGAGCCGGACAGTCCGGTCAGAATGACGAGTTGGCTGCGCATGTCGGTTTGCTCGGCGACTTCACTGTGGTGCTCGGGTCGGCAAATCAGCTCTTCACCCGGCGCTGGTGGGTGCTCGGGATGCGCATGTCTTCGCGGTATTTGGCTACGGTGCGGCGGGTCACGTGGATTCCTGCGTCATCCAGGTTCTGGGCGATCTGCTCGTCGGTCAGCGGTTTCGCGCCGTCTTCCTCTTCAATCATTTTCTTGACGAGCCGTTTCAGCGTCAGCAGCGACATCCCGCCGCCCTCCGGGCCATTCACGGATTCGCTGAAGAACGAGCGCAATTCGAGCACGCCTTGCGGCGTGTGCGCGTATTTGCTGGCCACCGCGCGGCTGACCGTCGAGGGATGCACGCCCACTTCTTCCGCCACTTCCTTGATCATCATGGGCTTCAGCGCGTCCTGGCCCGTGATCCAGAAATTCGCCTTGCCGCGCGATGATCGACTGGCAAACGCGCAAAATGGTGTGCTTGCGCTGCTCGATATTTTTCATCAGCTGGATTGCCGCGGTGAATCGTTCCTTTACGTAATTGCGCACTTCGCTTGTCGGCGGCATCGCGGGCCAGCAGTCGCCGGTAGGTCGGGCTTAAGCCGCAACTGCGGCATGTCGTCTTCATTCAGGAAAACCTGCCACTGGTCGTCCACTTTGCGGAAGTAGACATCGGGCTCGACCAGGCGGGGTTCGGTTTTGTTGTAGCGCAGGCCCGGGCCGCGGATCGAGTTTCTTGATGACTTCGATGGCGTGCTTGACGATTCCAGTCGGGCGGTTCAGCAGCGCGCGCAATTTCCTTCAATTGGTTCGACTGCACCTGTCGTCAGATGGTCGGAAACGATCTGATGCGCCAGTGTATTTTGCGGATCGAAGGCTTTCAATTGCAGCAGCAGGCATTCGCGCAAATCACGCGCGCCTACGCCGATGGGATCAAAATCCTGCACCACGGCGATGGCGTCATCCAGATCGTCTTGCGAATATTTGCCGTTCTGCGCCAGTTCCTCGGTGGATGCGGTCAGGTACCCGTTTTCGTCAAGGTTGCCGATAATTTCTTCGACTAACTCGCGAACTTTTTCCGTACAGATGGTTACGCTCAATTGCCACTCGAGGTGATCCGTCAGCCCGGAGGGCGAAGACAAAAATTTTTCGAACGAAGGGCGCTCGGAAATTTCGCGTTCTTGGGACTTGCCACCATCGCCACCGGTATCCAAGTACTGGTTGAAGAAGGTACCGACATCGAATTCATCGAAGGGGTTCGATTCCGCCTTCTCGGGCACTTTCTCGGTTTCCGCCTTCAAAAATGTTTCGTCGCTGTAATTGTCGCTGACGGTGGGTTCTTCGGACTGTTCTTCTAAGACGGGGTTGGCGATCATTTCCTGGTTGATCATTTCGCGCAGTTCCAGGCGGTTCAGCGCCAGTACGCTAACCATCTGCACCAATCCTGGCGTCAGAATCTGCTTCTGGGAAACTTTCAGACTTAATTTGAGTCCCTGCCAGGCCATGATTCCCGTCTCGATCCTCTGTTGCCGACGACTTTGGTGCTCTCTACCGGTGCTAATTCAGCCGGAAATTGTCGCCCAGATACACTCGCCGAACTTCCGGATTATTACTCAGTTCATCCGGGGTGCCCTTCGCCATTATTTTCCCATGATTCACGATGTACGCGCGATCCGTAACGCTGAGTGTTTCGCGTACGCTATGATCGGTTATTAGCACTCCTATACCAGAGCGGCTCAGGTCACGAATGAGATACTGCAAGTCCTTTACCGTCAGCGGATCAATCCCTGAAAAGGGCTCGTCCAACAAGATGAAAGAAGGCTGCAATGTCAAGCGACCGCGCGATTTCCAGCCTTCGGCGCTCGCCGCCGGATAACATGTAGGCCTTGCTCTGCCGCACCGTTTCCAGGCCCATTTGTGCCAGCAACTCTTCCAAGCGATCGCGCTGCTGCTCGGGTGTCAGCGGCAAGGTTTCCAGAACCGCCAGTAAATTCTCTTCGCTGGTCAGTTGGCGAAAAACCGACGGCTCCTGCGGTAGATAGCTGATACCGTTCCGAGCACGCAAATACATGGGTAAATCGGTGATCTCGGAGTTGTTCAACAAAACTCGACCGGAATCTGGCCGGGCCAGACCGACGATCATGTAAAAGGTGGTTGTCTTGCCGGCACCATTAGGGCCAAGCAGGCCAACGACTTCTCCCTGCCCGATTTCGAGTTCAATATTGTCAACGACTTTGCGTCCACGGTAGGACTTGCTAAGGTCGACGCCTTGCAGTGTAGGCATTCGGAACCAAGGAGGGATCGTGGGCCGATCCAGTTATCTCTGGACTCGATGTTTGGTCAACGTACGCAAGCCATTTCCCGAGTCGACGATGATCGTATCACTCGCAATATAGAAGGTCAATTCTCGGCCGGTTGTAGTACCTTCCGTAGCATCGTAAAGCGTAGGATTTCCACCGCTTAGCACGAATTTCTGATCCGCCGCGGTGTAGACTCCCGTATCCGCCGTGCCGCGCCGAGTGCCTTCCTCAATAATCACGCTTCCATTCGCTAGCGCGCGGTTGATCTGCGAGGATCCCGCAACTTTGGCATTCGTCGTGCCCGTAAAATATAGAACCAACGATTCCGACCGCATTTTTTGGTCAGCGGATTGCACTGCGACATTTTTTTCCAACTTTGCCCGGTTGTCCCCTTGCCAATATGTCAGCGTGCCGGACGAAACATGCCACAGCGATGGAGATTTCCGGGAGCTGTTATCCGCGGATGCTTGCGGGAATACTCCACGGACATTGCCGATGGCAGTTACGACTCGCTCCTCGCGCTGCAATTCGATGGAGTCCGCCTCCAATACCGATGGCCCTTGCCAAAGCCTTGCATGGCCCGAGTAGAGTGCTCTCCCGGTCTTGGCGTTGGCTTCCATGCGATCGGAGGAAAGACTTGCGGGAGCGGCGCTAAACTGCACGACACCGGGTTTTGCCGAAAGATCGGTCGAGCGTACATTGCCTTCGGCCTGAATCTCACCGGTTGCTTGCATGAAGGTAATCCTGGTTGCCCGCGTCTCGCTGGTTGCGTCCCGCACAACTGCTTTGCCTGTCAGCACGGCGGTCGGAGGATTCCGCACCATAACCGCTTCTTCGGACTCGGTGTTGCGATCCCCTTGCATGATCCGCACAGTGCCGTGCAAGCGTATTCTGGACCAGTCTCCGGTAGGATTCATTTCCGCCTCTCCGCTCGAAGCACTGGCACGTTGAACAAGATTACCTTTCGACTCGCGTTCTGTCTGAACTCTACCGGTGGCTATCAATTGTTGCGCTTTCCCCTTGGCGCTAAATTCTACGGCCAACTTTTCCGCGTCGAGCTTCGAGTGCGTCCCGGCAGCATCGGTCCACTCCATCGCTCCCGGTTCCAGCGTTTCGGCGTGAGTGATACGGCTCGGCTTCCCCGGGCCGCCACCCGTAAAATCCAGCTGGAGCGCATTCGTCTTCAGGGTGCGCGTGACTCCCCTCTTTGCGTCGCGCGTGTCCATCTGCACGTTTCCGTGCAGTGTCAGCAATTTCGCCTCATTTACGCGGGGAAACATTTCCAGTTCGCCAGCTTCCGCGCTCATACTACCTTCAGCGGAATTGCCGCGAACATTGCCGTCAGCCTTTAGCCTGGTGATCCAGCCTTGGGGGGAAAAAAGCGACGTCAGTGTTTCCGCTCGCAGCACGGAAATTCCAGCCGCAGTATGCATGCCAACTTCGGGGAGTTCCTTGGTTGGGCCTCCCGTCGCGACGAGGGACTGGACCTTGAATTCAGGGTCAAGCTTTACGGTCAGTTTGCCTGCTTTCAATTGCTGCGTTTTGGCATCGGCGGTAACCGGACCATTTAGGATGATGGTGCGCGGCGCCTTGGAAAATTCCAGGCCGGTTCCCTTTACGGTCACTTCATTTTTATCGGTAATTTGTTTTGCGGATTTTCTTGCCGCACTGCTATCCAGATGCAGTTCGACGTCGCGCACCAGACGCAGTTCGCCTTCGTCGGCGGAATACACCGCGCCAATTCCTTTACCGTCGCCATTTGGGAAGGAAAATTTCACCGGCATAACGGTTTGAGCGCGGCCGGTGGCCTTTTCAAAGGTAACGCCGCTGGTCTCGACGCGGATAACGCCGACCGGCGCACCTTCCTTTTTAGACCGCGCAATATCCGCCGCGCTTTGCATGTCGATCTGCACGTCACCGCTGCATTGAATGCTTCCGTCAGCCTTGGCGAATTGGCAGCTTTGCGTGTGCAGCACGTCGTTGCGGTCGCCATTTTTGCCGAACACTGTGACGCGAACATCTTCCAACAGGCTGGCATCTTGCCCGCGGAAATCCGTGGATTTCGAGGCGCGCACCGTAAATATGGTGTGATTTCCTTCGACTTTCGAAAAGGTGAGCCCGCTGGATTGCCGTTCTACGTTCGCGGATGGGGCCGGCGGCGCATTTTTTTCTCCACGTGCGCGACCCATTTGCGGTGAAGATAGATACCGCACGTGACAGCTGCCAGAGCGAAAGCCAACACAGCCGATAGGCGCGCAAAACGGGCAGCTTCACTTCGTTTCATGTTTTTAGTTAATCAGAATTTGGATAGTGTGTATAGCAGACCAGCTTGGCGCGACGGATGTCAGTTTGCAGCCCCGTCTGTTGCTTTACTGCCTTCCGAATCTGCAGCAAGAATGCCCATGTTCGCAACGGCCACGCTGTCTCGGTTGGTGTTCTTGACCAAGTACATGGCTTCGTCGGCCAAGTGCAGCAATCCTTCTTTCGTTTTCGAATCGCCCGGATAGGCAGCTACTCCCACGCTTGGCGTAACCTTGATCTCCAACCCTTCAGCCGTCAGCCACACGGATTCCCGGATCAGTTTGTGCAGTCGTTTGGCAACCAGGATGGCGTTTTCCTTGGAAGTCTGCGGCAGCAGGATCACGAACTCGTCACCACCGTACCGGAAGGCGAAATCAATCAGCCGGCAATTTGTTTTCAGCGCGTCGCCCATTTCCGCCAAAAGCCGCGACCCCATAAGGTGCCCATGGGTGTCATTCACTTGCTTGAAATGGTCCAGGTCGATGAAGACGATCGAAAATTCATAGTTGTACCGCTGCGAGCGGTAAATTTCCGTGTCGAGGATAAAACCCATATGCCTGGCGTTGTACAGCGAGGTGCAATCATCCTTGATGGTCAGTTCGTGAATGCGCTTTACATGGCGCGCATTTTCCAGGGCGATCGCGGCAAAGTCCGAGAGGGCTTCCAGCAGTTTCAAATCTCGCGGATCGAAACCTTCTGGCCCCACACAATTGATCAGTTCGATCACGCCGAGGCAAGTGTCACGGAATTTCACGGGGACGGCCACAATCGACCGTGTCTCCATTTTTGTCTTTTCGTCGACCTTACCAAAAAAGCGTGTGTCCTTGCTAGTGTCCGGCACGATTACCACTTCGCCGTGCTGCGCTACCCAGCCGCCGATCCCTTGCCCCATCTTGATTCGTACATCTTTCAGCGCCTGCGAAGCCTTTCCCACGGCCAGTTCAAAGTACAGTTCCTGCTTGGCTTCGTCCAGCAGGAGCAGCGACCAGTTATCGGGCCGGAGAAACTCATCAATTTTCTCCATGATGGTGCGCAGCACTTGATCGAGCTGCAGCGATGAGGTGAGGGCCTTGCCCAACTCCTGGAAAACGGCAATTTCGCCGGCTTCGCGTTGTTCCGAAGGCACACTCGCATTGCGCCGTCGCTCGACCGTCGGAAATTGCTTGATTTCCTCTACACCCACCTGAACAGTTCTCCCAATTCTAGCCCCGGTCCGTTGTCAAGTCGCTGTGCTATTCGATCATGCACACTTGTCCCTGCTCTCACTATGAATGACAGTATAGGCACTCCTGAAAATCAGGCGCAACCTTCTCTTGGGACAGGCGTTGCTATCTTGCCATCCTGTAAATCCATTTCGCCCGAAATGTAGTGCTTTTTTGATCCAACTAGGTTCCCGGGGACAACGTTCTGCCATTCGACCCGATTCTCAACATCCTTCGCGCCAAATCGCCCAAAATCGGATAAGCCGCCCATTCACCTCGTCCAGCTTTGATTCCATAGCCCATCGCGACGGCCAAGATCCAAGACCCAGAGGCCCATAAATCCTATCCAGAACAATGGCATAACGAAAAAGATTGCCGGCGGTGCCACTCCTTTTGGCAGGGGATGGAGCACAAGCTTCGAAAAGATCAAAGCAAACCAGCCAGCCATGCAGGCGCCGATGACTATCATTTGTACGAGCTGCAGCAGCAACGCCTGTAACGCGTGAAACTTTACAAATCGCGATTCGCGTCTGATCAAAAGAATCACGATCGGCGCGATGCACCCACCTACCAACTGCAAAACATGCGCCATTGTTCATGGTTCGTTCATCCTGAGTCGGTATGGGCGGGCCACTTGGAACATCACGCTCGACCGGCGCCTCCGGGTCGCTCATCACGGAACCTCGCTTTCACTCTGCATTGGCTTTTGCGCCACATAGACGAATCGCAGCAACCGTCTTTCGCTATTGAGCTGATGCACCATAGAAAGAAATTCTTGCACGTCTTGAAAATTGGCTTCGCTTTCAGTTTCGATCAGTGCTGCCTTTCTCTTTTCTCTGGCGGCACGGCGTCGCTCTGCAATCGTTGCTGCATTTTCGGTGGTGTCCGTCACACGAATCAGAAGGAAGCCCGCTTGCTCGATCAGCCGTTCATTTTCACCGGGGGGCTAAAAATGTAGTGGCCGATCGAGCTTCTGGTGGCGATCTCCCGTTCTGAAATTAGTCCACCTATAATCAGAGCGTCGCGAAACAGCGTTCGCCCACCGGGCTCAATCACGCGGAATATTTCGCGCAAAAGACTCTGGCGCCCTGGAATATGGCAAAGCACGTCGTTCGAGAATACTGCGTCAAACGTAGCATCGCCATAAGGTAACTTTTGCGAGCAATCGCAATGTTCAAACCGCACCCGCCCGGACAGGTTCGCTCCGGAGGCAAGGTGGTTAGCGTTGCGGATCCCAGGCCCGTTGAACTCGACAACCCGCCGTCCCACCGATCTCCGGAGCGTAGCGACCTGAGCCGCAGCCGATTTCCAGCACGTGCGAACTGCTCGTTAGTTCCAGCAGCCGGGGAATTTCGTTCGATTCGTCCGTGGTTACCCAGCTTGTCTGGCCCAGATCTTTTCCGTATGTCTCGATGCGAATCTCGCGGTACACCTCCGACTCATAATTCGAGTAGGAGCTGTTGTAGAGATCCACTTTCTGAGCCATCAAGGTACGTTCCTAAGTTGTTCCCCTAAGTCACTTGTAGCGCAACGCAATCAGCGGATCCACACGCGTGGCGCGCCGTGCAGGGAACCAACAGGAAACCAGCACAAAGAATAGGAGCAGCACGGCCACAAACATAAAAGTCATTGGATCATTTGGGCTTACTTCGAAAAGAAGCGATTGCATCCATCGGGTCAGAATCAAAGCTCCCGCGATTCCCACAATCACGCCGGCACCGGCAGTAACAAGTCCCTGGCTTAGAATCATTCTGAGCACCTCTTTTGCGGAAGCGCCGAGCGCCATCCTCACGCCGATTTCTCGCGTGCGCTGCGCCACGCCATAAGAGGTGACGCCGTAAATTCCTGCGGCCGCGAGCAAAAGGGCCACCCAGGAAAAAATGCCGACGAGAACCAGGCTGAATCGCCGCGTACCCAGCGACGACGAATAAACCGTCGAAAGCGTGCTAAATCGCGGCGACAGATCCGGGTCGATATCATGTGCAATTTGCCGCGCCGCGGAAATCGCGGCGGCAGGATTTTCGGGTGCGCGCATCACGACAGTGAGTTGATGCGCAGCTTGCGGCCGCTGGCGGTAATTAACGTAGATAGTTGGCTGAGGCCTCGATTCGAGGGTATGGTCGCGCAAGTCGCCAACGACGCCGATCACCGTCAGCAATCGCGGGTCGCCGTCCATGTTGCCGAATTCAATTGAGCGGCCGATGGCGTCCCCCTTCGGCCACTTTTCCCGAGCAAGAGACTCGCTGATGAGAGCGGCATGCGGCGCGCCTAGGGTGTCGCGCTCATCGAAGAGCCGTCCCCGCACCAGGGGAATTCCGAGTGTGGTGAAATATCCCGGACTGGCCACCACGTAGTCCGCGTCTCCGGTGTGCGCCTGCTCGCGGAACAACTCCTCGAAAAAATTGGAGAATTCGCTCATCAGGGCCGGATCAGAGTCCAGCGATCCGTTCGAGGCACGTACGATCAGTTGCTGCATTCGTGGCGCGATCTGGTTCCGGATTCATCAGCACATACCATCCATCGGCGAGCATGGTATCTGACAATGGCAGCGCGTTGGTCGCTCCTACTTCCTCCAGTCCCGGAATTTGCCGCAATTTTGACGTCAGGTCGTTGAATAACGTAATGCGTTGAGTCTTGTCTGCCCTGTCTGGCAGCTCCAGCTCCATCGTGACCACCCGTTCCATGCGGAACCCGGGATCGACCAAGAGAACACGCAGCAAGCTGCGCCCTAACAGTCCCGCTCCAATCAGCAGCACCAGCGTCGTGGCGATTTGCCCCGAAACAATCAGCCTGCCGAACGCTGGCTCCTATAGGAACGCAATAGGAGAGTTTAAAGTTCCGCTTTTCGCCCCTAAATTTCATAATTCGACTGAACTTACCCGGATGCGCGGGTCAGGTTATAATCGCGCTCTGATGCCCCTCGCTCCAGGTGCGAAACTGGGACCCTATGAAATCCTCACGCCGCTGGGAGTTGGCGGGATGGGAGAGGTGTATCGTGCCCGGGACACGCGCCTGGGACGAACTGTGGCGATCAAGGTACTGCCCGAACTCCTTTCGCGGAACTCCGATTTGCGCCAGCGCATGGAGCAGGAAGCGCGCGCCATTTCGAGCCTTTCTCATCCGAATATTTGCACGTTGCACGACATCGGCCACCATGACGAAATGGATTTTCTCGTTCTGGAGTTCGTCGAAGGCCAAACCTTGCGGCAGTTGCTGGCTTCCGGAAATCTTCCCATGCGAAGGCTCATTCCCATCGCCGTGCAGATTGCCGAAGGCCTGGCAAAGGCTCACGAAATCGGAATCGTCCACAGGGATCTGAAGCCCGAAAATCTGATCGTCTCTGACGAGACGGTCAAGATCCTAGATTTTGGCTTGGCGAAATTTACGCTTAAGAACGAAGAATCGCGGGACACGTGCACCACGTCTTTCCAAACACAAGACGGAGTCATTCTGGGAACTGTCAACTATATGTCCCCGGAACAAATAAGCGGACGGGCGCTTGATTTCCGTTCGGATCAGTTTTCCTTCGGCCTGGTTCTTTACGAGATGGCGACTGGAAAGCGCGCGTTCCAAAGAAAAACGGAAGCCCAGACTCTTTTTGCAATCGTGCAGGATGAATTGGAACCGATCAATGCGGTGAATCCGGAAATTCCGCCGCCATTTTGCTGGGTGGTCGAGCGATGTTTGGCCAAGGTACCGGAAAAACGGTACTTCTCAACAAGAGATTTGGCGCGCGACCTCGCTGCGATACGGGATCGACTCTCTGATCTGCAAATCAGACGCCCTGAAGCTCGCCCCACAAATTTGCCGGTGCCGGTCACCGCGTTTGTCGGTCGCGATAAAGAATTGGTTGCGGCCAAAGAACTTTTGCTGCGGCCCGACGTCCGGCTTGCCACCGTCACAGGACCCGGTGGAATCGGAAAATCGCGGCTGGCCATTCAGGTGGCACGCGACCTCATGCAGGACTTTCCCTCTGGAGTGTATTTCGTCCCACTCGCCGCGGTCAGCGATCCCGACTTGATCGGACTGGTCATTGCTCAGACTCTGGGAATACGGGAGCCTGGAGGCCAATCTCCTTTTGAGGCTTTGAAGGAATATTTGCGAAATTCCTTGAGCGTCCCCATGCTGCTGGTGATTGACAATTTCGAGCACCTGGTTGCCGCGGCGCCGAAGCTGGCGGAGTTGTTAGCCCTTACGCCCAATCTCAAGCTTCTGGTAACCAGTCGCGCGGCATTGCACCTTTCCAACGAGCACGAGTTCTCGATATCGCCTCTCGCGCTGCCGGACGCCAAATCCCTGCCTCCGCTCGAAGTGCTCTCTCAGTATTCGGCGATCTCGCTGTTCATCCAGCGCGCTGTGGCCGTCAAGCCCGATTTTAGACTCACCGAAGAGAACGCTCCGGCTGTGACAGAGATCTGTGCGCGGCTGGACGGCTTGCCTCTCGCTATCGAACTTGCAGCCGCGCGCGCCAAGCTCCTCTCTCCCTCCGCTATGCGAACTCGCTTAGCCAGCAGCCTGCAGCTTCTGACGGGTGGCGCGCGCGACTTGCCCGCGCGGCAACAAACGCTTCGACGAGCAATTGATTGGAGCTATGACCTGCTGAGTGAGCCGGAGCAGAAACTTTTCCGAAGACTCTCCATTTTCCTGGGAGGCTGCACCCTGGAAGCAGTCGAATCTGTCTGCGACACGAAACAGGATCTTGGACTGGACATCCTCGATGGGATGACGTCGATGGTGGACAAGAGTCTGATTCGTCAGACGGAGCAAACGGACGGCGAACCGCGCTTCGTGATGCTGGAAACGATTCGCGAGTATGGCCTTGAAAAATTGAAAGCGAGCGGAGAGGAATCACAAACACGGCGCGGCCATGCGGCTTATTGCCTAGTGCTGGCAGAAGAGGGAGCGGCGGAGGATTCCGGCGCGAATCAAAGCGGATGGTTGGATCGATTCGAGGCCGAGCACGACAACTTCCGCACCGCCCTCACGTGGCTCACGGAGACCGGAAATGCAGACTGGGGGTTACGTTTGGGCGTCGCGCTTTTCCGTTTCTGGGAGACTCGCGAACATCTGGCCGAAGGCCGGGAACGTCTCGTAAAACTCCTCAAGCTCCCAGGTGCGGCAGCACCTACAAACGCGCGTATGCGGACTCTGTTTGCCGCTGCAATTTTAGCGGGCGAGCAGGGCGACTACAGCCTTGCCGGCACACTAATGAACGAGAGCCTGGAAATTGCAAAACAGTTGAACGACACGCGCAGCATCGCCGTCTCGCTCAACGCCATGTCCGTGAATGCTCGGGATCGCGGAGACTTGGCCGCTTCACGCGAACTCTCCGAAGAGAGCCTGAAGCTGTGGAGGGAGGTGGGAGATTCGCTGGCTGTCGCTCGCGCTCTGAGTAATCTTGGAAGCGTCGTCAAGTTACAAGGAGACTATTCACATGCACGGGTACTGTACGAGGAATGCCTCTCGCTTTTCCGGGCATTGGATGATCGAACGGGAATCGGCTGGGCCCTCAATCACCAGGGGGATGTGGCGCACGCCCAAGGCGACTGTGAAGGGGCGCGAACGCTTTACGAACAAAGCCTGAAAATGTTTTGGGAGCTGAATGACCGGTGGGGGGTCGCCGGAGCGCTCGCCGATCTGGGAAACCTGGCTCGAGAGCAGAAGGACCTTCGCACCGCGGATTCCTTCTATCGTGAGAGCCTAGAGCTATTCCAGGAGCTGGGGCATAAGCGGGGAATCGCTCGCCTCCTGGAATCCTTCAGTGCCTCCGCAGCCGAGCAATCGGAGCCGGAACGTTCCCTGCGTCTCGCGGGTGCGGCGGCCGCGCTTCGCCAAAGTATTGGCGCACCGCTCACGCCGGCGGAGCAGGCAAAGCTCGAAAAAAGTCTCGAAGTAGCTCGGCAAAAACTATCAACGATTGAGAGTAGAACGGCGTGGCTGGAAGGATGGGTTATGCCGGTCGAGAAGGCTGTCGAGAGCGTTTGAGGAGCCGGTTCTACGTGCTTTAGTCCTGCGGTTCGACGAATAAACAAAGGAATTCGAGGCTGCGCTGCTCACTCCGCCGTGGTCGGGTCGAACAGTTTGCGTACGGCAGAGATCCGGTTCGCGGGAAAGCCTCCCTTTCTTGCGTGCTCCCGAATGGTGGCCTCATCTGGCGCGATGTACACGCAATAGACCTTGTCGCCGGTGACATAGCTCTGCAGCCATTGAATCTGTGGGCCGAGTTCTTTCAGAACCGCCACGGACTTTTGCGCGATCGCGTGCAATTCGGCATCGGATAGATTTCCGGCTCCCGGTATTTCTCGCTCGATGACGAACTTCGGCATGTGGTAACCTCCGATGACGCATGCTAGCAAGCAAACAATGCCGCCGCAAGCTTGCCTGTTGCGGCCCCCTGATGGATTGCCCATCCCAACGCAGGAAGAGATCCGGAGGTCGTCTTGGATATTAAGTCTGTTCAAAAACCGTTGAAAGAGCAATACCGTGCTGACCCCAATGCATCGCAAATCACCCTCAAAGCGAAGGGCGATCAAACCGAGACCCCGATTGCCTGTTCAGTCGCCATCGGTCACGCTATTTATGCTGCCCAGGCCCACACGGGGGTGGGAGGCGCCGGTACGGCAGCCTGTTCCGGCGATATGCTTCTTGGAGCCTTGTCCGCGTGCGCGCAGATTACCTGCCAGATGGTTGCGGCCGCCATGGGAATACCGACCGAGCGCATGGAGGTTACGGTCGAAGGGGATTTGGATCTGCGCGGCACCCTAGGGATTGCGAAGGACGTTTCCGTCGGTTTTCAAAACCTGCGAATTCGATTTGATATCGTTGCGCCTCAGGCGACGCCCGAACAGTTGGAAGCGTTGCGTGAAAAAACGGAACAATATTGCGTGGTCATGCAAACCTTGGTGAAGCCGCCCAACTTGCAAACCAAGTGGGTAGTTGTAAGATAGCGTTCCGATCTGTCTCACGTAGTCCGATCGATAAAAAGTAAGAATTGGTCCTAATTCAGCCGACGATCTCGCCTGGTTATGCGTCCTGTACCTCGCACACTCTGCGTTTCGGTGCTGTACCATCATTCTTATGCGGCGACTTGGCTCGAGTATGCGAATCCGCTTCTCCGGTTGGAACCCCCGCTTGCGATTGTTCATCCTCGCTTCTCTTTTACTTGCTTCGAGTGCGTTCGCCGACACGGCTCGCATCGCCGGAAATATCTTCACCACGGATTCCAGTGGCACACAGACTCCGTGGCCAAACGCCCGCGTTACACTTAAAAAGGTCCCAACTGGGCGGGAACTTGCAACGGTCTCCAACGACCTCGGCCAATATTCCTTTGTTGGCATCCTCGCGGGTGATTATGTTTTGACCGTTTCGCTGTCTGGATTTGAAACCGTTACGCAACAAATCAACGTAACCACGGATGCTCCCGCGATTGTCGATTTTCAGCTAGTTCCGGCGACGCATGTCGAATCCGTCACCGTCTCCGCCAATCCCACCGGCATCGACACAAGCTCCAGCTCGGGAGGCGGGCAAGTTCTTACCACCGCCACGTTGAAGTCACTCGTGCGACTCAACAGCGATTTCCAGGAAGCACTCCCCCTTCTTCCCGGGGTTATTCGCGGCCCCGACGGCCTGATCCGCATCAAAGGCGGCAACGCCAATGAGACCACTGCGCTGATCAACAACGCGTCCATCGGCGATCCATTCACCGGGCAGCCCGCGCTTCGGCTTCCGACTGCGGCGGTCGAATCCATGCGCGTGCTCTCGAATCCTTTCTCCTCGGAATACGGGGGTTTTTCGAGCGGCGTGATTGAAGTGACCACGCGCGGCGGCGGAGACGATTGGAAGTGGCTCTTTGAAGATCCCATCCCGCGCTTTCGATGGATCGACTATCACATCCACGGCATCGAGAGCTTCACTCCGCACCTGGCATTTTCCGGTCCGCTCACCCGCGGCAAACTCTATCTGTTCCAGTCGCTCTACTACGGATACGACACGATTCGAACGCCGTCCCTGCCCAATCCGAACAACGTACGCGTGGATCAGCGAATCAACACGCAAACGCAATTCGATTGGGACGTCAATCCCAGTCACCGCCTCACCGCGATTCTGACGTTTGATCCACAGAACAACGACTACGCCAATATAGATACCTTTGATCCTCAGCCCGTCACAGCCGACTACCGGCAGCGGGGGTTCTTCAGTTCTGCTTCGGATCGCTGGATCCTGGCCAAGGGCGGCTTTGTGCAGTCTTTCTTTTCCATCAAGCAACTCAATTCGCGCGTCTTCCCAGCCGATTCTCTATCGGCGCAAATGACACTCTATCCAGAGAAGAATTCCGGCAGCTTCTTCGAATCGCAGCGGCGATTCACCTGGCTGTATCAGTGGTCGCAGTCACTTCATCTTCATCCGCTCAGTTACCACGGTCGCCATCTGCTCACCGTTGGCTATTCGTTTTCGCGTTCCACTTACGACGGCACCGTTTCCAATTTGCCCGTGCAGGTCCGCCGTGAAGACCACACGCTCTCTTCTGAAATTTCCTATTCAGATGCCCTGAGTTCCGCTGCTACGAGAAACAATCTTGCGCTGTTTGTTCAGGACAATTGGCAACTACTTCCCCGCTTCACGCTGGACCTCGGCCTTCGTCTTGATCATGACAGCCTCGCTTCCGACGCACTCTACGCCGCTCCCCGAGTTGGTTTCATATATGCTCCCACGCGTGACAATCGCACCGCCATTCGCGGCGGTGTTGGACTTTTCTACGACAAGATCCCACTCAACGTCGCCACCTTCCGCGATTTTCCAGCGCAGACGATCACGCAATTTGCCGCCGATGGAGTTGCCATCGTGCAGCCGCCCACTACGTACATGCACGTCATCGCTCCCAACAATGGCCCGCTTCGGCTTCCGTATAGCCTCGGCGCTACTTTCCAATTTGATCGGCAACTGCGGCGAAATCTGCTCCTCAGGCTCGGCTATGAGCACAGGAACGGATATCGCGAATTCTTCGTCAATCCTGTGTCACCAACCGCAACACAGCCGGCACAGCTTCAACTCCTTAATTCCGGCAATCAGTCTTACGACGAATTCCTCGCGATGATTCGCTGGCAACCTACCGAACGTACCAGTCTGGTGGGCAGCTATGTCCGTTCGCGTGCTCGCGGCGAACTCAACGACTACAATCAGTTCTTTGGCAATTTTCCGTACCCGCTGATCCGTCCGAACCAATTCGGCCCACTTCCTAGCGACGCTCCCAACCGTGTGCTCTTTTGGGGCATCATCGGCCTGCCCTACAAACTTCAGTTCGTTCCAATCCTCGATGTCCACTCTGGCTTCCCGTATTCGAAGCTTGACACAAATTGGAATTATATCGGGCAGCGCAACGAGGCCGGGCGTTTCCCCGCTTTTGCCAGTCTCGACGTCAAAATACAATATCCGTTCAACTTCGTCTTTCGCGGGCATCGTATCCAGTTCCTCGGCGGCCTGAAGGTCATTGACGTCACCAATCACTACAATCCTCGGGACGTGCAACAATACGCGTTTTCCCCTAACTACGGAGTGTTCTACAACTCCGTTGGCCGCTTGTGGCTGATCGACGGCGATTTCGACTTTTGACGCGCTTAACTTTTGCAGCTTTTAGCGCAAATAATTTCTATCGTCGCACAATAGTTGTTATATTTCTCTCCTGCGGTAGGTCCTTCCTTCCTCCGCTGTTACACTCAAGGATTACAGGTAGGGGGCATGGCCAGGGGCAATTTCGGAGAACGTCTCAAGCGCGAACGTGAACTGCGCGAAGTCACGCTCGAAGAAATTACATCGGCGACGCGCATCGGGCCCCGCTTCCTGGAAGCGCTGGAAAATGAAGATTGGGAGAAACTGCCCGGTGGAGTGTTCAACCGCGGGTTCGTGCGGTCGGTCGCCCGCTACCTGGGGCTCGATGAAGAATCTATCCTGGCGGAGTATGATCTGGCCCACGGGCCGATTGTGCTTCCCACACCTCAGAATACGGCCAATCATTTCTCTTCCCGTCCCAAATGGATTCCCTTTGTCGCATTCCTCGTATTGCTCATTCTCTTGGGTGGATTGCTTACCGGAGGTGTATATGCTTGGCGCTACTTCGCGGCGCACCGCTCGGAGAAACAATCTATCGCTTCTCCCACGCCATTGCCTGCGACCCCGAATTTTTCTCCAAATACCCTAGCGCTTGCAGCGCGCCCCGCCGAACCCGCCCAACGCAACCGTATTGCCCTTGTCTCGCTCAGCCGGTCGACCCGATTGCGCATCCTTGCCGACGGCAAGCTCATTCTCGGCGCCAGCCTTCACTGCGGCTCGAATCGCCACTTCGCGGCCAAGGAAAAGTTTGAAATTTCTGCCGCCAATTCGAGTGCGGTGTTGCTGGAATTGAACGGCCAGGCCATACCGCCCACTCGGCGCACCCGATGCCTCGGGTACAATGACATTGAGTCGCGAAGATATGAGGCCAGTTTCCAGTGCAAACCCTAAGCCCTGAAGTTATCGCAGACCTTCGGCACGGCCGTGCTACTCGCGAGCGCAAAATGGCCGTATGCACCACCGGCGCAAATCTTTCCCCCGCCGACCGCGTCGAGATCCTGGCCGTTCTCGTCCACGATCCCGACGAATTAATCTCCACCCTGGCCGGGGATGGTCTGATCAATGATGCGCCAAGTATTTTCGCGGAAGCGTTGGCAAGGGAACATGCCGTACCTCAATTGTTTGCATATGCCGCGCGCAACCTGGGGGACAAGCCGGGTATCGCCGAAACCATGGTTCGCAACAAAAATTGTGCCGGGGATCATCTGGCGCCGCTTGTGCCTCATCTCTCCCCGTTAATGGTAAATATGTTGATGGAAGAACTCGACCGCGTTTCGGCGTCGCACGCATTGGCCCACGCTTTGGAGCACTCCGCGCACCTGACCGCCGATCACAAGAACACTCTTCGGGAACTTCGTTCGGCCGAGTTGATGGACCCAACACGCCTGACGGAAGTCACGGAAGAAGCCGAACCTGATCCCGCCAAACGGCAGACGCTGCTGCAACAAATCTCGCGGATGAACGTTTCCCAGCGCGTGCAATTCGCCATGAAAGGAAGCGGCGAAGCTCGTCGTGCACTGATCCGCGACTCCAACAAAGTCGTGCAAAGGGCTGTGTTGCAGTCGCCCCGGCTGACCGATCAGGAAGTGGAAGCTTACGCCAGCATGTCGAACCTGACTGACGAAATTCTGCGGCTGATCGCGACCAACCGCAACTTTCGAAAGAATTACGCAGTGGTTCGAAACCTGATGAACAACCCCAAAACGCCCCTGGACGTTACTCTTCATATGCTTCCCATGTTGAACGCCATCGATCTGAAAAAACTAACCACCAACAAAAATATTCCGGAGACGCTTCGCAGCACTGCTATCAAATTGCAGCGGACCCGCGCGGACATGAAAAAGTAGCCTACGGAAATCCCGTACTCCGTCGCTTAACATAATTTTTTCTGGACTCCTAAAAATAACCGGGTAGAATACAGGCAAATAGATCGCCGCCCCGCTGCAACATATCCCGCTCTTCACCTGGTTTTTCAAAGACTGCAGCTCCGCAGTTTTGAGCCACCACCGAAAGGAAACACCATGTTTAGTCTCCTTTGGACCGCGATTATTGGCCTCGTCGTTGGCGCTGTGGCAAATTGTTAATGCCAGGAAAAGATCCCGGCGGATTCATCGTGACGATGCTCCTTGGTCTTGCCGGCGCATTCATCGCCGGCTATCTTGGACGTCTCTTGGGCTGGTACCAGGAGGGTCAACCGGCGGGATTTATGATGCCCGTACTCGGCGCGATCTCGCTGCTTTTTCTGTATCGCCTGGTCATCTCGAAAAAGGCCGCTTGAAGCTCTTTTTCGGTGCCTGCCGAAGTCCGCTGCTCGCAATGCCGAAGGATCAGTTGCCGATCTGAGAGAGTGAAAAATATGCGTACTCGGCTTCTGCAATTTCTATTGCTGATTGTGTTGGCTGTAGCTGTTTCCTGTACGGATCACAAGGCAGTGCCCAAGACTCCCGCGCCACTCGCTGCAAAGACTTCTACGTCCCTGGAAGGCACGGACTGGATGCTCACTGACCTCGCCGGAACTCCCGTAATCGCAAATTCCAAGGCTTCTCTTTCGTTCCTTGATGCCGGACGCGCCGCGGGTAACGGTTCTTGCAATCGTTTTACCGATAGCGTAACTATCTCCGGAGACGCAATCAAGTTCGGCCCAATGGCTTCCACTCGCATGGCCTGTATCGATGGGGGCGCCAGCGCGCAAGAAGATCAATACTTGAAGATTCTAGGCACTGCGAAACGGTTTGAAGAAAAGGACGGCGAGTTGCTCATCTATTCCGAAGGTTATTACCAACCACTGCGGTTTTCGCGCCAAACCACCCCAAAGCCATAGTCCATTCGCATGGAAAGCGTTGTTGCCCACTTTTCGAGATTCGGTTATAAGATGTGCTCGAAGTTGCGCGTTCGTTTCGTGTTTAATTTCTTGGCAAGGAGAACTCGGTCATGAATCGAAGTTCACGTTTTGGATTTTATTAGAATGGCCACTGTGCTCGCCGTATCGCTGGTCTATGCATCCGCCGCTCTCACACAAGAGCGCCTGAGCGATAAGGATCTGGAGCAATGCATTCACAGTCCAGTTTCAATAATTCCCTCTCCAAGAGTAACATTCGCAAAACCAGCCAAGAAAAGATGCCAAGAAGCTCTCCGACAACGTCACCAAGTCCACTAAAGCCTTATACGATTACTGAAGAAAATCAGGAAGTCAGATCGCCATCTCCTGAACATGCTTAACTACGCCAGCCAGCTTGAAAAGCTGCAGTCGTCGGTGCAACTCGACTCCGCCACCTCCTCGGCATGGACAAAAGCTCGCACGCAGTTAGGCGACATGGCTCACGCGTTCCACATTTCCGCGAATTAACGTTGTTGCTATTCAATGTTCTTCCGTCGCGTCAACCGTTCGCTGGCCGCGTTAGAATGGCCTCAGCACTTTTGCCTGGAGGCTTTCTCATGATGTCCAGCGGACTTTTGCGCCGGTTCGTCCTTTTTATCGCTCTATCCACCTTTGTCGTATTGAAGCTATCGATCGTTCCCGCGCGGAGTTCCGCCGATCCATGGACCGAAGCGCAGACAGTAAAGCCGGACGATCTGGCCGAGAAACTCGCTGACGAAAGGACAGCGCCGACCGTGCTCTATGTCGGGTTTCAGCGCCTTTACACCGCCGGACACATCAAGGGCGCGCAATTTCACGGCAGCGGTGGCAGTGCGGAAGGCCTGGTACAACTGAAAGCGTGGGCGGCCACAATGCCCCGCTCCACAAATCTGGTCATCTACTGTGGGTGCTGCCCGCTGGAGAAATGCCCCAACCTGCGCCCAGCCTTCATCGCTCTGCATGAAATGGGTTTTACCAATTTGCGCGCCTTGATTCTTCCTACGAGCTTCGCGGTTGATTGGGCGGAGAAAGGTCTGCCTCACGAAAAATAAATGCCATGCTCCGCACAAATCGCCTTTACTTTTTCAAAATCGGGCGGAGCTGGCGGCAAACCGGCCAATTTGTAGAACATGCTCTCCACGCCAGCAGGGTACACACTGATCAGCGATCTGGTTTTCTTATTCACTCGAAATCCGTGCGGCACGCCACGGGGAGATAAACCTTCGTTCCGGTAGTGCCCACAATTTCCTCTCCATCCAGGAAAAATGTGATTTCACCTTTGCGAACGTAGAACAGTTCATCTTCACGCGTGTGCACATGCATCGGCACAGCTACGCCGGCTTCGTTGTTCTGCTCCACCACCGTAAACAGTCCGCTGGTCTGCTCCCCGCTCGCCTTCACGGTTTGATGATCGCCAAGCATGGAGATCGATTCTCCCGACCCTGGCGCCAGAATCATCGCATGCTTGGTTTTGTCCACTCCAACGCCCGATGCCATATCGCCCTCCCGCGATTAGTTTAGGTTCCCTGGTTTATCTGGGGGTTTCTGCAAAATTCTCCTTCTGACATGTTGAATAAAAGGAATTATTTGGTTATCAACTATTTCATTCCGGTTTCCACACGGCTGCCTGACCGTATCGACTCTCTCTCGCCGTCGCGCTGGAGTCCGATGCGGCCGCCTACGGCGGTGCCCTCATAGGTTGCCGGGCTGTCGTTGATCTTCATGACATATTTTTCTCCGCTCCTCGACAAAATCAGAAATGTTCCCTCTGGCCCGTTGCACGCCCCAACCACCGCTTCGGGGCGGCGTCCGCGGACTCCCGTTTCTCGACAGGTTTTGTGTCAATCTGAATGTTTGGAGGGCTTTGACTTCCGGCTGCTTGGATTCCTTGCACTTGCGAACAAAACGTCGAACGCTATGACGCCTAGCCCGGTTTTTGATTCGCAATTGGGTCTCCTCGGAATGCGGGCGTCCTATAGTCGAGCGACGGTATTTCCCAATAGAAAGACCGCATCCGCCACTAAGCAGGTGCGGTCTCTCCGATCCTTAAGTTAGCGCTACCAGCCGGTCCGATACTGGCGGCTGAGGTATTGGTTTGCTTCCACCGGGTTTGTCACCCTCATATTCGCGGCATCGTAGAAGATTTTCTTTCCGGCCTTAAGTGCAACGACGCCGAGCAACATAACTTCGGTCAATTGCGCCGCGTATTCGAATGGGCAGGATACTTCCGTCTTTCCCTTCGCGGCATCTACCCAATTCATTTCGTGCGCTTCGTTTTCGATGCGCGGCAACTTCTGCGCCGGTTTGCCAGCTTTTTCGGCCAGCGACTTCGGCAGCAGTCGGGGATTCGCTCCGTAGGTGTCGTGCATCAGCTTGCCCTCGCTGCCAATCAGCAGAACGCCGCCTTCTTTCTTCAGCTCTTCGTCGCCAATCTCTACCGGCTTGGGCGGCATCAGTCCACCGTCGTACCACGTGAGCCTCACGGCCGGCAGTTTCCCACGAACTGGAAAGTCGTAGAACGACATTGTCGCGTGCGGAAAGGAAACTCCATTGAACGGCGTCGACACGGTTTCGACCGTCGTCGGGAAACCCAGATTCAGCGACCACATCGAAACGTCGAACAAGTGAGCGCCCATGTCACCCAGCGCGCCACAGCCCCAATCGACCCAGCCGCGCCAGTTAAACGGGTGATAGACCGGATGGTAGGAAATGTCCGGTCCCACGCCGAGGAAAAGATTCCACGATAAAGTTTGCGGAATCGGGTAATTGCCCGCCGCCATCGCCGCCGCCAAACGAGTGTCAATCCCCGCTGGATTCCAGGCCAAAGTATCGAGCGCTTCTTTAGGCGCCGCCGGCCGCGGCACGCCTTGCGGCCAGAAACCCACGGGCCGATCCGTCCAAATGTGAATCTCGCGCACTTCACCGATCGCGCCAGATTGAATGAGTTCTACCGCCGTTCGCGCATCATTCAACGAGTGCCCTTGGTTCCCCATCTGCGTTGCTACTTTCGTCTCCTTTGCCTTCTTCGAAAGTTGCCGCGCCTCATCAACGCACCACACCAATGGTTTCTGCACGTAGACGTGTTTTTTCAGATCCATGCAGGCCAGCGCGATGGGCGCGTGCATGTGGTCAGGAGTCGCAATCACTACCCCGTCTATATCCTTCTGCTTCTCGAGCATCTCTCGATAGTCCGAATAGCGTTTCGCCTTCGGAATCAAATCGTTTTTCAGGTGCAGGATGGCCTCGAGCCGCGCCTTGGATTTCGTCGCGTCGGCAGCCGAGACGGCGGGAGTCGCATTTGCGCCAGTTGACGGGTGATCGATGTGGTTCTGAAGATTGGAAGCGTCGGTGTCGAGCCGCGAGAGCGTTTTATCGGTGTAACCCCAATCCACGTCGCACAATGCCGTTATGTTCTGGCTCGCGAGATTGATCAGGTTGCTCCTGCCCATCCCACCGACACCTACGCAGGCAACGTTGAATAAATCGCTCGGGGCTGTGAATCCCCGCCCCAGCACATACCGCGGCACAATCGTCACGGCCGCGCCTACCGCCGCAGTCATGCTAATAAATTCCCTGCGGGTTACTTCCTTCTTCTCTTCGACTTTCTTATCTTCCATTCCACCCTCCTACGGCTGGGCACATTATGGCTCCTGCGAAATGCGTTTGCGAGCAAAACTTTGCAGATATAAATTATTCGAGGGCGGAAGCATGTGACGGAATCATATGCGTGTGCCGATTTGTCACAGCAGCAAGGCTAGACACACCAGCTCGGGTCTTTGATTTCGGGAATTTCTGTTATTCTCCATCTTCACCAAATCAATTGTTCAAGGAACCACTTATGTCTCGCATTCGTTTCGTGCTGTCCGTTTCTCTCGCCTTACCCCTAGCGATTTCCACATTCTCTCAGCAACCCGCGGCTTCCACGTTTGATGGAAATTCCTGGTGGAACCACGTCAAGTTTCTCGCTGATGATTCCCTGGAAGGCCGCGACACCGGCAGTGAAG
This sequence comes from Candidatus Acidiferrales bacterium, assembly GCA_963741365.1. Taxonomy (GTDB): domain Bacteria; phylum Acidobacteriota; class Terriglobia; order Acidiferrales; family UBA7541; genus Acidiferrum. Next base: position 585,870 of record CAVUHY010000014.1, on the reverse strand, counting down.
GTCTGCTCAAGGCCGAGTCCTATGCAGTAGAACAATTAAGGAAAGCGGGTCTCGAACCGGCCGGCACCAATGGCTACTTTCAACCCATCCGCTTCAATCAATTTCAAGTCGACGAGCCGAAATCCTCTCTAAATCTGGTAAGTAACGGGCAATTCAAGCCTATTTCCTTCGTCGAGGACGCATTCATTTCCACACGGCTCACTCGTGCATCTACAAATGTGTACGCGCCATTGGTTTTCATCGGCTATGGACTTAAAATTCCCGAGAAAAATCTGGATGAACTGGCTGGACTTGATCTCAAGGGAAAGGTTGTCGTCTATATCGCTGGTTCTCCTTCGGACGTTCCCGGAGCCCTCGCTTCTCATTACCAGACCATCGGCGAACGGTGGAAATCGCTGCGCGTTGCGGGAGCCATCGGCATCATCGCGATCGCCAATCCTGCTTCCATGGATATTCCCTGGTCTCGAATCTCCGTCAACCGCAATCATCCTTCCATGGATCTCGCGGGTCCGGAATTCGATGAAGTCGCAGGCCTGCAAATTGGCGTTGCGTACAACCCCGACTCGGCAGAACCGCTTTTCACTGGCTCAGGCCACACCTTTGCCGAACTCGCGGCGCTTGCCAAAGGCCGCCAGGCGCTTCCCCACTTTCTGCTGACAATTTCATTGCAGGCCAAGGTTTCCATACTCTCTAAAACCGCAGACTCGGCCAACGTTATTGCCAAGCTTCCTGGCTCGGATCCAACTCTGAAAAATGAGTTCGTCGTTCTTTCGGCGCACATTGATCACGTCGGAATCGGTGCGCCCATCAACGGAGACAGCATCTACAACGGAGCAATGGATGATGGCTCGGGCACCGCGCTGGTCCTCGATGTCGCTGCCAATCTGAAAGCGCATCCGGAAAAGTTACAGCGCTCGATCCTCTTTCTCCTGGTCACGGCGGAAGAAAAAGGGTTGCTTGGCTCGAAATACTTCGCCTCTCATCCCACGGTTCCAGCCAAATCCATCGTTGCGGACATCAACGTGGACATGTTCCTTCCGATTGTGCCGCTGAAAGTGCTCACCATCCAGGGAATCGATGAGTCCGATCTGGGAGCGCATGCCGCGGCGATTGCAAAGTCTCTTGGCGTGACGCCCCAGCCCGATCCCGAGCCGCTCCGCAATGCATTTATTCGCAGCGACCAATACAGCTTTATCAAACAAGGCGTTCCCTCCCTGAAGATGGACGTCAGTTTCACTCCCGGCTCTCCAGAGCAAAAAATCTTCAAGGACTGGCTCACCAATCGCTATCACGCTCCCTCCGATGATGTGAATCAGCCCATTGACCTTTCCGCCGCGGCGCTTTACGAACAAATCGTCCGGCGCCTGCTGATTGACATCGCCGACGCGCCGGCGCGCCCCCAGTGGCAAGCCGATTCGTTCTTCCGGCGCTACGCCACAAACTGAGCGGATCTGGGCTTTCTTGTTTCGTTTGCAAGGCACGAGAATTCTTTCTCCGCCTGGCGATTGCGCTTCCTTCTCAATATCTGAAGCGTTACACTTCCGTCATTCGCGGGATCGAATTCTCGCACTACGATGGACATCGACGCGCTTCGCCGACTCTGCCTCTCCTTTCCCGGCGCCACGGAACAAATCCAGTGGGGCTGTGATCTGTTGTTCAAGGTTCACGGAAAAATGTTCGCAATCACTCCGCTGGAACCCGCGCCCGTCTGGCTCTCGATGAAAGTCACAGCGGAAAACTTTGTAGAACTTACAGAGCGGCCAGGCATCATCCCGGCGCCTTATCTCGCGCGCGCAAGCTGGATCGCCGTGGAATCCCCTACGATATTGCCCACGCCGGAACTTGCTTCTTTACTGCGCGGCTCCTACGACCTGGTCGTGGCCAAGCTCCCTAGCAAAGCCCGCGAATCCCTTTCCGGCAAGCCCGACTCTCCTCCAAAGCGCAGGCCCACAACTAAAGCCAAGTCGAAGCACAAACGGAAGCGATCGGCAAAGGCCTATCGCAAACGGAAACGCCAGTAGCCTGTTCCGAAACCGCCACAGCACTTTTTCGCGTGAAAGAGCCACCGCTCTAATGTTTGGTACTGGGGGGGGATGAACCCGAGAAAATTACTGAGAATTTTCAGCCAATCGTTTTATCAATTGAGGGGTTATGCCATCGCCTTGCTGCCCGGCGAACGCCGCAACGGGCGCGCCCCAGGGACCGGAAATGTCATCTTCCACAGATTGACTTCCGGGTTTATTAATTCCATGCCCACCAGATATTTTCCGTCTCGTTCCCGCTTCACATCCACAACGTGTATTTCCGCAAGCCGATTCGTATTCTCGTTCACCAGCATTAAGGTTTGACCCAAGGCCACTGGTTCGTCCAACACCACAAGCGCACCTTGACGGTTCACGGAGCGAGTGACTCCCTTGTAACAAAACTTTTCGTCCATCTCGTTTTGGCCACGCACCAGCACCGGCAAAGCCAGAGCCACGCGCAACGTCCTGCGCCGTTCTCGATATCGAAAATGAAGTACACCCATGGGGACCTTCCCGAATCTCAGTCTTACTCTAGATCGCCAGAAAACGCTCTCTTAGAAACATATCCGCGGATCGTTTAATTTTTCCTGGTTGCGCCGAAGCCTCGCTACATTCAATAGGTTGCCCCGTGACTTCAGTCGGGGCAATAGCTGAGCCGTACCAAAATACTCTCTTGTCCCCCAGTACGCTAGTACTTCCGCAAAGGGCCGGCATTTTTCTCAAATTCTAAGACCGAAAATGTAACGAGCCGAATCATCTCGAACTAGCAACCCATGAAGCGCATCCCCGCGCTGACAAGCCACAGCCAACGCGAGCAGGCAGTTCCATCCTGCGTGAGGCGAAGTACCCGAGAGCCCAACGTTTTTGGATCACCGCTAAGTGGCAATAAAATCTAATAGATGCAATCGATTGAGGCCAACAAAGTGGAAGTCGGTTGGAGTTCTAATTACTCCTCCGGATTTCTCGGCACAAGTTCCATGATCTCGACTTTCCACCGATCTCCGTCCAGCTCCAGCAACGCCAACGTGACTGGCAGACGAAAGCGCCTCGGCCCTGCGCTTCCCGGGTTCAGATACAGCACGCCGTTTCTTTCCCATTGCCCGGCCTGGTGCGTGTGGCCGCTGATCACCGCATCGAATCGGCCGGCTTCGGCTTTCAGCTCCAAATCACGCAAGTTGTGCAACACATAAAGGCTTGCTCCGTCCGCTTCAACCAACGTGGTCTCCGGCAATTCCTTCGCCCACGGCTCAGTATCGACATTTCCGCGCACCGCAAAAACCGGCGCGATGTTTTTTAACCTGGATAATATTTCAGGATTGCCTACATCGCCCGCGTGCACGATCAGATCGACGCCCCGCAACTCCTGTTCAGCTTCAATGCGCAGCAAGCCATGCGTGTCGGAAATTATCCCAATTCGCATTTGCGAAGCGCCTCCTGCGTTTGCGCCACGGTCCTCGTTGGCTCATGTTGTCTTTGTCCAGATATTCTCCGGGCACGTTCTCTACCGATACCTGGTGAGTCTTCACTTCCCTTCATCCGCGTCCGGAACGTTTTCTACGCCTTCCAGAATCTCCGCTTCAAATGATTGCCCTTCTTCCAGCAACTCTTTCACGCTTTCGGAGTCCGTCTCCGCCACGCCAGATAATCCTTGCGTATCGCCGGACTGGCCTCCTGTTCCTGCCCCCAACCCGCTGTTTTCGTAGGTTACCAAGTCCACTACATCGGCCTTGCCGCGAACTCTGCGCTTCGTCGTCTTCTTCGCCGGCGCTTTCTCCTGACTAGCCGCTTTTGCAGCAACTAGCTTGACGCGTTTTTTCGCCACGGGCTTTGCCGCACTCCTGGCCTTTTTCTTCGGCGCCGCACGCTTCACGGCTTTCACTTTCTTTGTCGCTTTGCTTTTTATTACTTTCTTGCTCTTCTTTTTGGTCGCCATGTTTAGTTCCATCCTTAACTTCGAGTGTACCACCGGCGCGCTCTGCTAGCTTCAATGCCCTCAAAAGTGGAATTTTCCGTCCTCCTAACTATAATAATGACTTCTGCCATTACATTTTTCACTTGAGTACAGGATCCGTCGCCAGTCTCAGGTTTCCTGAAAGGGACCGCTAGCTATGAATAAAATAGAGTTGCGTGCTCGCGTCGAAGAAATTGGTTTGATACCCGTCATTCGCACCTCCTCGGCACCGGATGCGCGCTTCGCAGTGGAAGAAATATCTCATGGCGGCATTCCTCTGATTGAAGTCACGATGACCGTACCGGGTGCCATCGAAGTCATTCGTGACGTGGTCAAGCAAGTTCCCAATGTGATCATCGGCGCGGGCACCGTTCTTGATGTTGAGGCCGCTCGGCGCTGCATCGACGCCGGCGCTCAGTTTATCGGGTGCCCCGCCCTGGACTTACCGACCGTTGAGTTCGTGGCGAATAATCCGAATGTCATCATGATGGCAGGGGCAATGACTCCCACAGAAGTATTAAGCGGATGGAAAGCCGGCTCCGACTTCGTCAAACTTTTTCCGTGTGCGCTGATCGGCGCGGACAGCTACATCCGCGCTCTTCGCCGGCCGTTTCCCGATATTCCGCTCATCGCCGGCGGCGGGATTACGCAGCAAAATGCGGCGCATTACCTTCTCGCAGGAGCTTCGGCACTCAGCGTCGGCAAAGAACTCATTCCTCGCGAATCCATGCTGCTTCACAAGCCCGACCGCATCCGTGAACTGACCCGCCGCTTCGCCAGTATCGTAAAAACGTCTCGGACGCGCTTGGCCGAAACCCAAGCTCAGTCGCAAGCCGTAACTTCTTACTGAAGTTTGGACGATTTGCCTTGGTTGGTCTCGAACCTTCAAAACTCCAGGCGCACTCCTGGACTAGCTGTGCCAATGCCAACCGGATGGGATTCAAACCAAACAGGCAGATAATCGCAAGCGCCAGCACAAATCGCGTTTGCGAGACTGCTGCCGTGTTTGTGTCTCTCGTTCGGTCCACGATTTTATTTCCTACCGCCTTAAACTGTTCGCCAGGGCTTCTTCGCGCGCCAATGTTGCGCCCACAAGATAGGTTCCCCTCTTTTATGTGAATAACCTGTAACTTTAAGAACGCGCACCGTGGAATCGCTTTCGCGAGCTAAACGGTGGCCGCGGCCTTGTCGCTATGGCTCGCGCCGTACGATCTGCATCGCATTCACTCTTGCGTGCTGCACGGTGAGCCCCCAATGCAGGTGAGGTCCAGTCACTCTTCCAGTCGCTCCCACCTCGCCAATTTTCGCGTTACTTTCCACGGTATCGCCAACTTTCACTTCTATCTCCGAAAGATGGGCATAGAGCGTATAGATTCCATATCCATGATCGATCACGATGGTATTTCCGGAGTAATACAAATCCTCGGCCACCACTACTTTGCCGCGTTGCGCCGCAAACACCGCCGTTCCCTTGGGTGCTGGAAAATCAACCCCCGCGTGCGGAGACCTCGCTTGTCCGTTCAAGACCCTGCGCCTGCCGAAATTTCCTCCCGTCGTCACGTCTTTCAATGGCAGGTGAAACGCTCCATCCCAGAATCGTTCCGGCGTCACCATATCGTAAATCGCTCGCATCTTCTTCTGGTCTTCTTCTGCGCGTCTCTGTTGCTCAGGGTCCGGTTGCACAAACTGCTTTTCCACTTTCAGTTGCTCGGTCGGAAATTTTCCCTTCCGCACCGTTACCAGCGCACTGCAGGAAACAGAGTCGCGATCTCTGTCGTTCCAAGTCACTTTCCACTCGTATTTTCCGGAGGGCTTCTCCAAATCAACTCCGATCAGTCCGTGCAACGTTCTGCTGGAGGCGCCCTCCTTCCACAGCGCCATTGCACGGCCGTTCCACTCCCCGTTTACTTCCGACAGGGCTCTCGATCCCATCACTTCCGCCAGCAGCAATGACCCCTGCCCCGTGTTTGCCGAACTGAGTTTCAGCGTCAAACCTCCCGGACATTTTTTTACCATTTGCGCGGAAGCGCTCGATTGCAGGAATAGTCCTGCAAATACCGTCGCCGCCAGAATGGCAAACGGGAGCCGATACTGGAAACCATTCATCCGCGAACTCTTAAGGATAAGAAAACGGTTGCCGCCCAATTGTTTTCCCCTGTGATTAAGGTCACATACCGCTCTTCTTTTTCCACAAATAATTGTGCTGTTATGGTCAGACGATCTTTTGGAGTTGCCCTGATCGTCACGCTGCTGGTCTGGTCCGCCAACCTCCCGGCGATAGCGTGTCCTGTCATGAACTCGCGGGCGGCACTTATGGCGCAGGCAGCAGCTTCACCTGCCTCCAAAACTGAACCTAGCCCTTCGCGTCACAACTGCTGCCCCGCACAAAAAGTTTCCAGCGCCACAGCACAATTAGATCGCCATTGTTCGTTGTATGCCAACTCCACGCTGGGTTGTTGTTCTGTAACCTCCAACCCGCAGGCTGCGGAACTGCCACAGATTCTCACCCGGCCGAATCTCGAAAAACTCCTTGGAGCCGCGCCTCCAAACGGTAGTCCTCAGTTCTCCAACGTCGTCGGGCCGCTATTCAACTCCGCAGCTTCGACACTTTTTGCTCGAGAACTTTCCTCCCCGGTGCTGCGCCTCTGAGTCCCTCTCAACTCACCTGTCTCTCCCTAACTATGTCTACGCGTAGGACGTACTTCCTACACACGGATACATACAAAACTTATCGAGGAGAATTTATGAAATTCCGAATGTTAGCCGTTATTTTGATGTTGGCTCTCGTCGCCTGGTTGCCGCTCGCGGCGCAACTACCCACTCCAACTGCGTCGCCCGCAGCCGGCACAACGCCTGATCCGGAAAAAACTGTCGCATGCACTTACTGTCCCCATTATGAGGCGACATCCACCAAATCTACGGGCGCGAAACACGGCCACCACGCCATGCCTTGCTGCAACGCCAAGTCTTCCGCTGACATGCCTTGCTGCAAGGGTGAAACCGCGAACGGTAAAGCGTCCATGGAGTGCTGCAAGGGTCAGGACGCCAAAATGTGCGCCGCAAAAGATGGCAAATCCTGCTGCGACTCCAAAGAGGGAAAAGCTTGCGGAAAAGACGTCACCGCCTGCAATACCACCTCCGGCAAAGATTGCTGCTCCACTAAGGACAGCAGCTGCTGCAAACACGCCTCTAATCCAGATAACGCCAATAAAAAGGGCCCTGTCGGTCGGCAGGGCTCTTTTTTCTGCGCTCTCGCCGCTCCGCAATATTCAATTCATTTCTATAGTTTTAGTCCCAGCACTCGCACCAATTTCTCCTGCACTCTTTGCAATTCCAATTCGCGCGCGTGTTCTTCTTTCGTTCGGTCGTTCAACGCTTCCTTCAGCATCACCAGGTTGCGCCGCAATTCCATTTGTCCGACGGCCAATCTCCTCAGAGACCTCAGCGCTTCCTCCTGCTCGCTATCCAATTCCCGCGGCTGCCGATCCGCAACGCACAGTGTTCCAAGACCGAATCCGTCCTCATCGATAAGTGGCGCTCCCGCATAAAAGCGGATGCAAGGATCGCTCAATACCAAGGGGTTTTCTTTAAACCTCGAGTCCTCCAGCGTATCTGGAACAATGAACAAATCCTCACTGCCCGGCTTGATCGCATGCGCGCAGATAGACAACTCAATCGGCGTCTCTCGCACTTCCACGCCGACCTTTGATTTGAACCATTGCCGGTGATCATCTACCAGCGACAAAAATGCCATTGGAGTTTTGCATACATAGGACGCTAGCGTGACCAGATCGTCGAAGCTCTGTTCTGGCTCCGTATCGAGGATCGCGTAGCGATTCAATGCCAGCACGCGGGCTGATTCCGTCTTCGTAGAGGTTTCCATATCCGACTCCGGGTCCCGGCCCCGCCTGCGATTACCGGCCGGTAGGAATGGCATCATACTCCAGAGATTCGTTACTGCACAGTGTTTGCTGCCGGGTGTATGCTTCGACATTTTGCATTAAACTGTACTTCGCCACCGAAGAGGATTCTCTATGCGCGAGCCAATCATCGCTTCGTTGTTGCTTTGCCAACTACTTTTTGTTGTGACCCTCCGGGCCGGACCACAGAAGTCTGTCGCCCCGTCTCCGAATCATGAAAATGAACGCCGCAGTTTTGCCGTCAATCTTTTACGCGCCATCAATACGGCTGAACTCGATTACCAGAAAAAGCACGGCACGTACGCGAATTGGGATGGCTTGGTCGCTGACAGTTATTTCGACCAGTCCGGCACCAAATAGGTTTCTCAGGATTTCCCCACCGTTGCTCACGCCCTCTACGGCCGAGGCCCGGAAATTGTTCCCGGCTGGAAGCTGCGCCTGAATGTCTCTAACAACGGCAAGTCTTACGATGCACTACTTGAAGATGTCACGGATCCAAAGTGTGGCTACGCAGGCGTTACCGACGAACGTGGGGTCATACGCCAGAGCAAAGCAATCGATTGTCCGCTTTAAGTCGCCGTTCAATAGACGAATCCTGAAGATTTAATTTGCCGAGGATGTATTGTAGTACCGTGCGTCCGACTCACGGACCGGCAGCACGCTGAAATATTTGTGCCGGCAGGGATCGCAGCGTAGTGCGGGAATACGCATCAGCCGCCACAGCTTCGCCATCGAGGTATCCACAAATTCAGGCGAAATTCGCCGCAACTCAAATTCCCGCAATGCGGACAGTGCGCGCGAAACAAGAAACTTAAGGGCATCAATCGGGAATGAAATCGCGCGTGGCATTCATGGCACCGCCACGGGATAAACACCGAAAATACTCACAACATAATCCGCCGCCGTTTGACGGCGCGACCGGCGTGCTCCAGACTTCTTACAGATCGGGCAGGTCATCTACGGGGCTCGAGGTCTCCGTATTTCCGAAAGAATAGGCCAATATTAGGCCGGTGGCAAGAGGAACAAAGTACTGGATTCCAGTACAATGGTTTCTAGTTAGGAGCTAGTCTTGTCGAACTACACGGAAGACCACGCCAAATCCGGTATCGATACGAAATTACCCACGCTCGAGACCTGGCCCAACCAGTTCCCCGGCTATGTGATCACCACCCGTATTTCCGGAGTACTCCTCGGTTTGTCCTAAGACTGGGCTTGCCCGATTTCGGCGTCATCACCATTCAATACAAGCCACGCAAATACTGTATCGAACTCAAATCCTTGAAGATGTATCTCCTCGCCTATCGCAACCTCGGCATCTTTTACGAAAACGCAATCAACAAGATGCTCCGCGACATCGTCAAAGCCACCGATCCCGTCTGGTGTGTGGTGAAAGGAGAATTCACTCCTCGCGGCGGTTTGAACACTTCCATCTTCGCTCGTTGGCCCGAACGGAATCCCTCCTCCACGCTCGCCACGTAAACAACGAGGCACTCGATAGCTGACCAGATTGGACTTGTCTCCATCCGCAGTGGATAATTTCAAGGTCATTGACCCTTAGCCATGACAACCTATTCTGAGGAGGGAGAATGAGTATTTCTCCAAATGTGCCGAATCCGCAGGAATCCTACCACTACGAAAATCTTGGGACGCCTCGCTGGATTCCTGTCCTTTTTGCACTTCTCTTTGTCGCTCTTGGTTTGCTCGCCTATGCGGGCCACTCCGTGCAGTCTCGCCTCGAGCAGGAACTAACCAAGTCCGAGGATCAGAACAAAATTCTTAGTGCGCAACTGGAGCAGGCCAACTCGCGCCTGGCAGAAATAAAAGGTCAAGTGGAAGTTACTTCGCAGAAAATTGGCATGACTCAGGCGGAAATTTCGGAAGCTAAAAGCCGCGCCGAAGCTATCCGCAAGAGCCAGCTTGCCTCCGATCAGAAGCTGACCCAGCAGATCACCGAAGCGCAGAAGGAGAGCGAAGCCAAAATCGGTGCCGTGGCTACCGATGTTACCGGCGCGAAGAAAGATATCGAAGCTACCCGCACCGACCTCGAAGCCACCAAGTCCAAGCTCGATCGCGCCACCGGAGACATGGGCGTCATGAGCGGCCTCATTGCCCGCAACAAGGACGACCTCGAAGAATTGAAGCGTCGCGGCGATCGCAACTATTACGAATTCACTGTGCAAAAGTCCAAGACACCACAACGCGTCGGCCCCGTGCAGATCTTTCTGAATAAAACCGATCAGAAAAAATCGAAATACACCATGACCGTTCTGGCCGATGACAAATCCATCGAGAAAAAGGACCGGACCTCGGGCGAGCCCATGCAATTCTACGTGAAGGGCGCAGCGAAACAGTCCCCGTATGAAATCGTCGTGTTTGACGTCGGCAAGAATCAAATCTCAGGCTATCTTGCCACGCCTAAAGACACCGTGGCCGCCGCGCCGGCTCAGCAAGCTCCGGCCGCAACGCCGGCTCCAGCCCCAGCCTCGAAACCATAATTGGGTATTCCTGCGTTCTTTCCGCCATTGACAGAAACTCATCGCTGTTCCCGGTTTGGAAACCTTGCCGGGGACGGCGCTTTTGAGTTTCTGCCCGCAACGATAGGATGGTACTGGTTCACGTTTTCTCTGGAGGTCCCCCATCATGCGCCGTCTTTCGTCGCGCTTTCTGTCTCTCCTCCCGCTTTTTATATCTTCTCTATTCGCGCAACAATCCGCCACGCCGGTTCCTATCGAGCCCGCGCAACTCCCGGCACGGACTGCCTTTTATTTGATTTGGCGCGGCTCTCCAGCCAGCGATGTGCGCCACGCAAATGCACTGATGAGTCTTTGGGATGATCCTGATATTGCCCCGATTCGAAATTCATTCGTTGAGTCCGTGGTCTCTAACGCGAATAAACAAAAGGATAAGCCCGCGATCACTCGCGAAGAACTCAATCAATGCGCGTCGCTTCTGGATAATTCTTTCGTGCTTGCTTATCTTCCCCGCCCGGCTGAGCTGCATGCCCCGAAGCCGTCTTCTTCTCCTGAACCCCGCGCCCGCCTGGAGCGGTATTTTTCTTGTCTATGACCGCACCGGAAAGGAAGCCATCCTCTCCAGAGCCGTTCTTCGCATGAGGGCTCCGAAGCAGATATTCCTAAACTCACCAATCCTAACCGTTGCCGGAGTGCCCGCGTTAAAAATCGAGCAAAAGCCTACATAAACTATTGGGCAGAGACCGGGAAATTCGCCGTCGTTGCGGGAGAACTTTCCGTTTTGGAGGATATTCTCAATCGCATGGCGGGAAAATCCGGTGAGACGGGTCTAGCCGATTCGCCGCGTTTCAGGAGGCCGGACCGCTTCTCGCTGGAGGTATTGTCGAATTTTTTCTCAATGTTTCGGAACTTAGTGATCTTGCCGCTGATTCCGCCGGTACGAATCCGCAGTTGAAAGGCCTCGTCAAATCACTGAAACTCGATTCCCTTCACTCCGTTGCGGGCCATCTTTCGCTCGAAGGGCCGAGAACACGTGTCCAAGGTGCCGTTCTCGGCGACGCTACGGCCGGGTTCACTGTTCGATCTTTGGGCCGACGGCAAAGTTAATCCCGGCGGTCTTTCGTTCCTTTCCTCAGATACCGTCTCGTTCAATGAATCCGATATCAATTTTCCTGGCATCTACAAAGTCCTGAAGCAGGCCTTTACTCAGGGTCCAGCTAATTCCGCTCAAATGGTAACACTCTGGAATCCGCTGCGGAAAGGAGGCTCGGTATGCCGTTGCCTGATGCGCTCGGGCTCATCACCGGAGAAATCTCTTCCATCCAGAACAGCCCCACGCTCGATAGCTCTCAGCAGATTCGTCTCCTGGAATCCGTAATAAACCGGAGTCCATGAAATTGCTCCGTACCATCATGGGCGAGAAAATTACGTCTGAGCGTAACGAAGGTACAACTACTTTCATGAAGGTGTCCCTTGGCGGCAGACAAGGTTCAGCAGGGATTGCCCAATGGAATTTCTATCATCTTGCCATGACTCCCGATTTTCTTCTGGGCGCTTCCAAGAGCGAGACTCTTCGAGCCGTCCTCGTCAACAAGCGCCGGGCAACGAATCAAGGGCGCCCCTGAAAATATCTTGCGGCACGCAATCAATTTCCAGAAAACTCAATGGCTTTTCCTATTTTGATTTTCAGAAAATCGACTGGCCGGGATTGAAAGCCCGATGGCAAGCAGAAGCCGCAACGGCGGCGGCCAAATCGAAAGCTACCGATTCCACAACCACCAGAAAAAATCTTTCGGATTGGCTTTCGGACGTAAATCCGGAAGTATTTCCCCGCCATTTGCACACGATGACCGGCGCCTCGTGGAAAGACGGCAAAGGTCTGCACTTCGACGAATGGATCGACTGATCGACCTTCGATGAATTTCCCTTCTCTTCTGTGTGTCCTCTGCATCCTCTGTGATGGATCCTCGTTCTTTTCTTCGCACCCTCCGCGAAACTCAGCGGTGCTCGCGGTAGGTCCTTCGTCATTGTCTTCGCCTGACCCCGGCCCACAAGATCAAGCTACGGCGCCGAGCCAAACCATCCGTGTAGACGTCCAACGCGTAAACGTCAGCGTGATCGTCACTGACGCCCGCGGGCAATTTGTTCGCGGACTAAAACGCGAAGACTTTCACGTCTACGACAACAATATCGAGCAGCCCATCACCGAATTCGCCACTGTCGATGAGTCCGCGCAAATTCTGTTGCTCGTCGAAGCTGGGCCCGCGGTCTATTTTCTTCAAGACGCGCATATTTTCGCCGCCGACGCCATGCTCCGGGACTCTTCCCCTCGGACCAGGTGCCATCGCCCGCTATGATGATTCTCCTTCACCCATTCTTCCTTTCACAGGCGATAAAGCCATAGCGCAAGCAGCTCTCTCCGGCATTCGCTTCAATCTTGGGCTTCAGCCAACTGAACCTATCTTCCAGCCTCAACACCGTTCTCGATTGGCTGGCAAATCTCCTGGTAAGAAAACCATCGTCCTCCTCTCTACTGGCGTCGACACCAGTTCACTCGAGGCCATGCAGTCCGCGCAATCTCGCCTGCAAACTGGCGATGTCCGCCTGCTTTGCGTTTCCGTCAGTGGTCCAATTCGCAATGGCAAGAAAGGAAGCGCCAAACAGACTAACAGCTCGCAGCAGGATTTCGAAGAAGCCGACGCGCGACTACGTGCACTGGCTGACGCCACCGGCGGCCGGGTATTCTTTCCGGAAAACGCCAAAGCCATTCAAGAGATTTATCGTCAAGTAGCACAATTGGTCCGCAACGAATACAGCCTAACGTTCATCCCACCTGCCAACGACGGCGCCGTCCATTCCATCGAGGTCAAAGTAAATGTTCCCCCATCGCCCCCAAACTCCAAATCTCCGGTTCCCGCCTACCGCATAGACCACCGCAAAGCCTACATCGCACCCAAACCCACCGAATAGCCATTCCATTCGTAAGTCTTCCCTGGTTCTAAATCGTGAACACTTTGGGAAATTTGTACGTGGTGCTCTCATGGTAGGTGAATTGCGTTGACAGGTTGCCGCGATCCCTCCACTCGATCCGCAAAGCACGCGGCTCTCCGGTCGGGATGACAAAAACGAATAGCGCGCGATACGGTCTACTCAAACTCTTTCATCATCCGTGCCATGTCCCGCAACCGCTCATTCACCCTCGCAAAGACCGTCCCACCGGGGAACGTGCCATCATAGTTTCTTGAACCCGCCTTCACTCCCGTCAAGATCTCGATTCCCTGCTCAATCCGCGACACCGGCCAGATATGGAAATTGCCGCCCGCTACTGCATCCAACAAATCCTCGCGCAACATCAAGTCTTCCACGTTCGCCGCGGGAATCAGTACACCTTGCGTTCCTGTCAATCCATAGATGCGGCAAGTGTCAAAAAATCCCTCGATCTTCTCGTTCACTCCGCCAATCGCCTGGATGTCCCCGCGCTGATTCATCGATCCCGTCACCGCAACGTCTTGCCGCAAAGGCAATTCCGAAAGCGCTGACAAGCAGCGCATACACTTCCGTTGAGCTGGCGCTGTCGCCATCCACGCCGGAATACGATTGCTCGAAGCAAATGCTGGCGGCCAGTGTCAGTGGCTTATCCTTTGCAAAGCTGCCGCGCATATAGCCGGAAATAATGTGCACGCCCTTGTCGTGAAACCGCCCGCTCAAATTCGCCTCGCGCTCGATATTAATCAGGCCCACTTTGCCCAACGCCGCGCTCGCCGTGATCCGCACGGGCTTGCCGAACGAGTATCCGCCGATCTCCATCACGCTCAGCCCGTTCACCTGGCCCACACACGAACCGTGCATGTCCACCAGCAGAGTTCCCTCTTCCACCATTTCCCGAATTCGCGTCTCGATCAAGTTGTGCCGTTCGATCTTTGATGCAATCGCGGCTCGCACATGCGCGGCTCTCACCACATTTTCGCCGGTTCCCGCCGCTGCGTAGTGCGCCTCGCGCGCCAGGTCCGCGATGTCTACAAATCGCGCGGTCACTTTGTTCCGTCTGCCCGCGCGACGAACTCCATATTCAAGGATCGATGCGAACGCCCCCCGATCGAATGGAAACAGATTTTCCTTCTCACTCAGCGCGCGCAAACGTCCCGCATATTCTTCGATGACCTTGTCGCTCATCGGCATTTCTTCATCGAATTCCACGCGCACCTTGAAGATCTTCCGGAAGTCCTCTTCGTATTCGTAAAGCATTTCGTACAGGTCGCGGTCGCCGATCAAAATCACTTTTACGTTGATGTCCACCGGCTCTGGCTTCAGTGCTGTGCTGGTGAAGGGATAGAACATTTCCAGCGGCTGTATTTCCAGTCGGCTGTGATTCATGGTGCGCTTCAAGGCGCGCCACACCCCGGGCTCGGAAAGCGCCTCGATTGAATACATGATCAAAAATCCGCCATCCGCACGGAGCAGCGATCCGCCGCGCAGATCCATGAAATCGCTCGACCAGCCGCCGCGCGTGTCGTAAGCGCGCTGGATCGTGCCGAAAAGATTGGCGTAAGACGGTGTAGTCTCGAAAATAACCGGAGACTTATCTTCCGCGTTGTGGGCCAGGATCACATTCACGCCGTATAGGCGGAAAGGATCGCGCTCCAGTCCCGGAGGCTTCTGTGCACCTTCGGAGACTTCGGGTGGCGCTTGTTCTTCTTCGCCTTCGCGTTCCTTGAAGGGTCCAAGATTGTCCAGCAAGTGCTGCCTGACTTCTTCGAGATATTCGGAAACTCCGCTGCCCGGATATTTTTCTTTCAGTTCCTCGATGACCCCATCCACCAATACAGATGCCGCTTCCTGCTCGAGGTAGCTCAATTCGCTGGCCATCTCGCGTGAAAGCGTCAGCGTCTTGCGGTAAACTACGGTGAATTCCTGACGGAATTGCTCGTACTTCCGCTCGATATCTTCGGCAACCACCGTTTCCAGCTTTCCTTCGTGTACCATCTTCGTGATGTCCTCGATGGGCACCATCTGTCCTTCGAGAACTGGGAAGATTTCCGGCAATGCCACAGCCCCGACCTGCATATGTCCCAGCGCGAACTGTTCGCGCGCTATCCTTCTCGTGAAATCGTCCATTAACTCTTTTTCGCGGACGGAAAACCGTTCGACGATCCGGCTCTTTTGGCGCTGAAACGGTTCGCCCTCAAATACCTGGGGAATTCGCCTGCGCAGAAAGTCGATTCCAGCCTGCATGTCTTTGCGAAAAATATTGGCCGAACCGCGCGGCAGGGATAGCAACCGCGGGCGGTCCGTAATTTTGAAATTGTTTACGTAGCAGCGATCCAAAGAGGGCTTGGTTTCCGGATGCAACTCCTCGATCATCTGCGCGATCGTACCGCCGCGGCTGGTTCCCGCCAGGCCGCAAACAAATACGTTGTAGCCTGGAGCGGATAGCTCCACGCCCATCTTCAACGCGCGGAGAGCACGTTCCTGCCCTACAAAGCCTTCGCGTCGCGGCGCCTGGGCCGTCGTCTCAAACGGAATGCGGGAAAGATCGCAGCGCCAACGTAATTTCGGCGCGGTCAGTTCCTGCAGCGTCACTTCTGTGATTTCCTTCATTAGGCTCATTGAGGGCGACTCTAGCACACAGCATGCTGCGCCGCCCGATAATTACCCTGTGGGTTGGACAAGCAGTTACGCCGGCTCCCGTTCTAACTCTTCCCGGCGGTCCATGTACACTCGCAAAACTCCCAGGGCCGCGGCCACCACCGTCGGCCCCACGATCAATCCCAATAAACCGAATACCTGAAGTCCACCAAGGATGCTGATGAAAAGTAGCAGGTCGTTCAATTTCGTCCGGTTCCGCAGCAACAACGGCCGCACCAGATTGTCCGCCACTCCAGCCACAGCCCCGCAAATAATCAGCACGATCACCGCTTTTCCCCAATGGCCCTGTAGCGCAAGCCATACCGCTGCGGGAAACCACACCAGCGCGGAACCAACGACAGGCACAATGGAAAAAAATGCGATCAGTACCGCCATGAATACCGGTGCGGGGAGCCCACTGACCGCGAACGCCACTCCTCCCAGGAATCCCTGAATCACCGCGATCAACAGCGCCACGGCCACGCTCGCGAAGATCAGGTCGCCGGATTCCTGCAGCATGCTGTCTTGTAGGTCTTTTTCAAACGGGATCAGGTGGCGCACTCCGCGAAGAACGGTTTCTCCGTCGCGCAACATGAAAAACAACGCGAACAACAAAATGAACAGGTTCATAACGAAAGAGAATGCATTTTTCAACAACGCTCCCACGCTCGACGCGAGATAACTCGCCACCTTTTCTGCAGCCTGCCGCAGCGGTCCGATGATATCCATGTTTTGCGCGGATTCCGGCAAATGTCCCTTGACCCATTCCATGGCAGCGCTCGGAATGAGATTCACTCCGTTGCCGATCATGCTCTGCACTTTCCCCGAGGAGTCGATAGCCTCGCGTGTGGCGTACAGCAATACAAGCAACACAGGCACAATTAATAGGATGGTCACCGCCAAGGTGCTGAGCAGCGCCGCCACCGTGGGAGAAACTTTTCTCTTCAGATTCGTGTACAAGGGATAGAAAAATATGGCCAACACCGCCGACCATGCCAGCGGCGCCAGGAACGGCATGATGATCTCAAGAACCAGATAACCGAGCAGCAGCAGCGCTCCGTAGGAAAGCACGGTCGTCAATCGATCGCTCGTCGTGGTTGCGCGTGCGGTTTGCTTCATCGCCGTTAAATAATCCATCCGTTCCGGTTCTGCGGTACACTTCCGTCTGCTGTCAGGTCGCCTGCGCCTAGAGGTCACCAGGAATTCATGAAGTCCACCCCGAATCCTTTCAGCTATGCACAAGGCCGACTCCTTGCTGTACTTGCTTTAATCAATTTTGTCAACTTCGCGGATCGTCAGGTCCTCAACCCCCTCGTTCCTCTGTTGCGACAGCATTTCGGCGTAACGGACACGCAACTCGGATCGTTGCAGACGGTCCTGCTGGTCGTGCTCGCCATCGTTAGCATCCCTTCGGGCTTCCTCGCGGACCGTTTCAGCCAGCCCAAGATCATCGCCATCGGCGTACTTTTCTGGAGTTTCGCCTCGATCGCCAGCGGCTTGGCGCCAACCTTCATGCTTCTCTTCTTCGCCCGTGGATTCGTTGGCGTCGGCGAAGCCGCTTACGCGCCAGCTGCACAAACGATGATCTCCGATTCCTTTTCCTACGAGCATCGCGCTCTCGCACAAGCCATCTTTGCTTCCGGCATGTTGCTTGGCGGCGCCGCGGGACTGGCCCTCGGCGGAATCATGGGCGCGCGTCACGGCTGGCAATACGCATTCATTATCGTCGGCGTGGTCGGAATCATCCCCGGACTATCGGCGTTCAGACTTCACGAACCAACGCGCCGCCCACGTTCCGAACTCACCGGGATTTCCGAATTGCTCAGAGTGCCGGCATTTATCGCGCTCATCGTGGCCGGAACTTGTATAACGTTTTCCGCGGTCTCTCTCGTAACGTGGGGCGTCGATTACGCGATGAGCTACAAGGATTTCAGCCTTCGTGAAGCGGCTCTTTCGCTTTCGTTAATCGCACTGCTTTCGCTCGTGCTCGGTGCGCTCTCCGGCGGATACGTTGCCGACCGGTTACAGAAGCGCTATTCCTTTGGACGCATTCTGGTTATTTCCGGAGCGTTCCTCGCCGCGGCTCCGTTCCTCCTGATGGCCATTCAATCGGACACGAAATGGGTTGTGCTGATGGGATTGTTCGTTTCAGGATATTTCATGTCGTGGTATCACGGCCCGATTACCGCGGTAATTCACGATTTGACGCCGCAGCGGGCACACGCCACCGCGATCGGAATCTACATGTTCGTGACGCAGCTCCTCGGTGCGCTCGGGCCGCAATTGATCGGCCGGATTTCGGACATCAGCAATCTGCAGGTCGGACTGCAGGCAGCCGTTGCTGTGATGGTGTTCGGATCGTTGCTGATGCTGCTAGTGGTTTACTTTGTGCGCCGCGACGGGCTGCATCATCCGCGGCTCGCGGCCTTCCGTACCGAAGACGAACTGGCGCGTTACGCACGGCCAGCCAACTAATAGATTCCCATCATCGCTGAGCTTGAGCGCCGGGTTACTTGATACCGACTTTCTCAATCAGCCGCGTCACTTCTTCGGGCGTCACATCGTACAGAGGCCGCTCGTCTTCTTCTTCCAGGCGCTCGCGCAAATATTCCGCGGCAACAAAGCTGGCTTCGCGGTCGGTGAGGTCGCGTCCCGTTTTTGCTCGAAATTCGACAAACGCATTGTGGTGCAGACCGACGATTCTTCCCTGGCCATCGACTGAAAATTTCGCATCAATCGTGTCGCTGTGCCGCGTGGCAATCGCATTCCAGATGTGCGAGAAGCGGCAGTCATACATATGTCCGCTCAGTTTCGAGGCGACTTCAAAAGCGCCGATGAACGTATTCATCGCGCCGGTATTGGCTAGCAGCGGAACAGAACGCACATTTTCTCCTCTTTCCATGGGCAACCTGCGATCGCAAAGCATTCACTCAACGACGTTCGACACAATCACTACACCTAGTTTTCAATACTCGCGACGCAGTGTCAATGAAGAGAAGTGGATGGCGGCCAAGGGTAACTTCCGAACAAGGTCAAACTGCAAAGAACCGCTCGGGTTACCGTGTTCAGTCACTCTCCCCGCCCAGGAGACAATGGCCGTTTACATCGGAGACTCGAATGGCACAATTGCAATAATCGCCATCCCAAGATCACCGTAGATGGCGGCCAAAAAAATCCTGAAGATTAGCGCGCCGCTCCCGCAGGAACTTCCGCGTGGGTGTACACACCGATTGCTCCGCCTACGCCCGCGCCCGGCGACATGCGGTGGCCCAGATCGGTCAAAACCTTTTCCATCGACGCCAGCAACTGCAGCACAAACTGTTTCTGGCTGCACCAGCCCATCAGACCCAGTCGCCAGATCTTGCCCTTTGTCACGCCAATGCCGCCGGCGATTTCAATGTTGAATTCCTCCAGCAACCGATTGCGCATTTTCACGTCGTCGATTCCCGCAGGGATCATCACGGCGGTAACCGTCGGCAAGCGGTCTTTCGGGTCTTCTACCAGTAGCTTCAAACCCATCGCTTCGACGCCGGCAATCAGCGCGTGCTGATTCAAGCGGTGCCGCTCCCAACGCGTCTCTAGGCCCTCTTCGAGAGCGATGCGCATCGCTTCCCGCAGCGCGTAAATCAGCGAAACCGGTGGAGTGTGATGGTAGAGGCGATCCTTGCCCCAGAAATTCATCGCCGTGGAAAGATCAAAATACCAGCTTTGCACTTTGGTCTTGCGGTTACGGAATACTTCTTCCGCGCACGGGCTGACGGTAATCGGAGACATCCCCGGCGGCGCGCTCAACGCTTTTTGCGAGCCGCTAAAACAAATGTCGATGCGCTGCTTGTCCACGTGCAGCGGCACCGCCGCCAGCGTCGCCACTGTGTCGACGCTCAACAGCGCGCCGCATTCGTCGGCCACTTTGCGAAACGGATCGAGATCCGTCAACACACCGGTGGAAGTTTCGCCCTGAGCCAGGCCGATCAATTTAATGTTGCGACCCTTCACCACTTTGCGCACATCTTCGGGATCAACCGGCTTGCCTGCGGGTGCTTCCACCAGATGCAGCTTGGCGGGCGTGTGCTGCGCGATCACATAAAATCGTTCCGAAAACAAGCCATTGACACAACAAACCGCTTCGTCGCCGGCCTCCAGTGAATTGAATACCGACGCTTCAATGCCGCCGGACCCGGAAGCCGACAGCGGAAAGGTAATGCGGTTTTCCGTCTGAAAAATGCCTCGCATCATCACTTGCGTCTCTTCCATGCAGCCGCGGAACCACGGATCCAGATGCCCAACAAGAGGCGCGGCCAGGGCCCGGTACACGCGCGGATCGATGGAAGAGGGTCCGGGGGTCATCATCAATCGTGTGGGAGGATTCAACTCGCCGAACTGGTGGGTCATGTCAATTCCCTTTCAATCGGTGGGTAGTACGGGCTTACAGTTTCCCGCAGGAGGGGTGCCAGCGCAACCGTCAAATTGGCACGCGGTGCCTCTGCTTCGCACTGCATGTAGTGGCCAGTCTTGAGACTGGCGCTTTTTCCGGCGCTTTTCGACTCTTCTCGGTCGTTCGAGGGTGTCCCACTCGCCGGTTTTGTTTGGGGATTTTTCTTTCTTTTGCCGATCCACAACTCCACATCCAATCTCCCGAACCCTGCGTACTCCCTACGGGGAACGTCGACCGGGATGGGTCGTGCAGTGCCGCCTGCTGTGTTCCCCAGAGACTACGAGATTCGACAGGAGAAAGACGACGATGAACACGCAGGAGAAAGAGCAATTGCTTGTCAGCGAGAAGAATCCGAACCCGGAAGAAGGGACCAATCGCAGGGCATTTCTACAACGCTCCGCCATCGTCGGCGGCATGGGAGTGGCGGGGCTTGGCAGCTTCGTGGCCCTGGCCTCTGCCAGCACCAGCGGAACAAGCATACTGGGCCGCGATGATCGCGACGAGTACGACGAAGAAGGTGAAGGACGCAAGCAGCGAGACCGCGACATCCTGATCGCCGCGGAAATCGCCGAGGCCCTGGCCGTCACTACCTACACCAACATCGTTGAGACCGCGCCATTTTTCACGCGCCTGGCCGACGACGATCAGGGCTACCTGGTTGCCGCGCGCGAAGAAGAGATGTCTCACTACCTGCTGGAGAAATCCGTCACTGGCACGCCTTCACCGTTCAAGTCGTTCTTCTACCCAAAGGGAATGTTTGCGGATGCGCAGACAACGCTCAATGTCTTGGTGACGCTGGAAGATGCCTTCATCGCGGCGTACCTTGTCGGCGTGCGCAATTTCAGCACGTCCGATCTGCGGGTTACCGCTGCGCGCATCATGGGCATTGAGAGCGACCACCGCACGCTGGCACGCGTTGTAGGTTCCGGTGTCGCCGCGCAGGATGGCGGACCCATCGAAAAAATCACGGGAGCAGCCAGTGTGCCCGAAAGCATCGATCCTCCCAACAATAATGGCTACGAACGCACGCTCTGCTGGACGCAAATCAAGCAGGCCCTCGCCGCGCTCACGCCGTTTGCCGACATCACCGCCGCCAAAGCCGCCGGGTTCGACGTCTCGAAGTCGTTCGGCTTCGACCCCTTCACGCCAAAGCTGCCGAATCCGATGGGTGATTTCATTTCCTTCAAGGGCTGCTAACTCAGAACTACGGAACAGACCCGGCCCCGCTCGTGAAGGGTTTCCTTGCGGGCCTCCTGCTGGGCGCTGTCTCGGTTGAATTTTCCGCTTCAGAATATGTGCCGCACCTACGGCGCTTTCCTGTTTTTCTTCCTTTTCCCAGCGCGCGGGGGCTGGGTTGCGTGATATAAAAGACGCAAAGCGCCGGAGGTGCGACACAATGCCTCACAGTTATTCGCGAAATGTGATCCACATCGTGTTCAGCACGAAAGCGCGGCAAAACCATCACGCAGGAATTCCAACCGAACCTATGGGAATACGCCCAGACACTTGCAAAAAAAGACGAGATCTTCGTTCATTCCGTCGGCGGGATGGAAGACCATATTCACCTGCTGATTCAACTGCCACCAACTGTATCTTTGGCAAAAGCGGTCAATTCCATCAAGTCTCGTTGTGTACCGCGCGCAAGACGACCGTCTGGGCCGCTCCGGTGCGCTGAAATTTCTGCCGCGGGAACTGACTAGCGACCGCCAGGCACTGAAATGATTCCAACGCGAAGCGCGCGCCGCATCCGCGCTCAACCGCTCGAGCATCTCTACACTCTACGACATCGACGATTTTCTGGTGATGGAAGTCCTCGAAGGTAAGACGCTCCGCGATCGCATCGACGGAAAACCGCTACGGACGCCGATGCTGGCGGACATGGCGATACAGGTCGCCGAGGGATTGCAAGCCGCGCACAGTAGGGGCATCGTGCACCGGGACATCAAGCCCGCGAATATTTTCGTGACGCAGCGCGGTCAGGCAGTTCCCGGTTTCCGGTGCACTTCGCCGCGAACGGGTGCTTGTGTTTCTGGCGACGATCAGTCTGTTCGGCCCTTCGGAGGGCAAAAAAGGCACGCCAACGACGTTGGAAGTTTCTGATGAGCTCGCATGGGCGCGCTGTCTCCGGATGGATCGCAGATTGCGTTTACGTGGTTCGATTCCCAGGCGGTAACGATCTGCGTTGTTCCTGTAGCGGGCGGCGCAGCGCATGACATTTCCATCAAGGGTGCTACCGAACTGAATGGCGTTGCGCGGGCTGCGGACGCAAAGAGTTTTCTGTAATTCGCAACGCGCGCAAGAAGCTTTACTTCTTCACGTGAATGTGAGCGGAGAGTAGATGGTACTCTAAGGTTCCGGATGGGATATCATTCGAAAGTTGCCATCTCCAGATGACCGCTTTTTAGCTTACGGCGCCGTCAATTCCAACAGCACCTGTGGTCAATTTGTACGGAACTTAGGTGGCGATAAACGACTGGGAGTACCTCTCTTCCAACGAAAAAACGGCGCCAGCAAATATGCAAGCGCCGTGATCGAACTTTGCTCTACCGTGCTTACTTGCGGCGGCGACGAAAGAATGGAACGCCCAGCAGGCCAATACCGAGGAACGCGAGGCTGGCCGGTTCCGGTGTGGAAACGGTCGTTGTTGCCAAGCTAGAACTCCAGGGAGTGACCATGCTCAGATCTCCATGCGCATCCTCAACGAAGCCCATGATGATTGTGTTGGGGGCCAAATTGGGGAGGTTAATCGTTGCCGAACCCGTCCACGGTCCCACTTCTAGATCGGAAGCGTTGAAAGTCTGCGCCACGAATCCAGTTGCGCCGGACAATTGGCTAATTGCGCTCGCCAAATTTGGGTAGACTTGGCTTGTAGATTCGCCAAGAGCGCCCCAAAGATTGGTAGTGCTATTGAAATTACCCGATTTGTCCGTAAGTGGTGCGAGAAACGCAAGAAACAAGGTATCCCCAGCAGCCGATTTCCCCGTCGCGTACGCGGTGGTACTCGTCGTGGCAATCAAACTACCGGCACTGCAACCGCCAGAAACATCGCAGAGGTGAATGTCATCTGCCTTCGCCAACTCGGCGAAAACAAATGACAACGCCAACAGCAATGCACCCTTGATTAATCGTCTATTCATTACTACCTCTTCTTCTTGCGGATACAGAAGGGTCCTACAACCCCAGGGTACTGGTAAGCAACTGATTCACCAATACACGGATTCTCCGATTTTCGTACTCTTTTTGTAACTTACTGTAAAGTAAGGAATTATTAAAATGGTACTCCTGTAACCACCTATCTTTTTATGGTTTGAGCCCAAAAGAGTTCACTAAATGTGACCTTGATTTCCGAAGGAAGGGTTAGAGGGAACTGCCGGGGGAAGACGCACTTTGGGCCAAGTTTGCTTCGATTGGAATCAAGGCTGGAAGACCCTTCGACGAAACAACCCACTCCGACCCGCAGAAGTCGGAAATTAGGGCTCGGCGTCAAAGACCGATTTGCAAAAGTTGAAAAGCAAGAATCAAGAACATCGGCAAGGACATCAACGGATGGAATGTTTTATCCTCTTTCGGGGACCGCACGTTTTTCAACCGCGATTACTCTTATGTTTGTAGCCGGCCAGCTTCCACCGATAGACGCGTTCTGGTCAGTGATGATGTAAGACGGGAAGAGTCAATTGCTGATTGAAAATCCTATTCACCGCTATCTCAGCAATTCTCCGATGCTGCCGGGACTGAAAAAGAATGCGGAAGGCTCCTACGCGGACAAGAAATTCAATTGGCTACCGGCTCCCGACGACACCATTTACATGGTGATGCGCTTGTACTGGCCGAAGGAGACTCCAGCATCGATTCTTCCAGCGGGTTCAGGCGCATGGCAACCGCCAGCGAGGCCTTCGGCGAGGATGTGATCGGGAACTTTGCGCAGTTCGCGAACGATGCGGAACCAGGAAAGAACTTTCAGCGCGTAGAAAGTGATGTCAAATTCCCACCAGTAGAAACCCTGACGCGCAGAAGCCATGAAGTGGTGATGATTGTTGTGCCAGCCTTCGCCGAGAGTGACAAGCGCGAGTAACCAATTATTTTTGCTGGTATCCGTGGTATTGAAGCGGCGATTGCCAAAAATGTGCGAAAGCGAATTGATAGTAAACGTGCCGTGCCAGAGAATGACGGTGCTCAGGCAGAACCCCCAGAAGAACAGGCCCCAACCGCCGACCAGCCAAATAGCCACGCCAAGGACGGCGGGTGGCAAGAGGTAATATTTGTTCAGCCAGCGGAGTTCAGGGAATTTCGCATAGTCGCCGATGTAAGCAAAGCGCGTTTCGTTGTAGCGATCGGAAAGAATCCAGCCGACGTGAGACCACCAGAAACCGAAAAGCGTCGGGGAGTGGAGATCCTCTTCCAGATCGGAATATCGATGGTGGTGGCGGTGATGGGCTCCCCACCATAGGACGCCTTTTTGCGAGGAGGACATGGCCATCCAGGCAAGAACGAACTGGAACCAGCGGCTGGTTTTGAACGAACGATGAGAAAAATAGCGGTGGTAGCCGGCGGTGACAAAGAACATGCGCACTTCGTAAGAAAGGAAGCAGGCTAGAACGTAAGTCCACTTGAAGTGGACAAGGAAAACGCCGAGCGCAGAGAGATGAAAGAGAGCGAATGGGATGGATGAGATGAGTTGAATCCGCGCGCCGTTGGGCAGGGGAATCGACAGCGGTATTGTGGCTGAAGCCATGCTACAAAAACTCCTGCGCGGGATAACACGCCAATGTTGAATATATCTGCGCAAGAGTCGAGCGTGCTCAGCGCTTACATAGATGAGTTTACGAGGCGGGTGGCGTGGGGTCAAGGAGATTGGAAACGGGGTGTTTGCGGATTGGCGACAGAGGGAAAGGTCTCAAGTGAACTGCTTTGAGCGAAGGACGTGCCACGATCCCTCCATTTCGCCGGAACAAAAGGCGTTCGGCCTCCGGTCTGGATACATTTTTGCATGTATTTGAATGCACCGGTCCAAGAAGAAGCGGAAGGCAGACTACGTCGGGATGACAAATTTTTGTTGGATTCGAGATCTGTTGAGTTTGACTCTTGGAGATGCCCGCGCATGGAAAAACAGCAGTTTGCGGTTGACGAGGAAAAGGGATTTGCGTAGGCTGCGGGAGTACCCGTGGCCTCCGCAGTTCCCAACAAGAGGCCCCACCTACGTTCTCCCCTCGCAGAGAGCCTGGATGGAGGAGTTGCGAGCACACTGGAGCGGTGTGCTTGAGCTCTACTGCCGCGCGCCAGGTGAATTAACTCCAAAGAGGAGATGATATGACCCGCGATCGCAAGATTGATTACATTGAGTTCGGGGCGATGGATCTCGAGGCGACGAAGATGTTTCATGGCAAAGTGTTTGGCTGGAAGTTTACGGATTACGGACCGGAATACACATCGTTTGAGGATGGACGGATTGCGGGGGATTTGCACTGGGCGGCGTGGCTCCGGCGGGAACTTTGATTGTGATTTATGTAGAGGATTTGAAGAGTGCGGAGGAGAGAGTCAGAAATGCCGGTGGAGCAGTAGTGAAGGAGATATTTTCATTTCCAGGGGGCTCACGTTTCCACTTTGCGGAGCCGAACGGGAATGTGCTGGCGGTGTGGCATGAGGAGTGATTTGGGTGACTTTGCCGACTAGGTAGACGGTGCCGATTGTTACGGTTGAGGTCCTTCGAGGCGCAAACATCGCGCCCTCAGGATGACAACGAGAGTAGGTGTTTGCCCGCCTGTGTGCGTGTTCGTGCATGCGGAACCAGTTGCGGCTGGCGCCTGAGTCTCGGTTTTAGGAGCATGAGTAATGAGTGTGCTATCGTGCGAAGGGAAAATAGCGGAAGGAAGGCATAGAATGGCAGAGCGGCCCGTACTTGTAGGCTTGATACCGCAGGTGGTCGTGCTTGATCCGGGAGACCAGATCAGCTGGATTTCGGACGCGGGAAATTTGCGCGTGGAATTTGACCCTAAGCGATCCCCGTTTTCGTCGAATATTTTTCAGGCGCCGATGGGAATGCGGCTGCTGAGCGGGCCACCAACGGCGGGAACAAAGATGGGAACGTATAAATACCGGCTGTGGTTGAACGATCAGATGGTGGGCCGCGGCGAAGTGATTGTGCGGGATAAGTAGTCCAAGAACGATTCCAGGTAGTGCTGGCTTGGATGCCACGATCCTTGCACTTCGAACCGCCAAGGGCGGTCCTGCGGTCGGGCCTCATCATGAAATTGGCACTTCTTAGAAGGTGGCCGCTACAGTCGGCGAGAATTTTGCAAGAAGCCAGGGTATCGACAAGATGACGTCGGCGTACGAGAGAGGATGCGCCTCACGCCGGAGCGCACCCTTTTCGCAAATCAGGCGACAATGTGAGTTACGAGGCGATTAAGCGCTGGCCGCGCCTCCGAGGCCTTTCAGCATTCGCTGCAAGGCGTTCGCGTTGGGGACTTCTCCGTTCGGGGTCATCTTATCGACAAGGTGAGGCAATAGACTGGCCATCATGCCCGTGAGCTGCGAGGTGTCGATGCCGGCTTTTTGGGCGACCTGTTGCAACGTTACACCGTGAAGAACGTTCTGCAATTGATCCCCTGAAACAGGCATATTCTGGCCCGTGCCAATCCAGGAACCGATTACGTTCCCTAGCCCGCCTTGCTGGAACATTTTCTGCAAGCCAGCAATGCCACCGACTTGTGGGCTGTTTACATATTCGAGAATGGCCGCGAGACCGGTAGCGTGCTGAGCCGGGGGAACCCCGCCGCTGCTTAGGCTGCCCGAAGCCATCGAAAGAACATCATCCAATAGACCCATTGTGAATCTCCTTACATGAAAGATAGGGAGCGATCGGGCGGCTGCAAGGCGCTCCCGTTGATGCAGAAACCGGATTACTTTTGCTTGGCAATGATCAGGTTCTTGATCTTGTCGTAGGTGGCCTGGGGAATCACCTTCTTTTTTACCAGGTCAGTTTTTTTGGCGTACGGGCGGCCGTCGATAATTTTTTGGGAATACGCCGCGCCGATACCTGGGAGAGCGTCGAGCTGTTCCTTGGTGGCGGAGTTAATGTCGAGCAAGTCGGCAGAGGCAGCGGTGGCCGCCGGTTTGGTAGCGGTTTGGGTCGATTGCGGCGGCTGCGAGACAGCCACGCTGACGCTCAGGAGTACGACGAGTACAGCAAGCAACATCCTGTTGAGATTCTTATTCATCCGAACATCCTCCTTAGTTTTGGTGACTGCTGTTAGGTCTACTGCTTCTCGTTTTCGGCGGCGCGATAGCCGGCTTTCTGTGCGTCGGCCTCAGTCATATATTTGCCCTGCTTGGTCTTGCCGTAGTAGCGCGATCCGGGCTTGTGGTAGATTTTCGAATCCGTGTTGACCCAGACCATGCCGTTGCTGTTGGCCGGCGGGGTCTGCTGGGCAGCGGTAGGAGCGGCGGCGGGTTTCGGTGCAGGAGTGGCCGAGCGCGTCGGAGCCGGTGTCGAGGCAGCAGGCTTGGCAGCTGGAAGGGGCGGAGGCGCGGGGGTCGCAGCAGTTGTATCAGCGGCCGCCTTCTTAGATTTCTTGGTCGAAGTGGCAGCGGCGTTATCTCCGGCAGCGGTTGTATCGGCGGCAGCTTTCTTGGATTTCTTAGCAGTCGTTGTTGCAGCGCTATCCGTAGCCGCCGCGGTATCTTCCGCAGCCTTCTTGGACGTCTTCTTGGTCGTAGTAGTAGCGCTGTCGGCAGCAGCAGTAGTATCGTCCGTCGCCTTCGTGGTCTTTTTCTTGGTAGTCGTCGCGGCGCTGTCGGCAGCAGTCGTCGTATCGTCAGCAGTTTTTTTAGTCTTCTTCTTAGCGGTAGTCGTCGTGGAATCGGCGGGGGCCTGATCGGCGGCATCGGCAGTAGCCTTCTTTTTCGTAGACTTGGTGCTGGTCTCGGGCTGGTCCGCGGTGCTCTGGGATTGATGTGCGGACGCAACACACAGTGTCAGATTCCCCCAGATTAAAAGCAGTGACGCGAACAGAGCCAGATATATCGATTCCCGAGTATGATTCATGCTCGAGGGTTTCTTTCGCATTGAGCACTTCGAGGCCATCTGTCGTTTGGCGCGGGCCGGGCCCCATACAAGAACGAGACGGTCGACTTCATATAGCTTCGGGCTGTGCCCGAAGATCGCGCGAATGATGAAAGATAAGTTGGGGTAAGTCAAGGAGGAAGAAAAGCATCGCTGAAGAAGGAGGGGAGTGGAACACAAAAACGAGTTACGGCGCGACAGAGGGCGGAGAAAATCGGGCAAAGGCCTGCTATAAGGTTGCGATGAAACTAAGATCGCTCGACTCCGTGAACCGACGCTAAATGGCAGTGCCAAGAAAAGTCGGGGAGACTTCGCCCAAGTGAATATTTCGAGTTAAAGGAAGCTAGTCGCCTGAAGCCTGGACGCGGGCCAATTCAACGGATTCGGCCAAGCCACGGCGAACCGGACCCAGGACAAAGGCCGGAACGTCCCGCTCCGGGGCAACGGAAAGATTCGCGGCCTTACGGGGAAATTCTACGCGGCGGTCGAGCTGCAGGCCGGCATCTTTGAGAAACTCCGTGGAGAAGCCCATGCCTTCGCCGCGGTCTACTCCCCAGAACCATAGCTTTTCCTCGTTGCGCTGAAGAAAGTGGAGCGACTCCTCGAATTTCTTCATGGCGCGGTCAAAGGAAGAAGCGAGGAAGAAGACGCTAAGCTTCCAAGCGTGACGCGGGTACTGAACAGCAATGCGAACACAATACTTACCGTTCTGGTTCTTTTCGATACTGCAACGATAATCATTTCGCACGTTCGACGAACGCCCAGCCATGGATTTCCCCTTCGATTAGAGCCTATATGATTTCGAATTTGTTCGGGTGACCGGCGGCGATGCGAGACGCCCATCCGAAGGCCGACGAACTGCCGAAGATGAACCCGAAGAGCAAAGCCCATACCAGCCACAAATAGGCTAGCGGGTGGGGTCGGAGAGGGCAAGAGGGCCTGTACTAAATCTTAAGCTATTTGCTTACTATGATATAGGGGTAGAAAGGTCGCCAAAGCCGCGCATTTTGTCGGGCATCAGTTTTAATTTTCCTTCGGCCTTCATGCGTTCTTCGAGAGAGGTTCGGAAGGCTTCAAAGACCAGTGAACGCTTCGATTGGAGCAAATTGTCGGTAATGGTGCGGCGTTGTTTGTCGAAATCGGCGGGGTTGGCCTCGGTTTTGGCGACCAAATCATAAACGACCCAGTTTTGACCGATGAGGACGGGTGTTCCGACTTCGCCCACTTTCAGTGTGAAGGCAGGACCCAGCTGTTTTCCGCTGCCGACACCCGCAATGGAGCCAGCGCGGGCGAATTCGTCCGATGTTTTGGAATCGAGGCCGAGAGCCTTCGCCGCTGGAGCAAACTTCTCGCCCTTCTGGACGCGCTTTTGGAGCTCTGCGGCCTTGGTCTCCGCTAGTTCGGAGGCCTTCTGATCCTTCAAGTCGGCCACGACCTTGTCGCGAACTTCATCGAGCGTACCGGGATGAGCGGGGAGAACCTCTTTCAACTGGAGAACGACATAGCCGCGATCGGTGTGGACGGGCAGGCTAAGCTCACCTTTTCGGAGCTGCGAGATTTGATCGTGGATGTCCTTGGAGCTGCCGAGTTCAAAGACCGGCTCGGTGGCCGAGACCGGACGGGTTTCCGCAACAGGGAGGTGGTATTTCTGAGCGAGTTCGTCGAGTCCAAGCTTATTGGATTGGCGGATATCCGCGGAAAGCTTGTCAGCGATGGCGTTAGCTGCCTGATCCGCTTTGTTCAACTGGTAAGGAGCCCGGATGCTGTCTTTTACTTCATCAAAGGTCTTGGTGTGGGCAGTTTCCTTGTCGATGAGCTTAATGATGTGAAAGCCGAATTCGCTTTTGACCAGATCGGAAACCTGACCTTTATCTAGGCTAAAGGCGACCTTTTCAAATTCGGGGACGGTCTGGCCCGGTTCGATCCAGCCGAGGTCGCCGTTCTTGGCCTTGGACCCAGGATCTTCCGAGTATTTCATGGCAAGTTCCTCGAAATTGGCACCCTTCTTTTTGGCCTGAGCAAGGAGCTCTTCCGCCTTCTTCTTGATTTCGACGACTTCCGCGTCGGTCTTGCCCTTGGTAAAGAGCAGAATGTGCTCCGGGTGGACGCGATTCTTGACCTGATAATCCTGGATATTCTGCTGATAGACGGCTTTCAGCTCGTCGTCGGTGACCGTTGTGTTTTGACGGAGCTGATTGATGTCAACGAGGGCGTAGCGGACGATGCGCTTTTCAGGAATTTGGTATTTGGATCGGTTCTGCTCGAAATAGGCTTTAATTTGTTCGTTATCGAGAGTGAGCTTAGCGGCAAGGTCTTCCGGCTTGATCAGAACATACTCGAGTTTGATTTTTTCGTTCTGAACGCGGAACTCTTCCTGAATCTCGGCGGGGCTGACGCTGATGCCGTCGGTAAGAAGTTTGCGGAACTTTTCCTCGACGAGGCCGTCCTTCACGGCCTGTTCAAAGGCGGGGACGGTCATTTGAAAGCGCGTCTGGACTTCGCGAGCGTAGGTATCCATGCCTACAAAAGTGCCGCCGTTGTAAACGGTGGGAAGGTACTGACGAATGCGATCGGCGCGTTCCTGATCGCTGACGGTAATGCCGAGACGCTTCGCTTCGTACTCGACTTCTTTCTGGAAAACGAGTTGATTGAGAATCTGGCGCGCGTAGAGGCCTTCCAGTTGCGTGGGGATCTGATTGCTGCGACGAATCTGATTCAGGCGGTCATGAATTTCAGCCAGGGTGATGGATTGGTCGCCGACCTTCGCCACAACGTCCGTGGAGCTCTCCGCGGTATTGGTACCTTGAGGGACGAGGTAGAGCAACATGCTCAGTGCAAGAATGCCGATAATGACGCCGAACAGAATCCGGACGCCGACTTTCTGTTTTTCAAATCCGCCAGCCATTACAGGTATCTCCCTAGTCAGTAGCCAAACTTAAGATTATAGAGGAATTTAACAAAAGGCCCAAATGATTCTGGGTGGCGAGAAAGAAGCTCGTCATCGGAAACTTACGCAAGACACTCGATCTGGAGTTTAGATTGGCGTTGAGATCCTTCGATTACGCGGCCTTCGCGCCAAACCGCGGCGCGAAAGAGAACGCCGGGCCGCTCCGCTTAGGGTGATGAGCCAAAAAAAGCTACAAGAAAGGAGCAAAGCAAGGCAAAGACGAAAGAAAGAAAAGACGAAGTAAAAACGACAGAATATGAAGACAAAAAAGGAAAAAGTCACAGGCTCTTAGAATCCCGCGTTAGTAGACGCCCGAGGGTGGGCAGAGCAAGATGGCGCGGCGAGCGTAGAGCAAGTACGACAGCAGGAAGAGCAATGCTTGCGTCAAGGACTTGCGTAAGACATACTGCGCGGAAGAAAACCCCGACGCGGCTCGATATTAATATTGACCGGAGAAGCATTGAAAACGCGCATTTTTTTGTTGCTGATTCCGGCGATGATTGGTTGGACGCAGATGCCGATTGCGAAGGCGCAATCCGATTCGAGCGCGACAACGGCGGAGAGTGCGGCGCCAGCGAGGATCACGGCGTATATGCTGCCGCCCGATCGT
This sequence comes from Candidatus Acidiferrales bacterium, assembly GCA_963741365.1. Taxonomy (GTDB): domain Bacteria; phylum Acidobacteriota; class Terriglobia; order Acidiferrales; family UBA7541; genus Acidiferrum. The sequence goes on along the minus strand of CAVUHY010000014.1, from coordinate 553,825 downwards.
GACAAGAAAGCACGGGCGCTGAGCAAGGTTCGTTTCCGGATGCTAATGATAAGTGTGGCGTGGGGCCTCGTGGCACTCTTGCTGGTGCTGCGCTGGAAGGTGGGACCGAGATTCAGGGATGTGGCGGAGAGAACCAGTTCCAGCCGGTTTGTACAGCTGTTGATTTTCGCGCCCCTGCTGACGCTCGACGCGCTATCACTGCCCACGAGAATTTACGAGAACTGGATCGAGTAGTATGGACTGTCGGTGCAAGGCTGGAGGTCGTGGTTTTGCGATTGGACGAAGGGAGAGTTCCTTTCCATTTTGCTAAGCATTGTGGTGCTCTGGGTTCTGTACGGGGTGATTCGGAAATCTCCACTGCGGTGGTGGTTTTATTTCTGGCTCGCTGCTCTTCCCTTGATTTTCGTCCTGATATTTTTGCAGCCGCTGGTGGTCGATCCGATGTTTCACAAGTTTGAGCCGCTGCAAAAGAAAGATCCGGCACTGACGGCTGAGCTAGAAAAAATGATACAGCATGCCGGGCAAGACATACCAAGGCAGCGAATGTTCTGGATGGGGGCAGGCGAGAAAACGACTACGCTGAACGCGTACGTGGCAGGGTTCGGAGCGTCAAAGCGAATCGTAGTGTGGGACACGACGATTGCAAAAATGACTACACCACAAATCGTGTTCGTGGCAGGCCATGAGATGGGGCACTACGTGTTGAACCATATCCCGGAGGGTTTCGCTTTCCTAGCAGTTCTGCTCCTGGTGACATTTTATATTGGCTACCGAACGATTGGCTGGATGTTGGCGCGCTGGGGGCCTGGATGGGGAATGCGCGGACTGGAAGATTGGGCGTCCTACCCGGCATTGCTGTTGCTGCTTTGGATTATTGGAGCACTCGCCGATCCCATCATCAGCAATTTCACTCGCTACCAGGAACACCCGGCTGATCAATACGCGCTGGAAGTGACGCATGGGCTAACGCCCGACGCGGGGCAAGTGGGAGCGCAGGCGTTTAATGTGCTCGGTGATGTGGATCTAGCCGACCCGGATCCTAGCCCGCTGCGGATATCTTTGTTCTATGATCATCCGTCAATACCGGATCGCATCCGGTATAGCCTGAGCTACGATCCATGGTGGAACGGCAAGTCACCTGAATTCGTAAAGTGAGTTAAATCAACGCAGAAATCCGTCGATGTTCGCAGAGCACCAGTACGCATTCGTCCGGTTCGATCCCAGGATCCTATATAGAAGGATTTTTTCCGCCGGGTAACCGCAATCCGTTAACTAACACGCAACTTTTTGGGCCCGGTGTTTGTACATTGAGTACGGCATATTCTGAGACTTCTCTCCCCTGCAAAACCGTGTGCTACATTGCGAAATTGGAGGCATAACGTCCAAGCACCGTGACCACGCAAACGCCAATCGAGCCACGCAGGCCTATTGCCCCTCCCGCGCCCGATCATCCGGCGAAGATACATCGCGTGGAAGTGTATTGGCACGCGGTGACGTACAAAACGGTGGCGGTCTACGGGTTATTGATTTTGGTGATCATTACCGCAGGAACCTTGGTCGCGAAGCCAGATTGGACAGAAGCCCTGACCCGGAAGGTGAAGAGCGCGATCGCCAGCAACGAGAATGAGAACCTGACTATAAGTCAAACGCAGGCCAAGTTCGTGAACCTGGACGGCCGTGTGCAAGTAAAAAAAGTAAATTCGGTGACGTGGGTAAATGCGGATTACCACACGGCGCTCGATAAGGGCGATCTGATCCAAACCGGAAGTGACGGAGCGGCGCGAATGACGTTTGCCGACGGCACGGAATATACGGTGAAAGCGGAATCGATGGTAACGGTGGAAGAAAACAACGTGACGCGGGAGCAGTCTAACACGGCAGTGCGCATCAATACCGGACAAGTGGATCTGGCCACGCCAAATTGGACCTCACCAAACTCCAAGGCAGCGGTGAGCGTGGAGGATGCAACGGCGATGGTGCAACAGAACAGCCGTGCATCGGTCAAGAACGACGCGAAGAATAACGAACATGAAATCGTGGTATCGACTGGATCCGCGGAAGTACGGCGAGGCCAGGAAAAAATCGAGCTGACACAATTTCAGAAGGTGAGTTTCCCCACGGGTGGTCCCACCGTGAAGTCGAATGTGCTGGCCCCGCCGGCACTGGTCGCGCCGTTGAACCTTGCACCGGTGATATCGGAGAATCCGAAGACGGCGCAGATTCGATTCGAATGGCAGCCAGTGGAAGACGCGATTTCTTATACGCTGCGAATCAGTTCCACGACAATGTTCACCAAGCTGGTGAAAGAAGTAAAAGTTTCCGGATTGGCTGCCGAAGTATCGGGACTGGAGGCCGGAGATTATTTCTGGAATGTGACGGCGTGTGACGCGAAAAAACAGACCAGCGAGTACAGTGAAACGTTCAAATTTTCATTAGTGTCACAGGCCAAGTCGCAGGACATGGTGCTGGAGATCGAAAGTACGCAGATTCACGGGCGCGTTGCCGAAATCATCGGACGAGCGGAACCAGGCGCGGCTTTGATCGTGAATGGCCAAGCCGTGGCCAATATAGGACCTGACGGCGCGTTCCGCCACTTCACGGAACCGCTGGAGCCGGGGCAGCACACGATTGTGGTAATTGGTTCAAATCGCCGCGGAGGCACGGCGAAACAACAAGTTTCCATCGTGGTGCCGAAGTAGAACCAGAAGGAAGCGGAAGCAGCTTTTTGCTTGCTACGCCGTTTCCAGCGACAATGGAAGATTGCACGGGTAGAAACCGTGCGCGGAGTACGAGGCAGAGCAGCGGCCCCTCCGCAGGGGGAAGTTGTAATGAATAAGAACGGGTACAACCTTAGGTCGGTCTTTAGTCTTTTCTCATCCGACCTGGCCATCGATCTGGGGACTGCGAACACACTGGTGTTTTCGCACGGCAAAGGGATCGTGGTCAACGAGCCTTCCATTGTGGCAATCAACAAATCCAACGCCGAGGTGGTGGCCGTTGGGCGTGAAGCGAAGGACATGCTGGGGCGGACACCGGGCAATGTGGTGGCGATTAAACCCATGAAGGATGGAGTAATCGCCGACTTTAAAGTCACGGAAAAGATGTTGACGTATTTCATTCAGAAAGCGCACAACCGCCGCGTGCTGGTGCACCCGCGAATCGTTATCGGAGTGCCAAGCGAAATTACGCCGGTGGAAAAGCGAGCGGTGCAAGACTCCGCTTACCGGGCACGCGCCAGCGAGGTTTACCTGGTGGAACAAGCGATGGCCGCGGCCATTGGAGCGGGACTGCCGATTGAAGAACCGTCGGGCAACATGGTGGTAGATATCGGCGGAGGAACAACGGACATTGCAGTCATCTCGATGAGCGGAATCGTGTACTCGCGCTCGGTGCGCGTCGCGGGCAACGAGATGGATGAAGCGGTCATGCAATACCTGAAGCGCAAGTACAACCTGCTGGTTGGCGAACGCACGGCGGAACAGATCAAGATGGAGATTGGCTCCGCGTATCCGCTGGAAAAGCCGCTGACCATGGAAGTAAAGGGCCGCAACCTGATCGAAGGGGTGCCGCGGACAGTGACGATCGACGACAGCGAAATTCGCGAAGCGCTGAGCGAATGCGTGGCCACGATCTTGAATGCGGTGCGCGTGGCGCTGGAACGCACACCTCCGGAGCTTTCCGCCGACATCAGCGATCGGGGTATCGTGCTGACGGGCGGCGGAGCACTGCTGAAGAATCTCGACAAGCGGATTCGTGAAGAAACGGGATTGCCGGTGTCGATTGCAGACGATCCGCTGGCTTCCGTGGTGCTCGGAACCGGGAAGATGCTGAGCGACTTTAAATTGCTGCGGCAGGTCTGCATCGACTGAGGCGGTCATAGATTTTCCATTGGCCGTATTCAGTCGAGATTTCGCGACGTATTAATTGGCCCTCGTGGATTGTGCTTTTGGTCTGCACCGCAGTTGCAGGGGCTCCGAGTTCGTCTCGCCCAGCCATGAACTCGGAGCCACAGTTTTCGAATTTCTTGGCCTCAGCTAAAACTTAGAATTGATTGTCGAGAATTTTATGGTGGCGATACCTTCAAGACATAAGTCACTGGCACTGCTGAGCGTGGTGCTTATTGGGCAACTGCTGATGCTGGCGGTGCAAATTAAACGCGATTCCCGCGGGCGGTTGATCCGCGTGTGGGCGGTTGGAGCGGTTTCGCCGTTCGAACGTGGCGGAGCCTGGGGATTTGGACGGATCGGTGGAGTGTGGAACCACTACCTCGCATTGCAATCAACGGCGCGCGAAAATGAAGCACTGCGCATCGAAAATGACTCCCTAAAACTGGCGATCTCGCAAATGCAGAGCAAAGCGGCGGAAACCGAGCGGCTTTCCGTGCTGCTGAATTTCCGTGAATCACACTCCAAAGTGCCCATGCTGAACGCGCGGGTGATTGGAGCTAGCGCGGGGACGGCCAGCCAGATGGTAGAAATCGACCGCGGCGAACGCGACGGATTGCAGCGGAACCTGGCGGTTATCACTCCCGATGGGGCCGTTGGGAAAGTGATCGAGGTGTATCGAGACACGGCGCAGGTCTTGCTGCTGACCGACAAAGAGGGCGGAGTGGGAGCAATGCTGGTGGAATCAGGAATTCAGGGGCCCGTGGGTGGAAACGGAGAGCCGCTGTTGACGATGAAGTATGTGGCGACGGACGACACGGTAATCGTCGGCGAAAAGGTCGTTACCAGCGGCATGGACAAGATATTCCCGCGGTACATTCCGGTTGGGACCGTGCAGGAAGTGAAAGCCGGCAATCCGTTTAAACAAATCTGGCTGAAGCCGGCGGCGAAATTGGAGCGACTGGAGGAAGTGATTGTGCTGTTGAGCCAGGAGCCCGTGGAGTTCGCGAAGGAACCGGAACCACAGAATGCCGCGGGCAGTGCGTCAGGAACAGCAGCGCCAAGCCGCAAACCCACAACGCCTGCTGCGAAGGCGGAGAAGCCATGAACGAGACGTACGATCTGCGCAGCGGCGATACGCATATCGAGGTACACAAATTCTATCCTGGAGCAATCGTACTGGTCGCCGCAGTTGCGCTGATCTTGCAAGCTATGGTGCCAGCATATTTTCCGCGATTCCAAATCCTGGACTTGCCGCTGCTCATCACAATCTATTTTGGATTGAGCCGCCGGAATCCCTCGACGGGATTATTGCTCGGAATGCTAATTGGTTTGCTGCAGGACAGCTTGAGCGGGCCAACGGTGCCGCTGGGATTTTACGGAATTGCGAAAACATGTATCGGATATCTGGCCTCGTCGATTGGGGCTCGTTTGGACACCGAGCATCCTGCGGCACGGTTCGCGCTGATTATGGGATTCTTCGTGACACACCAGGCGATTCTCGGGCTCGTGGGTCGGATGCTGCTGGCAAGGCCAGATCATTGGTTCAACGCGCAGTTGGCGATCGCGGCGGCAGTGAATGCGGTGCTCGGAACGTTTCTCTTTGTGCTGCTGGATCGCCTGCGCAGGTCATCGTAACTTCACTCGTTGGAAGATCGCCCGACTCGGAGGTCAGCCGGTACGCTATCTTGCAGAAAATCGTGATCAATTTCAGTAACTCAAGAGGAATTGCTTGAAGTCGTCGAAGTTCTTGGTCATGGGCTTGGAGAGCTTGGAGCGGTTCAGGTATTCGGCCAGGCGAGAGGGGAGCGGCGGCGCGATGCCAATTCCCTTCTGGACGATTTCGGCGAACTTGGCGGGGTGCGCTGTAGCTAGCACCAAACCCTGGGCGGACTCAGGATGCGCTTTGCGATATGCTTCCCACGCCAGCAGGCCAACCGCCGTGTGGGGATCGGTGATATAGCGATAACGCTCCCAAACATCTTTCATTTGCTGCAGAGTTTCTTCGTTGGTGGCGCCGTGACCCCAGATTTCCTTGCGGACAACCTCGAGCCGGCCACGGCATAGATCGAGCAAGCGCGGAAAATTGTTGGGATTGCCGACGTCCATGGCGTTGGAATACGTGGCTTGTGCGGCGCGCGGATGATATTCGCCGCTGCGCAGATATTCAGGGACGACATCGTTAGCGTTGGTGGCGGCGATGAAGCGAGCCACGGGCAAGCCCATGCGCTTGGCGAAGAGTCCGGCCGTGAGATTGCCAAAATTGCCGCTCGGAACCACGACGATTAGCGGGACGGATGCTACAGGAAGCTGGCGGTAGGCGGCGACGTGGTAGAACATCTGCGGCAAGAGACGGCCCACGTTGATGGAATTGGCGGAAGTAAGAAAAGCGCGCTGGTTAAGCGCTTCGTCCGCGAAGGCTTGCTTGACGAGACGCTGGCAATCGTCGAAGGTGCCGGAGACTTCTAGCGACGTAATGTTATCTCCAAGAGTGGCGAACTGCTTTTCCTGAGGTTCGCTAATGCGCTTCGAGGGATATAAGATCACAACACGAATACCCGGAACGCCCAGAAATCCGTGGGCAACAGCGCTTCCGGTATCGCCGGAAGTGGCGACGAGTACGATGAGAGTTCTAGATTCGCCTCGTACAAAATAACCCATCAAGCGGGCCATGAAACGCGCGCCAAAATCCTTGAAGGCCAGGGTTGGTCCATGAAAAAGTTCGAGAACGTGAAGAGCGGGAGAAAGCGAAACCAGCTTTACGGGGAAATTGATGGCCTCGGCAACGACCTGCCACAAGATTTCTTCGGGAACGTCGGGTGTGGCGAAGGGGCGAACGACGCGAAAGCAAACTTCGGTGAATGGCAAGCGGCGAAATTCTTCGAGTTCTTCGGGACGGTGACGCGCAATTTCCACGGGCATATAGAGGCCGCCATCAGGAGCGAGGCCGCGAAGAACGGCGCCGCGAAGAGAGGTGAGCGGAGCTTTGCCAGCGGTGCTGCGGTATCTCATCGAGAGGGCTTCCGGGAATGATCGCGCAGATCGTGCGAAGAGCCAGCGTCGGTGCTGCTGGTGGAAGCGGGACGGCGTAAAGCCGCCCCTACACGCGCTAGAAAAGCATCGCCTGGAGATTCTCCACGGTCTTCAGCTGTGGACGCTAGTTCGCGCAGTTCCGCGACGGGAACGGAGAAGTGGGCTAGCGCTTCATAGCTCTGGCGGCGGGCAGCAATCAGGGCGGGGTAGCAGCGTGCGATGGTTTGCTCCGGCGACTCGCCCAGGCGTGATTGGAACGCTCCACGCCACAGAACAGGCTTTGGATCCTCGAGATAACGGCGAATGAGGAGCTGCTGCTCTTCGGCGGAGGCGGCCAGATAGACAACAGTCATCAGTTTTCGAAGGCGGAATAGGAGATTGTTTCCAGTGTGGATAACGCTGCCAGTGGTGTCGAGCACCAGAGCGCTGGCCGGATTTCTTTCCAGATCGGTAAGAATTTCGTCGAGCGAAGAAATTTCGTGGGAAAGATATTGGGACTCGCGCTCGGCGTAGGTGGGGCTGTCGGGCCAGCCCATCCAGGCCGCGACGCCATTTATTCCACGGAATCCGCCAGCCTGGAGAATGGGGGCGAGTAGAGATTCGATGAGATCGTCGCAGGAGATGGTCGGGAACTTGAGCGCCGATAGTCGTTTGGACCAGTAAGTCTTGCCGGCACCAGACATGCCGATGAGAGCGAGGCGAAGCGGCTTGTGAGAAGTTCGCATGGTGCAGAACTCTAAATGTTAAATGATTCGAGGCGAGGTTGGAAAAGAAAAGGGCCGACCGGGTCGCAAGAGTAACACAATGGGTTGATGAAGTAAAAATACAATGAGCACGGGCCCGAGTGGATTTGTCGCATTAGATTATTGAGGAAGAGGAAAAGCAGACCCCTCGCGTGCTCGGGATGACAGGATAGAAGAACGAATGGAGACAAGGAGAGCTCGTCAGAGACTGAGCGCTCATAGGAGAACCTTGGCGACGAGGCAGAAGGCGGCGTAAACCCGCCCCAAGCTGTGTTGAGGGAAGCCGTACGATTGGAGGTTGTTAATCGGCGCGCAACCTGTCCCACGGTACGGGTTGCGTGGGCATGACCTAGATGCTAGTTTGATAAAGGCTTCGGCAATGGTGGGATTCCGAGGTTTCGCGGCGATTTTATAGTCTCGTAGTGTAGCAGCGAGCCATCCAGAACCAGGCGGGCTGCGACAGAGCTTTCGAAAGACTCGCTGCTGGAACGAGAAGATTCGCGAGCAAATACCGCACAGTGACATGGAAAAATGGGCTCGCGCGCAGGGTCTGCGTGTCGTACTGGTTTCGAAACGATAATCGATTGCCGCAAGAACGGCTTGCCGCCGCATCCTACGTGATCGTGGGAATGATTACGCTACTGCTTTTCGGGTTTTGGAAACTCCAAGTCGTAGACTCCGATAAATACGGGCAACTGGCAGAGCGCAATCGCGTGCGTTCCATCCCCATTATCGCGCCTCGCGGACGGATGCTGGACCGCGACGGACGCGTGCTGGTCGACAACTATCCTTCCTTCAGCGTAATTCTGTTGCGCGACGACATGGCTGCGGTACAAAAGAGCCTGCCTGCTATTGCCGATGGATTGGGCCTTTCGCTGGATGACCTGCAGGAACAACTGGGTAACACAGACAAGCTACCGAAATTTCAACCGATCGTGATTAAACCCGGGGCTACACCGGCGGATGTGGCATTCATCGAATCGCACCGCGCGGATATACCGCTCCTCGAAATGCTGATGGTGCATCGCCGGAGGTATCTGCCTGGCGGATTCATGTCGCACGCGAGCGGGTATGTTGGCGAGGTCAGCGAACAACAGATAGAAGCGAGCAATGGCAAATTGCGGCCGGGAGATTTTGGAGGCAAGACCGGGCTGGAACGGCAGTACAACGATTTGCTGGTGGGCACGGACGGGATGCGTCGCGTGATCGTGAACAGCGTCGGCAAAGAAATGGGCCGTCTATCGCAACAAGAACCTATTCCAGGGAAACAGATCCAACTGACGATCGATTACGACTTGCAGCAGATCGCTGAAGAAGCGATGGCAGGGAAAAAGGGCGCCGTGGTGGCGATGGATCCGCGCACGGGAGAGATCCTAGCGTTCGTGAGCCGCCCGGCGCCAGATCCAAATGATTTTGCGATCCGAGTATCGAAGGAAGAATGGCAGCGATTGAATGAGGATCCGGATCATCCGCTAATGGACCGCGTAATTCAGGCGCAATTGGCACCCGGCTCCGTGTTCAAGATCGTGATGGCGACGGCGATGCTGCAGGAAAAAACGCCGGCGCAAAGCTTCACTGCATTCTGCCCCGGCTACGCGATGTTTTATGGAAGACAATTCAAGTGCCACATATTTGGGAAGGGCGGGCACGGAGTTGTCGATCTGCACCATGCAATCATTCACTCCTGCGACGTATTTTTTTACAACGTTGGCATGAGAATGGGCATTGATCGGATCTCCAAGTACGCGAAGATGCTGGGGCTAGGCGCGAAAACGGGAATTGATTTGCCGGCGGAAGAAAATGGGCTGGTGCCGTCGGAAGAATGGGTACAACGGGTGTTCCACCGGAAATGGTATCCCGGCGAAACGATTTCGGTATCTATTGGGCAAGGCGCCGTGACGGCTACGCCGTTGCAACTGGCAGCGATGATCGGCGGCGTAGCATCAGGCGGCGAGTTCAAGCAACCGCACCTACTGAAGGATGCGCAGACGGTGGGAGAAAAACGAGTGGATCTGCAGGAAGATACGGTCGAGCAGGTTACGCAAGGAATGTACGGCGTGGTAAACGAGGGTGGAACCGGCGGCGCTGTGAAACTGCAAGGGATCGAATTCTGCGGGAAATCCGGAACGGCACAGGTAATTGGTTATGACGCGCGAACGAAATTCGGAAAAGGCGAAAAGAAATTCAAAGACAACGCGTGGTTCGTTGGTTACGCACCCAGACGCAATCCGGAGATTGTGGTGAGCGTGCTGGTGGAAGAAGGCGGGCACGGGGCACTGATATCAGGACCAGTGGCGCGCGACATCATTAAAGCATATTACGACAAAAAAGATAAGAAAACGCACGGGCAGACCACGGTCGAGTATCAGGAGCGATATGATTTTGGAAGCGGCTTCGAAAAGAAACATCAGAACGGAACACCTAAATCCACACCCAAACCGGAAGTTGCAGCCGTGGTAGTTTCGCCGAATGTGGCAAAAAAGGCATCTGCGAATTGATGAGTTGAGTTTTGTGGGGAAAAAAATTGATTAAAGATGCACCTGGAGCGCGGGATTACGACTGGTGGCTGCTGGCCATTATGGCCGCAATCTGTACTTTGGGCGTAATTGAAATATATTCCGCGACGCATGGAAGTACGCTCGCGGGGATGCATTCCAGACAGATCCGCTGGCTGGTTATTGGCGTCGTGCTGATGTTTGTGTTCTCGCGGCTGGATTACCACCTTATTTTGGACCAGGCACCAATTCTGTATATTATTGGAATTTCAGCACTTACTGCCGTGCTTCTGGTCGGCCATACGCGGTTTGGGGCGAAGCGCTGGATTCCGGTGCTGGGCGAATTTCTTCAGGTGTCGGAACTCGTCAAATTGATTATAATCATTGTGTTGGCGCGCTTCTTTGCAGAGGTGCGCACTGATGAGCTTTCCCTGCAGGATTTGATTAAGGCAGGATTGCTGGTAGGAATACCGCTCGTTCTCATCTTGAAACAGCCCGATCTTGGCACTGCACTGGTGCTCATGCCCATGTTGGTTGTTGGTTCGTTTCTCGCCGGGTTGCAATGGAAACACGCTGCGGTAATTGTGATGATCGGCGTGCTGATGTTGCCTGCAGGATGGCATTTCTTGAAGCCGTATCAAAAGGAACGAGTGACGTCGTTTTTGCATCCCGAGGAAGATGCGAAAGGTTCCGGCTATCAGGTGTTGCAATCGAAGATAGCGGTAGGATCCGGCGGATTCTGGGGGAAAGGTTTCGGAAGCGGCAGCCAGAGCCAACTTGGGTACATTCCGGTCAGGTATTCCGATTTCATCATGTCGGCGTGGGCGGAAGAGCAGGGATTCAAGGGAGTGCTGCTTGCTCTCGGACTGTATATGGCGTTATTGTTGCGACTGGTCCAGAATGCCCAGCGCGCCAAGGATCGCGCGGGAATGTTTCTGGTCATGGGCGTGGCAGCAGCGCTCGGATTTCACGTTTTGGTGAATGTGGCCATGGTCATCGGGGCAATGCCGGTAACCGGCATTCCATTGCCTTTGATGAGCTACGGAGGATCGGCCACGCTGTTTGTATTCCTGGCCATTGGCCTGGTGATGAACGTCCGGCTACGCCGTTTCGTCAATTAGCTGCTGGTCAGAGCCGCGCGCACTTCAGTTCTGGGGGATGCGCCGGAGAGGCGACTGTTCTTTAGCCGCCCGAAGTGATGAGTAAAGATAAGAAGGATTTTTAGAGTGAGTAAAGCATCGTCCGCCGTTACCCCGGGAGAATCCCGGCAACGGCCTTGCCTCGATAGCATGAGGTTAAAGCATTTTGAGTGCCGCCATACGGCTCCTCCCTCCGGCTACGAACGCCAAGCCACAACACTGTTGTCGCCAACGTGTTCCGGTCACAACCGGAACGGCGCCGTGCCTTGGGCCGCTTCTTCCTACGAGGGTCCGGCGGCGATGCTCCACAAGGAGTTGTATGTCAAAAGAATTGGTAATATCCGCGAGCTCACACGAACGTAGAGTCGCGATTCTAGAAGAAGGCCAACTAGTCGAAATATACATCGAACGGGAAAAAGAGTTCGCTCTCGTCGGCAGCATCTACAAAGGAAAAGTAACGCGAGTGTTACCGGGCATGCAGTCGGCGTTCGTGGACATCGGCCTGGATGGCGACGCCTTTCTGTACGTCAGCGACGTATTTGAAAACCTGGAAGACTACGATCAAGGTCACGGGTCTCATGATGCGCCTGCGCCGACCATCGTAAACGGCCATGCCAACGCGCCCAGAGAAGTTTTGCCTGGCGAAACGTTGACGGGTGGAATACACGAAGAGGTCGTGCACCTGGATGAGCCGGCAAGACGTCACGCCCAGGCCGAGGACGTCGCGATCGAAGGACTGCCAGGTGAAGTGCGCCAGGGCAGATCTGGCGGCGAACTACCCGTGCAATCTGAGTTCAGCAGCGAAGCCAGTGAACCCGAGGAACGCCAGCCTGAATCGAATGCATCGGCGCCGCAAAATTTCACGCCGAATTACAATCCCACGCGAAATTATCCACCGCGGGGAAATGACCGCGGCCCAAGCCGCGACCGCGGAGACCGGGGCGGAGATCGCGGACGCGGCGGACGCCGCGGACGATTTGGACGCCGGCGCGGGAGCGGCGGGCCACCAATGAACCAGGGTGGCGGCCGGAACCTGCCACCATCAAAATACGCATCCCCACAAGGGGATCGCGATTCACGCGGCGGTTACGAGAACCGACGTCCAAATGATCGCGGGCCAGAGCGTGGCGGAGATCGCGGACCAAGCGCGCCAGTATCGAGCGGGGAAGATGAAATTGTTCTGCCGGGCGAATCGCTGGCAAAGTATCGCGGGCGTCAAGCAGCGGCTCCACTTTCGCCAGTCGTCGAACACGAACCGGAAGAGCGGCAACCCGATTTTGGAGGGGCGCCGTCCCGTCCGGCCGTTGGAATGCCAGCGAGTTCCGGAGTTCCACGGCGCTTTTCCGGCAGCCTTCCACACTGGCTGTTGGCGGAAAACGAAACCGCTGGAGAAGCTGCCGGTGAAGAGTTCTCTGGCGAACAGAGCGTTTCGGAAGCGGTGGAGAATGCAACTGTCGCCGCGGGAGAAGCGGCAGCAGAGCCGGCACAAAACGGGGCTGCTTCGCTGAGCGAAGAACAGCTTGGAGCGCTGTCTGCGCAGCTGGTGGAAGCGAAACATGAGGAGACACAAGCGCGTGTCTCGGCAGACGCCGTGGTGGAAGAAGCGGAATTCGAAGAAGAAGAGGAAGAAGAAATCGATATAGCGGAAGAGGAAGAGGCAGAAGATTCCGAAGGACCGGAGCAGGAAGAGGAAACTCACGCAGCGGCAGAACAAGAAGAAATTGCCGTGCCCGAATCTTCCGGCCGACGCGAGACCAAGGAAGAGGCAGAACTGCGGCGCGACGCGGAGCACGAGGCCGCTGAAGCGTATCGTGCGGAAGAGGAAAAGCACGAAGAGCTGCAAGCTGCCGAGGGAGATGAGCACGGCGAAGCAGGCGCAACGAGCGAGCAATCGGAGAATTTCTCGATTGCCGCGGATGGCGAGACTTCAGCGGTTCTCGATGACGATGTAGTTTTGCTCCCCGGCGAAACGCGCGCCCCACGGAATCCTGGCGCTCCGCGAGAAGAATTTGTGCGGCGCGATTCCGCTCGAATCGGCAGCAACCCCCGTTCGCGTTTCCAGCGGCCGCAACGAGGCGGCCGCGACCGGGATCGCGGGCGCGGAGATCGTGGAGGACGTCCGGATCGCGGACGCGGAAGCGATCGCGGCGGACGTGGGCGTTTTGAACCACGCAGGAGCAGCGGCGGAAACGCGCCGAGCCACGGTGGGCATCACCGCGGCTATCAGGGCGGGCACGGTCACAGCCACGGGCATACACCGCAACGCCGGCCGCAACTGATTTCGGAAATGCTGAAGGCGGGACAGGATGTGGTCATCCAGATCGCCAAGGAACCACTCGGCAAAAAGGGCGCGCGGATTACCAGCCACGTCGCTCTGCCGGGCCGCTTCCTGGTGTATATGCCGACGATCGACCACATCGGCGTTTCGCGCAAGATCGCCAGCGCGGATAATCGTTCGCGGTTGCGGCGACTGGTGGGCGAAGCGCGCGGAAGCTATCCGGGCGGATTCATCGTTCGCACCGCCGCCGGCGAAGCCACCGATGAGGAAATTCGCACCGACATCGAGTTCCTGGGCAAAACCTGGAACGAGATCAAACAGAAGAGCGAAGAGCGAAAGGCTCCGGCACTGCTGCACCGCGATTTGAACCTGGTGGAACGCATCCTTCGCGATTACGTGAGCGACGATTTCACTGCGATCTGGATCGACAACGAAGAGGAATACGGCAAGGTGGTTGAATTCGTCAGCCGATTCCAGCCAAAACTGGTGAGCCGCGTGAAGTTGTATATGAAGGAGCAACCCATCTTCGAAGAGTTCGGGATTCAGCATGAACTCGACAAGGCATTGCGCGCCAAGGTGTGGCTGAAGTCTGGCGGGTATATTGTGATCAACCACACGGAGGCCCTGGTGGCGATTGACGTCAACACCGGCAAGTTCGTGGGCAAGGGCTCGACGCGCCTTGAGGACACCATCGTCAAAACCAACCTAGAAGCCGTGAAGGAAATTGTGCGGCAGATCCGGCTGCGCGACTTGGGCGGAATCATTGTGGTGGATTTCATCGACATGGAAGAGCGCCGCAACCGGGAAAAAGTTCTGGCGGCGCTGCAGTTTGCGCTGGATCAGGACAAGGCACCTTCGAAGGCACTTTCGTTCAACGAATTCGGACTGGTGTGCATCACCCGGAAACGCACCAAGCAAGCTTTGGAACGCGTGCTTTGCCAGCCATGCCCGTCGTGTTCGGGCAGCGGAATGGTCAAGTCTGTGCCGACGCTGTGCTACGAAATTCAGTCGGAGGCGCGCAAGATGGCCGCGGCGGATCATGAGGGGCCGAACCTGACCCTGCGCGTACACCCGGAAATCGCCAAAGCGTTGAAGACACGCGAGTCTTTGTTAATCGACGAATTGGAGCAGAACTCGCACAAACACGTCATCATTCAGTCGGATCCCACGTTGCATTGGGAGCAGTACGACATCTACTAGTTTTCAGTAGGCAATTGTAAGTCTTCAGTAAGACAAGGACGTCCGAGTTGCTCACGCGGCTCGGGCATCCTTGCTCTTGCGCGCGCCATCGCCTCAACTGCTTCTGATCGCCAAAAATGATGTAACCTTCAGGTTTTCTGAATGCGGAATTGGGAATCGCCTGACGTGAAGGCGATTGGGATCGTTTTAGTGGACTTTGGAGGTAGGTGGACGCTATGCTCGCGAGGCTTCCTTTAAATAATTCCGTGTCCGCGTGGAGATTTCCATGACCACACCGACGCTGGCCAATTCGCAGCCTGACCAGGCCGTAATCCACGATACCAAGCAGACGAGATGTTGCATCGTCGGAGGCGGCCCGGCCGGCTCGGTGCTGGCGCTCTTGCTGGCCCGACTGGGAATCTCGGTGACATTACTGGAGATGCATAATGACTTTGACCGTGAATTTCGCGGCGACACGATTCATCCATCCGTGATGGAAATACTGGACCAGATCGGGTTGGCCGAGAAACTGCATGAACTGCCACACACGAAGGTGTCCGGCCCGACGCTGCAATTTGCAAATGGATCGATTACGCCATTCAGGCTCACCAGGCTCAAAACACGTTTTCCCTATATTTTGCTGGTGCCGCAAGCGAAGTTTTTGGAATTTATCACAGGAGAAGCTTGCAAATATCCGAGCTTCACGCTGGCGATGCATGCGAATGTGAATCACCTCGTCGAGGAAAACGGTACGGTGAGCGGAGTACGGTACACCGACGGCGACACTGTGCATGAGGTCAGAGCGCAGCTCGTCGTGGGAGCGGATGGGCGATTTTCGCACATTCGCCGGCTGGCTGGATTCGAGCCGGTACAAACTTCGGCGCCCATGGACGTGCTGTGGTTCCGGCTTCCGAAGCTGACCGAAGAACCGGAGATTTTGGGCGGCGCGTTCGGCGCAATCGGCCGCGGCCGGATTCTCGTGCTGTTGAAGCGAAACGACTACTGGCAGGCGGGACTCGTATTCCCCAAAGGTTATTACCAGGAGTTGCGCGCTAAGGGCGTCGAGACGATTCGAAAACAAATCACCGAGATCGATCCGCGATTCGCGAAACACGCGGAGACGCTGACAGATTGGAATCAATTGTCGCTACTCTCGGTGGAATCGAGTTGCTGCCCGTTGTGGCATAAACCTGGTCTGCTGGTGATCGGTGATGCCGCGCATGTGATGTCCCCCGTAGGCGGAGTTGGCATCAATTACGCCATCCAGGATGCCGTAGTTGCCGCGAACGTATTGGCACGCCCACTAAAGTTGGGAGTTGTAACGGACGAGCAACTGGCCGAAGTCCAACGCCAACGCGAATGGCCGACGCGGACAATCCAGAATTTTCAATCGTTCTTGCAGAATAGGCTGGTGGCCAGTGTGTTGCTCTCGCAGCAAGTTGGAAACGTTCCTTGGCAACTGCGATTGCTCACGACAATTCCGGTGTTACGCGACCTTCCGTCGCGAATGATCGCCTTTGGGCCGCGACGAGTGAGGCTGCAGGAAGTTTAGATTTCGCGACGAAGTTACAGAACCATACAGACTTATGTTTGAAAAGGTTTGCGAGCAAAGGCGCCAATCATCATGGGAGACATGATCGCCCCTTTGTTCTCCACACATTCGTGATGCAGCCGCCCGGCGAGGGTGTTGATATCGACTTCGCAGCGGTTGTTAATCCCAGCGCTCCCATCCGCGGCAAGAGACTGCGTACGGTTTCCGCAATCCATTCGTAAACGGAGCTGTGTGGCCCGCCGCCCATCACGCACTCGGCACGGAATTTGGGCGGTTGCAATCCGGCTTCCTGCATAAGGTTGAACAGTTGCGTTTCGATGTTGGGCCTGGGAACAAAGAGCTGAAGGAATTTTGCTATGAGCCCTTCCGCCCAGAACATCCAAAGGCGAATCCGGATAGCCTCGAGGGATAAAGGTAAAGTCGCCTTGGCGAAAGGCCACAACTCCGCCAGCATGAACGATGGCAGCGGCTTTCCGAAGTAATGCCAACGCGTCGGTGTATGCAGCATTGCCTCGATTTTGACCCCAAGTCGCTGGAGGCCTATCTCATGAGCCACAGCGATCACGAACGGCGCCGGTTCGCATTGCAGGCCGCGCTCCTCAATCCTCTCACCGACGGTTTTCTTCGTCGCCCGGAATTTTCGCGGGAATGCTGACCCGTTTGGTCTGACAAGGAAGCCTCCGAAGCGCGGGCGATCATGAATTCAGAAACAAAAAATAGCAAGGCGGAGAGTCTTTTGGGTAGCCGCGGATAGTGATCACTCGAGGTCGCGCTTGTTGCCGTTAGACTCCGTGGCTCTTGGCGGCAGAAAAAATGTGAACCTTGGGGCGGGCATGGGTTTGTCTCCCATGCGGTCTTGCCAAAGAATTTGTTGAGGACCGCTGTGTCGGCAGCGTCGGCATGGCTGAAGTCGAGAGCGTCGCCTTCCTTCCACTCCTTGGTGTTGACCTGGTAAAGCAAGCCGCTATCGCGATTGCGATAGTCCGCAGCAAACGCCGGCTGGTTGCCAGTACCGGTAAACAGGGGCGCCATGACGGCGGCGCGCGAATCGTTCGCATTCATGGGAGGAGCGCCGAGCAACGACTCGATGGTATGGACCATGTTGATGGTAGTGTAAAAATGATGATCGACGAACGATACGGGCTTTTCATCGTTTGGTTCAAGCCGCGGAGCATATTTGCTGATGACCAGCGCGATGCTGCGATGAGAATCCACATGGTCAGGCCCGCTCTGGGCATCATCTTCGAGAATCAAGAATTGCGGTGTCGTCCCAATAAGGACTGTGGGAAATGGCGTCGACGACGCGGCCGACAGCTAGGTCATTATCGGCTACCGAAGCCGAAGGTGTGGGTTTGCCCTTCCTGCCGCCTTCGGTATGATCGTTCCCCAGGCGCAGAAGAGTGAACTGCGGCATGGCATCTTTTCCGCCCTTGCGAGCTGCAAGAAAAATATTGAATTCATTGAGCCATTCGTCGACGCGAAGCTGGTCGGGATAAGAAACTTCAAAATCCGGATAAAGGGGGTCAAAGTGGCCGCGCAGTTCAATTTCTGCCGCAACATTTTTGGCAAGCATAGGTATTTCCCAGCCATATGGACTGGGCTCGCCGCGCGGATCGCCGACATTTTTGGTCAGCGGCTCACCCTGCTTGATGTAAGTGCGCTTGCAAGTGACGCCGGCAACTTTCGGCGGACCTTGCGTGGGCGATTGGGTGCCAACAGCTTCGTAGCACCAGCGGGAGACGATGTACTCTCCGTAGTGGCGATACGAAATACCGTGTTTGGCAAAATTCTTCCATAGATAGCTACCGGTGGGTTCGCTGGCATCGGGCAGGCCTTGTTCAACAGCAATATCGCCGAGGAACTGGCCCTCGGAATCATAGGTGTGTTCACCACCACGATAGGCAATCGGCCAGGTCTTCTCCGTATAATCGGAAATCGATGCGGAAGTGGACCACACGTGGCCATCTCCGGAAACATCGCCACTATCGTAGAAGTTATCGAGGATGCCGAATTGCCGAGCGAGTTGGTGCTGGTTTGGAGTGATGTCCTCGCCATACATGTTGAGAGACGGATCGCCGTTGCCTTCGACAAGATCGCCGAATACCTGATCGTAGGTGCGGTTTTCCTTGATGATGTAGATCACATGGCGGATTTTATTTTCGCCGCCAGCGAAGGAAATCTTGTCGGTATTGCCCTGTGCGGCGTTACTGGCTACGGTCTGTGCGGTCCAAGCAGTTAAGTTAGCTGGAATCTCCGTAAGCAGAATGCGCGCCAGCGACCCCTGGCTAATCGCCGCCACATAAGGAAATTTTGGCAGCCCGAATTCATCCTTTCCAAGGAGCCTGGGATTGGCACCGGAACCACGACCTTTGGCGGTTCCGATCAGCAGTTCCGTTGACGTTGCGGCCACCACGGTCGGATACCACTCCGTGGGAATGAATCCTCGCGCTGGCATTTGCGAACCCAGCTTGGGCTGGCTTACATCGAAAACGGCCACCGAATCGGAAATCGCGTTGGCAGAGTAGAGTGTTGATTCGTCGGGCGAGAGCGCCAGGTATTCTGGATCGCTGCCACCGTATTTCTGTCCTGGTAGTTTGGTGGAAAGTGAGTAGAGAAGTTTGCCAGAACGAGTGTCGATTACAGCAATTTCGTCTCGGTTCGTAAGCGCGACAAATAATCTGGAACTATCGTTATTCAAAAGAAGGGCTGTGGGATGTGAGCCACCCTCCTGCAGGGCAGCGGGCTTGCGTAGTGGAATCATGCGGAGCACTCGGCCGGTTAGAAGGTTGAGTTCAGCGACAGTAGAGGCATTCCAAAGAGAAACATAACCGCGCTTGCCGTCTTTGGACATTACTGCGGAGTTCGGCAGGGCACCGGGTATCTGACGAAAAGTGGAGAGATCGAATCGATATATGATTCGCCCGTCAGAGGCGTTGAGCAGAAGCGCCTCGTCGGAATGGTTGCTGGCAACGAGAATGCGCTCTTCGCCGCCACTTTGTCCCACGCTCAGACCTGCCGGGTAGGTAACGTCCTTTAGTTCTTTCTGCCGAGCTTTTCCCGGAGGTAATTTCAGTCTCGGAGTGAGCGGCAGAAATCGCTCTGGTGCGATTTTTCCTTCTGCAAAGGTGTATTCCGCGATTCCATTGCCAGTACTTCCCTGCAGTTTACCCAGCGGATCTGTTAAGGAGGCCATCGATGCAAAAAGATGACGGCCGTCGCCGCTGAAAGCGAGGCCAAGAAAGTAGGTTTGCTTTGCGCCATGGCCCAAGCGGTCGTCCGGAAAGTCGGTAACCGCATTGGCCCCCAGATTGACAACCGAGAGGGACTGCTTTTGATCGGAGCTGTAAGCGCCATACCCGCTGTGGAGCAAGACGGCAAACTTCCCGTCGGGCGAAAGCGCAATGGCGGTCGGAAAATTATTGGTTCGCTGCGGGTGGCCCGGCACTTCGCCGAGCAGCTTGGCGTTAGGCATCTGAGTTTGGGGCGAAGTGGAGGGCGACTCCTGTGCCAGGAAAAAGTTCGGGCTGAATTCAAGAAGCAGACAGCTCGTAACCAAACGATGAATGGTCCGAAAGCGCATGGCAGGATTATATGGGAATTTCGACGAGGAGAATGTGAACAAGATTTCCTCTACGGATTGGAGTAACGCTGCTCTTTCCACGGATCGCCGTAGGGCTGATAGCCATTTTGCTCCCAGAACCCAAGCTGATCGTGATCGAGTAATATGAAACCGCGTACCCACTTCACGCTTTTCCAGGCGTACAAATGGGGCACCACCAGGCGAACCGGACCGCCATGTTCGGCGGGCAGCGGAGCGTGGTCATGCTCAAAAGCAAATAACACGTCGGGATGTTTGAGATCTTTTAGCGGAATGTTTGCGGTATAGCCCTCCTCCGCGAGGACCAGCACATTTTCCGCGGACGGCTTGGGATTTGCGCGCTGCAATACCTCAGTGAACACCACACCTTTCCATAAATTGTTTAGGCGGCTCCAGCGGGTTACGCAATGAAAATCGGAAGTCACTTCGATCTCTGGAAGAGCTGCAAATTCCGGCCAGCTGAATCGCAACGGTGATTCCACCAGCCCATCGATCTTAAAATCCCAGCGGGTGGCGTCAAAATGCGGGATGCTGCCAACATGGAGTACAGGCCATTTCATAGTCAGCGATTGACCCGGCGGCAGGCGACCCTCGGCGCGTGCCTTCTTCTCTAGCTCTCGTCGTCCACCATCATTTCCGAATAATGGCATGTGCTTTTCTCTGTCTATTGGAGTATTTTTAGGGCAAAAAGTTTCTTGGCATGGCGAAACCGCCTAAGTGAGACCTGGCTATTGGCCCCTCAGAAGGCAGCCGCTACAAATGCGTTCACGACAATGCGTCACCACTATCATTCGGAGATTTATCCGGCAGATCTTGATTGAGATACCAAATTGGCAGCAGACAATTCGGCTGTTGAACAGGTGCGGCAAGCGGCTATGCTCGGTTCTTCTGAGGCGCACGGACTTTGCCTAGACCGAGCCCTTCTGAACACTTGACGCGCCTGCAGTTAACGAGGGAACAATGCCCACTCAGTTCAAGCCGCAACAAAGCTACGTAGTTACGGAAGCGCTGCACACTGCGATGGAGCGTTCGCAAAAATATCTGCGCGAACGCGACTTGCGAAAGGTTTATCCGAGTAACGCTAGCCTAGAGTCTCTGGCAAAATTTCATGAGCCATTCCCGGAGTTGGGGAGCGATCCGTCTGAAGTGGTGGAGATGCTGGACGATTTTGGCTCTCCGGCAACGGTCAGCACAACGGGTGGGCGCTATTTCGGGTTCGTGATTGGTGGAACATTACCGGCGGCGATTGCGGCAAGCTGGCTGGCGAATACTTGGGACCAAAATTCGGTTTTTCGGATGATGTCTCCCGTGGCGGCAGAACTGGAGGAGGTAGTTTTGCGATGGGTCTGCGACATTCTGAAACTACCTAAGGATTGTGCGGGTGGACTGGTTACGTGTGCCACAACCGCGAATTTCACCGCATTGGCTGCGGCGCGCCACGCTTTACTGAGCCGGGCAGGATGGAATGTGGCCGAGGATGGAATGTTTGGAGCGCCGCCGATAGAAGTTGTGGTCGGTGAAGAGGTGCACGCGTCCATTCGCAAGGCTTTGAATCTGGTGGGATTTGGCCAGAAGCGCGTGACGATCGTGCCAGCGGACAGCCAGGGCCGCATGCGTGCCGACAAATTGCCAAAGTTGAATAGCAACACGATTGTTTGCATCCAGGCGGGCAATGTGAATAGCGGGTCGTTCGATCCTGCCGAAGAGATTTGCCAACGCGCTCGTGAGTGTGGGGCGTGGGTCCATGTCGATGGAGCGTTTGGGTTGTGGGCAGCCGCGGCGCCGAAATACCAACACCTCGTGCGCGGGTTCGAGTTAGCCGATTCCTGGGGAACGGATGCACACAAATGGCCAAACGCAAATTACGATTGCGGGATTGTGCTGGTGCGAGACGGTTTGGCATTGCAGGCCGCCATGCATATTTCCGCCGCGTATCTCGAGCCGGGCCAGCGACGAGAACCGGCGAATCATGTTCCAGAGGCTTCGCGCAGGGCGCGCGCCATTGAGTTATGGGCAGGACTGAAATCACTTGGAAAAGATGGACTGGCGAACCTGATTGAGCGGACGTGCGCTCACGCGCAGCGGTTTGCCGACGGAGTACGTGAAGCCGGTTACGAAATTTTGAATGACGTGGTGATCAACCAAGTGCTGGTTTCGTTCGGATCCCCGGAAAAAACGCGCGAAGTGATGCGCCGTGTGCAAGAAGACGGGACGTGCTGGTGCGGCGGAACAGAGTGGCAAGGGAAAACCGCAATGCGGATCAGCGTGTCTTCTTGGGCAACAACAGAGGAAGATGTGGAGCGAAGCCTTGGGGCCATTGTGCGCATCGCCAAGGAAGTGACGTCGTGAGCGGGAGATTGCCCGAAGCTCAGGCATGAATCCCGCGGGCTGCGTGATATTCTGTCTTCATGACGGCTCAAGTACTCGATGGCCTTAAAATTCGTGATGAGATTTTCTCGGAGCTCAAGGTCGAAGTAGGTCGCCTAACTGCCCAGGGCGTTCGTCCCGGCTTGGCGGCTGTGCTCGTTGGGGAGAATCAGGCTTCGCAAATCTATGTGAAGAGCAAAATTGCAGCTTGTGAACAGCTCGGGATGGCGCACTGGTT
The DNA here is from genome assembly GCA_963741365.1 of Candidatus Acidiferrales bacterium. Classification (GTDB taxonomy): domain Bacteria; phylum Acidobacteriota; class Terriglobia; order Acidiferrales; family UBA7541; genus Acidiferrum. Next base: position 531,319 of record CAVUHY010000014.1, on the reverse strand, counting down.
GCACACTCCATCCGCGTCGATCAGCACACAAGAGTTGCTGCAGTTGATCGACGGCCTGAATGCCGACAATAATGTCGACGGAATTCTGGTGCAGTTGCCGCTCCCTTCACAGGTAGATTCCAAGCGGATTCTGGAAGCAGTTAACCCCGAGAAAGATGTTGATGGTTTTCATCCTGTCAGCGTGGGACATCTGGTCAGCAACCGCCCAGGACTGGTGGCGTGCACTCCCGCGGGCTGCATGGAGATGCTTCGGAGATACAAAATTCCGGTGGTAGGCGCGAACGCGGTGGTGCTTGGGCGAAGCGACATCGTGGGCAAGCCGATGGCGCTGTTACTGCTCCACGGAAATGCGACTGTGACGATCTGCCATTCGAAAACGCGGAATCTGCCTGGGGTGGTTCGAGGTGCCGATATTCTAGTGGCGGCGATTGGAAAGGCCGGTTATGTGCAGCCAAGTTGGATTCGGCCTGGAGCCGCGGTGATCGATGTGGGTACGAACAAGGTAACGGACGAGGACGAGGCCGCAAAGCTACTGCGTAATTTTCCCGAACGGCTTGAGAAATTTCGAGCCAAAGGCAGCGTGCTCGTGGGAGACGTTCATCCGGACGCGATAGAAAATGCGGGCGCACTCTCCCCTGTTCCTGGCGGTGTGGGGCCAATGACCATTACGATGTTGATGAGCAATACAGTGAAGGCAGCGCGTTTGCGACGAGGCACCAATACGGCGGTCGCAGGCCGGTAGACTGAGGGACGTGAGGAGCTCCGGGGGAAATGCAGCGTCTTGGCTTAACGGGAGGAATCGCCAGCGGCAAGAGCGCCGTTGCAGGTATGTTGCGCGACCTGGGATTTCCTGTGCTATCGGCAGATACTGTGGCGCACCATTTGATGGAGCCCGGACAAGCTGCCTACCAGGAGATTTTGCAGGCTACTGGAGCTAGCGTGGTTTCGGAGGATGGCCGGATCGATCGCGGCAAACTGGCGGGCATCGTGTTTGCCGACGCCGCAAAACTTGCGCGCCTGAACGCAATTGTGCATCCCCGGGTCGAAAAAAGCGTGCTTGAGCAGTTCAAAGAATTGGAACGCGGCGGGAATCACGATGCGGCTTTCGTGGAAGCGGCACTGCTGATCGAGGCAGGCTTCGATAAAAAGTTGGACGGACTGGTAGTAGCGTGGTGTAAGCCGGAGCAACAAATTGAGAGGCTCCTGGCACGTGGCATGAGTGAATTGGAGGCCAGACGGCGCGTAGCGGCACAATTGCCGGTGGAAGAAAAAAAGAGGCAAGCCAAGTACACCATCGACAGTTCGGGATCAATTGCAGAAACGCAGGCGCAAGTGAGAGGGCTGGCGGCCCTGTTACGCCAAACGAGATAGAGATTTAAATATCCTAAACGGGACAAGGGACTCGGTTACGGGAACTCGAATTCGATTGCCGGTGTCGAAAGAAGGTATGTATTCCGAATCACTGAAATTTGGTAACAGAGGTTCAAGAGTGGATGCAATTGTTCGCACAAGTCTTCTGTTGGGATTGATCGCCTTTGCATCGTTAGGGCAAACGCTGATGATGTGCAACCGGTCAAAGAATTAGTCCAGACTGGTACACTTGGAAATTTCGGGTACCGGGCCATGGAGAAGGAAACCCTTTTTTCACAAGAAGCTAGATCCTGCCGAACGAGGCACGGGTTCTTTCTTAAGGGATATAGCATCCAGAAAAAATACAAATATGTTAGCTGGTTTGGGATTGTACGTGGTGTGGTGGATTCCAAACGGACAGCACGATAACCGTTTTGCTGGAGCAGAAATTCTTTGACCGAATGACCGACTGTCACATCATGCTGGTATTCTTCGCAAGCTCCGGGAGCTTTCATGCATCACTGGGACCGAGTGAGAGAATAATTTTGCCACTCTCGCTGGTTCGAATTGCTGAAGCGTTTCCGATGAAAAGAACGGAGTTCCGCGAGTGACGATAGAATATTTGAGGATATGGCCGTGGCGAACATTCACTTTCGCAGACATGGGGCCAGAGAATATGGTAATCCGGAATGGGCAAAGTATTGCACGCTCTGCAAGAGGGGACGAATTTATACCCATATCTTGACAAGAATTATTATTTGAACGCGCTCGGGGACCCAAAAGAGTTCGGCTCTGTTCGTGTCGACCGCTAGATTGGAGCCGATAGATGATTTTAGGCGCACGATGTGCTCCCTATGACCTTGAGTTCCAGCTATAGCGGCGATTTTCGAAGCCGCAGGGCATTTGTAATTACGGAAACAGAGCTGAAGCTCATGGCGGCGCTGGCAATCATAGGGCTCAACATCCAGCCGAAGACAGAAAAGAAAACACCAGCCGCGATGGGAATGCCTAGCGCGTTGTAGAGAAAGGCAAATCCCAGATTCTGCTCGATATTTTGAACGGTAGCGCGAGACAAGCGTCTTGCCCGCGCAATCGCCCGCAAATCGCCTTTCACGAGCGTGATGCCCGCACTCTCTATGGCTATGTCTGTTCCCGTTCCCATAGCGATACCCACGTCTGCAGCGGCGAGCGCTGGAGCGTCATTGATACCGTCTCCGGCCATTGCTACAATTCGCCCCTTCTGCCGCAAGTCCGCAATTATTTCCGCTTTTCGTTTCGGCAGGACTTCGGCTTCAAACTCGTCGATGCCTAGTTGCTGGGCCATGCCCGCAGCCGCGGTTTGACGGTCACCAGTCAGCATCACCACACGCAGGCCATCCGTGCGCAGAAGCTGAAGGGCCTCGACGGTAGTCGACTTCACGCGGTCGGTCAGCAGGAGCATTCCTTCTACATTGCCATCGATGGCGCAGAATACGGATGTTCCTATGGAAGCGCCGGCACCCGGCTCAAGCTCGAGAGCGCCCGTATTGAGTGTGATTCCCTGCTCCTGCAAGAAGTTCGCCGTGCCTACTGCGATTTTCTTTCCTAGGACGCGTCCTTCCACTCCGCCACCAGGCATGGACCTAAAATCCGTAACCGGGGCGAGAGGAAGCTTCTTCGCTTCTGCAGCGCGAACAATGGCGCGCGCCAGCGGATGCTCGGAAGAACTCTCCACGCTCGCAACAAGCGAGAGGAACGAGTCTTGCGAATATTTACTTTGTGAGGAAAGAGAAATGCTGGAGACGGCCGGCCTTCCTTCCGTTAATGTACCGGTCTTATCGACGACGAGGGTGTCAACGCGCGCGAGAGTCTCCAGCGCTTCCGCATTCTTAACTAAAATACCTGTCGACGCCCCTCGGCCGACCGCAACCAAAATGGACATCGGTGTGGCGAGACCAAGAGCACAGGGACACGCAATTATCAGTACAGCCACAGCAGCGAGTAGAGCGTGCGCGAAACGCGGCTCAGGCCCCCAAAAAGCCCAACCCGCAAATGTCGCAACTGCGGCGAGCACAACGCCGGGAACGAAGTAACCGGCCACTTTATCCGCCAAGCGCTGCATCGGTGCGCGGCTGCGTTGAGCTTCGCTGACCAATTTCACGATTTGCGAAAGAAGAGTGTCGCTCCCGACGCGTTCCACGATCATCACAAAACTACCAGTCGAATTGAGCGTGCCGCCAGTAATCTGATCGCCTGCTTTTTTTTCAGCGGGCATCGGCTCGCCAGTGACCATGGATTCGTCGACGGCACTCTCTCCTTCGCCAATTTTGCCGTCCACCGGAACGCGTTCGCCGGGGCGAACCCTAACTAGATTTCCAGGCACCAATTGAGACAGTGGGACATCCCGCTCAGTATTGCTTTCAACGAGGTGAGCTATCGGCGGCGCAAGATGGAGAAGCTCGCGAATGGCGCCACTGGTGTGCTGGCGCGCACGCAATTCCAAGACTTGGCCGAGCAGCACTAGCGTAATGATCACGGCGGCTGCTTCAAAGTAGACACCAATATCTCCGTGCATGTCGCGAAATGAAACCGGAAAATATTGGGGGAATAGCGTTGCAGACACGCTGTACAAAAAAGCGGCACCAGTCCCCAAGCCAATGAGCGTAAACATATTCGGGCTGTGATGGATGACTGACGACCAGAAGCGCTGGAAAAATGGCCACCCACACCACAGGACGACCAGAGTCGCCAAGAAAAATTCCGTGTAGTTCTTTGCCACCGGATTCATGCGCAGACCGAGCAGGTCGCCAAACATGGAGAGAGCCAGGATTGGAAACGTCAACGCTGCGCTGATCCAAAAGCGTCTGCGCATGGAAGCGTATTCGGAATCGGTCTGCTCCTCCGCGACGACGTCCATGGGCTCCAGCGCCATGCCGCACTTGGGACAGATGCCCGGGCCGATCTGCACGATTTCCGGGTCCATGGGGCAGGTGTAACGAATGCCTATACTCGATTTCTGTTTTTCGGTCAAAACAACGGCTTTTGTATGGCCGGAAGAGGCACGGTCCATGCCAGCGGCACCTGGAGCCGCCAGGAATTTCTCCGGCTCGTGGGAAAATCGTAGTGCGCAACGAGCTGAACAAAAGTAGTACGTCTTTCCTTTATGTTCGAACGTCCTTGCTGCCTTTTCAGGCGACACACTCATTCCGCAAACCGGATCTTTTTCCTTCTCGGCGTCGCGCAAAATAGGAAATTGCTGCAATTCGCTATCAGCCATCGACAAGACTGCCAGAGTACTCTTCGTGGCTGCCTCCCGGGCCTGCTGGGCCGCGACGTACCTTGCGGGCTGCTGCGCGAACCTTTGCGCACACCTCGAAGAACAAAAATAAAAAGTCTTACCAGCATGTCCGAGCGTCGCTTTGGCCGTCTCGGGATTCACGTCCATACCGCATACTGGGTCGTGTTGCATCGTTGCCGCCATAAAGACCTCACCGTCTCGATTATCCAAGTCCAGATTTGTCTTGCAGTGCGCGGCGCATTGGCGGCTAGCGCAGATGGGTATAGATCAATTCGAGCAATTCGTCGTATAGGGGCGCCGATTCCTCTGGTTTGCCGCTGGACATTGCATGCGTCGCACAATGCACCAAGTGATTCTTCATCAGACTGCGGGCCACCGCGCGTAATGCTTCCTGCACGGATGCGATCTGAACAATAATGTCCGCGCAATAGCGATCCTCGGTAACCATCTTTTGCAAGCCGCGGATCTGCCCTTCGATTCGACGGAGGCGCTTCGTATTCGAAAGTTTCAGGTCTGGGTCAACGGCGAGGGCTTTTCTGGGCCGGGGAGAGCTCTCACCCGTCGCCGTGGCATCCTTGTTTTCGTTCATTCCGAGTTCCTCGGTGCCATATATACCCCTACCCCCTATATAAGTCAAGTTGAACGAGCCTCCCTGCGGAGAACGACGAAATCTCCCGTCCCTGGACGATGGAGGAAGTTGCGCCCAGGGCCGGTCGGAAGTACAGTATCGTACGCCGGGAGAGGGACACGGAAGTTCCAGCAACGCAGATCGGTTCACCCGCCTTTAGCAACCGAGCGCTAACTCCCGAAGCAGAAGTTCTGCGCGAAGTCAAAACGGTGGAACCCCGAATGGGGATTTGGTTAAGTGTTCCAAAGTGGACCGGGTAATGGAGGTAATGGTCATGTTTCTGGAGTTTTTTCAGTTGCGCGAACAGCCTTTTGGCGTCACGCCAGATCCGGCCTACCTCTTTCCAACACGAACGCATTGCGAAGCTTTGGATTCGTTGACTGAGGCAATCCAAGGAGACCGGGGATTTCTGGCGTTAATTGCAGAACCGGGCATGGGCAAAACAACGCTGCTCTATCAAGTACTTGAGGGTCTGCGCGATTCTGCTCGCGCAGTATTTCTGTTTCAGACCCAATGCGATTCGCGGGAATTCTTCCAATACCTTATGAGCGAATTGGGAGTGGATTACACCGGCATGGGGATCGTCGCCATGCACAGCAAGTTAAACGAAATTCTGTTCGAGGAAATGCTGGCCGGCCGGCGCTTCGTGCTGATTGTGGATGAGGCGCAGAACCTGGACGATTCCGTTCTAGAAACTATCCGGTTGCTCTCCAACTTTGAGACCGCGCATGCCAAGCTGCTGCAAATCGTGCTGGCGGGACAGCCCCAATTGGGCGAAAAGCTGGCTCAGCCGCATCTTACGCAGTTATTGCAACGCATTGCCACGGTGCAGCGACTGGAGACGCTCACGCCGGAGGAAACGGCCGGCTACATCGAGCATCGGTTACGCGTAGCGGGTTATCACGGGCGATCACTGTTTGAGCCGGAAGCGTTGGCGCTAATTTACGAGCGCAGCCGTGGAATTCCGCGGCTGATTAATAAGATTTGTTTCCGTGCAATGACGGAGGCTTATGGCTGCGGTCAAACGACGGTGAGTGCCGAACTGGTGGAGTTGTCAGACCGGCAGATGGCAATATCCGCCGCAGCGTCTCAAGCGTTAGGGAAAACTGTTTCCGTCTCGTCATCAATCGTCTTCCCGGTAGCAGCAAGCGGTGAATCCGCGTTGGGCGGGCAAACGCGCCCGGCCGTGCAGCTCACCTACCAGCCGCCGAGGCCTGCGATCAACAAACCTAAGTGGGCCCTTTGGGCTGTTGCGCTGGCGATTGCCCTTTTGTTTGCCGGGCTGGCGCTACCGCGCAATCATATTAAACAGACCATGCAGAGAATGCGCGGTCAAGCGGGCACATATGACAGCCTGGTGGAGGCAGAAGATAACGAGCGGACGAGCCTTGGATCTGATTCAGGTAAATGGCGGGCGGCGGGTGAATCTGCCGTTGGCGCTCAGCCTCTACCAAAAGTAACTGCGATCCAGGCGACGAGCAAAATGAACGATGCACAAGTCGTGGTCCTGCTGGACCAGCCAGTGGAATATGAATCGGCTTGGCTGGCGGCGCCCGATCGGATCTTTTTTGATCTGTACAAGACGCGGCTGAATGTCCCGGCCGAGCAGAAAATCGTTCCCGTGGGATCGGGTCTGCTGAAGTCGGTGCGGGCAGCGCAGAACAGCGGCGATGTTGTGCGACTGGTTATGGAAGCGGACGGTGCGAAAGACTATTCCGCAAAACTGCTCACTGACCCAAACCGTCTGGTGATCGACGTTCATGCCGATGCGGCAACAATGTCGAATCGCAGTTCTGATCCTCAGGCAACGGATCAAAATGTGGCGCCGACGTCAGGCGGAGTGGGCGTAAAACCAACGAATCAACTTTCTCTGACGAGGGAGTTGGGATTAAAGATCAATCGGATCGTGATCGATCCGGGCCACGGTGGGTACGATACGGGAACTATGGGGCCGCGCGGGTTGCTGGAGAAGAATTTGTGCCTTGATGTGGCATTGCGGCTTGGACGATTTATCGAGAAAAACATTCCGGGAGCGGAAGTGGTGTACACGCGAATGGACGACAGCCATGTGCCACTGGAAACACGCACAACAATGGCTAACGACGCGAATGCAGACCTGTTCATCTCGATACACGCAAATTCAAGCGAGAGCCGGGAAATTCGCGGAGTTGAAACGTATTACGTGAGCTTGGCAAGTTCACAGGAAGCCAGTGATCTGGCCGCGCGCGAAAATAATTCCGGGCAGTCTTCCTTGCACGATCTTCCGGACTTGATCAAAAAGATTACGAACAACGAGAAAACCCGAGAGTCGAAACAACTGGCGGTTGACATTCAGAATGCCTTGTCGCAACGGCTTCAGCTTGTGAGCCTGGAAGCGAGAAATCGGGGGGTGAAACAGGCACCATTTCTGGTTCTTACCGGAGCCAACATGCCGGCCGTACTTTCGGAGATTTCTTTCGTGAGCAATGCGCGGGATGAGAGTCTATTGCTGGAAGGCCCCCAGCGTGAACGCATCGCCGAGGGCTTGTATCGGGGGATCGCCGCCTATCTCAACAACTTGCACAATAATCTTCCCAAGAAACAGAAGTTTGTAAGTGAAAATCGAACGAGCGGACCGACCGGACCGGGCTTCTAATCCAGAGGACACTTCCACATTTCCTGCGATCGATGCAGAAATGAGGTGGGGGCTGATATACTTCAACTATGACGCTCGTCGAAGTTACGTATGATCTGCATTCCTCGTTAAACAACGAACAACTGGCACGGCTTGGAGAATTTTCCAACACATACGGCCTTCGCAAGATACGCGTCGATGAACGCCAAATCTCGCTGGAATACGATGCCTCCCGGTTGCGAGAGACCCAAGTCGCTCATGTACTTGGCCAAGCGGGAATATCCGTGAGCCGGCAGGCAAGCGATTCGCTGACACCAACGTGGAAAGAGAGCCCGCTGAATCAGGTTTGACCACCTTTGCGTTGGAGTTTGGCCGACGCTCGGCGAACCGCCGACAAGGAATAAGATTTCGCCGGTTCAGAGGTTCAGTGATCGGAAAAAAATTGGCGCTTCCGCTTGGGACCGGGAGCCCCTGAAGGCGTGTCAGAATCCCCCAGCGAAGAAACTAGAAGGCGACAACGGAGAAGCCAGATCCACGGCCGAAGGATTGAGGTATCTTCGATGGGCATCGGAAAGGTTGTTCCAGAGCGTAGCTCAGAGTGCGGTTGATCGATCGTTCAGTCTGATTTCGCTCGCTTGCAATCCCGACGAACCGTCTAGTGCGACGCGTCCAAGTTTGCGCTGGCACCATCGTTGGCTTCCTGCGCCAACCACTAACCAATTCATATTATTAGACTTAGCTAGGAACTTAGCAGAGTGAAAACTGTTCCAAAACCGACCGGTCTACCGAAATGGAATGCGGACTTGGTACTGGAACCCTAGTCCCATTTTATTTTTAGCTTCTCGAGCTATCGGTTTTTCTTTAATCCAGGCTGAAACTTGGCTCCTTATGGCTGCTCCAGCTACCCGTCGCCTAATCTGGCTTGCAGTTTGGCTGCTGCTTGAATCCATTGTGTTGCTGGCCGCCCTGTCATTCTCCGCATGGGCGAATACTTCCAGCAACGTAAAAAAAGTCACCCCGGGTGGATGTTATTGCGGGTGCGCGCAATCGAAGACCAGCGAGGGCTGCGGGAAAATGTGCGAATTGCCGAAATACGCTTCTCGCTGGTGGGCGGTCAATTGCTCGAAACCCAGAACCAAGGTTCCAGTAGAGACTCCCGGTGCCGGTCCACATTTTGCGCGCCCGCCAAAGGCCGAACGCGCTTCGAATTGAGCGAGATTTGAGGCCTGAGAGATGCTCAGTGAGTCGCTCCGGCCTCGCGCAAGAGTTTCGCGAATATCTCCGGAATCTCAAAAATGGCGCGGTTGTCCAGTGCAGCCACATTGCGTCGAAATTCGCTGAAGGTCGCCGGCTCCAGCAATTGATTCACGCCTTGGACGATGTCGGTAAAGTTCTTCAAAACAATTCCAACTCGTTTTTCGTTTACCGATTCGGTGTTGTAACGCTCCTGTGGAAGCGTCCAGAAATTACATTCCAATATGACGGGCAAGTGCCGCATCATGGCCTCAGCGATACTGCCGGGGCCCGGCTTGCCGATCAGAAAATCCGCGGCGCTCATCAACCGATGGACTTCCCTGGTGAAGCCAAGAACATGCAACGGCAGGGCCCACTTCCTGGCGGAAAATTTCTGCTTGAGCTTCTCATTTTTTCCGCAAATGACAATCAACTGTACCGGCGAATGTGCGGCCTCTAGGCGTTCCGCGATATCGTACATTACGGAAGAGCCGAAACCGCCAAACAGGAGAATGCCCGTGGGCATATCCGGGATGAGTTCCAATTCCAGTCGCAAGGCAACCGGATCCACCTGCTCTTCTGTATAAAATTCTGGCCGTAGAATCATTCCTGACGTCGCGAAAATATGTGATGGATCTTTCCCCATTTCGCGCGCCTGCTGCACAGCTTTCTCCGTGCCACAAATTACATACTGGTCCGGAAGCGGCTCGATCCAGAATCGCGGAGGAAAATCCGCGAGATCTGTAATAAGGGTTACAAATGGACGCTCTGGGTAGAGTGCTGTCCACGCTTCGCAGATCTGTCGATTGAAATGAGGGATCACAGAAACAAGCAAGTCGGCTGGATTCGCCCGGAAATAGGCAGTCAATAATTTTACAAGCGGCCCGTGAAACAGGCGGATCGTCGTTTGTAAAACCCTCAGAATCTGCGTTGCGCCGAGAGTCCATCCATTTCGTAATAATATGTTGTATTGTTCCTGAATCTGAATCCCGGTTACTTTTCGCAACACATCCAAATTGTTGGTCAAGTCCTGGAATTGGATCAAGTTTAGTTCCCAGTCGCGGTTCTGTTGCAACACGACCGTTTGCAGCGCGACGGCAGCGTTGCGATGTCCGCCGCCTGCATCATGGAAGAGAACGTGAATTTTCTTCATCAAAACGCATTGTTACACACCTGAGAAGGATTGATGGAAGAGCATTCCACATGCCATGTGGGAAAATAATCAAGCCTTTTTTGTTCAATGAGTTACAGTCAGTGTTTTACGCACTATTTGCGCCATCTTTGTGCGCTGTTCATATCCTGCATCCAATCTCTATCCATGCGCTGCGACCTTCATGTTCACTCCCAGGGGTCTGGCATGTGCAATACGCCTGGCTTCAGCCGTATTTGCAAGGAGTCGTACAACGAACCCATCGAAGTTTACCGAATCTGCAAACGCCGGGGCATGTCGATGGTGACCATCACCGATCATGACTCCATCGAGTCCGGCGAAGCTTTGCGTAAGCATCGTGATTTTTTTCTCAGCGAAGAGGCTACCGTTCGTATGCCAAGCGGCACGGAGGCGCATCTTGGCATCTATAGAATTACGGATAAAGATCACCTGGAAATTCAGCGACGACGCAACGATTTCGTTTCGCTGCTGATGTACTTAACGGAACGCAAACTATTCTTCAGTGTCAATCACATTTTCTCCGGGCTCACAGGGCGGAGGGAGGTTGATGATTTCGACTGGTTCGCCACCTACGTTCCCGCGTATGAATCGCGCAACGGTCAGATGTGGCCAGAAGCCAATCGGCGGGCAGAGGAACTGGCAAAGAAACTAAATAAAGTTCACATTGCGGGGAGCGATTCCCACACTCTGGCAGGAGTTGGACTAACCCATACCGCGGTGGCGGGAAGCCGTACGGTGGAGGAGTTTTTTTCGGGACTGCGAGCGGGTCGCGGGGTGATTCATGGCAAGCACGGAGGGTACGGCAAACTCACCGCGGACATCTATCGTTTCGCTGCCGCGTGCGTGCAGGAGAAGCCATGGATCGCAGTCGCTCTGCCGTTAACGGTGATGATACCTGCCATAACCGCGGCCCATTGGTTAAATGAGATTCGATTCTGCAGGGAATGGACTGCGCGCCTCGCGGGCGCGGAAACGAAACCACGAATGCTGTGGGGAGTGGATTCCGGATTCGAGGGAGCTGGGCGAGTTGAGGTGTGGCCATGACTCTGGCGAAAACGGTCTGGAACTTCATCGAAAATCGCGACCACCGTGTAATGCATCGCATGAACCAGTGGAAAGCTCCCCGCTGGATCCGCTTTTGGATGTTGACCGCAACTCGACTGGGCGACGGTTGGATATGGTATAGCCTGGCCGCTATCGTGCTGTTTGTCGGCGGACCGCCGCGTTATGCCGCCGCTGGAGCGTCGTTGTTCGCGGCGTTGACGGGCGTGTTCGTATTCAAACTTTTAAAAACCTTAAGCCGCCGGAAGCGTCCATGCCAACTGGAGCCCCATTGCTGGGCCAAAATTATTCCGCCGGACCAATTTTCATTTCCTTCGGGCCACACTATGACGGCATTTTCCATCGCATCAGTGCTTAGCTTTTATTATCCCTCACTCGAGGGGCCAATGTACTTTCTCGCCATAAGCATCGGTGTTTCGCGTGTCGTGCTCGGCATGCATTTTCTAAGCGACGTTCTCGCCGGAGCCGCGCTGGGATCGGCCCTTGGTCTAGCGTCCATTGTAACGTTCGCAGCTTACGGCCTGATTTGAGGATTTTATCGGGGCACGGCGTGAGATGGAGTCAAATAGGCCCAACGCTCTACGAATTACCAATGGGCAATTCGCTAGCTTACAATCCCTGAAAACTCACATTTGGATCTGGTGGCGGCTTCGGTGCCGCTCCCTTGATTGCACACGATCATATGGTCGTCTTTTGCAATCACGTCCAGAATATCAACGTGGATATCGGGAACCTTCTTATAGGCGCCGCCGGCGTAGGTCTTGGGAGGAGGCACATTGGTCCCGTGATCGGCGAATTCCGGTGCGAAATTAAGATCAGCTATGTCGAGATTTTTGCGATTCACGAACGCTTCGAAATGATCGTCCACGAATTTCCTCATTTCGGCGAGCGACATTCCAGTTTTGGCATTGACAGTCTCGTTGCGTCGATCAGATCATTCCTCAGTTCTCAACGTATTCGCGTCAAGCACTAGCGACCTGGCCGTGTAATTCTTCCCGGAATTCCTTCGGAAACTCGTCCACTTGGATAGGAGTGCGTTCCAATAATTGGGGCCGTACGCCGCTAACATCGCCACCTTTTCCGGCCGCATAAAGCTCTTGCAGCTCCAGTAAGGCATCGACCTGCCACTCGGGCATGCCTTATTCCAGCATAGAGACTGCTTCGGGCCCGTTCGGTTCGTAGGCTTTCCCGGGGTGGGCGGCGGGCTGCGATAACCCTCCGCGATCGCGGCGGCAATATCCCGAACGTCCAATAACTTCGGGGCTTTTCAGACTATGCCGCTGACGCTTCCCAAAACTGATAAACTGTCGAGTAACCATTCGCAACAAACTGGAGATTATCGTGTCAATCATCGCCGGAGTTGACCTTGGCGGGACCGCCGTCAATTACACCCTAGTCAACGAAAATGAACAATTTCTGATCGAAGCACTCTGCGAGCACCCGGCACTGTCCAAACAAGGACCGGCAATTTGCCTTAAGCAGATTGAAGACGGGTTGAGAATTGCGGCTCAAAAAGCCAACGTTTCGTTCGGAGAGATCGTTGCGGTCGGCCTGGATACTCCAGGGCCGGCAAGTGCGGCCGGACAACTCAGCGCCGAAGGTTCCACTAACTTCGTTCATCCCGACTGGGCCAGTTTCGATATCCGAGACAATTTGGCGCAACGTCTTGGCAAGCCTGTGAGCTACCTGAACGATGGAAATGCGGGAGCGCTCTGGGGACATTTCTCGCTGTTCGGTACAAACAGCAAGGAAACATCGATCTCTGTGGTAATCGGTACTGGGCTGGGAGGAGGAGTGATTATCGGCGGGAACGTGGTCAAAGGTCGCAAGGGATTTGGCGGAGAGCTGGGGCACGTGCTCATACCGTACCAGAGCATCAGTGGAACTCCCGGACTGCAACCCAATTGCAATTGCGGACGCACAGGCGACCTGGAATCAGTGTGCTCACTTACAGCCATCGAAAAAACATTCCTGCCCTATTTCCTGCCTCGCTTTCCCGGACATGAGCTCGGGAAGCAAGGAGATATATCGAAAGCGGCAAAACTGGTCCGCGGCATGGCGGAGAAGGGAGATCCACTCTGCCGTGAGCTTTTCCGGGTGCAAGCCCACGCACTCGGTCTGTTTTTTGACGAAATGATCAATACATTCGATCCCGATGCGCTGATCGTCGGCGGTGGAGCGATCGAAACTGGCGAGCAATTTCAGAATTGGTTTCTCGACGAGATCCGAAAGGGAATGCCTACACAGCGCAAAGAACAGGCGGATATTCCCATTTACATTATGCCGAACGGCGACACCGCCGGAGCTCGAGGTGCCGCCATTGAAGCGCTCAAGCTGGCGCGGCAATCGGGGCTGGCGTAATTCGTAGAACAAAACTTGACGCTGAAGTGTATTTCAGAGAGTATGCGCGGATGCGAATTTCATTCCTTCTTGCTCTCTTTCTGTCTATTTCCGTTTCTTTGAATGTCGAAGCACAAGTTCCCGAGAAGCGCCCCATCGCGATAGACGATATCTATCGCATGCAACAAGTCGGCGACCCGCAATGTTCTCCGGACGGACAATGGATCGCCTACACGGTGACCAGCATCGATCGCGAAGCGGACAAGCGGCGCACCGCGGTGTGGATGGTGAATTGGGAAGGGATGCAAAATGTGCGACTCAGCTATGGTTCGGAATCGGCAAGCTCTCCGCGATGGAGTCCCGACGGAAAGTTTCTGGCATTTCTTTCGGCGCGCGCGGAAAACGGCAAGACACTGGTGTGGCTGCTGGATCGCCGCGGCGGAGAGGCCTGGCCGCTGACCAGCGTGAAGGAGGAGATCAGAGGTTACGCTTGGTCTCCCGATGGAAAGAGACTCGTGCTCGAGATGAGTCCCAGCGACGAGGAAGAAGTGAACACGAACACGGGGAAACCGTCCGCGAGAATAGCCAAAGCACCGAAACCCATTGTCATTGACCGATATCACTTCAAAGCGGATGTGGAGGGCTACCTTACCGCCGCTTCACGCAGGCAACTTTATTTATTCGATGTTGAAAGTAAAAACCTCGAGCCGCTCACCACGGAAAAACAATACGACGATAGCAATCCGGTGTGGTCACCTGATGGAACGCGTATTGCGTTCGTCAGTAATCATGCAAAAGATCCGGATCAGAGTGGCACGAACGACATTTTTGTGGTCGAGGCACATCCCGGCGCGACACTCCAAAAAGTGATTACCGCCTACGCGCCAAATGGACAACACCTGGCGTGGAGCCCGGATGGCAAGCTCATCGCATTTCTAAAAGGCTTCGAACCAAAGTATAACCAGTACAACCAGGATCACCTGGCGGTAGTTGCGGCCGTTGGAGGTAGGTCGCGACTGCTGACCGAAAAACTGGATCGTGGAATCAGTTCACCGGAATTCACAGCCGATGGTTCGGCAATTACGTTTCTGGTTGCTGATGATCGGCACGAGTACCCGGCGAAGGTCGCGGTGTCCGGCGGAGCCGTCGAGAAACTTTCATCGGCTGACGTGGTTGTCACCCAACGATCGAGCGCGGCCTTGCACATGGCCGTGACTTTGTCTACGGACGTAGCGGGTCCGGAGATTTACGCGCTGGAGGCGGGCAAGCTTCGCAAACTTACGTCGCATAACGATGCCCTCGAAGCGGAATGGAAGTTGGGCACCGTTGAGGATATTTCGTTCAAGAGCAAGGACGGCACGGAAATTCATGGGATGATGATCAAGCCGCCTTCGTACGACCCGTCAAAAAAATACCCGACCCTGTTGTGGATTCACGGCGGGCCGAATGGGCAGGACGATCACGCTTTGCCTTTCAGCCTCTATCCCCTACAAGTCGAGCGGCAACTTTTTGCCGCGCGTGGTTACGTCGTATTAGCTATCAACTATCGTGGCAGCAGCGGGCGCGGCGCCGAATTCACGCGAAGCATCTTTGCCGACTGGGGAAACAAAGAGGTCGCTGACTTGCTGGCCGCGGTGGATTATGCCGTCGCGAAGGGTGTTGCCGACCCAGATCGGCTGGGCATTGGCGGTTGGAGCTACGGCGGAATTCTAACCGACTACACCATTGCGTCTGACTCGCGATTCAAAGCGGCGATCAGCGGCGCGGGAATCGGCAATGAACTTTCGATGTATGGGAGCGACCAATACATTGTGCAGTACAACAACGAAATCGGGCCGCCGTGGAAGTCATTTGATACCTGGGCAAGAATATCGTATCCGTTCTTGCACGCTGACCGTATTCATACACCGACGTTATTCATTGGCGGCCAAGCCGACTTCAACGTACCGATTATTGGGAGCGAACAGATGTACCAGGCACTTCGCACACTGGGCGTTCCAACTCAACTGATCGTCTATCCTGGCCAGTTCCACTTGTTCACGCGCCCGAGTTACATTCACGATCGGCTGCAAAGATATACGGCATGGTTCGATAGCTATCTGCAACCTGTCAGACCGGCGCCAAATAGGGCATATCGCGGATCAATCTAGAATTGAATTCATCCACGCTTGATTGAATACGCCACTGGCGGCCTCAAGGGCGTCTGCAGCTTCTTCTTTAGCCATGTTTGACCAGTTTATGCCCGCGGCGCCTTAGATCGTTGGTTGCGCTGCGAAGTTGACCAACGCCATCGTTAACTCCATCTGCGATATCACTGCGCATCTCGTCGCCCGATTTTGGCGAAAAGAGGAAGGCTGAGAGACCGCCAACGACCACTCCCACCGCAAAAGTCAGTACCTCTGACAGTGCCCCTCCCCTTTCTCGGCCTCCGGTAAAATTAGAGTGAACCTTTGATTCTGAATCTGTGCGAAAAACAAAAAAGGAGGCAGGCTCGATGAGACTTCCTCCCCGCTGGCTACAGATTTCCGCGTACGGCCTTGCTTGCTATGTTCCGGTCGGTTGCCGTAGTGTCTCTGGAAGACTCGCTCGTGGAGGAAATATCTTCGCCACCGGTATTTTTCAGAACTTCCTTGGCACGAGAAATCTCGTCTGACGTATCGCAATGCACCGAGAGGAGAATTCCGCCCTTCTGCAGGCGGCCCTCATAGCGCTTGGCTTCGTATTCGGGAATGCCCATGCCGATCAGAGCACCGGTAAACCCTCCTACTGCTCCTCCAACGCCCAGGCCGGCAAGGCCTGCTATGATAGGTCCAGCAGCGATGAATGGGCCCAGACCCGGAATCGCCAGCATACCCACACCGGCCAACAAGCCGAGAGTACCACCGATAATTCCACCGGTGGTTGCTCCTGCGGCTGTGCCTTCCGGCGCTTTCGTCGCTTTTTCCGTGCCAATGTCTCTCTTGCTGCCAAGCCCTTCGGGAAGCAGGACCGAAATATCTGTGATCGGAAATCCTGCCCTGACAAGAGACTCCGTTGCGTTTTCGACCGAAGGACGGCTCGGGTAGATCCCGAATACCGCTATATTTTTAGATGACATACCGATTGTTCTCCTTCTAGATTGAATGATTTGGCGATTTGGAAATACGTTCAGTTGGTTGCCTGCATGACTTCGATTCGTCACGTTTTCTTCGCCAGCTACGGCCGCGGCTTTGGCCTGCATGGTGCCCTTCTCTTCTTCCGACCGGACTGGACCACGGAGTGTTACCGGCGTAACCGACTTTTTCTCATCAGTCCATTTTTCTCCTTTAACTTTTTTTTCGTCCTGCGAAAAACAGCTAGGCTCGTGCCGCCTTTGACTTCGGGGCTGGTATCTTTCTCTGTGACTCAACGTCGCCTTCCTCCTCATTTGCCGCTTCAACGTTGATTTGATCAGCCAGGTCACTTAGTTTCTTGTCGGTATCCTTTTCTTCCTGCAACGTCTGCTTCAACAGCGCGAAAGCCTGATCTTCTCCGAGAATCTTCGCGTAGGCGCAAACGCAGCCATACGCGGCAATTTCGTAGTGCTCTACCCGCTGGGCGGCAGAGATGAGACCAGCGTCCAGTTCATCTAAGGCGGGATCTTCCTCAATCATTTCACCGCCTTCTTTGATAAGCCCCTCCATGCCGGCGCACTTCTTGCCCTTGGGGCCCTCTCCCAGTGCCTTGAAAATCTTTTCCAGCCGGGCTACATGCTCCCTGGTTTGTTCCAAGTGACTTGCAAAGGCGCCCCGCAAATCTTCCGAAGTGGCAGCCTTGGCCATTTTCGGAAGCGCCTTGATCATCTGGTTTTCAGCGCTATAGATATCTTTCAATTCCTCGACGTAAAGATGGTGCAAACGATTCGCTTTCATTTCGGATCTCCATGTTTCCAAATTTTGATTCGTTCAATTCCCGGCGACCTGGTACGTGCTCCGAAGCAACTCCGATTCTGCGCTTCCTGCTGTTGTTAGGGGATCTCCCAGCAGCGGATGAAGCGCGTCCCATTCAATAGACTATGTCTGCGAGGTCCCCGCCATACGAGAAAGCGAGTAGGTGGACTGAAGCAAATATGTAGTGGCCATTTGGAGCGAGCCTTGTGTTCCAAAATTATCCAAGATCTTTCGGAGTGAAGGGTGATCCCGTGACAACTGCATAACAGCTTCAAATCAAAACTCAACGATGAAGAATCGGCGTAAGATGTGCATGCAAGTACCCCAGTTCGGTCGAGGCAATGATGATTATGTTGAGCAGCAAGGTCAGGGAAGGCGCTGTGCTTGTGGCGCTTATTGCAGCGGGCCCTCTTCAAGCAGCGTTTTCGCAGGAGAAAAAAGCGATGCCGCCGACAATTTTGACGATTGCGACGGATAACCCGGCCGGCAAAGTCAGTCCAACGTTGTATGGGCTGATGACCGAGGAGATTAATTACTCGTACGATGGCGGGCTTTTCCCTGAGCTAATACGAAACCGCACCTTTCGTCATAGCTGGATGGGTGCTGAACACTGGCAACTGGTGCAGAACGGCAGCGCCAGGGCGGCGATTCAGGAAGATCGCACGACCGGGCCAAACACCGCATTGAACTACAGTTTGAAGCTGACCGTGGAGAAAGCGGACAACCAGAACCGTGCGGGACTAGAGAACGAGGGTTATTGGGGAATCGCGGTACGACCGAGCACGGAGTACAAATGTTATTTCTACGCCAAGGCTGGGAGCGACTCTAGTGGTCCGATAACAGTGCAACTCGTCAATGACGACACGGGGAAAGCTGCCGCGGAAGCGGTGGTTCCGCAATTAAGTCAAGCGTGGAAGAAATACGAGTTGGTGCTTAAGACTTCGACATCCGTCAAGACCAGTGCGAGCAATCACTTTGTGCTGACGGTGGCGAAGCCGGGAGCTGTGTGGTTCAGCCTCGTCTCGCTGTTTCCTCCGACTTACAAGAATCGGCCAAACGGGAATCGCATCGACATTATGGAGGAGTTGGCGGCATTAAAACCAACTTTCTTGCGCTTCCCGGGAGGAAATTACTTGGAAGGCGACCATATCGCGGATCGCTACGACTGGAAGAAGACGATCGGAGACCCCGTTGACCGGCCGACGCATCCGAGTCCGTGGGGCTACCAATCGTCCGATGGAATGGGCCTGCTTGAGTTCTTAGGGTGGTGCGAGGATCTGAACATGCAGCCAGTGCTGGCGGTGTTCGCCGGCTTTGCGTTAAAAGGCGAGCACATTAATCCTGGAGCTGAGCTAGAGCCTTACGTGCAGGATGCGCTTGACGAGATCGAGTATGTGACGGGTGTCACGAATACAAAGTGGGGAGCCGAACGTGCAAAAAACGGCCATCCGGCCCCGTTCGCGCTTCGCTATGTGGAGATCGGCAATGAAGACCAATTCGACAAGTCTGGCTCTTACGATGCGCGGTACGCGCAATTTTACAAGGCGATCAAAGCTAAGTATCCGGACCTGCAAGTAATTGCAACGGATAAAGTGAGCAGCATCAAGCCTGACGTAGTTGACGATCATTATTACAAACGCAAGGAAGAATTCTTTAACGACGTCGCACACTACGACAAGACGGACAGAAACGGGCCGAAGATATTCGTGGGAGAGTGGGCAACGCTGGAGGGAGCGCCCACGCCCAATTTTGGAGCCGCATTGGGTGACGCGGCCTGGATGACCGGGATGGAGCGCAACAGCGACATCATAATCCTGGCAAGCTACGCTCCGCTGCTGGTGAACGTGAATCCGGGAGGACCGCAGTGGGGCACAAACCTGATCGGGTACGATGCGCTCAACAGCTATGGTTCGCCGAGTTACTACGCTCAAGTAATGTTCAGTAACCATCTGGGCGACGAGATTCTCGGATCAGCGATCAGGGGAAACGAAACTCGGCTTTTCGTCTCCGCCACACGCGACTCGAAAAGCAGAAAGGTCTTTCTAAAATTGGTAAATGCGTCTTCCGACCCACAAGAAATAGAAATAAACCTGCAGGGAGCCGAAAAAGTAAAGCGCGAGGCAAACCTGATCACATTGCGCGCGGCGACAAATGAAGCGACCAACTCCATTACGGATCCGAAGAAAATCGTGCCGGTACAAAGCAAGGTAAGTAATGCGGCGAAGACCTTTCGTCATACTGCTCCCGCTTATTCGATTCAGGTTTTTGAGATTGAAACGCGTTAGACAAAAATGTAAGCCCGCTGCAAGCGAGTTCGCAGCGGGCTTATGAAGATGTCAGCTAGGAGTTTGTCCCACAGAAAACTGAAGTGATGGTACTCTGCGCGAGAGATTTTTTTGGAGCGCGCAATGAGTACACGATTTCGGCCGTACCATCCAGAGCAAACATATTTGCTGCCGCCTTCTCCGTCGGACTGGCTGGCAGAGGGCCATCTAGCCTATTTCATTGCGGAAATCGTGGATACGCTGGATGTAGAGAGCTTTTACGCGCGCTACGAAGGAGACGGGCGGCGCAACCGTCCCTACGATCCGAGGATGCTACTGAAGGTGCTGGTGTACGCCTACGCGAGTGGGGTGTTCAGTTCACGGAGGATTGCCAAGAAGCTGGAAGAGGATGTGGCGTTTCGCGTTCTGGGCGCAGGGAACTTTCCCGATCATCGCACGGTGAACCGGTTTCGCCAGGAGCATTTGGAGGAGTTCGCAGGTATGTTTCAGCAGGTGGTGAAGCTGGCGCGGGAGATGAAGCTGCTGCCCATGGGGACGCTGGCCATCGACGGGACGAAGGTGCGCGCGAAGGCGAGCAAGCATAAGGCCATGAGTTATGGGCGAATGAAGGAGGAGGAAGAGAAACTAAAGGGGGAGATCGCGGAGTTGTTGCGGCGCGCGCAGGCGATTGACGAAGCCGAGGATGAGCAGTATGGAGCGGAGCGGCGGGGCGATGAGCTTCCCGAAGAGTTGCAGAGGCGCGAGGAGCGATTGAAGAAGATTCAAGAAGCAAAACAACGGCTCGAGGAGCGACAGAAGGAAGAAGATCGCGCGGCGGGGCGCAACGAGAACGACGGCGGATGGGCCTCGGGAGTGCGGCCGCAAGGCGGGCGTTCGCGACATCATCGGGAATTTGGAGAAGTTCCAAAGAAGAAGCAGGAGAACTTCAGCGATCCGGAGAGCCGGATCATGAAGACCCAAGATGGCTTTCAACAGTGCTACAACGCGCAGATCGCGGTGGAAGAAGAATCGCGGCTGATCGTGGCGGTGGAAGTGACGCAGAACGCGGCGGACAACGAATGTTTGGTTCCACTGACGGATCGAAATCGTCAGCTGGCTTTCGCTTCTTCGACTGGCTCTTCCTTTTTGGCTTTCTCTTTCTTTTCCTTTTTCTTGAGCGCGTAGGTTACGAGTTCGAGGATAGCAACTTTGGCACCATCGCCGACGCGGATTCCCGCGGGAATAATGCGCGTATAGCCTCCAGCGCGATCGGCAAACTTGGGAGCGATCTCGCTGAAAAGCTTTTGCGTCACGCCGGGCGTCATCAGGTAAGCGGCAGCTTGACGGCGGGATTGCAGCGTGTCTCGCTTCCCTAGAGTGATGATTTTCTCCGCCACAGGCCGTGCAGCTTTGGCACGGGTAAGTGTAGTGGTGATTCGGCCATGCTCAAAAAGATTGGTGACGAGGTTACGCAACGTCGCCCGGCGGTGCCAGGGATTGCGTCCGAGTTTTGAACCAGACTTCAGATGTCGCATCGTTGTCACCCTTTGCTGCTAATTCGCGTTTTAGTCTTCGCGAAGGAAGAATCTCGCTTGCTACGTGCGCTGAGATTCTTCGCGTCGCTCAGAACAACTATCTCTTGGTGATTGTCGGCAATTCTAACTACCAGTGCTACTAGATGGCCCGGACTTGATTAGAGGCCGATGGTTTCGTCGGAACTCACTGTCGAGGTCTGACTCGGAAGCGGCGGCCAAATGATTCGACCGTGCTCATCAAACTTCATGCCCAGCGCGAGGCCCATCTTCACCAGTATATCCTTGATCTCGTTGAGCGATTTCCGGCCGAAGTTCTTGGTCTTCAGCATTTCGTTCTCGCTCTTCTGCACGAGTTCACGGATGGTCTGGATGTTGGCGTTCTTCAGGCAATTGTAGCTGCGCACGGAAAGCTCGAGTTCTTCGACGGAGCGGTCGAGGTGCTCCAAGCGAGGATCGTGCACGGTGTCGGTCGGCATTTCGACGTTCTCGACCGGCTCTTCAAAGTTGATGAAAATGCTCATGTGGTCTTTGACGAGCTTTGCGGCCAGCCCGATTGCATCCGAAGGGGTAATGGCACCGTTGGTCCAGACTTCGAGCATCAGCTTTTCGTAATCCGTCATCTGTCCGAGACGCGCGGATTCCACGGCGTAGTTCACCTTGCGCACTGGCGAGTGAACGCTGTCCACTGGGATGTAGCCGATGGGCAGATCTTCATCGTAGTTGCGGTCGGCGGAAACGTAGCCGCGACCGTTCTTGACGCGCATCTCGATCTGCAGTTTGCCGCCTTCACTGACCGTGGCGATATACACGCTCTTGTCGAGAATCGCGAAGTCCGCATCTTCCTCGATCTGCGCGCTGGTCACCACGCCCGGCTGCTCGACATTCACGTAGATCGTCT
The DNA here is from genome assembly GCA_963741365.1 of Candidatus Acidiferrales bacterium. Taxonomy (GTDB): domain Bacteria; phylum Acidobacteriota; class Terriglobia; order Acidiferrales; family UBA7541; genus Acidiferrum. The sequence goes on along the minus strand of CAVUHY010000014.1, from coordinate 509,039 downwards.
TTGGCAGGTCGCTGTTCAGCTTGATGGGCACCTGCTTGAGGTTCAGGATAATGTCGGTCGCATCCTCAACCACTCCGGGGATCGAAGAAAATTCGTGCAAGACGCCTTCGATTTTGACGGCGGTGATGGCTGCGCCTTCAATCGAACTGAGCAGCGCGCGCCGCAACGCGTTCCCTACCGTGGTACCCCAGCCGCGTTCAAAAGGCTGTGCCGAAAACCGACCATACTTCTCGGTTAACGATTCAAATTCAGGCGCAAGGCGCTTCGGTTTCTGAAATCCCTTCCACATCGTGTTCCTTCCTTCTGGCCGAGCAATGCCGGCCCCAAACCAGTTCTCTCGGAATTACACCGCCTTCCCAGCGGCTTTCCTCTTGCGGTTTGCTGCTTTGCAAGCAGCAAACCGCAAGAGCGATGGCGATTACTTACTATAGAGTTCGACGATCAGCTGTTCGTTGATCGGCGGCGTCTGTACATCTTCGCGCTTCGGCAGTGCGACAACCTTGGCTTTGAACTGTTCCCGTTCTTGTTCAAGCCATGGTACGGCGCTCTGGCTTTGCGCGACGTTGCGGGCTTCCAGTACCATTGCGTTCTGGTGCATCTTTTCCTTCATCGCAATCTCTTCGCCAACGTTCACCTGGTACGACGGGATGTTGACCTTTTTCCCGTTGATACGAACGTGACCGTGAAGCACCAATTGGCGGGCTTGCGAGCGTGAAGACGCCAGACCGGCGCGCCATACCACGTTATCGAGGCGGCGCTCCAGCATGATGATGAGGTTTTCACCCGTTGGCCCCTTGGCGCGCTCCGCTTTTTCGAAATAATTGCGGAATTGACGCTCCAACAAACCGTAGGTGCGCTTGACTTTTTGTTTTTCGCGCAGTTGCAAGCCGTAGCCAGCAACCTTCGGACGCCTGGACTGTCCGTGCTGTCCCGGAACAAAGTTGCGCTTTTCAATGGCGCACTTGTCCGTAAAGCAACGCAGCCCTTTTAGAAATAGTTTCTGCCCTTCCCGGCGGCACAGGCGGCAGACTGCATCTCGATGTCTTGCCAACTTCTATTCTCCCTTCCCAAATCTCTCTACAACCAAAATCGGTACAACCTACTAAAAAGCTTCGTCGTGGCGGATCTGAAGTTCGGTCACGACCATTTTATACGCGGCGGCGCTTCGGCGGGCGGCAACCGTTATGGGGCATCGGCGTGATGTCGCGGATGGCCACAATGTGCAATCCTGCGGCGGCCAGGGCGCGCACCGCGGATTCGCGCCCCGAACCGGGACCCTTCAGCCGAACTTCCACGCTCTTCATGCCGTACTGATCACGCGCTACACCCGCGGCAGACAGAGAAGCCTGCTGCGCAGCGTACGGAGTGCCTTTGCGCGAGCCCTTGAAGCCGATGGCGCCGGCGGAAGACCAGCAGATGGCGCGGCCATCCGGATCGGTGATCGTGATCTGCGTATTGTTGAAGGACGCAGCCACGTGCACCAGTCCGTGCGGCACGATGCGGCGTTCGCGCTTCTTCTTGAATTCTTTCTTCCGTTTTGCCGCTGCCGCCGGTTTGCCTGCTACGGCATCTGGTGCTGCATTCGCATTTTGCTCTTTTGCCACGATTGACTCCGTTCTAAAATCAGTTTTCAGTAATCAGTGCTGAATGAGGCTGCCAACAAATTTTTTTGCTGAATACTGATAAGTTAAAACTTTTTACTAGCCCTTCTTACCCTTGGTCTGCTTCTTGCCGGCGACGGCGCCACGACGCGGACCCTTCCGGGTGCGTGCATTCGTGTGGGTGCGCTGCCCGCGGACCGGCAGGTTGCGGCGGTGACGAATGCCGCGATAGGCCTGGACTTCAATCAGGCGGCGAATGTTCATCTGGATCTCTTTGCGAAGATCGCCTTCGACGCGGCCTTCCTGCTCAATGACATTGCGGAGACGGTTGACTTCGTCTTCGGTCAAGTCGCGGATCTTCTTCGTAAAATCCACATTCGCCTTCTCGGCAATACTCTTCGAGCGCACCTGTCCGATCCCGTAGATCGACGTCAAGCCGACCCACAGGCGCTTTTGCGGCGGAAGATCAATACCAGCGATACGTGCCATGGATTCTCCTATTTCTCAAAACACTCAAATCTCGATACTACAAGTTACCCTTGACGCTGCTTGTGCTTCGGATTGGTGCAAATCACGCGCACCACTCCGCGGCGATGAATTACCTTGCACTTGTCACAAATCGGTTTAACGCTTGCTCGTACTTTCATAACTGATGCTCCTGTTCCTGCCACTTCCTAAAACTTTTTCCGCTGGCCGACCTAAAGGTCGACCACTACATTATTTGTAGCGATACACAATTCGCCCCCGAGTCAGATCGTATGGCGAAAGCTCGACCGCGACCTTGTCTCCAGCCAGAATCCGGATAAAATTCTTGCGCATCTTGCCGGAAACATGAGCCAGCACCTTGTGCTTGTTCTCCAGCTCAACGCGAAACATCGCGTTGGGCAGGGGCTCAATCACCGTCGCCATTACTTCGATGGCGTCCTCTTTCGAGTTTCCCGAGTCATCCTTTTTCTTTTCTTCAAACGGCTTTGCCATAAGTTTCCGTTTATTTCCTCTAGTTCCTTACCACGCTGGCCCGGTCATTTCTTTCGGCCGGGTCAAAATCCAAGGGCCGTTGGCGGTGACTGCCACGGTGTGCTCAAAGTGGGCAGAAGGGCTGCCATCGGCGGTTTCCGCCACCCATTCTCCCTTCATCTGTACATCAGGCCGGCCGGCGTTGACCATTGGTTCCACTGCGATGACCATGCCTTCCTGCAGGCGCGCCCCACGTCCAGGCTCGCCATAGTTCGGAAGATTGGGTTCATCATGCATCCTGGTGCCGATGCCGTGCCCGACAAATTCCCGAACTACCGAATATCCGTGCTGCTCTACCCAACTCTGCACCGCGTGGCCGACATCGCCCAGGCGGTTGCCCGGGCGCATCTTGTCGATGGCGCGATCCAGCGATTCGCGGGTCACGTCCAGGAGTTTTTTCAACTCCGGCTTGATGTTTCCTACCGGCACGGTGACGGCGGAATCCGCATAATAGCCGTCGACTTCCATGCCAAAATCGATCGAAACAATGTCGCCATCGCGCAACTTCCGCTGAGGCGACGGAATCCCGTGTACGATTTCGCTGTTCACGGAAGTGCACAGCACACAGGGATAACCGCGATACCCTTTAAACGCCGCCTTGCCGGGGCCCTTGGCGATAAGCTGCTCGGCTTGCTTCTCGAGGTCCATCGTCGTCATGCCAGGCTTTACGAGGGCACGAAGCGTGTTCAGAACTTCATGCACCACTAGTCCCGAGCGGTACATCTTTTCCAGTTCCGCGGCACTGCGTAATTGAATCGCCATCCCTGTTTACCGCTCTCCGCGAATGCTGGCAATGCTCGCCAGGATGTCCTGTTTCACTTCCTCGACACTCTTGCGGGCGTCGATGTCGTAGAGAAAACCAAGCCGCCGGTAGTACGTCACCAGGGGCGCGGTCTGCTTCTCATACGCATGCAACCGTGGCCCAACTACTTCTTCGCGATCATCCGGCCGGTGAATCAATTCCGAGCCGTCTACATCGCAAATTCCTTCGACCTTCGGAGGGCGCTCGTAAATATTATAAATCTCGCCGCCCACCTTGCAGATCCTTCGACCAGTCAACCGTTTCATCAGCACCGAAGTGCCGATGACCATGTGAATCACGAACGGCTGCCTCAATCCACTTCGTTTCAGCAACTCACCCAGGTATTTGGCCTGGGTAACCGTTCGTGGGAAACCGTCGAACACAAACCCGTGAAAACAATCAGGCCGCTCAATCCGTTCCGCGACCATTCGTAAAACCACCGAATCCGGCACCAGCTCGCCATGCTCCATCAGCGGCTTGGCCATCAACCCGAGCGGCGTCTCCTTGCTGACATGCTCGCGCAGCATGTCTCCCGTCGAAAGGTGCGGTATCCCGTACTTTTCGGCCAGCACCTTCGCCTGGGTGCCCTTTCCCGATCCCGGAGGACCGAGGAAGATTACGGCGCGGTCAAGTCTAACGACAGGACGCTCGTCCGGCACCATGCGTCTCCCTTAGCCTTACCGGCGACCGCGCAGTCTACCCTTTCGCGCAAAGCCATCGTAATTGCGCATGACGAGTTGTGCCTCGAGTTGCTGCACCGTATCCATCGCCACGCCAACCACGATCAGGAGCGAAGTACCGCCAAAATAAAACGCCACGCCCAGACCGTTCAAGATCCACTGCGGGAAGTGTCGGTCAAACCAGTCGCCACCGAACCAGATTGGCAAGTGGTTCAAGTGAATACCCGCAATCATCCATTCCGGAAGCAAACAGACCAGCGCGAGGTATACCGCGCCGATAAAGGTTAGACGCTTCAGGATGCCGCTGATGTACTCCGAAGTGCTGCGACCCGGGCGAATGCCCGGAACGAAGCCACCATTCTTGCGCATGTTGTCCGCAACTTCCGTGGGATTGAAAACAATGCCCACGTAGAAGAAAGCAAACAGAATAATCATCGAAATATAAATCAGCGTGTACAGTGGTTCGCCCCACTTCAGCTTGTCGGCAAGATTCTTCAGGAACGGCCAACGGCTGCCAAGCGCAAGTGCAGCTGTCGCTGGAAATGCCAACAAAGAACTGGCAAAAATTGGCGGAATCACGCCTCCCGAATTCACACGCAGGGGCAAGTAAGTGGATTGCCCGCCCATCATGCGGCGGCCAACGACACGCTTGGCGTATTGCACGGGGATCCGGCGCTGAGCGCCCTCGACGAATACGATGAACCCGACGACAGCGATCATCAAAGCGACGAGCAAGATAATCGCGAGCGGAGTAAACGCTCCCCACGCATTTGTCTTGGCCTTTTCATACAGGTCGAAGATGGCGTGAGGCAAACCAACCACGATGCCCACGAAAATGATGAGCGACATGCCGTTACCGATACCGCGTTCACTAATTTGCTCGCCGAGCCACATGATGAAGGCCGAACCCGTAGTCAGCGTCAGAATGGTCATCAACGTGAAGCGCCAGCCTGGGTGGTACACAAGGGATTGCCCGCCAATGGCCTGAGACTGCAGAGTGCTGGCAATGGTCGAAGACTGAATGAGCGCAAGGGCGATGGTCAGGTAGCGGGTGTACTGTGTGATCTTGCGGCGGCCAAGCTCGCCTTCTTTTGAGAGACGCTCCAGGTACGGAAACACCACGGTCATCAACTGCAAGATGATGGACGAAGTGATGTACGGCATAATGCCGAGCGCAAAGATCGTCAGGCGGCGGAAATTGCCGCCGCTGAAGAGATCAAAAATTCCCAGGACGGAACCAGCCGATTGTTTGAATAGCTCTTCCAGCACCGCGGTATTGATACCGGGAGTAGGAATGTGCGCACCAATCCGGTAAACGGCAAGAAGACCCAGTGTAAAGAACAGACGGTTACGCAGGTCCTCGATCCGAAAAAGGTTCGCAAATGCTGTTAAAAAACGATTCATACCTGTTCCTCGGAAGATCCGATTACGCTACCACCTCAAACGAGCCGCCGGCCGCGGTGATTTTTTCCTTGGCGGAAGCGCTGAACGCATGTGCGTGAACGACGATCTTGTTCTTGAGTTCACCGTCGCCGAGAACCTTGATGGGGTCCTTGGCGCGGCGAACGAAGCCATGCGCGCGCAAAAGTTCCGGTGTCACGGTTTCGCCGGCGGAGAACACATTCAGTTCTTCGATGTTCACCACGGAATAGTTCACTTCAAACGGGTTGTGAAAGCCGCGCTTCGGAATGCGGCGATGCAGCGGCATTTGCCCACCTTCAAACCCACGGCGGCGCGAATATCCACGTCGGGACTTTTGTCCCTTGTTTCCGGAGCCGGAAGTCTTGCCGAGCTTCGAACCCATGCCGCGGCCGACGCGGACATGCTTCTTGCGCGAACCCTTGGCGGGGCTCAGGTTCGACAGGCTATACGTACGGGACGTCTTCTTCTGTGTTTTGTCTGACTTGGATTTATCAGCCATAACTTAATCCACCACTTTCACGAGGTGGCGAACTTTGAGAATCATGCCGCGAATCGCCGGCGTGTCCTCGCGCACCACCGTTTGTTGCATACGGCGAAAGCCCAGACCGCGAATCGTTTGCCGCATATCGTCGGTGCAGCCAATAAAGCTCACGACCCATTGAATTCTTAAAGTACCGGCGCTCTTCGCGCCTTTTTTCTCGGCTGTCATGGATTATTGCCCCGCCGCCCTTTCCGTTTTTTCGTCCTTTGGCGACCTGCCGCTCATCTGCTCGACTGTCATGGAGCGAGTTTCCGCAACCTGGGCGGCATCTTTCAAGCTGAGCAGCGCCGCAAACGTGGCTTTCACGACGTTGTGCGGATTCGACGTGCCTAAAGACTTGGTGAGCACATTCTGGATTCCGGCCACCTGCATCACCTTGCGCACGGGACCACCCGCAATCACGCCGGTGCCTTCAGACGCAGGCTTCAGGAGAACGTTCGCCGAACCATACCTACCAGTGACCTGATGAGGGATGGAAGTGCCCTTCATGTTCAGCTTGATCAAATTTTTCTTGGCCTGTTCGATTCCCTTTTTGATGGCCATGGGAACTTCACGGGCTTTGCCCATGCCGAATCCGGCGTGGCCATGCTGATCGCCGACGACGACGAGCGCCGAGAAGCTGAGGTTCTTACCGCCCTTAACGACTTTTGTGACGCGGTTGATGGCGATCACATCATCCTTCAGATCCGAAGGATTGACTTCGAGCACCCGCCGCACCGAAAGACTATCGCGCAAGATTTGCTTCGACATAAGTTAGAACTGTAACCCCGCTTCCCGCGCCGCATCCGCGAGCGCCTTGACGCGGCCGTGATACTTATAACCGCCGCGGTCGAACACCACTTTACTGACTCCCGCTGCTTTCGCGCGATCGGCAATGATCTTGCCGACGGACTTGGCAGCCGCTATGTTTCCACCGCCCTTCAAACCTTTCTTCACTTCCTTGTCGACCGAACTGGCCGAAACGAGCGTGCGGCCGGTTGCGTCATCAATGATCTGCGTATAGATGTGCCCGACAGAGCGATACACGCTCAAGCGGGGACGTTCCGTGGTTCCGGAAACCTTCATGCGCACGCGAGCATGAACCCGCTTGCGCTGGCCATCCCGGGACAATTTGCGAATTTGTGACGATGCCACTGTTGTTTCTCCTCTAATTCACTTCCAATAGTCTGCCGCCCTGCTCCCAGAAGGCGGCGTCAAGCCCCCCGTACATGTTCTGCGCCGATGACCGCCAGACGGCACCGGCGAAAATTATGCTCCGGCCTTGGCTCCCGCTTTTCCCGCTTTCTTCTTTAAACGCTCGCCGGTAATGCGCACACCCTTTTGCTTGTAGGGGTCTGGCGGACGGAGCGAACGAAGGTCCGCGGCAACCTGACCGACCTGAGCTTTATCCGCGCCGCTGACCACGAGATGAGTCTGCTTATCTATGGAAATCTGAATGCCCTCGGGAATGTCGAACGAGATCGGATGCGACTTGCCCAGGGCGAAGGAAACGGCCTTGCCTTTGAGTTCGGCGCGGTATCCGACACCGACGATGTCCAGCTCTTTCTTGAAGCCGATGGTCACACCTGTAACGGCGTTGGCCAGCAGCGCGCGAGCCAGCCCGTGAAGCGCGCGATGATCTTCGTTATCGCGGACGGCGGTCAGCACACCGTCTTTTTGCTCCAACCTGATTTGTGGCGGCACCAGCACAAAAAGTTTGCCCTTGGGGCCCTGCACTTCGATCTTGCCGCTGGTGGTGTTGATCTTAACCCCTGCAGGCACGGGAATCGGTTTGCGGCCAATACGTGACATCTGTTCAGTCCTCTTGTTAGTACTCAGTCTTCCGTTCTAAGTTCCCAGTTCAAAATCTTGATCAAAACTTTGTGACAAATCCTCAGTTACCAAATCTCGCAAAGAATCTCGCCGCCAACCCTTGCTTTGCGCGCCGAGCGGCCCGTCATCAAACCTTGCGGTGTGGTCAGAATGCTGATACCCAGCCCGCCGACAACCGGCCTGATTTCCGTATTCCCCACGTAGCAGCGCTGTCCGGGCCGAGAGATTCGCTTCATCCCGGTGATTACGCTGCGGCGGTCAGGCGTGTACTTCAGAAAAACGCGGAGGGTTTTGCGCGCTTTGTTCTCGTCGACCATTTTGTAGGTCGAAATGTATCCCTCTTCTTTGAGGATGCGTGCGATCTCAGTCTTCAACTTCGAAACCGGAACGTCTACGCGCTGATGCTTCGCGGCCGCCGCGTTGCGGAGGCGGGTCAAAAAATCGGCTATGGGATCCGTCTGCATAATTCTCCTACCAACTCGCTTTCACGACACCCGGGATTTCGCCCTTGAGTGCCATGCCACGGAAACAAATGCGGCACATTTGAAACTTGCGGATATACGCGCGAGCGCGGCCGCAGCAGCGGCAACGGTTACGCACACGAACCTTGAACTTGGGCTTCTTCAGAGTTTTGGCGATCTTAGCGGTGCGTGCCATTTATTGTGCTACTCCTTTTTCCCGCAAGGGAAATCCGAGACCTTTAAGAAGTTCACGGCCTTCCTCGTCGTTCTTCGCGGAGGTCGTCAGCGTGATGTTCATGCCTTTGATCTTGTCGACGCGGGTGTAGTCAATTTCGGGGAACACCAGCTGATCCTTCAGACCAAGCGTGTAATTGCCGCGGCCGTCGAAAGCGTTCGAAGGCAATCCGCGGAAGTCGCGAACGCGTGGCAGAACGACGTTGCAGAGCCGGTCGAGGAATTCGTACATCCGGTCTCCCCGCAGAGTTACCGCACAGCCGATAGGCATACCCTTGCGGATCTTGAAATTGGCGATGGACTTCTTGGCGCGGGTGATCATGGCCTTCTGGCCAGTAATCTGGCCGAGCTCAACCGCGGCGGTGTCCAGCAGTTTGACGTTCTGGCTGGCTTCGCCAAGGCCGATGTTGACGGTGATCTTCTTGATCCGCGGCACCGCCATGACATTCTTCAGGCCAAAGCGCTTCATCAGCGCCGGCACGGTTTCCTGCCTGTACTTTTCCTGCATTCGACTCTTCATACCCGTTTCAGTCCTTCCAAAATCTTACTTGTCAAGCGTTGTGCCGCAGCGCTTACACGCGCGCACCTTGCTGCCATCCGACAACAAGTTGTGGCCGATGCGAGCATGCTTGCCGCAACTGCTACAGACGATCATTACCTTGGATACGTTCATCGCGGCTTCTTTTTCCACGATGCCGCCCTTGATGTTTTTTGCGGGGTTCGGCCGCGTGTGGCGCTTGATGACGTTGGCATGTTCCACAATGACGGTGTTCTTCCGCGGATTCACGGAGAGCACGCGCCCGCTCTTGCCCGCATCCTTGCCGGCCATCACGCGGACGTCATCGCCCTTGCGAATGCTGATGGTGAAACGCTTTCCAGTTTCCAGTTTCTGAGCCATGGCCTACCAAACCTCCGGAGCCAGTGAAACGATTTTGGCAAACTTCTTTTCGCGCAACTCTCTTGCTACGGGCCCGAATACGCGGGTGCCCACAGGTTCATTGGTGTCGTTGATCAGCACAGCCGCATTGTCGTCGAAACGGATGTACGTGCCATCCTTGCGGCGGTGTTCCTTGCGCATCCGCACAATCACACACTTTACGACCTTTCCTTCTTTTACCTGGCTTTCCGGCGTCGCTTCTTTCACCGAAGCGGTAACGATGTCGCCCAGTCCCGCCTTCAACCCCGCATCGCCACCGATGGGGTTAATGCACATAAGCTTGCGCGCTCCGGAATTATCCGCAACCGTCAGCCAAGTTCGCATCTGAATCATGATTCGCCTCCCTTACTTGGCCGACGCTTTATGCGTCAGCACTTCCTTCAACCGCCAGCGCTTGAGGCGCGAAAGCGGGCGCGACGACGAAATGCAAACCGTATCGCCCTGCTTGGCTTCGCGCTTTTCATCATGCGCGTAAAACTTTTTCGAAATGCGGAGAACGCGGCGGTACTTGGGGTGCTGCACCAGCCGCTGCACTTCGACCACAATCGTCTTTTCCATCTTTGCGCTGGTCACCTTGCCGATGAGTTCCGTCTGGTCACCGCGCCCGGAGCGCCGTTGCTGCTTGTGTTTCCGTTGTCATTACGCCTTACCTGCCTTCGCCGGCTTTGCTCCAGCGGTCAATTCCTGCGCGCGCAAAAGTGTCTTGACCCGCGCGAGATCTTTTTTCGCATTCGCGGAGGCGCTTGAGCGCTTCCGCCTGGCCGGTGCTCAATTGAAAACGCAAACGGAAAATCTGTTCCGCCAGGTCCTTTTCACGCGCTCGAATTCCGTTCCACCCTCTTCGCGGATTTTCTCAATACGCCGCGGCATCTTAGAGCCCTCCTGTACGGGAGACGAACTTCGTCGGGATCGGCAAGCTTGTGCGCCGCGAGACCCATGGCTTCGCGAGCCGTCGCTTCGTCCACACCCGCCATTTCAAACATGATGCGTCCGGGCTTCACCACCGAAACCCACTTTTCCGGAGCACCTTTACCTTTACCCATGCGAGTTTCCGCGGGCTTCTTGGTGTAGGGCTTGTCCGGGAAAATCCGGATCCACAGTTTTCCGCCACGCTTGATGAAACGGGTGATGGCTACGCGCGAAGCCTCGATCTGGCGGTCGGTGATCCAGGCGCATTCCATGGCCTTCAAACCGTATTCTCCGAACGCCAGACTGCCCCCGCGCCAGGCCTTGCCTCTGCGGCGGCCGCGCTGCTGCTTTCTGTACTTCACTTTCTTCGGCATCAACATCGTTGTATTCTCGCTTCCCTAATTCCCTGTCGTTGCGTGGCGCCGCCTTAGGCGGCAACCACGGCAGCGGGCTTATCTTCCTGCTTCTTGCGGTTCGGAACGTTTTCGCCCTGATAAATCCAGCACTTCACGCCAATCACGCCATAGGTGGTATTCGCCTCGGCAGTACCGAAATCGATGTCCGCGCGGAGTGTTTGCAGCGGCAAGCGACCCTGCAGGTACCACTCTTTGCGGGCGATTTCCGCACCATTCAAACGGCCGGCGACACGAACCTTGATGCCTTTGCAGCCAAAACGCAGCGCCGAGTCTACGGCTTTGCGCATGGCGCGGCGGAACGCGACGCGCTTTTCAAGTTGCAGCGCGATCGATTCCGCAACGAGCTGCGCGTCGAGTTCCGGGCGGTGCACTTCGACGATGTCGATGTGCACTTCGCGCTTGGTGCGCTTGGAAACTTCCTGCTTCAGCTTGTCGATTTCCGCACCCTTGCGCCCGATGATGATGCCGGGACGTGCGGTGGCGATGCGCACTACCAGTTTGTTGGCGGCGCGCTCGATATCGATGGAACTGATGCCCGCGCTCTTGAGGCGGCTCTTCAGTTCCTTGCGAAGCTTCACGTCTTCATGAAGCAGTTCGGCGTAGTCGCGGTCGGCGTACCAGCGCGACTTCCAGGGCTTGTTGTAGCCCAGGCGAAATCCGTACGGGTGTGTTTTCTGTCCCATTACTTTTTTCCCTTCTTCCCCGGAGTCTGCTTGCCAGTCAAAGCTTTGCGAACCCGGCGAGCGGTTCCGCGAACGCCCTTCTGTGCTTCCGCTTCCGCTTAGTTGGTGGCCACACGTTCGGCAGCGGCGACGTGGTGTTCGGCAACACCTACCCAGATGTGCGCCGTGCGCTTCTGGTAACGGAATGCCCGGCCCATGGGCGCGGGACGCAAACGCTTCCAGCGCGCGCCTTCGTTTACGAAACACTTGGAAACAAACAACTGGTCCACATCGAGCGGCGCGCCGGCATCTTCGGCCTTGCGCTCCGCATTGGCGATAGCGCTGCGCAGCACTTTTTCAATGTGCTTGGCGGCGCGCTTCGGCGTGAAGCGCAGCGAATGCAAAGCATCCTGCGCCTTCTGCCCGCGAATCAGATCGATCACCAGGCGCGCTTTTTGTGGAGACATGCGCACGTGGCGCGCGATGGCATGAGCTTCGATGGAACCCGGATTGTGTTAATACGTCAGCCATAAATTATGCCTTCGGCGCATGTGTCTGCTGCTGGTGCCGCGCCGCCTCCTGCAGGAGCCGCGCCCGCCGCCTTCTCCAGTGCCACCTTGACGGAGTGTCCCTTGAAAGAACGCGTCGGCGCGAACTCTCCCAGTTTGTGGCCGATCATCTGTTCGGTCACATATACCGGGATAAATTTCTTTCCGTTGTGCACGGCGATCGTGTGCCCGATCATATCGGGCACAATCGTGGAGCGCCGCGACCACGTCTTGACAACTTTTTTTTCGTTGCGCGAGTTCAGCAACTCGACCTTGTCGCGCAAGTGGCCATCGACAAACGGCCCCTTTTTCGTTGAACGTGCCATCGCTTGCCTATTCCTCCACGCGGCGCAAACGGCCCCACTGGGCGTGCCGCATCTTTTTAAATCCCCGCACCGGACCAGGTACTCGGTGCGACTTCGGACAGAACGGGCAAACAAACCGCGTGCCCATGGCGTTTGGCGTGCGATCCACGATCACCGCCCAACCCGGCTTGCACAGTTTGTACAGCACCGGTTCGAGTGGTACGGCCAACTTGGCCGCTGGTTTCACGGCAGGTTTCGCTGCCGGTGGTTTTACTGATCGCTTCACTACCCGCTTACTCGCCCGCTTTACCGGACGCGTTCTGCGCCCGCACCGCGTGTTGTCCTTGTCGCTCGCATGCTTTCCGCTCTCCCCAACCGGTTCTAAAATCGCCAGCCGGGAACTGCGATTGCTCTTCGTCGTACCTTGGGCGCTTCGCTGCCGATTGCGCCCCGTCTGGCTCTAACTTCGTGCTTGCCATCCGCTTCTTCGTATAGACAGAGGTGGATAGCGGAAAATCGTTGCTACTTGCGCCGTTGCGAGATCATGCGATCGGTACGCTTGTTCTGGCGCGTCTTCTTGCCAAGTGTCGGGAAAGCCCATGGAGTAACGGGGTGATTTCCCTTCACTCTGCCTTCACCACCGCCGTGCGGGTGGTCCACAGGATTCATCGCCACGCCGCGAACGGTGGGCTTGATCCCGCGCCAACGCGACCGGCCGGCTTTACCGAAGGTCTCGTTCTCGTGATCCAGATTGCCGACCTGCCCGACGGTGGCTTTGCAATCAACGGAAAACTTGCGAACTTCACCGGAAGGCATCTTGATCAATGCAAGGTCGCCTTCTTTGCTCAGCAATTGTGCCGAAGCGCCAGCCGTGCGGACTGCCTGGCCGCCACGCCCCGGATAAAGCTCCAGGTTATGCACCATGGTGCCCGGAGGAATGTTGCGGATTTTCAGGGCGTTGCCGGGAAGAATGTCCGCACTCTCACCTGTCGAGACGGTTGCGCCTACTTCCAGTCCCACTGGATGCAAGATGTAGCGCTTGTCGCCATCCGCGTAGTGCAAGAGAGCGATGTTGGCGCTGCGGTTCGGATCATACTCAATGGCCGCCACTGTAGCGGGCACGCCTTCCTTATCGCGCCGGAAATCGACCACACGGTACTGCCTTTTGTGGCCTCCGCCGCGGTGCCATACCACGATTTCACCGTGGTTGTTGCGTCCACCGGTGCGCTTTTTCGGCTCCAGCAGATTTTTTTCAGGCGTTTGCTTGGTGATCTCGCTCTTATCGAGCACGGTCATAAAGCGTCGTGACGCCGTATATGGATTAAAACTCTTCAGTGCCATCTCTTGCCTCTAGTTTTGAATCTACCCGCCCGCTGGCGGCTCCAGCTTCACCGAAAAAACCTACAAATTCTCCGCGTATTCGATCATCTTCTCGCCTTCGGCGAGCTTTACGTACGCCTTCTTCCAATCGCGCCGGTAGCCTTCGTTCTGGCCGCGGCGGCGCATCTTGCCGAAGAAGTTCGCGGTGCGCACATCGGAAACCTTGACTTTGAAGATCTGCTGCACGGCTTCCTTGATCTCCGTCTTGGTTGCCGCCGCGGCTACTTCAAATACCACGGTGTGCTGCGTTTCTTTTACGCCCAATCCCTTTTCTGTGATGATTGGACGACGAATAATCTGATAGTGAGGGGCTGCCATGAGTTATCCCTTCCCCTTTTTGGGAGCCGGCTTTTTTGCAGCCGCTGGTTTCTTTGCCGCTTTCTCCGCCTTGGCTTTCGGTGCCGCTTCTTTCTTTGGCACTGCGGCTGGTGCCGGAGCAATGGCTTCCACATGGGGCGCGGCCACCGATTCGTGACCCGGATCGAGAGTGCGCACCAGGCGAGCCACCGCATCCTTCGAAAGCAGCAGACGATCGTGACGAAGGACGTCGTACGCCTGCAGAGTATTGGTCGCGGAAAGCTTTACGCCTACCATATTGCGACTGGCAAGCTCCAGGTTGCGATTTTCGGCGCCAGCAACTAGCAAAGCCGTCTTTTCTGCGTTGAGTTTTCCAAGCGCCAAACGCAGCGTTTTGGTCTTGTGCGTGTCGAGAGCCCACGCTTCGATGACAATCAGCTTTTGCTCCGCAAGCTTCGCCGAGAGAGCAGAACGCAATGCGCCAAGTTGCATCTTCTTCGGCAACGCATACTCGTACGAGCGCGGCTTGGGGCCGTGTACCGTTCCTCCATGCCGCCACAACGGCGAGCGAATCGAGCCGATACGCGCGCGGCCCGTACCCTTCTGCTTCCAGAGCTTGCGGCCTGCGCCGCTGACTTCGCTCTTATCCTTGGTCTTGGCCGTGCCGCTGCGAAGTCCGCGGAGATACCACCGCGAAGCTTCGTGCAGCAGGTGCTCGTTGACCTCGGCGCCAAATACGGTGTCCGCCAGATCTACCTGGCCGACCTTCTTGCCATCCAGATTGATTACATCCACGACCGGCATAATTCGTTTCCTTCTCTCGTTCTCAAAACTTTGACTAAACCTCTACTACTTGGTTGTCTTCGCGGCCTTCTTGTTCCTGGCCTTGCGAATGAAAATGTACTGTCCGCTGGGACCTGGAACCGAACCTCGAACCAGCAGCAGGTTTTCGTCGGTATCCACCTTGATCACTTTCAAATTCTTTGCCGTCACCTGGGCATTGCCCATGTGTCCCGGAAAATGTTGGTTCTTCCACACGCGTGACGGAAACGAACTGCCGCCGATGCCACCTGGAGCGCGATGGAACATCGACCCGTGCGTAGCGTCACCGCCGGCATAGTGCCAACGCTTCACGCCACCGGCAAAACCGCGGCCCTTGCTCACTCCTGTGATGTCGACAAGTTCGCCTGCCGCAAAATTCTCCACTAGCACGCGATCGCCAACTTTCGTTTCGTCCTTTGATTCTGCAATCCGCACTTCCTGCAAAACCTTCATGGGCGCCACGTTCGCCTTTTTGAAGTGGCCGGTCATGGCCTTGTTGACGCGCTGCGGCTTGACGAATTCCACCAATCCGAGTTGCGCGGCGTCATAGCCATCTTTTTCCTTAGTGCGGCGCTGAACCACAACGCATGGACCCGCTTGCAGGACCGTGC
Organism: Candidatus Acidiferrales bacterium; assembly: GCA_963741365.1. Taxonomy (GTDB): domain Bacteria; phylum Acidobacteriota; class Terriglobia; order Acidiferrales; family UBA7541; genus Acidiferrum. The sequence goes on along the minus strand of CAVUHY010000014.1, from coordinate 493,582 downwards.
AACCAACCAGGTTGCCGTCGGTCGCAAACACCTGCGTCATGCCGAGCTTGATTCCGATAATGCCTTCGACTGCCATTTTCCTTTTCTCTCTCGCAGCATGCCATCCGGTATTGGCTGCATAAAACTGGTTTTAAGTTCTCAGTTTTGAGTTTTCAGTAACACGCCTTGGTCAGCCCCACTCGCTTTTCTGAAAACTGTTTACTGATACCGGCCTTACTTCCCTGCGTGGCCGAATGCTTTGATCTCCACGTCCACTCCCGGAGGAAGATCGAGCTTCATCAGCGCGTCCACCGTGTCGGGTGTGGGTTCGAGAATATCGATCAGGCGCTTGTGGGTGCGCATTTCAAACTGTTCGCGCGACTTCTTGTCCACGTGCGGAGAGCGCAATACGGTCCAGCGATTGATCGTTGTCGGCAGAGGAATCGGGCCGGCAACATCGGCGCCGGTACGCTTCGCCGTCTCCACAATTTCTCGCGTGGATTGGTCTAAAATTCTGTGATCGTACGCCTTCAGGCGGATGCGAATTTTGTCACCTTGTCTCATAGGATTACTCGATGATCTCCGTGACCGCGCCGGCGCCGACGGTGTGGCCGCCTTCGCGAATCGCGAACCGCAAGGCCTTTTCCAGTGCCACCGGGGTGATCAGCGTGACTTCGCAGCTCACGTTATCGCCCGGCATCACCATTTCCACGCCTTGCGGCAATTTCATGTCGCCCGTCACGTCCGTGGTCCGAAAGTAAAATTGTGGGCGATAGCCCGAGAAAAACGGCGTGTGCCGCCCGCCTTCTTCCTTCGTCAGTACGTACGCTTCGGCTTTGAACTTCGTGTGTGGCGTGATCGAGCCCGGCTTACAAATCACCTGCCCGCGCTCCACGTCTTCTTTTTCCGTGCCGCGCAACAGCAATCCTACGTTGTCGCCGGCCAGGCCTTCGTCCAATAGCTTCTTGAACATTTCGATGCCGGTGACCACTTTCTTCTGCGTCGGACGGAAACCCACGATCTCTACTTCTTCGCTGACCTTCACCTTGCCGCGTTCGACTCTTCCGGTGACCACCGTGCCGCGGCCGGAGATCGAGAAAATGTCTTCGATCGGCATGGCGAACGGTTTATCAACGTCGCGCACCGGCAGAGGAATATTGGCATCCACCGCAGCCATCAGTTCGTCGATTTTCTTTTCCCATTGCGCTTCGCCGTTCAACGCTTGCAGCGCCGAGCCGCGCACCACGGCAATCGTGTCGCCGGGGAATTGATAGGTCTTGAGCAATTCGCGAACTTCGAGTTCCACCAGTTCGAGAAGTTCCGCGTCTTCCACCATGTCGCACTTGTTCAGGAACACCACGATCGCCGGTACGCCAACCTGGCGAGCCAGCAAAATGTGCTCGCGGGTTTGCGGCATCGGTCCGTCTGTGGCGGCAACCACAAGAATCGCGCCATCCATCTGCGCCGCGCCGGTGATCATGTTCTTGATGTAGTCCGCGTGCCCCGGGCAATCCATGTGCGCGTAGTGGCGGTTCGGCGTTTCGTACTCCACGTGCGAAACTGCAATGGTGATGCCGCGCTCGCGCTCTTCCGGCGCATTGTCGATCGAATCAAACGCCCGGAACGCCACCTTCGGATTGTGCTTCGACAGCACCTTGGTGATCGCCGCCGTCAACGTGGTCTTGCCATGGTCAATGTGGCCGATCGTGCCAATGTTGACGTGTGGCTTTGTCCGCTCAAACTTTTCCTTCGCCATTTGTCTTGATTGCTCCTGTTCGAATTCTTTACAAAAAATCCTTACAAAAACGCAAAACTAAAATCGTTCCCTACTTTTCGCCGCGATGCTTCTTGATGACTTCTTCCGCCAGTGCCGTGGGCAATTCCGCATAGTGCGAGAAGTGCATGGTAAACGTGGCGCGTCCCTGAGTGCGGCTGCGCAAATCCGTGGCATAACCGAACATCTGCGCTAGTGGCACTTCTACGCGAATCACGTTGCTGCCGGCACGATTCTCGGTTCCCTGAATCGCGGAACGCCGAGAGTTCAAGTCGCCAAAAACCTGCGGCATGTATTCTTCCGGTACAACCACTTCGACCTTCATGATGGGCTCAAGCAGAACCGGTTTGGCCTTGGCGCAAGCCTCCTTGTAGGCCATGGAACCGGCGATTTTGAATGCCATTTCATTGGAATCGACGTCGTGGTAGCTGCCATCGACGAGCACGACCGCGACATCCACCATTGTGAAGCCGGCGAGAATTCCATTGTCGAGCGCTTCGCGAATGCCTGCTTCAATCGGTGCGATAAATTCGCGGGGAATGGAGCCGCCAACAATCTTGTCGATAAACAGGAAGCGATGTTCCTTATCGAACTTCCACTTGCCCGGCGTGCTGCCGGTAACTGACTTGGCGAGTTCGTCCAAATCGTCGGTTGAAAGTTCCTTCATATTTTCGTGATCGGAGCTGGGCAACGGATGGAGTTCGATCTTGCAGTGGCCGTATTGACCCTTACCACCCGTCTGCTTAATGTACTTGCCTTCGGCGAGCGCCTTCTTGCGAATGGTCTCGCGATACGCAACCTGCGGGCGGCCAACGTTTGCCTGCACGTTATATTCGCGCAGCATGCGGTCAACAATAATTTCGAGGTGGAGCTCGCCCATGCCGGAGATCAGCGTTTGTCCAGTATCGGGCTCGGTAGAGACGCGGAAGGTAGGATCTTCTTGCGCCAGGCGCTGCATGGCGACACCAAGCTTGTCCTGATCGGCCTTGGTTTTCGGTTCGATCGCGACAGAGATAACCGGTGTCGGGAAATCGATGGATTCAAGAATGATCTGATGCTGTTCGTCGCAGAGCGTGTCGCCGGTATTGACGTTTTTCAGGCCAACGCAGGCGCAGATATCGCCTGCATAGATTTCCTGAATTTCTTCGCGCTTGTTGGCATGCATCTGCAGCAAACGACTGATACGCTCGCGCGAGCCCTTGGCGGAATTCATTACATAGCTGCCGGATTTCAAAACGCCAGAGTAGACACGAATATAAGTGACATGGCCGACGAACGGGTCGGACATAATTTTGAAGGCCAGCGCGGAGAAAGGCTGATCATCCGCGGGGCGGCGCAAAACGGTCTGGTCGTCTTCGGGATTGGTGCCTTCGACTGGAAGAACATCGATCGGCGAGGGCAAATAATCGACAACGGCATCGAGCAGCGGCTGAATGCCCTTGTTCTTGAACGCGGAACCGGCAAGCACCGGAACGATTTTCAAATTCAACGTGGACTTGCGGATGGACCTACGCATGTCCTCGACGGAAAGCGTGCCTTCGGCCAAATACTTATCGAGAACAGCGTCGTCGTGTTCGGCTATGTACTCCACCGTCTTGTTGCGGTGCTCGTCGTAGAAGTCTTTATCGATTGCGGAACCCTTCAATGCGGCGGCGATATCTGGACGACTGGCCACGAAAGCCGCGTCCCAGAGCTTTTCCACGTCAAAAATTTCGTATTTTGCGCCGAGGGTTTCTTCCAGCCACACAATCACTTTTTGTTCGATGAAGTCGATGACACCGATGAAATTGTCTTCGCGGCCGAGCGGAAATTGAAGCGGCACGGGATGCGCACCAAGGCGCGCGCGTATGGTGCGGATGACGTGGTCGAAATCCGCGCCCATGCGGTCCATTTTGTTCACAAAACAGATACGCGGCACGCGATACTTGTCGGCCTGGCGCCAAACGGTCTCCGATTGCGGCTGCACGCCGGCAACGGAGTCGAATACGCAGACCGCGCCATCGAGCACGCGCAGGGAACGCTCCACTTCCACCGTAAAGTCCACGTGGCCCGGGGTATCAATGATGTTGACGCGATACTTTTTGCCGAAACGATCCCAACTGGCGGTAGTGGCGGCGCTGGTGATGGTGATGCCGCGCTCGCGCTCCTGCTCCATCCAGTCCATGGTGGCCGTGCCTTCATCTACGGAACCGATCTTGTAGGTCACGCCTGTATAGAACAGGATGCGCTCCGTCGACGTGGTTTTACCCGCGTCAATGTGCGCCATGATCCCAATGTTGCGCGTGTCTTCGAGTTTGAATAACCGAGTCATGATCCACTGGAAACCTTTTTTCTCCTGGCTAGTGCCGTATAACTTTCGTGCTTACCGGTCTAAAGACCAGCAACTGCATTTACCAGCGATAGTGCGCGAAGGCCTTATTGGCTTCGGCCATGCGGTGTACATCTTCCTTCTTCTTGATGGCGCCACCGCGGGAATTGGCGGCGTCGATCACTTCATCCGCCAGCTTATCGATCATGGTCTTGCCGGCGCGTTCCCGCGAGTATTGCAGCAGCCAGCGAATGGCCAGCGATTGCCGGCGGAACGGGCTGACTTCCACGGGCACCTGGTAGTTGGCGCCACCGACGCGACGCGTTTTGACTTCCAGCAGCGGCTTAACGTTGTCAAGTGCCTTCTTGAAAACCTTCAAAGCATCGTCATTGGTCTTCTTGGCCACCTGGTCCATTGCGCCGTAAAATACGCGCTGCGCCGTACTCTTCTTGCCTTCCCACATCATCGAGCAGATGAACTTCTCCACTATATCGCTGGCGTAGACGGGGTCGGTCGCCTGGACTCGACGATTCACTATTCCCTTACGAGACATGCTTCACCGCTCCTAAAGTCTTCAGTTCCCAGTATTGCATTCTAAGTAAGACCCTTAGAACTAGCCGAGCCTGCACTACCAATTACGAAAGTCCAATCTATTACCGAGTTTCAAGTACTCCGCTTGACGAATCACTCAAAACTGAATACCGACAACTGCCTTACTTCGCCGCCGCGCCGGCCTTCGGGCGTTTGGCGCCGTATTTCGAACGGCCCTGCTTGCGATTCTCCACGCCAGCGGCGTCGAGCGTTCCGCGAACAATGTGATAGCGCACGCCAGGCAGATCCTTCACACGGCCGCCGCGTACGAGCACGATCGAGTGTTCCTGCAGGTTGTGGCCGATGCCGGGAATATACGTTGTGACTTCGACAGCATTGGTCAAGCGCACGCGAGCGACCTTGCGCAATGCGGAGTTAGGCTTCTTCGGCGTCTGAGTGTACACGCGAATGCAGACACCGCGCTTTTCCGGGCAGCCCATCAACGCAGGCGACTTGGTCTTCGAGATAATTCCTTCTCTACCCATCCGTACAAGCTGTGAAAACGTCGGCACAGTAATCCTCTTTTTCCTTCGGTATTTCGCGATGATTGCAAATTCGCGATGCACCGTGCTTCGCGCGCAAACGCATGGCGAAGGCTCTCCACGTGCGCGCAGAAAAATACGCGAGAGCACACAACAATGCTGAAAGGTGCACTGCGAATCCGGAGAAACAAGCAAGAGACTCCGTAGGCATGCCAAGAGAGCAGAACTTAGCTCCTGGTTCCGATTCGGAGAGGCTTACTCGGCTTTTCGGGGCTGGCGCCCCATTCCGGCCGCTCTTCTGTCCCATTCCGTCGAACTTGTTCCGGGACCGAAGAATTCCCTTCCAACTACCCATCCCGGTTGAAGGATGGCCCTACTACGAGGGGAAAAATCCCCTGACAAAACATAAAGTATAGAGAAGACAGGGCACTCTGTCAAACACCATTCGAAACTGGGGCGATGAAAAACCTGTGGAAAAGTGGGGAATGCCAACATCGCTCGCTTGTTTATCGCTCTAGGAGGCACCCTGCAAGAAAGAGCGATATTCAGCCAGATTCCTATTCAAGTATTTGAGTCAAAACTACTTATCTGCTGGCTTCTCACCCGATCCAAGGTCGCCAAAACTCCACAAATTAAACGCCTTCAGCATGTCGTAATCGCCCTTCTCCCGAAGCATTTTGGCGGTTTTTTCCGCAGGCCACGGGGTGGCAAAGCGCTCCGGACGGTCCGCCAACCAGTAGGCGGTCATCGCCATGATTGTGGCGTTTTGCGCCAGAACATCCGGTTTGACCGCTTCCAAGGCGTCAGCGGCGGAATGGTGCGTAAACTTATATTCCGGCGAATCCTGATCCAGGTTGATGCCGGGCAATCCCACAAGGGTGAATGGTCCAGTATCCGTCCCAAACTCAGTTTTGTCATTCACCTTGATTTCGCGGATATTTCCAAGCGACTTTGCAAACGGTTCAAACGCCTGAACGAGATCGTTACGCCCGCCGAGTTGAAATTCCTTCACCGGCCCCTGACCGATGTCCAGCACTATGTCTGCAATGTGATTCTTCATTTCGGATTCGTGCTGTTTAACGTAAGCGAGCGAGCCGAGCAGGCCCTGTTCTTCACCGGTGAACAGTACGAAGCGGATGGTGCGGCGTGGAGTGACGCCGCTCTTCAAAATAGCCTCTGCGGCGGCCAGGACACTGGTTGTGCCCGTGCCATTATCGGTAGTGCCTTCGCTCAAATCCCAGGAATCCAGATGCGCGCCCACGACAACAATCTCTTCAGGATGCTCGCGCCCGACGATTTCGCCAACGACGTTGGCGCTCTCCACGGGCCCATTGGTAAACGTGTTTTGCACATTCACGCGCATGCGAACAGTTTTTCCACTGGCAATATAACGCTCAATCTGGCCTTGATCCTCACGAGTCATGTCTACGACTGGAATTGCGAAGTCGACAGCAAAGCCGAGAATTCCCGTGTGTGTCAGATGCAGACCTTCCGCAGGAAAACCACCTTGCCCACCGACAATGGCGATGGCACCCGCCTTTTGCAGGGCGTTCAGAAAATCGCCGTATTGGGCAAAGATCAGCATGAAATTTTTTTTCGGCGCTCCTTCCGGCTTCATCATCACGATCTTCCCGTTGAAGCGGCCTAGGTTCTTCAATTCGCCATCAAGATCAAACAGATTTGCGGTGACAACTTCACCTTCTGAACCATTTACCGGTGTCGAGCCCGTCCAGCCCATAGAGTCGACAGTAAGCGTGTGGCGCAGCGGTTCGATCAATTCCGCTGCCGCGCTGCCGCGCTTCCAGCCTTTCCACAGCGAATATTTCTCGGCGTGCACATTTTTCAACCCAATCGCCTTCATCTTTGTGATGCCCCACTGGATGGCCTTTTGGTCCTCTGGACTGCCTGTGACGCGCGCGCCGACCTCGTCGCTGAGCTCTGTGAGGTATTGAAAAACATGGGAATCCATAGAGCCCTCGCCGGCAATCTTCACCAGGGCCGGTTTGGTACCGTCTTCCTCGGGCCCCTTGGGCTGCACGTTATCCTTCGCAGTCGAAGTTAAACAGGCCATCGCAGCGCCTGTTAGAAGCAGCACCGTGCCAAAGAATCTTGTTTTCATTCCCAAGTTTCTCCTTAGTAATGGGGAAAAAGAGGAGCTATCACTGTAACACGCTGTTAGACGCGCCACAGGACGTACGGTTTCACCCCTGGAGCGCGGGGGCCCGGCTTACGAGTCGAAGTTGCGCCTAAAGTTGACGACGTAACGGCGGCAGGCTGGCGGCTTAAGCAACCGTATAAAAGCGGCATCTTTACGGTGGCAAAGAGTCCGCCTAAACTTTCAGCGTGGCTCTTTCTTCAAAACTTTTGCGCGTTGCGACGATTTGGTGTTTGTCGTATGGAATTAGCGTAATCTGTTTCGCGCAACAACCGACGGGCAGTAGCACTGCCAAACCTGCAGAAAAAAGTGACAAAACGGCGGTAAACGAAAAGCTTCCCTTTCAAATTCAATTGCTGGATACGCACGTCCGCTTTGAGGAAAGTGGCGATTCTCGGAAGGACGTGCACACCATCGTAAAAATTAACGATGTTGCCGGAGCCCGGCAATTCGCAAGGCTGACTTTTGGTTACAACCGCGCATTCCAACAGGTGGAAATTCCCATGGTGCGCGTGACACACGCCAACGGAGGAACGTCCGAAGTGCTTCCAAGCGCAATCTCGGATGGACCAAATCCTGCCGTGGAGAAATTTCCGGCGTATCACGACGTACGCGCCAAGTCGGTTCGGATTCTGGGACTGCAGGAAAGCGACACTATCGAGTATCGCGTGGTAACCACGACAACGAATCATCCCCTTGCTCCAAACTTCTGGCTTGAACACACTTTTGACAAGTCAGGACAGGTGATCGAAGAGAAGTACGAACTCGATTTGCCTGAGTCGCGAAATCCAAAGATTCAGATGGATGTGGAGTTGCCCAAGGCTGATATCAAGGAGTCTCGCGAGTCGAGCGATGCACGGATCAATTATCGATGGAATTTCTCACGTAGAGAATCCCAGAAGCCTTCAGAGGATTCTAGTTCAAAGCAGCCTGATCTGGTTGTTACGAGTTTTGATAACTGGGCTGCTCTATCCCTAAGTCTTGCCGGTAAGCTTCAACCAGCAGTAAATTCTGAAGGAAGATGGATAATCGACAAAACGATCACAATACGCAGTGAAGAAATGACTAAGGGCATTCAAGGTCGGAAAGGCAAACTTGAGGCAATTTATGATTTTGTCTCGCAGAAGATTGCCACCGTCGACTTGCCATTAGGGGCGACTGGTTTTCGGGCCCGGCCAGAAATTGAGATCCTCACATCGGCATATGCAACGGCCGAGGATAAATACAGGCTGATTGCGGCGCTTGCCTATCCTTATGCGAATCCCTCCCAGGCGTTTCTATTGGGAGCATCTGGCGAACACTGGACACAACTGGCTCGTCCGTCTGTGTTTGACCATCTTTTGATCAGACAAACTGACGAGACCGGGTGCACGAACTGTGAGCGACCGACTTTCTGGCTAGACCCGACATTAGAGGTGGCTCCATTCGGAGTTGTCAATGCAAGTCTCCGAGGAAAACCAGCATTCAGGCTCTTAAACTCTTCGCATGGTGAACATGAAATTCCTCGATGGGAGGATGTTGGGCTCAACCTTCCCTTCCCTTCGATTCAGAGGGCGAGAACGGAGGCGTCACTTTCCCCGGCGGGTGGACTCTCGGCAAAAGTGCAGTACACATTGCGGGGAGACAACGAATTGTTTTTGCGTATGGCCTTCCATCAGACTCCGAAAGAGAAATGGAAAGAGGTGGCAGGGTTGCTGGCGCTGTCGGATGGATTTCGCGGCGTGATTACGAGCGCGACTGCTTCAGACCCAATGGCGACGACGGATCCGTTTACGGTGGAGTACGAACTAACGCAAGAGAAGTTCGTGGACTGGTCGAAAAAGCCGGTACGCATCCCTGCGTTGCTGCCGCAGATTGGGTTGCCGGAGTCTACCGGTCGAAATTCGGCAGGAAACATTGAGCTGGGAACGCCGCTCGACGTGGAAACGCAAGTGACGTTGCATGTGCCGGAAGGAACCAGTGTTCAGACGCCTGCAGGAACCGCCGTCCAGCGCGATTACGCCAGCTACTCCTCGAAATACGGCTTTACGGCGAATACGTTGACGGCGCTGCGTCACATTCACTTCCTCGAGCGCGAGGTCGCGGCCGATCGTGCTATTGATTACAGTTCTTTTGTGCAAGCCGTACAGGCGGATCAAGCGCAATATTTTGTGATGGACCGCGGCGCAGGCGTAAAGAGCGCGGCGCTAAGATAGCGCGCGGGACTAGGCTCTCACTCTTGCGATCTAGGATTCATCGCGATTGTAAAAGCGACAACTGGGCTGACGCACTCCTCGACCGTTTTCCGCAGCACAGCCAAGATTGCCTGTGGCACCATGCTCACGTCGTCGCCCTAACAGCCAGCACTACATTTATCAGCGGAACTCCATCACTTCTTTTTCTTTTGCGGCGGCGAGGTCTTCGATTTTTTTTGTTTCCGCGTGGGAGACTTTTTCCAGTTCGTCCAACGCGCGCTTCTGCTCGTCCTGGCTGATTTTCTTCTCTTTTTCGAGCTTGTCGATCGCTTCCTTGATATCTCGGCGGATGTTGCGCACCGCAGTGCGGTGGTTTTCGAGCATCTTGTGCATTTGCTTGACGAGGTCCTTGCGGCGTTCCTCTGTCGCCGCTGGAATCGGAATGCGAACAACCTTGCCATCGGTGGTGGGATTCAGGCCGAGGTCCGAGGAACGGATGGCCTTGTCGATGAGAGCCGCAGCACCCGGATCCCAGGGCGTGATCACCAGCATGTTGGCGTCGGGAATCGTAACGCTGCCGAGCTGGTTCACCTGCATGGGTGAGCCGTGGTAATCGACGCGTACTTGATCAAGAATCGCGGCATTAGCGCGGCCGGTGCGCACACTGGCCAGTTCTTTGCGAAAATCATCGACCGCTTTTTCCATGCGGGTTTTTGCCGCAAGCGCGGCATCTTTCGTTGTAGCTAACGTAGTCATGGTGTGTTTCCTTTCAGGAAGCTCCCAATTTCTTAGTGGGCGGTTTTCAGTTTCACCCAACATGCCATGCTGGATCAACACGTAAGTGCCCGTCAACTCATAACTGAAAACTTAGAACTGTTCTCTAGGCTGGGGAAACGGTTGAACCCACGCGCTCTCCCATCACCGCGCGGCGTATATTCCCCGATTTATGCATATTAAATATGACGATAGGCATGCCATTGTCCATACACAGGAAATGGCGGTGGAATCCATCACCTTCAGGTTCTTATGCAATACGTCCCGATAGGTAATTTCGGCGAAGAATTTGGCGTCGCTCACCTTTTCCGGATCGGCATCGTAAATCCCATCGACCCGCGTCGCTTTCAAAATTACGTCAGCCTTGATTTCCATCGCGCGGAGTGCTGCCGCGGTGTCGGTGGAGAAATAAGGATTGCCAGTGCCCGCAGCGAAGATAACCACTCGGCCCTTTTCCAGATGACGCATGGCACGCCGCCGAATAAACGGCTCGCAAACTTGGTGCATTTCGATTGCGCTCTGCACACGGGTGTGCACATTGACCTTTTCGAGAGCGTCCTGCAAGGCCAGGCCGTTCAGGACCGTGGCGAGCATCCCCATGTAATCGCCCGTCGCGCGATCAATTTCAAAGCCTTTCTGACGCGCGCCGCGAAATATGTTACCGCCGCCGACCATAATGGCAATCTGCACGCCGAGCTTGTTAACCTCGCGCAGTTCTTTGGCAATGTCGTGGATGGTTTGGCCGTCGATACCGAAGCCTTGCGCTCCCTGCATGGATTCTCCGGAAAGCTTCAGGAGAATACGATGATAGGCGGGACGTTTCTTGGAAGTATGTTTCGCAATTTTCGATGAACTTGCCATGTGGCTCCGATAAGTGAAACGAAAAGCAGGGGAATTGTAACAAAAAATCAAGGTCGAGGCCTGTTCCCATCGGCAAAAATCGTTTGAGCGGCCGCTTCAGCGAACGGACAAACGGGCAGAGCTGCGCACCCGAAAAAAACGCCCCGTTTTAGCGGGGCGTTTTTGCGGAGTTTACGTTTATCAACTTAGGCTTTAGCTGGTTTTGGGGCAACCTGCACCGGGGCCGTCGCAGTTTCCTCTGCCCCGGCAGAAGACGCGCCGCTGATTTCGCCAACCTTGAACCGGGCAAAGCGCCGGATAGCGATATTCTCGCCGAGCTTCGCGATAGCCTGGGTAATCATTTCACCGATGGTTTGGGTTTCGTCCTTGATGAAATGCTGTTCGTATAAGCAGCTTTCTTCATGGAACTTCTCCATTTTACCGGAGACGATTTTCTGGATTACCTGTTCCGGCTTACCCGTTGCGCGGGCCTGGGCGCTGTAGATTTCCCGTTCGCGCTCGAGCATTTCCGCGGTCACGTCTTCGCGGCGGACGAAGCGCGGGTCAACGGCGGCGATATGCATGGCAACGTCGTGGCAAAGCTGCTTGAATGCCTCAGTGCGCGCAACGAAATCGCTCTCGCAATTGATTTCCACGATCACGCCGATCTTTCCTCCGGCATGAATATAGTGCCCGATTAGGCCTTCCGTGGCTTCACGCATGGCCTTCTTCGCTGCGGAAGCCTGACCTTTCTTGCGCAAGACGTCGACCGCCCTTTCGATGTCTCCGCTGGTTTCAACGAGCGCGGCGCGGCAATCGCTGAATCCCGCGTTGGTCTTTTCTCTCAGTTCTTTTACAAGCTTGGCTGGGATTTCCATGACTGGCTTAGATGTACTCATCCTTTTCTCTCTTTTTGTGCAGCCCGAAGCTTTCGATTTGTCTTCAGAAAAATGGCCCGGCGTCGGTTTTGCACTCAGCGCCGGGCCACTTGAATTTAGATCCGTCGCCCGTTACTTGGCGGTTTCCGCTTCGTGAGCAACTTCGGTAGCATGCGCTGCGGTTTCCGCAGGCTCCGCGGGCTCGGGAGCAGGTTCCACAATGGCCTCGGCTTCCACGAAATCGCCTTCCTGTTTTTCGTACTGCTCGTAAGCGCTAGTGTCGACGTACTCGACGCCTTCTTGAGCCTGGTCCGCAACCGCCTTTTGATGGGCGACCTGAGACTGCTCGTACGCGGCGCGGCCTTCCGCTACGGAGTCGGCGATCTTCGTGGTGAACAAGCGGATAGCGCGGAGAGCGTCATCGTTGCCGGGAATGATCCAATCAACCATGTCGGGGTCGCAGTTGGTATCCACGACGCTGACCACAGGAATTCCCATTCGCCGCGCTTCCTTCACGCCGATCTCCTCGGCGTTGGAATCCACGACGAACATGGCATCCGGCAACTGCGTCATATTCACGATGCCTTCCAGGTTCTGGAAGAGATGCTTCATTTCGCGATCCAGGCGAGCGCGCTCTTTCTTGGAGAGCTGCTCCATGCGTCCGTCCTCGGTCATGGCCTGCAACAGCTTCAGGCGCTTGATGGACTTCTGCAGCGTGGACCAGTTGGTCAGCGTACCGCCCAACCAGCGGTGATTCACGAAGAAGGCGCCGCAGCGCTTGGCTTCTTCGGCGATGGCATCCTGCGCTTGGCGCTTGGTGCCAACGAACAAAACGGTTCTTCCGTGTGAAGAGATTTCACTGACGAAGCGGCTGGCTTCGCGGAACATCTTCAACGTTTTCTGCAAATCAATGATGTGGATGCCATTGCGTTCCCCGAAAATATATTCCTTCATCTTGGGGTTCCAACGACGCGTCTGGTGACCGAAGTGAACGCCGGCCTCCAGCAGTTCCTTCATGGTGATTTCTACTGCCACTATTCCTCCTAAGTAGATAGCTGCTTTTCGAGTCTCCGATGTAGGTGCCGGGCTTTAGCCCGGCCAACTGGGAAATTTCGCAGCAGCCTCTTGCCGGCTTCTTGCCGGCCGTGATCTTGGAACTCCAGGCGCGAGCCGAAATTTCCAGAGCCTGAGTTTGGGCCTTGCCATCCCGACAAGGCCCAAACAAATTCGTGACGCCCAGTTCTTTACCGCTTGGTGAACTGGAAGCGCTTGCGTGCGCCCTTCTGACCGTACTTCTTGCGTTCCTTCATTCGGGAATCGCGCGTCAAAAATCCGTTCTTACGAAGCGGAGGACGCAGTTCGGGATTGAACTTGATGATCGCGCGCGAAAGACCCATGCGCACGGCTCCAGACTGCCCGCCCACGCCGCCGCCCTTTGCCGTAGCCACGACGTCCACCTGATCGAGTCAAGCTGGTAAACTTCAATGGCTCAATCGCATCATGCTCCCAAGCATGATTGGGGAAATAAGACTTAACCTCGCGGCCATTGACCGTGAACTTTCCCGAGCCGGCCCTCAGAAACACCCGCGCTACCGATTCTTTGCGGCGGCCTGTGCCGTGGAACCACGTTTTTGTACCCGTTGCGGGCGTTTCGACAGTACTCAATGCTCCTCCTCAAATGCCTGATAAAGAGAGTAATCCGCGCTCTCTCGTAAACTTCACGGTCGGATGGCTCCCTGCTAAGGCACTGCCTAGAAAGGAACAACACCTACGTGGCGACTACCAGAAGACACCCTGAAGCTTCAGGGTGCTCCAATAAAACGTCTTACAGTGAAACAGCTTGCGGCTTCTGTCCAGCGTGACGCGCCAGACCAGCGGCATCGCGATATATGCGCAACTTCTTTGCGCGGCGAGCGCGCAACTTGTTCTTCGGCAGCATGCCCAAAACCGCTTCGCGAATCATCCAGTCCGGGCTTGTTCTCGCGCACGCGCTTTGCCGGAACTTCTTTCAATCCGCCGGGGTATCCGCTGTGCGAATAATAAACTTTCTGTTCGATCTTGTTGCCGGTCATCTTGATCTTGTCGGCATTGATGACCACTACGTGGTCACCGGAATCCAAGTAAGGCGTGAAAGCGGCCTTATCTTTCCCGATCAGCATACGGGCGACTTTAGTCGCCAGGCGTCCCAAAACTTGATTGGTCGCGTCCACAACAAACCAGTTTGCGCCCACTTTGAGCGCTTCTGCTTCTGCACCCTTTGCTACGTACGTCCTCATTGCAATCAGCCACACCTTTCCCTAAAAAGACAAAGATTAAAGTTTAGGAGTTGGGCTTGGTTTTGTCAACGCAACATTGCGCAGCATTGCCCGCGGAAGAGCCCTGAGACACCGCATCCCCTCTGTCGGATTCCTCAGCCTACGATGATCGGGCGTTTCGCGATGTTGCGATCTGAACACAGCTTTGCCCGCCAGCTCAGGGTAACGTGTTATGTTCTTCGCAGGAAATTCCCAGCTTAACGACCCAGCCGGAAAGGCGCCATGGACCAGGAACGACGACGCACGCCCAGATTCGTGTTTTTTGCCGCCGCAGAACTATTGGACGAAAAATCCGAGGTGCGCGTCGCTTCGCGCGTGAGCGAGTTAAGTCTGCACGGCTGCTACCTGGACATGATGAATCCCTTTCCCGCGTTTACCACAATCCTGTTGAAGATTTGGACTGACGAACACACGGTCTTTCAGTCAAAAGCCAGCATCATTTATTCACAACCGAACATGGGCGCGGGCGTCCGGTTCGAGGACGTGGACCCCAAGAATCTGGCCGTGGTGCAGTACTGGCTCGAAGAAGCGGCGAAAAAGCCCTAAATAGCTCCGTTCCGGGATTCCCCGAAGAACACTGAGCAATTGGCGACTCGTACACTCAACTCTGCCTACGCGATGCTCGCGCACTTCGTCATTGCCTGGCACAAGATCCTTAATTAATATAACGGCAGTTTTCGGCGGGAGTATGCCCGGGTACTCGAAGCCTTCAGCGGCATGCCTCGCTTTAAGGAGTGATCCATGTCGTTTTCCCGGAATTTTCGTGTATTCCTGTGTCCTCTAGCGCTAGCCATGTTCGGCGGTTTCGCGCTGGCGCAGGATGTGCCTCCCCCGGCGGCACCTGGCTCTCAAAAATTTGTAACCGTCATGAATTTTGACTACGGTACGGTGCGGACCTACGTATCCCAGATTTTCGGGTCGGACCAGGATGTCGGCAAGGGCATCTCCGACTTGCTCGTGGATAAGCTCTTGAAAGACGGGAAATACAGATTGATCGAGCGTTCGGCGCTGGACAAGATTCTCGCTGAGCAGAACTTCTCAAACAGTGACCGCGCGGATCCGAACACCGCGGCTAAAATCGGCAAAGTTCTCGGTGTGGACGCCATTATCATTGGCTCTATCACGCAATTTGGCCGCGACGACCAGCACACGAACGTTGGTGGTGGCGGATACGGCCTGGGCCGCTTCGGATTGGGTGGCGTAGGAACGAGCAAGGCAAAAGCCGTGGTTGGCATCACCGCTCGCGTTATCAACGTATCCACTGGCGAAATACTTGCTTCGGTAAGCGGGCTTGGCGAGTCCACACGTTCCAGCACTTCGCTGCTGGGCGCAGGCGGTGGATGGTCAGGGGGCGGTGGCGGCAGTCTGGACATGGGCAGCAGCAATTTCTCCAATACTATTCTCGGCGAAGCAGTCCACAAAGCCGTCGATGATACGGGTACAAAGTTAGATGACGCCGCCACGAAAATTCCGGCCCGTACGCTTTCTGTGTCTGGTCTGGTTGCGGACGCCACAGGGAACTCTTTGATCATTAACGTGGGCAGGAAGGCAGGCGTTAAGGTTGGCGACAAGCTCATTGTCTCGCGGCAGGTGCGGACGGTTAAAGATCCCGCGACGGGCAAGGTGATCAAATCAGTCGAAGATAAAATCGGGGAAGCGACGGTTACGGAGGTGGATGAAGATTCATCAACAGCCACTTTTGCAGGAGCAGGTGCCGCAAAAGTGGGAGACGTTGTAAAAAATCCGTAGCACGATCAATTTTCACGAAGAACGGCGAGCCCGCCCTGCCTGTTGGAGTGCGGGCTTGTTTCATTTTTGGAACCAGGCGGACTGCTCGCTCCTGTTGAATGAGAGCGTCAGCACTCCCATCACGCACTTTGGTGTATTGTTTCAGTGTCAGAAGCAGTTGCCGGAGGAGATATGACAGTCGAATTTTCGATCGGTCAACACATTGGCGATTACGAAATTCTATCGGTGCTGGGCCTCGGTGGCATGGGCAAAGTCTACAAGGTCCGCAACATTATTTCCGACCGCGTGGAAGCCATGAAGATTCTCCTGCCCGATCTGACTTCGCATCAGAGCCTCGCAGATCGCTTCTTGCGGGAGATTCGCTTGCTCGCGTCTCTCAATCATCCCAATATCGCCTCTCTTCGCACTGCGCTGACTCGCGAAAATCAGTTGGTCATGGTAATGGAATTTGTCGAAGGAGAAACACTCGCCAACCGGCTCTCGCGAGCCCCTATTTCCACGGCAGAGGCGGTGGACTACTCCGATCAGATTCTGTCCGCACTGAGTTACGCCCACACACAAAACATCATTCATCGCGACATCAAACCAGCCAACATGATGCTCACCCCGCAGGGCATCGTTAAGTTAATGGATTTCGGAATTGCGCGTTCGTCGAGCGACGGCACCCTTACTTCCACCGGTACCACCCTTGGATCTCTCAATTACATGCCCCCGGAGCAGGTTCGCGGTGAAAGCGCTGACGCTCGATCGGACATTTATTCCTATGGAGTTTCGCTATATGAGTTGCTTACCGGAAAATTGCCGTTCCGTGGAGATTCCCAATACTCGCTAATGACGGCTCACTTGAACGAGCAACCCGCAGCACCAATCACCATGCGCTCGGATTTACCGCCGGCGCTAAATGAAATCATTTTGATGGCTATGGCAAAAGATCCTGCGCAGCGCTTTCAATCCGCGGATGCGTTTCGCGCCGCATTGAAAAGCGTCCCCGTCGCGGCATTTCCACAGTCCGGCACCACGGTCACTCCAACGCCACGGACTTCTTCGTCCTCCGAAACAACACTAGTGGAAGCAGCTTTGCCAAACCTGTCGACCCCGCGCGCGCATATCCCTTCGCCGTCAGCCAAATCGTCAAATCCAGCTGCAACGCCACCTGCTCTCGCGCCAACCGTTGCGGCTCCGCCAACCGACCCGTCGCCTCCTTCTACCCCTCGCTCGACTGCACGCCGCGGATTGTGGGTCGCGATCGGCGCATTGGTCGGAGTCAGCGCGATCATAGCTGCCGGAGTTTATATTCCGCGCAAAGTACTCACCCACGCCGATCGGGATAAGTCCGCGGATTCTCCCGCGGCGACCTCAACTGTTCCTTCCGCAACTCCTGCCGCATCCTCGCCTGCCACGACTCCCGACACTCCAGTTCCGGCTAGCGATTTGCCCATTTCCGTGCAGACGGATAAAGGAAGCATCACTGTGGATTCTCAGGGAAACGTTGCGATTCAATCGCCAAACGGAAGCATTTCGGCGAATTCTGGCGGGAAAGTCTCAAGCAAAAGCGCGGTCAATCCGCGACCCACGCGAGACACTGGCGCTCCCGTCTCCGGCGGACCGGCACAAGAAGCTACGCCACCGATTCCGGCTGGGCCATCTCCCGAGGAAGTCGCCAAGGTTGAGGATGAAGCCGACAAGCTGAATGTGATGGGAGCAACCGTTGCGCAGAGCGTCGATACGTTGCGGCGGCAGCAGCAAACCTCCGGGTATAATATTCGAGGCGATATCGCAGCGTCCGAGGAGCGCATGCAATTGTATCTGTCCAAGGCCAACGCCGCGCTCAAGGCACAGGACCTTGCGGGGGCCAAGAAATATTTTGATCTGGCGGAAGTGGAGATTGCCAAACTCGAGAAATTCCTCGGGCATTAAACTGTGTCGCCGGGCCTATTTTTTATTGTAATCCGGTACCTACACTGCTGAAAGGAAGGATGGCTCAATGAAAATTTCCGCACTGATTGCGCGAATACTGTTGGGTCTGATCTTTGTGGTGTTCGGATTAAATGGGATTCATCCGTTCATTCCGGCGGGGCCAATGCCTACCGGTAATGCCGGACAATTCGTCGCGGTCTTGATGCAAACGCATTACGCATTGATCGTCGCATTTATTCAAGTGATCGGCGGAGCACTGCTCTTGGCTAATCGCTACGTCACTCTGGGTCTAGTGCTGCTTGGCCCAGTTATCATCAATATATTCCTTTTTCACTCTCTAATGGAACCAAAAGGCTTACCGCTGGCGGTCGTCGTCGTAATTTTGTGGTTCATCCTCGCTTTTCAAGCGCGCCGAAATCTTTCCGGCATCTTCGCGCCGCGGATTGAGCCTTAGCTCACTGGCTTCGTCTCGGCTCTGACTTCGTCTCGTAGAGCCCACTTCCCGGTAACAGTGAGGCATTTTCTGACCTGTCAGCTCTTTGACCTGTGCGGGAGCACAGCTGGTTCGCCTTCCCTCGTCTTCCCTCTGGGCGCAAGATTGCGCAGCAATCTGAGTCGTTTTCCACTCTCGTCCAGTCTCCGTTACGTCGACGAATTCGTCGAATCATTACTAAGTGCCCGCCTTTCAATCATCTCGAGATTATTTGGGCCGTTGACCGGTTGTGGAGATGCTCCTGCTATCCACTAAGGGGATTACTCGGTGCGCGCTCAGCCGGGAGGTTGCATATATGATTTCACCAAGTTTTAGCTTGATCGCAGTTAGCGTTTTGTTGGCCGTAGCAGCCGGTTTTGGTATGACCATTGCCATTCGGACCTACATCCGATTCTGCGGACGGCGCGTCGTCACTTGCCCGGAAAGCAAGCAACCCGCTTCCGTGCACATCGATTTGAAACGGCTGATACGCGGATCAATTTCGGGCAAGGCGAATCTCCGGCTGGATCAGTGTTCTCGGTGGCCTGAACGGGCCGACTGTGGCCAGGATTGCCTGTCAGAAATTAAGGCCGACCCGGAAAACTGCTTGGTCTGGAACATGGTGGACGAATGGTTCGACGGGAAATCCTGCGCTTATTGCCAGAAGCCCTTTGGGGAGATCCACTGGCACGATCATCAACCGGCATTGCTCGGGCCCGATCGCTCCATGGTTCAATGGAATGAAGTACCTCCGGAAAACTTGCCACAGATATTTCGAACCTATCTACCCGTCTGCTGGAACTGTTTTATCGCTGAGGACTTTCGACGCAAAAATCCCGACCGGGTAATCGACCGCATTGGGGAGCGTAACGCTAGTGGAGCGTACGTCCCAAAGAAACCGGAGTCCGAACAGGACGGCAAGCCCCTTCGCTAGCCGTTCCCGCCCGCGGCTCCGATCGTGGGATAATTGCGTGCACCTCGGAGCCAGAGCATGTCCACGACTAAGAGAATTGATACCCACCAAAAGGCGCTTTCGCTGAACCTCGATCCCATGGTTTTTGGTTCGTTTGCCGAGATTGGCGCGGGCCAGGAGGTCGCCCGTTGGTTTCTACAAGTTGGCGCCGCGTCCGGCACCGTCGCCAAGACGATTTCGGCGTACGACAAAGAAGTCAGCGACGATCTGTACGGTGCGGGCACTCGCTACGTTTCGCAGGAACGTCTTCGTGCGATGCTTGAGCAGGAATGGAAAGTGCTTCTCGGACAATTGCACGCCAGCCGCGGCGCCACCACCACGTTTATTTCATTTGTCGATACGATATCGGCAAGGAATTTCGCCGGCACCAACGAATGTCACGGGTGGCTGGGACTCCGCTTTCAGCAGGTGCCTGGCGGCCCTTCTAACGACGTAATCCTTCACATCAATCTTCGCGACAACTCGAACCTGGCGCAGCAGGCCGCTGTCGGCATACTTGGCGTAAATCTGATATATGCCGCGTACCACAATATGTCCGGAATGGATGATTTTCAGCAAGCCTTGGTAGACGACTTACCTCTGAGCCGAGTAGAAATCGACTGCATGAAATTGTATGGGCCCACCTTTGCGAATTGGGGCGCGCAACTTGTGCATGCCAGTTTGGTCGCCAGCGGCATGGCACAGGCTGTGATCTTTCCCGCAGATGGCTCCCTCGCGCCACCGACTGAAGTTCTCTACAAAAAAGCAGTGGTTATGGCACCGGGCACTTTCGATAGCACCGAAAAATTTCACAAGGAAATGATCGAAGACACTGTCGCAAGACTTCCCCAGGAAGAACTGGCGCAGAGCAACGGTCCTATTGGGCTGTTCAGTCTGGCGTGCGCCCCAGCAGGGGAAGACAAGTCCGGACTTTCCGCTTCGGAAATTGTTGCTCATGTTGTCGCGTTGCGAAAACTAGGGAGCGGTGTGCTGGTTTTTCGCGAGCGCGAACTGTATAAAATGAGCACGTTTGTGAATCGCTTCACCAAGAGCCGCATTCATTTTGCGGTTGGCCTTTCTATTTTGGTGCGTGCCATGCAGGACAGCTACAAAGATTTGGAGGGTAGCCTGCTGGAGGGAATCGCCAGGCTCTTCCGATTGAATGTGCGACTCAGTGTGTTTCCCATGTCGGAGAGCGATTTAAAGGAATGGCTGCAATCGGTCTCTGTTGCTGGCTGGTCGTGGCAGGCGTCGGACGGCATGGTCCACGCGAGTAAATTCCATCCTGCAAAACCGCTCGACTATCTCTACCAATACTTGATTGCCAGCGAGTTCATCATCCCGATGCCTCCCACGAAAGATTAACCAACATTTCAGTTCACCCGGTATACGACTTAATTGAATTGTGCGGAAGGCATTTGTATTTTCGCACTGCCTCCTTTTGCAAATCCACAATTTTGCTACTCTGGAAGAATGTATCTCGAACATCTCGGTTTGATCGGCAACTGTCAGATCTCTGCCCTGGTCCACCGGAACGGCGAAATTGTTTGGTGTTGCCTGCCACGTTTTGATTCCGAACCGGTCTTGTCCACTTTGTTAGATCCTGAAGGCGGGAAATTCTTGGTGGGAGCGGCCGAGGGCCAAAGCGGTGAGCAGGCCTATCTCGAGAACACCAACATTCTGGAGACAACTTTTCAGACGCCTTCCGGCTCCTTCCGCATTCTGGATTTTGCACCCCGTTTTGTCCAATACGACCGTGCATTTCGGCCAACGCAGCTCTTTCGAATCATCGAGCCCATCGAGGGTACACCACGCATTCAAGTCGTATGCGAGCCTCGTCGCGGATGGTCAAAATCACTGCCGACCAAGCTCTTTGGATCCAACCATGTGCGCTTCGAGGGATTTGACAGTCAGCTTCGCCTGACCACGGATATTCCCGTTTCCTACCTCACCGGACAGCCCTTCACGCTCACCGAACGTTGTCACATGGTTCTAAGCTGGGGCGCGCCCGTTGAAGAACCCCTTCGTTCGCTTTCCGATCGCTTTCTGGGCGAGACGCAATTGTATTGGCAACGTTGGGTAAAGCAATGCAGCATCCCTCCCCTCTATCAGGATGCGGTCATTCGTTCGGCATTGACTTTGAAGCTGCACTGCTTCGAAGACACCGGTGCGATTGTGGCCGCGATGACCACCTCCATACCGGAAGCTCCTGGCAGCGGGCGCACATGGGACTACCGCTATTGCTGGTTGCGCGATTCCTACTACTCGCTTGGCGCCTTCCGGCTGCTCGGTCATTTTGAAGAGCGCGAAAATTTCATTCGATATTTGTTAAATGTGGCTGGAGGCGCGCCGGATCTGAACCTGGCCCCGTTGTATCGCGTCGATGGCACCAGCAGTCTGGATGAGCACATTTTAGAAAATTGGAAAGGTTTCAACGGAGATGGGCCGGTTCGCGTCGGCAATGGCGCGGCCACGCACACGCAAAATGATGTTTTTGGCGAGATGGTTTTGGCGCTCGCTCCAATATTTCTCGATGAACGGTTCCGCGCCGAACGATCGAAAGCCGCACTTAAATTAATTGAACAACTGGCGCGCAAAGCCATTTCCGTAGCGGGCGTTCCGGACGCCGGAATTTGGGAGTACCGCACGGAATGGAAACCGCAAACATTCTCGAACCTCATGTGCTGGGCGGCGGCGGATCGCATGGCGCGTGTCTCCTTCATGCATGCGCCTGGCTTAAAGCAGGAGTTCGCCTCCGCGGCGGAGAATATTCGCCAGCAAATTATCGCGAAGACCTGGGTGCCGGATATCAACAGCTTCGCCGCTTCTTACGACGGGCGCGATCTTGACGCTTCGCTTCTACAAATGACCTATCTGCGATTCCTTCCCATGGATGATCCCCGCCTTGCGGGAACCATCAACGCCATCCGCACGGGACTTACAAAAGATGGCTGGCTGTTCCGTTACCGGCTCGACGACGGCTTCGGTTCACCTAAAGTCGCCTTCATTATGTGTACCTTCTGGTTGGTCGAAGCACTTGGCGCCAGTGGCCGCACCGCCGAGGCGAAACATGTAATGGATCAGGTCTGCTCGGCTCTGACCGGATTGAAGCTCATCTCCGAGGATTTCGAAACCGCCAGCTTGCGCATGTGGGGGAATTTCCCGCAAGCGTACTCACACGTTGGCCTGATCCACGCCGCATTCGCTGCTTCTCCTCCTTGGGCAGACATCCTTTAATCCTTCTCGCGCCGCACCATTCGTGTAACCGACTGCAATTTTCTCTATACTATCTTTAACGGACGTACTCGGAGGCACATCATCCATGACCGCTGGAACAAGTTCAAATCGCGCGCGCCTCGTTCTCGCCGCCCTCATTCTCGTATTGGGAGCCTATTGGGTCGGCACTCGTTACGGGCCTCGCCAGGCAGACAAGGTGGAAGCGCATCGACCTATATCTGCGGACCCTGCCGCCCCTGCGGCAACTAGGCTCGCCGTTGACAAGCCCGCCAGCGATCGCCCCGTCGCTCTGACTGAAGAGGAATCCATCAACGTGCGCATCTACAGGGCCGCTTCTCCCGCCGTCGCCAACATTCTGACCAAAGCCACGGAATATGATTTCTTCATGGACCCTGTTCCCGTCGAGGGCGCCGGATCCGGCTTCATCATCGATCCGCGCGGGTTCATCCTCACCAACTACCACGTGGTTGCAGGTGCACAAACCATGGAAGTGATTCTTGGCGACCAGTCGCGTTACCCGGCGAAGTTTATCGGCGCCGATCAGCGCAACGATGTTGCGCTCATCAAAATTGAGCCGAAGGGAAAACAGCTTGCCGCATTGCCCCTTGGCGATTCTTCCACGCTACAAGTCGGACAGAAAGTTCTCGCCATTGGGGATCCCTTCGGCTTCCAATCCACGCTAACCACTGGCGTCGTGAGCGCCCTCGGCCGAACCGTGCAAACCAGCCAGAGCACCTATATTGACGAAGCCATTCAAACCGATGCTTCCATCAATCGTGGGAATTCGGGCGGTCCGCTAATCAACACCCACGGCGAAGTCATTGGCATCAATTCCGCCATCTACACCCCCACCGGCACCACCGCTGGCATCGGCTTTGCCATTCCCATCAATTCCGCAAAACTTATCGCCAACGATCTCATGTCGGGCGGCAAAGTACGTCGCGCCTTTCTCGGCGTGACGACGATCCCAGTCGGCGGCTGGCTTGCTGAGGCCCTGGACCTCCCCACACAAGAGGGACTCCTGGTTGAACAGGCCACCAAAGGAGGTCCTGCAGCCGTTGCGGGAATTCACGGCGGAGATCGAACAGCCCAAGCGGGCATGCGTAAAATCACAATCGGTGGGGACGTGATCGTGGCACTCGACGGCCAAAAAGTCGGCTCACAATTTGATATGAACGTCTTGCTCAATCGCAAGCGACCCGGGGACACCGTTACCATCACCGTGTACCGCGGCGCCAAGAAAGTCGACATACCAGTCAAACTCGGCGAACGCGACGGAAACTAATTTCTGCTCGTTGTCTCTTTGTGGTAGCGGGCCGATTTATCGGATTTGTTGGGGAAGGAACGGCGTTTCGCTAGTTGCCGATTTCCTGGCGATGGCGGTTCCGCTCTTCTTCACTTAACGCGAACCAACCCTCGGCAATATCGCGGACCCGCTCCAGCGCTTTCTGCATCTCGTCATGTTTCGTTTTGATTGTGTCCGAATCAGCATCTTTCGGCACATGTATCGGCGGCGCTCCAATCAAAATCGTTCGCGCGAATAGGGCCGGAAGCAGAAAATGGTCCCAGGTCTTCTCTATCGTCTTTCCGCGATTCACACCTACGTGAAACACCATAATCGGGGCACCCGTCATGCGGGACAGCAGCACCGGCCCAACTTTGGCTATATAGCGCGGCCCTCTCGGCCCATCAATCGTGAACCCGCAATCTAGGCCTTCCGCAATTCGTTGCGCCATCACTTGGAGACCACGTAATCCTCCGCGCGAAGAACTACCTTGCGCGGTGCCAAATCCAAGCCACTCGATCACCTTTCGCGTCCACTGCCCGTCGAACGCGGTGGTATTCATGATGACGATGCCGCGATTCCTGCCGTACCACGCGATTGGGATAATCACGCGATGCCAAAATGCCCAGATGCACGGCTGCTTGGCGGCCCATTGCGCCTCTGCGTGACGCCGCCCGATCACTTCGTAGTGCAGCGTCGGCCCCAGCGTGCGAATCACGCTATACACCACCGCCGCGATTATCGGAATTTGGATGCGCCGATGCCATGGCAGTCTCGGCAAACGCACGTCATAGTGCGCGCTGACACTCTCTTGCTCTTCTGGCTTCTGAATCTCCGTGTCGGCCATCTTCCGGGAGTCTCTTCGTATATTATAGGAGGGTTGCGCCGTATCTGCAGGTTCAGGAGCTGTTTCGCTTGTTGAGCAGAATTCGAATGTCCGCCCGCGGTAGGATCCGTTGGGTCCTGCTAACCACTGTGTGTTTTATTGCCGCGTGGCGGGGAACGCTGTTTGCACGCAACGATAATCCACCTCTTAGCGATAAAGTCGGCGCCATCGAGGGCGAAGCTATTTCCGTGGAAGGCCCGATGAGTGTTGACGTGGTGGCCGGCAAAGTTCGCACCGTACTCCGTAGCGGCAGCAACGTGCAGGTCAAGGCTGGTCAGGCTCGCATTGAGCTGGTGGAGGGAGGGCACATCACCATCTGCGGACCGGCCCATTTCTCCGTCTTAAAGTCTGGGGGCTTCCTGACTCTGGCCCTGGATACCGGAACGATCCACGCGTTTCTGCAGACCGAACCGGCTCTGACAATCTACACACCACAAATTCAGGCGCAGCCCGTGTCCATCGGGAATGGATACATGGAGACGCTGGTTGGTTTGGATTCCACGGGCGCGATGTGCATCCACGCCACCAAAGGTGCCGTGCGTGTCGAGCAGCAGTTGACCGGGCAAAGCATGCTCGTCCCCCAGAACGGCGATGTTGCCCTTTGGAATGGCCAGCTCGAGACGTTGCACACCTCCACCCGGCGTTGCTTATGTGAGGAACAACAAACTCTTGCAACTTCCAACAGTTCGACCGAAGTGAGCGCGCTTGCCTCTTCCGAAGAACTCAAGAAGAAAGCAGCGGAAAAGAAAGTGATTCAGCCGCCGACTCCTGCCCCAGCCTCCGAAGAAAAAGCTGAACCGGTTTACCAGGTCTTTATGCCGCCACTGCAATACGACGCTTCTACGAAGACGCAAGTCGAATTCGACCCGAATCTCATTATCCTGGTGCGGCGCGTGCGCGTACGTCCCACATTGATTTTCGAAGGCAAAGTGGAAGGCGACCCAATTTTGGCGCAGTCCAACACTCCTTCCGCCGATCCTCAAAAAGCGGTGGCCGCAAAGGCCAAACCCGCGCAAGAAACCGCGTGGGATCGCGTGCGAACTTATTTCCGCAGGTTTTGGTCCCCCAGTTCGTGATGATCTGGGGAATTTTGCCTGACTGCGCTTACATGCCTTCGTAATTAGGACCGCCGCCGCCTTCGGGTACGACCCAATCGATAATTTGGTATGGGTCGGCGATGTCACAGGTCTTGCAGTGTACGCAATTGGCGGCGTTGATTTTCAGTTTCAGGCCCGCGCCATCTTTTACCATTTCGTAAACGGCCGCGGGACAAAAATATTGGCAGGGATTCCCGTACTCTTCCACGCAACGTGTTGCGCAGATGTTCAGGTCGTGGACCTTCAAATGGCACGGCTGATCGTCATCATGGCGAGTGCCCGAATGGTAGACGTCGGTTAACCGGTCGAACGTGAGCTTGCCATCCCCCTTGAATCGTTCAGGCGCGGGTCGCCCGTGAATTTTACCATAGGCTTTATATCCCGCATGCGCGCGCATCGGATCGATGAATCCGCGCCCTCCCGTCAACTGTTGCAGTCCGGCATGAAAGAATCCGTTCAGCATCCCCAGCCGGAAAGATTGATGGAAGTTTCGCACCTTCCACAGTTCTTCCTTGATGTAACTGCGATCGATTTTTTCCTTATACAGCCTCAGCGCGTTCGCCGAATAATCCGCTTTTTTGAGCGATTCAAAAATGGTCTCGGCGGCCAGCATTCCGCTTTTCATCGCCAGATGAATGCCTTTCAAGCGTTGCGAATCCAGAAAGCTTCCGGAATCGCCCACGACCAGGCCGCCATCAACGAAATTTTGCGGCATCGCATACCAGCCGCCATAGGGAAGCGACTTCGCTCCGTAACGTACAAGCTTCCCGCCCTCGAGGATGTTCCGAAGGTACGGATGTGTCTTCCAGGTTTGAAAGGCGGCATGGGGATCGAATCGGGGATTTTCGTATTCGAGTGCAATCACCAGGCCTATCGACACTCGATTATTGGAAAGGCCATAGATCCAGCCTCCGCCGTACATCTTTGTTGAGACCGGCCAGCCCAGCGTGTGAGCTACAAATCCCGGTTTGATCGTTCCGGGTTGCACGTCCCACAATTCCTTGACGCCGATTCCATAGCTTTGCGGATTGATGTTGTCGAGCTGCTTTTTGTTCACTAATTGTTTTGTAAGCGAGCCGCGCGTGCCTTCCGCCAGCACCGTAACTTTTGCGCGCAGTTCGTAACCCGGCGTGAAATTCGATTTCGAGCTTACCGTTCTTGTCCAACCCTTTGTCTTCGGTAATGACGCCGGCCGATGCCATCGCGCTCATAAATGAGTTCTGCGCCGCCGAATTCCTTGAAAACGTTAACTCCAGCTTCTTCTACAAGTCCGCCAAGCCATTTCACCAATTTGTTCAGGGAAACAACATAGTTGCCCGCGTTCTGAAAGGGCGGAGGCGTGATCGGAATGCGCAACGACGATTTCTCCGTGAAAATCAACGCCGCAGAATCCGTCACTGGTGTATCCAGCGGCGCAGACTTTCTCAAAATCGGGCACCAGTTCCGCAAGCGCTTTCGGATTCATGATCGCGCCAGAAAGCTGGTGCGCTCCGATCTCACGGCCCTTCTCCAGGACGTAAATGTTCTCGGCGGAGAGCTCGGGCTTCGCTCCGCTGGCGTTGTGCTTTTTGATTAAATTGGCAAGATGAAGCGCGCAGCTCAATCCGGCTGGGCCCGCGCCGACAATCAGGACGTCGGCTTCCAGTTGTTCGCGTTGAATGGCCATGCCAGCATTCTACCAAACATGCGTTTGGCCGGAATTGCGGTGCGGCTTTTGGGAGCGGTATTCCTCATCGAGGTTTGAAGAATTCTTCGATAGACAGACCGAGTTGGCGCACAATGTTGAAAATGATGGCGGTCCGATTTCCTTGTCGCCATGAATGGGTATTGTCACCGTTCGTCCTTCTGGATGAATCCATCGCTCATGGCTGTCAACCGTCCGGCTGAAAATGAAACTTAGTTGGTGTGCGATGCGTTGAAGATCACGCGCCGTGGCACTAGGCATTGATAATCTCGGTACTGTCCGCAGAAAGCGCTTGCCCCGTCTGGCGATATTCTTCGGCAATCATGGCAAACACCTTCGCCAACTCGGCAAGAGCCAATTCGCGGGTGTCCATCAGCGCGTAACATCCAGCAATTGCAGGAATTTCCGCAACCCAGGAGCCGTCTTGCTGACGGTAGAGCACCGTCTTGTAGTCTTCATTGCCCATAACTACTCTAAATTATACGCCTTCGCTTGGACTCGAGACTACCGATTAGCCTTCTGCAGTTCTTCAGTCAGCGCGGGCATGACTTCAAAAATATCCGCAACTATGCCATAGTCCGCGATTTCAAAAATTGGCGCGTTCTGATCTTTGTTTACCGCCACGATCGTCCGCGACGCCTTTCATTCCTACCACGTGCTGAATCGCGCCGCTGATGCCCAGCGCTAAATATAGTTTCGGCGCGACGGTCTGCCCGGAGCTGCCGATTTGTCGTTCCATCGGCAACCAACCTTCGTCGCAAATCGGACGCGAAGCGGCAACTTCTCCGCCCATCGCTTTGGCCAGCGCTTCGGCTTGCGCAATATTTTCCGGCGCCTTTGATTCCGCGGCCGATGGCCACAATCAAGCGGCGCTTGCGTCAGATCCACCGCCGATTTTGCTTCCTTGAACAGTTCCAGTGGCTTGGTGCGGATCTGATCCGCGGTGAGCTCCACCGGCAAGCGGTTCACCGGCGCTTTTCCGCCGGGATGCGCCGTCAGCAGATCCGCGCGAAATGCACCGGACTGAAATGAAGCAAACCACGGACGCTGCACCGGTAAACGTAACGTCCGCCGCAGTCTTCCCCTGAAACATCTGGCGCACGAAAATCAGTTTTCCAGCCTTCATTGCGGAAGCCGACGCAGTCTCCCACCATTCCTTTGCCGAGCCTGGCCGCTAACTTCGGCGCAAAATCGCGCACCTGATAGGTATGCGGAAACAATACCAGTTCCGGCTTGGTCGACTCAATCACCTGCTTCAGCGCGGCAGCAATAGCCATCCGGCGTATATGCTTCCAGCAAATCGTGCTCGACCAGCAACACTTCCGCGACGTTCTTGCGCCGCGAGCTCCTCGGCCAGACCGCCGCGACGCCTTTCCCAATGACCACCGCACTAACCGCTCCACGAACGTTCGCCGCGGCAATCTGTTGCGCCGCCGACCAGCGTTTCAAAACTTGTGCTATTGAATTTTCCCTGCCTCTGCTCGGTAATCACCAGGATTTTCATGGTCAGATCACCCGCGCTTCAAACTTCAATTTCTCCACCAGTTTTGCGGCTATTTCTTTTGGCGTTCCAGTCAGGAATTCGGTCTTCTTCGTTTTCACCGGCACGTAAATCTTTTCGATTTTCTGTGTCGGCTCAAGCGTTATCACCCAGCGATTCCCGCGTCACAGCCGGCAATTTCTTTTTTCTTTGCCGCCATGATCCCTTTCAGCGTGGCGTACCGCACCTTGTTGATGCCGGACTGAATGGACAGCACCGCGGGCAACGGGCATTCAATCCACTGGAACCATCCCGCTTCCAGTTCGCGTTTCAATTTCATTTTTCCGTCTTGCTACTTCGATCTGCATGATGATCGTCGCGTGCGGCATGTTCAGCAGTCCTGCCAGCAGTACCCGTCTGTCCGAATCCATGGTCGTCGCTCTGCAGACCGGTCAAAACCAGATCGCATTTTTCTCTTGCCGATCGCCGCGGCCAGTACTTTCGCCGTGCCCAATGGATCCAGCTTGGCAAAATGGTCATCGGCGATGTGGACGGCGCGGTCCGCGCCTTTCGCCAAGCGCTTCCTTAATCGTTTGCTTCACGCGCTCCGGGCCCAAGGAAAGCGCGATCACTTCACCGCCGTGTTTTTCTTTCAAGCCGCAGCGCTTCTTCCAGCGCGTAAGAGTCCGGCTCGTTCATCTCGAATCCGATATCGGATTCTTTGATCCAGCTCGCCATCGATCGCCAGTGGCGCATCTTTGGCGGGAACCTGCTTGATGCAGACGATGATGTTCACGAGATTTTCCTTCCGTCGCAGCTAACTAAAGGGTTGCCTGCACAGCAATCGGCACGAAGGATCTCACTTGGGCTTTCCACAGCAGCACTGCGCGTAGCAAACTATTTGCCTGTCCAGCGCTTGAAAATCAACGCGGCGTTGGTACCGCCAAATCCAAACGAATTGGACAGCGCATAGTCCACCGTAGCCTTCCGCGCCACGTTCGGAACGTAGTCCAGGTCGCACTTCGGATCGCGGCGTTTCCTGATTGATGGTCGGCGGCAAAATCTGATCGCGCAGCGCCATGCACGCTGATGCCCGCTTCCAGACCACCCGCACCACCCAGCAAATGGCCGGTCATGGACTTCGTCGAACTCACCGGAACTTTTTGCCAGTCGCGCGTTCGCCGAACAAGCTCTTCATCGCCGTAGTTTCAATCACGTCGCCAATCGGCGTGGAAGTTCCATGCGCATTCACGTATCCGATGTCATCCGGCGAAAGTCTTCGCATCCTTCAACGCCGCCCGCATCACGCGGAACGCCCCGTCGCCGTTTTCGGCCGGCTGCGTGATGTGATACGCATCGCCGCTCATGCCGTAACCAACAATCTCCGCCAGGATCGGAGCGTTGCGCTTCGTGGCGTGTTCCAGCGATTCCAGAATCAATATGCCCGTGCCTTCGCCAACCACGAATCCATCGCGGCCCGCATCAAACGGCCGGCTGGCTTTGTCCGGATCATCGTTGCGCGTGGAGAGCGCCCGCATCGACGCAAACCCGCCAATTCCCATCGGCGTGATGGTGGCTTCCGTGCCGCCGCAGATCATCATTTCCGCGGCGCCGCGCTCAATAATTTTGAACGAATCGCCAATCGCGTGAGCGGAAGCGGAACAAGCCGTCGCCGTCGCCGAATTCGGCCCCCGCGCGCCATAGCGAATCGAAATGTGTCCGGAAGCGAGATTCACGATGGCCGACGGAATGAAAAACGGAGAGATCTTGCCGGGGCCGCCCTGCATCAGCTTGATGTGCTCGCGCTCGATGATGTCGAACCCGCCGATGCCCGGAGGCGACGTAAACACCCACTTCATCCAGGTCAGACTGTTCCGGTTTCCATTCCGACATCTTGACGGCAAAGTCCGCGCCAGCCAAGCGCGATCTGGATGAACCGGCCCATCTTTTTCAGTTCTTTTTTTTCAATCCACAGGAACGGATCGAAGTTCTTCACTTCACCGGCGATCTTGCAGTCAAAATCCGTGGTGTCGAAATGCGTGATGGGCCCAACGCCGCTTTGGCCTGCGATGAGGTTTTTCCAGCTTTCCTCGGTCCCAATACCCAGTGCGCAGACCAATCCAACGCCTGTAACAACTACTCGGCGAGTCAACTCTCTTGCTCCTTCGTACGAGGATTTGCGTCGAGGCTTACTTGCCTTTGGAGTGCTTGTCAATGTATTCGACAGCGTCCTTCACGGTGGTCATCTTCTCAGCGTCCTCGTCCGGCACTTCGATTCCAAATGCTTCTTCGAATGCCATGACCAATTCCACCTGGTCGAGCGAATCCGCGCCCAGGTCGTCCACGAACGATGCGGTCGGGGTGACTTCGGCCTCATCCACTCCAAGCTGCTCGACGATAATCTGTTTTACGCGTTCTTCCACGCTAGCCATGCCATTCCTCCGCGACCTTATTTATCGCTTTCTAATTTCGAACTGCCTGCAGTGCGGCTGTCCGTCCTACTACACGATTTTTTCCCTTGCTTAGGCAACCTTGCCATTCTAGTGAGCCTGAGCGGCAAGGTCAACTTGGGACTAATTTCTTTTGGACCCGGAGCGACCATCTACTTCAAGACAGTGAGCTGTGTGCGGCCACCTTTTTCCACTCACCTTTTCGTTTCACGAATGTGTCCGTAGTAATGATGGTCTTGGTGCGCCGCTCGCCTCGCACCAACGCATCGTACGTCTCAGCGTAAGTCGCTCGGCGTGTCCCCGTAGAGCCGCATATTGATGCCGCTCAATGATTCGCTTTAGGTAATGTTTTCTTTCGGAACTCTCCAAAAAGGGTGGTCAATGGAATTCCCCATTGCTCATTCCGTCGGTCCAATCGTTGGCAAGTTCTTCGTCATAGAAATCCACATCTCTCGCTTCGTCGGCTTTTGCCGCGTTCCATTCCCATTGCGTAACCACCGCAATGTCATCTTTCTCCGCGCCGCTTCCTGTGGCCGTAACATCCAAAACGAGAAATCCTTGCATAGCCAACAATAAGTTCCCCGCCCATATAGTTCTTGCCATCTGTCTCCCTTACGCCAGATACAGTCCGCCGTTTACATCGAGCACATGGCCGGTGATGTAGCTCGCTTCATCGCTGGCAAGAAATATGACAGCAGCGGCAACGTCTTTTCCAGCGCCCATGCGGCCCAACGGAATCCTCGTTTTCAATTCTTCTTTCACCTTGTCCAGCAAAACGTCCGTCATCGGCGACTCAACAAAACCCGGTGCCACTGCATTCACGGTGATATTGCGAGACGCAATTTCCATGGCGATTGATTTTGTCAGCCCGATCAACCCGGCTTTCGCTGCCACGTAATTGGCTTGACCCGGATTGCCCATATGCGCGACTACGGAAGAGATGTTGATGATGCGGCCCGCTCTCGCTTTCATCATCACCGCCAAGGCCTGCTGAATACAGATGTGCGCACCGGTGAGGTTGGTACGCAGCACCGCGTCCCAGTCGTCGGCTTTCATCCGCAACGCCAGTCCATCACGCGTGATGGCCGCATTATTCACGAGGATGTCCAGCTTGCCGAACTTTTCGAGAACACTGCTTTAATCCGGCCTTGATCTGCTCCGCGTCGGCTACGTCCATCTTCACGACAAGGCTTCGCCGCCTTTTGCCGTGATTTCCTGCGCTAGGACGTTAAGTTTCTCCTCGTTGCGCGCCGCAAGCGCAACTTTCGCGCCCGCCTCAGAAAGCGCCAGAGCCATGTCACGCCCGATCCCCTGCGAAGCTCCGGTCACCAGCGCCTACTTGTCCTTCAGACTGAACATGCGTCGTCGCTCTTCTCCAAAACTCATCGCTAGTGAAAATTGTCAGCTAAGAACTTCTTTCCCTTACGCCGCATCAATCTTTGGCCGCCACAATTTTCTCAATTGTCGCATTCAAACTTTTCTCGTCTTCGACGTTTAATGTTGTCACCGACCGTTCAATCTGCCGCATGATTCCCGTCAGTACGCGCCCCGGCCCAACCTCAATAAACGTGCGGACGTCTTCATCCAGCAGGAAGCGCATGGACTCTTCCCATCGAACGGGCATGCATACTTGCCGCACCAACGCTTGACGCGCTTCATCGCCCTTTCGGATGCTATCAGCATCAACATTCGTCACCAGCGGAATCTGCAGATCCGAAAAATTCGCACCTTTCAGATCTTTCTCCAGCTTCTCCTGCGCTGGCATCATCATGGCGCAATGAAATGGCGCAGACACCGGCAAAATCACCGCACGTTTTGCACCGGACTGTGATGCGATTTCCACGGCGCGCTTGACTGCGTTGGCGTGGCCCGAAATCACCGTCTGCTCCGGCGAATTCAAGTTCGCCGCTGAACAAATTTCCCCCTCAGCCGCTTTCTTGCAAGCGTCCTGGACCACTGCCGGAGAAATGCCAAGGATCGCAGCCATCGCACCCTGGCCGGCGGGCACTGCATCTTGCATGTAAGCCCCGCGTCTGCGCGCCAGTTGTACCGCATCCGTAAAGCTCAACGCACCTGCGGCAACCAGCGCCGAATATTCACCCAGACTGTGCCCTGCGACGAAGTCTGGCGAAATGCCCTTTTCTGCGAGCACCCGAAACGCGGCCACGGATACCGCCAGTATTGCCGGTTGCGTGTTGGCCGTCAGCTTAAGCTCGTCTTCCGTCCCTTCGAAGCATATCTTCGAAATCAAAAAGCCCAGTGCGTTGTCCGCCTCGTCAAAAACCGCTCTTGCCGACGGATATTTTTCCGCCAGCTCTTTTCCCATTCCGTAGTATTGCGAAGCCTGCCCCGGGAAAACAAACGCTACTTTACCCATACTTTGCTCCTCTCTCCGGACTTCACGCCTTGGCGTACGTCAGGGAGAGCTCTTGCTCGATTTTTTCATTCACTCGCGCCTTGGCCAGTCCGGCGGCGACACGAATGGCATTCTTTACCGCATTGGCGTTCGAACGGCCATGTGCTATGACGCACACGCCGCGCACGCCCAACAATGGTGCACCGCCATACTCCGCATAATCCATGGTCTGCTTGATCCCTTTAAACGCGCCCTTGGAAAAAACGTAGCCAAGCTGCGCGGACCACGAACTCTTATACGTCTTTCGCAAAAACTTTACGATCTCCATCGCCAGGCTTTCGCAAATCTTCAGTGCGATGTTGCCCACAAATCCATCGCAAACGATCACATCCACTTTGCCCGAGAACAGGTCGCCACCTTCCACGTTGCCGACGAATTGCACGGGCAAGGCCTTAAACCGGTCGTACACCGAACGAGTCAGTTCGTTTCCTTTGATCTCTTCCTCACCAATCGAAAGCAATCCCACCCGCGGCTTGCGGCTGCCAAATGTGAGACGGTAATAAATCTCGCCCATCACGCCAAACTGCAGCAAGTGATCGGGTTTCGAATCCACATTCGCACCAACATCCAGCAGCACCGATACTCCGCCTTTGGCGTTAGGAAACGGAGCCGCCAACGCGACTCGATCCACGGATTCCAGAGTCCCGAGGATGAACTTAGCCGTGGTCATCACCGCGCCCGTATTCCCGCCACTTACAAAGCCGTCCGCCGCTCCATTTTTCACCAACCGTGCGGCAACGTGCACCGAACTGTTTTTCTTGCGCCGGAAGGCCTGTGCCGGATGGTCTTCCATGGTGATGACTTCTGTCGCTTCCACAATCTCAATGGACCTAGGTTGCTTGGGAAGCTTTGCCAGCTGCCCGCGTATCGCGTCTAACTGTCCTACCAACACAACTCGCACGCCGTATTCACGTGCTGCCAGAACACTTCCTTCCACTTCCGGACGGGGAGCGTGGTCTCCGCCCATGGCGTCGACTGCGATGGTGATCATGAGATGGTTTTTCCGGCGAGCCGCTGCCAACTTAGAGGTACTGCGGAATTCGTCGAACTAACTCTTCTCCTGTCAAGATCGGGTAGGCGCTGAGTGAGCCGCGTCGAATCGCGATTCAACTAGACGGGCCACCACGTCGAAGGTGGAGGCGCCCACCAGAAATTCCCTTAATCTAGCGCTAAGCGGATTCCTTGACGGCCTTGCCCTTATAGTAGCCACAGTTCGGGCAAACACGATGAGGCTGCTTCATTTCATGACAATTCGGGCACTTCGCCAGCGCGGGCCCCGTCAGATGATCATGCGCCCGGCGCGTACTCGTCCGTCTCTTGGAATGTCGTCGTTTCGGGTTCGGCATTGTTCTATCCCTCTTTTGCGCCTTCTTCGTGGCTACACACGCCGCCATTCCGAATAAGGTCGGATTCTATGGGCTTTCCGCCCTGAAATCTATCTATTGTTTTTTGAGCCAGTCCAGCTTCAGCCGTGCGAGGGGAGCCAGACGCGGATCCGTAGCGTGCGTTTCACACCTGCACTCTTCATGATTCAGATTGGCACCACACGTGGCGCACAATCCCCGGCAATCACTTTGGCATATCACTTTCATCGGCAAAGACAAGAATACCTGTTCCTTGAGTATGTCCACCAGAAACAGGCCCTCTCCTACAAAAAATCCTATGTCCGTGTCGTCGTCCTTCAGCCGTTCTTCTTCCGGTTTGGTACCCTTGGGCAGCGGCTGATAGAACAAATCGAAGTCGCGACGAACTTCTTCAATTACCGGCTCCAGGCAGCGCGCACAAACCATTTCTACGTTGGTTTCCAGCACGCCAGCCACTCGGATTTGGCCCTCAAGCAGTTCCGCGGTAGCCGTGACTTCCATCGGGCCTGCCTGCCTTACCTCATTAATACCGTAGTCGATGCTGCTGGCCGCATAGCTCTTGCGGATTTGTAGCTTTCGGACCGCCAAGTCCTTTACGTCAAGGAACATGTGTTCTGCCCCTCCGGCGCAACGCTCACCCTTATCCATTATTGGGTTCATTTTCATGCAAGTCAAGAAATTCGGTACTCACCAGTGAATCGTGCCCTAAAAGCTTGGGTGGATCCCACAACCATTAAACAAGGAAATCGATCAAACAAATGGAATAGGGCACCGCTACGCTTGTCGATTAATTCAGCTGCGAACGGAACTTATCCGGGAGTTACACACGGTCTCTGCTTGACCGGGTCAATTTACTTGATGGTTGGAGTGAGCTTCGGGTTGGATGCTCTTCAGATATTTCATAATGCTTGTAATGCGTTTCTCCGTCAATTCCGCTGACTCGCCATGAATTGTCGAAAGCAGCGGCTTGCAAACCGGTATACAGGTCGAGCTTTGGTGCGGCTTTTCCGTTCCGTAGCGCAAAATTTGCGTCACCTTCTTTTCCTGAAGAGTTCCGCGATTCTGCTTGGTCAGGAGCGTCGGATCGTGATAGTTGCCTGATCGCTATAGCTCCCTGCACAACGTATACTGCTGTGCAGGATGAGCTATTGCCGCGGGTCACCTACAGCGTAGGACGCTTAACTGCATTGGTTTGAGCGAATTCAGGCGCTAACTCTTTGGATAAATCCGTGGACTAGGGAGAGTCCGCTCGCTTAAACTTCACGACTTCCCTATCGGCTTTGTTAAATACCCGCTTACCACCCGCATGTAATCTGGAACCGTGAGCGATGCGTCCGCCAGTTCCGGGTGCCACACTTTCTCCCACTCAAAGCAGTAAAATCCTTGGTAATTGATTTTCCGCAACGCCTGCACCTGACGCTCCACTGGCACATCTCCCTTCCCCGTCAAAACATATTTGCGGTCCGTTCCTTCCACGACCGAGTCTTTCAAATGCGTGTGCCGAATCCATTTCCCTAACTGGCTGACCGTATACTCGGGTTCTTCGTGCGAGCTCGCAAAAGTATGGTGCGCATCCCACAACAACGCCGCGTAAGGAGAATCGGCGCGTGTTAGAACTTCCTTCAGCGTGGGCGAGTCCGTAAAATCGCCGTGAGATTCTATAATCACCGTAACTCCGCGCGGTCCCGCATAATCCGCCAGCGTTCGCATTCCCGCCGCGACGCGCGCGACGACTTCTTCCTTTGGACCTTTGATTTCGTTGCCAAACACTCGAACATACGGCGCCTTTAGGGCGGCCGCCAGATCAATGAATCGCCGTGCATCGGCAAGTGATTTCTCTCGGGTATCAGGTTCGCTCTCGTGCATTGCGGAAGAACTGCTCACACAAGCTATTTTCAATCCATGCGCGGCGATTTCCTGTTTCGTTTGGGAGATTCGGTCAATCGAGAATTCGGGTCGCGATGGCAGGTCGAGCGTGCCCATTAATCCGCGCAACTCAATGGCCGCGAATTGGTTTGCTTTGGCGAACTCTAGGACTTTTTTCCATTCCCAATCGGGGCAGGCTAACGTGGAGAACGCCAGCGGCAGCCGCTGCTTGGCTGCCGCCCAACTCAGGCGGCTTAACGCCAGACTTGCTGCACTTGCACTGATAAATTTGCGTCGATTGATCGGCATTGCATGCCTCCCCGCCTTTGTAAACGTCGAACGACTCCACTTTACTGAATTGGCGCACGTTGTGCCTCATTTTTCCATTTCCATTCTTTTTTTGGCATAGTAGGCTCGGTCGAGATTTCGGCTTGTAGTTCTGTCGAACTTTGGGGAGGCTTGGTGGATCGTCGTGACGCTTTGAAAATTATTACCGTTGGTTCGGCGCTTCCACTTCTTTCCGGAAAAACCTTCGGCCTATATCGCGAAGTCCATGCTAGCCTGGCCGCGACTCCGAGTCTAAAAGCATTCAACGCTCATCAGGATGCGACGGTCACCGCGATGGCGGAGCGGATCCTGCCTCAAACTGAAACCCCCGGCGCGAAAGGCGCTCGTGTAAACGAATTCATGGACCTGATCGTCGCCGATTGGTATTCCGAAGAAGAACGATCCTTATTTTTGAAGGGGCTTGCCGACGTCGATAACCGAACGCAGTCTCTCTTCGGCAAGACTTTTGTCGATGCAACGATTGAACAGCAATCAGAAATCCTGCGTGCACTTGGCGAACATATGGCAGCAGAGCAAAACGCCCTCCTAGCTGCCCCTGTTGGGTATCGCGGGTCGACCCTTGAGCCTGACAACAATTTTTATTTCATGTTCCGCGGCCTGACATTGACGGGATACTTCACTTCTGAAGTCGGATTCACTCAACAACTTCACGAAGAAATTATTCCTGGCCAGTTCCAAGGTTGCGTTCCGGTGGTAGCACAGAAACCGGAAGAGGGTTCCTGAGAATGGCGACCACAAGATATGACGCGATCGTGATTGGCTCTGGCATGACCGGTGGCTGGGCCGCCAAGGAATTGTGCGAGAAGGGATTGCGCACACTGGTCCTCGAAGCCGGACGTCCCATCGATCCCGATAAAGACTACGTTGAACACTTGCCGCCCTGGGACATGCCTTTTCGAGGCATGCGCAACAGAAAACAATTACAGGCGGAACAGCCGATCCAGAGTCTGTGTTATGCCTGCGAAGAACCCAATTCGCAATTTTTTGTTAAGGACACCGAGCATCCCTACACCACCGATCCGGGTAAACCGTTCCGCTGGATTCGCGGACGGCAAGTAGGTGGGCGTTCGATTCTGTGGGGCCGGCAATCTTATCGCTGGAGCGATCTGGACTTCACTGCCAATCTCCGCGAAGGCATCGCCGTCGACTGGCCCATTCGTTACGCCGATCTCGCGCCATGGTACGACTATGTGGAGGATTTCATCGGCATCTCCGGCGAACCATTGGGGCTGCCGCAACTGCCAGACGGCAAATTCCTCCCGCCGATGCAGATGAATTGCGCCGAGCAAGTCGTAAAGAAAGCGATGGCCAAAAACTTTGGGCCGGAGCGGACCCTCACCATCGGTCGCGTCGCCGTCTTGACGCAAGCTCATCGAGGGCGCGCCGCCTGTCATTACTGTGGTCCCTGCGAACGCGGCTGTATCACGAAATCTTACTTCAGCAGCGTCAACGCCACGCTGCCCGCCGCTGAAATCACGGGGAAAATGACTCTGCGCCCGTACAGCACCGTTCACAGCCTGATATTTGATTCCTCTTCGCGCAAAATCACTGAAGTTCGCATCATTGATTCCCAAACGCGCGCCACTCTGGAATTTCATGCCCCTTTGGTATTTTTGTGTGCCTCTACTCTGGAGTCAATGCGAATCCTTATGAATTCCGCTACTCCCGAATTTTCGAATGGACTTGCCAATTCTTCAGGTGAACTCGGCCATAACCTGATGGATCACATCAAGGGCGGCGGCGCAAAAGGAATTCTGCCCGGCTACGAAGACAAAAGATCTTTCGGCAACCGGCCCAACATTGTGTACATGCCTCGTTTTCGGAACGTCCGACAAAAACATCCCAGCTTTCTCCGCGGCTACGGGTTTCAGGGGGAAGCGGATCGCGAAGGTTGGGATCGCGGCGCTTCCCAAACTGCCTTTGGCGCGGAATTCAAACGCGCCATCAGCCAGCCTGGGCCGTGGCAATTTACTTTTGCCGGCTACGGAGAATGCTTGCCAAATCACAACAATTATGTGGAAATCGACAAAAATAAAACTGACGCTTGGGGAATCCCCAGCTTGAAAATTCACTGCGCGTTTGGCGAGAATGAATTTGCCATCCGCAAAGATATGTCGATCGCCGCGGCCGAAATGCTGTCCGCTGCGGGCGCGGTTTCCATTCGGCCTTTCATGGACAGCGACCCGCCGGGTTTTTCGGTTCACGAAATGGGCACGGCGCGCATGGGCCGCGATCCAAAAACTTCCGTGCTGAATTCCTGGAACCAGTGCCACGACATCAAAAACCTGTTCATCACCGACGGCGCATGCATGGCCTCTTCTTCCTGCGTAAATCCTTCCCTCACCTACATGGCGCTGACGGCACGGGCATGCCACTATGCAGTGGAACAGTTGAAACGCGGTGAATTGTAATCGAATCGGGGAGGCGGTTATGTCGACAGAAAACAAGACTCGCAGGGAATTTCTTAGGACGGCGAGTGTAAGTCTCGCAGGCGCGGCAGTTCTTCCCGCTTCCAGCTATGCGCGCGTTGCTGGAGCCAATGATCGCGTTCGCGTCGGCGTAGTAGGCTTCTCGGATCGCTTTCGAACCAGCCTGCTTCCGGCGTTCCTCGATCACTCCAAGGAACTCAACTTCGAATTTGTCGCTGTCTCGGATATCTGGGATCGCCGCCGCGAAGAAGGCAAAACCCAGATCAGCAAGCTGTATGGAAAGTCGATTGATGCTGTGCGCAATAATGACGAATTATACGAGCGCAAGGATGTCGACGCCGTCATGATCGCCACCGCCGACTTTCAGCACGCGCAACATGGCGTGGAAGCCGTGCGCGCCGGACGCGACGCCTACGTGGAAAAACCCATGGCCCACACCATGAATGACGCGCGCGCCATCCGCCAAGCCGTGAAGGAAACTGGAAAGATCGTGCAAATCGGCACGCAACGCCGAAGCTCACCTGTCTACCAGAGCGCGTACGACTACATTCGCAGCGGCAAATTTGGCGACATCGTTTCCGTTCTCATGACCTGGAACGTAAATCAGCCTGGCCGTTGGCGCAGGCCCTCACTTGTAGCCGGCCTTCGCGAAGACCAAACGGATTGGAAGCGTTTTCTCTTGGATGAGCCTTATGAGCCGTTTGATCCGCGAAAATATGTCGAGTTTCGCCTCTTCTGGCCGTTATCCTCTGGAATTCCCGATCAGTGGATGGTCCACCAGATTGACACCGTGCACTGGTTCACTGGTTTGCCGCACCCGCGCAGCGTTGTGGCCAATGGAGGAATTTATTATTGGCACGATGGCAGGAAAAACTGGGACACCATGACGGCCGTGTTCGACTATGGTTCGCTCAACGATTCGTCGAAGGGCTTCCAGGTGGTGTACAGCTCGCGAATGACCAATGAAGCGGGCGAGGTCAAGGAACTTTATTATTCCAACGGCGGCACTATGGACCTCGACAAGAGAACGGTCTCTCCGGAAGGCGGCCTGACAAAACAATTCGCGAGTGAAATGAACATGCAGCCCAATTTACTTCCAGACATGCCGCTCGCGAAGTCGGCCGCCCACGTCGCCACGGGTGCGAATA
Organism: Candidatus Acidiferrales bacterium; assembly: GCA_963741365.1. Classification (GTDB taxonomy): domain Bacteria; phylum Acidobacteriota; class Terriglobia; order Acidiferrales; family UBA7541; genus Acidiferrum. The sequence goes on along the minus strand of CAVUHY010000014.1, from coordinate 452,532 downwards.
CCGGTAGCGATGCCGACACTTCCGCAAACGTTCGCAACTGGATGGAATGCGTGCGCAGTCGAAAAACTCCCAATGCCAACATCGAAGCTGGCTACAGCCATTCCGTGGCCCTCTGCATGACCATTGCCGCCATGCAAAGCGGCCGCCGCGTCACCTTTGACGATGCCAAACAGGAAGTAGTCGTCTCGGGCTAGCTTTCGACTGACACTCACAAACGAGATTCAAACTAAGATTTGCTTCGCGCCCGCACCTCTTCTGACGTAAGGCCGTAGAGCGGCGGAGTGGGCACCCCGAGAATTCCTAGATACAAATAAATCTGCCCACGATGATGTATCTCATGCTCAATCATCGATCGCAACCATTTCCATCGTGTGATTTGCATGCCTCCCGGATTTGGACATTTTCCCTGCAAATCGCTGTCGCTGAGTTTTGAGAATATCTCCATCGCTTCTTTGTGAAGGCGTTCCATGAACGCCAGCACATTATCGCGGCCGTCGGCGAGTTCTTTGCTGTGGCTGGTGTATCGGCTGATACGCCCCTGAATGTTTTCCGCAAACATGAAGCGCTCGGCGACCGCAATGTGCCGCAAAAGGTCAGCGAGAGTGAACAACCCCGGTGGGTAGCTCCAGTCCATTTTGTCTTCGGGAATACAGCGCGCCACCCGCATGGTTCGCTCGCGTACATTTCCAAAATATTGTAAGAAGGGCGCAATGCTTTGGATTTCCATGGAGTATCTCGATCCGCCTGGTCAACTGCTTGTGCCGAGCAATGATCCCGACATCACATTGAAGCTCGCGCACCGCTTGCGGTCAGCTGCCGGAAAACTCAGGCTTCGTGAATCACCTTCAGCAGCCCTTCCATCGACTCCCTGCTGGACGCTTCTCTGTTTTTGGCCGCGTTCATATAGTGCGTTTCCAGAGACATCGTGCCCTCGTACCCATTTTTCAACAACGCGCGAAATTGCCCCACATAGTCGATCTTCCCCCCGCCGATGGGCCTCCACATCGGTTCGTCTCCTTTTGGATTCTCCTGCGCATCCTTCAGGTGCATGTGCCAGATGCGCTTTTTGTCCAGAGGATCATATCCATCCGGATAAGGCTTCCGTTCCCCCGCGTCATACGCGTTCCCTGGATCCCAGTTCAGTCCCAGCGCCGGCGCCTGCACTGCGTTGAGCATCGCCGCGCTCTCTACGCCCGTAGCTATATTGCACGAAAATTCGTTTTCCAATACCAACTGGATGCTTTCACGTTTCGCGATCGCGGCGGTTTTATCGAGTTCTTTTGCGACGCGATCAAAGACCGTTTTGGGGTCCGGCACTCGCAGGAATGAGAAAATCCGCACTTTGTCCGTACCAAAATCGTGTGCGCGCGCAACGGCTCTTTCGAGCACGGCTTGTTGCTGCGAAAAATCACTCTGCAGCGGATCTTTTTTTCCTCCATCGAAATTTGATGTCGTTCCCGGCAGTACTGTCTTGAAGTACGGTGAGTCCAACACCGAAACACGCAGGCCATGCTTTGCCAGCAGATCTTTCGCGCGATTCACTTCGTCGGGCGTAAAATCTGTCACGTACTTTCCCCAGATGAGCCGTAGCTCCACCCAGTTCAACCCAAATCCCTTGGCCCAGACCAGCGCTTGCTCGAAATCCTGCGTGATTTCATCCGTGATGACGCCCAGCTTGAATTGGCTCAAGTTTGCCGCCCACGCTGAATTGCCCACTCCACTCATCAACGCCGCTCCCGCACTCGTTCCGATGAATTCTCTTCTGCCCAATTTATATGTCATGTCACCAATCCTAATCTCAGAGATTTATAAGGCTGAGCTTAAGAGCGTGCAATCGGCAGACTCCATGATTGACTCGACTCTACGCTCCGCCTACTATAATTCTCGTTAAATCCTACGTCCATGCCTGGTTTACCAGCGGAATTTGCCGGCCATAAAGTGAGGAACGATGTACTTGCTCCAGTCCAAGTTTTTCGTCTTCGCTGCTATTTCATTCGCTTCGATTTGCCTCCTGCCTCTTGCCCGGGCCCAGTCCTTGAACTATCCGAACACGCACAAGTCAGATCAGGTCGACGATTATCATAGAGTCAAAGTCGCCGATCCCTATCGCTGGCTTGAAGATGATAATTCCGCGAAAACCGCGGAATGGGTGAAAGCCGAGAATGAGGTCACCTTCGGCTATCTCAGCAAAATTCCTTATCGTGGCCAGGTCAAGCATCGCCTCGAGCAACTTTACAACTACACTCGCTTCACGCCCCCCATTCACCGCGGCGACTATTACATTTTCTCCAAAAACGACGGCTTGCAGAACCAGAACGTCCTTTACGTTCAAAAGGGACTCGGTGGTATTCCCGAGGTTTTACTTGATCCCAATGGCTTTTCAAAGGATGGCACCACTCGATTGGGATTCTCGGAAACCTCCTGGGACGGCCGTTATATGGCGTACGGCATCTCCTCTGGCGGATCGGATTGGGAAGAGGCACGAGTGCTGGAGATCGCCACGAAGCAAACGCTTCCTGATGACCTGAAGTGGATCAAAGCCTCGCAAGTGGCTTGGGCAGGCGATGGCTTTTACTACAGTCGTTATCCCGCGCCCGAGGAGCGCCACGCCCTTTCCTCGAAGAACGAATTTCATCAGGTCTATTTCCATCGAGTGGGCACGGCGCAATCCGCAGATGAACTCGTTTACGAGGACAAGAAAAATCCCGAGCGCTTTCATTTTGCCTTCACTACTCGGGACGGCCGCTTTTTGTTTCTGATCATCAGCGACCAGGGCACGGGCAAAAAAGGCAATTCGCTCTTTTTTCGGGATTTGAAATCCTCGGAAAAGATATTCACACCCATCGTCGCTGAAATCACAGACGATTCCTTTTCTCCCCTTGATGACCCCGGCGGAAAATTCCTGATCCAAACTGACCAGCACGCGCCAAACGGAAAAATCGTTCTCTACGATCCGGCTACCTCTTCCTGGAGTGATGTCGTCGCAGAACAACCCAATGTCATGGACTTTGCCGACACGGCCGATGGAAAAATCATTGTTTCTTATCTGAAGGACGTCGTCAGTCACGTTTATGTGCACAGCATGGCCGGCAAACTCGAGAATGAAATCAAACTGCCGGGCGTGGGAACTGCGCTCAGTTTCGCTGGCAACGACACGGATACAAACCTGTTTTTTGCGTTTACCTCGCCCATCTACCCTTCTACGATTTTCCGCTACGACATTTCCAGCCAGGAAGCCACGGTCTATCGGGCGCCACAATTGCCCGGATTCTCTCCCGAAAACTACGAGACCAACCAGGTTTTTTACATCAGTAAAGACGGTACCCGCGTCCCCATGTTCATTACTCACAAAAAAGGCCTGGCTCTGGACGGAAAGAATCCCACTCTTCTCTACGGTTATGGCGGTTTCAATATTTCCGAAACGCCAGTCTTTCGCCCGCTGGTACTCGGGCTCCTTGAGCAAGGGTTCATATTTGCTTCTGCCAGCCTGCGCGGTGGCGCCGAGTACGGCGAAAAGTGGCACGATGCCGGATCGAAGCACAACAAGCAAAATGTATTTGACGATTTCATCGCTGCGGCCGAGTGGTTGATCGCCAACAAGTACACCTCCACCGAGCATCTCGCAATCAACGGTGGCTCCAACGGTGGTTTGCTTGTCGGCGCCGTGATGAACCAGCGACCTGATCTTTTCCGTGTGGCCGTCCCGCAAGTCGGCGTAATGGATATGCTGCGCTTCCAGAAATTTACAATTGGCTGGAACTGGATCTCCGACTATGGTTCCAGCGATAAGGCCGACGACTTCAAGGTCCTTTACGCGTACTCGCCGATTCACAATATCCGAGCTGGTGGGAAATACCCCGCTACCTTGATCACCACCGCCGACCACGATGACCGAGTCGTGCCCGCACACTCGTTCAAATACGCTGCCACCTTGCAGGCCCTGGCGAGCCACGATAACCCCGTCCTGATTCGCATTGAAACAAAATCCGGGCATGGCGCCAGCAGCACTACCAAAGCAATCGAGATCACCGCCGACGTCTACTCCTTCATCTTTTACAACTTGGGCGTCACTCCAAAGTATTAGATTCGTTCAGCCGGTCCACCGACTCGTTTGTCTGGAGATCATTGCATGAAAGTTTTCGTTCGTTGTCTGGCTCTTGTGGCCATCATCGCGCTGGCCACGCTGCCGCTCATCGCCAGTTCAAAAATTGTTTATCGTTGGGTTCTGACCGGCGCGCCCATGCCAAAATTGAAAAAGATTCTCGTCATCGCAGTTCTGGAAAATTATCTGATTCGTCAGGAATTTGAAGACGAGATGGAAAAACTCCTCGCCAAAGCCGGCGTCGAAGGCGTGGAAAGCCACATGGTCTTGCCTCCGCGAAATGAAATGATGGAGGGAGAATTGAAGCAGCGCATCAAAGAAACGGACCTTGATGCCGTGCTGGTAGTTCGACCGAAAACGGTCCGTAAGGAAACTGAAGAGGTGATTACCGGCGGCATCTACGTTCCGCCGCCCGGTTACTATTCGTTCTGGCCGTACTGGAATATGGCCTACGGCAACTTCTACCCAACGAGTTCCTATACGCAGGAAAACATCATTGTTCGAGCGGAATTCAATCTTTACAACAGCAAAGACGAAAGGCTGCTCTGGAGCGGTGAAACCGATACTATTTATTCCAAGGATTTCGGCAAATTGGCTAAGAGCTACGCCAAGATGCTGGTCAACCAACTCAAACGAGACAAGGTGATCGGGAAAAAATAGTTCTTGTCGCTAGCGTTTTAATACAAGCGTCCCGGCAATCATGTCGTGCAGAGCCTGTCGCCTCTCCGTGAATGCCGCCATGATGTAACCCAATAACAATGGAATTAACCCCGTAATGAGCTTTGCAAAATGGCGGCCGGTCGCATGTAAGAAGGATATCGGCTGGCCATTCAAGTCCGTTACATAAAGATTCACGGCCCGTTTGCCCGGCGTTGCCTGCCACGATGAACTCTCGAAATACGCGTGGTATAGCCAGGTAATCAACAATGCTGCCCCGGCAAACGTGAAGAGTATCGATAGAAATGCCGCGACAAGCGCCGGGTCCGGCCGTCCCTGCCGGGATAACTCTCCGAGTGTGCGGAAATGCGCAGCGGCCCCGGTGATGGCGGCAAGCGGAATGAAGAACACAACTACGGCGACTCCCATGATGATGCTGTCAATCAGATAAGCGACGAACCGAATCCAGAAATCTCCGTACATAAACTGGCCGCGTCCGGCACTGTAGCCCGCCACTCCTACATTCGCCGGCACAACGATTGCAGCAGGCGCAGCTAGCGCGGGCCGTGTTTGTGGATTCCCGCAGGAAGTACAAAACGCCGAATCGGCTGCAATCGCCGCACCACACTTTGAGCAAAACACTTGGGCTTCCTCCGTCTGATTGGATTCTTTCTAACCAGTGCCGCCTAGAAGCTCTCAACTTCATACTTAAACAATTGTTCGTGGGGATAAACTATTCTTCGCAGCCTTCCGAAAGAAATTGATTGAGAAGTTTTTGTGCTTCGGCACTCCCCTTTTTTGCTGCAGCAGTCAGCAGGATCTTCGTTTGATCGCAGTTCTTAGCCACGCCGTGCCCTTGCCAATAGAGTTCCGCCAGCGCAATTTCTGCACCGGGATTGCCCTTTTCCACTGCCGACCATAATAACCGCACGGCTTCGGCTAAGCCCGCCCCCACCTGTCCATTTTTTAGGATGTCTTGCGCCGCCAGAAGTTCCTGCTGACCGCCATCAGGGGCTGTCGCCACGGGTGGCGTGAAAGTTGTGATTTTATTCGTCGCGGGTAGAGGAACCGGAGCGGGCGGCACCGGATTCTTGGTCGCCTCTGGCGAAGGATTCTCGATTACTTCCGGAACCCCTGCCACGGCATTGTCCGCGTTAGGAGTGGTTTCCTTTGAAGATTTGTCAGTTCCCGCGTGCAGCGCCGGCACGTTCGCCGCGCCTGAATCGGAAGCCGCCGAAGCTGGTGACTTCTCTTGCTCTGGAGGAGTTATCGCGCTTTTAGGTATTAGTGGTGATATTTCCGGCGCCTCCTCGCCCACAATTTTTTGTCCAAGCCATATCAGTGCGTTGCCGACCGGCTGGTGATACACCGCCGCCGCCGCTATCAATGCGAGAACGATGACCATGCGAATTGCCAGCCACATGATTGTACCGGTCAACGATGGTTTGCGTTTGTTCCCAAATGACTTGTATTCCGTTTCGTAGAGTGTCGGAAGGGGCTCAAGCGCGGGGAGCGACTCGAGGACGGGAACTGGTTGCGACCCAATCCGCGGCCCCGGTTCAAATTGTGGAACTCGCAAAGGTTCTAAATTCACACTGGAGCGTGGAAACTCTATTTTGCGCAACTTTGTAAATGCGGATTCTACCAGAACCGGTTGCGTCGGCTTCGATTCCTCTACTGGCGGCTCTGTTCCCTGCATTGCCAGTTTCTCTTCTTTCGCTATTTGCTTTTCTTCTGCCGGTAGCGGCTTATCCTCTATCAACTCGGGAATCTTTGTTTCCACTTTTTCCGGAGCCTCAGGGCGCGCCCCTACGGCCCTGAGCTCTTCCCGCAACTCCTCCATCGTCGAAACTTGCGACGTTTTTGCGGCACGCTCCAACTGGCTCGCGGGCGCGGTATAAACTTCGTCTTCGCCCAACCACGCTCGCACCTGTTCGCGAAGACCCGCAGGAACCTCCGTGAAGTTCAGTCCCGCTACCCGGCCGCCTTCTTCCACCCACAAAACCTTACACTGGCCTTCCAGCTTGGTATCCTCATCCAACGAAAAGCTGAAGGGTGTGACTTCGCCCACGCGCAGCGGCATCATCGCCCGTACCGCAAATCCCACTTCCGATAAATCCCGGAGCATTCCACCATTGGCAGAGGTTAGTTCTACATAGACGAGACTTAACGGGCGCTTTCGCGCGTCGCTGCGGCGCTCGCTCTCAATTGTGCGTTGGGACATGTTCGTTGCATTTTAACCCGTCTTTGAGGCTTCTGCAGCCCGGAATGTGCTTTATAGGTCAAAGTCTCGTCCCACAGTTGGCAAGTTTCAACTTGAACACATCTCCCTCTCTTGTATGCAGTTCGGGCCCTTGCCATCGTAAAGTGAAGAAACGTATCAGGCCAATTCTATGAAAAAACATGCCCTATTCTTCAGTCCCGCGCTTCTGGCAATTTTGTGTGCCGCTTACTGGTGGTGGCTCAGGCCGACGCCGGTCGACGCCAAGGATATGTTGTTGCTCACCGATTTTGTTAACCACAGTGGCGATCCTGTTTTTGACGACTCACTAGGCGTTGCGTTGCGCGTCGCACTTGCGCAGTCTCCCTTCCTGAATTTGATTTCTGACCAGAAAGCCCGGCAGGCCATGAAAAGATTAGGCAAATCTGACCGCGAGCCGCTGACCGAACCTGTTGCGCGAGCAATCTGCTCTAGCGTCGGCGCGAAAGCCTACCTGAACGGAATAGTGAGCAAAGATCGCGCCGGTTATACGATCGATCTAATCGTCCATCGCTGTCCCGACGGCGCACGCATGGCTCGTGGCGGAGGACATGCCCGCGGAATGATCTCATCATTCATTACCTAGGAGTGGCGACAACGACTCTGCGGCAGCAATTGGGCGAGTCCCTCAATCCGTGAAGCGGACGGATTGCCCCCTTGAGCGCGCCACTACGCCAGTCCCCGCTGCCCTCAAAGCGTATTCGAATGCTCGACTGGCCGTTTCTGAAAAGGGTGATTGGGAAGGCATTTCTTCTTACAAGAAAGCCATCGATCTCGATTCTCGTTTCGCACTGGCTCGTTCCCGCTCTTCGCGGTCAGCTACTACAATCTCAACCAGATGGGCCCGGCAAGCGATCAAATTCGTCAAGCCTATGAGGCGGGCGACCGCGAGACCTTTCGCGAGCGGCTGAACATTACCACGCTCTATTATGATTTGGCTCAGGGTGACATCGACAAAGCAATCAGGAGGAGCTTCAAGGAATATATTTCGAGCTTACCCGCGCGATGATGTCGCCATGGGAAATCTTTCCAGCGAATTTTTTGTTACCGGAGATTACGAGCAAGCGGCGAAGTACGCAGAGTCCGCGCTCAAGTTGGATCCCGATTCCACCGCCTGGTATGAGAACTACTCCACCGCGCTGATGGCCCTTGGGCGCCTCGACGAAGCGGAAAAAGCTCTTAAGGACGCCTTTCTCACAAACTCGATGATGCCGCCCTGCATTCCAATCTTTATTCGCTTGGCTTTTTGAAGGGCGACCAATCCCTGATGGAGCAGCAGCTCGCTGGGGGGCTCGCCGGGCTAACGGCGAGGATTTTTTACTCGCCATACAGGCTGACACCGAAGCATACTTTGGACGTCTGCAAAAAGCGCGCGGATATACCGAACACTTTGTGCAATCTGCACTGAAAAACGAACTGCCGGGATCCAGGCCACCTGGAGAGTTAGGGCTGGGTTACGTGAAGCGCTCTTTGGATATCCGGCCGACCCCCGCAAAGGCGCCGAAGAAGCCCTGAAACTAGCTCCAGAAAGCAAGGACGTTCGTGCCCTGGCAGCCCTTGTCTTCGCTCGCGTTGGCGACGAAGCGCAGGCGCAAAGCATTATGGATAATCTGCGAGCGCTTTTTGTTTCGAACATGGCCATCCAAAAAGCCTCGCACCGGTCGTGCGTGCCCAATTAGCTCTTCGCAAGAAGCAATTTTCCTCCGCCATTCAGTTTCTGGAAGTTGTTGCTCCCTACGAAAAGGGCCAACTTACGGGCAATCTCAGCGATTCCTGCTTGATCCCTGCCTATTTACGGGGGGAAGCCTTTTTGGGTTTGCAGAAGGGCCGCGAAGCCTTGATGGAGTTTCACAAAATTCAATCCTATCCGGGGGTTACCGGCAGCTGTTGGTCTGGACCGCTCTCAAAGCTCGGTGCGGCACGCGCAGCCACACAGAGTGGATCGATTGCGGAAGCAAAAGCCAATTACCAGAAATTCTTTGACGTGTGGAAAGACGCCGACAGAAACATCCCTCTCCTGAAAGACGCCAAAGACGAATCCGCAAAATTACCTTAAGAGCTTTGGGCAGTGCCGGTTTTTATGCGGTCAACATTCTGGGCACGCCGCTGTCTTCAGCCGACTTTTATAACCGAAACGTACTAAGATCTGGTTTCCTTTCTCTCTGCCTCCACAATCATCCGGTCGAATGCTGCGGGCAATCCTTCCCTCAGCGAATATGGCCCGGGCACATACGCTCTCGATCCAATCCCTAGCTGCGACAACTCGGAGATTCCCCAATCCTCCTTGTTCGTTGTATCCCAGAAAGTTATCGCATCCTCGGCTTCAAAACCGGGCTTGGCCATCTCGTCCGGATGGAAATGCCACTCGCAGATCACTTTCGTCTCGTTGGGAGCTTTCGGCCAAAGGTATGCGTCATCATGTAGTCCGGATGCAGGCTGAGAAACAGATTCGGGTACACGGTGTAATAAAGCGTCTGTTTCCGTTGCGATTCCGTCAAGCCCGGAAGGTATTCGCGATGGATCGCCCCGTCCCGGCTCATGGTTTGCGCTCCTGCACGGAATTCCATCGAACCGCCAATGTAAGCGGGCTGCGGCGCGTCATTTTCCCCGCTGAGCGTATCCATAATCCGGCTGAGCATCGGATGTAACACCGGGCAGTGCATGCATTCGTTGTAGTTGATGGCGATCAGCTTCCAATTGGCTTTCACTTCATAGGCGATTCGTTTGTAAAGGCGAAGCTCTTCCATGTTCCAGGCTGCGAATTTTTCTGGCAGATTCGCCAGTTGCGTGGCCAAAGTTTCAGACTCCGTGGCCATATTCAGAAATATGTGTCCTTCCCAAACCGCTGCCTGCACCTTGCGTAATGGATAGTCTTCTCGCCGGAAGCCAACTTCTTCCATATGCGGCGCACCAAGCAACTTTCCGTCAAGCGCATAGGTCCATCCATGGTACGGGCACTGAATGCGCCCCGCGAAGTTTCCCTCCGATTCGCGGCACATCCGCGTGCCACGATGCCGACAAACATTGTAGAAGGCGTTTAATTTTTCGCTCGCATCTCGCGTCACGACGATGCTTTCGCCGGCCACTTCACAGAGGAAATAACTTCCCGGGCGCTCCACTTGCTCGGTACGTCCTGCACAAAACCAGGTTCTACAGAAAAACCTGTCCAATTCCTGGCGGAATATAACGTCATCAATGTAGTACCGGGATGGTAAAGTCATCGGTTGGGTGCTCATGGTGGCTCCAATCGCTAGAATTTAATCTGTGGGCAACTGAAAATGCAACGAAGATCGGTGTTTGCTATCCCTTGAGCGCCGTTTTGCCCCGAAGGATTTTTGATCGCGGCCAGCCAAACACGATGGTACGATCTCAACGGCGCCGCTCGGCCAAGATCCCAGAGACTTTTTCAGACTGCTGGCTAAAGGCAGCTTTTGCAGCAAGGAGAGTTTGTCATGCGTTGGACACCGGGCGGTCAAAGTGATGATATTGAAGATCGTCGAACTGCGGGAGGCGGTGGTGGCTTTGGTGGAGGCGGCGGCCTTCGCTTGGGTATTGGCGGCATCATCATTCTGGGGATCTTGAGCCTCGTTTTTAAGCAAAATTTCTTCGCTCTGCTCGGCAATGGCGGCGGTTCCGTCTCGCCCACGTCCTCGGTGGCCAGTCAGCCCGATTCAAGACGCGACGCGGCGGAAAAACCCCTAGTGCAATTCGTTTCCTTTGTTCTCGATGATGCACAGAAGACCTGGACGGAAGTTCTTCCTCAGCAAGCCGGCACGCCTTATCGTCACGCAAAGTTGGTTTTATTTCGAGATGCTACTCGATCCGCATGCGGCGGCGCGGATTCGGCAACCGGACCCTTCTACTGTCCCGGCGATGAGAAGGTTTATATCGACCTCGGTTTTTACGATGAATTGAAACGTCGCTTCGGTGCGCCCGGCGAATTTGCTCAAGCCTACGTCTTGGCCCATGAAATTGGTCATCACGTGCAAAAAATTATTGGCGTCGAAGGGAAAGTTCGCCGCTTGCAACAAAGCAATCCGGGCGCAGGGAATCAGCTTTCCGTCGCTATGGAGCTGCAGGCCGATTGCCTCGCCGGCGTCTGGGCCCACTCTACCCAGCAACGTGGCCTGCTCGATCCCGAAGATGTCCAGTCCGCACTCGGCGCCGCCGCAGCCGTCGGCGACGACCATATCCAGAAGATGACCCGAGGCCGCGTTCAACCCGAAACATTTACCCATGGGAGTTCCGAGCAACGCATGAACTGGTTTCGCAAGGGCCTCGACAGCGGCTCCATTGCCGCCTGCAACACCTTTTCTCAATAATTTATTGAAAGCATTTTTCTAGCCAGCTACCTCGCGTGAAGTTTTCCGATATATAGGCACCTTTATGTCTACCTGAGCCTCGAGCGGCCACCCTACTCTTCCCCTACCACCGGCTTGCCCGGCTTCGTTTCTTTTTCTTCTTTCGATTTTTCGATCGCCGCCTTTAGCGTCTTCGCCTTCCCGGGATCGCTCCACGAATCCTTCGTCACAAACGTTGTCTGCGTCGGCAGCGCCACGACCACCCCATACTTTTCGAGCCTATCCATCACCTTCAGCAACAGCTCTTCCTGAGACTTCAGGTAGCTCGCGTAGTCCGGCTCCAGGATATAACCGTAGATCTCCACTTCCAGCGCGTAGTCCGCAAAGCGAATAAACTGGACTCTCGCCGATGAATCTTCCACTCTCGGATCTTTGAAGAATAATTCGCGTATTTCTCCCAGTACGAATCGTACGTGTTCGGGAGAAAGGTCATAGCGCAACCGAATTATTTGTTGACAAAGAAACTTATCCCGGAAGCGCAGATTTTCAATCGTCGCCGTCGCCATCGTGCCATTTGGAATTGTTAAAAGCGTTCGTTCGGTCGTCCGCAATCGTGTGGATCGCAACCCGATATCTTCCACGGTACCCACCTGGTTGTTGATCTTGCACGGATCCCCGATCTGGATGACCTTGTCAAATAATACCGAAACGCCCCCGAACATATTTTCAAACGTTTTCTGCGCGCCCAAGCCCAGCGCCAGTCCTCCGATTCCGACGCCCGCTAGTGCCGCAGAGACATCTACGCCTAGTCCATGCAGCACAAACAGTGTCACGAACAGAAATATCACCACCTCCACGAAACGGCGCAAAAGGCTTACGATCGACCGTTCCGCCAGCATGCCCCTGCTTGCCAGGCTCGCCCCGATTCGCGCCGATACGAATCGCGTTACCCGCGTCAAAAGCCAATAAAATGCCACCGTGAGCAAAATCCAAATCACTCGACGGTAATACAGCCGATAGAGCAGCGAAGTGCCAATGAAACTTACGAACCAATAGTGAATCAGAATGGCGCAAGCAAATGGCCCCGGCCCAAGTCTGAAAAATGGCGCAACGGGCAGTGGTGGTAAGTGTCGGGACTTGCGATATTGGCGAACGATCTGCGCAAGCTCATAGATGATCACATACCCAATCAACAAGCACACGGGAATGAATAACAACATCGCAATCCATTGCCACCACGGTACGAATAGCCAGCGATGTTCTACCAACATCGGGGGAATGTGCTTTTCAAACGTCGGAAACTGCAATGACTCGTATATTTTCGGGACCTGGTCCAGCGTCGCGCGTGCAAAGTACCACAACTTTTGGCCCTGGTCGTCTTCCCGGCGAACCAGATAAATCGGAAATTCGTCTGCAGTCCCCAACACGCCGCTTACTTTTTCTTGATCTTCGGGCAATCCGTCATCCAATTTGCCTTGAGGGTCACGAGTGATAAAATCGAGTGGACCCGCGAATTTGTGATTCAGGATTATCAGCAACTGTTCGGCAAGTTCAGTGTCTTCCCCTGAAGTCGCACGCACTCGCCGCGGCACCGGCTGAAAGTATTGAACAGCAACCGAGTACTTTTCCTCCTGCGCCGCTCGAATGAATCCGAGAATCGTGCCCCGAGGATTATCGCGTCCCAATGGATCCGGCGGAACGGCAGGAGCCTGCGCATTATTTGCGGGCGCCAGGGCCGGTGTAAGCACCGGAATTTGCGTCGCGCCTACGACGCCCAACAATTGCAGCGCCATTAAAATCGTCTTTACAACTCTTCCGGCCATGCTCATCTTGGCTGACTCCGGGTAGCGGATTTATTTTAGCCGTTGGCGCTCATGCGTGGAAGGAATTGGCCGTTTTCTGCCTAGCTCCAAATGCTCATAATGTTGCCGGAGCAAGAATTGATCTGTCATGCCTGCGATATAGTCGCACACCACGACGTGCCGTTCCGTTTCGCCCGTCATCTCTTCGTAAGATGCCGGCATGGAGCCGGCCCGTTCCAGGAAATATAGAAATAGTTCCTCCAGGCATTGCACCGACCGGCCGCACTCTTCGGTTATAACCGAGTGGTTGTAAATATTCGCAAAAAGAAATGCCTTCAGCTGCGCGTTTTGCTCTCTCGTTGGTTCGCTGAAGCGCGCCAGCCTAGCAGGAGAACAACGAATATCCTCCACCGACCGTACTCCCGCTTCTTTCACGAGTTTCTCTGTATTTGTAATCAGGTCGCTGGCAAGATAATCGAAAATCTTTCGGAGCGCTTCGTTGAACTTCAGCTTGGTTCGCGCCTCCGCGTACTGCGCGTCGACTCTTTTGTAAGATTCGCCGAAAATCGGCACCTGTTCGCATAGCGCTTCAATGTCTAAAAGGTTAGCTTCCAGCGCGTCGTCGAGGTCTGCCGTGTTATAGGCGATTTCATCGACCCAGTCGATTAATTGGGATTCCAGCGGCGGCCCCTGGCCCAGCAGGTACTCTGACAATTCGGGAAACTCTGCTTCGCTGTAATCGCGGGAATGCTTGACGATTCCCTCTCGCACCTCAAAGGTCAAATTTAGTCCGTTGAATTCCAGATAGCGATGCTCGAATTGTTCGACGATTCGCAGCGCATGAAGGTTGTGATTGAACCGAGACCCGCGCGCTTGCATCAGCTCATGCAATTTCCGTTCGCCTGCGTGGCCAAACGGTGGGTGGCCGATGTCATGCACCAGTGCGAGCGCTTCCACAAGCTCGCCGTTCAGACCCAAGGCTGCAGCCACGGTCCGCGCGATTTGCGCTACTTCAATCGTGTGCGTCAGCCGGTTGCGAAAGTGGTCGGAGAATCGCGCGCTGAATACTTGTGTTTTTGCTTCCAATCGCCGGAATGCCCGCGAATGCACAATTCGGTCTCGATCGCGTGCATATTCACTGCGATAAGGATGCGATTCTTCCGGGTATCGCCGGCCACGGGATTGACCGGAGTGCATCGCCCAGGGAGCGCTCGGTTGAGGGATGTCGATGGCGGAGACCTCCCGCTTGGATGGCTGCTTCTTTACGATTTCGGTGAGATCGCCTGCAGGCCGCGATCCGCTTCTTCTGCTACGGGTGAATTGGGATAATCCTTCTTTATTTGTTCGTAGACCGTGGTCGCTTGTTTCGGATCTGTCTGGCGCAAAACTCCTGCCAATTCCAGCAGCACAAACGGCTTCGGCACCAGCACCGATCCTGCCGCCGACAGGGCGCGCAAAGTCTTCTCGGCTTCCGCCGTCTTTCCGGTTCGTTCCGCAATCAACGCCCGTTGGTAGTCCGCCAGCGCGCCCAGTTCCTTGTCTGATCCCGCATTCAACTTTTTCAATTCTTCCGTTGCCTGATTCAACTTGTCCAGGTCCATCAGACACAGCGCGGAGTAATACCGCGCCATCTTTCCTGCCTTCGTGTTCGGATACTTGGAAGCAGCCGCAGAGAACTTCACCTCCGCGTCCTGAGATCGCTTCGCGGAATCTTCATACGTCAGTTCGCCTGGCAGCACGGGCTGTCCGGCGGCCGGAATCGGCGCGCTGTAAATCTTGAATCCCTCGTCAAACGCCGCCTGCGCCCGATCATTCTGGCGATCAGAATACACTTTCCAGCCAATGTAAACGGATGCAGCCACGATGACCGTGAGCAAGATGATGGTCGCAATTCGCGTGTGCGAGAGTACTGCTTCAGCGCCGTGTTCAATCGTCTCGCGGACCTTATCCTGCTTTAATTCTTTGCGGGAAATATGTTCAGACACAGTTGTTCTCCTGCATGTTTCGAATCGTCAATGCTAGCACAATTGCGCGTACTCCCCCGAACCCTCGGAGGTGCATGCGCCACGCTTCCCTTCTTTCTTGCCTGCCAAACCGAGTAACAAGTGCTGCACCAGCCCCTCCTGAGATTGCCTCAACCAAGCCCCACCGTGTTAGCGTTGAAGCATGCAGACCGGCTGCGTCCACTGCGGGCAGCAGCATCTTCTCAAGGATGATCTGCTTGCCAGACACCCGAAGGTGCAATTCCGTTGCACCCGTTGTGGCCAAGCTTCCATCGTGGAGGTGAAACGACGGGTCGACGCGACCATGGTCATTTCGCCCATGCCCTCCTTTGGTAAGACCGACGCTGCTACGGGCACCGCTGAACTGCCTCCCGCCGATGATAGCCTCCGCCTGCCGGACAACTTCGACATCGTCCTGACAGTCACATCCGGCCCGGATCAGGGAATGGCCTTCTCTCTCACGCAAGGTCGCAGTGTGGTCGGCCGGAAAGGTTCAGATTTCGTTCTAAACGACCCAGAAATCTCTCGCCGTCATTGTCTTCTCGAGGTCCGCGATAACATCGTGAACTTAAAGGACCTCAATTCCACCAACGGCACTTTTTTTGAAGAGGGTCGCGTTCGCTCCGCCATATTGCAGGACGGTACCGCGTTCCGCGTGGGAAACAGCACCATTCAAGTCTCGTTTCGCTCCAAACAAGACTCGTAATTATCCTCCACTCATCCGCCAATCTCTCGATTTGAGATACGCTCGCAGCCGTGGTAGCTTCTCGCAAGAGATGAAGCTCCTCAGCATTTGCATCGTGGCGCAAAATGAAGAGCAGAATCTTGCCCGCGTTCTGCAATCCGCGCAAGCTGTCGCCGACGAATGCATCGTGGTAGATGGCGGCAGCACTGACCAAACACAAGAAATCGCCAGGAATTTCGGCGCAAGAGTCTTCGAGCGCGCATTCACCAATCACGCCGACCAGAAAAATTATGCCGCCTCTTTAGCCTCCCACGACTGGATTTTCCTTCTCGATGCCGACGAAGAGCTCAGCAATGAGCTCACGCTCTCGATCCAGAATTGGAAAAAGCACGAACCTCGATTTTCTGTGTACGAAATGGCTCGCCTCACGTGGTACCTCGGGGCGTGGATTCATCACTCGCGTTGGTATCCGGACTGGCAACGGCGCATCTATCACCGGCAAAAGACCCAATTTTCTGGCGCGATTCATTCTGCTCTGAACTACGACGGCAAGATCGGCCGTCTGCATGGAGATTTGCTTCACTACAGCATTCGAAATTTTGCCGAGCACGAAGCTAAGCTCGACCGCTACACTACCGCCATCGCCCAGGAAATGTTCGACAGTGGTCGGCGCAGGTGGCGCGCCGCCATGTGGCTGGCCACCCCGTGGAGCTGGGCACGCCATTTTTTCCTTGGCGCCGGACTTCTGGACGGATACCGCGGAGCACTAATCGCCCAAATGGCCGCGCGCGGAGTGCGCTTGAAATATGCCAAGCTGGGCAAACTGGTCGAAGCAGAGCAGCGGGCCAAGCGAACCGTCATGAATGGTGGCGCGAGCACGAGAGAGAAATGATTCCCCTGATTGTCGATCTTGAAACAGAATGGCGCGGCGGCCAGAATCAGGCATTGTTGCTCTTAAAAGGCTTGTGTGAACGCGGCCACGCGCCCGAACTTATCGCCGCGGAGGGTTCCTCCCTCAGCCATCGAGCCTCCAAGGCCGGCATCTTCGTGCATAAAGTCTCTCGTGGTTTACTGCGCCTCCCAGCTGCCGCAAAGATCGCGACACTGCTGAGAGACGGACGGATCCAACTTGTCCATGCCAACGAAGCCCATGGACTCACCGCCGCCTGGTTTGCGGGTGTGCAGCGGCACGTCCCCTTCGTCGTTTCCCGTCGCGTGGGTTACCCCATCGGTAAGAGCGCCATCGCTCGCGCACGCTACAATTCCGCAAGCTGCATTCTTGCTAACTCGCAGTGGGTCGCGGTGCAAGCCGCCGCTTCCGGTGCGAAGAAAGAAAAGTTGCGAGTCGTCTACGAAGGCGTCGCCATCCGCAATCGAACAACCCCTGAGCAGCGTCGCGTCGCCCGCGCACGATGGGGCATTGCCGACGACGGGCCATTGCTCGGCTGCGTCGCCGTCCTTCTGCCAGACAAGGGCCAGGAATTTCTCATCGGCGCCCTGGCGGAATTGCGCAAAGAGTATCCAAACGCTCGCCTTTTGTTAGCTGGTGAAGGCTCTTATCGCCCTGCACTTGAGAGACTCGCGAAATCGTTGGATCTTTTGACCTCGGTGATTTTCGCCGGTTTTGTAAAAGATATTGAGAGTGTCTACGAGGCTCTTGATATCTTTCTTTTCCCTGCCCTCTTCGAGGGGCTTGGAACCTCGCTTTTAGCCGCCATGGGCTATGCAATTCCTTCCGTCGCGTCTCGCCGCTGCGCTTTTCCCGAAATTATCGAAAACGAAAAAAGTGGACTCCTCGTCGAAGAGCCAGACGCACAATTGATCCTAGCAGCCGTAAAAAAACTTCTAATTGACCCGCAGATTGCGCGCGAACTCGGCGAACAAGGCCGAAACCAGGTGGAGCTGAAATTTTCCGTGGACCGCATGGTCGATGAAACCATAAAGGTTTACGATGTTCTCCTTGGAAATTAACGTCGTAGGTGCGGCATTTGCCCCTGGCGACTAACGCGAAAATAGGTTAGCGCGCCACTGGCCCTATGGTATAAATCCTCGAATAAGCGATCATCCTGGTCTGCTTTATCCAGTCGCCAGGTAACCTGGAAAGAGGCATGCATGTACTCCCCCGTCAGAGGCCTTTGTGTTTTATTACTCGGCATCACAGCGATCGCCGCTCAGGATAAGACGGTCCATCCCAAGTCGGCCGGTCTATCGCTAACAGCAGTGGGCCGCCAGCACCATCCCATCCAGACAAAAAGTCTTCCGGCGCAACAGTATTTCGATCAGGGCATCACCTTGCTCTACGGATTTAATCATGAAGAGGCCGTGCGCTCTTTCCAACGCGCCGCAGAACTCGACCCTTCTTCACCCATGCCTTTGTGGGGCATCGCCTTCGCCGTCGGCCCAAACTACAACATGGATGTCGATGCCGAGCGCGAAAAGATCGGGTATGAGACGGTACAAAAAGCGCAAAAGCTTGCAGTGAATGCGCCAGAAGTCGAACGGGATTACGTCGCGGCTCTCCTCACTCGTTATTCAGGCGAAGCTAAGGCGGACTACAAGAAGCTTTCGCGAGACTATGCTTCAGCCATGAAGGCTCTCTCCGAAAAATATCCGGACGACCTCGATGCCGCCACTTTTTATGCCGAGAGCTTGATGGATCTTAACCCCTGGAAGCTTTGGACTCACGACGGCCAGCCAACGGAAAACACGCAGGAAATTGTCCGCGTCCTGGAATCGGTGCTCGCGCGCGATCAAAACCACGCGGGCGCCAATCACTATTACATTCACGCCGTCGAAGCCTCGAACGACCCAGCTCGCGCTTTGCCCAGTGCTCACCGCCTCGACATCATGGTTCCCAACGCCGGCCACCTCGTGCATATGCCCGCGCACATCTACGAACGCACCGGCAATTATGAGGAAGCCGCACGCAACAATGCCCAAGCCGCAAAGGTAGATCGTGAGTACGCCGCTGAAGCTGGCAGAACCGGAAGCATTTACGACCTCATGTATCACAGCCACAACGAACACTTCCAGGCCATGGCGGCAAGCATGGCGGGGCACTATGCGGAGGCAAAAAATGCGGCCGATTCCATGGCCGCCCGACTTCTTCCTCACGTGAAAATGATGCCGATGCTCGATATGTTCGTGATGACTCCCATTTGGGTCGATGTGCGCTTTAACAAATGGAGCGCCGTACTCTCTCGCCCTGAGCCGCTCAAAGAGACTCCGGCCACCCACGCGATGTGGCGATACTCGCGCGTCCTAGCTTTTACCGCTACCAACAAGCTCGACGATGCGAAGAAAGAACAAGCTCTCTTCAACGCGGAGGCTAGTGCATTCCCGGCCGACGCCATGTTTGGTGAACAGAACAAAGCAAAAGATGTTTTGAGTGTTGCCGGACAGGTGGTCGAAGCACGTCTTGCCACCGCAAGCGGCAACAAGGACGAAGCCATAACTCACTGGCAAAAGGCTGTCGAAATTCAGGACTCACTCAATTACACGGAGCCTAGAGACTGGTATTATCCCGTCCGCGAATCGCTAGGCGCCGCTCTGCTCGCCGCAAATAAGCCAACCGAGGCAGAACAGGTTTTTCGGGCCGACCTCCGGCAGAACCCGCGCAATCCTCGCTCTCTATTCGGCTTGATGGAAGCCCTGCGTATGCAAAAACGAGATGCCGACGCCGCCTGGGTTGAAAAACAATTCCACTCCGCATGGAAAAACGCCGACATCAAACTCACTCTCGTCGCTCTCTAGCGTTCCTCTCTGAAGTGGCACAGGCACTCCTGACTGTGCCGCTTACCCTCTGCAATTTTTCCAAAAACCGCGTCTAACTGCCTTTTCTCACAAGAGCCAAATTGACTGAGGGATTCAGGCTTTCTGTTAATTGGTTTTCTCTGCTGAACTATTTCTGTCGATTTGGGGGCTCCCGGTTGTCCGCAGCCCTGTTAAAAAACGTTCTTCAGGCAAACTTCGACTGCTTCTGGAAGTGCGAGACAAGATTTTGTTTTGGCCTTTTGTTCAGCAGCGCAGCGCCGTCCAGGCCGCAGCGAAGACGTTCTGCCAGGGATAGGCAAAACTGTAGCGAACCCAGATGCGGCGCGCAGTGATGCGCACTTGTGCGGCGATTTTCAGCAGCTTCAGCCGAATGGTATCGACTTGGGCCTCCGCCCACTCCGTGCCTGCCAAGCCCAACCGCCGCAAGGCCTCGACCAGCACATAGGCCAGTGAGGAGAAGTACAGCCGCAACTGATTAGCCCGCAGGGTCTCTGTGCTCATCCGGTCCGCGAACAGGCTCAACTGCTCCTTGATGCGATTCTCCATCTCGCCTCTCGCGCAGTAGAGCTGCTCATAGAGTTTCTGTGCAGACCAGGCTTCCTTGCCGAGAGACGTAACCAGGTAGCGAGGATTTTCCTTGCCTTCGATCTGTTCGGCTTTGGCGATCACACGCCGCGCCCGCGACCAGCTTTTCTGCGTGCGATAAGCGAACTCACAGAACACCCGCGCCGGTTTTCCCGTGCGCCGATGCTCTTGTTTGGCTTCCTGTATGGCGCGGCCGATGATCCGTCGTAAGCGCTTGTTCCGCGCAAAGCCAAATACATAGGCCACATCGTTGTTTTCGCACCACCCCAGCAACTCTTCCCGGCAGAAGCCCGAGTCCGCGCGCAGAATGATGCGAGTCTTCGGCCACCGCGCGCGAATCTGCTGCACGATGCGCTGCAGTTCTTCGAGACTTCCAGCGCTCGCATCGATGTTCGAGGGCCGCAGTCGTGCACACAGTAGATGATCTCCGCAGAACACATACAGCGGCAGATAACAGTAGTGCCCGTAGTAACCGTGGAAAAAACGTGCTTCCTGTCGTCCGTGCAGCGGCGTGTCGGTGGCATCCAAGTCCAGCACGATTTCGCGTGGTGCAGGCGGGTGCGCTTCCAAAAAAAGATCGACCAGCAGGGTGTCGAGCGCTTCGGCGGAATAGCTGATCTTGTTGTAGCGTTCCGTGGCAGGGGAACCCACCGGTGTCAGTTCCAACCGGTTCAGCGTGCTCTTGCCGGCCAGCGGCTCCCCCAGATCTCTCTTCCCGGCCAACACCCCCAACAGCGGATCCTGCCGCAGTTGCTCGTGATCGTTCAGGTCTTCATAGCCCAGCGCCAGCCCGTAGATGCGCTGCGCCAACATTTCTTCCAGGCGGTGTTCGATCCGTTCCGGCTGCCGGTAGTCGGTGAAGCAAGCCGCTACGCGCCGCGCTGCTCGCGCGACCCAATCCATTTTCCAAAATTGCTTCGCTCCAAATTAAGAGAGCGCCGGCGGTAATTCCTACCCGTGCGGCGCTCGCTTTGCGCTAGTAACTTCTTCCTGAAAAGAATTCTCCAGTAGTTCCCTCCTATCCACTTGCCAAAATTGGTCAAGCTAATTCGTAGATTCGACTACCCATCGTCCTTTGGTTTCGAGGAACTCCACTCCAATTGCAAAGCCGTCGCCGTGCAATGGCTGGCAGTATGCGACCCGAGCCGCCGAACGAAACTCTCCCGTGCGTGACGCGAAAACAACCGGGGATCCCTTTTCCCACCGGCGGACGCTGACCACTCGCGCGCCCTTCACGCTGACGTTTTCTGTAAACGTCGATTCCGCTCCCGGCACTTGCCGGTGCCCTTCCAGCACCACCGGAATTTCCATCGGTATCCTATTTTCGCGTCGATGGAATTGGTGGCTCACTCTGGGGGGCATTCGCATCTCCTCAGAGGCACGCTGCGATGCGTGCAATGGAATTTATGGCGCTGCCGCGATGCTTCATCCGGTACAACATGCGGTCCGCCGCACCCAGAAGTTTTTCGGGTGTGTCGCCGTCTTCCGGATACGCAGCAATACCCGCGCTCACAGAAAGTTGAGGTTCTTCTGGTTCTGCAGCGAGCCGTTCCCGAATTCGAGATGCTACTCGCGTCGCGATGTCCCTTGGCGCTTCCGGCAACACCAGCGCAAACTCATCTCCGCCGTACCGCGCCGCCGTGTCAATGGCTCGCGAATGGCTACGCAGTATCTTTCCCAGTCGCACCAGCGACCGGCTTCCCACCAAATGCCCATAATGATCATTGATGGTCTTCAATCCATCCATATCCATCAGCACTATGGTGAATGGCCGCTGTGTCCGGCGGGAACGTTCCAACTCCGATTCGATCACCGCGATCAGCCGCCGGTAATTCGCAAGTCCAGTCAGCGAATCGCTCACGGCCATTGTGCGCACTTGATCGAACAACCGCGCCTGGTCAATCAACGCGCCGCAAAGAATGATCGCGTAGCTGGCCACTTTGCTGAGCTCGGCCAAGAAGAAGGGCCCATCGAACAGCCGGCGTGAAAACAAGGCAGCCAGGTGGCAAGCGGCATTTAGCAACGCCACTAGGAAAAGCGAATAATCGTAAATGGAAGCATCGCTGTCGTTTTTCTTGCCAGAGTTATATCGGCGATACAGGAAGATAGCAGCGAGCAGGAACAGGCCACCCGGTAGCAATTCCCAGGGCCGCGAAAGGAACGCACTCGCCTTCGCCACGGGCGTTGCGGGAGCTGC
Source organism: Candidatus Acidiferrales bacterium (assembly GCA_963741365.1). Taxonomy (GTDB): domain Bacteria; phylum Acidobacteriota; class Terriglobia; order Acidiferrales; family UBA7541; genus Acidiferrum. Next base: position 430,166 of record CAVUHY010000014.1, on the reverse strand, counting down.
CAAAAATGCGGCGCTGGTCACGTACGCCGCACCCGCCACCACAAACAGGGCTCCTGCCGTTTCTCGGCTCGGTTGACGCGCCGTCGGCAGGAAACGCTCTACCGCAAGTGCAGCAAGGATTAAGACCGCCAACAGTGTGCGCCCAACCATCCAGCCCATCGGTACATGCGAAAGCGCAACCGGTCCGGCATGCAACAGATTGTTCAGCCCGAAGTAACTAAGCGTCTCGATCGTTCCCGACAACACAAAACCGAACGCCAGGATCAGCGCCACTCGATCATGCGTGCCCCGGAAGCGCACCAGCGCATTCGCCGCATAGCAGAAACTCAACAGCGATCCGCCTACTTCCAGAAACAAATACGTGTTCGGGGAGCCCGCGGCATGAGAAGTACGGGAATAGAAGACTGTGGCGAGATACATGGCGACGATGAATCCGTAGCCGATGGCCGGAAGGTTTCCGCGATCCTTGCGGAGAAACCCCGTAATCTTGGCCCAATCTCCCAACGCATCCCCCAATTGTCGGAGAAACCCGACAACTGACGGACTAGCACGTTCCATGCCTATTCAAGCCGAAGACTAGATTCCGTAAATTTAGGATTCTTAATAGCTTAAAAACGGACCAAAAGAAGGTTTTCCCACGTGAGACCCCGCACGAGACGCATCACCCGTCCGCAAAGGTCCCTATTGGCATTCTATCGCTAATGTATCCAGATAGTTAGCAGGCTATTAGACAAGCCCTCCCCAACATCTTGCAGTTTCTCGATTTGAGACTGTCTCATCTATCGGAATAGCCGGGTTTCTCAGGGTTTTGTGGCTTAACGACGACGCCATTTCTCGCCGGGCATGCTCATGGTTTCGGGACTGGAGGCGGCAGATCGCGAGCCGTCACCGTGCTACTGAAATTATTACGTTTGTGCGAGCCGTCGCAAAACGGAAGATTTCCCGAATGACTGCAGCGGCAGAAAGAAATCACCGAGCGTCCGCCGAGACCGAACGCATTCCCTTCCTGATCCACGACCTCAAAATCGCCTTCTACTCGAATCGGCCCATTGTTAATGATCGTTAACTTCGTCGCTGCCAAATTGCCCTCCGTGTTCTTCACTCCAAAGTTGTCAGCCAACAGCCTGCAGCCGCAATGTGCCGCCGAACCTTGCTAATACCTCGGCACCGTCGGATCCACTTCCGTGGACCATGACAAAATCCCTCCGCGCAGATTGTGCACCTTTCGAAATCCTGCCTTCCGCAAAAAGTCTACTGCCTCCGCGGAACGCTTCCCGCTTCGGCAGTGCGCCACAATTTCGTTGGACGAATCCAGTTCATGTACGCGCCGCGGTAATTCCCCCAGCGGAATTAAATGCCCCTTCAGGTTGCAGATCTGGTATTCGTGCGGCTCGCGCACATCCAGGATAAAAAGATCTTCCCTGCGGTCCAGCCGCTGCTTCAACTCCTGCGGCGTCATTTCCGGCACGTGTAAATCTACTTCCGGCGCTTCCTCGCCTCGTACGCCACAGAATTCGTAATAGTCGATCAACTTCGTGATGGTGCGATTCGTTCCGCACACAGGGCAATTCGGGTTCTTCCGCAATTTCAACTCGCGAAACTTCAATCCCAAGGCATCGAACAACAGCAATCGTCCTACCAACGATTCGCCGCGACCAATCAGCAGCTTGATCGTCTCCATCGCCTGCAGCGACCCGATAATTCCCGGCAGCACTCCGAGCACTCCGCCTTCGGCGCAAGAGGGCACCAATCCCGGCGGAGGCGGCTCTGGGTACAAGCAGCGATAGCAGGGCCCATCGGGCATGCTGAACACCGTTGCCTGTCCCTCAAACCGGAAAATCGAGCCATACACATTCGGCTTGCCCAGCAGCACGCACGCGTCGTTGACCAGGTAGCGTGTCGGGAAGTTATCCGTTCCGTCCACGATGACGTCATAGTCCTTGAATATCTCCAGCGCATTCGTGCTCGTCAGCTTCGTTTCGTACGTGGTGATCTCCACGTCGGGATTCAGATTGTTCAACCGCGCCTTCGCTGCTTCCGTCTTCGGCTTGCCTACGTCGCTTGAGCCGAACGTCACTTGCCTCTGAAGATTTGTGAAGTCCACGACGTCAAAATCCACCAGCCCGATTTTGCCGACTCCCGCCGCTGTCAGGTACAGTCCGAGCGGCGCGCCCAATCCGCCTGTGCCGATCAGCAGTGCTTTTGCGCCTTTCAACTTCAGCTGACCGTCCATCCCCACTTCCGGCATGATCAGATGCCTACTGTACCGCAGGATCTCTTCGTTGGTTAAGCTCGCCGCTGGCGCGTGCGCGATAAACGTTTGTTCTTTCGTGGCCATAATATGTAATTGTCCTTCAATCCATCTTACGCGCTTCTGCTTACCTGGAAAAGTCCGCGCGCACCCCAGCCCATTTTCAGCTGCATGTCATCTTGACCGAAAAGTCAGCGTAATCTGCTTTCTCACAGTGGAGAAATCTCTCGTCTACTCCATTATTCTCTGCTCAAGTCTATCGTTGTTCCTCTGTACCATCATATTCTTCTCGCAAATAGCCGATGCTAAGGCCAGGAACAACTCCAATAATTCAGCGCTGCGGCCTTCAGCCGCTTCAGCTGATATCCATGATGATGCAAGTGCGCAGAGAGAAACGCCAAGGTACTTCCTATGTTCATCCACCCGCTGACCGGGTGCTGGAAAAGTCCACAACGCAAGTGGATCGGTGGCAAGGACTTAAGCAGGTTGCCAAGTTGTTGTCGAATCTCGCACCAGTTCGCCGCCAATTCCTCCAGATCATTTTCCGTCTGCGGCAGAACAAATCTTACTTTGTCCGGCACTCTTACTCGCAGTGGTGAATGCATTACGCTGATCACAAGCCAGGCAGCTACTCGATTTGTGAACGTAGTTGGAGAACCGCTGGCGAGTTGCTCCCGCACCGCATCCAGAATGCCTTTTTCGACTTTGATCAGATGGTCAAGCACCTCCAGGGCGCTCCATCCCTCTGGGTTTGGCCGGAAACGTAGCCGCGAAGCCGGCCATTGCGTAAGTTCCGCAAGCAGTTTTCCTTTCTGCCATTCAAGTTTTTCAAATCGTCGGCCAAGTGCCGGTAACATTTGCATCCTTGACGACTCTCGGGCGCGCTCGCATGAGTTCAATAGCGGAGTTCCCTTGTTGGATGCCGCAAACCGATTGAGTGGTTCACCTTCACATGACTCTAGGCAGCCTCAATACCAAGTCTCGGGCCAAATCAATTTGGTGCTTGGAGCTCTTCGCTAAGAAAAAATCGTTCGACCTCGGCAGCAAGCTCCTTTGCCGAAAAGAGAACCGCACCATGTGTCCCGCCGGCCAGAGACCGGTATTTCGCATGGGGAAGCAGACCGGCGATCGTCTTGCCGCCGCTATGAAAAAATGGCTCGCTCTTCTCCCCTGCCATCACCAGCGTCGGTGTCGAAACCGACGTCCACCGTTCTGCGGGTAACGGTTTGCCCGTTTGAGTTCCCTCCATTACCGCCAGATCGTATGGCAATGTATGCGCCAGGCCTTCCATCTTTGACCATCCAGGCATAAATGCGCGCATCATGGTCACACCGAAAGGAGGAAGGCCCATGCCCTTTGTGAAGAAAGCCTTCACCGCATCGTTGTGGCGGCCGGCCGATACCAGTTCGGTGATTTGACTAGAAAGGGTTTCAGGCATGGGAGGCCGGCTGTCATCAACGATAAAGGGCGGTTCATACAGGAATAGCCCTTTCACTTCTGATCCGAGGCGGTTCGTCGCATCAAGGGCAAGCGCTGCGCCGGAAGAACTGCCAAAAAGAAACGCGGTTCCACCCAAAGACTGGATCAGCGCGTCGATATCTTCTACCTCGCGTTCGGGGCTGTACGGTGGTGTATCTCCGCTCTTACCCCGGCCGCGTCGGTCATAATTAGCGACGGTAAATTGCTCGGACAGGTGCTTCGCCAGCCGCCTTGCCGCCCCGCGATCCGCTAAAGCGGAAGCTACCAGAACCACTACTGGCCCTTTGCCAGACTGCTCATAGGCGATGATCGTACCGTCGCGCGATGTTGTCGTTTTCTGCTCCGCACTCGCCATCAATCCATCTGTGTCGAACGCCAAGTGAGCCGCGATGGTGATGGCGAGAATGATGATTGCCAGCAGGCCCACGATCAGGGCAATAACGCGGCGGAGAATGCGGCGAGGACGTATGCAGTTGTTCATGCCCCCTTCGCTTTCCCCTCCGTCGGATCACCAGTTGTCACCGCCAACATCTCCGCCAGTTTGTCGTAGCACTCCGCCGCACCGTGCTCGATTCCCGACTTCACTACTATGTCGCGGATTTTCTGCGACGGGTAGCGGATCGTCCCCGTCAGCGTAGTCTTTCCTCTGCTCTCCACCAGTACCGTCGTCACAATGGACTCCACCGCAAACGGATCGATTGTTTCCGTATGCACACTTCGGTCCGGCGCTGCAATCTCCCGGTACTCCCCGTGCATGCTCATTTTATCTCCGCCCGGTCCGCTCAGCACAAATCGCCACGCGCCACCCACTCTCAGATCCACTTCGCAAACTTTCAGCGACCATCCGCGTGGCCCGAACCAGCGCTTCAACAGTTCCGGCTTGGTCAGCGCGTCAAATACCATTCGTCGCGGTGCTTCAAATACGCGGGTGAGTACAATCTCTCTCTCTGTTGGCGTAGTTACCTGCAGCGTTCCTGTGTTGATCATTGCTGAAAGCTCCTTCCCATCTTGTCGAGGCACTGGTTCAAACCCATTTCGGACATCTTTAGCATCGGACGTACCGGCCAGTCGTACTCCCTCACGGTCATCTCTGTCCTTCCGCTTCCCAACGCTTTAAATGTCACCACCGTCCGCATTTCTATGGGAAACTCCGGCGGCTTCCCCAACTTGACTGGCTCCATCACCTTCCCATCTTTGTCGGCCAGATTTTGTACGAAATCGATCGTCCGCATCGGTTCGATCTTCTTGTAAGCCCACACGCTGTACATATCCTGCCCGCCGAATTCCTTTGGAGCGCGCATGCACACTATCGACGTTCCGCCTTCACGAAAATCCATTTCGGCACTCGGCGAACTAAAATGATCCGGTCCCCACCATTTCCTTACCTCTTCGGACTCGCTCCACGATTTCCATGCCCGCTCAACGGGCGCGTCATATACTCGAGTAACCACAATGTCCCGCTTTTCCATTTCCGCCTCTCCTTCTCGTCGATCGCTCGCCATCTCTCGTCGAAAGCATCTGTAGTTTGGCTTAACAATCTCTCAGTGGGTCGAGTGCGGCTTTAACTCCTGAGGAATCCGTCGCTCCATGCAATTCACATTCCTCAACTTTTCGCGACTAACTGCATCACACGCAGCTTCCCTCCTATCCACCATTGAAAGAGACCCAGTATCACAAGGCCTATCGGATACCATCGCGGCCCCAACCCCGGCAATTTATTCCACGTTGCCACCAGCTCCTCCTATGGTCGCCACAAGTCCCAACGCGCCGAATATCAACGCGTGCAACATCGGCCGGTTTGGCGCCAGCCGTCGCTGTAAGGTAAGCGCCGAAAACCCGTACGCCGTTCGGTAAGCCGTCGCCAGCGCGAACAGACCATCGCTCATCACTTTTCCGGCTCCGGGAAAGATCCCTGTTTCTTGCATCACCTTGTCCGTTCCAACCGAGAGCGCAATACTGTCACTACAGCCCCCACGACCACTGCGACGATGCTTCTTAAAATATATTCCTTTCATGGCTTCTCCACAATCTCCGCCAGCCGGTCGAAGCCCATGGCCACTCCCTGCTCCATCGGCGACTGCAACGCGATGTCACGAGCCTCTCGCGATTCGTAAAGCACTGTTAGCGTGAGCGTTGTTTTGCCATCCCGCTTCGGCCAGCGCGTTCGTCACGATGGCCTCGCCGGGATACCACGGCTCATCGAATTGCTCCGTGTTTACCTAGCGCTCCGGACTGCAACACCTCCCTGAAACACGCCGCTTACTCCCATCTGTATTCCGCCTGCTTTGCTCCACTCGAAACGGTACGCGCCGCCCACCCGCAAATCAATCTCGCACACAGCAAATGTCCATCCCTGCGGCCCGGTCAGTCCAGCGCTTCAACAATTCCGGCTTGGTCAACGCATCGAAAACCAGCCGCCGCGGCGCATTGAATTCGCGTGTCAAAGCAATCTCGCGTTCGCTCGGTGTGCTCACCTGCAATTTCCCGACTTGCTTCATTTCGGTCCTCCTCTTATCGCTTCTTCGCGTTCATGTTTTTCTTTTCGAGTTTCATTTCATTCAGCAAGGCGTCCAACCGCAAGTACGACTCTTCCCAAAACTCGCGATAACGTTCCAGCCATTCCGTCGCTTCCGCCAGTGGCTCTGCTTCGAGCCGTCGCGGCCGTCTTTGTGCGTCCTTACCGCGGGTGATCAACCCGGCCCGTTCCAGCACCTTCAGGTGTTTGGATATCGCGGGTTGGCTCATCTCGAATGGCGCGGCCAACTCATTTACCGATGCTTCTCCGGAGGCCAATCGAGCCAGGATCGCTCGCCGCGTGGGATCAGCCAGCGCGGCAAACGTCGCATCCAGCCGCTCCGGTGGCATTCGTTCATAACCTTGTGGTTCCATAACCATATGGAAATGTACATCGGAGCAACTCGACCTGTCAACTCTTTTTTTGCTGTTCTTGTTTTTCTTCCCATTTCCCCCGCCTCAATCGGCCCGCCACCCTTTACACAATCTCCGCGGAATCGTACTCTGAATGCATCATGTGGAACGTTGACGAACGCTTTGAAAAGAAAACCATCGACACACTTACTGCTCACGGTTTTTCCGTTGGCAGCACCCGTGGCGTGGTTCGGGTGGAAAAGTACGGTTGCGGTGCGGAGCTTCGGCAGGATAATGACGGCCGCTTTCAGATGACCATCCTTCCCACTATCATGGTGAACCGCCAGTTCAGCCGGCTCTGGGACGCCGGTTACCAGAAATTTTTGCTAACCGATGAAGGGCTGAAAATTCCGGCCCTCGCGAGTCACCTCGAAAACCTTCGCAAGTTCAATGAAGAGTTACGCACCTTGCTTGGCGTGCCCACCTTCTACAACGAAGCACTCGGCTCCGTCAGTCAAATCAGTGTCTACGATCGCGTCAAAGGTCGCGCTGGCGATGTGCCAGACAAAACCGTCGGCGCGCATCCCGCCGGCGCGGACCACTAACCTAATTTCGAATCGTCATTGTAATGACCAAAAGCTGTTTTGTTCATTACCGGGGGGAATTTTCATGGCCAGAGCCGTAGGCTACATGGACGATCTTTTCTTCCAGATGAAAATCGCGGAAACCGCCAAGCAACTCGGAGTTGAGTTCAAGGTCGCATCCAATCCCAGTGGTTTAGTTGGCTTACTCGATCCGCCAACTCGTCTGGTGATCGTCGATCTCAATGCCCGAGCGGATCCTATAGCAACCATTCAGTCGCTGCGGGCAACTCACAAAGACCTGCGGGTGCTGGCGTTTTTGTCTCATGTACAAACCGAGCTCGCCGCGCAAGCTCGCGCCGCCGGATGCAAGGAAGTGATGCCGCGTTCAGCTTTTACTCAGAATTTGGCCATCATTTTGGAGGCGGCAAAAGACTGAAAGGAACTCCTGTTGAGGTTTTCGCGTAGTTCGCTGCTCTATCCATGTGCCGTAGTCTTGGCGTCGGCATTGTTGCTGGCATCGGCTGTGCGTGCCGGGCAAACCTCGCCATCGCCAAGCCCCGCCACCGTTTTGCGCGACGCCATCTTGGCCGCTTGCACCCAGAATGCCACCGATTTCCGCCAAGCTCTTACCGCGCGCAATGCCGAGGCTTTTTCGCGCATCACTCCCACGGCCCGTTCCACATTCCTGAAGCGCTTCGTGCTTCTCGACAAACCCGGACAGCCACGCAGCGAAAACACTTCCAACGACGCGTATCTCGTCTCCTGTTCCAATCCTGAAGTCACCACGCAAATCCAGATCGGCAAAGTCGAACTCCGCGACAATCTCGCTTACCTGCCCTTCGAAATCAAGGACGCTTCGGACTCCACGGGCTCAGCCTCCCGTAAGGTCACCATCACCATGGTTCGCGAGAACGGTCAGTGGAAACTTCTCTCGCTCGGCTTGTTGCTTCTGGATTTGCCTTCGCTGGAAGAAGAATGGGATCGCGCCGAGATTCAAGCCAATGAAAAACTGGCCATTGCTTATCTGAGAGAAATTACCGAAGCTGTGGAAACCTATCGCAAAACGTACACACGCTTACCGGACAGCTTGTCCGTTCTTGGCCCGCCCCCGCAAGGCTCCGCGAAACCGGAGAAGGCTGGCCTTATCGGCCAGGATCTTGCCGCTGGGCGAAAAGATGGTTTCGTTTTTCGCTATGTCATCGTCGGTGCCAACAATTCCGGTGCGCCCGCCAAATATGAACTGGCAGCGATTCCCTCGGAATACAACCGCAGCGGAGTTCGTTCTTTCTTTCGCGATACAAGCGGAACGCTCCACGCCGCCGATCGTCAAGGCTCGGTAGGCAGCGAAATCGATCCCAAGCTCGAATAATTTTTTGTAGCACAGGCCTGTCCTGGGTTTTCGTCTGCCAAAAGCGCTAAAGTTAGAACCGCGCTCGATTTATCTCGCCGGCTGCACCAAACTGATCAGATTGCCGCAAATATTCTCGAACACTGTCGAGACCATCGGCGCCATGCTCATCGCTTCTCCACGGAAATGCACACCCAGTTTCTTATTCCGCCTGGATATCTTTCGCGATAAACGCGGCCGCCGGAATCCCCGGCTTCAAACAACGCCTTTTGATCGGTATATCTTCCTTCTTTACGAAACCGAGTACGCCGGCGTAGAAAACGCAGCGCCTTCTTCTGGTCCGCGACCGTCACACTCGCCAGTTTAATCTGCATGGAGCACTCCTAATTTCTTCCGCGGAATCCTGTTCCGCACGACGCCCGAGTTTGGACCGAACTTGCTCTTGCGACATACTTCGCAAAGCGCGTCTTCCAGAATTGCCCAGCTTGAGTTAAGTTTTGCTCGCCAGACTCTCGCCTCTCCAGGTGGATCGACTAGATCATGCTGGCTCGACTGGAGCTGCGAATGCCCGATGTCACGGTGCAGCGGCGTGCCTCGAAATTCCATGGTTTTGGCCGTCCCTGAATTGGAACTGCCCCGCGGCGCCAACCTCGCCGCACCGGTTGCTACATGGACACTCTTAACCCTTATCCCTCCGGAACAAAGCTTCGCCGGCGTCTCATCCACCACGATGAAATCCTCGAAGCGCTCGGTACAGTCGTCTACAAAAGCCCCAGCCTCGGTAAGGGTATCGCCTTCACCGATATTCCTTCCCAAGAACTGATTAAACTCGATCGTTGGCTTTCCGACCCCCAGCGGGAATTCTGACCGCTTCAAGAAATTTCTCTTCTCCGCGTGACTCAGCGGACTCTGCGCTTTCTCCATAGTCCTTTCCTCCGCACTCCGACCCAATTGCGAATTTGTTGCTGGCCAATTATGCGCTACCATTTCGCCTTCACCCTAATGCGCATTCATTTACACTTTTTCGCACTCATCGCTATCTGCTTCTTGCTTGCGGCTGTGACTCCGATCGGTAGCGCTCAGGAAATTGACTCTGTCTACGGCCCATTGCCCGTCTTCGAATTTCACAGTGGTTTCTGGGTCAATCTCCATCATTTTCTCTACCACGAAGCGCGCGCCCGCCAGGCCGCCAAAGATCAGCGCGAGTCTGGCAGCAAATCCTCTGGTCCGGTCCTCCACCAGACTCCCGGTTCCACCCTCGTTCTCTCTTCTTCCGAGCAAAAACTCTGGGACGACGCCATCGCCTTCTACGCCGCTACCTTCACAATGAAAGATCTTCAGATCAACATCGACCTGACTCTTCTCAAAGACCAATTGGGTGATTTCGAGGATTGCGACGAGCTCACCGGGAAAAAAAAGCAGTTCTGTGATGCCGGCCTCCCCGGGAAAGAAGGGGCCGTCCTTGAATCGGTCGCCAACATTTACCGCGCCCACTGGTGGGCCGATCACAACCGCGCGAATCGTCGCTGGGTCATCCGCGTCGCTCCGCTGGTCCGCGAGCAAGGCGTCGGTCTTTCGGAACGACTAGCGGAAATTTACCAGTCGAAATGGCCCAAGGAAAAAATTCGTGTCGAAGTCTGTGCCTTCGCCAATGCCGCGGGGGCTTACACTACGCTCGATCCGTTGCATGTCACAATTTCCAGCACCGATCCCCGAAATCAGGGCTCCAACGCACTCGAAGTGCTTTTTCACGAGTCATCGCACGGACTGGCCCTCCCCGTCCAGAATGCCATCGCCCGCGAATGCCGCCAGCGTGAAAAGCCCATTCCGCGCAATCTCTGGCACGCCCTCATCTATTACACCACCAGTGAAGTTCTTCGCCCCATCGTTCAAGGCAGCGGCGTAGACAGCCCTTCCACCTCGAACTCGCCGCCCAAACCAAAATTCGCTACCTTGCCCGACGAGTTGAAAAACAATCTCACGCAACGCGGTTGGGAAGACTATCTCCACGTCCTTATCACGTACTGGCAACCTTATCTCGAAGGCCGGGTCAACTTCGAAGACGCCATCGCACACATGGTCTCTGCTATCTAGCCGCCGCGCGCTTTCTTCCAGCTACCCCTCTGTGTTAGTCTCTCTGTTGCTGTTTTAACCCGGCCAACGCCACGTTCGTTCACGCATCGATTGCCCTATTTCCATTCTTTCCCCGAGAGTGTGAAGGGTATCGATGTCTCTTCGATGTGGCCGCGCTGGAGCAAAGGGACCGACGCTCATGGCTGCAAGACAAACCGCATCGCAAACGGAAAAAGCGCCCCGCGAAATAAAACTGGCTCATTCGCCGGACTCCGATGATGCGTTCATGTTTTACGGCCTGGCCACCCACAAACTGCCCACTCCCGGTTACAAATTCACGCACATCCTTTCCGACATTCAGACGTTGAACGAAGCCGCCTTGACGGAAACTTACGACGTCACCGCGGTCAGCTTCGCCGCCTATCCTTCCCTGCGAGATAAATACATTTTGCTCGATTGTGGCGCCAGCTTCGGCGAAGGTTACGGCCCTATCGTCGTTTCCACCAAGTCCATGCGGCCGCAAGATCTGAAAGGCAAGCGTGTCGGCGTGCCCGGTTTGAAAACCACTGCCTATCTCACGTTGAAACTCTTTCAACCCGACTTTGACGCGGTGGTCATGCCGTTCGACAAAATTATGGAAGCGGTGAAAAACGATGTGATCGAAGCCGGCCTCCTGATTCACGAGGGCCAGCTCTTCTTCCAGCAGCACGGCCTCCACCGCATCATTGACCTCGGCATCTGGTGGCAGGAACTCACCGGCCTGCCCCTGCCTCTCGGCGGGAACGCGGTCCGGCGCTCACTTGGACCTGAACTCGGCCGCCTCATCGCCAAGACCATTCGCGATAGCGTCTCCTACAGCCTCGAGCACCGCGAAGAGGCCCTCAATTACGCCATGCAGTTTGCCCGCCGAATGGATCCCGAACTCGCCGACAAATTTGTCGGCATGTACGTCAACAAGTGGACCCTCGGCTATGGCAACAAGGGCAAAAAGGCCGTATGCGAACTAATCGAACGCGGCACCACAGCAGGCATCCTCCCCGGCCCCCCATCCGTGGAATTTCTCTCTGAATAATTGAGTGGCACAGGCCTGCCCTGAGCGAAGTCTAAGGGCTTTTCGCGCAGATATGCCCAGTTCCCCGTCGTCTTAAACGCTGTTGCGCTGGTGTTGGTATTGTTCATGCCCAGCGGGCGGAAAATCTTTTCCCTTATTTATTCGTCCCAGCTTTTTCCGGAATTTTCGGCAACCACCTACCCTGCGGTTACGAACATCAGATTGTTGTAAGCATAGTGGCTGCGAAAACTCGTCGCCGGATTCAGAAACCGCAACCGCTACACAACTTCATCGCGCGTAAGAGTAGTGAGCGGCCAGAACATCAGGTCGCCTTCGCCCGACACCAGCCCGCTCCGATTACACAGCGATCGCGAATGCGCATCTCTTTCGACCCGTACCACTCGTACTAGCCCCTCATACACCGGATCATCCCAGCTCAACTTTCCTTCATCGACCAGTGTCGCGACGGGCGGAGCCGTAAACGCTTTGTGTTCGATCCGATTTCAAACAATGTATCCTCATCGACCGGTGTCGGCTCTCCCATCTTTCGCACGCCATACCCCTTGGCCATCACCACCTTGCCGTCCTTCACGATCGCCACAGATAGTCGCGCTACCTCAAATGCTCATCGCTAGCACCACATACGCATCCATCTGACGGCGACTGCTGCGCCTTCACCGCCTCCGTCCGATTCACAATCAACAACAAAATAATAAGTGGCAGCCACTTTGCCTGAATCTTCATCGGTGTAATTTCTCCACAATTCCGCGTAAGCTCACACCAATCGGCTCCTCCTGAGAAGCGTTCGCAGCAAACGGTGATAGTCTATCGGTATGATCCCCTCTTCTTTCAAGCCGCGAAAGAAATTCATGGACCTGGCTATCGCCGAAGCTAAACGGGCCGGTGACCGCGGCGACTATCCTATCGGCGCCGTCATCACCCGCCTGATCGGCAAGCGCGAAGTCGTCATCGCCAGCGCCGGCAACCGCGTAAAAACTTCGGGTTCAAGCATCAAACACGTCGAACTCGAAACCCTCAAATATGTCTCGAGCGGCTATGGCCGCTACCTCTCCGACTTTGTCCTCTACTCGACGCACGAACCTTGTGCCATGTGCGCCGGTGCCTGCGTGTGGTCCAGGATTGGCGCCGTCGTCTACGGTGTTTCTCAGGAAGACATTGCTGCCTATGGCCGCAAGCGCGGCACCGATGAATACAAGTGGCGAGCATGCCTCATCTCCTGCAAATTCGTACTCGAAAAAGGTAGTCACCGCGTCCCCGTTACCGGAGGCTTCCTCCGAAAAGAGTGCCAAAAACTGTTCAGCTACAGTGCCGCGCACCGCTAACTTCAAGGTGGCGGACCGTGGAGAATTTAAATGCCGCCATTGTGAAGTCACCATCTCTACTCGGTATCTCACTCGAAGGAGTGCAAAATGACCACAGAAAATGCCGAGAAATCGAGCTTGAAGCAGAAAGCCGCGCACGAGTTCAAGGAGTTTGCCGTAATTTTCTTGTACCTGGCCTTTTTCTTCTGCGCCCTTGCCACCTACAGCATGCTTTTGCTGGACACGTATCATGTTTCGTATCTCAACTACGGTTTTGCATTGCTCAACGCTCTCGTCATCGCCAAAGTCATACTCATCGGGGAATATCTGCACCTTGGCAAAAAGCATGAAGCAAAGCCATTGCTTGTGTCAGCCGTCTACAAGGCATTTCTGTTTGGCTTGCTCGTGTTCGGCTTTCACATCGTGGAGGAACTGATCAGGCGCCTTGTGCATGGTGCAAGTATGGCCACGGCGTCACGAGAAGTACGTTTCGACGAACTCCTCAGCCGTAGCCTGGTCGTGTTTAGCACGTTCATTCCGCTCTTTGGCTTCAGGGAATTGCGGCGGGTGCTAGGCGACGATAAATTTCACGATCTCCTTTTCCGCGTCAGATCAGCTCCAAACACTGACCTCTCCTCGGCGAAGTCGTAGCCTTGCTCCACGGAACGTACGCCAGCGTTTTACTGCGCACGATCGATTTAGCCCTCCGACTCCGATCTGTCGATTTTAGTCCCTCCTGATTCCGCTCCTTTTCTTATCGGGGCCAAACAAGTCGGGCAATCAGCAAGATTTACGTAGCCCTCCCAGAAATCCACGGACCGAGGGTGCGGCAAGGACCAAAGTTTCGACGACTTCGGCCGATACCACTGGCATCCGCGTGGGTAACGTGCAATCGCTATGGGGGTAGCTATGAGTCTTTCTTGATTAATTGGGCTCGCCGAACGTCTGTTCAACGGAGTCGAAAACGCTTCTGCCACTTCGCAGTAGCCAAATCAGAATCGCCAGTTCGAGCAGCAACAGCCCGCGCGCACTCGGAAAGAGCAAGGTGATCGCTTCACGACGCCTGCCATTCCCACGTTCACCCAGGACCTGCTGCAAACGCTGAATGCGCAACTCTCCGCGCTTGACTTAAGCCCGGCGGAAATCCAGGCGTTTGACCAGGCCGCCAAACTAATCCAACAATTCGGTCCCGCCGCGTTCCAGGACTTGCCAAATCAACTAATCGCCCTGGCCGGCCAGTTCGCCACGCAGACAAGAGTAAGGTCTGCCGCATCGACCGCCGAAACCGCGGCAGGAACCGGTGGTGCAGGTGCCGGCACGCCTGGACTCCAGGTCACTGAACTCTCGCTTCGCTTCACCGGTTTGAATGAGACAATTCGGCCCCGGAAAAAGCCGGGACGGGCACGACAACGCAACTCTCCGCCTACAATTTACAACTTCAATAAGTACAGGTGAGCCTTGTCGGCCTAGCGGGGCAAACTGCGCAATTGCAAGCGCCACAAAAAACGGCCGCAACCGGAAAGGCGGCAGGAGACGCAGGCCAGTCGGAAGTTCGTAGCCAAAAAAAGCGCTTCGAACGGAGCATTCTGCGCAACAGGAAGACGGACGGCAAAAGCCGCCCGTTGACCGGCGATGCGGAGCAATTATATTCCGGCAAGGTGCTGTAGCGCGCTCTTGTTGCGCAACAGCATTGTGGAACCGTTGAGTTCCAACAAGTTTTGCCGCTTGAATTCGCTGAGCGTGCGGCTGACGGTTTCGCGCGAACTGCCGATGAGTTGCGCAATCTCTTCATGCGTCAGAGCCAGTTTGACGCGTAACACGCCTTCCGTGACTTTTCCATCCATGGACCATTCCACCAGAAATCGCGCCAGCTTCTCCGAAGCGGAGCTGCTCAGGCCAATTGAGCGCACGCTTTCGTACGCGGAATGGCAGTCGCGCCCGGCATGTTGCGCCACTCGGAAGCAGGCATCGCTGTGTTCCTTGATGTAACGCATGAACTCCTGCCGGCTCACGAATGCCAGTTGCGATGGTTGCAATGTCTCCACCGTGATGTCGTGCGGCCTTCCGGTCAGCAAAGAGTTCAGGCCGAGCACTTCTCCGGGTTTGGCAATCTTCAGTATGAGCGTCTTGCCTTCACCGTTGGTCGTGAGGAGTTTCGCGCGGCCCTGGCACAAAATGTACACGCCACGGGCATCTTCGCCTTCCATGAAGATAATCGAATGCTCGGGATAAGAGCTGACATGCTTGATCTGATCGAGCGCTGCCTTGGAGTGCTCCGATAAACGGCAAAAAAATTCGGTCTCGCCCAATTGGCAGCCGGAACAGGCTTCCGGCATGCCCAAGCCATACGGTGAGGGCGGCTTCCTGTGCAAATGCTGGGACGTTCCAAAATGGGAAGAAGGTGTTGCAAACATTGGGCGCGTTGACATTCGAGTGTTTTCCTTTCGACTAGTCTGCACGGCACACACAAAGGCATGTGCTCGGCCAAAGTCCATCGCAACAGCTGTTTCTGCTGAGCCTGTAAGGCACGGAAAATCAATAATTTCCAGATAGCCAGGAAACGAAAGAAGTTTGATTTTGTTCCGTTATGCGCCATATGACCCAAAACTGTGTGACATCCATCACCACGAATTGTGACGCGGAATCTCGATCGCTTCAACTTCCCCATCTCCACGGTCCCAGAAAGCGGCCAATTCGTTATGGTTAGCATCGCTCCGTTCATGAACGTACGGCCGAAAAGTTGTTGTGATGTCGCGGTGGAATGAACCGTCGGCTTGAAGCGTTATGAACGGGAGCGAAAAGGGCATATTGGGCTCGTGAATGCGATTGGGATCGACGCGAAAACGGGTGAGCGTTGTGGCGCGGTCGATCTTCGGAACGAAGGGTCAGCCGTGGGCTTTATTTATCATCGAATGCGTTCAGGTCGGGAGTTAACTTTACGTCTCGTAGTGCTTCTGACAGTTTCCGGGCGGTGCGTTCTCAACGTAAAATCAAACCCGTATGCAAAGAATACTCTCCACCTACCTTTTCGTCTCCAAGAAGCTGACGCCCGAGGTGTTGTCACAGATTTCCGCCGCGCGCTTTGAGGGCGTGGAGATTTTCGCCACGCGAAGCCATTTCGACTATGCGACGCAAACCGAAGTTCGCAATATGGCGATGGCACTCGCCGACAATCATTTAAAGTTGCATTCCTTGCATGCGCCGACCAGCCGCGACCTGGATATCAACCGCGAAGGCAGTTCGCCACTTTCGATCACAGAAGTGGAACGCGTTCGGCGGATTGAAGCCATGGACGAACTAAAACGCGTTCTGGATACGGCACAGGATTTGCCGTTTGCGCGGTTGATTCTGCATATGGGCGGTTCGCGAGAGAGTGCCGATCCGCGCAAACGGGATGCGGCATTCAGTTCGCTGGAACATCTTTCGCTGCATGCACACCACGCCGGTGTAACTATCTGTGTGGAAAACACCACCAGTGAGATGGGCGATCCGGCTTACCTGCGTTCCTTTGTAGACGAGACGCGTCTCACGTCGGTGCGCTTCAACTTTGATATTGGTCACGCTCAACTAACGGACGGGGCCGAGAAAGAGCGAGTAGCAGCAAGGTTCGAGCCGCTGCGCGAACTTACGGTCAGCGTGCACATTCACGACAATCATGGCGAGAAGGATGAACATCTTCCTCCCTACGAGGGGTCGATTGACTGGCCTGCGGCGATTGCCCTTTTCAAATCCAGCCCCGTTAAGGATCTGCCGCTTACGCTAGAACTAAAAGAAAAGACCGGCCCGGACGCTCCATCCCTTTCCGACCAGCTTGCCGCAGCGTCCAAGTCGCTCGACCGCTTGGAAGAGGATTGCAATTAGTCCCGGATTAACCAGCCTAAGGTCGACGATGGGTGCAAATAGCCGCTTGACTTAGAGCGAGTTTCGCCAAGACAAGGCACACATCATAAAAGGGCGCCCCTGGAGTACGTTTTGAGTGCGTTGCTCGAATTCTCCAGAAAGGAGCACCCTTTTATGACCAGCGTTAAATATATCGGGCTAGCGGTGCACAAGGAAAGCATTTCGATTTGTGTGAGGAACTCTGTCGGCAAGGTAGTGGTGGAAAGCGTCCGGTTCGGCGAAAATGTGGGCATTCCTCAGCTGTCAAAAGCCAATCGCGAATTGACCATTATTTTGACTATGTTCTATAATTTGGTCAGAAGGTGAAATCAATGATCGAAGTGCCCATTTCGGAGTTCAAGGCCAAGTGCCTGGCGATGCTGGAAGCAGTGCGCAAGACGCGCACGCCTATGCGGATTACACGGCATGGAAAGCCGGTAGCCGAAGTTGTGCCACCCGAGCCAGCGATAGATCGTGCGGCAATGTTCGGGCGGATGAAAGACTCCAGAATTGTCGGCGACATCATCTCTCCGGCCATGGATGAAGACGAGTGGGAGGTTTTGCGCGATTGAAATTGCTCCTAGATACGCACATCTGGCTCTGGACTCAGATAGATCCTAAGCGACTTCGGCACCGGGTTACGCGGCTGCTGAAAGATCCGCACAATGAGATGTGGCTTTCTCCCGTAAGCACGTGGGAAGCTCTGGCTTTGCACGAAAAAAAGGTAGGGTCGAGCTCGACGGCACCCTGACAGAGTGGGTGAGTGCTGCAACCTTGGGGTTTAAGGAAGCTTTTCTGACCCATGAAATTGCGCTGGCTTCATTGGATTTTTCTGTGCACAAAGATCCTTCCGATCGACTAATCGCAGCTACCGCAAAGGTTTTGAATTTGACGTTGGTCACTGCAGATGAGCGTTTATTGGGATTGCCGGGCATTAAAACGCTGGCAAATTCATAGAGCTGATTGCCCCATTTCGGGCCGTTTCGCTAACTCTGGTAAACTGTTGGTTTGAGCCGACGACAGAGAGCCTTGCAATGACCATTATCACGATTGAGAATGCGGGACAATTCGACGGGCAGGAAGTTACGATACGCGGATGGCTGTACAACATTCGCGAATCCGGGAAGCTGGTGTTCCCGATTTTCCGGGATGGGACTGGATTTATCCAAGGAGTTTGTTCGCTGAAAGAAACTCCGGAGGCGTTCGCGGCACTCAAGGGCTTGACACAGGAATCGAGCGTAATCGTAACGGGAAAGATCCGCGCGGAGCAGCGGGCACTGGGCGGCTTCGAGATGGGTGTCACTCACGTCGAAGTGTTACAAAAAGTTTCCGAAGCGACTTCTTTTCCCATTCAGCTGAAAGAACACGGTGTCGATTTTCTACTCGACCAGCGGCATTTGTGGATCCGTACTCCCAGACAGGCGGCGATTCTCCGGATCCGAGCCGAAGCGGTTCGCGCGGCACGCGATTACATGGATAGCCTCGGCTATACGCTGACTGACGCGCCGATGTTCACGCCCTCTGCTTGCGAGGGGACTTCCACACTGTTTGAAGTGAATTACATCGATGATCAAAAGGCGTATCTAACGCAAAGCGGACAGTTGTACATCGAAGCGACGGCGATGGCGCTGGGCAAAGTGTATACGTTTGGGCCTACCTTTCGCGCGGAGAAATCGAAGACCCGGCGGCACTTGACGGAGTTCTGGATGCTGGAACCCGAAGCAGCATACGCCGAACTTGGCGACATGATGGACCTAAGCGAAGGGCTGGTCGGCGCCATTGTGCAGAGCGTTGTGAAGAACAAGTCTCGTGACCTAGAAGTGCTGAAACGGAACGTCAGGAAATTGGAAAACATCAAGCCGCCATTCCCGCGGATCAGCTACGAGGAAGCCATCGGCGTGCTTCAGAAACGCGGGAACCCGGCGAGATTCGGCGATGATTTCGGTGGGGACGAGGAAACGATCATCTCCAGCGAGTACGACAAGCCGCTCATCGTGCATCGCTATCCTGCGGCAATTAAGGCGTTTTATATGCAGCCGGACGCCGGGCGTCCAGACCTGGCACTGGCCTTCGACATGCTCGCTCCGGAAGGCTATGGCGAGATCATCGGCGGCAGCCAACGCATTCATGACTATGACCTGCTTGTTAAGCGATTGAAAGAACACAACTTACCACTAGAGGCCTTCCGGTGGTACCTGGATTTGCGCCTCTATGGGAGTGTGCCGCACTCCGGTTTTGGTATGGGCCTCGAGCGCACGGTGGCCTGGATCTGCGGCACCGAGCACATTCGAGAGGTCATCCCCTTCCCCCGGATGATTTATCGGGTATATCCTTAGCTGGAACAAAACAGGTTCAGCAAACCTCATCCCCAGACCGTAATGCCCGGCGACCCGACAAGGCAAGATTGATCCGGGCAGCGTCACCTCTCCGGGGAGAGGCTCGTTCAACAAAGTTCTTTCGGCGCAATTCACTCATTAAGGGTAATTGTTCATGAGCAAAAAGATCAGAATCATTGGCGTGCCCATGGACCTTGGGGCTAGTCGGCGTGGCGTTGATATGGGGCCATCCGCTTTGCGGGTAGCCGGGCTCCACTCACGCATCAAGCAACTGAATTATCAGGTGGAAGATACCGGCAACATCGCGGTAAAGCAGCCGGAAGAGATGCCGGTGGGCGAAAAGCGCGCCAAGTATCTAGCGGAAATTGCAGAGGCGTGCAAGGACTTGGCGGAAGCCACGAAGAAGGCACTTGAAGAAGGTTTTCTGCCGCTGATTCTCGGCGGCGATCATTCGATTGCGGCGGGAACTGCATCTGGCGTATCCGCCCATTTCCGCAAGGAGAAGCAGCAGGTGGGTTACATCTGGCTCGACGCGCACGGAGACATGAACACACCGGATTCATCGCCATCGGGAAACGTTCACGGGATGCCGCTGGCAGCGGTGATGGGTTATGGCGCGCCGGAGCTGGTGGACTTGCTAGGTTTCCAGCCGAAGATCGAGCCGCAAAACATCGTGCTGGTGGGAATCCGCGATCTGGACGCTCAGGAGCGCAAGCTGGTGAAAAAGTCGGGCGTGCACGTGTTCACGATGCGCGATATTGACGAGCGGGGAATGCGAGAAGTGATGTCCGATGCGTTGAAATATGCGATGGACGATACGGATGGGATTGCAGTAAGCCTGGATATGGATTTCGTGGACCCGTCGGATGCTCCGGGAGTGGGCACGCCGGTGCGTGGAGGCGTGACGTATCGCGAAGCGCACCTGGCGATGGAAATGATTGCGGACAGCGATGCGATGGTTTCCTTGGAAATTGTAGAGATTAATCCGGTGATTGACGAGCATAACCGCACGGCGCTGCTCGGCGTGGAGCTGGTACTTTCGGGGTTGGGGAAGAAAATTCTGTAGGGGCGCGACTTTAGACTCTGAAGCGAATCCGGCAATCGCTTCACTACGACAGGGCTCTATCGTCCCGCAAATTACCCAGAATCCTGATTTTCATCACCACTGCAAAACAGGCGGGCGAACAGTGCGTCGAGTTAATGCGGCATGCCAGGCTGCGCTACCACCGGAAACAATCTGCGATTCGTATCATCAGGCTCGCGGCGCAATCTTCAAGAGCCCTACCGCCAGAAGTTCTGGACGTGATGTGGCACGATCTTGGCGCGGGAACGTGCTGCGGTATCGCGGAGGGCATTCGCGTACTGGCATCTATCTGGGCGTCAGCATTTCACAGCCAAGTAAATTACAAATCCTGTATGAAAAACTGGATTTGTGGCATACCGGCACCTAGGGGAATTTGCAGCCACTGAGCTGGCAGTTCTAGCGCGAAAGGCGGCCGTTCGTTGTAAATTCTAAATTTTGAGATTTAGATTCTGAATTTTAGATTTCCTTGCATAGGTGGCTCTACAAAAATTGGAAACTCGAAGATTACAGCCAGACAAAGACGAAAATTTGCGGGCATCATGCGCTGTTCGACGATTTGGCGTCGTGGTCGCTGGGCAGACGCCAATGACGAAAAATAGTTAGCGCTTCGCAGCAAAAAATTTACAAATTTCCCGATTGACTCACGGCGTCTTCACTCGTAAAAAGGTAGGAACTCGATAGTAGTTGGGTGTGACTGTTTGCGACGGGTTGCATGGGATGGGTTGGGCTGAGATGTTTCTGGCCGCCCACTCCTAGGTTCATTGGTGGTTCACTCAGTTCGTCACCGAAACTTGTTTGGTGCTCGAAAGGAGAGTCCATGCAATGGACTTCGAGCAGGCACATCGTGTCTGCACTGTTTCTCTTCTTCATTTCCATCTCATTCTCATACGCGCAGAGCGGAACGACGACTTTGCGGGGCACGATTGTCGACCCGGGCGGCTCTGTGGTTCCCGACGCCGAAGTGACTCTGAGCAATACGGAAATTTCCGTCACCTTGACAACTCATACGGACAAAGACGGCGCCTATCAATTCCGCGAAGTCCGGCCTTCTACATATACGCTCAGCGTAAACGCGGCTGGATTTGCCCCTTACAAGCAGACGGGATTGACGCTACAGGTCTCAACGCCGGCTAATAGCGACATTCAATTACAAATCGCGACGGGAACTACCACGGTGGAGGTCGTGGCGGGCCAGCAGTTGATGAACACGCAGGACGCGACCCTAGGAAACACCTTCGACACCCAGCACATCCTTGCATTGCCGTTTGAGGGCAGAGATGCGGCCGGGGTGTTGAGCCTTCAACCAGGCGTCACCTTTGTGGGTAACCAGGTCAACGACACGATTGATACCCGCAACGGCGCGCTGAATGGAGGGCGAAGCGACCAGGCCAATATCACTCTGGATGGCGTGGACAACAATCAGCAAAGCACCGGCAAGGCGTTTCAGGGCGCGGTGCGATCCACGCTGGATTCCATCGACGAATTTCGCGTGACGACCATCGGCGACAACGCGGATCAAGGTCGTTCGTCGGGCGGGCAAGTGACTCTGGTGACCAAAAGTGGCTCTAATTCCTTCCACGGATCCGCGTACGAGCAAAACCGCCCGACAGTGACTGCGGCAAACGATTGGTTCAACAAACAAGCGCAATTGAGCGCCGGACTGCCGAACATAGCTGGCAAAGTTGTACGCAATACTTTCGGCGGCGCTCTCGGTGGGCCGATTCTAAAAGACCGGCTGTTTTTCTTCGGAACCTACGAAGGACAGAGGCAAGCGGAAAACCAACAGGTTACACGAAATGTTCCGACGCCGAACGCTCAGGACGGCGTGATTTTTTACCCCTGCGAGACAGCCTCCGATTGCCCAGGCGGAAGCGTTCAGGGACTAACGAAGACCTGGAACGTCGCACCCGGAGCGTATGGCGTAGGCCCGGCTCAAATCGCGGCAATGGATACGCATTGCACCATACCGCAACCAGGTTTTCCGCAGGGCACCTGTCCGCTGGGGCCTGGGGTGAATCCGTTGGTTGCCAACGCTCAGGGCACGGGGTTGTTCCAGCAGTATCCGAAGGCCAATTCAGAAGGTTGCGGAAACAACGACGGTTTCAATATCGCCTGTTATACATTTTCTGCTCCCAATCCGACACATCTGAATACCTCGATCGCGCGGATCGATTACAATCTCACGCGCTCTGGTACGCAGCGGCTATTCGTGCGTGGAAATTATCAGACGGACATAACTTCACAGCCGCCGCAGTTCCCGAACGGCGAACCAATCAACGTAATTCGAGATACGAGCCGTGCGATTGCCGTGGGATACACGGCGACGCTGTCCAATACCCTGGTAAATAGTTTTCGTTTTGGGCTTACCCGCCAAAGCCAATCGAATGCTGGACTCGAGAACGGCCCGAACGTAACGTTCCGTTTCTACGACGACCTGCATCCCAGCATCAATTCGACGTCACCATCAACTTCGTTCACGAGCAACTTCCAGATTCCCGTTTACAACTGGACCGATGACCTCAGCTGGACGAAAGGGAAGCACACCCTCCAGTTCGGGACCAACATCCGCTACATACAGAACAATCGGGCGACGGATATCGCCAACATCAACTATGCGTCGACAAATCCCAACTACCTGCCTGAAGGAGCATCGGGCAGTGGCGGAAGCCTGGATCCGGGTGCGTTCGGATTTCCCGCGGTAGATCCGAACAACCCCACGCCCTATGACTACGCTGTGATAAATCTGACCGGGATCATTACGGAAGGCGTCGCACAGTACAATCGAACCGCACAAAATGATCAGATCCCCCAGGGCACGCTAGTGCCTAAACACTTCCGCTCGTGGGAAAGCGACTTTTATGTGCAAGATTCCTGGCATGTAAAACCGACTCTCACCCTGACATTCGGACTTCGTTACTCGCTGCTGCAGCCCGTATACGAGGCCGACGGCAACCAGGTTTCGCCAAACTCCAGCTTGAACCAATACGTCACCAATCGCGCCATAGCAATGAATCTAGGGCAGACCTCCGACGAGACCATCACCTATAGCCCGAGCGGCAAAGCCAATGGCAAGCCGCCCTACTGGCCGTGGGATTACAAGGACCTGGGACCCCGATTTTCCTTTGCATATTCCCCGAATCCTACTGGCGGCTTAATGCAATCATTGTTTGGTGGAGCAGGTAAAACCTCAATTCGCGGCGGATTCGGCATCGTGTATGACCACTTCGGCACCGCGCTGGTCGATACATTTGATCAAAACGGTTCGTTCGGTCTGAACACGATCGTGAGTAACGCGGCGGGAAGCCAATCCATCGACGGCGCGCTTCGCTATGCCGGAGCGGGAATCATCCCAATAGAAAGTCCGGATGGCGTGCTGATCAATCCACCGCCGACCGCTCCATTTCCCTACACACCGCCAGTCAGTACGCTCAACAATCCATTGCAGCAAATCACCTTCGGCTTCGACGACAAGTTGAAGACTCCCTACTCGGAAACGATCGATTTTTCGGTATCTCGCGAATTGCCCGGCGGCTTAGTAGTGGAAGCTGCCTACGTAGGCCGTCTTGCTCACCGGCTGTTGCAGCAGCGCGACCTGGCGATGCCACTAGATCTGAAAGATCCGAAGTCTGGCGTGGACTACTTCACAGCAGCGACGGCATTCGCCAAGCTCGCACAGGCGAATACACCTGTTTCGCAAGTTCAACCGATGCCGTACTGGCAAAATCTGTTTCCCACCGCGGCCGGAGTTGATGGCTCAACGTGTAATGGAACAGGGGTCCCGAATCCCACCGCAACGCAGTCGATGTACGAACTGTTCCTCTGCAACTGGGGTGCATCGACATTGGGTGCCAGCAATTTCGTAAACGTGTTTGACTCGTTCTGCTTCCCGGCGTGCGCCAATATCAATGGCGTCGACACGCCCTACGCTTTTTATAATACGGAATTCTCCGCGCTCTATGCGTGGTCCAGCTTGGGCAATAGCGCCTACAACGCCGGTCAATTCTCCGTGCGCAGCCCCAAGACGCATGGATTGCAATTTGACTTCAACTATGTGCTCTCAAAATCGATTGACGTTGGCTCAGACTCCGAACGTGTCCCTACGTTTGGCGGTTTGAGCGCGATCATCAACACTTGGGCGCCGAATCAGCTGCGCGGCGTCTCGGATTTCGACGTCCGCCATCAGATCAACGCCAACTGGGTGTACGATCTGCCGTTCGGGCGCGGCCAGAGGTTTGGCCACGACTGGAACCGGTTCACCGACCTATTTCTCGGAGGCTGGGAGTTCTCCGGAATTTGGCGTTGGACGAGCGGTTTTCCGTTCGGCGTCCCAGCAGGAGGCACGTGGAACACCAACTTCCAGTTGTCGGGAAACATAGAGCAGACGGCTCCCGTCAATCAAAAGCTGACATTCATCGACGGACAGCCATACGCATTCGATATCGGCAATGCCGATCCGAGTGCCTACTGGAACAGCGTTGTGCGGCTTCCCTACCCTGGCGAGTCTGGTCAACGAAACAACTTCCGCGGCCAGGGGTTCTTCGGCATCGATGCGGGTCTGAACAAAACTTTCCACATTACCGAGCGGCAGGCACTGCGATTCAGCGCTTATGCCTTTAACCTGACCAACTCTGTGCGGTTTGACGCGGCAACCATCACCTTCAACAGCGCGCTGACAAACCCGACTTCCATCGGTCTGTACAGCGGCACGCTATCTAAGCCGCGCGTAATGGAATTCGCGTTGCGCTACTCATTTTAGATCTGAACCATGTCACTGGCCCGCCGGGGAGCTTCGGTTCTCCGGCGGTTTCTTATTGCTGTAATGCGGATTGCCGTTGCTGTTAGAGAAACTTCGGCGTGTGAGCGCATTCCATTTTCCTCTCATTCCCCTTATAAAGGAAGTCTAGATAGTT
The DNA here is from genome assembly GCA_963741365.1 of Candidatus Acidiferrales bacterium. Classification (GTDB taxonomy): domain Bacteria; phylum Acidobacteriota; class Terriglobia; order Acidiferrales; family UBA7541; genus Acidiferrum. The sequence goes on along the minus strand of CAVUHY010000014.1, from coordinate 404,981 downwards.
TTCAGATTTTATCGCCTGGCGGGATGAGAACGACCTGTGACCCCTGAAAAAAAGAAAAGGCTTCGTGTAGGAGTGCTGTTCGGAGGACGCTCTGGTGAACACGAAGTTTCCCTGGCTTCCGCTGCCTCGGTGATTCGTGGCATGGACCCGGACAAGTTTGAACCGGTGCCCATCGGCATCACCAAGGATGGGCACTGGCTCATCGGTGAAGGCGCCGTAAAAATGCTGCCAGATGTGCTGAAGAGCGGCCGCCGTGTGATGTTGACTGCAGACCCGACGGAAGCGGCACTCGTTCCCCTGGATCGCGGCGCAGGAGCGCAACGCTTCGACGTAATCTTCCCAGTGATGCACGGAACATTTGGCGAAGATGGCACGATCCAGGGCATGCTTGAGCTTTCCGGGCTTCCGTTTGTGGGCGCCGGAGTGCTGGGGTCCGCGATCGGCATGGACAAAGATGTTTCGAAGCGGCTCTGCCATGACGTGGGCATACCCGTAGTACCGTGGCTAACGGTTCATCGCTGGCAATGGGAGAACGAACGCAGCGCTGTTAAAAGCTCTATCGAGGAAAAGTTTACCTACCCAGTCTTCGTAAAGCCCGCGACTCTGGGATCTTCCGTGGGAATGACAAAAGTGCATAACTCCGAAGAGTTGGGCCCGGCGCTGGATTTTGCGGCTGAGTATGGCCTGAAAATTCTGGTGGAAAAGTCGGTGACGGCGCGCGAGATTGAAGTGGCCGTGCTCGGCAATCACGATCCGAAGGCTTCCATTCCCGGAGAAATAGTTCCCCACCGGGAATTTTATGATTACACGGCGAAGTATTTGGAAGAAGGCACGCAACTGCTGATTCCGGCGGACCTGAAACCCGCGCAGGCGAAAAACATTCAGGCGCTTGCGGTCGATGCGTTCCGCACACTGGAGCTTTCCGGCATGGCTCGCGTGGATTTCTTCCTGGAGGAAAAAGGCGGGAAGTTGTACTTGAACGAAGTGAACACCATTCCGGGATTTACCTCGATCAGCATGTACCCCAAATTGTGGGAAGCCAGCGGGATTCCATTTCGAGAACTGGTTGACAAACTGATTGAACTCGCCTTCGAAATACATCGTGAGAAGACTCGCACAAAGTATGCGATCGAGCTTCCAGAGGGATCGGGCGGCGCACTGGCCGGATAGTTCCGCCGAATTTCTCCTTCAAGAGACGCATTGTCTTCCTCCTTGTTCGTCGACCACAACGACAGACGGAAACTTCTGACGTCCCCACGGCGTCCAAAGAAAGGGAAGGTTTGCGGCTGCGCAAATCTCTTGCTAAAGTTTCTACCGGGCCAGACTAGAACGGGAGTGCCCACAGTACCATCGCAGGCTGGAGACCCAGCATGTCATTACTTGAACCACCCGTAGAAAAACCCCACAAGTCGCACGCGATGGCATTCACACTAGGGGCGGTAGTTATTGTACTTGTCACGGTGCTTTATTTTGCGTTCCGGTACTATCCGGAAAAGAAAGCCGCCGAACATTTCTTTGATGCGCTGGTGGCCGGCGAAACGGCGCAGGCATATTCCTTGTGGAAACCATCGGCGACCTACAAGATGAACGATTTTCTGGCAGACTGGGGCCCGCAGGGCTATTACGGACCGGTTAAAAGCTATAAAGTGATGGGAGCCAAGGCGCCGCAAAAAAGCACGTCGGTTGAAGTGAACATCGCCATCAGTCCGTTTTCACCATTTCCGGATATTTCGGACGCGGACAAAAGCCGCAAAACAAAAGTAGTGACGTTATGGGTGCAGCCGAACGATAAGTCCTTCAGCTTTCCGCCGGATCTCTAAGATTTCCTAACAATGTGTCGATCGCGGATGGATTTCGTGAAGCGCGGCTGCTAATTCCACTGGGCTTAGCCCTGCGGTTCCCAATTTGCCTACTACGACGCCCGCCGCAGTGTTTGCCAGTAACGCCGCTTCTGGGATAGTCGCGCCTGCCGCGACAGCAAGCGAAAGCACGCTCAGCACCGTGTCTCCAGCACCGGTGACGTCAAATACCTGCCGGCCAGTGGCGCCACGAACCACACCTGGCTGGCCCACCCGGGCATACGTTACTTCAAGACTGGTCGCAGGGATGTGCACATGTTTCGGTGAGTCTTCCTCAAAAATACTCATGCCTTGCTCGCCCCTGGTGATAACAACAGCGGCACAACCGAAATGAGGCAGCAATGCACGGCCCGCTTCTTCTATGGATTTCTCGCTATTTAATTCGCGAGTCACGAAGAATCCGGCTTCTTTTGTATTACAGATGATGGCGCGAGCGCCGCGATAGGCATACAAGCGCGTAGTTTTTGGCTTTACAAACACCGGCATCTTGCTTTGATGGCAGGCATGGAGAACGCGATCCGCAAAGGAATCGTTGATCAAGCCTTTGTCGTAATCAATTAGAACCAAGGCATCCAATTGTTTGAGAGGCCCAGCAAGGCGGCGAAATAGTTTTTCTTCGGTAGCGGATGTTAGTGGATCGCGGCGCTCATGATCGATGCGAACGATTTGATGCTTACGAGCTATAACTCGCGTTTTGACGGTAGTGATGCGGCTCGTATCTGCCAGCACACCATGATCGCTGATACCAGCGGCTCTGAGGCGGGCGCGCAAGACACGACCGGCTTCATCATCGCCGATTCGTTCTGAACTTTTTGTGCCGCCGACCACCCCGAATACGTCGACGCGCGCGCCTAAGCCGCGCAGGTTCGCGGCGACGTTACCGGCCCCGCCCAAACAGTCCGATTGGGAGACGAAATTGACGACGGGGACAGGGACTTCCGGGGACAATTTGTTGGCATCTCCCCAAAGGTAGCGATCAAGCATCAGGTCGCCAAGCACACCAATGCGGATTTTGCGAAAGCGCGGAATGAGGCGCAAAAGACGCGGGACCGAGTCGCTCAGCTGTGATTTCATAAGCGATTTCCCGTAAATTGTCACTCCGAAACGATGGTGGCCTCTTCAGGCATCATCACGGGAATCTCGTCGCGAATGGGGTAAAGTCGTTTGCACTCGTCACACGTCAAGCCAGTTTGATCGGGCAGAAGCCGGACCGGTTTTCGGCAGACGGGGCAGGCCAGTATTTCCAGAATTTTCGGAGAAATCGTCATTCGTGTCTCCAATGGGTGAAAGATGACTCTAACAAACAGAGTGAAGGAGCGGCAAGTTTCTTGACGGCTAGGTGGCGGAAAATACGGCATTAAGGGGAATTATTCGCTAACATGAAGGTCTTACGCCCTCCCACCGTGAGTCAAGTTGGATGAGGTATCTATGAAGCGAGGCATATTGTGCGTGTGGTTGCTTCTCCTGACGACGCCAGGCGCTTTGCGCGCTCAAACGTCAGGACAAGCGGCGACGGGAACGAAGCCGGCCCTTCCCTATTTCCCTAGCCTGAATCCCAGTTCACTGAATAAATCAGTAGACCCGTGCGTGGATTTTTATCATTACGCCTGCGGCGGCTGGCAGGAAAATAATCCGATTCCACCGGACCAGTCTCAATGGGACGTGTACAGCAAACTGTACCAGGACAATTTGAATTTTTTGCGAGGGATTCTGGAGCAGGCCGCGGTGGCCAGTGCGCCGCGAAATGAAGCGACACGACTCACTGGAGACTTTTTCGCCTCCTGCATGGATGTGGAAGCCGTCGAGAAGCGTGAACTCTCCGGCCTGCGGGCTGACTTAGACGCTATCCAAAAGTTGAAAGATGCGTGGGAGCTTGCGCCACTGTTGGCGCGCTTGCAGTTGGCATACGGCACGGTGATGCTGTTTCGGGCAGGCTCGACCCAAGATCTGGATCATTCAGACCAGGTCATAGCGGATGTCGATCAGGGTGGTTTGGGGTTGCCGGATCGGGATTACTACACAAAGGCAGACGATAAATCGAACGACATCCGCGCACGTTACCAGCAGCACATTCAGAAAGTATTCGAGATGGCAGGAGACGCGCCGGAAACGGCCAGGAAAGATGCGGAGACGGTCCTGCGCCTGGAGACGCTGCTGGCGAAGGCTTCACTGACGCGGGTTGAACGTCGCGATCCGTACAATCTAAAGCATCAGATGAACGTCGAGCAGCTCTCCGGACTGGCTCCCAAGTTTAATTGGAAGACCTATTACGCGACCCTGCCCTACCCAGACTTCCAAACCGTGAACGTCGGCGCACCTGCATTCTTCAAAGCCGTAAACGCCATGCTCTCCGGCGAGCCTGTCGACAATTGGAAGACCTATTTGCGATTTCAGGTAATCAATTCCTCCGCGCCTTACCTCTCGACTTCATTCGTTAACGAGAATTTCGAGTTTTACCTGAAGTTTCTGCGCGGAGCCAAAGAACAACAACCGCGCTGGAGGCGTTGCGTAGCCTACACGGACCGCAATCTGGGAGAGGCTTTGGGACAGGTCTACGTGGCTACGGTTTTCTCGCCAGAGATGAAAGAAGAAGCATTGGGCATGACCCGCCGGATTGAAACGGCGATGGCTGAACGCATCCAGCAACTGGATTGGATGAGTCCGGAAACCAAAAAACAAGCGCTGGAAAAGCTTCGCGGCATCCGGAACAAAATCGGCTACCCCGACAAATGGCGCGACTATGGCTCACTGAAAATCGAGCGGCAGGACTTTGTCGGAAACGTCAACAGGGCCAACATTTTTGAGCGAACCCGCCGCATCAATAGAATCGGCAAGCCGGTAGACCACGGCGAATGGGATATGACCCCGCCAACCGTCAATGCCGGCTACGATCCGCAGATGAACGACATCAACTTTCCGGCCGGCGTCCTGCAACCTCCACTTTTCGATTTGAAGCTGGATGCGGCGCCGAACTATGGCGATACCGGCGGCACGATTGGGCACGAGTTGACCCATGGGTTCGACGATGAAGGCAGCCAGTTCGATGCGACTGGAAATTTGCGAAACTGGTGGACGAAAGAAGATCGCGAGAAGTTCAATGCGCGCACGAAGTGCGTGGCTGACCAGTATTCAAAATACACGATCGTCGACGACATCAAGATCAACAGCCAATTGACGTTGGGAGAAGACGTTGCCGATCTAGGTGGCGAAATCCTTGCCTACATCGCATGGCAGGGCGCTACAAAAGACCGCAACCTCACAAAGGTTGACGGACTGACGCCCGAGCAGCGATTTTTTATCGGTTTTGCGCAGTGGGCATGTGCCAACGAGCGGCCAGAGCAGATGCGCATGAATGCGACGACCGATCCACATTCTCCCCCGGAACATCGGATTAACGGCGTCGCAGTGAACATGCCGGAGTTTGCCAAGGCTTTTGCCTGCAAGCCAGGGCAACCCATGACTAAGCCCGAAGGTAGCGCTTGCAAGATATGGTGACGTGCGGACGACAACAAATCGAGGGCAGGATTTTATTGGAATTCAATTTTGATGTGGAGCGCTATTTTCAGAAAGTTGCTGGACGAAACGATGGAAAGCGCGAGCAAGAGAGCGAGAACGGGATCACAGGGGTGCCGCAGCCGTAAGGAAGTCTGCGTGATGTAGTAAACAAGAGGAAATATCGCGGGAAAAATCACCACGGGAAACGCAAACGGGCTGTGGCCGGCGAGTAGGTGCGCGATACCTGCCAAAGCACCGACGACAGTAATCATGTTCCACACGAAAAGAAATCGCACCAGCGTGGAATCCGCGCGGATGAAATCCGTCCAGGGAGACGACGTCCCAAACCACGTTGCGACGATTCTCCGGCCCACGAGCCGCAAGGACAGACCTGGATGTCCGATAATGAACGATTTGGCCTTTTGCCATTTTTCGGCAAGGAATGTGGTTTCGCCCAGTTCCTGGTAGCGACGAACCTGCTCGTAACGGGTAATGCGGTTTACTGCGCGGGAGTGCTGATCGTAAATTTCGTTATTTCCCATCCACAACTCGAACGGGAAGTTCGAGCGCAATGGGATGAGTTTGTGGAATTGGATGGTGTTGCGAACGGTCCAGGATAAACACAGGATTATGGTCAGTCCGAGGGCGAGCAGAAGCGGTTTGGGGTTCCAACGGCCCAAACGAAACTGCCGGAAAGCAATCCAGCCAATAAAAAACGGAAGCAACGAGCCCAGCGCGGGATTGGTCATAAGCGAAAACCCCCAAAGCAGGCCGTACGCAATCGATTCGTGAGTTTTAGCGCCTTTGGAAAGCCGAACGGTTGCCCACAACAGAGTTGCACCGAGCAATGCCGAAAGCGAAGTATCCCAGATCCACTCGAACGGAAGCAGGATGCCACTTGGAAAAAGCGCCCAAATCAATGCGGAACTGGTGGCGGCAAATGCTCCACCAATGCGCTTCCCCGTAAAATAAACTGGTAGACAGACCAGGGAAGAAAAGATGCAATTCAAAATTGCAGCGGCGTAGAACGAGGCTGCCGTAAACGTTCCAAAGACCTTGAATATGGCCGCAAGAAGCAGCGGGTAGATGGGAGCGAGCCAAGCCGTGGGGCCCGTAGGCTGCCGGAAAACGCAGCAGAAACCATTCCCCGCTGCCAATGCTTGCGCGATATTGCCGGCTTCGTTTTCAAATGGCACGGTGGCGAGAATGTCTTTCGGCACCAGCGAACCTTCGTGCAGTACGAAGGCCAACCGGCAGACAAATGCAAACAGAACGATGAGCGTCAATGAAACGGGGAGGCGCAAGAAGGGTGCACGCACAGTCTAAATCGCTTTCCTCAACTCGCTTCACAGAGTATCCTCTCCAATGCTGGAGAGGCAACTTTCTGCAACGAAGAAGAGCCGGTTTTCGTCCTAACCGGCGAACGGTGGAAGGGAAATAGGTTGAAACATCGAGGACTAAGTCTGTTGTGCTTTGCACTGGGTGTCACTTTACTGGGCACAGGTTGCGGTAGTACGCAGCGTGATGCGACGGAAGCGGCCATTAACGCGGCGCAAACGGCCATCAATGCTGCCCGGGACACCATCGACAAATTCGTTCCGGAACAAACCAAGATAGCGCAGGACGCATTGCAGGCGGCGCGGGAAGCCCTAACAAAGGGCGACTACGGCGCCGCCCTGAATGGTGCACGCGACGCGACCCAGAAAACAAAAGATGCTGCCGCTGCCGCTGCGGCGAAGAAAGACGAGTGGACTAAAACCTGGGCCGGGTTGAACGAGTCGGTGCCGAAATCCTTCTATGAAGTACAAGTTAAACTCGACGGCTACAAAAAGTACGGAAGATTGCCAAAAGGCGTCGATGGCGCCCAGATGGAAACCGCCGCTGCTCAATTTGATCAACTAAAACAGGGCTGGGCCGACGCAAAGGCGGCGTACAAGACCGGACATTTTGCAGATGCTATGCAAAAGGCATCGTCGTTCAGCGAAGGACTGCAAAAACTGAAGGAACTGCTGGGCATTCAATTGTAGATAGAAAAAAAGCTCAAGCGCGGACTGTTTCGAGACGACATAACAGGCGCGCGGTAAACGAAGGCGAGTTCGACCAGTTTGGGCGCCACAACGCAAGAATTTGCGAGCCCTGGTAAACGCGCTCGAAACCCCCTTCGGATTCGGAAACCGTCTCGATCGGTGCGACCCAAAATTCGGCATCATTGGGAGCGTGCAGCGTGACGCGAATGCGTTGCCAGCCATCCTCCATGCGCAACAGCGGCCCCGGCAGCGTGCCCAGAAATCGCAGATTGTGCGGCCCGGAAGGGGTCGCGAAGAAGCGATCATCATCCGCGGGCGCGAGGAGATTGATCACCGATTCCAGCCCAACACAGAACTTTCGGGAAATTGTGTGCGAGAGGGAAAGGTTCAGGTCGCAACTGATTTCGCACCCTTGCGGAGTTGGACCAAACGAAAATTGTTTGATAATTTTCAGTCGCGGGGGATTCATGAAATCATCGGCAAATTCCGGCAGCGATTCCTCGAGAACAAGTTTCGCCGCATTGGTGGAGGAATGACGAAGCTGGAAGGAGCCGGCGGCAAAGGAGGCGACTTCGTTGAGTTGCAGCATGTCATAATCTGCGACCGAGCGCACCGCGTCAAAGAGCAATATGCGGAACGAGTGACGCGCGTATTTGTCGTAGCGAAGGAAATGTTCCAGATTCGGTTCCTTCACGCGAACCTGATCATGTATCGAGATCGCACCTGTTGACCCCGTGGCGGCGTTTCTGGCTTCGCGCAGCCGAGTGTGATAGGCCTCGGGGCGGCGAATTACGGAATTGATCACCGTCGCGGCCGCGGGCCGAAAATCGAGCGCGGCAATAGTCGCGCCGTCCGATGGCTTCAGAAGGACCTGATATTCGGGGGCGGAAAAAAGCACTTCGGAACATCCGTCGGCGTCAAAATCAAGCATTTCGACACGAGGCTGCATGCCGCCGGGAGTGAGTTGATCCGCAAGAGTCTCTGCGCGAACCAGATTGCGCCAGATTTCAGTCCGTAGGTGCGGGGCGTACAGGCCGCCAAAGACTCCGTGCCAATAGGCGTCGTTGCCCTGCCCGCGCAAAAGAAAATCGCGCGCTTGTTGCACCTGGGCAGAATGCTCCGGTTGCGAGCGGCGCGGCGGTATGGAAGTGACACAAGCGGAAACTCGCAACATCTTCTTGTGCAGCAGATTTGACTCAGGATATTTCCGAAAGAAACCGCGCCAGGATCCTCCCCGCATGAACGCGAGGACATCGGGGCGCGCAGCAAATTCTTTTTCAACGGCGTGAAAGCGTTGACGCGTGGCCGTAGGAAGCACCCATTCCATCATCTCCGCATAAGAAGCCGAAGGCAGATCCGCGCGGCCAAGCGGGACGTGCGAAGCGATATACTCGCTGGGCGTGCAAGTTTTCAGCCAGGAAGAATTTTCTTCCAGCGCAGTGAGAAAATCCTTCAACCAGCCGTCCGTGTAACAATGCTCGAAAGTACCGGGCCACACTCCGAATTTTTCCATATCGTCGCCAAATGAAGCGACTCCGCCGGGATGCAGCCGTGCTGCTTCCTTGAAATAAGCTATCGATTCTTCAACCTTTCGAAATGGAATCAGATAGCGAAGCGCTTTCAAGCCGGGAAAGAGCCACACGGACTTTCCGCAATCCTCGGCGAGATACGGACCGAACAATTCGTCAGGTTCAAATCCGGCGGCGAGAAACGGAAGATCGTCCACCAGGGTGTAGCTGACTCCTGAGTCCTTGAGAGTCGACGGCAATTGCGGTTCCCAAATTCGCTCTGCAAGCCAGGCACCGGTCGGACGCCTCTCAAAATTCTTTTCGATGTAGGAGGCGAGCCGCGTAATCTGCTCGTACTGGTCTGCTTCGGGGATGGAGATGAGGATGGGCTCGTAGAAGCCGCCGCCGATCATTTCCACTTGCCCGGAACGAACCAGTCTGCGAAGCCGTAGAAAATATTCCGGATGATTTTTTTCGATCCACAGCAATAACGGTCCCGAATAGTGCAGCGCCAGGCGAACACCTTGGTGTCCTTCGACGAGGCTTAAGAAGGCTTCGTACGAATTTCGGTAGCATTCCTCAAAAACGTGCTCGAAATTGCCCGCGGGCTGGTGGCCATGGATAATCAGGACCAAATGAAAAGGCGGCGGGGCTGGAGGTGTTAGACTCACATTCCATGATACCGCGAGCGAGGCTGGAAGAGCAGGAAGCGATGCTTAAGAATTATGTTGCAGCAAAATGGGCTCACGAGCCTTCACGGCGATGTGTGGTGAGAGATCCAGTCTGACAAAATTTGCAACGCATCCGGCGAAAAGGTCTCTTCAATGGCCGAGTATTCCGCCGGCGAGCCCGAGTAGGCGTGTTGGAATAGATGGTTCAGCTCGGGAAGCTCCTTTACTTCATAATCTTTGTTGCCAGCGGCCTCCAGGGCTTTTTTGAACGTTGTGACGTTGAACTTCGGCGGTACCTGAAGGTCCTTTTGACCATAGAGGGCCAACGTCGGCGTTTTTAAGGCTTGAAGGACGGGCACGGGATCGTAATCCAGGAAGAAGCGAAACCACGGTGAGGTCAGCATCCGGAGTTGTGTTTCCAGTGCCGCAGGTGGCATTGCGGCATCCAGTCCGGATTCTTTCAAAAGGGACTTCAGTCGTTCACCCGCCTCTGCTGGGACTTTTTCCTTGCGAACCAGGTCGTAGGCTTCGCGATCGAACGTTAGGCTTGCCAATAATTGCGGCTCAGACAGGCCTCCGACTTGCCCGATCAGGCTGGATTGATTGATCAGCGTCTCTTCACCCAGAGTGGCGGGAGCAGCCAGCAGAACGAGCCACGCCACATCCTGCGAATGATTTGCGACATAGGGAGCAATCATCGCTCCTTCGCTGTGTCCCAGCAGTCCAATTTTTCTGGCGTCGATCTCTTTTCGCGACTTCAAATAGGCGATCGCCGCTTGCGTGTCGCCCGCAAAATCCAGAGTGGTGGAACGGTCCACGGAGCCCGTGGAGCCGCCAATGCCCCGTTTGTCATAGCGAAGCACGGCGATCCCTTCGCGGGTTAGAACGTCGGCGATGATCAGAAAGGGCCGGTGGCCAGCCAGTTCCTCGTCGCGATCGTGCGGGCCGGATCCTGCAATCAGGATCACTGCCGGAAATGGCCCAGTGCCTTTTGGAAGCGTCAACGTACCCGCAAGTTCGACTTTCGCCGCTGAATTCGCAAACGAGACTAGCTCTTCACGATAGGGAAACGGTTTAACTGGATTCTGCGGACGCCGTACAGCAAGTGGTTCGTCTGAACGCTGGAACTCCAGTACTTGTTCCGCTCCCGTTTGTGACCAATTTCCCTTCAATGTATTTTTCGTCCGCTTCGAGTTTACCCTCGAAGACTCCGTCCACAACGGGCACTTCAAAATGGAAGCTGTTTTCTTTTAGGCGCACACGATTCGCCGGCAGACCGCTCACGCCCTGGTCCAGGCTGTCCAGCGCCGCGACCAGATTGTTTTTCTGTATCGTGCGATACGTGAAGTTGCAGTCGCAATCGCATACCGTGAGTTTCCAGTGCGCTCTGCCAGACTCCTTCGATGGGAAACACGGCGTCCTTAGCTTTGAACGGAGGAGCATTCGCCGCGTGCCTGCGAAAGACAAGCCGAAGATCTGCGTTTCCCTGCTTCCAGGTTCCCTCAATGGTGATGTGATCAGCCGAAATCTTGCCTTCAAAATGGGCGCCGACGGAGGCAATATCCAATTGCAGAGTCGCGCCGGATTGGGAAACCTTCGTGGCTTCGATGCCGTAGACACCCTGGTCAAGGCTGTCGAGTGAAGCGTGAAGCAGGCCACTGCGCGTTTTTCGAGAGGTGAAGCAGCAGATGCAGTTGCGCTTCGCCGGCCTGCAAGGTTCCCACATAGTTGCCGGAGAGCGAGAAAACCCGGACCGGAGCTGTTGACGCCGGGTGAGTCTGCGCGGCGACGGGGCGAGCCGCCCGCACCGATTACAGCACCGCAATGAGAACAACGCGCCGCAAATGAAACGACAAATACATCTCCATTCTGAAACCTTAATTTCAGCTGATTGGATGACAGAAGTTGCGCAAAGGCAGCTTAAGACGGCCGAAAGAAATCGCGTTCAACGAGATAGGGAGCCAAATGAAAACGCCCCTGCAGAGCCGAGGCGTCAGGAAGTACGATCTTGTTCAATAGCGCCAGAGAAAGACTTACTTTTTCTCGTACCACTCGGCGTTCTTGGCAGTGAACGCCTGCCACTTTTCCGGAAGGTCTTCCAGCGCAAAAATCGCGGTGACCGGGCAGACCGGCACGCAAGCGCCACAATCGATGCATTCCACCGGGCTGATGTACAACATCGTTTCGGTTTCGAAAGCCGCTTCATCCTTGCGCGGGTGAATGCAATCCACAGGGCAAACATCGACACAAGCTGTGTCCTTCGTGTTGATACACGGTTCTGCAATAACGTAAGCCATCAAACTCTCCTTTAACAGGCAACAAACCAGTTGCGGCAAAAACAGCTGGCGCAAGTAACCTTACCACGGCTGAGCCAGTAGCAAGTGCCTATCCCAGTATTTTACGCAGGAGCTAGCGGATTCTCAACCGGCCCCCGTCAAAGCTAGAATGGAGGGAGAGGAATGCACATGAAGCGAAGGCTTGGCATCATCGGCACAGTCGCAATGCTTGTCGGTTTGGGAGGTACTCTGGCTCTCCCACAATCAGCCGCGCCTACAGACCCGAAGCTCATCGACGCCCAGGAATACCGACAACTGGTGGAGAAGTACAAGGGCAAGCCGCTCCTGATCAACTTCTGGGCCACTTGGTGTGAACCGTGCCGCGACGAATATCCCATGCTGAACGAATTGGCTAAGGAGTATGCGCCCCAAGGCCTAAAAGTGGTGGGAGTCAGCCTGGACCAGGACGGCGACTTGATCCTGATGCGGCGATTTCTGGCGCGGTACAAGCCGGTCTTCCCCAACTACAGAAAGAAAAAGGGGGGAGAGGACGCGTTTGTTCAGGCCGTGTTGCCGGGCTGGAATGGTTCCATCCCTACGAGTGTTTTCTATGCGAAAGACGGAACGCAGGTTGGCAATTTTGTTGGCGCAGGCAGCCGTGAAAAGTACGACGCGGCGATTCGCATGCTCCTTTCGAAGTAATTAAGAACACCAGGCTACCGCAGTATCATCGAACGGGCGAGGTGGGAAATGCTGGACCTGAAGGGAAACAAGATTACCTACTTTGGCCTCAGCACCTTTGGTCTTACCACCTCCGGCGGCCAATTTTCCTTGATTGATCCCTGGATCATGACTAATCCGAAATGTCCGGAGAGTTGCAAAAAGCTGGCGCGGCTCGACGCGATTTTCCTGACGCACGGCCACACCGACCACATTGGCGACATGCTGGCTCTAGCGAAACTCTTCAAACCCAAAATCGTCAGCACATTTGAAACCTATCTTTGGCTGGAAACGAAGAAGACCGGTGCGGAAGGTTTGCCCGGCAACAAGGGTGGATCGCAGAAGGTAGGCGATTTCGGCGTGACCATGACCCATGCATTCCATTCCAATTCCATCGAGGAGAGTGGACAACGAATTTACGGTGGTGAGGCGGGCGGCTACGTCATCAGCATGCCGGGCGGCGTGTCCGTTTATCTCGCGGGAGACACTGCTTTGTTTGGAGACATGAAGCTGATCGGAGAAGTTTACAAACCACAGGTGGCTTGCCTGCCCATCGGTGACGTGTACACGATGGGGCCAAAGAGGCAGCCTATGCCATCAAGTTTCTGGGCGTGAAGCATGTGATTCCCATGCACTATGGGTCGTTTCCGGCGTTATCCGGAATGGCGGAGGCTCTCCGCAACGAATGCAAGGATCTTGAGGATTGCTTATTCATGCGCTGAAGCCAGGGGAAACGCTGAGTTAGGAAATTTACCTTCAGGAACGCAGGAAGTTGCGCACGAAGAACGACAAGTTGGCCGGACGTTCCGCCAACCGTCGCATGAAATACGGAAACCAGTCGCGCCCGTACGGTATATAAATCCGCAAACGAAATCCATCGTTGACCAATTGCCGCTGCAGATCCGTCCTCACACCGTGGAGCATCTGGAATTCGAAATCATCCTTGGAAATTTTCTTTTCCGCGGCCCATCGGATGGTCTCGGCAATCATGCGCGGGTCGTGCGTGGCAATGCCGTGATAAAAACCGCTGGTCAGCAGCAGGTGCATCAACTTTATGTAGTTCGCATCCACATCCGATTTTGCCGGGTAAGCCACTTCCGCGGGCTCTTTGTATGCCCCTTTGCACAAGCGAATCCGGCATCCATAAGAAAGCAAATCCTGAATATCGGGCTCACTGCGATAGAGGCAAGACTGGATCACCGCACCGACAGCCGGTGACTGTGTGCGAACGCGCTTCACCAACTCCACGGTGCGCTGAGTGTAAGCGGAACTTTCCATATCGATGCGCAAAAAGCTGTCGTAAGCCAGCGCGCGCTCTGCGATCGAAAGCACCATTCCTTCGCAAAACTCCACGCTCAGATCCAGGCCGAGTTGGGTCAGCTTGCAAGACACATTGGCGTTCAGTTTTTCCTGGTCGATCCGATCGTAAATTTGCAGGTAAGCGTCGCGGGCGCGCTGCGCGTCGCTGGTTGTGCTGACGTTCTCACCCAGATAATCCAGGGTCGCGGACATTCCAGCGTGGTTGCAGGCGCGTGCCGCCGCAAGGGCATCGTCGAGCGTTTCACCGGCAACAAAACGCATGGCCATTCGCCGCGTGCTGCCATTGGTTGTGACCCAGTGCGCGAATCCCGGACTAGCGGAAAGTTTGAGAAGAATCGAACGGAGCATGGACATTTCGATTATGCCTGCTCTGGCAGGGAGAGGCTAGCGCCGGACTAGTCCTTGTGCTGTTCGAGGAACTTCTCGGCGTCAAGCGCCGCCATGCAACCCGAACCCGCGGCAGTGACTGCCTGGCGGTAGCGATGATCCTGGACGTCGCCGGCGACGAACACGCCGGGAACCTTCGTGATGCGTGCCGTGACGAGCGATCAGATAGCCGTTTTGATCCATATCCAGCTTTCCCCGAAATGCAATCGAATTAGGAATGTGGCCAATTGCTACAAAGACGCCCTCGAGTTCAATGTCTCGCGAAGCATAAGTTGCGGCATGTTCCGCTCGAACGCCGGTCACCAAGCCCGCCGGTGCCTTGATCTCTAGAACGATGAATGGCGTGACGATTTCTACTTTGGGATTGGCCAACACGCGATCAATCATGATCTTGGAGGCACGGAATTCCCTGCGCCGGTGAATCAAATAAACCTTGCTGGCGTAACGAGAGAGGAAGTTGGCTTCTTCCATGGCAGAATCGCCGCCGCCCACCACGGCGATAGGCTTGCCTCGGAAAAAAGTACCCATCGCAGGTGGCACAGGTAGAGACGCCGTGGCCAATCAATTCCTTTTCGCCCTTCAACTCCAGCAGACGGGCCGACGCCCCAGACGCCACGATAACGGTGCGCGTTTCGTATACGTCTTTGCCCGCGACGACCTTATAGGGATGTCCCGTCAGATCGACTTCCGTAACCGAGCCAGCCCTGAACTCTGCGCCAAACTTCTGCGCCTGCTTGCGCATGTTCTCAATCAACTCCGGCCCCATGATGCCGTCCGGAAAGCCGGGGAAATTTTCGACGTGAGTCGTCAGGGAAAGCTGCCCGCCCGGTTCATGGCCATCGAGGACCAGGGGCTTTAAATTGGCGCGTGCCGCGTAGATCGCGGCGGTAAGCCCGGCACAGCCACTTCCGACGATGACCACATTCTCCATGTAGGTAAGCTCCTGCATTTTGATTCGGGACCAGGCCTCATTGTTACAAGGGCCTGGATAAGGCAATCGAAGATTGTAGCATCGCCACGCGGTAAGGGCAGTGTGCGGGTGGCTTTACCGGTTCAACCACGTCGTCAATAGGATCAGCTGCCAATCGACAAAGCTGCAGCCGGAAATACCCGTTTCTCCTTGCGCAACGTCCAATTTGGAATTGGAAGCTGCCGCGAGTGCTGGACGATCCCCGCCGTTCTTGCATACAGTAAAGTCATTCAGCCAGAGGAGCCTAGTCATGGATCCACGCTACCCCGTCGGTAACTTTGAAGCGCCGAGAAGCGTTACTCCCGAAGCGCGAATCGCCGCTATTGACGAAATCGCAGCCACGCCCGCCAAGGTTCGCGCCGCACTGGCCAGCTTAAGCGAATCACAACTGGAGACACCGTACCGCGAAGGCGGTTGGACGGTTCGCCAGGTTACCCATCATCTTGCAGACAGCCATGTCAACGCTTACATCCGGTCGCGCCTCGCACTTACGGAAAACGAGCCCAGCATCAAACCGTACGCGGAAGCCGACTGGGCGAAACTCGACGATGCGGCGCATGCCCCGGTGGAAATCTCCGTGAGCCTGCTGGAATCGCTGCATGACCGCTGGGTTCGATTGTTGCGTTCGCTGAAGCCGGCGGACTTTTCCAGAACCTTACACCACCCCGAACACGGAGTGAAAACATTGGACTGGATGCTTTTTCTTTATGCGTGGCATGGACGGCATCATACGGCCCATATTACCGAGCTCCGCAAACAAAAAAACTGGAACTAAGGCGAGTATCCAGCGGCAGACTCGGTGAGTAGCACCGCGGCAGTGGCTCATGTACTATCAATGGAGCGATTGACAAGGAGATCTGGATGGCACGCGAAGTAGGAACGTACGCAATTTTCGAAACATCGCAGGGCAATATCGTGGTGCGTTTGCTAGAAAAGGAAGTGCCGAAAACGGTGGCCAATTTCATTGGTCTCGCCGAAGGCACCAAGGAATTCACCGACCCAACGGGAAAGAAAGAGAAGCGCAACTTTTATGATGGATTGGGCTTTCACCGCGTCATTCCCCAATTCATGATTCAGGGCGGATGTCCTCGCGGCAACGGCACCGGCGACCCGGGGTACAAGTTTGCTGACGAGTTTCACCCTTCGTTGAAACATGACAAGGCCGGTAAATTGTCGATGGCCAATTCCGGCCCCAATACCAACGGCAGCCAATTCTTTATCACAGTAGCACCTACGCCTTGGCTCGATAACCGCCACACGATATTCGGAGAAGTGGTGGAAGGCCAAGAGGTCGCGGACAAAATCTCCAACGCGCCACGCGATTCCAGCGATCGTCCGCGCACACCGATTACTCTTCAAAAGGTCACGATCGAGCGAGTCGCGTAAACTCTGGCCACGAGGCATAACTGCCATGTTCTCTCCCGCGCGCCTGACGCAACTGCTGATGGAAATCGTATTTATCCTGCTGGGCGCCCTGGTGGTGTGGCTCGGCGCACGCGGCCATATCTACTTCGACCGCCGTGGAGCGGCGTTTCTGATGATTAGCCTGGCGCTGATCGCGTGGGGAGGAATGGCCTTCGCTCGGCCAGTGCTGCGCTGGAATTTGTGGGAAAAGTGGAATCGTGGCGTTTCGCTTGTTTTGCTCGGAGTGATTATGCTGGCGATGACGCGAGTGCCATTCCTGTGGGTGCCTAAACTTCTCATTGTGGTCGGATTGATCCTGGTTTTGCGCGGGCTTTTCGCGTCCCTCATGATTTTCAGACAGTCGTAACTCGTTTCGGCTATAATTCCGCCACGCGAGCCTCACCCGTGCAAAGGCGCCTCGCATGAACTCGCGCCATGGTTCAAATCTTCACGTGGAGAACCCAGTGCTGAAAGAATTCAAGGAATTTGCATTACGAGGAAACGTATTGGATTTGGCCGTCGGTGTGATTATCGGTGCGGCCTTCGGCAAGGTGGTGTCTTCGGTCGTCGATGACATTATTATGCCCCCCATTGGGCGAGTGGTCGGCCACGTGGATTTCTCCAGCTTGTTCATCAACCTCAGCGATATGCATTACGACACGCTGGCGGAAGCCAAGGCCCATTCCGCAGCCACGCTCAATTACGGCAATTTCATCAACACCATCATCAATTTCCTGATTGTGGCGTTTGCCGTTTTTCTGCTAGTGCGCTCTGTAAATCGTTGGGTTCCAAAACCCATTCCGGCACCTGCGCCGCAAGCAACCAGGGACTGCCCGCAATGTGCCATGCCGATCCCCGTTGCCGCAAAAAAGTGCGGCCACTGCACCAGCGCCGTCTAGAAGAACTCGCATTGCGCAGGAGGGATGACTGCAATTCTTTTATTCTCAGCGTCCGCGGTCGATCAATTGCTCTTCGGCTTTTTGTTTACGTTCGCTTCCAAGTGCGCCCGCAAACGTGCCACAACGGCGTCTTCCTGCCCTTCATCCAATTCCTTCTGCACCTCTTCCAGCGAGAAGTGCACCACATCGTGATGGTGAAGTTCCAGCGGTCCGGCGGATTCGCTGAATCGCAGCCATAGCCGGTGCAGCAGATTCACTTCGTTGGCGGTCAGGTTTGGTGCATGGGGCCCCAATACCTTATAAACTTTGTCGCCGTTAGCCAGATGAATTTCCAGGTTGAACTGGGGCTTTGTGTCACCCAGTTTCTCCCAAGCGTCGCCAATCTCTCGTGCTTGCTCCTCTGTTGATTCCTTCTGGGAACGCCCCAGGACAATGGTGCTGGATTGCAGCGAAGTTGCGGCGCGCAGCACGCCATCCCACAGGTTATTAGCCGCAACGACGGCCAGCCGGACGGTTTTGCCGCGCTTCTCGGCAAGGGAAAGCGCCTGCGAGAACAACTGCTGTTCGATACTCCCAAATAATTGTTCCGCTTCCAGTTCGTATTCACCCGAAGCCGAACGCCGCAATAAACGGACATGGAGCACGACCACGTCGCGACGGCCGGGCTTGACCCGATCCAGAACGTTGGCGAGATGGTAGAGCGCGTGAACGTTGCTGACCGGAACGAGAATGTTTCCCGGGCGTGCGCCGACGGCCTCTGGGGTGAGCTCGCTCTGCGATTCCAGGTTGAATTGGTCCATTTCGACGTGCGCTGAACCACCAACGCGCGTAAGCCGCTCCGAAATGGTGAATCCAATGAATAAAAGGACCGAGAAGGTGCCACCGGCGATAGTAGCGATGGGCTTGGTAAAGAGGTTCACGACTGCGATCGCAAACAAGGTCAGCGTAATAATGCTGAGCCCCACGGGAATCTGCACGCCGCGAAAATAAAAATTAAAGGGAACCTGAAATTCCCGTTGCCCGGGGCGGGTGTACCTCAACACAAGAACCGCGAGGCCATTCATGGCGAAACTCCAGATGACGCCGAAGGCATAGAGGTTCGCCAGAAACGTCACCTGGCCACGACTGATAATGATGGTGAGGAGCTGTAGCGCGACCACGATATTGATGATCCGGTAGCTGGTTCCGAACTTCGGGTGCGGTTGGCGGAACCACGAACTCAGCACTCCGTCTTCCGATACGCGGTTTAACACGCCGTTGGAACCCACAATCGCGGTATTCACTGCTCCCGCGAGAATCAGCGTGCCGACGACGACTACAAATCCATGAAAAACCAGGCGTGCAAGCAGCGGACCATGCAGACTCATAGCTAGCCCGCCGATTAGATTTTCCAGATAATTTTCGCGCACCGAATCCGGGATGATCATCACGGCAAAGAACGAAACCAACGACGTGAATACCAGGCTGTAGATAAAAATGACCATCCCCGCCTTGCGCAGATTGGGTAGCTTGGGGTGCTCAATTTCACGGTATACCTGGGCCAACGACTCTTCTCCGCTCATGGCCAGCACCGAGTGCCCGAGGGCGATGAAGATAGCCACAATTCCGAACATGTGCGGAATGTTGCTATGGACCAGCCAACCGAGCGCGCTATCGCTTAATTTCAAATTGCGTGGATAGGGAAAGGGGGGCAGAGAGGAATGCCTCAGGATCACTGTAAAGGTACACCAGACGATGAGAATGACGACCATCACGGTGACCAGTTTCATAATCTTCAGCGCCTTTTCGCTCGACTCCGTGATCCCTTTGGTATTTTCCCACCAGAAGTACCCGGTCACGACTAACGCGAAGCCAACGGCAACAGCATCAACGCTTCCTATAGAAAGCGGACCCGAGACATGAAAATAGACCAGCAAATCGCTGATGAGGCCAGCAAGGTACTGCCCCGCGGCGACACCGCTGATCGGGCCGGTAAGGATGTAGTCGAACATCAGAGCGGAGACGCTGAATTTTGCGAGTCCGCCACCCAATGACTGCTTCACGGCCCGATACACACCGCCGCGCACGAACATGCTGCAACTTTCCACGTACACCGCGCGCACGGCGTAGGAAAACAACATGATGGCGAGGATGAACCAGGGGGCAGCCTTGCCAATATAACCCTCGGCCTCACCTCCCGCGTAATAAGCGGACGAGGCTAGGTCGTTGAGCACGATAGCTGCGGCACGCCAGAAAGAAATAAAACTCAATAGAGCGGTCGTCGCGACGAGAACTCGAGGGACTCCGTTCCTTTGTTTGGCTTGTGCAAGAGGGATATTGGGAGTGCTACTCATGTACCGGGTTAGTGACCTGCGTTCAGTATGCTCGCACCTTTTACAAATCAAGTCCAGTTAGCCCGCTGCTAAGGAAGCCTTTTGTATACAAATAATTAGGATGCGCCATTCGTCGCCGGTTATCCACGGCTCGAATAACGGCACAGCGCGTACAGACACTCGCCTACTTCGCTTGGTCTGCGTTTGCAGCGGTTCGAAATTCCTTTGCGCATGCCTCGCACGGACAGATCGTGCGCAGGAAATCGTAGCTGAAAATCCCGGTGGAGTGGCCGTCATTGAAGCTAATCTGGATGGCATAGTTTCCTACTTGCGCGGCGGCCTGCGCTCTGGCCTTCGGTTTGTACATGGGTAAGACCGGTGCAGTGGGCATATTGCCAAACGAAATGGCCACTTCTTTCTTGCCGCGTTCGTCATTACAGGTCGCGCAAGGGCAATTGTCGCGAAGAAGCGGAAAATCCAAGTGGCTCTCATGTCCGTCGGCCCAGGTGATGTCTACACCCGCTCCCGTTTTTACGTGGATTTTCACGGCGGTTGGTTTTCGTCGTGGGTCAATGGGTAGTGGCATGGGGATTTATCGACAACCAGTTTACCGTCCGGGGCGTCTTTTTGAAAATCCGCGCGCCATGCCGTGAATAGTCGTTTGAACTATGGTTTCTTATCTGGGCCGCAGCAATCGCCGGGAGGGATGGGATTCCCATGCGGGCAGGTTGTCGGGTGTCCTAGGAAGCTGCAGATCCGTTCATCGAGCTCCGGGCTGATAATGTGCTCGAACTTGCAGGCCTGGCTGTGGGCTTCGTGATCGCCGATGCGGAAAGTATCCTTGAAAAGCCGCTCGGCAAGGCGATGTCGACGCACAACATCACGCGCTCGAGTCTTGCCCCGGTCTGTCAGCAAAATGTTGTGGTCCGCGACGCGAACTAATCGCAGATCCTCCATGCGCGCCAGCGTGCGGACGGCATCAACGCCACCGGGCGTGCGAATATGTTCCACATCCGTGGGCAAACCTTCCTCGCCGCAAACCCAAATCTGCTCAAGCAAATGATCGAAGTGAATTCCGTCGTCCATGGAGATGCGCTGATCCACTGCCAGACGCCCGTGAACCAGTTCGATGCGCCGGTCGGCTTGCTGCGCGATATCCGGATCGTGCGTAACCATCAGGATGGTGTGACCTGCATGATGCAGCTCGCGAAACAATCCAATCACAATTTCTTCGTTGGCTTCATCCAGGTTTCCGGTTGGCTCGTCCGCCAAAATCAGCTTCGGCTGGTTGATGAGCGCCCGTGCGATCGCTATACGCTGTTGCTCCCCGCCTGAAAGCTGGGAAGGTAGATGCGTTAAGCGGCTGCCCAGCCCCACGCGGGTCAGCGCTTCCGCCGCTTGCGCCTCATCCGTCACGCTATGAAAATACTGTGCCAGCATCACGTTTTCCAGCGCACTGAGATAGGGCACCAGGTGGAACTGCTGGAACACAAAACCGATTTTTTCCGCCCGATAGCGGACCAGATCGTGTTCCAAAAGATTAGCCAGGTCCACGTCGTCCACAACCACATGGCCCGAAGTCAGCGTGTCCAATCCGCCCAGAATATTGATCAACGTGGTTTTGCCCGACCCGGATGGCCCCATCAGCGCCATCCACTCGCCAGCCTCCACCGAAATGGAAATGCCGTCCAGCGCGCGCAGCGAGCCGTACTCCTTTACGAGCGAATCGATCTTCACCTGCGCGGTCAAGCTTCACCTCGAAACACGCTTGCGGGATGAATGCTGGCCAATCGGCGTAGCGGAAATGCGCTGGCAACGGATACGAGTACGGTCAAAGCCACCGAGAAAGGATACACAATCCAGCGCGGTTGCGCAGCCACTCCAAATACCGCTTTGCCAAGCCAGACTGAAACCAGCATACCTATCGCGGAGCCAACCAACCCCCCCGCAATTCCCATCAGGATCGCTTCCGCGAGAAACAGGCGGACGACTCTTCGCACAGAGCCACCAATAGCCTTCATCAATCCCACGTCGTTTTTTCGCTCAATCGCCACGTTGCTCATCCCCGCCATTACGCAAAGTGATGTCAGCAACAGGACCAGTAGCACCGTCGTGGAGAGCAAACCGCTTATGCGGTTGTAAATGCGCCCTTCCGCCTCCGTAAATTGCTTCACGCCGTGAACATCAGCATTCGGAAGGGTTTCCGCAAGTCTTGCAGTGAACTGTTTGATCGATTCGGGAGTACCGGCGACGCTCAACTGAATCAAACTGATGCGTCCGGGAAGGTCCGCGATAGCCTGCGCGGCTGCCAGCTTTACAAAAATCTGCGAATCCTCGGCACCGCCCGTGGCGATGGTAGCGAAAACTTTGCAAGAAGCTTCCCTGCCCTGATTGCGAAGCCGCAGCAAATCGTTTGAGTGTACTTTCAACTGCTCTGCCGCTTTGCTTCCAACTTCACAAGCGGCCGGATCGCGCTCCAGATTCGCATCAAATTCTGCGCGTCGCCCGGGCCGTACTTCGGAAATTCCAGCTCCTTCCACACCGGCAAGTACGGCGGGTTCGAAGTGAGATGTTCCGGTCTTCGCTACCTCGCCAATGACGTACAAGAACGCAATCTTAGGAATTGCCTTGCCGTCACTTTGCGATGGAATCTCCTTCACGACAGCCTCATCCAGAGTCGTGAATGAGGTGTCTGCCGATTTCGGCACCACAATAACGTTCGCTCCCAACGCGCGAAATTCCGTTGTGAGCCGCTTCTTGGCATCGATTTGCAAATTGAGCAACGACGCCGTGACAGCCGCACCTGCTCCCAGCGCCAGCAAAATTACAAACAATCGTCCATAATTCGCCGAGATGAGCCTGCGAACAACGCGCCAGAACATCCGAGTATTTGCCATTATTCGCCACGCAGAATCGGCGCCGGTTCATAGCGTGACGCCTTGCGCAAGGGAAACGCACTGCCGAGAAGAGTGATGAGCGCCGCCAGCGCCAGTACGATCAGCAAAACAAAAAATTTGGGTTCCGGCGCGAAACCGAAAATCCTCATACCTAGGAATCGCGCGAACAAGATGCCAACGGCGTATCCGATTCCGCCACCCACAATCGCCAGCAGCAGTTGTTCCGCGGCCAGCAGCACGCCCACCAGCGCCGAACCCGCGCCAAGCGCCTTCATCAAGCCGATTTCCGTTCGCCGCTCGATGACCGAAGCCGCTGCGGATGCGCCCACAGCCAATGCCGCTGCCAGCAACGCCGCAAACGTAACCATCCACAGCAGCGTCCTAACGCGGGTGAGCACGTTGCCCTCGCCTTCTGCCACTCGCCGGATCACGCGCACATCCGTTCCTTTCAATTCCTCGCTGACCTGCAACGCAATCGACGAAATATACGGTGTGCAGTACCAGCGGTCGAACTCTGCCGGGGTCATCGACTTGGGATCGCGCCGCGCAAAGGCGTCTTCGGGTTTGGTCAAAGCGCTCACGTAGAGCCGCCGGTATATTCCCGGCTTTGCGGCGAGCTGTTGCGCCGTCTGAATTGGGGAAACGATTGCGTCCTCTTCCGGCCCGCCGGTCGAGAGAATACCGACAATCGCGACGGGAATGTTGGAATCTTGTCCTGCCGTTTTTATTTTCAGTGTGTCGCCAATTTTCATGTCATAACGTTTGGCAAGCGCCGCGCCGACAACACATTGTTGTGCGTCATCGGCAAACCATTTTCCTTCAACGTGCCACCAGGGATTCGTCTTAGCGATGCCGGTTTCATACGTCGTTCCATCCGGAATTGGTACCAACTTGTCCGACCACGTTCCAATCAATATTGTTTTGGCGATCGTCTGGCCCGTCATTTCAACAGAGTTCGCTTCAGCTTCCACTGGAACTTCAAGAATTGGCGCAAACGCAGTGATGTTGAATCGCCAAAAAATTGTTTTGAGCTTGCCCAGGTCTGGTTCCGGCAAATACGCGCCGGCATTTACGGGCCGATAATCCACGCCGCCGATTTCCAGCGGTAAGGAGTCAGCCATCGGCGTGACCAGCAAGTTCGCACCCAGGCTTCGGAATTCCGCAGCAAGCCGGTCGCCCACATCGAGTGAAACACTTAGCGTCGCCGTGGCCACAGCCATTCCCAACGCCAGGGCAGCCATGGTCAGCAATTTTCGCTTTGGTCGGCGAGTGAAAGAATCCGTTACGAGTCGAAGGAACATTTCTCCTGGCTAAGAAACGACCGCTCCTATTGCGGAATCTCCTCCGCAGCTTTCGTTACCGAAGACACATCAATGATCACATCATTCCCATCGACCTTTGACGTAAACCCGATCGGGTTGCAGCCGCCCTTTTGCCCGATCGAAGGAATGTAAATCGCCGAAGCGCAATGCCGGCAGATCACGTTTTGCCCGTCCTGCCGGTAGCCCTTCGCGCCGCAAATCAAACAGGCATCCAGCGCCGTGCCGTAGCCGTTCGGCTTCTTGATCACCATAAAGCGAATCGCGTGGCCGCCATCTTTCAACGTAAACAAGTGCAAGTTTCCGTCCTGCACTTCCGACACGGGAATATGAACAAAATTGCTCGTCGCTTCCACAACCCGTGCCTGCGGCGGAGCGGAATTCGCGCGCGCATAAATGAAGTCTGCAGTGAGCACCAGAATCACGGCCATGCTCGCCACCGCGCCGGCGATCATCCAGCGCCGTTGCCGCCGGTTCGTTGCCTCTAGCAAACGCCGTTCCGCATCATTCGCCGCCACTTTTGCCGATTTCGAGTGCGAAGCCGATTGCCATTCACGAAAAATCATCAGCGCGCTGGCGCCGAACACAAAAATGAAAAAGAACAGTTCGTTGCTGACGATTGGGCCAAGAAAAGCCATCTCCGCCTGACTCGAAGGCAGCCATCGCGCCTCGCTCAATTCGTGAAGGCCGGTAACTGCCAACTGAATCGCAACGAAAATCAGCATCACCGTGGTGACCGAAAAAAAGCGGCGCAGGGGAATTTTTAGCGTGCCCTTGAAGAACAACACGCCTACAGCCACGGCCGCGGCGATGCCCGTCGCCGTTCCGATCCAGGTTTGCAGACCCTCCGTAGACAACTCTACGGCACGTAACATTAGCGCGAGTTCCACGCCTTCGCGCACCACCATCAAGAACACGAACGAGCCGATTCCCCACCCCGCCGCCGCAGCAGAACGAGCCGCATACGATTTCAGTTTGTCTTCGATTTCCTTCTTCAGGTGCTGAGCGATGCGGTTCATCCAGATGATCATAGTGACCACAAAAAAGGCCGCCACCAAAAGTAACAATCCCTCAAAACCGTCTTCGCTAACACTAAAGCGCTCCAAAGCGATTGCTACAGCAAGACTTAGCGCCGCCGCCGTAGCCACGCCTCCCCAGACATAACGTGCCAGTTGAGAGCGCCCAGTGCGCGAGAGATAAACCAGGATGATGCCGACGACGAGCGCAGCTTCGACACCTTCACGCAGCGCAATAAGGAAGGCAGAGAGCACGAACACTCCAGTTGATAATGATTTGCAAGAACGATTCCAGCTTACTCCCTGCACACACCACCGTCAAGTTAGCGCATCACACCTGGGCCACGGTAGAATACTTGCTTGCATCCATTCTCACTCATGCTTGGTTTCACCACTCGCCCAATGATTGCGCTGTTGCTCTGCTGGACGATGGTGTGCCCTGCTGGGCCCGCTCAGACTCCCGCGCAAACCCTCACGAGGCAGGACGAACTGCGCGCTATCGTCAAGCCCGACCCCAAGCGCGCCAAGAAGCTCGCGGATATCGGCGCGCGCCAGGAAACCGCCGGCGATTACGAAGGCGCGCTGGAAGCATATGAAGAGGCCGCCCGGTACGCGCCATTTGATGTAACGATCGTAAGCAAAGGTGCCGCGTTGCGATCTCGTCTGGTGCGCGAATATGTTGATAATGGCGAGCGGCTCGCCCTTGAGGGCAACCTGGGGGCGGCAGCGGAAGCGTACGCCTTTGCCTTGCATGCCGACCCGACCAATGCGGTGCTGATGGAACGGCTAAAGCAGATTGATTCCATGCGCCAGGATGAAAAAGAACCCGCGGATGAGCCGGCGCAGGGAATGCCGAGGCTACAGCCTGATAGAGTCTTGCGCAGTTTCGACACCCGCACAGATCTACGCACCGCGTATGAACAAACGGCTGCAGCGTATGGAATTAAGGCCGCGTTTGACCCGGACCTTCCTGCACGAAATGTTCGTTTCCGCGTAAAAGATGTCGACTTCGACACGGCGATGAAAATTCTGATGCTGCAGACCGGTACGTTTTGGAGGCCGTTGAATTCCAAGCTGATGTTTGTCGCGGCAGACACCGTAGAAAAGCGCAGAGCTTTCGACATGGAAATGGAGCAAAGCTTTCCGCTGTCATCCACGGTCGACGCCGCCGAAATGACGGAACTGGTTCGCGCCTTGCGTGAATTAACCGGCATCCAACATATTCAGCAATCTATCCCATCGCACACCATCACAATTCGCGACACCGTTCCGAAGGTCAAGCTTGCCAGCAGGATCATCCGAGAGATGGAACAGGCGCGCGGCGAACTCCTTCTGGAAATCGATTTGCTCGAAGTGGACCGCAACAATGCCTCGAAAATTGGCATCACCCCTCCTTCGAATGTTCGTTTGATAACCCTCAACCCGGGGCTCTCGCAACAGGTACGTTCCGCCACGAGCATTACGGCCTTGTTGACTCTCCTTGCCACGATCTTTGGCGGTCCGATCGGCGCTGCTGCTAGTGGAGGAGTCGCCAACCTGGCCTCGGCAATTCCCTCTTTCGTCGTGCTCGGCGGCGGCAAATCCACTTTCCTGCTAACGCTTCCCGGAGCGTCCGCGGATTTCTCGTTAGGCCTGTCGCTGGTGCAGAGCGGGCGGCAAGTGCTGCTCCGCGCCCAAGACGGCAAGCCGGCTACCTTTTTCGTCGGCGATCGCTATCCGGTAACGTTGTCATTGTTGTCGGGAAGTCTCGGCACCGTGAACTTCACTCCAAATCCTGGCGGGACCGGTGTCACCATCCCGTTGCAACAATTCAACGTAGGACAGGGCCCGGTATCGATCGTTAGTGGGGACTTTCGAAGCAGCGGTACCCTGGACCTGGCAGTGCTGAATGAGATCGACAACACGCTTTCTATTTTGTTGAATCAAGGTGCGACGGGCACGTCGTCAATTCGCCGACGCCCCGATTCACCCATAGTCCTGGGGGCCGTACGTACGGACATTCCCGTTGTACCTGCAGCGCTCGCATCCGCAATCATTAACACGAAAACTAATTCGTTTCCCGGATTGCTGGTGACCGACCCGGTCGCAAACACTGTCTCTGTCTTGACCGGAAACGGCGATGGCACTTTAATCTCTTGCAGAACACTATTTCGGTGGGAGCGCAGCCCAGTGCGATTGTCACGGGCACCTTTAACACCAATAATTCCGACGGCAATCCCGGATTCGTCGTCACCAATTTTAAGGACAACACTTACTCGGTATTCAACGGCAACGGCGATGGAACCTTCACACAGGTAACGGGTTCTCCGTTCCTCTTGCCAGACGGTGTGACTGGTCCGATTGCCATGACTACGGCTGACTTCAACAGTGATGGACTCCCGATCTTGCAATCGCCGATCAAGGCACCAATCAAGTCACGATTCTGCAAGGCAAGGGCGACGGCACTTTCGTAGAGTTCCCGAAATCGCCGATCGCCGTTGGCAAACTCCCAGTGGCTATCGCGTCTGGATCGCTCAGCGGGAGTACGGGTCCGGGACTTGCTGTCGTCGATCAAGCCGACAACTCACTCTCCGTGTTTCTCGGGAATGGAGACGGCACATTCACACAATCGCCCAATTCCCCCTTGCCCACCAGCACGACTCCCAGCGGCGTGGTGATAGGAAATTTCCTGGAACAGTCGAATAGCGGTATCGCTGTCACCAACACCGGTTCCGGCACCGTGACCGTTTATGTCGATGTAGGCACCGGACTGATTCGGGCGCTGGAACCTGGAGCAGGTACGAATCCGACGGCAATCGTGGCGGGCAGTTTCACCAACAGCACTTTTCCGGACCTGGTGGTCACGAATAATATTTCCGGAGCGACGGGACTAGTCACCCTCATCGTCAGCCCCACTAGCCTTATCTCCAATCCCGCTGCCAACCAGCAACCGTACCCCGGCTCCGAATTCATCGATCTAGGGTTAAAGGTCAAAGCCACCCCGTCGCTCCATGCGAATCACGAAGTGACACTCCAGCTGGAATTTGACATCAAGGCACTGGCGGGAACAGCCATCAACGGAATTCCGGTGATCACCAGCCGCACGATCACGCAAATGGTTCGCCTGAAAGAAGATGAAACTTCGTTGCTTACCGGACTGCTCGATCAACAGGAGACGAAAACGATCACCGGACTGCCGGGGCTCGCGCCGCTCCCTGGAATTGGTTACGCCTTTGGAGCACGCACGAACACGCTCCAAGACAATGAATTACTGATTCTCGTGACGCCTCGCCGTGTGCGCTCGCCCTTGCGTGAATCCAAAACGATTTATGCGGGGCGCGGAGAACTTACAGGCGCTGGAGGGCGGGGAGGATTTGGTGGGGGTGCCGCTCCTCCATCGCCCGCTCCCCCTCCTCAGCCTGCGCCAACGCCAACCGAGGCGCCGCCGCCACCGGTTCAACAGCCTCAGCCCGCTCCGCAAGAACCCGAGCCAAGTAATCCGGCCGAGCCGGGCGAACCACCGCCACAATAAACTCGAAACATGCAACTGAATCTTCCGAGCCTGCTGGATTGAATTGCGGTTTTCCACGCGATACCCACATCTAATTTGCTGTCTCTTCAGCTCGTGAGGGCGTGATTTGCAATTTTTTCGAGGATAGCCAGTGGGGAGCGTGCCCTTTCCACTAGCGCACTTTGCGGAATGATGAAAGTTTGCTCAAGTGCGTACTGCCCTTCCAGTACGGCGTGACTTACGCAGTCCGTAAACGCAAGCCAGCTGCAGTTTGGCGGGAATTCCCAGCGATACTTGGCCGCGGTGTCCTGGAAATTCGCGTCTTCTTTCATGGCATTGTGGCAGCGGTGCATGATTTCGTCGTAAGGCGGGCGACTCGCGCCTGGAAGACCTAGCGAATGCGCTATGCGTCTCAGACCGCGAGCAAATGAATTTCGTTTGTAAGCACGATCCAGGCCCACGGCTTTGGCGACTCGCGGTCCAAACGATTCAAATGCTTGAGAAGTCATCCACACGCGGCTCTGCGCCGGATTGATATTCGTAAAGACGCGAAGAATCCTTCCGCCATTTGTGGGGCGCGTCGGAAAAGAATCGAAATGCAGGAGATCGTTCCGCGCGTGAAGTCGCGCCGGACGCCCTTTTTCCTCGATCGGGCGAAAGCTCGCGTAGTCCAACTTCCATTTCTGTGCGTAGGGAGTCAGAACGGCATTCAAGAACTCGATGGTTTGCTGCGAATAGCCACGCAGGATCCGGCGTAACTGCATCACTTCGCTTTGTTCGCTCGCGTCGAGGCCGGTGATGTGATCTTCAGCTGGGCGGTACGCGATATTCTTGTGATAGGCGGAACTCAACTGTTTCCGGCCAAGAAGCAGTTCGCGGTCTTCCGCCGGAATCGCAAAGGGAGTGGCATCCAGAAGCAACAAATTGCCGATTTCGAGTTGACTGCAGATAGCCCGCCCGCGTTCAGCGCTTCCTATTCCAGCCGCGTTGCCAAAATCTGCAAGCCGTACGATACGCGCTGAATCCCTTTGGTATTTCCGGTTTCTCGACGGCCATCGCGGTGCTCATGAGAGGGTTCCTTACCCAATATATAGATGCCCGCACGGGCCAGCAAGCGCTATGGGAGTGGATCGAACACGACAATAGGCTGGTAGGTTCGGGGAACCACGGCTTCCGCGATCGCCAGCAGTTTGCTCTCCTGGCTGAATACCCTCAACCGCGGCGGCTGTGCCGGGTCGGTATCCAGGTGCATCGTCGCTCCCGGCGGCAATTCCACATGCCCTGGTTGGACCTGCGCTATCGTCACATTAAATTTTCCGCCATGACGTACACGCTTTTCTAGAATTGGCAGCACATTCGCTCGCGGATAATTAGGCAATAGATTCTCTAGCGGAATAATCAAATCTTTCAAATTTCCCTTGCGCGCCGCCTCCCCAATTTCTTCTATGGGAATCGCCTGTTCGATGGAAAACTCGCCCACCGCCGTCCGCGAAATCTCTGTAAGGTGCGCCCCGCATCCAACTTTCTTTCCCATGTCGTGCGCCAGCGATCGCACGTACGTTCCCGATGAACATTCAATCGTGAAATGCGCAGTGCTGCCTTCGATTTCCCTTAGCCAGTACTCGAAGAGTTCCACCTCCGCTGGCTTTAATTCAAACTCAACATTCTTCCGCGCCAGTTCGTACGCCGGCCGCCCGTGAACTTTCTTCGCAGAGAATAACGGAGGCATCTGCTCGAACCGTCCCGTGGATTCGGCAGCGAGAGTTTCGAGTTGAGCGCGATCCAGCACCGGAGAGACATCCGGCCCCTGCGCTTCGCCTCCGGAATCGTAGGTGTTGGTCGCAAACCCAAATCGGAATCCGGCGGTATACCGCTTGCGCCGTGCCGCGTAAAAGCGTACCAGACGCGTCGCTTTGCCCAGCAGCAGCACAAGCACGCCTGTCGCCAGTGGATCGAGTGTCCCGAGATGTCCGATCTGGCGAAATCCCGCCAGGTGCCGCACCGCATCTACCATGTCGTGGGAAGTGCGTCCTGATGGCTTATTGACTACCAGCGCCCCATCAAAGGCTGCGGGCTTTGGTTGCCGTGGCATCTTATACCTTTCCGTGAATTAAGTGTGATGGATTTCGTTCGAAAGTACCGACGTGCGCCGCTCTGGCGCGCGAACCTACTCTGTCGTTGCGGAATTCTTCTTCACTTCTTTCAAAAGCTGCTCGATGCGTTCCACGTGTTCCTGCGAAACGTCCAGCACAAAGTGTAAGTCCGGGATTCGCCGCAACTGTAATCGCTCGACCAGTTCCTGCCGGATGTATTTCGAAGCGTGTTCCAGCGCTTTGATGGCGTCGGACTGTTCCTTGGCCGTGGCATTGCGCACGCTCACATAAATGCGCGCGTGCTTCATGTCCGGCTGCACACGCACCTCGCTTGCCGTGACGGAAGTCTCCAGTCGCGGGTCTTTCAATTCCCCCGCCAGCATGGCGTTGATTTCGTGGGCGATTTCTTCGCCGACGCGTTCATGGCGATGATTGTCGGGACTCATACGATGCGTCCTGTGGCCGCGCGAATAAAGACGGCAAAACTCTACAACAAATCTACGGAGTGTCCAATCAGCACGGGTCCAAGCTCGCGGTCAGCTTCGGCCAGTACAGTCTGCAGTGACTCTTCAACATGCTGCTCTTCATTGGCGAGCGTCACTACGCCTACGATGGAGCGCTGCCAGGTATCTTCAAAATCCAGTTCCGCCACGGCTACGTTGAATTTCGCCCGCAACCGGTCCTTCAAACTTCGCAACACCTGGCGCTTATCCTTTAAGGATTGTGCTTCAGCGATGTGCAGCTCTAATGTGAGCAATCCAACCGGCATCGTTAACTCCGGGAACGCCGTGGAACCGAGGGACTACCTGCGCCCGACGGTGGCGGTGCCCTGAGCGGCCGCTTCCGCGGCCGAAAGTTTCACTACCTGGAAGCATTCGATCAGATCGCCGATTTTCACGTCGTTGAAGTTGGAGATGCCGAGCCCGCATTCGAATCCGGTGCGCACTTCGCTGGCGTCGTCCTTGAATCGCTTCAACGAGCTGAGCTTCGATGTGTAGATAACCACACCGTCCCGCAGCACACGCGCTTGCGCGTCGCGCTTCATGATTCCGTCGACCACATAGCATCCGGCCACGGCTCCCGAACCCTTGATGCGGAACACGTTGCGAACTTCCGCGCGGCCTAGATAGGTCTCCTGTAAGACGGGCTCAAGCAGCCCTTCCATGGCCTTCTTGATTTCGTCGGAAACCTCGTAAATGATCTTGTGCGTGCGAATGTCGACATGTTCCTGTTGTGCCAGATCCAAAGCCTTGCGATCCGGACGAACGCCGAACGCAATAATGATAGCTCCGGATGCTGACGCGAACAGCACATCGTTCTCGGTCACCGCGCCCACGCCGCTGCTGATGATCTTCAGCTTGACCAGATCCGTCGAGAGCTTCGGCAGCATTTCGCCCAGCACCTCGGCGGAACCCTGCACGTCAGCCTTGATTACGATTGGCAATTCCTTCACTTCGCCGGTCTTCAGCTGTTCGTGCAATTGATCCAGCGTAATTCGTCCGCCGGAGCTTGCGCGCAAGGCCGCGTCGCGCTGTTTCCCTTGGCGGTATTCCACCACATGACGAGCCTTGGCTTCGTCCGTCACCTGGAAATGGTCGCCCGCTTCCGGAACGCCCTGCAGACCGAGGACTTCTACCGGCGTCGAAGGTGGAGCATTCTTTACTGGTCGTCCGCGCTCGTCGAACAATGCGCGAACCTTGCCAAAAACGGAACCTGCGATGAAGAAGTCGCCGATCTGCAACGTACCGTTCTGCACCAAAATCGTTGCCACCGGACCGCGACCGCGATCCACTCGCGATTCCAGTACCGTGCCCGCCGCCGGCGCATCCGGATTCGCTTTCAACTCTCGCAAATCCGCCACTAGCAGAATAATTTCTAGCAGTTTATCGAGACCTTTTTTCTGTTTCGCGGAGACCTCGACGAATTCCGTGTCTCCGCCCCACTCCGCGGGCATCAATGCCAGTTCGCTCAGTTGGCGCTTCACACGCTCCGGCTGAGCTTCTGGCTTGTCGATTTTGTTGATTGCCACGATGATCGGTACGTTGGCCGCTTTCGCGTGATCGATGGCTTCGCGCGTCTGTGGCATCACGCCATCATCCGCCGCCACCACCAGCACAACGATGTCCGTGACCTTCGCTCCACGTGCTCTCATCCGCGTAAACGCTTCGTGACCCGGTGTATCTACAAAAACCACTGCGCGTTCGCCCACCTGCACTTTGTAGGCGCCGATGTGCTGCGTGATCCCCCCGGCTTCGCCCGCCGCCACTTCTTCCGTTCGAATCGCGTCCAGCAAACTTGTCTTGCCATGGTCGACGTGGCCCATGACGGTTACAACCGGCGGCCGCGGCTTTAGATTTTCCTTGGTCTCTTCCTGCGCAACTTCCAAAACCATTTCTTCTTCGAATGAAACGACGCTGACCACGCCATTGAACGACTGCGCCAGGTCCGTTGCTGTTTCCACATCCAGCGCCTGGTTGATGCTCGCAAACACGCCGCGGTCGAGGAGTGTCTTCAGCAAATCCTTCGCACGGATGTCCAGCTTCTCCGCCAGTTCGCGAATGGTGATTCCTTCGGTCAAGGTAATGTCGCGTGGAGCCCGCGGCTCGGGCGGCGCGACGGGAGCGATAACACCGCGTCCGCCAGCGCCCGGTCGTTGCCGCGTCGGATGCAGCTTCCGCTCGCCTTCGATCTCCCGCTTGTCCGCTGTCGGCCGCTGGCGTTGCGCCGGCTTGCGCGTGTAAAGCGGCTTTCCTGGCTCTGCCTTTGGCGGCAACTTCTCCGGGAATGGCGGCAGCATCGCTGGACGCCCAGGTGTGCGCGGCCCCGGCCGCGAACCCATTGGCACCGAACCCGGCCTTTGACCAAAAGTTCTTCCCGGACCACTAGGTCCGCCTTGCCCGCCAGGACCACCTGGTCCACTCGGGCGAGGAGTATACGGACGATTTCCGCCCTGCCCCGGGCCCTGCGGCCGCATCGGCTGGCCCGGACGTGGGCCGCCCTGGCGTTGCTGGCTTCCCGGAGTTGTCCCAGGCACCGGTCCGCGATTCCCCGTGCGCATTGGCATCGGTGGACGTGGCGGAGGTGTCGGCATTGGCGGACGCAATGGCTGCCCAGGCGTTGCCGGACGGGCGCTTGTTGGCGCTCCCGGCTGCTGCGGCCTAGCAGCGCCAGGCCGCGCTTGAGGCTGTTGTTGACCGGAAGCTGCAGGACGGCCAGCAGGCGGCGGTTGGCTGGGTGCCGCTGGCCGAGCGGTAGGTTGTTGCATCGCTGGACGCGGAGCTTGCGATGCCGGTTGCGAAGCAACTGTCATCGCTGGCGTAGCTGGTGGAGCGGGCTTCGCTGTGGGAATCGAAGCCGGAGTAGGAGCCGGAACTCCGGGCGCTGTGGGTTTTGCTGCAGTCGGCGTAGCGATTGGCGGTCCCAACGCTGCAGGGGGTCTAGCAGCTGGGGGCAGAACGGCCGCAGGCGGAGCCGCAACTGGAGCGGATGGCACAGCACTGGCTGGTGCAGCTGGTTTCATTGCAGCTGGCGCAGCTGCGGAAGGCGCAGCCGACCTACGCTGTGCCGCCTTGGCGGCAGCCTCTTTCGCCGCACGCTCCGCTTCGGCTTGGGCTTCGGCGTCGGCCTCACCCTTCAGGCGCTGACGCACTTTTTCGGCGACGTCGACGGCTATCGAACTGGAATGGGTCTTTTTCTCGGTTACGCCAAACCCCGGTAGCAGGTCAATAATCGCTTTGGCCTTGACCTCGAGTTCACGGGCGAGTTCGTTGATGCGGACTTGGGATGCGTCATTCATGCTTCGTTAGGAATTTTTCTCTTCCTGTTGTTCCGTCGGCTTGCTGTCCTCCGGCGATTCAACGGCGGCAGAGGATTCCTCTGCCGGGGATTCTTCGTCAACTGTTTCTGGGGCGCTGCTGGACTCCGCAGCAGTGCCTTCCGCGGCGGTTTCATTGTCCGTAGCGCCTTCGGCTGCTGCCGCGCCGGAATCTTCCGCAAGCTCATCCGTAGATTCGACCGCGCCTTCCGCCGCTGGCGCTGCAGCCGTATCTCCACTTTCATAGAAGCGGTTTACGGCTTGATAAATCTTGTCGATCATCTTCTCGCCGATGCCCGGGATTTCCATCAACTGTTCCGGGGTCATGCTGGCGAGCTTTTCCAGCGTGGAAATTCCCGCGGCTTCGATTTTTTCGATCGTCTTCGGCCCGATGCCCGCCAGAACCGTCAGAGGCGTGGTCGACGCGGTAAGAGCGGTCATCTGCTCTTCGATCTCCCGGCGCTTTTCTTCTTCACTCTTGATATCGATGTCCCAGCCAATCAGCTTGCTGGCGAGCCGCACGTTCTGGCCTTTTTTGCCGATCGCCAGCGAGAGCTGCGAATCCTCCACGATCACCTCCAGTTTGTGGTTTTCGGGATCGGTGATTTGAACACGCGTAACCTTTGCCGGGCTCAATGCCTTTTGCGCAAACGCAACGGTTTCCTCGTTGTACGGAATAATGTCGATTTTCTCGCCGCGCAGTTCACGAATGATGGACTGCACGCGCATGCCTTTCATGCCCACGCACGCGCCCACCGGGTCGACGTCCTTGTCACGGCTGGCCACGGCCACCTTCGTCCGCTCGCCCGCTTCGCGCGCTGCCGCGCGAATCTGCACCGTGCCGTCGTAAATTTCCGGTACTTCCATTTCGAAAAGCCGTTGCACCAGAGCCGCGTCCGCACGCGAAACGATAACTTGCGGACCCTTTGCTGCGCGATCCACGGTGCGAATCACTACGCGCAAACGCTCTCCAATATTGTAAGTTTCCAGTTTCGATTGCTCGCGCTTCGGCAGCCGCGCTTCCGTCCGGCCCATGTCCACAATCAGGTCCGGCCCTTCGGCGCGCTTCACAATCACGGTGACCAGCTCGCCTGCCCGCGTGTGATACTCGTTGTAAATCGTGTCGCGTTCGGCTTCGCGCACTTTCTGCAAAATTACCTGCTTGGCCGTTTGCGCCGCGATTCGCCCCAGAACGTCGGTCGGCTTCGCCGTCAAAATCTCGCTACCCAGTTCAGACCCGGGATGCCTCCTTTTCGCATCCGCTAGGCTGATCTCGCGCTTTGGATCCGTAACCTCTTCCACGACGGTGTACACCGAGTACACGTCGACCTGGCCCGTTTCCTGGTTGAACTTGCTGCGAAGATCCTCTTCCGTCCGGTAAAACTTGCGGGCAGCCACGACCATGGCGTCTTCGATGGCAGAGATAACCACCTCCGGTTCAATGTGCTTCTCCCGGCTCAACATTTCGATTTGTTGATAAAGCAGATTCGCCATTTCCTCGTCCTGAGTTCCTAAAATTCGATCGCCAAATTGGCCTTCCGAATCGTTTCGAGCGGTATTTCCACGATTCGAACCTCCTTGCCTTTCAACTCCATGCGAACTTTTCCGTCCACAAATCCTTGCAAGCGTCCTTCAAAAAAATTCATCTCCCCGATGTGCTCGGTGGTGGCGATCTTTGCCAGCCGCCCGCGAAAGCGCTGGAAATCCGTCGCCTTTTTCAGCGCGCGATCCATGCCCGGCGAACTCACTTCCAGCACATACCCCGGGCCGGGGATCAATTCCTCCACGTCCAGGATTACGCTGAGCTGCTTGCTCACCAGCTCGCAATCCGCGTGGCTTATCTTGGGGAAAGGATCTGGTGCTGCCTCGCCCTCGGCCCCTTCCATGGGGTTCGCGGGGGGTACCCGGTCGATATACACCCGTAGGAAGCGCTGCTTACCAATCTTCCATTCGACATCCACGATTTCCAGGCCTTCCGAGCGAGCTACGCGCTCAGCGGCCTCGCGGACCTTATCCAAATTCACGCAAAGACTCCACGGCCTACGCCGGTCTAAAGCTCAGCACCGCCGGCGCCAACAAAAAAGTGGGCTTGCGCCCACTCTATGAAGCGACCCGATTCAGAGCGAAATACGAGTATATTCCCCAAACATGGTAAAAGCAAGGTACCTGACCGTCCCGGCGAGCACTGGCCCAACCATAGAGCATGTGAGAGAAACAAGGGCTATCCCGAATGGGATAACCCCGCACCTTATCCAATCCCTGCCGTAATGCTTACGGCTTGGTCGCTGGCGGGTTTGTTGCCGGCTTCGGCGCAGTCGGTGCCGGTTTTGGCGCGGTCGTCGAAGGGGTAGTCGTTGTCGGCCGCGGCGCGCTTGCCGCAGGCTTGGCCCCCGCCGCACCGGCTGGGTACGCCTGATCGTACAGCTTGATGATTTCCGGCGTCACATCGATGTTCGTAGAGGCATAAAGAATTGGGGAGTTTTGAGCCGAGGAATCGAAGATCGCCACGAAACCGTTTTCGCGCGCATACCGGTCAAGAACGTCCATCATCTTCCGGCCAATGCGGTCGACCACTTCCGCCTGTGCCGCGTTGACGTCTTCCTGCAATTCGTTATTCTTGCGCTCAAGCTGAGACGCCTGCCGCTGTCCCTGCGTGGTCAGCCGCGCTTTCTCCTCTTCGCTGTAGGTAGCCGCATTCGCCTGCAATTTCTGCCGCAGATCGTTGATCTGTTTGTTCAAACCTTCCAATTCACTCTGCCTCGGGGCAAATTGCGTCTGCAACTCCGCAGAGGCCTGCTTTCCTTCCGCAGTCGTCACAATGGCCTGACGGACATTGATGACTCCGATTTTGGTGCCAGTGGCGGTGCCCGCCACTGTCTGCGCCTGCACGGCTGTCGTCCCCAAAAGGAACGCTACCGCCAGAGCCGCCCTAACGATCATGTTTCTGGAATTCACTGTTTTCTCCTTATTCATTTCCGGGTCCATCATCCGTCCTCGCTTAAGCAATCAACGAAATGACATCCCTTGGAAAACGTAGCCGTTTCCCGGCTAAAGCCTTCGAACATCCTGCAAGCCAACTATCTACCGCTCTATCTGCTTACTTGCCGCACAAGCCACGCGCCACCTTACGCACAAACACAGAAGTATAACTGACTCGCGGATTGCCCTGCAATTCTCTACTGCACGAGCTCGGGCGAAAAAAATCTCGCCCGTTCCAAACTCCCTACTTTGGCATCGCCAGCAAAATCACCCGGTTGTTGTTCTGATCCACCATGACCACCGTATTCGATACATTGTCCATCGCCACTGCAAACTGCGATTGGCTGCTGATGCCGAGCGTCTCTCTGGTCTTAAATGTTTGTGAATCGATCACGGAGCTCGTGGCGGAAGTCGAGTTAACGGTCAGAATTGTGCCCGTCTGGTAGTTGTAGGCCAGCGAATAAGGGTTGATCCCAACACGAATCGTCTGCGTGGACCCCGAATCCGGATTGAATGCATAGATCGCGTTCTGTTGCGTCGACGTCGCATAGAACAACGCAGGCGATACCGCCTGGTCGTACACAATTCCCGTCAAGTTGGCCGTCAACGAACTGACAGACGCGCTGCTGCTGCGTGTGGGCGGGTACGTGGAGAGATTGATGACATCCAACCCTGCTGTCGCTACCGTCGATCCTGAGTTTTGCAGCACCGTCACCACCGCAATCGCGCGGTTGGGATCGATGGCAATCGCGTACGGCGCCCCTGTTACGGCGACCGTCGTGGGCGACGGCGTCTTCGTCGTTACCGCTCCCGGCAGTAGCACCGTCAGATCGATCGTCGTCAGCGTATTGGAGCCGCTGTTCGCAATCAACGCCACCCCGCGGTCCTGATCGATGGCCACGCCCAGCGGAGCGAGTCCGACCGGCACTGAGTTAGAC
Organism: Candidatus Acidiferrales bacterium; assembly: GCA_963741365.1. Lineage (GTDB taxonomy): Bacteria > Acidobacteriota > Terriglobia > Acidiferrales > UBA7541 > Acidiferrum. Next base: position 366,587 of record CAVUHY010000014.1, on the reverse strand, counting down.
GTAGTCGTCGTCGATCCAGTAGTGGTAAACGACAACACCTTCATAGACGACGGGTCCGTGATGTCGATGATCGACGCCGTTCCGGTCGGTGAATCTCCATTGTTTGATACGACCGCGAATCCCAGCCGCGGAATGACCGCAATACCGACGGGATTCTTGCCAACCGTGACTGTGCTCAGGATTCCGCCGTACGGAATATTCGTATTATCTGGCTTAGTAAAGCCCGCTGGATCGATCGTGATCGAAGTCACGCTGTTGCACGCGTAGTTGGTGAAATACGCGACGTGTTTCACGGTATCAATTGCCACACCTTCCGGTCCTTGCGGGAAGTTCTGCGTAGGTGCGCAGACTGCGGTCAGATCTCGCACTCCCACCGCGTGCAGGTCAATGGAGTTCGAAGCCACACCACCCACCTGCACATCCAGCGCATAATCATGCGCCACCGTCAACATGGACGCCGGTACGTTTACATCAACTTCGCTGTCACTTACATACAAGGTGCAAAAGGACGTATCTGACGCACCGGAGCAGGGCGTGGATGCCTTAGCATCCAGCCGCACGAGCGCGCCCGCCGAAACACCAAATCCTTGTCCCAGCACGCGCACTTTTGCTGCTTGTCCGAGCGGAACTGCTTGCGCCATGCACGGTTTAGCCGGATCAGTATATGTGGGATCACACTGTGCGGGTGGCACGGGAAACGGCAGACCGAGGTCTGGCTGCGCGTTGGCAACACCTGCACTTGCGATCTTCAACGTCTGAATCGCGACCTTTTTGAATACGTTTGACGGATCGAGGTTCACGTAACTGAGCGTATTGCTGCCGGCATTTGCCACCAGCACGAACTTCGACTTCGGGTCATATGTCATCGGCCCGTTCACCACAACCGCCGTGGTCGATCCGACTGGAGTGTACGAACCTTGCCCGAGTTGTCCGACCGGAATGGCCGTCACGATCCGGTACGGCGAGAAAGTACCGTTGAAGCTCGGCCCCCCCGGATTGATCAGCGAGATGGCGTTTGTGGGAAAGTTCGCCCCAACCTGATCCGCGGGGTCATACGCAAGCAACACGTTGGTGAACGGATCGAACGCCACGGAATGGAAACCGACTTCCGGCGCGCCACTTGGGTCGGGAGTGCATCCATTGCAACTTCCCGCTGTCAGCGAAAGCGAAGTCAGCGTCTGGTCCAGCGTTCCGATAAATTGAATCTGGTTGGAAGAAGCGTTGTAGTCCGCAGCCGCAAACGTTCGTGTAGTTGGATTGATTGCCGCAGCGGATGCGAATCTCGTCGTGTTGAATGAATAATAAGGCGTGCCGTATTGTACCGTTCCGGGCACGGTCGCCGTGTTCGTTTCCACTTCGTCCGGCAATCCCTGTTGGGCATAAGAAAATGTCCACGGATCGGTAACGCTGCCGCCGAGCACCTGGAAAGTCCCGTTGAAATCATCAGGCGTCAAGCCGGAAATGATGACCGTGCCACCCAACGCCGGATTAATTCCGTGAGGCGTCGCCTGGTCGCAAATGATTTTGGTAATACCTGCGGTGCGCACCGCGCCACTCGTTCCGCCGCTGACTGCCGGAGCGATTATCGCCGACTTTCCTTTTTGTAACAGGTCCACGACAGAAGTCGATCCGTTTCCGCCGGGCGTCACATAAGCAAATGGCGCTTGCGGCTGCATCACGACCTGCGGGTACGCGCCCGTTACCATCGAGACGGGCCCAATCACGCACGGCGGCTTTTGCCCAGAGACAAAACACCTCCGCGTATCGGAATTATCCAGATTCGGATTCACATCCACAATAAAGCCGATGTTGGTATTCGAATAGGCCACTACTCCCAAATGTGTTCCAGGATCCACTCCAACCGCAAACGGGGTGGTCAACCCGGTGGCTGTGGGCTGCTGCAATAATGTATTCAGATCCACGGGGATGGATTTTCCCAGATAGGTTGCCGAAGCACGCGACAAGGCAAACAATCGCAGCGTGCTGTCTCCCGTGCTCACCACGACTCCCAAGTCCTGGCCGCTGTAACCGGGAATATTCAGTTGGTCGTCAATCGCTATGCTGGTTGGCGCGCTGGGAACTGCTCCCGCAGTAGTACTCGCCGGCACTTGCACGGGCAGGCCACTGAGTTGCGGCACACTGCCGGTCAGGTCCACCAGTTGAATTGCATTTCCTGCCTGTTCTGTCATCACCGCAAAACCCTTCGGCGAATCCAGAGCAAAACTGCTGGGTGCGAGATTTGTTCCGCTAGCCGGAGTCGTCGGAAGGGGGACAGACATTACGGTACCCACGCTTTGAAAATTTGGCTGCACCGCGAAATTAGAGGTTACGAGAGGAAATTGCGGAGCGGCGTTCAGCGGCGCCTGGCTTTGCACCGACACTTCATACAGGCCGGGACTGGATAGTTGGCTTCCTTTCGGTGAACCGACAAATTGCCGGGGTCCGGATTGGAACACCGTGTCCAGGCTGCCATCCAGCAATAGGCTCACGATCGGCTGATTCGTCGCGCCATAATATCCTCCATTGACCGCGATCTGCGCATCTTGGCCCTGCGGAAAACTATCGGGCACGGCTGCCACCAGCGCGGGGCTGGCATAAACCAAATTCAACGGGCATGCGATCGACGTCGTGCTTGTCGATCCGTCCGAATTCGGAACCACCGCACACGGCGGAGTTGCAGTGGCCGTGCCGGGAATATTCGTGACCGTAATTTGTGCGGTTCCCGCGGCTCCCAACTGCGTTGATGTCAGCCGGATTCGCGTCGCGATCGAAGCGTCGCACGTCTGCGTTGAACTGGCCGTGCAATATTGCGGACTCACCGGAATGGTAAAAATATTCGTAGAATCAATCGGCTGGCCCGTAGTCTGACCAGGCGGCGTAAAGAAAATCCGCGTGGTGTTTAGAAAGTTTTTCGCATCCAGGTAGACATCTTGCGACACTCCACCGGCGGCAACCGTCGTGGGAGATATTCCACTAAACGTGATTGCGTTGGTCGTCGCGCTCACCAGCGTGATCGTGGCAGCCGCATAGTGATTCGTATCCGATTGCGACCACACCACCGCATACACGGTCGTGGGGCTCGTACCTCCCGCGGGCTTCGTGTCCGTCGGCAACGTGCTTGGGGCCGTATAGACTCCGTTGTTGTCGATCGACCCGCAGGTTGGATCGCAGGTTTCCGCCAGCGGATTGGCGGTCTGGTCATTCTTGTTCGTGGAACTGGTGTTCGGCTGTACCAAGTGCCATTGCTGGCCGACCGGCGAGGTATTGAGGAAAGAAGGATCGAATGTGACCTTCTGGGCGGGATTTAATCCGACAGGAACGGTAACTGTTGCGGGCGTAACTGAAACGCGGATTCCCGAGTCCAATCCAATCGTTGCCGTACCAGTTTTCTTGGTATCTGCATCAGCCTTTGCTGTAAACGTCAGCACCGGCACAGGATTTGGAAAATTGGCCAACGTCGGCGCCGTGTACGTCAAAACGTTCGATCCGTTTGCCGTGGAAATCACCCATGTTCCGACCGTACCGGTGCCTCCAGTCAATGTTCCTCCACTGGTGCAAGGTCCGGTCTTTGCAACGGGGTTTGGCGTGGTCGTTGTGGCGGGCGGCGTATAAGAGAACGTGCAATCCCAGTTTGTCACCGTGATGTTCGTGCTGCCGCCCACCGTCGCTGTAAACGTTTGCACCTGGCCTGCAATCACTACCGCGGTAGACGGATTAACGGTAACAGTGATCACGTTGCCGACGGAACTGCTGCTGCTGCATCCATGAAGCAGCGCCATGGCGCTGCAGATAACGCCCAGAGCAGCGTTCTGTATCGATCGTAACTTCATAACTGACATCTCCCCCAAATGGACGCCGCAGGAATTCCCGCGCACCCCTTCACTAAATCTCGTTACTCATGTCATTTGGAAATGCGATGCAGCAAACATTCCCAATCGTTGTGTTCCCTGCTCCGTCTAGAACGTTCGGCTCACCGTGAATCGGAACGTACTTGCCGGCTCGAAATAATTCAGTCTACCCGGGTTCTGTAAAATCGGTTGCAACGGTGTCAGAACAATGGGGTCGCACGTGCCCGGATGCAGTGGATCGACCAATCCCAGGGCTCTGCACTGCAGATATAGACTTTGTGGGTTGTAGATATCATTTGGCGCAACCAGCGTCTGATGCAACCGCAGCGGGTTATACGCGTAATAAATCCGGAATGGCGCCTGCACGATCGGCAGGTTCACGATGAATTCGACCCCCGTCGAAGCTCGGATCTTGAAGTTTGTTCCCGATGCGATTGCCAACTCTGGCTGCTGATTCGCCAGCGGAAATTGCGAGTTGATGTTGGCTACTCCCGCTGGATCAAGCGTAAGTCCATTCCTTCGCAAGACTCCATCCGTACCCACATCGACGAACAACGACATGCTGACTGGCCCGGCAATCGGAATCCGGTATTCGAAATTGCCTACTGCCTGCGTGTCTCCACCCGGGAATGTGATCGTGTAGGCCACCACGGGCACTGTCAGTGTCGTGGCCGATCCATGATACGGGAAGGTAATGGGCTGATTGACGACCGTGGGAATAAACGTGACCGGCGAAATTGCGCGAATATCAAATCCTCTAATGTCCTGCTCTCCGCCCATGTAAAACCGGCTGTAGGGAGGAACTTCCTTGCCGCCATAACCTGTCGTGAACGCGCCCAGTACTCGGAAGCCCACTGCATTCCGCCGATGATTGATCGGATGGAAATAAGTGTACTGCCCCGTATTTGTAATGGTGTTGACGTTGCCGCCGATCGGGCCGCCGGTGAACGCCAGCGAATAAAAGTAGCTCCTGCCTTGCGTCGCGTTGATCGGGCTATTCAAAGTGTTTTGCGTGATCGACGTGGTAATCGTGCTGGCTAGAATTCCATCCAGCGCGCTTGGGCCGGCAATGCTGCGGTACTGCAACTGCGTAAACAACAACTCCGACGCTTGGTTGTACGTCGTTATGTTGGTCCGCGTCAGCCCGTAGCTGACGGCAAGCCGCGTGAACCCGAACCTCTTCATCGGGTAACTGGCAAACATCGTGAATCCCGTGCTGTTCTGGTTGTAATTCTGGATGTATTGCGGGTTGATACTGACTGATTGCCCAGTCAGCAATGCTGCTTGCTGCGCTTGGTTGTATTTGTAGAGCGAAGAAAAAATGGTAAAGCCGCTCGAGATGGGACGATCAAACAGGTATGGCTCCGTGAATCCGAACATGAAATTGCGCTGATATTGTCCCACCTGCGCCGACAAGGTTAATGTCTCGCCCAGGCCCAGGAAATTATTGGTCTGGTACGTCAAGCCGATAAATCCGCCGGAGAGTCCGCTGACGCCGCCCTGCAACCCGATCGATTGTTTGCCCTTTTCCTTCAGCTTCAGCAGAAGATCGACGGTGCCGTCTTTGGTGTTACGCTTGATCTCTGCGGCTTTGTCGGCTTCGAGCTTGTCGAAATAATCCAGTTGGTTCAGCCGCAGAATGCTCAATTCCCATGCCCGCTGGTTGAACAATTGGCCTTCGTCGATCAGCAACTCTCGCCGGATCACCTTGTCCCGCGTTGTGGTGTTTCCGCTGAAATCGATTCGCCGAACGTAATATTGCTTTCCTTCGTCGAACTTCATTGTGACATCGATCCTTTTCGCCGTGTCATCGATGTCCGTTTCCGGCGTCGCCACGAAATCAATAAACCCGTACTGTCCGTAAATCTTCTTGTAGTCGTCTAGGGCTTTGCGGATCTTGGCGGAAGAAAATACATCGCCTGGCTTCAACGGAAACGCACCCTTGAGCGCCTCCACCTTTAGCGACAACGCTTTATCGGGGTCGCTGCTGGCAATCTTCAACGTCCCCATGAAATACTTTTCACCTTCTTCCAGCGGAATGGTAATGTTGACGGCCTTGCCTTGCGATTTTCCCAGGATGGGCACTCCGTAACGGAATCCACTAGTGTCCACATTCTGAATGATTGGATCCTTCACCAGGACCTTGAAATAACCGTTGTCCTGATACAGGCCGCGAATCCCGACTTCAATGTCTTCGATCAACTTATCGTGATCGTAGGTCTTGGACATCACGTTGATTTCCGTGAAATACAGGGGAATCGCGTAAGGCCGGTCATGCTTCATTGCCCGGATTAATTTCCGGTTGCTGAATGCGTGATTTCCGGTGAACTCGATCTTGCCAACCTTTACCTTCGGCCCTTCCTCGATCTTGAAGATCAGAATGACCGCATTGCTGGAAGCGATGTTCTCGTACTCCGGCGTCACAATGGCAAATTGCCGCCCATGCTCTCCCAACAATTCCTTCAAGACTACTTCCGCCTTCTTGATTTTCGTGGGGTCGAACTGACTTTCCACCGTCAACCCGACCTTTCTTTCCTTGAAGCGGTCCAGAATGTCGGACTCGGAGACGGAATGAATCCCTTCGTAACGGATGCGGCGTATGATCGGCCGCTCTTTCACATCAAATATAATGATTTTTCCGTTCGGCTTGTCGGGCGAATCTTCCACGCTCAACTTCACATCTTCAAAAAATTGCGTATTCCACAGCGCCTGAAAATCGCGCCGCAAAGTTTCTTCGTTGTACGGGTCGCCGTCGCGGGTGAAAATTCGCGCCCTCAACGTGTCTGTACGGATCCGCCTGTTTCCTGTGAAGTCGACGCGCTCCACGAATGCTTGCCCATCGGTGGGAGTAATCGTGCTTTTTTGGCCCGTCTGCGCGGGAAATTCCTCAATTTTTTCTTCGAGCGTCGTTTCGTTCAGGGAAGCTCGAAACAGGTAGGTCGTCTTGTCATTCGTGGAACCGGCATCGGTAGCCGCGCGGTGCTGCGACTTCACCGACGTGCTTGCAAACATGAAAACGAGAAACAACAGGGCGCATCTGACACTCCGGCGCACTGCACGCAAAGCGTCCATTCTCGACAGAAAACAGACTGTCCTTCGAGCGGCCGTTGATCGGCTCAAGGCCGCGCCCCCAAACCCAAAATGTTCTTCTCCCGCCAGTCCCGGTATGGGGCTAGCCGTTTGCGCACCCGTGCGATTCCCGATGGGACAAATCGCTCCGCGAGTTCACGTGTTGCGTCAGATTCGCTAGTGGACGACTGGGGTTGCCTCAGCTACCGGCCGGAACGCGAGGGCTTCCCCTGCAACGTAAATTTGCAGCGTCGCTGGCCTCTGGATTCCACCCTGGATCAATGCCTCAGATAGCGGATCTTCTACGTACTTCTGCAGTGCCCGCCGCAGTGGCCGCGCTCCGTAATTTCGATCCGCACAAGTTTTCTCGAGGATCCACTGGCGCGCTTCCGGCGACAAAACTACCTGCAATTGACGATGAATGAGTGTGTCATTCAACTGTCCTACAAGCAAATCGATAATGCGCAACAGATCTTCGTCACCTAGCGGGTTGAACAGGATCACCTCGTCCAAACGGTTCAGAAATTCCGGGTTGAACGACCTCTTCACTTCCGACATCACCAGTTCTTCCATGCTCTTCAGTCCCGCTTCATCTAATCCGGACTGAAATCCAATCGAAGTGCGCTTCTGCAGATGACGCGCCCCGATGTTCGATGTCATGATAATGATTGTGTTTCGAAAATCGACCGTGTTGCCCAGCCCATCCGTCAGTTGTCCGTCTTCAAACACCTGTAAAAGTATGTTGAAAAGATCCGGATGAGCCTTCTCGATTTCGTCCAACAATATAACGGAATATGGGGTGCGGCGCACGCGTTCTGTCATCTGCCCGCCCTCTTCATATCCCACATATCCTGGAGGCGCGCCGATCAGCTTCGATACCGAATGCTTTTCCATGAATTCGGACATGTCGAAACGTATCAGCGATTTTTCGGAACCAAACAAGAATTCCGCCAGCCGCCTCGCCACTTCCGTCTTTCCGACGCCGGTAGGCCCCAGAAAGAAGAAACAACCGACAGGACGCGAAGGAGATTTCAGCCCCGCCCGGCTGCGGCGAATCGCTCGAGCCAGTGCGGTAATGGCTTTGTCCTGGCTGATGACGCGTTTATGCAATTCCGGTTCGATGCGCAGCAATTTCTGCTGCTCGTCTTCCTTGATGGAGGTCACCGCAACGCCGGTCCAGCGCGAAACCACTTCTTCGATGTCTTCTCGCGTTACGATGCCGGTCGAGGCGTCGTCCAGCTTGTAACGCTCGCGAAGGACGCGCAGATTTTCTTTTTCCTTGCGTTCTTCTTCGGAATAAAAACGAGCCTTTTCGAATTCGTGCGCCGCGATCGCTGATTCCATGCGGTGTGTTATAAACTTCACGCGTTTCTGTACTTCGCCGACTTCTCCCGGCACCGAAGCTTGCCGCAATTTCACGCGCGCGCCGGCTTCATCGATCAAATCAATGGCCTTGTCGGGAAGGAAGCGGTCGGGAATGTAGCGGTTCGAAAGGTACACGGAATAACGCAGGGCTTCGTCGGTGTAACCCACGGCGTGAAACTTCTCGTAGCGTTCGCGAACGCCATTGATGACTTGAATTGCCTCTTCTTCGTTCGGAGCCGGCACCTTCACTGCTTGAAAACGCCGTTCCAGCGAACGGTCTTTTTCCACCGACTTGCGATATTCCCCGGGTGTCGTCGCTCCAATGCACTGAATCTCTCCGCGAGAGAGAGCCGGCTTCAAAATATTGGCCGCGTCCAGTGACCCTTCGGCTGATCCTGCGCCCACCAGCGTATGCAACTCGTCGATAAACACGATCGAGTTTTGGCTCTCCATCAATTCCTTCATGATGGTCTTCAGCCGCTCTTCAAACTGCCCGCGGTATTTGGTTCCCGCAACGATCAGTGAAAGATCCAGAGACAGGATTCTCTTGTCGCCCAGGAAGGGCGGTACGTCACCATCGGAAATTCGCTGTGCCAAACCTTCCACGATGGCTGTTTTGCCAACGCCCGGTTCGCCGATCAAAACCGGATTATTTTTCGTGCGCCGGCACAAAATCTGGATGACGCGCTCGACTTCATTATCGCGCCCGACCAATGGGTCAAGCGAACCTTCCGCCGCTGCCGAGGTCAGGTCCCGGCTGAATTCCGCCAGCAATGAAGTCTCTTTCGGTCGCGTCGCCGTCGTCTTTTCGCCCGTCGTCCGCGAAAGTTCCTCACGCAAGGTCGAAAGCCGCAATCCGCGTTCCATCAGGATTTCGGCGCCAAAGCACTTCTCTTCCCGCAGAATTCCCAGCAGCAGATGCTCTGTGCCCACGTGCTTATGGCCCAATCGTTCCGCTTCTTCTGCTGCCATGTTCAGGATGCGCTTGCATTCCGCGCTCAATGGTACTTCCACCGAGGTGGAAATCCGCTCGCGAATAGTGATGCGCGCCTCGATCTCTTTCCGGATGGACTCGATCGAACCCTGCTGCCGCAAAAAACGGTTCGCCAGGGCTTTATCCTCGCGCATCAAGCCCAGCAGCAAATGTTCGGTCTCGATGTAAGGGCTGCCATACTGGCTGGCTTCGTACCTCGCAAAAAAGATGACGCGTCGCGCTTTTTCTGTATATCGTTCAAACACGATTAGCTCGCTTCTCCCCCTGGGGTCCCGCTCGTCCCGGCTCTCGCCGAGCGAGTCCGCAGAACACCATGTTCAAGTCCCACGATCCGGTCGCACCGTGAAGCCAGCGCCAGGTTGTGCGTCGCGATTAGCGACGTCAGGCGATGCGTTCGATGCAATCGCTCCAACAGCTCAAACACGGCCCAAGCATTCTGCTCGTCCAGATCTCCGGTCGGTTCATCTGCCAGCAGCACCTTCGGCCCGGTGACGAGCGCCCGGCCGATTGCTACACGCTGCTGTTCCCCGCCAGAAAGTTCTCCACCGCGATGTTCGGCCCGTTCTTCCAGGCCTACTTCTCTCAACCACTTCCGCGCTTCCTGCATCGCAAATTCCCGTGGCTCACCACGCACCAGCAAAGGCATTGCTACATTCTCTGTCGCCGTAAAATCCGGCAACAACTGGTGCCTCTGCCAGAGAAACCCCACGGCGCGATTGCGAAAATATGCCAACGCCGCGTCCTCACTGAATTCTATCGCTTTATTTTCAAAGTATACTGTACCGCTTGTTGGAGTGTCTAGCGCCGCCAGCACATGCAGTAACGTACTTTTCCCCGCTCCCGATGGCGCGACAATCGCGACCATCTCTCCTTGGCGCAAAATCAGGTTCGCTTCAATCAGGATTTCCAGTTTTTTCTCGCCCGCTCCATACGTCTTCTTCAGAGCACGCGCCTCAAGCACCGCGTTCATCTTCTCAGTTGGTTCGGCAATCTGTTCGGCGTCCATTCGCTTCGTTTCTCAATTTCTCCCTTAGACTCTGGTCTGCCACTCCACAGTGCTCGTATCTTTAAACACCAATTCGCGAACCTATATGTATGTTAGATGCGCTTTCCTCAAGTTTTTCCTCATTCCTGCGGGTAAAACACTGCGAGATGGGGCCTGTACCCAGCCTTTTGCTCTTTTCCTTCCACTTGTTACCGTTCGCTTACACCCGAGGAACTGCACCAAAATGAGACGCCAGTAAGATTCCCACTTTCAATAACTTACAGTGTCTTGGAATGTCCGGCACCGGCAGGCAAGTTCAGTAGTCCCAAGACTTCTGCGTGTTGTTCCCTTAAGGAGCAAATCAAACGCCAAACACTTGCCGCTGGAAGGCATTTAGTCTTGCCCGCTTCGCTTCCCTCCTTATTCGAATCTCAGGATTTCGACCGGCAACAGGCGCGAAGCCCCCCTGGCAGGAACAATGGTGGCCACGACGGCAATTGCCATCGCTGCTGCCGCGATCCATACCCCATCCATCGCACTCGGAAGAAACGGTACGTAGGGCACGGCATAGACCTCGGGATCGAGCGGAATCAAGTGATACGCACCCGCAATCCAGGTGAACACGTAGCCCACCAGCAATCCCAAAATCGTACCGGTCGCGCCAATCGTAATTCCCTGCAACAAGAATATCCGGCGTATCTGCTCGCGCCGGGTTCCTAGTGAGAGCAGCACGGCGATGTCCTTCGCCTTATCCGTCACCATCATCGACAGCACCACCAGAATATTGAGTCCTGCGATGAACGTGATCAGGCCAATGAAAATTGCGGTGACTACCTTTTCCAGGCGCAATGCGCGAAACAGCGCCCGATTTTCTTCCATCCAGGTGCTGGCTACTAATCCCTGTCCGGCTTCCTGCTCTACGGTTTTCGCAATTTCCCTTGCTTGCCCTGGTTTCGCCAACCGGAATTCCAGCACATTTACAACGTCGCCCGTTCCCGCCAAAGATTGCGCCGCGGCTAATCCCACAAAGCACCAGTTCTCGTCGTAGTCGTAAAATCCGGAATCGAACACACCCGCCACGCGAAATCGCCGCGTCCGTGGTATCAATCCATACGGCGTGAGTCGCCCCTGAGGGCTCGTCAACGTTACGTAATCTCCCGGCCGCATCTTCCATTCTTCCGCCAATTGCTTGCCCACCAGCAAGCCTTCGATCCCTTCGCCATCCGCCGAAAAATCCAATTGTCCAGCTGCCAGTTTTTGTAGTGCCTCGTCGCTGCGCTTTTCCAATTCTTTGTCGACGCCCTTAATCACGACTCCTCGCGCCTGGCCGCCCGACGAAAGCAGCACCGTTTGATAAATTCCGGGAGTGACCGAGCGCACTCCCGGAATCTTCCCCAATTTTTCAACCATCTGCATGTAATCGTGGATGCCGCCAGTTCCAGGCCGCGTAAGAGAGATGTGCGCTGTGACTCCCAGCAATCTGTCTTGGAGCGTTTCGCGAAACCCGCTATTCATCGCCAGTGCAACCACTAGGGTCGCCACACCCGCGCCCACTCCCAGCACGGAAAACAAAGTTACCAGCCGCAGCACTGCCGGGCGATTCGGCGATCGCAGGTATCTTCGCGCCACAAACCATTCGAATCTCATGGCGCGCGCGCTACGCCTTGTCGCCTTCAGCAGCAGCCCGTTCTTCCGTATTTGCTTCCGGGCGCAGCAGAGGGAACAGGATGACGTCGCGGATCGAATGCGAATTCGTCAGCAGCATGGTCAATCGGTCAATGCCAATTCCTTCGCCCGCCGTTGGCGGCATTCCGTGACACAGCGCGCGGAGATAATCCACGTCCAGTTGTTTCGGCACTTCCTCACCGCCCTGGGCGATCTGCGCCAGGAAGCGCCGCTCTTGCTCCGCCGGATCGTTCAGCTCCGAAAAGCCATTGGCAATTTCCATCCCAGCCACGTAAATCTCAAATCGTTCCGTCAACGACGGATCATCCGGCTTCTGCTTGGAGAGCGGCGAAATCTCCGTTGGAAAGTCATAGAGAATCGTCGGCTGGACCAGCTTGTCTTCCGCCATCGTTTCGAACAGCACCCCGGTCCATTCGCCATCAGACAGCTGGCCGTTCGCGGCTGCATACGCGCCATGATTGGCCTTGGCCCATTCGTTGTAAGTTTCCGTCGCCTTTTTCCCGCCGCCCGGCGTTGCAAATTGCTCCGGCGTCGGCGCCGCGCCCGCGCCCTCCGGCCAATATTTGATGATCGAGCCACGCATCGTCAACCACTGAAATTTACCAAAATCCAGCTCAACCTCGCCAAATTTCACCACGGTCGAGCCGGTAATTTCCTTCGCCAGTTGCGCGAACAGTTGTTCATTCAAATCCATCAGGTCGCGATAATTGCTGTAGGCCTCGTAGAACTCCAGCATCGTGAATTCTGGATTATGCTGCGTGGAAATTCCCTCATTCCGGAAATTCCGGTTAATCTCGTAAACCCGATCGAATCCGCCCACCGTTAACCTTTTCAGGTACAACTCTGGCGCGATCCGCAAATAGAGGTCCACATCCATCGTATTATGGTGAGTGACAAACGGACGCGCAGCCGCTCCCCCGACAATTGGATGCATCATCGGCGTCTCGACTTCGATGTATCCACGCGCGTCAAAGAACTTCCGCAGCTCTCGAATGATCCTTGCACGGGTTTGAAACACTTCGCGAGACTTTTCCGTGGCAATCAGGTCCAGATACCGCTGCCGGTACCGTACTTCAATATCGGACAATCCGTGCCACTTCTCCGGCAATGGCAACAACGCCTTCGAAAGAAAAAATAATTCCTCCACCCAAACAGAAAGTTCTCCAGTTTTGGTCCGGAACAGCTTTCCCTTCACCCCAATGTGGTCTCCCAAATCAAGCAACTGAAACAGGCTAAAGGTTTGCTCGCTGACCACGTCTTTCCGCACATAGATTTGCACACGTTGCCCGGATCCCTGCAGGTGGGCAAATCCAGCCTTTCCCATCAATCGGTAAGACACCACGCGGCCAGCGACACGAACCTCGATTCGGTTGGCTTCCAGCGCCGGAGCATCCTTGTCTCCGTGCCTTGCCAGGATTTCACCCGGGCGGTCGGTCCAGCGGAATTCCCGGGGAAAGGCTTCAAAGCCGAGCGCCTTAATTTGCTCAAGCTTTTTTTCTCGTTGTTCAAACTGATCTTGCGGTTCAAAGTGCAAAGTAAGTATTAGCCCTTTCCCATTTGCTTCCTCAGGAGTATAAGTGCTGCTAGTTGGCCAGAGCAAGGAGGCCACCTTTTCTCCTGCCGGACGCTCATTCCCCTTCCGGAGATCTTGCGAGTGACGAAATTAGCCCATGTCAATTTATTAAAGCTTGGTACGCTTTAGCCGTCGTGGGGGTGGTTCGTCGTGGGATTCAGGTCGACCGCCAAACCTGTTGCATCCGTGTCTCTGGACTGGAAAGTACCCCTCTCCCTGGAAAAACATCAATCCTTTGTGTTCGTGGTCGACTAGAAACTGCATACGGAATGTTTAGAGCGTCGCTTTCGATGAGGCCATTGGCCTGCGTCTTGGGGGCCGAGTAGGCATGGCTTATCAGATGCTCACTTCTACCCGCTCTTTGCCACAAACTAACCGTCCCTTTAGTGCCTCACGGCATGACCGTCCACGCCCGCCATTTTGAGACTACACCGATTGTTGCCTCTCTGAACCCTGAGAATTTTCAACATTCCATAAGCCAGAGGGCGGGCGGCGCGCTTCAATGGAGTGATTAGCCACGTCCTGCTCACGCGGCGTTCACGGTTTCTCAAGAAATGCAGTCTTATGGAGTTCGTCGTGCGAACCGATCGCCAACGGGAAATGCGCAACGCGTCTCATTATGATTTAAATGCCTGCATCCGGGAATCCGTAGTCCTCTCAAAGTGTTTCCTCCTGACCCTCGTAATTAGCCGAATTTCAGGCCACCCTTCAGAAAGACTCTCAGGCTGTTCGTTCTTCTTCCAGGGTTCCGCCATTACCCGGGAATCTTGCCCATAGACGTCTCACCCCAGTCAAGGGACAATGAACACTCCCCGGCGTGCCGCTTCTTCCGAGCGCCATGCAACCTATAGGGTGCTTTCGCCTTCTATAGCTTCATATGTGCGCCTCGACGGCAATGCCAGGGACAACTTTCGGAGGCATTCGGCGCATCCGTACAACTGGTGGCGCCGCCATTGGACAGTTGGCCCGTCAACGACCAGCCGAACCGGTAGCGTGGACCGAAGCGGAAGCTATTCGCCGTGCTCAGGCGGGTGACGCTGCGGCCTTCGAGCACCTTTATCAACTCCATGGCCGTAGGGTCTATGCCCTCTGTCTTCGCATGGTGAGTAATCCCGCCGATGCCGAAGACCTGATGCAGGAGGCCTTCCTCCAGCTCTTCCGCAAAATTTCCACCTTCCGCGGCGAGTCTGCCTTTTCTACTTGGCTGCACCGCATGACCGTCAATGTCGTACTCATGCGTCTGCGCAAAAAGTCTCTACCGACCGATTCCTTGGAAGAGACGCTTGATCCGGACGCCGAGAATAGTGGCCCTAAAAAAGATGTGGGAGCTCCTGATCTTCGCCTCTCGGGCGCCGTCGACCGGGTCAACCTCAATCGCTCCATCGAGAAATTGCCGCCAGGCTACCGGACGGTTTTTGTCTTGCATGACGTTCAGGGCTATGAGCATAACGAAATTGCCGACATCATGGGCTGTTCGGTTGGAAACTCAAAGTCGCAATTGCACAAGGCCCGTACGCGCTTGCGTGAGCTGCTTCAGGAAGATGTCCGCGACCAGGCTCGCCAGGAACGTCAGGCTTCAAAATCGCAGACGAGTTCTCAGGATTGAGATAACATGCTTCCCAGAGAAACCACGCAATTGTCTTGCAACAAGTTTTTAGGGAAGGTTGGCCTGCCAGCTATCTTCTCTTAGGGGTGGATGTATGCAGTGTAAGGAATTTGCGAACGTTATCGAACAACAGGGACTTTCCTCTCTACCGGCTACTGCGCAAGATCATCTTGCCTCGTGCACTTCTTGCCAGGATTTCTTCGCCGATCTCAACTCGATTGTCGCTGTGGCTGGGCAACTTCCCGTCGAAGCTGATCCTCCGCAGCGGATTTGGGTTTCGCTGCACGCGCGGTTGGAAGCGGAAGGCCTGATTAAAGAGCCTTCGGTCGTGGCTGGCGATCCTTCCGCCAACTGGCTGCAAAATTTCCTTGCATGGTTCACGCCTCGCTCGCTGGCAACTGCCGGTGCTGGTATTGCTCTAGCGTTTGCTGCCTTCCTGCAACTACACAAGCCAAATCCTCCGGCAACTCCGACAGTGTTTGTTGCCAAACAACAAGTTCAGTCCGTCGCGCCCTCTCAGGTTACGAAGCAGGAGGTCGCTTCAGTAGCACAGCCAAAGCCTGGGCTGACCGTTCCGAAAAAGAAATCCTTGGCGGCTGCTTTACCGGCCCCTTCGACCGTTCTCGCTCCGCCCCCTTCCCTGGACGTCTACCAAGCCAGGTCTGCAGCGCTGAATCAGGCTGAAAATGAGGCTTCCGGTTCAGGCGTTGCAGACAATCCCGCTCTCGATGAGGCTTTGCGCAAGAATCTGCGCACCGTCAATGGATTTATCGCGGAATGTGAAGCGCACCTTAAGAAACATCCGCAAGATATGCTGGCTCGCGAATATCTCAACAGCGCCTACCAGCAAAAAGCAGAATTACTCGCCGCTATTTTGGACAGTGGAAGGAGCGAGCAGTGATGATCCCGTGGAAGCTCAGTGAACGCATCGCCTACTCCGCACTTGTTGCGGTTCTGTTCTGCTTCGCAGCCGGGGCGACCCTCCGCGCAGCCGGTCCAGAGCAGCAGGAACGGCGCTTCACCGTGAAAAACCGCCCCGTAGTTGTGCTGCAGAATATCGTCAACGGCCGCATTGAAGTGAAGTCCTGGAGGAATCCGGAAATTGTGGTCACCAGCACGTTTGCTCCCGGCAAGGTTGACGTCGAAATCGAGCAAGTTGGGGATCGCATCGATATCAACGCCAGCGCCCTTACGGCCTCTTCGCAACCCCATGATAATGAAGCTAATTTCCAGTTGATGGTGCCCGAGCAAACCGAACTGCAGCTCAAAACACAGACCGGCCTGATTCTAGTCGAGCAGGTCAACGGCGATATGAAACTGCAGAGCGTTGCAGGTGATGTTCACCTCAAGGAAGTATCCGGATACATCATCGTTAAGACCACCGGCGGCTCACTGGTCTGCACGCAATGTGCTGGGCAACTGGAGTTCACTTCGATTAGCGGCAACGCGCAAATTCTGCAGCCTACACTTGCTAATATGAATTTAATGACCACCACGGGTAACATTCTCTACGACGGCGATTTCGTTCGTACCGGCATTTACACCATGAATAGCGGCCGCGGCCTCGTGGAAATCCGCTTCTCCGGCACCGGTTCTTTCGACCTCAGAGCGCAAACAATTCTTGGTTCGGTCGATAATCAGGCATCCGACCTGATCAAGCCAGATGTCCACGCAAATCGCCAAAACAAGGGAAAATTCTCCACCAGCTTCTTCGGAACCGTTGGCATGGGACTCGCGAAAGTAGAACTCTCCTCCTATAGTGGTACAATCCGAATTCTGAAGCGCAATTAGCTCGCGCTCGCCGGAATCGTGAATCAACCTTTTATTCTTCGCGGCACAACACCGCACGTTCCCATCATTTCTCTGGCCGGATTCATGGGCTCCGGCAAAAGTACCATCGGCTCTCGCCTCGCCCAGCAGCTCGGCTGGCGTTTTGTTGATCTCGACGACAGGATCGAAGAAGCCGCCGGCATCACTATCCCACAGTTCTTTGAACGCCACGGAGAGCCCGCGTTCCGGCAACTCGAAGGCGATCAGCTGCGTGCCGTGCTCGGCCGCTCCATCGAACGCGTGGAGCCCACGATTTTGGCTTTAGGTGGCGGCACGTACGCGCAGCAGGGCGCTCCGGAGTTTCTCCGTAATTCTGGGGTGCCTGTGATCTGGCTCGATTCTCCTATCGAAGTCCTGCTCGCCCGTTGCACCACGATGACCGGCCGGCCGCTTTTCCGGGACGAAGCAAGCTTCCGCGCACTACACATGCAGCGCCTCTCCTCCTATCAGCTTGCCGATTTTCGTGTGGACAGTTCGGGCGATCCTGCCGCTGTCGTTGCTGAAATTTTGCGTCGGGGGCTCGCAGGAATTACCGCAGCCCTGCCCGGATCCGATTTACCGATAGCAAAACTAAAACCTTGAGGGAGAATCTCATGTCCATTGGTGGCAGATCCTTTTCGCGGAACTGTTCGTGCCCTCGCCGTTCTCAGTGGGCAGCTTGCACTCTGCGCCTCGCTCCGCCCACTAGAAAAGCCAACGTTTTTCTTCTTGTTCTCCTGCTGATTTCGGCCATCTCGCTCGCGCTGTCTGCGTCTGCAGCGCAAAAAAAAGGCGCTGCGAATTCTGTCTTCACCCCTGATAGAGGGAAACTGAATATCGTCTTGGATGGCACTTCGGTCGGCCGTGAAGAATTTGAAATCTCTCCCAGCGGCGGTGGATGGGTCGCCAGAGGCACTACCACGTTTAAGACGCCTGACGGCCCGCAAACGCACGTAACTGGAAACCTAACCCTGCAGCCCGACGGCGCTCCCATCAATTACGACTGGACGTCACAAGCCGAAAAGACCAATGGAGCGCACGTCGTTTTTACCAATGGGGTCGCCAAGATGACACTTCAAATGCAAGGCGCTCGTCCTTTCGAACAGGATTTTACGTTTGGATCCCCCACCATCATCGTGCTGGATAACAACCTCTATCATCAATACGCCGTGCTTGCTCGCGTCTACGACTGGGCTCGCCGCGGCGCGCAGAATTTTTCCGTGCTCATTCCGCAAGAGCGCACTCCCGGCACCGTCACCGTGGATTGGGCAGGCGCCGTTTCCGCCGATGGCAAATCTTACGAAGGCCTCAAGGTACTCACCTCCGACCTCGAAGTCGTCCTCTATCTGGATAGCAACCACAAACTCGTGCGTATGGAAGTTCCCGCCGCCAAAGTCACCGTCGTTCGCGAATAAGGAATTTTGCAGCGCGGCTTGCTCTGAACCGTGAGGAGGGCGGTCCCTCTGCCGCTTTTTCCATTTCATTCTTCAACCAATCACCCGCATAAAATAAAAAACGGCGCCCCGGAACTTCCGGAACGCCATTCTTCCTGCAAACTTTTTATTGTACTTAGCGTGCCAGCGGGCGTTGAAACGCCGGCAATCCAGTCCGCCGCAGCGAATATCCCTGCGATTGACCCTGGGCGTGCACGGGCACTAGCCCAGTCGAATGGCTGGCGTGGCCGATATGTCCGTGATGTCCGTTGCCATTCGCCGGCGCGGGCTGCGGCAGCCGGGCCGGGTTACCGATAGGGCGGAGGGTGATCGGAGCTGCATTCACGTGATCGCTTATGGCCTGCAAGCGCTTCAGGATCGATTGCCACTGTTCCCAATCCAATTGGCGCAGGAACGGGCGCAATCCCTGGATGAATGGGTCTTCCAACAGCGCTTCGCCATCCGATTCCGGGATGAAGAAACGGTTCAATCCTACGTTCAGTGCTTCCGAAATCTTTTCGAGCGTCCCCAGGCTCGGCGTCATTTGCCCGCTCTCGATCCGCGACAAATACGAGCGGCTCACCTTGGACCTGGCCTGTAACTGGCTCTGCGTCATGCTCCGCGACTCTCTCAGCTGGCGAATTCGCTGGCCGATGTTCTCGACCGTCTCCTGATTCGCAAACTTCGACGTCACCGTTTCCGCCGGCGCCTGCTCTTGCGGCAGGGCCTCTTCAGGAATCAAATACTCCATCCTCTGAGGCAGCGCGTGCACGCAGCGCCGGCAATTGCCGGTACGCGTCCGGTATTGGACAAGTCCGCATGTCTTGCAACGGATGACTTCCCGATCCATTTCCAATGTGTTCATAGCCGTTTCTTTTTCCATATTTGCCGACACCGAGACTCCTCGCTGACTGGATTTTTCCGGCGTGCGGATAGGTGAGGAACGTCGGAGCGTTCTTGTGGGAAGGACGTGTTACTGGCGCGAATGGAGTCTCGCGTAATTCCCTGTGTGCTGTCAAGAGTATTTTACAAAACTTTTGCACGCAATCGTCCGGAATTGCTCGTGTTTACGCCCTGTTTTCGCCTGTCCGGCCGAACGGCTCTCGCCGCTTTCCTCAGCCCCTTGCGATTCCCAATCCGCACCACAACTACATATTGTGCTTTGGTTCCGTCAGCACCGGATTTTCAACTGGACACAATCGCGCCACTCTGGAACGGATTCACGGTCACCTCTCGACTCAATTCGGCCTCGGGACGACGAACATCTTGGGTTATTCTTCCAACGTAAACTTAATAGGAGCCATACCGATGCCGTCGCGCGACGATGCCTGGAAGCTGCTCTCTGAATACACGCAATCGGAAAACCTTCGCAAACACATGCTTTCCGTCGAAGCCTGCGTACGCGCGTATGCCAGAAAGTCGGGCGCTGATGAAGAGCTATGGGGACTCACCGCGCTGCTCCACGACTTCGATTACGAGCGCTGGCCCAACAACGCGCACTCTCCTGATCGAGAGCATCCCGCTGAAGGTGTAAAGATTCTCCGCGAACTCGGCTACCCGGAGCAGATGTTGCGAGCGATTCTGTCGCATGCCAACTATTCGGGAGTTGCGCGCGAGTCGGCGCTGGAGCACACGCTATTTGCGTGTGACGAGCTCGCTGGGTTTATCATTGCTTGCACGTATGTGCGGCCGTCAAAAAGTATTCTGGATTTGGAAGCCAGTTCGGTGAAAAAACGAATGAAGGACAAAGCGTTTGCGCGCGGCGTCAGCCGTGATGATGTCGTTAAAGGCGCGCAAGAACTTGGCGTGCCGCTCGAACATCACATCCGCTTTTGCATCGAAGCCATGCGCGAAAAAGCCGACGCGCTGGGACTTCGCGGCTCACTTTAGTTTCTTCGCTCGTCATTGCGGCTATGGTTTTGCCTTTGCTGACGTAGACTTTTCCGCGAACGAACGCACGTAGACGACCATGGTCCAGATCTCTTCGGGCTTCATCTGCTGATCGCCGGAAGGCATTTTTCCTCGGCCCTTGCCGATGATGTAGAACAATTCGCCGTCGGTCGTATCCTTCAGCGACAGGGGATCCCGCCAGTCTTTCAATTTCAGTTTCATATCGGCCGCCAGGTCGCCCTGACCGTCGCCGGTTGTGCCGTGGCACATCGCGCAGTTGTAGCCGAATATTTTCTTGGCGTGGGCCAGGCCTGCCTGCGTCGCTTTCACCGGATTGACCATTTTGACTGCTTCCTCGGGAGCTTTTGCCGGCCCCGCTCCCGACGCAGCGTCTTGCGCTGCGCTGTCCGCTGGCTTCGCCGGATCTTGTTGCCAGGCCATTGCCGATCCCACCAATACCAGGCTTGAAAACACAGTCGCTAGTTTCCACATGTTGACACTCCATTCCCTCAAGCAGCCTTTGGAGGCATTCTACGCCCGCTCTCGGCGTGGGAGTGATATTTCTGCGTTGTGGTTTCTGGTAAGGCCGCGTTCCAATTTTGGGAAATCGATAGAAGTCGCTATGCGTATGTGAGGCATCTAAAGGACTTACATGCGATTTGGGCGCAAATTATGCGATGGCTCATAAGAGTGGCAGGGAAAGAAGTTGTGGAGTATTCAGTTCACAGTTGTCCGCCTTAAGTGAATCGAAGAAAAAGGAATCGCGGCTCGGAAGCTCGCAGCTTTTGAGATGGAAGAAACCGTGGCCGTGTGGCGAACCAGCGTCTAACTCACAGATGTTTGTGTGTGGCGTAATAATTATCCACGATGATGTGCGCCTCCAAGTTCTTCGGTACGTTACGCTCAATCTCCCGGAGAAAACTCCGATACTCCTGATGCCGGTGCCGCGGTCGACATTTCCTAAGCACTCTGCCGTTCGCGGTGTCCAGTGCGGCAAACAGCGTAGCGCTTCCGTGGCGTCGATCATCGTGAGTCACTCCCTCGACATAACCCAATCCCGGCGGCAACAATATCGTCTCATCGCCAAAGGCACCTCCATTGGGTCCGGGAGATGCTTATATTCCGACCAATACTAAGGCCAGTTATTTATGAGACAGCATACGAGTATCCGCTTAGCAATACCAATTGACGCCACAAAGAACGCGCCCTATCTTTTGGTGTCCCCTGCTGCTGATGGAGGGATACTCTGTCGAATCAGAACCCAACTAGCTGGTGGCGCGTGCTCGCTCTCTTCACGATTGCGGGAATCCTGTGTTTGTCGTGCCAGATGCTAGGACAAACCAACCAGATGCCTACCGCGGCGACCAATGCGATTGTGAAGTCCGAGAAGATTCCTGTGTTCGCCGAGATGGAAACATCCAGCAGCGTGGAGCGATCACTTTCGAAAGGCGACGCCGTTTATGTGGATCTCCGGATCGATCAAGGTAGCCTGCATTGGTGCGGCGTCCGGATCGCGGGACAGTCCGCCAGGATTGGCTTCGTCGATTGCCGCGGACTCGAACGCGTCGACTCTCCTCAACCAGTGGGCACCACAAACGCCAGAACCTCTAGCAGCGCTGGCACTGCTAGCACCGAAGTGCCGCTGGCCCGTCCCGAGCGGCCGACGCGAAGGGGATTCGCCGCGGTGCAGAGTGCGGTCGTCAAGGACGGGGTGATCGATTCCGGCTACATCGCCGGCGTAGAGGCAGAAGCGAAAACGGGCGGTTCCGCCGCAGTCACGCGCGCCGCGCTTGCTCACTTTGCGGCCGGCGAATTCGCTATATCGCAGCGTGAGCTGGACCAAGCCTTCGAGCACTTTGCAGCGATGGAATCCTACGCCGGAGCCCAACGCGATCTGCTGACTATCAGTCTACTGGGACGAGGTTATGCATTGCTTCTGAAGAGCGAATTCTCTTCCGCGCTTGCGCCCATTGAACGAGCCCGCGAAATCTCTCCTCAATCGGCGCAAGCGGCGGCGCTGGAAGGTTGGGCGCATTACCGGCTCAATCAGACTGACGCGGCAATCGCTGATTTGCAAACCGCGCAGCGGCTGCAACCGAACGCGGGAGTAGCGCAATTGCTGGGGCAGGTGATGCAGGACAAGGAGGTTGAAGGTGATTTCCGCGAGGGCGAATCTTCCCACTTCGTCCTGCGGTATCACGGAGGCGCCAGCCGGCAGCTTGCTTCCGAGGTGATTCGCACGCTGGAAGAACAGTTTCAAACGCTGCGAGCCGAATTGCGCTACACTCCGCCAGAACCGATTGGAGTGATTCTCTACACGCAGGAAGCCTTCCGCGATGTTACCCGCGTGCCTGGATGGATCGGCGGAGTAAACGATGGACGCATACGCGTGCCCGTGCGGGGAATAGAAAATGTTTCGCCGGAGCTGGTGAGCATCTTGAAACACGAGCTCACACACAGTTTTGTCTATCAAAAAACGGCTGGACGATGTCCCACCTGGCTACACGAAGGCCTCGCGCAGTGGATGGAGGGACGGCGCACCGGAGCCGATGCGGCGAACCTGGTAGCACTCTCTGAAGACGGCAAAGGAAAAGCGCTTCACTATTACGAAGGATCTTGGATGCACCTGACGGCTTCGCAATCGCGTTTCGCGTATGCGTGGGCTCTGGCGGTTGTAGAAACAATCGAAGCACAGTCCGGCGCAGATGGCATCGATCATCTGCTCGACGCCGAACGCACGGAGTCAAGCAACGACGCAGCGCTACTGCAAGGGCTGCGCACAAACTTCTCCGCACTCGACGAGGCCACTATCGCTTATCTCCGGCAAATGTATTTTCACTGATACTCTGCAAAAGGCCAAGATCTGCTGACCTGCGATCAGAGAGTACGGATACAAGTCGAATCAGAGCGCGGGAAGAACTGCGTAGCGGGCGATCACGAAGCCCATCGCACCGCCAAAGAAAAAGTCGGACGGGAAATGGCTGCCGGTGATGCGAGAAAAGCAGATGGCTCTGGCCAAGCCGTACGCAACGTATGGAACCCAGCGATGATTGCGATAGCGACGGGCGATGACGGTGGCAACGGAAGTGGCAATCATGGCGTGGCCGGAATAAAAGCCACTAGAGTGCAAGGGATTGTGCATCCCATTGAAAAAACTGTCAGTAAAGGGACCGTTGCCTGCGTACTGCAAGGGTTGCTTTCGGCCGGTGATGCCCTTGAATCCCAGGTCCAGCACATAGCCGTCGGCAACGCTTCGGCAATGAGAAGCGCGGTATTCTGAGCGTTCGAATCTCTTTTGACAAAACCGACAGCGTACATTACCGCCGGAACTGCTAGGAGGAAGGCTTCGCTGTTGGTGTCGCTAAAGACGCGGTTGAATCCGTTGAAACTGGTTGTGTTGTGAAAATACGGAGCGGAGTGGGCATCGGTGGTGATAAAGGCAGAGCTGACGCCGACCACAGCGACACTGGGTAGCAAGTGTCCTTGGCCAAATGAAATGAAAACAGCCAGATGTCTTTCTGATCGGCTAGGAAATTCGCGAGCGGCTTGTAGAGAGACACATCACGATCGATGTCGGCCGGGATCGGCGGCCCGGAAGCAACGGTGGATGTAGCATTCGAGGGTGTGGACTCCTGGCAGAAAGCCTGGGTTGTGATGGTGAAGGCTATGGCGATTGCACCGAAGCAGTGCGCCGAAGCCTAGCCGACGAGACATGGGGGTAGTCTAGTACGGATGCCTGCCAGGGGATGTAAGATGATTGGTGGAGGGGAGGCTCATGGGTAAGGGAGCGAGGCTGCAAGGCGCGGGACAGAAGTGTAGAGAGACTGCTAAAATAAAGATATATGTTGAACCAGATTGCGGGATTTGGCGCCGCTGCTTTGCGGCACTCTCGAAATATAACGTACGGCGTGAAAGTCGGCAGCGTCCAAGTGGGCGGCGGCGCACCCATCGTAGTGCAGTCGATGACCAACACGGATACCGCCGACATGGAAACGACGCTGACGCAGACGCTCGAACTGGCGGAAGCTGGCAGCGAAATCGTGCGTTGGACGGTGAACGTACCTGAAGCAGCGGAAGCGGTGCCGGTGATCAAGAAGCGGCTGCTTGACGCTGGATGTACCGTGCCGATTATCGGCGACTTCCATTACAACGGGCACGTACTGCTGAAGAAATATCCCGAATGCGCGAGGGCACTGGACAAGTACCGGATTAATCCGGGAAATGTGGGAGCGGGGCAGCGGCGCGACGAACAATTTTCAACGATTTGCAAGATCGCCGTTGATAATGGCAAAGCGGTACGCATCGGAGTGAATGGCGGATCGCTGAACCAGGAACTGGTGATGCAGAAAATGCAGGAGAACACCGACAAAAACCTGGGGAAAGAGTCGGAAGAGATCATCAACGAGTGCATGGTGTTGTCGGCGCTACAGTCGACGGAGCTCGCGCTGGAATCCGGGCTGCGGAACGACCAGATTATTATTTCGTGCAAGACGTCGCGGCCGCGGGATTTGATCACGGTGTACCGAGACCTCGCGTCGAAAACGCAGCAACCGCTGCATTTGGGATTGACGGAAGCGGGCATGGGGATGAAGGGGCTGGTGTGGTCATCGGCTTCGCTTGGAGTGCTGCTGTACCAGGGAATTGGCGATACGATTCGAGTTTCGCTGACGCCCAAACCGGGAGGTGACAGGCGCGAAGAAGTTTATGCGTGCTGCGAACTGCTGCAGGCACTGGGGCTGCGGTCGTTTTCGCCGAGCGTCACGGCTTGCCCCGGCTGCGGGCGCACCACCAGCAGCACCTTTCAGGAACTGGCAGAGCGCACACAGGATTACATCCGCGAGATGATGCCGACGTGGAAGAAGCAGCATGACGGAGTGGAGACCATGACGCTGGCGGTGATGGGCTGCATCGTAAATGGGCCGGGGGAATCGAAAGCCGCGAACATTGGAATCAGCCTGCCCGGAACGGGTGAAGCACCGCGCTGCCCTGTTTACATCGACGGACAAAAAGATATGACGCTCGAAGGCACCTACGACGAATTGGCGGCTGCCTTTAAGAACCTGGTCGATACCTACGTTGCCACGAAATATCCGAAGAAAACCGCGCAAGCGGTCAGCCGGTAGAGATGGATCGTTAACGCAAACCCATGAAGATTTCCCGTGAAGAAGTACTTCGAGTTGCCGAGCTTTCGTACCTCGATCTGAGTGATGCGGAGCTTGAGACGTATCGCGCGCAGATCGATGAAATTTTGGAGTACATCGGCAAGTTGAACGAACTGGACACGACGAATGTAGAACCGATGGCGCAGGTGCTGAGCGACGATCAAGCCGCAGACGCAACGCTGCGGGAAGATATTGTGGTGCCTTGCGCGGTTGCCGACGATGTTTTGCAGCTTGCGCCGGACCCGGAGCCGCCCTATTTCCGCGTTCCGAAGGTGATTGAACGCTAGTGGCGAGCAAGCGGCGGAACTCAAAATGACGGCTAACTTGACAATCGAGACGGTGACGAATGCAATCGCGACAAAGAAGGTGTCGGCTCGCGAGATCGCCGAGGAATACTACAAGCGAATTGCGGCAAATAACTCGAAATTAAATGCGTATCTGACGTTGTGCGAAGAACGGGCTTACGCGCAAGCGAAACGCATGGATGCGATGGTGGCGGAAGGAAAACCACTGCCAGCGCTGGCCGGAGTGCCAGTGGCGATCAAGGATACGATCAGCACTCGAGGCGTCCGAACCACGTGCAGCTCGAAGATCCTGGAGAATTACATCCCACCTTACGATGCGACGGCGGTAACGCGACTGGAAACGGCGGGCGCGCTAATCCTGGGCAAGACAAACTGCGATGAATTTGCGATGGGAAGCTCCAACGAGAACTCGGCGTTTGGAGCGGTGCAAAATCCGGCGGCGCCCGGACGTGTACCGGGCGGTTCGAGCGGCGGATCGGCCGCGGCGGTTGCAGCAGACCTAGCCGTTGCGGCGCTGGGAACAGATACGGGCGGATCGATACGGCAACCGGGATCGTTCTGCGGGATACCGGCGATGATGGGAAGTTATGGACGCGTATCGAGGTACGGCCTGATTGCGTTCGCGTCATTCGCTCGATCGCATTGGCCCGCTGAGCGCGAAGCGTGTCGGATGCGGCGAAGATTTTGCAGACCATCGCGGGGCGCGACCCGAATGACTCCACTTCTACGACCACACCGGTGGAAGACTACGCAGCCGCGATGACGAACCCGGTCAAGGGATTGAAGATTGGGATTCCCAAAGAATATTACGCCGAGGGGATGGACGCGGGCGTTCGAGAGAAAATCACGGCGGGGATTGAGATATTCCGAAAGTTGGGCTGCGAGATAGTGGAGATTCGCATGCCGCACACGGATTATGCCATCGCGACGTATTACATTATTGCGACAGCGGAAGCGAGTTCCAACCTGGCGCGATACGACGGAGTGCGATTTGGACCGCGAGTGGATGGCGGTTCACTGATCTCGATGTACCGCAAAACACGCGGAGCGGGATTTGGAGCGGAAGTAAAACGCCGAATCGTGCTGGGAACATATGTGCTTTCAGCAGGATATTACGACGCCTATTATTTGAAGGGGCAAAAGGTGCGGGCGCTGATCGCAGAGGATTTCCGAAAAGCGTTTACGCAGGTCGATGCGATCGTGACACCGACATCACCAGTCCCGGCGTTCAAGCTGGGTGAGCGGTCGAATGATCCCCTGCAGATGTATCTGGCCGATATTTATACGGTCACGGGATCGCTGGCGGGATTGCCCGGCATCTCCGTTCCGTGCGGGCGGATTGGCGGAGAATTACCGGTAGGATTACAGATCTTTGGGCCGGCGTTCGGAGAAGCGCGAGTGCTGCAACTGGCTCAAGCATTTGAGCGCGCAGGCGGAGCCACGATTTAAAGAGCTGGGTTGACCGCCACGGCGGTGGCAGTACAGGCGTCATAGCGAACAAGCAGCCCATCAAAGGACAAGTTGAGCTGCCGCACTGCAAAGGCAGGGACGTGGTCGCGCTGGAACCCATCCTGGAAAAACTGGCAACAGCACAGAGCGCCTTTTGTCGAGCGGCGGACGCAGTTCCCAGCCCACAATGGAAAACCAAACCAGACGCGGAGCATTGGTCGGCCGCGGAGCTGGTGGCCCACCTGGTGATGCTGGAACGAGCCGTGGTAGGTGGCGCAGACCGGATCTTACAAAAGTCCCCGCGAAATATATCCTTGCTAGAGCGCCTGCACCTTCCAGTATGGTTTGTAAAGAGCCGGATGATCCGGCGTAAAACGCCAATTCCGCTAAACCAGGGTCTGCTGCACGGGAAAGAAGAGATGCTGGCAGAATTGCGGGCAGCGCGAGAGCGAACCCTATCGTTCCTGGAAGAAACAAAGCAGAGAGATTTAAGTGTCTACCGCTGGCCACATGTCTTCCTGGGAATGTTAAACGTATATGAATGGTTTGAAATGATTGCAGCGCACGAAGTGCGGCATACAAAGCAAATGAAAGAAATTGTAAAGCGCCTCCCGAAACCTGTAGGAATTTCTTGAAAGCACTACGTTTTTGCATACCCAACTGTAAGTATTGACAGGTCAGAAGCCCAGTACGTTCCCACCCGAAGGGGCAAAAAGCCTTGAATTTCGGCCCTGACAGAAAAGTACTAGAGATTTCGTTTAACGATTTTAAAACGGAACGACTATTGCTCAGTAATTTGGCATCTTCTATCCTTCACCACAGCATGACAATATGTGAGGGATAAGTGGAAAACCAGAAGAGGTCCAAAGTGGTTACGGTCAAGTCTAGCCAAAAGATTTTCACGGACTCCGAAGTCGCCAGCCTAACGGGAATTTGTGTGGAGCATCTGCACAACTTCGCGCGAAGCCGCCACCTGGGGATGATAGCGCGGGCAGCGGAAGCCGCCGGTACGCAAGCCGAACAATGGCTGTTTACGCTGTCGGATTTGATGGTCCTGGTAACGCTGCTTCCCCGCTGCACGCACTAACTGGAGACGGCAGAAACGCCCTGGAGTCGTGCAGAACGTCCTTCCCTTTTTCAATTCCCACCCTGAAATAAGAAATGGTTTGCCAACTTGCGGAGTTCTGTTTCACAGGTCTATTCTGGAAATGGGCGTTTTGGGCGCCTTGGCGCGCCCAAAAAGCGCCGGGGATATTATGGTTCCTGCATTCAACGGCCTGCGCGCTTGAGTTTGCGACTTGTGCTGGGGGTGGCGTTGGCTGCTTGCCTCGGCGCAGGCGCTTCCCGCGAACGGCCCACCCAACAACCCGACACCAGCCAAAAGGACAAGTCGGTTACCGAAGCGGTGTTGCCCCGTGGGAAAAAACTGATATTGAAAGACGGAACGTACCAAGTAGTGAGGGAATACCAGCGGAACGGCGAGCGCGTGCGGTACTACAGCATGGAGCGCGGTTCCTGGGAAGAAGTACCGAGTTCCATGGTGGATTGGGAGGCGACGGCAAAAGCCGAGAGCGATTCCGAGAAGGCGTCCGCCGCGCAGGTAGAGAAGATCCACAAACACGAAGAAGCGCACCGGATGGACAACGTGGCGGACATTGACGCGAGCCTGCAGGTGGGAAAAGGAGCATTTCTGCCGGACGCCGAGGGAATGTATATCGTGGAGGGAAAAACGGTGCGAGCGCTGGATCAAGTAGGCTCGCAACTAAAAGGAGACAAATTACGGACATTGGCGCAGATAATTTCTCCGGTTCCGCTGGTCCCGGGAAAGAAAAGCATCGTCCTGCCGGGGAATCATGCGGCGCTGCGAATCAAAACGCCGAGCCCGGAGTTTTATTTGCGTGAACCTCCGCCAGACCCAGAGAGAGTTTCGACGATCCAGAAGAGCCGCCGAGCAGGAGATGCTGGGCCCGGATGTGGAGTTAATCCGTGCGAAAGTGACGAAGAATGGGAGGCGCTGGAATCGATCAACGTGATGTTGGGCCAAGAGATATCGAGCAAAGTAACTCGATTTCGATACAGAGATGGGAAGTGGCACCTTCGGTGTATCGGTTCACGTTGAGCCAAGCGTTACCGCCGGGAGAATATGTGTTGGCGCAGGTAGCGGCAGAAGGACTGGATCTATTCGTGTGGGAGTTTGGGGTGGATGCGGCGGGGACAGAGACGCCAGCAAAGAAGTGAGCAGCCGGTTGAGCATCGACGTGAATTTTTTTGTCGTAGAAATCGTGCCGCGATCCTTACGCTCCGAACTTACGAAAGGCATCGGTTCTCCGGTCAGGATGACAGCCGGGCGAAATGATTAGTGTTTGGAAGAGCTTGCAGGAACACGAGCGAAAATTTCGAGAAGCAGATTCAGAACGTCAGAAATACGAAAAGGCTTTTGCAGTTTGTGGGATTTGCTACCAGACGTATTCGTTTCCTCTCCCAAAAGATCACCTGATATGTAAATGATTTCCGGTTTGTTGGCTCCCGAGGCAATTTTCAGTCGTTCGCCAACATTGCTACCATCAGAATTAGGGCCGCTGCCGGACAATTTCAAGTCGCACAAGATAACGTCATATTTTCTACCGAGCACAAGATTCAAGGCTTGCTCTGCCGTGGCGGCGCAATCGACAACAAGGCCATGCACCGTTAAGCCTTCCGAAAGAAGCATGCGGATGGACTCTTCGTCATCGAGCACAAGAATCGAGCGGTTATTCAGATTTTCGGGCGAGGGGGCAAGCCGTTCGCCGGAACCGGAATCGATCTTGAGGGGAATCAGTCGTTTGTGGGAAGCAGGAATGGGGAAATAGACGGTGAAGGAAGCGCCACCCTCGGGCATGGTCTCCACTTCGATGTTGCCACCATGCTCGCGAACGATGGACATACAAATACTAAGCCCAAGACCGGTTCCACCGCCGGGCCGCTTGGTGGTAAAGAAGGGATCGAACAGCTTCGGGAGAGCTTCCGGTTTGATGCCCGGACCATCGTCGCGAACGATAACAACAAACGCGATCGACGAGGTTGCCGAGTCGAATTCGGATGTGCCCTGCGGGGCGTACTTCCTTGATGGCCTGCTCGGCATTGCTGATGAGATTTAAGAAGACCTGGATCAGCTGATTGGCGTCACCGATGATCACCGGCACATCGGGAGATGGCTCGAAAATCCACCTTCGATGTTGTTGCGACGAAGAGAATGATCGTGAAGCTGAAGAGTCCTGTCTATGATGCCATTGAGATCCAGGACCTTTTTCTGAGGAGAAGCCGGGCGCGAGAATTCGAGAAGATTTTGCACGATGCGAGCAGCGCGGCGAGCCTGGCGGTGGGTCATTTCGAGTTGACGTTTGGTGCTGTCGTCCACGCCTGGACGATCGCGAAGGAGTTCGCTGACGCCCAGAATTGCGGTAAGGGATTATTGAGTTCGTGAGCGACCCCGGCGAGCATCTGGCCCATTGCGGCAAGTTTTTCGGCTTGAATGAGCTGCTCTTCAAGGCGTTTGACTTCAGTGACGTCGCGGCCCGAGATGACCACACCTTCGATTTTTCCGGCTTCATCGAAGAGCGGGCTGAAATGGCATTTCAAGCGGCGCCATTCACCATTTTTGTGGCGAACCTGAATTTCGATTGAGCCGAAATTCTTGCGACCAGTGAGGAGGTCTTGCAAGAGTGAAAGCATGGAGCCGCGTTCATCGGGATGAGTGCGATCGCCGAAAACCTGCCAATGGATTCGCTAATCTCATAGCCCAGGATCTGGGTGACGTTGGGGCTGACGAAGGTGTAGCGCCTGTTTGCATCGACAACGAAAATAAGGTCGGGAAAACTGTCGACTAGGCGACGGGCAAATTCCTGTTCCTTGTGCAGGCGTCTTCTCAATCTTCGCGCTGAGCGGTGATATTGACGAGGGCTCCCTGAAAGCGGACGACTTTACCACCGGTATCGCGGATCGGCGGTGGCGGTGTGCAGACAGATGAGTGGAGTGCCATCCTTGCGAAGTAGAGTAATTTCGCGGCTTTCCGGGGACGGCTGACGTTTGACTTCGCGAATAATGTTAGTCGCTCTGAAATTCATCGGCGAAGACATCAGAAACGTGCTTGGCCAGCAATTCTTCTTTAGAACCATAGCCAAGCATGCGAACGAGAGCGGGATTGACTTCAAGCACTCGGTCGTCCGGAGTGGCGATGTAGATGCCCTCCTGAAGGGTTTCGAAAAGCTCAGTGAAGCGGGCCTCGTTGCGGCGCGCGGCCGTAACGTCACGCGCCAACACGGTAAGGCCATGAACTTTCTCATCGCGCAGCATAGCCTGAGCGACGCATTCAAAGTAGTGAGTGGTGTTCCGTCCTGTCAGGCGAACCTCAACCACGCCAGTCCAGTGGCGGCGTTCCATAAACTTAGCCATGCCGCGAGAAAAGTCGGCCTGGTGAGTGCCGCTACACTTCTTCCATGAATTCGCTCAGAGGACGGCCAATGATCTTCTGAAACGGCAGACCGAGCAGGCCAGCAAAGCTGCGGTTGACGGCACGAATTTCGCCGTCGAGGCTGAGGGCGAGGAGATGGTCGTCAAACGAATCGATGAGATCGCGAAAGCCCTGTTGCGACTTGGAGATCATCTGGAAAAGCTGTTCGAGCTGATGATCGCTGGGAAGGTCAGAGTCTTTTTGATCAAGACCGCGCATCAAGCCCTTCAGTTCCGAGATCTCGGTGGTCTTTTTCCAGGTGTAGGCGCCGAAGAGAATAACAAGCGCCACCAGCCCGATGGGCAATGCCAGGAGGTGAGGCCTCTCCTAAGCGGAGCCAACCCCAAGAGAGCCAGGCAAAGACGGCGGTAAGGACGAAGAGAATTAGGAAAGTGAGGCGCCAAAGCTCGGTCTGGCGCTTATCGAAGCTAAGGAGGCGCGATTCAGCGGTGGTGCGGGGATCTCTTGCTGAGGACCCGCTTTGAGCAGGGGCTGAGTTGGTGTCCGGCTGCATAGGCACTTTCGAAAGCCGAAAAAATGCCGAAATAAGGTCCGAATCGCTCTCTCCATCATAGAGCAGGGCGGGGAGGCGGCAAGGTGGAGTGGAGGGGCTGACGCGTGAACCTTACCTGTACGAAGGTACTACGGGAACCAAGGGACAGGAAAGTTTAAAGTTGCCAGTCCGTCGATTCGGTAAACGGAGAGATGTGTTTGATTTAGGGCGGACATACGGAAGCGCGGGCTAAAGCTTCGTTGCCGGGATCCTCCTTCTCCACCAGCACCGCCAACAAGGGATCGTTCCGCAACTCCTCATGATCCATATGGTGAAGGAGTTGGTGGCCCAGCTAGCCTATGGGCTGGCCCTGGGATACGAAGATCTGAACGATGTTCGATCAGATCGGGATTCCGATAATCGGTAAACAGGCGGCAAACTGGCGGAGGATCCCGATACGCTTTTCGACCTCCCGCAAGAGGCCGTCACTGATGATCGCTCCACCGTCGAACTGCGCCCGGATCTAGCGTCGCTTTTGGGGATGAAATCCAAAGACAAACTGGTTACACTCTGCAGTCATAAGGCTGTTGCTTCTTCTTGGCAGAATTTCTTCCTGATAAAAGAGTTATGCCATGAAGCCACAGCCTTTTTCTATTTAATATGAGAAATTACGATTAGCGCCGGTATGAAAATAAAGAAAGACGGCGCCCCAATGGATTGGGACGCCGTCGATTGTTCGTTAGATACTTAGGCACCAGCGTGCTAGTTAAGGTTAGTCCTGACCCTCGGGAAGGATGTCGCCATCAAGGTCGCCATCCTTGTTGCCAAGGAAGTCGAGACCTGCGGCCTCATCGGCAGCGGCAAATTCGGCGGAGTCGGGAAGTTCCTCGACGGGCGCCGGTACCGGCATCTCGGTAAGCAACTGGAGGCTGCGGTAGTGTTCGAGACCGGTTCCCGCCGGAATCAAACGGCCCATGATGACGTTTTCCTTCAAGCCGCGCAGATAATCGACCTTTCCGGCGACCGCCGCTTCGGTGAGGACGCGGGTAGTCTCCTGGAAGCTTGCGGCGGAGATGAAGGAGTCGGTAGAAAGAGACGCCTTGGTGATGCCAAGGAGCAGCGGGCGTCCGGTCGCGGGACGGCCACCCTCCGCGATGACACGATCGTTTTCTTCACGGAAGCGGAACTTGTCTACTTGCTCCTCGAGAAGGAACGTAGTGTCTCCGACGTCTTCGACCTTAACCCAGCGCATCATCTGACGGCTGATGGTTTCGATGTGCTTGTCGTTGATGTTGACACCCTGCAGACGGTAGACCTCTTGAATGGCGTTAACGAGGTAAGCCTGGGTGTACTTTTCGCCGAGTACGGCGAGCAAGTCGTGGAGGTTAAGCGGGCCGTCGATGAGCGCTTCACCGGCGCGAACGTGCTCGCCTTCCTGAACGTTGATGTGCACGCCGCGTGGGATGGCATATTCCTTGGACGTCTTGCCATCGACGCTTTCGACGTAGATTTTGCGCATGCCCTTGGCGATTTCGCCGTACCGAACGGTGCCATCGATCTCGCTAATGACCGCGGGATCCTTGGGCTTGCGGGTTTCAAAGAGTTCGACAACGCGCGGAAGACCGCCCGTGATGTCTTTGGTTTTGGTGGTTTCACGCGGGATCTTGGCAAGCACGTCGCCGGCTTGTACTTCATCGCCGTCCTGCACCATCAAGTGGGCGCGGGAAGGCATGAGGTACTTTTTGCGAACCTTGCCGGAAGCGTCGCGGACGAGAATGGCGGGCTGATGCTTTTCATCGCCCGGGGGTAGAGTGACGACGAGCTGCGACAGTCCGGTGACTTCGTCGACCTGTTCTTCGATGGTGAGGCCTGGACGGAGGTCGTCAAACTTCACGGAGCCAGCCGTTTCGGTAAGAATCGAGAAAGTGAACGGGTCCCATTCGGCGAGAACCTGGCCATGGGTAACGGCGTCGCCATCTTTCACGCGGAGACGCGCGCCATAAACGACGTGGTAGCGCTCCTTTTCGCGATTCTTTTCGTCGACGATGACGAGCAAACCGGAACGATTCATGGCGATGCTTGCGCCACCGCGGCCTTCAACATGGCGAAGTTCGACGAACTTGACGACGCCTGCGTTTTTGGCTTCGAGTGTGGAACGCTCACTGACGCGGGTTGCGGCACCACCGATGTGGAAGGTGCGCATGGTCAACTGCGTGCCGGGTTCGCCGATGGATTGCGCGGCGATGACGCCGACCGCTTCGCCGAGTTCCACCATGCGGCCCGAAGCGAGGTTGCGGCCATAGCAGAGGGCGCAAACCCCACGGCGGGATTCGCAGGTGAGCACGGAACGAATGCGGACGCGCTCGATACCCGCTTCCTGGATTTCGTTGGCGAGTTCTTCGGTGATTTCCTGGTTGACCTCGACGATGACGTTGCCTTCGAAGTCGCGGATTTTCTCGAGTGAAACGCGGCCAACGACGCGATCGCGCAACGGCTCGACTTCCACGCCGGCTTCGATGATGGGTTCGACGTAGATGCCGTCAGAGGTGCCGCAATCGGGCTCGTTGATGATGACGTCTTGCGCCACGTCGACGAGACGGCGAGTGAGGTAACCGGAATCGGCGGTCTTCAACGCGGTATCGGCGAGACCCTTACGGGCACCGTGGGTGGAGATGAAGTACTGCAAGCACGGTGAGGCCTTCGCGGAAGTTCGAAGTGATCGGCGTTTCGATCACTTCGCCGGAAGGCTTGGCCATCAGACCGCGCATGCCAGAAAGCTGACGAATCTGCTGTTTGGAACCGCGAGCACCGGAGTCCGCCATGATGTAAACGGGGTTGAGGTTGCCTTCGCGGTCCTGAGTTTCCAGGGCCTTGAACATTTCGTCGGCAACTTTTTCGGTAACGTCGCCCCAGATGGCGATGACTTTGTTGTAGCGTTCGCCGTTGGTGATGGCGCCGTCGAGATATTGCTGCTGAACCTTGACGACTTCCTTTTCGGCGTTTTCGACCAGCTTGTACTTGTCGCTGGGGATGAGCATGTCGTCGATGCCGATGGAGATGCCGGACTTGGTCGCGTAGGTGAAGCCGAGCGCCTTCAAGTGATCGAGCATAGTGACGGTGCCTTCGAGGCCAAAACGCAAGTAGGCAGTAATAGACGAGCTGCTGCACGCCCTTTTTCTTGAGCAAGCCGTTGATAAAGGGCATGTCCTTCGGCAAGTGTCGAATTGAAGATCACGCGGCCGACCGTGGTGTTGATGAATTGCTTGCTCCATGCGGATCGACTTCCGTGTGAGTGACGTCCTGGTTGTCGTACGCGGTGAGCAAGTCGATGACTTCGCCGGTGTAGCGCAAGCGGATTGGAGTCAGAGTTCGACTTCACCGGCTTCGAGGGCCAGCGAAACGTCTTCGTGGAGTGCCGAACGACGCGGCCTTCACCCTTGGCGCCGGGCTTGGACTTGGTCAGGTAATAGATACCGAGCACCATGTCCTGCGACGGGACGGCGAGAGGCAGACCGTGCGCGGGAGAAAGAATGTTGCGCGAACTGAGCATCAGCACCGAGGCTTCGATCTGCGATTCCGGAGAAAGCGGAATGTGCACGGCCATCTGGTCGCCGTCGAAGTCCGCGTTGAACGCGGTGCAGACGAGCGGGTGAATGCTGATGGCTTTTCCTTCGACGAGCATGGGCTCAAAAGCCTGAATGCCGAGACGGTGCAGCGTGGGAGCGCGATTGAGCAGGACCGGATGCTCCTGAATGACGTCTTCGAGAATGTCCCAAACGACCGGTTCCTGCTGCTCGACCATTTCCTTGGCTTGCTTGATGGTGGTGCAATGGCCCTGCGCTTTCGAGCCTGTGGTAGATGAAGGGCTTGAAGAGCTCGAGCGCCATCTTCTTGGGCAGACCGCACTGGTTGAGCTTGAGTTCGGGGCCAACGACGATGACGGAACGGCCGGAGTAGTCGACGCGCTTGCCGAGCAGGTTCTGGCGGAAACGGCCCTGCTTGCCCTTGAGGGTATCGCACAGCGACTTCAGCGGACGGTTGTTGGCGCCGCGCAGAACGCGGCCGCGGCGGCCGTTGTCGAACAGAGCGTCAACGGCTTCCTGAAGCATGCGCTTTTCGTTGCGCACGATGACGTCGGGCGCGTGCAGCTCCATGAGCTTCTTCAGACGGTTGTTGCGGTTGATGACGCGGCGATAGAGGTCGTTCAGATCGGACGTGGCGAAGCGGCCGCCGTCGAGAGGAACGAGCGGGCGCAACTCCGGCGGAATAACCGGGATCACGTCGAGAATCATCCACTCGGGCTTGTTGCCGCACTTGCGGAACGCTTCGACAACTTTCAGGCGCTTGGCGAACTTGATGCGCTTCTGCTGCGAAGTCTCGGTCTTCATTTTTTCGCGAAGTTCGTCGGCGAGCTTGTCGACCTCAACGCGGCGAGAGTTCCTTGATGGCTTCGGCGCCCATCATGGCGACGAACTGGCCGGGATATTCCGTGTGAGTTTGCGATATTCCTCTTCCTGAAGAACTTGGCGTTCTTTCAGGACGGCAACTTCACCCGGATCGACGACGACGAAGGCTTCAAAGTAGAGAATGCGCTCGAGATCGCGCATGGAAATGTCGAGCAAGTAGCCGATGCGGCTGGGCAGTCCCTTGAAGAACCAGACGTGCGAGCAGGGGCGACGCCAGTTCGATGTGGCCCAGACGTTCGCGGCGAACTTTGCTGAAGAGTGACTTCCACGCCGCACTTGTCGCAGATCACGCCGCGATGCTTCATGCGCTTGTATTTTCCGCACAAACATTCCCAGTCCGTAACCGGACCGAAGATTTTGGCGCAGAAAAGGCCGTCGCGCTCCGGCTTGAAGGTGCGGTAGTTGATGGTTTCCGGCTTGGTGACTTCGCCGTGGGACCAGGAACGAATCTTTTCCGGACTAGCCAAAGTGATGCGGATGGAATCGAAATCCGCGATCAGACTGGCGCGATCATAAGGGCTGCTGCGATACAAGGTTGTTCCTCCCTCCTGGGCCTTGCGGCTCGGGACGCGTCCTGCCCGGTTAGTGCAACAGGACGGCTGAGAACCCAATTACTCGGAGACTCGTGTTGCTTTACTTTAGTCTGCTTTCGGAGAAGAGCACAGACTGACGTCTGTGCCGCTAATCCGCTGCTTTCTACGTCGGCTTCTGCCGCTTCATCAACTCGACGTCCAGACACAGAGACTGCAACTCGCGAATCGAGCACGTTGAACGACTCGGGCACGCCAGGCTCGATAGCAGGCTTCGCCCTTTACGATGGCCTCGTAGATTTTTGCGCGGCCATAGACGTCGTCGGATTTGGCCGTCAGCAATTCCTGCAGGATGTGCGCGGCGCCGTAGGCCTCGAGCGCCCACACTTCCATTTCGCCGAAGCGCTGTCCGCCGAACTGCGCCTTACCGCCCAGCGGCTGCTGGGTAATGAGCGAGTAAGGACCGATGGAACGGGCGTGGATCTTGTCGTCAACCAGGTGGGACAGCTTGAGCATGTAGATGTAGCCGACGGTGACTGGCTGCTCGAACTGCTCGCCGGTCATGCCGTCGTAGAGCGTCGATTTTGCCGGAGTGCGGCAAGCCCGCGACTTCGAGCAGCGTGTCTTGATTTCGGGTTCGCGTCGCGCCGTCAAATACCGGCGTGGCGAAATGCACGCCCAGAGCTTGCGCAGCCCAACCGAGGTGCGTTTCCAGAATCTGTCCGACGTTCATACGCGAAGGAACGCCGAGCGGATTCAGAACGATTTCGACCGGCGTGCCATCGGGCAGATACGGCATGTCCTCTTCGGGAACGATGCGGGCGATGACGCCCTTGTTACCGTGACGGCCGGCCATCTTGTCGCCGACGGAAAGCTTGCGCTTCATGGCGATGTAGACCTTGACCAGCTTGATGACGCCCGGAGGCAGCTCGTCGCCCTTCTTGAGCTTCGCGATGCGCTCTTCGGTGATCTTTGCGAGGACGTCGATCTGACGCGAAGTCATCTCTTCGATTTCGTCGATCTGCTCGTTCAGGCGCGGATCCTTCTCGTTGAGCTTCATGCGCTTCAGGTCGCGGGTGGAAATCTTCTCGATGAGCTCGCGAGTCAGCTCCGCGCCCTTGGTGAGCAACCGCTTGTTGGTCTTTTCGTCGTGCAAGTCGGCCTGGAGAATTCTTGCCGCCGAGCAGATCGCCGAGGCGCTTGAGGCGCTCGTCGGTGAGGATGCGGATTTCATCGTGCCAGGTTCTTTTCGAGCTTGAAGATCTTGCGATGCTTCGATAGCCTTGGCGCGCTCGTCCTTTTCCTGCGCCCTTGCGGGAGAAGATCTTGACATCGACCACGTGCCTTCGATGCCCGGCGGGCAGTAGAGCGAAGCGTCGCTGAACGTCTCCGGCCTTTTCGCCGAAGATGGCGCGAAGTAGTTTCTCTTCCGGAGTCAGCTGTGTCTCGCCTTTCGGAGTGACCTTGCCGACCAGGATGTCGCCGGGCTTCACGATGGCGCCGATGCGGATGACGCCGCTTTCGTCGAGATTGCGCAGGAAGGACTTCGCTGATGTTGGGGATATCGCGAGTGATTTCTTCCGGACCCAGCTTGGTGTCGCGCGCTTCGATCTCGAACTCCTCGATGTGGATCGAGGTGTAGTAGTCGTCCTTGACGAGCTTTTCGCTGACCAGGATGGCGTCTTCAAAGTTGTAGCCGCGCCAGGGCATGAACGCCACCAGAACGTTACGACCGAGGCCGAGTTCGCCCACGTCGGTGCAAGGACCGTCGGCGAGAACCTGCCCTTTCGTGACGCGATCGCCCACGCGAACGATCGGCTTCTGGTTGATGCAGGTGTTCTGGTTGGAGCGCTTGAATTTGGTTAAGCGGGTAGATGTCCGCGCCAACTTCGCGGCGAAGCTGCGCCGCATGTGATCGCCTTCGACGCGAACGATGATGCGCTCGGAGTCCACCTGAATCGACGATGCCGTCGCGTTTGCAGAGGACCACTGCGCCGGAATCGCGGGCAGTGACGCGTCTCCATACCGGTGCCGACGAGAGGAGCTTCGGCACGCAGCAAGGGAACCGCCTGGCGCTGCATGTTCGAACCCATCAACGCGCGGTTGGCGTCGTCGTTTTCGAGGAACGGAATCAAGCTGGCGGCGACGGAGACGAGCTGCTTCGGCGAAACGTCGATGTAATCGATTTCGTCGCGATGCTTGAGGACGAAGTTGCCGGCCTGGCGAGCAGTTGACCAGTTCCGTGGTCGATGCGCCGCTTCTCGTCGAGCTCGACGTTGGCCTGCGCGATGACGTACTTGTCTTCTTCCCAAGCGGAGAGATAGAACGCAATAGGGTTCGAATTCCAGCGCGCTTCTTGCGCCGCTTCGAGCTCTTCGTTGACTTCTTCGACGACGATCGCGTTCGACGATATCGCCGGCCTTGAACTCGCGTGTCGCCCGCATTCATGATCTGGACGTAGTCGATGACTCGCCCGCCCTTACACCTTGCGATACGGGCTCTCGATGAAGCCGTATTCATTGATTCGCGCAAAGCAAGAGAGCGAGCGAGATCAAACCGATGTTCGGGCCTTCCGGCGTTTCAATCGGGCAAATGCGGCCGTAGTGCGTCGGGTGGACGTCGCGAACTTCGAATCCGGCGCGTTCACGCGAAAGACCACCCGGTCCCAGAGCGGAAAGGCGGCGCTTGTGAGTAATTTCGCTCAACGGATTGGTCTGATCCATGAACTGCGACAGCTGGCGAAGACCCGAAGAATTCGCGGATCGCCGCCATGACCGGCTTGGCGTTGATCAGGTCGTGCGGCATGGCCGTGGACATTTCCTGGTAGACGCGACATCTTTTCCTTGATGGCGCGCTCCATGCGGACGAGGCCGATGCGGAACTGGTTTTCGAGCAATTCGCCAACTGCGCGAACGCGGCGGTTGCCGAGGTGATCGATGTCGTCGACAACGCCGATGTTCTTGCGCAGCTTGAAGCAGGTACTTGATGGCGGATAAGAAATCCGTCGGCATCGAGCGTGCGATTTGTCCAGCGGCGTGTCGAGATCCATCTTGATGTTGAACTTCAAGCGGCCGACTTTGCGAGAAATCGTACTTGCGCGGATCGAAGAACATGCCGCTGGAACAGGTTCGTGGCGGTTTCCAGAGTCGGCGGATCGCCCGGACGCAGCTTGCGGTAGATTTCGATCAGCGCTTCCTTGGAAGAGCTGAATGGAGTCCTTGTCGAGAGTGCTGGGACAAGACGAGACCGATGTCGTCCTGTTCTGGGAAGAAGATATCGACTTCAGTGATGCCGGATTCGGCAAAGGCCTGCCAGAGTTCGGCGGTCAGCGGCTTGTTGGCTTCGAGCAAAACTTCACCGGTCTGGCGATTGACGACGTCGGCTACGCTGAAGGCGCCCTCGAGGTCGGCCAACGCGACGCGGACCTGGGAAATCTTGGCTTTGATGAGCTCTTTAAAGAGATTTTCGGTAATGCGCTTGTGTGCGCCGACAACGACTTCTTCAGATTTGGGGTTGCGGATTTCGTGGGTAAGCTTGCGATCCAGCGATGCCCGGCGAAATGTTCCAGTGCAGCTCCTTGTCGCGCAGAGAAATGCGTTCTATCTGATAGAACGTGCGCATAATATCTTCGTTGGTCTTCATGCCCAGGGCGCGAAGGAAGATCGAGCCCAGGAATTTGCGCTTGCGGTCGATGCGGACATACAAAATGTTCTTGGTGTCGTACTCGAACTCCACCCAGGAACCGCGATAGGGAATAATCTTGCCGAGGAAATAGGAACGGTTGTTGGCGGACTCAAAGAAAACGCCGGGAGAACGGTGCAACTGGCTAACGATGACGCGCTCGGTGCCATTGATGATGAAGGTGCCGTTTTCGGTCATCAGAGGAATTTCGCCGTAAAAAACTTCCTGTTCCTTGATGTCGCGAATGGTTTTTGCGCCGGTGTCGGGATCTTTGTCGTAAATCGTGAGTCGGATGGTGACCTTGAGCGGAGCGGCAGTAGGTCATGCCGCGCTCCTGGCACTCGTCTACGTCGTATTTGAGCTGCATGGCGACAGGGTCGCCGCACTTGTTACAAAAGGTCGGAGTGTTCTTGTTGAAGGTGCCGCACTTGGTGCAGATGACATCGCCCGTCTGATACGGATTGGTGACGACGGAAGCGCCGCAATTGCGGCAAGTGGCGCGGAGGTGGTGCAGACCCTTCAGGTTTCCGCACTTACACTCCCAGTTGCCGATGGAATAGTCCACGAATTCCAGCTGCGACATCTCGCGGAAATCCTTGATCGGAAAAACAGAGGTGAAAACGGACTGAAGACCGCCATCCTCGCGCTCGCTAGGAAGCAAATCCATTTGCAAAAAACGCTGATACGATTTCTTCTGAACTTCGATCAGATTGGGAATCTGAATCGCACCCTGAATTTTTGCGAAGTCCAGACGCTGGCGTTCCCGAACGTGCCGGTTGCTATTGGACATACCTGCTTTACCTCATTCCCTTTCGGGCAGCATGACAAAAAGATCGTAAAGACACTAAACCGTGCCGCATGGTGGCCTGCCCGGAGCCGCCTCGCACACGGTAAGTGAAGGTCCAAAAAGGACCCAGATAGTTGTAGAGAATACCGGTCGTAGCTTGCGTACGAAGTTCCCCTGGTGCGGATTGCATCTGCTCGAGCCCCCGCGCCAATTGTATGAACCAGCCTGACCAAAACCGCGCCAGCCGAAAATCGGCAGGCCGAACACTACTTGATTTCGACCTTGGCGCCCGCTTCCTCAAACTTCTTCTTGATGGTAGCGGCTTCCTCCTTGGTAACGCCTTCTTTCACGGTTTTAGGCGCACCATCGACGAGATCCTTGGCTTCTTTCAAGCCGAGGCTGGTGACTTCGCGAACGGCCTTAATGACGTTGATCTTGTTGCCGCCCACATCGGTGAGGACGACGGCAAATTCCGTCTTCTCTTCCGCCGGAGCCGCAGCAGCAGCGCCACCACCGCCGCCACCCGCAACAACCGTGGCCGCAGCAGCGGAGACGCCAAAGGCTTCTTCGAGCTTCTTGACGAGATCCGACGCTTCGAGAAGCGTCAGGCCCTTGATTTCTTCCAAAATGGTTTCCACTTTCGACATGACTGCTAGTTCTCCTCTCAATTTTCTGTATCAAATTTTTTAGAACCGCGGCGGGCGCGTGACCCGAACGGTTCCAAACCCTTACTCACTAAACTTGTTGGCCTTCACCGCTTCGTTGACAACCACAGCGGCATTGCGCGGAACGGCGTTGATGACCATGGCAAGGCGCTGCGCCGGCGCGTTGAGGAGGAACATGATCTTGCTGATGAGTTCTTCCTTGGACGGCATGGTGGCGAGCTGTTGAATTTCGGCGATGGAAATGACGCGGCCTTCGACGATACCGGACTTGAACTTAAATGCCGGAACGTCTTTGGCGATTTTGGTCAACGCCTTGGCAAGGGCGACAGGATCGGTGTTGGTGTAGGCGATCGAGTTGGTGCCTTTCAGATCTTTCAAGACCCCGCCGACGGGCGTGCCGCTTCCGGCGAGCTCTGCCAAGGTGTTCTTGACGACCTGATACTTGCCGCCGGCGGCCTGAACGGCGCGGCGGAGCTTGGTGTCGTCTTCAACGGTAATGCCCTGGAAGGTGGTGAGAATTACTGTAGACACCTTCGCAAGGTCTGTTTTGAGTTGATCCAGATCCTGCTGTTTTTCGCTTTTCTTCTTCATAAGTTCGTCCTGTTCACGCCGATCACTAGGCGGCGGTCGCCAGCGTCTCCGCTTCTGCCAGGTCCACGGTGATGGCCGGACCCATAGTCGAGGTGAGTGTAATTTTCTTCACGTACTTGCCTTTGGCTGCCGCGGGCTTGGCCTTCAAAACAGCGTTGATGACGGAGTGGGCGTTTTCGGCCAGATGCGCGGATTCAAACTTGATCTTGCCAACCGGGCAATGAACGATTCCGGCTTTATCAACGCGGAATTCAACTTTGCCGGCCTTGGTTTCCTTGATGGCTTTGGTCACATCCATGGTGACGGTGCCAGTCTTGGGGTTGGGCATCAACCCGCGGGGGCCGAGTACCTTTCCGAGCTTACCGGCGGAGCGCATCATGTCTGGCGTGGCAATGACGGCGTCGTAATCGGTCCAGCCTTCCATAATCTTGGCAACGAGTTCATCGCCGCCGACGTGTTCTGCGCCAGCTTCCTGAGCTTCGCGGATTTTGTCGCCGCCGGCGAGAACGAGAACACGAACCGATTTGCCGAGCCCATGGGGGAGGACAACGGTGCCGCGGACTACCTGATCGGAGTGCTTCGGATCCACACCGAGATTAATAGCCAGTTCAACCGTTTCGTTGAACTTGGTGTGGTGGGTTTTCTTGATAAGCTCGGTTGCTTCCGCAAGCTTGTAGGGACGCGCTTCCACTTTCTTGCGCGCATTCTCTACGTGTTTTCCAGTTTTCTTGGTCATAGCTTCCTCGGCGATCCCCGACGCCTCTTCTTCCTAGGCTTCCACAACTTCCAGACCCATGTTGCGCGCCGTACCCATCACGGTACGCACCGCGGAGTCGAGTTTAGTGGTGTTGAGATCGACCAGCTTAATCTTGGCAATTTCTTCGACTTGCTTTTTGGTGACTTTGCCGACTTTGTTGCGATTCGGCTCCGGCGAACCCTTGGCGATTCCGGCGGCGCGAAGCAAAAGTACGGAGGCCGGCGGAGTCTTGAGAATGAAAGTGAAGGTGCGGTCGGTATAGATGCTGACAAGCACCGGGAAAATCATTCCGTCGGGCTCTTTTCCGGTTTTTGCGTTGAACTGCTTGCAAAAATCCATAATGTTCACGCCATGAGGACCGAGAGCAGTGCCCACGGGAGGAGCCGGAGTGGCCTTGCCGGCCGGCAATTGCAGTTTGACGGTAGTCTGAAGTTTTTTTGGTGGCATATTT
Organism: Candidatus Acidiferrales bacterium; assembly: GCA_963741365.1. GTDB lineage: Bacteria > Acidobacteriota > Terriglobia > Acidiferrales > UBA7541 > Acidiferrum. Next base: position 322,503 of record CAVUHY010000014.1, on the reverse strand, counting down.
CCTTTACCTCAATCCCTTTTCTGTAGCGGCCGTCCGGTGCGCCGCGAATTTTTATCCCAGCTTTTCAACGCTGGCGAAATCCAGTTCGACCGGTGTTGAACGGCCAAAAATCGTGACAGAGACTTTCAAGCGGCTGTGGTCGTTGTCGATTTCTTCGACGGTGCCGTTGAAATTGGCGAACGGGCCATCGACAATGCGAACCTGTTCGTTGCGTTCGTAGATCACCTTGGGCTTCGGGCGATCCTGCGGTGTGTGCACGCGATTGATGATGCCGTCCACTTCGGCCTCGCTAAGCGGAGAAGGAGAAGTGGCGGAGCCGACAAACCCGGTGACGCGTGGCGTGTTGCGGACGATGTGCCAGGTGTCTTCATCGAGATCCATTTCGACGAGGACATAACCCGGATAAGACATGCGTGAGGCGACAACTTTCTTGCCGCCGCGAACTTCGACGACTTCTTCGGTGGGGATAAGTACCCGCCCGATCTTGTCTTGAAGGGTGAAAGCGGCCACACGGCTTTCGAGGCTTTCTTTGACTTTCTTCTCAAAGCCCGAATAAGTGTGAATGATGTACCACTGCATCGACATGGTGTCGTTTCGCCTTTAAACGTGAAAATACTTTAAGAGTCTGTCCAGGCCGAGTTGCGCAAGCTTTTCGACGATGGCCAGGAAAACGCCGAAGAAAGCGACCGTCGCAATGACGACAGTGGTGGTGGAGATGACATCTTCGCGGCTCGGCCAGGTAACCTGCTTCATTTCGACGCGAACGTCGTGAAGAAATTCGCGAGTACTCTCGATCGAGCCAGTTACTTTCTGACCGACAGAGGAAGCTGCCCCGGTGATTGCGTTGTTGCCTTGCTCTTCGTTCTTCACTTTAACCGCCTGCGTAGCCATGAAACCTCTTCACTTGCACGAACCGTGGCTCGCGCCCAATCTAAAAATCTGGCAGGGGAGGAGGGATTCGAACCCCCATACCTGGTTTTGGAGACCAGAGTCCTAACCGTTGGACGACTCCCCTAAACCTAAATTCTCCACCCGGCTCCAAACCTTGGTTCCCTGCTGACGTCCCAGTTGAGATCCTTCGCTGCGGTTTGCAAGACCCGCAAACTCCGCTCAGGATGCCGCTCTTATTGGGTGGTCACTTCGCTTCCTTATGGGCCGTGTGCTTACGGCAAGAACGGCAAAACTTCTTGGTCTCCAAGCGCTCGGAATGCTTCTTCTTATTTTTTGTCGTGGTGTAGTTACGATTCTTGCAGTCACCACATTGCAACGTAATGATTTCCCGCATTTGATGAATTCCTCTTGAAAGAGTGCGGGCCAGAGTGACTGGCCCGGGCCATCTGAGTTACTCGATGATCTCCGTGACCGCGCCGGCGCCGACGGTGTGGCCGCCTTCGCGAATCGCGAACCGCAAGGCCTTTTCCAGTGCCACCGGGGTGATCAGCGTGACTTCGCAGCTCACGTTATCGCCCGGCATCACCATTTCCACGCCTTGCGGCAATTTCATGTCGCCCGTCACGTCCGTGGTCCGAAAGTAAAATTGTGGGCGATAGCCCGAGAAAAACGGCGTGTGCCGCCCGCCTTCTTCCTTCGTCAGTACGTACGCTTCGGCTTTGAACTTCGTGTGTGGCGTGATCGAGCCCGGCTTACAAATCACCTGCCCGCGCTCCACGTCTTCTTTTTCCGTGCCGCGCAACAGCAATCCTACGTTGTCGCCGGCCAGGCCTTCGTCCAATAGCTTCTTGAACATTTCGATGCCGGTAACCACTTTCTTCTGCGTCGGACGGAAACCCACGATCTCTACTTCTTCGCTGACCTTCACCTTGCCGCGTTCGACTCTTCCGGTGACCACCGTGCCGCGGCCGGAGATCGAGAAAATGTCTTCGATCGGCATGGCGAACGGTTTATCAACGTCGCGCACCGGCAGAGGAATATTGGCATCCACCGCAGCCATCAGTTCGTCGATTTTCTTTTCCCATTGCGCTTCGCCGTTCAACGCTTGCAGCGCCGAGCCGCGCACCACGGCAATCGTGTCGCCGGGGAATTGATAGGTCTTGAGCAATTCGCGAACTTCGAGTTCCACCAGTTCGAGAAGTTCCGCGTCTTCCACCATGTCGCACTTGTTCAGGAACACCACGATCGCCGGTACGCCAACCTGGCGAGCCAGCAAAATGTGCTCGCGGGTTTGCGGCATCGGTCCGTCTGTGGCGGCAACCACAAGAATCGCGCCATCCATCTGCGCCGCGCCGGTGATCATGTTCTTGATGTAGTCCGCGTGCCCCGGGCAATCCATGTGCGCGTAGTGGCGGTTCGGCGTTTCGTACTCCACGTGCGAAACTGCAATGGTGATGCCGCGCTCGCGCTCTTCCGGCGCATTGTCGATCGAATCAAACGCCCGGAACGCCACCTTCGGATTGTGCTTCGACAGCACCTTGGTGATCGCCGCCGTCAACGTGGTCTTGCCATGGTCAATGTGGCCGATCGTGCCAATGTTGACGTGTGGCTTTGTCCGCTCAAACTTTTCCTTCGCCATTTGTCTTCATCCTTTGCGCAAGCCGCATTTGCACCCTGCTGCTTGAGCCAAACTTTGGAGCGGGGGACGGGATTTGAACCCGCAACCATCACCTTGGAAGAGTGAGACTCTACCGTTGAGTTACCCCCGCCCAATTCAGTAACTGAACCCCACTCCCGTGACCGCCAAAAAACCAAGAACCAAAACTGGAGCCTGAGACCGGGATTGAACCGGTGACCTCGTCCTTACCAAGGACGCGCTCTACCAGCTGAGCTACCCAGGCCGAACCCGATGCAGCAAAAGCTAACTACCGGCGCACCATTTCTAAACGGCTCGGCGCCGCGCTCCGTACCGCTTTCGAACATCGCCTTTGCGATTTCCTGCGGTGCTGCTGCTTGACCGAACGCCTTTGCCCGTTCGGCGTTATTGCACTCCGGACTTCCATCGCGGAGGTTGAATCCTGGTGGACGGGGAAGGATTCGAACCTTCGTAGCCCGCAAGGAGCGGCAGATTTACAGTCTGCTGGTTTTAGCCACTCACCCACCCGTCCGCGAAAAACGTAAGGACACATCGAGCGTGTCCAAGTCGTAAGCCAGCGGTGAAGAAATCTGGAGCGCGGTAAGCGAAAACACAAAATGGACTCGTGTCAAGAGACACCAGCCCTTTCATGTTAGCATGACGGGAATCGCTCCGCCTCACTCCCCCAAAATGGTGGAGCTGGCGGAGGGAATTGAACCCCCGACCCTCTGATTACAAATCAGATGCTCTACCAGCTGAGCTACGCCAGCGCTGCTCAAACCGCACAAGAATAGCAGATTGGACACAGTTTTTGCAATAGCGTGGGGTCGGAACTCGGAGCAAGTCTTGAACCAAAACTGTGGAAATTACAGCCGGAATTGTGAATATTTCATTCCTATTTAAGTGCAATATAATGAATAAGTTACCATAGGGAATCCGTAAAAGGCTGTACGTACTATCCACAACTGCTTCCGACCCCGCCGACCGGAAGAGAATTTTCGACGCGATTTAGGCAGAGTTCCCAGCGAGGAGTGCGACAATAAAACCATCAGACGAAAAATGCCAAGTGTAATCTTGAGGATACTCGCCCGCATGAAAACGCGCCGATTGTGGATTGGATTATCTGGACTCCTGCTGGTCAGTTTGCTGGGAGTTTTCGCTTACCGGCACTGGCACGCGACAGATAATGCGGCCGAGCGGCAGGAAATGCTCTCGTTGCTGCCTGGGGATCCATCGATGGTTGTGTTTCTGGATCTCCAACAATTCAGGAATTCGGCGTTTCTTCCGCAACTTCTGGCGTGGGTCCCACGGGCATCAGCAGACCAAGACTACGCCGATTTTGTGCAAGCCACGGGGTTTCAGTATGAACGCGATCTCGATCGAGTGGCCCTTACATTCACTGGCACTGGAGCCAACGCCATTAGCTACGCTATAGCAGAAGGACGATTTAATCGGAAAAAGTTGCTGGACTACGCAAAGCGCTCCGGACGGAGCCTGGAGATCAGGGGCTTGCAGGTCGTGTCGCTAAACTTGAAACCTTCGACTCGTCCATCGTTCCTTGCTTTCTTGAGGGATGATCAAATCGCATGGACGAACGATCCCACGTACGAGACGCTATTTCTTCAGACCAAGGGATCCGAGGAGAAACGCGATTGGCGGGAACACTTCGAGCGATTGGCAGGTAGCGCAGTATTCGCCGTCGTACGCGAGGATTCCGCGGCAATAGCGGGAATTCAGCAACGAGCGCCTGGCGGATTCCGATCTCCGCAACTGGCATCGCTCTTGACCCAATTGCAGTGGATTACGATTGGAGGAAGACCGGAGGAGAAAAATCTTCGCGTCGTGATCGAAGGGGAGAGCGAAACGGAGAGTGCTCTGAACCAGCTCAAGGAGTTCCTGCAAGGTATTTTGATCATGGCGCAAGCAGGGCTGAACGGTCCGCAGAACCGAAAACAGATGGATAGGCAGTTGCGCGAGGCTTATCTGCAAGTATTGAAATCGGCGGAAGTCGAGAAGGTCGATCGCGGAGCAGCAGCAAAATCGGTGCGAGTCGTGTTTGAAGTGACGCCAGGATTTTTGGAAGCGGTCAAGACCGTGAGTGATACAAACGGTCATTCAACATTGAGATAAACTTTTTTGCTTTACCCAATGGTAGTTCCGAAATGGATGGGGAGACCAGATTCCCGGATCGAGAGTCGAACTCGCACGGTTGGTTGCGCGTATGGAAGGCGAAGAGCTGAAGGTGAAGGCCGACGGCAGTCAACGATGGTGAGGATTGCCTTGAAGGATCGAGGCTGGAGCATCGTCGATCCGGACGGGAACTGGCGCATTGTGCTTGAGAAAGTGAAGGCGTGGGTCGGAGGAGGCCAACCTTCCAGTGCGGGTCGAAAGATGGCGGGCGCCGGAGTGGTACAAATTTCAATATCGCGTCAGAAAGCACAATTCCAGACTGAGAAGCCTGCGAGAAAGGTTGTTCGGGGGATTGATCAGTCGCCAGAGGGATGATTGGACTTCATGTATCGCCAGGGGTTGACCGGCGCGTTGTTCATGCGGACTTCGTAGTGAACGTGAGGACCAGTGGAACGGCCGCTGATTCCCGCATAGCCGATAACTTCGCCGCGCTTCACGCGAGTGCCGGCAACAACTGCGTACGACGAAAGGTGCGCGTACCAAGTTGTGAGGCCGAAGCCGTGTTCTACGATGACCACGCGGCCATAGCCAGGATGATTATCAGCGGTCACGACGATGCCGTCTGCAGTGACATGTACGGGAGCGCCATAGTCCGCGCCAACATCGACGCCAGTGTGGAACGCTCCTTCACCCGAGAAGGGGTCCAAGCGCTCGCCAAATCCGTCCGTGATGTGCCCAAGAACAGGCCATATCGCAGGAGTGTAGTTCGAATCCGCAAAGGCCAAAGCGGGCATCATACGCAGTCCACCCGAAGAGACGGCGATCGCGGCTGCGTTACGCTTTAAGAAAGAGAATTGCTCAAGCGAGCGATCGAAAGAATCCTGGGGAGTGATTGGGTCATCGCTAGATTCAAAGGCAGCGGGATGATAGCGCAGCACGCCGTAGGTCATCGCAACTTCGGTGGCAAGGGACTGCAGCGAATCCAAGCGCTGATTGGTATCTTTAACGGTGGATTGCAATTCGCGGTATTGCTTCTTCAAATTTTCCTGATCGTGGCGCAGGGCGTTGTAATTGCCAACTTTCCACAACATCCGGCTGTAGGAACCAACGGCAGCGACGACAGTGATACTTCCAATTAGGGCGAGGGCAGCGACGCCATGTAAAAGGTACGCAGGAACAATGAGTTTACGTAGCTTACCTGGCGTAGACGCAATGTAGAACGTGTAATTCTTGCCGCTAATCACGGATTGGCCCCCTCAGGCCCTCGTTCGCTATCTTTAGCTTAGAAGCGCGGGCTTATAGTTTGTGTCGCCCGCTAGTAGTCTCACATTGGGACTTTGCCCTAGGTTGTGAGCCTTGATTCGCGATACACGTATACTAATTTTTGTAGACGACTCCCGTCAACCCTGTATTTTCGGATTTTGGTGCAGCCTCAGGAAAACTGTCCACTGGCCCGGCGGACAGGTTGGAGTAGGATTAGCACGCATTTAGAAGCGGAAAGTGCTTGTCGATGAAAGAAAATGAGTTGGTCAAGAAAATAGAACGGCACTTTCGGGGCACGGCCAGTGGGGCGTTGCGGTTGGCGATGGGTGATGACGCAGCGTTACTCACGCCAACGGCTAGGTGCGAGTTGCTGCTCACATGCGACTGGTTTCTGGAGGGCTCGCACTTTCTGTTAGGGAAATCCTCCGCGGATTCGGTCGGATGGAAGTGCCTGGCGCGCGCGGCCAGCGATATAGCCGCGATGGGAGGAAGACCGCGATGTTTTTTGCTGAGTTTGGCCCTTCCCGCGAGCGCAACCGGTAAGTGGCTGGATGGATTCCTGAACGGCTTGCGGAGAGCCGCGAGAGAATTGGATTGCGAACTGGCTGGAGGAGACACGACACAGCGCGATGAAATTCTGATCGGCGTGACGGTGGTGGGAGAGATCCGCAAAGGATTGGCAGTGGGGCGAGGTGGGGCGCGACCGGGGGATCAGCTATTTGTGACAGGCGTCCTGGGAGAAGCGGACCTTGGCCTGAGAATGCTGCGACAAGAAAAAGAGCGGGCCCACGCGAAACATTCTGCCCTGCGGAAACATCTTTATCCCATTCCACGGCTGGCTGTCGGGCAGTGGCTAGCGGAGAAAAAATTGACGAGTGCGATGATGGATCTGTCCGATGGATTGTCCACGGATCTCGAGCGGTTATGTGTTGCGAGTGGAGTGGGGGCAAGGATCGAAGGGATGGGCTTGCCGATGAGCCAACTTGTGGAGTGCGGCGATGTACTGGAGCTGGCGCTACACGGCGGCGATGATTATGAATTGCTTTTTGCTGTGAGACCAAGGAACGCGAAGAGGATTCCGAGCAAGTACTGCGGAGTTTCGTTGACGCGGATCGGAGAGATCACGGCTGAACGGAAGATACTTGTGGAGCAGTTTGGAAAGACCCGAGCGCTGTTGAGCAAAGGTTGGGATCCATTTCGCGACGCCCACGATAGCGCTCCAAAGAAAACAAAAAGATAAGGTAACCTCGGCGAGGTGCCAGGGTTCGAACTGGTTATCCAGGAGGAGCGGTCGACTGCGATGGAGTTGCAGCGGGCCTGGCCTTGGGAACGCTGGGAACCTCCTCTTCTGGCGCTGTGTCGGGTGTATCGACGCGAACATTGTGTTCGGCGGCTTGCTGCTCGAGTGTAACGACGTTGGCAAATTCCACCGCAGGCATGCCAGCCATGCCACGCTCGATGAATTCCATCCAGATGGGAAGGGCCGCTTGTGCGCCCGATTCCCTTTTTCCTAACGAAATTTGTTTGTCGTCATAGCCTACCCAAACGCCAGCAGTTATCTGCGGCGTGAATCCAATGAACCACGCGTCGGTGAAATCCTGCGTGGTGCCGGTTTTTCCGCCCGCGGGACGTCCGATCGACTTAGCTTTGATGGCAGTGCCGAACTGGACGACTTCTTCCAGCATGGCCGTCATGGTGCGCGCGACTTCCGGCGAAATGACGTCGTGGACCTCTGGGTGCGCATCTTCGAGTAACGCACCATCGTAACTGGTGACACGGCGAATCATGTGCGGATCGATGCGGATGCCATCATTGGGAAAGACGGTGAAGGCCGAGACATGCTCGATAAGTCGCATGTCCGCAGCGCCAAGAGCGAGCGGCAAGTAGGGGGGGAGCGGCGCGCTGATGCCGAAACGGCGGGTCATGTCGACCACGGAATTGATGCCGACCCTTTCGGCAAGCTTTACGGCGGGAATGTTTCTAGAGCCCGCGAGAGCGCGGCGAAGGGTGATGGTGCCTTCGAATTTTTCGTCATAATTATGAGGAGCGTAAACCTGACCGCCACTCATCGTGGAGAAGGGTGCGTCCACAATGGTGTCGAAAGGCGAGGAACCTTTTTCGATGGCATCGGCATAGACATACACCTTGAAAGAACTGCCGACCTGGCGGTAAGCCTGCGTGGCACGATTGAATTTGGAATCTTCAAAGCTGTAGCCGCCGACCATGGCCTTGATTTCGCCGGTACCGTTGTCGATAGCGATCATGGCGCCTTGAGGAGCGGGTTGCTGCTCGAGCTGTAGACGCACCGTCGTTTCGCGAAGTTCCTGGACGGAAAATTGTGCCAGATCTCCGACATTGAGAATTTCGCTGAGCTTTTTGTGGCCGGTCCAGGCGATGTCTGCAGGCGAGAGCAGGGCACGGTAGGTCCCGATCTTGACGGTGGCGCTTTTGTCGTCAACGGCAATGATTAAGCCCGTGGTGTAACTTCCCTTTTCAATGGGGTGGCGCCAGTCTTCGTCCTCGTAGGTGTCGAGTTTGCCGAGATTGTCTTTTAGGATGTTGGCGAGCTTGTCTCGCCAGCCGTGGCGACGGTCGTAAATATGCAAGCCGTCACGGATGGCCTGATTGGCGGACTTTTGCATCTGGATGTTGAGAGTGGTGTAGACCCGTAAGCCACGTTCGTGAACAGCTTCCGTGCCGTAGGTGGATTCGAGGTATTTGCGAATTTCTTCGAAGAAGTACGGCGCGAGGTCATTACGCGGATATTGGATATGCAGGCCCAGACGCGTTTTTTTGGTAGCGGCTTCTTCCGCGGGAGTGATCTTTCCGCCTTCCATCATTTGATGAAGCACCAGGTTGCGGCGTGTCAACGCCCCGGTAGGGTTGTTGAGCGGAGAATATTTCGGGCCATTGACCATGCCGGCGAGAAGAGCGGCTTCCTGAAGATTCAGGTCGGTGACTGATTTTCCGAAATAAAATTCCGAGGCTGCGGCAAAACCATAGTTGCCGTGAGCCAGATACACCTGGTTGGCGTACATGGTGAAAATCTGCGGCTTGGTGTAGCGGCGCTCGATCTGCAGGCCCAGTAGCATTTCCTGCGCTTTGCGGCGGAAACTGCGGTCGCTGCGGTCGAGAAAAAGATTGCCGGCAAGCTGCATGGTGATGGTGCTGGCGCCTTCGGCCTTGCGGCGCCTGAGAATATTGCGGTACGCGGCGCCGGCGACGCGGGGGAAATCGACGCCCCAGTGATCTTCAAAGTGCTGATCTTCGATCGAGGTTACGGCGTTGTAGAGAACTTTGGGAGTTTGCTCCCAGGTCATGAGGATGCGGCGCTGGAGAGCAAAGCTGCCGACGAGTTGGCCGTCATCGGCGTAAATTTCCGTGACCACATTGGGGCGGTAGGTTTCGAGCGCGTGAATTTCAGGCAAATCGCTTTCATAGACGAAGAGGAGGCCCGTTGCGGCGCCAAGCGTAATCGCGCAAAGAAGGAGAAACGCCAGCGCAACGCGGTCGATCAGTTTCCAGCCGCGCAGGCGCAAGGTGATGGGAGGTAGAGAGAGCATGAACGAATAATTCTAGCTCAGAAGTAAAAGCATCAGGACGTTTCGTGATTGACGCGTTGTGTTTTAGAAACGGTAGGGAGACTTGCAGAGGATATTGGAAGGGATCGGTTGGCGGCCCCTTCAATGGTCGATTAGTTAATGCGCTTCAATCCTGATAGAGTTGCGATTGGAGTTGAGATCGGTGATTGAGATCCTTCTCGGCACTCAGGATGACGTCGTTCGTTGTAAGTGTATAGGCGGGTCTAGAAGATCAACGTAACGGCGCGGGAGCGGAGGCGTTCCAGGGGTGAGGTTTGCGGGCTTCCTGGAAGGCAAAGACGGTCATCAAGATGGCGAGTAGGAGAAGGATCCCGTCGCGAAGGACGGTCATTCCGGTGAGCGGTTCGGGTTTGGCGAAGCACCCGCAATTGATCTGCAGTCCCATGGAGTAGGCACGAACAACACTGGCGAAAAAGCCGCCAATGATCAATGTCACGAGCGTGGCCCAAATGCGAAGTTGCCAGCCGATCAAGAGCAGCAAACCGAGGCCGATTTCCGCAAACGGCAAGGTTCGGGCGACGAATAGAACCGCGGGAGGCGGTAAGATCTGGTAGGAGTCGATTTGCAGGGCGAAGAGCGAAATCGCAATCGGGAGCTGCGGGCGCCTCGTCATGTCAGGGCGGAACAGCTTGGCGTATCCGGCGTAAATGAAAATGGCGGCGAGGACGATGCGGCCGATCCAGATGATGATGCGTCGAAAGTTGAATGGAGCGGATTGCAACATTTTCAGTTCAAAGTAACCGGGTGGCCGAACCCTTTACTTCTGCGCGATCAGTTGGTCGAGAAAAGTCTTCAGGACGTCGTATTGAACATAGCCTACTACGGGAAACGACTGGCCGCCCTTGGTATGCAACCAACTAGTAGGCGTCTGGTTTACCGAGTATCCCTGGCCAAGCTGTTTGTCTTTTTCGATTAGCGGCTCCAGCGCCTTGGAATCCACCAGTGCTTGCACTTTTTTCATTTCGGCGGGAGTTAGAACGGCAGCGACTATCGATTTAACGTCCCCGGAAACTTCCCATTTTTCCTGATTCTGAAAGAGAGCGACTTCAACGACATCGTTTCTGCCGATATGCGCGGCAGCGCGAGAGTAACTGGCGGCAACGCGAGAGTAGGCGTGCATGGGAAGCGGGAAGTCGCGGTGAACTAGGTAGATCTTTCCCGTATTGACATAATCGTTGATTACTTTCTGCGACGTCGTGGTAAACAACTGCTTGCACGCCGGGCATTGAAAATCGCTGAAAATTTCCATGGTAACGGGTGCGTTTTTGGAACCGAGCCCCTTGGTTGGATCGATGTCGTTAACGCCATTGACGGAGATCGGCGTAACGGGAGCGGCGGCCGGCTCGGTGGACTTAGCGGCGACGGACTTGGAAGTAGTGGTGCCGGTTTTTGCGGTTTGCGTTTTCGGACCGGGCGCTGCGAGCATGGCAAAACCGCAGACCAAACACAGAACAAAGGCGAGGGGCGACCAACGGTTCAAGGATTCCTCCGTATTAAAATGGACATCGATGAAAACAGCAGCAGAGTAACACAAGTTTAGACGCAGGAAGGGCTTAGAGAGATGGACCGGTGAGCAAGAGGGGGAAATCGGATAGTGCAGAAATGGGCGAACGAGGGAAGGACGAAATGGAGGTGAGGCTCACGAAAGCGACATAGGAACGCGGAAGACTCGGCTGTAATATGCTGATAAATAGACCATTACAATCGCTATCAGACAACTTGACAAAGGAGCACTCAACTTGTATAGTGGGCCAAGTTTGGGCGGTAAAAGCGACCGACAGGCTCGATGGCCGAGCTCAGTCGTCGCTGGGCGCGAAGAGAGAAACTCGAGCGCTAGCGGGGGAGTTTGGTTTGGAATTTTGAGGGAAAGGAACAGCGCATATGAGTAAGACGATTGGGATTGACCTGGGAACAACGAACTCGGTAGTAGCGGTAATGCAGGGTGGAGAGCCTGTGGTGATCCCGAACCAGGAAGGCGGACGAACTACGCCTTCGGTGGTGGCGATCACGAAGTCCGGGGAGCGCCTGGTGGGCCAGGTGGCAAAGCGGCAAGCGGTGACGAATCCCGAGAACACGATTTATTCGATCAAGCGATTCATGGGCCGTCGTTACGACGAAGTCTCGGAGGAGATGAAGCGCGTGCCCTACAAAGTGGTCAAAGGCAACCACGACGACGCGCGGGTCGAAGTGGTAGGCAAGGTGTACAGCCCACCGGAAATTTCCGCGATGATTTTGTCGAAATTGAAGACCGCCGCGGAAGATTTTCTTGGCGAAAAGGTGACCAAGGCGGTTATTACCGTTCCGGCGTACTTCAATGACGCGCAACGACAGGCCACCAAACAGGCGGGCGAAATTGCCGGCCTGGAAGTGCTGCGCATCATCAACGAACCGACGGCAGCAGCGCTGGCGTATGGGCTTGAAAAGAAGAGCGACGAAACGATCGCGGTGTACGACCTGGGCGGCGGTACGTTCGACATTTCGGTGCTGGAAGTTGGCGCCGGGGTGGTGGAAGTGAAGTCGACCAACGGCGACACCCACCTGGGCGGCGACGACGTCGACCAGAAGATCGTGGACTGGCTGATCGATGAATTCAAGAAAGAGCACGGCATTGACCTGGGCAAAGACAAGATGGCGCTGCAACGCCTGAAGGAAGCGGCGGAAAAGGCCAAGATCGAGCTTTCGCAGATGATGGAGACGGAAATCAATTTGCCGTTCATCACCGCGGGCGCGAGCGGGCCAATCCATATGCAACAGAAGCTGACGCGAACACGCCTGGAAGATCTGATGAGGGATTTGCTGGACAGGTCGATGAAGCCGGTGAAGCTCGCGCTGGAAGATGCGAAAATGTCGCCGCAGGACATTCAGGAAGTAGTGCTGGTCGGTGGATCGACCCGCATCCCGAAGGTTCAACAATTGGTGAGCACGTTCTTCGGCGGAAAAGAGCTGCACAAGGGCGTGAACCCGGACGAAGTGGTTGCGGTTGGCGCCGCCATTCAAGGTGCGGTGCTGGCGGGAGAAGTGAAGGACATTCTTCTGCTCGACGTGACTCCACTGTCGCTGGGCGTGGAAACGCTCGGTGGAGTGATGACCGTGCAGATTCCGCGAAACACTACCATTCCCACGCGCAAAGTGGAAACGTACTCTACGGCTTCGGACAATCAACCGGGCGTGGAAATCCACGTGATGCAGGGCGAACGGAAATTCGCGAAGGATAACCGGTCGCTGGGCACGTTCAAGCTGGATGGAATTCCGCCGGCTCCGCGTGGGACTCCACAGATCGAAGTGACCTTTGACATCGACGCAAACGGCATCCTGAATGTCAGCGCCAAGGATAAGGCCACCAACAAAGAGCAGAAGATCACGATCACGGCTTCAACCGGCTTGAGCAAGGAAGAAGCCGAGAAAATGAGGACAGAAGCGGAATCCCATGCCGAAGACGACCGCAAACGGATGGAAGAAGTGGAAGCGCGCAACGCTCTGGACGGCATCGTGTACCAGGCGGAGAAAACCATCAGGGAGAACCGCGACAAGCTGGCTGAAGGCGACGTGAAGCAGGCCGAAGCGGTGCTGGAAGAAGCGAAGAAGGCCATGAGTGAAGGCAGTGTGGCGAGCCTACGTTCAGCAAGAGAGAACGTGGAGAAGACGCTGCACAAGATGGCTGAAGAGCTGTACAAGAAGGCACAGGCAGCTGGCGGCACAGAGCAGGCAGGCGCGGCCGGAGCAGGTGCGGGGGCATCGGCAGGCGGCGGAGCGGCGCAGGATGGCGGTAAGCCCGGCGACGTGATTGACGCCGAGTATGTCGATGTAGATGACAACAAGAAACCGAACTGACGGTTGTAAGTTTTCAGTCGTCAGTTATCAATTAGGCAGGAGCCGGCTGGCTGCGCCAGCAGGTTCCTGTCGGAACTATAAACATGTGCAGGGACGGGGTGCAGCTGGGCTGCACCCCTATGCACGTTGAATGGATTGAGCAGATGGCTACAGGGACAAAAAAGGATTATTACGATCTGCTGGGCGTGGAGCGCAAAGCGACCGCTAAGGACGTTCGCGCGGCGTTTCGCAAACTGGCGCGCAAATATCATCCTGATTTGAATCCTGGCGATAAAGCGGCCGAGGAAAAGTTTAAGGAATTGCAGGAAGCGTACGACGTGCTTTCGGATACCAAGAAGCGCGGGATTTACGATACACACGGATTTTACAGCGACAACATGCCGCCTGCGGGATATGGAGCGGGTCCCAGACGGTCGGTGGCGATGTAAATTTCGATTTCGGCGGGTTCGATTTTGGCGGAGGCACTGGCCAAAGTGGCGGCGGCTCCAGTTTCCGTGATCTGTTCGGGCAATTTTTTGGCGGTCGCGGCCACGCAGCAATGGAGCCGGAAGAAGAAGCCGGCGGCGACCTGGAATACCAGCTTGAAATTGATTTTTGGGATGCGGTGCGCGGCGCGGTGAAGAAGCTGCAGATTACGCGCATGGATTCCTGCGAAACGTGTCACGGAACCGGAGCGATTGGAGCGCCGCAGACCTGCCCTACCTGCAATGGAACAGGATCAATTCAGCAGACGGCTGGGAAGATGCGCTTCAATGTTCCGTGCAATCGCTGCGGCGGAACGGGAAAGCTACGCACGGCCTGTAAGACTTGCGGCGGCGAAGGCCGCGTGCGGCGTACGGAAACGATTGATGTGCGCATACCAGTTGGCGTGGCAAATGGCGGACGGGTGCGCGTACCGGGTAAAGGCAATGTCGGAACGATGGGTGCTCCTTCGGGAGATTTGTATTTGCGCGTGGTGGTGCGGCCGCACGAGTTCTTCGATCGCCGTGGCAACGATTTATATACGAAAGTGCCGGTTACGGTGCCGGAGGCTTCGCTGGGCGCGAAGATTGCGGTGCCGACGATTGACGGGAGGTCGCTGGTGCGGATTCCGCCGGGGACGAACAGCGGGCGCACCTTGCGGCTGAAGGAAAAGGGCGTGCCTAACGCGAGGAAAGGTGGCGCGCGGGGCGATCAGTACGTGGAAATTCTGGTGATTGTACCGGAACCTACGGATGAGCGGGTGCGGAACTTGATGAAGGAACTGGAAGAAGTGGCGCCGGCCGATCCGCGGAAAGATCTGTTCACGAAGGCGGGTATTTGAGTATGCCGCTCAAGACGAAAAAGCCGCGAGCCAAAGCTGGGTACATGATCAGCGCGGTGGCGGAGCTTTATAAATTGCATCCGCAGACGTTGCGATTGTATGAGCGTGTGGGATTGTTGAAGCCGTCGCGGTCTCAGGGAAATACGCGGTTGTATACGGATTCCGATCTGGAGCGGCTGGATGTGATTCTGACGCTGGCTCGGGATATGGGCGTGAATCTAGCGGGGATCGAGATCATTTTGAACATGCGGGAAAAAATGATTGAGATGGAACGGCAGATGGGCGAGTTTGCACACGTGGTGCAGCAGGAATTGACGCGGATGGCGCGGACGGAGGAGAAGGTGCCGAACACGGCGATTGTGCGGGCCGTGCCGAAGAGGTAGCGGCGAGTAAGAAAAACCAGGGTATGGAGCCGGCTGAAGCCGGCTTTTTTATTTTGTACACAAATTTCCGAAGTTACGAGCATTGTCGTTGGAGGAAAGCGGACGTATTATGGAGTTGGTTTGGGAATGTCGGGAAAGACGCCCGCCTCAGAAGGCGGCTGCGACGCAGGGAAGAGTTAAGAGCAGCGAGCTTTTAGCATTAGAACGTAGGAACCCACCCCCAGAAACGAGGGTGGGGCACACCCTCAAGTTCCGGTGGGGTGGCGTAACTGCGAGAACCATTGGAGAGCGATGGCTAAAGAGAATTGCGTGCATTGCAAAGGGACAGGATGGAAGCTCGTGGCGCGGAAGGATGGCGCGGGCAGCGTGGCGGTGGCTTGCGAGTGCAGTACGGACGAGCGCGCCGGCAAGGTCATGGAGCGGGCGCGGATACCGAAGAGGTATGAACATTGCACTATGGATGAGTTCATCACGGATTTGGCGGACGGCAAGACGTGGACTGCAGCGCATGAGAAGTCATTGAAAAATGCAAAACTGTTGGTGCAGGGATTTTTGCGGGATTATCCGGCGGCGGAGAAAGGATTACTGTTGATTGGATCGTCAGGGGCGGGTAAGACGCATCTGGCGGTTGCGGCGTTGAAGGAATTGATCCCTCGGGGGCATGGCGGATTGTTTTGCGACTACCGGGAATTGTTGAAGGAGATTCAGGGGAGCTACAACCCGGCGAGTGAATCGACGGAGATGGCGATTCTGGAGCCGATCCGGACGACGGAAGTGTTGGTGCTGGATGATCTAGGAGCGAGCAAGCCTTCGGATTGGGTGCGGGATATCGTGGGGATCGTGTTGAACGCGCGGTACAACGAGAACCGGACCACGATCATTACCACAAATTACAATGATGAGACGGCTTCACCGGAAGCAGGAGCGCGTTTGCCGGGCGGTCGGCAGTTGGTGGTGAAGGAAGATACGCTGGCCGACCGAATTGGTGCACGGATGAGATCGCGGTTGTATGAGATGTGCCGGACAGTAGAGGTGAGCGCGCCGGATTTTCGCAAAGAGATGGGGCACGCGCGCGGCGCGCGAGTGTGAAGCTAGAAGTCGTGCTGCCATGGAGACTCCGGGCGATTGCGCGTAATGAATTGACGCTTCCACCAGCGTTTAGGGGGTAGAGCAAGAACTGGTGGGATCTTCCAATATTGGTCATTTTATTCATGGCGGTTGTGATGCTGTGGCCCTGGCGACTCAATTTCTTGGACGGCGGTTGAGGCTGGTGGAGGACGCCGTCCGTTGATTGACAGCGACTGGGGTGACGGGTATCCTTTGATAGTGTTAGGTTGCGGCGATCCCCCAATGTTCGCGGCATCCAAATGACAGCTAACGAGTTACTTCGACGCAGTGACTGCAATATTCCGTACTGCCCCGTTGTAACCCTCCTTGCATTACCCCAGTAGGGATTCAGCAAGGATTGACTCGACAACAAACAGGGATAGAAATCCCGGAGGCGTCTTACTTATGTTATTTGACCAGGAAAACCTCGTAACGTCCGCAGCCGCCGCAGAAGAAAACAATCCCGATCATAAAGCAACGAGTGAAGCCACACCGAGCGCCGAAACCGCGCACGCCGAAGAACCAGCGCAGAGTGCACCGGTAGCGGCGGAGCCTGTTCACGCCGACGAAGCGCACGCCAAAGCGGAATCGCACGCGGCGAACGCGAACGTCGACGCCGAAGCCGCAGCGGCGGCGGAAGAAGCGGCCGGTGCGGAAGAGATGAGCAAGCTGATCGACCAGTACAGCGAGCCACAGTCAGAAACAACGAACAATGAAGTGCTCGAAGTGAAGGTGGTCGCTTACACGGAACACGGCGTGGTGGTGGACCTGGGCGGAAAGACCGAGGGACTGATCCCTGCGGCGGAGTTTGCAGAGACCGAGATTCCCCGGCCGGAGCCGAACGCGACGATTGAAGTACAGCGTACGGGCGAGATGAAGGACGGCTTCGCCATCGTGTCGTATCAGAAGGTTTATCGCCGCCGTACTTGGGAAAAGATTGACGCGCAGTACAAAGCGCGGGAAACAATTACCGCGAAGGTCGTCGACCGGATCAAGGGCGGGCTGGTGGTGGACGTTGGTGGCGTGCGCGCGTTCCTTCCGGGTTCGCAGTATGACTTGCGGCCGACGCAGAACCTGGACGGGCTGCTCGGGACCGAAGTGCAGGTGCGGATAACCAAGCTGAACCGCCGCCGCGGCAATATCGTGGTGAGCCGGCGCGCGCTGCTGGAAGAAGAGCTGCACGCAAAGCGCGCGGAGCTGATGGAGACCCTGAAGGAAGGGCAGGTCGTACACGGCACGGTGAAGAACGTGACGGATTACGGCGCGTTCGTTGACCTGGGCGGCATCGACGGTTTGCTGCACTTGACGGACCTGAGTTGGGGCCGTGTGCGGCACCCGAACGACGTGGTAAAGCCGGAGCAGGAACTGGATTTGATTATCCTCAAGTTCGACAAGGATAAACAGCGCGTATCGCTGGGCCTGAAGCAACTGACGAAGGATCCGTGGGTGGATGCGGCCGAGCGGTATCCGGCAGGCGGAAAGTACAAGGGCAAGGTTGTAGGTGTGGTGGATTACGGCGCGTTCGTGGAGCTCGAGCAGGGGATTGAAGGACTCGTGCACGTGACGGAAATGAGCTGGCAGAAGAAGGCCACGCACCCGTCCAAGGTTGTGAAGGCCGGCGAAGAAGTGGATGTGGTGGTGCTCGACATCAAGCCGAGCGACCGCCGCGTTTCGCTGGGCATGAAGCAAGCGCAACCCGATCCCTGGCTGCTGGTAGCGGAGAAATATCCGGTGGGCACGGTGGTAACGGGCAAGGTCCGCAACATTGCGGAGTTTGGCGCGTTCATCGAAATCGAAGAAGGTTTCGACGGATTGGTGCATGTGGGCGATGTGAGCTGGACCGGCCGAGTCAAGAACCCGCACGAGGTATTCAAGAAGGGCGAGCCGATTACCGCGAAGGTGCTGCGGATCGACCCGGAGAATCGCCGCGTGTCGCTCGGAATCAAACAGGTAAACGACATCTGGGGCGACTGGTTCAAGACGCACAAAGTGGGCGACGTGGTACGCGGCAAGGTTTCGCGCATTGCGATGTTCGGCGCGTTCGTGGAGCTGGGCGACAACATCGAAGGCTTGTGCCATAACACGGAAATCGAAGAACGCAAACGGCGCGATGAAGGCGCTTCGGGCTTCCGTCCCACCACGGGACCGCTGAAGAGCGCGGGGCCGCTCGAGCCGGGCAAGGAATACGATTTCAAAATCATCAAGATCAGTTCGGAAACTCGCAGAATCGGGTTAAGCTACCGCGCAGCTGTGCGCCAACTGGAACGCAAAGAGATTGACCAGTACAAGTCGTCGAAGTCTTCGGCGACGGCAACGATTGGCGACGCGATGAAGCAGAAACTGGCGTCGAGATAAGCTCCGGGGGGACATTCGTTCCATCGCACGAGTTCCCCTCAGAAAATTCATTTACCTGAAGGCCAATTTAGTGATACGAAGAGGAGGCACCCGGACAGGCGTGTCCCCCTAACTTGCCTTGCTCCAGCAGGTTGTAGGGAGTGAACCCAGGATGAGCGAAGAGGCAAAGGGACAATGACAAAGCAACCTACATTGACGAAGGCGGACCTGATCGAGGAAGTACTGAAAGTGGCGGAGCTTCCCCGCAAAGAGTCCGAGACGATCGTCGAGACGATATTCGAAAGCATCATCGAAGCCCTGCAGAAAGGCGATAAGATCGAGATACGCGGATTCGGAAGCTTCCGGACGCGGCAACGGCGCGGGCGAATTGGGCGCAACCCGAAGACCGGCGAAAAGGTGGATGTGCCGGCAAAGAAAATTCCCTTTTTCAAGCCGAGCAAGGAATTGAAGGATTTCGTGAACGCTACCGGAGAGCCAATGGGAGAAGCGACGGCTTCCTGAACTGCATTTAATTGGAATTCAAAGACCACGCCC
The DNA here is from genome assembly GCA_963741365.1 of Candidatus Acidiferrales bacterium. GTDB lineage: Bacteria > Acidobacteriota > Terriglobia > Acidiferrales > UBA7541 > Acidiferrum. The sequence goes on along the minus strand of CAVUHY010000014.1, from coordinate 303,468 downwards.
TGAGTTATTCGGGGCGTTTTTTTTGGCCCCCGTAAAGCGGCAGCAGGCTGCCCATCGCGGGCGCAGGGCAAGCCGCACTCCAAATGCGATATGCTGAGAATGGAATTCAAGAGCGAAGGCGGATGAGCGATGGATTATTTGTGGACACCGTGGCGGTTCCAGTATGTGGCCAACGTGACGGCGGGAAAACCGCCGGAATGCTTTTTCTGTGGCGCGGTGGCGGGAAGCCGGGATGACGAGACGTTGCTGGTGTATCGCGGAAAGAAAATGTTCGTGATTTTGAACCGGTATCCCTACACCTCCGGACATGTGATGGTGGTGCCTTACGCGCACATCGCGGAACTGAACCAGTGCGAACCGGATACGCTGCAAGAAATGATGGAGTTGTCGCAGAGACTGGAAAATGTATTTAAGGCCGATTACAAACCCGACGGAATCAATCTGGGGATGAACCTGGGCAAGGCCGCTGGAGCGGGAGTTCTGGGACACTTGCATTTACACCTGCTTCCGCGCTGGCTAGGGGATTCGAATTTCATGACGGTCACCGGCGAGACGCGTGTACTTCCGGAGGATTTAGTGACGACATACGCCAAATTGAAGAAGGCGTTGGCGAGTTGAAAATGGTCAGGTGTGCGAGGGAGCGGCTGTGAACCTGGAATTGAACGAAGAACAGAAGATGCTGCAGAAGAGCGTGCGGGAGTTCGCGGAATCCGAGGTGCGGCCGCTGGCAAAGGAATTGGATGAGACCGGACAGTTTCCGCGGGAGTTGTTTGCAAAGGCGGCAGAACTGGGATTGACGGGCGTGGCTTTCCCCGAAGCAGAGGGCGGCGCGGGATTCGACCACATCGCCTACACCATCGTCATTGAAGAAATTTCGCGGTGCTGCGCTTCGACGGGGGTAATACTGAGTGTGCAGAATTCCCTGTTCTGCGACCCGATCCACCGCTACGGAACCGACGCGCAAAAAAAGAAATTCCTGTTGCCGTTCACGCGAGGAGAAAAGATCGGCTGCTATGCGCTGACGGAACCGCAAGCCGGTTCGAACGCATCGGCATTGCGGACCAAGGCCGTGAAGAAGGACGACAAGTATGTCATCAACGGAACGAAAGCGTGGATCACCAACGGCGGCGTCGCCGATGCCGCGATTGTGTACGTGAACAGCGATCCGACGAAAGGCGAAAAAGGGATCACCGCGATTGTGGTGGAACGTGGAACGCCGGGATTCAAGGTCGGCAAGGAAGAAAAGAAACTGGGAATTAATGCCACGGCGTGCAGCGAACTAGTCTTTACGGATTGCGAAGTGCCGGAAGGAAATCGCATCGGAAACGAAGGCGAGGGCTACAAGGTTGCACTCTCAACCCTGGACGGGGGCCGCATTGGAATTGCTTCGCAGGCAACGGGAATTGCGCAAGGCGCGTTTGAGGCGGCGCTGAAGTGGTCGCAAGAGCGAATGGCGTTCGGGCATCCCATCGCCCAGTTCCAGGCAATTCAATTCATGCTGGCCGACATGGCGACAGAAGTCGACGCGGCGCGGTTGCTGGTGCGGAAAGCAGCTTGGAAGCAGGACAGCGGCTCGCGATTCAGCCTGGAGGCTGCGGTCGCGAAACTGTTTGCGAGCGAGATGTCCACGCGGGTTGCACACAAGGCAATCCAGATCCATGGCGGCTACGGGTACAGCAAGGAGTATCCAGTAGAACGCGCTTATCGGGATTCTCGGATCACAGAGATTTATGAAGGAACCAGCGAGATACAGCGATTGGTGATTGCCGCCTGGGTACTAAAGGGATAGGTTCGGCCAGCAAATCCAATCCTGATTCACGACAAAAAAATCGAGCCTGCGCGACTCGCCGGGGACGCATTACCGGAGGCTGTAGGAAAGCAAAGAGCCGCCCGTGTTGGCGAGTTGCTTTTACGCCTTCAGGGAGTTGACGCCTATGTGGCGTATTTCTGCAACCGAACAACGAATGACTTCGCAAACGTGACGGCCATAACGTCACCGCGCGGCGTGGCTAGCTACCTGGAATTTTCAAGTAAATTCTCCGACGGAACAGCTCTGGAAACCAACACCAACAAACGGCCCCCACTGACATCTGCTAGTCCGGATGTTCACCTGCCCCGATTCCCGGGCATCTCGGCGCCGGAAGCGTTGACCTTCGTCGGCTGCATGTATCCGATTTTCATGTGCCGCGGCCCATAATTCTCGAATACCATCACCAGACGCTGAACCTCGCTGTCACACGGTTCTTCCGCAGGCCACATATCACCTGCATATTTTTCCACGAGTTGCCGGTGAATCTTGTAGGGCGCGTTTTTGATGGCGTGGCGCCGGACTATGGTCCGCTACCCTAGCGCGGCGAGCACTGGAGCAGCGTGCGATGCGGGTCGAGCGCCATGAAACGCCAAATTCAAATATCTTCGGTTCTCGCGCCTCACATTATTGGCCTCCCATATGCCCAAACGAGCCGTACATGAGATAGTCTTGTGTTCGCAGCCTTTTCTCAGACGACATTTTGGAGATTCACACAAATGACGAAAATGCAGCCAACAAAAATACTGGTATTTGCACTCATTTGCGCGATTGCCGCGCGCACGGGACTGGCGAAGGACGTTAGCGACGGAAAATCTCTGGTTACTGTGATGCATGACCGTTATGAAAAATCCTGGTATGAGACGATGACGTTTACACAAAAAAGCACCACCTATAATCCGGACGGCATCACGAAAGTGGAAACCTGGTACGAAGCTGGGAAACTGCCCGGCAATCTGCGCATCGACTTCGGGTCTCCGAGCGACGGGAACGGCGCCATTCTGACGGACGGCAAGGAAATTTTCTTCGAGAAAGGTAAGGAGACGGCCCGGCGGGCGATGCTGAATATGCTTCTCGTGCTTGGATTCGACATATATCGACAACCGCCCGAGTTGACGATTGCGCAGTTGAAAGCCGAAGGATTCGATCTGACGAAATTTCACGAAGACACCTGGAATGGCGAGCAAGTGTATGTCGTCGGAGCGGACAAGGGCGATTTACAGGCAAAACAATTCTGGGTGGAACGAAAGCGGCTCCTACTTCTGCGAAGTATCGAACCTGACCGGCGCGATGCGAAAACATGGAATGACACGCGATTTGAAGATTACCGAACCCTCGGAAAGGCATTCATCGCCGCACGTGTGGCGGTATACAACAACGAGAAACTCGTCTTCAGCGAGGATTATTCGGATATCAAGGCCGATGTGAAGCTTCCGCCTGCAGTTTTCGATCCCAACGAATTCAACACCGCATACTGGGAGAAATAGCCGCACAAGACGGCTCAGCAATTCTGCGACGAGTTTAGTATCCTGACGGGGTGCTGGAACTTGATGCCGGAGTGGAATTTGACATTGGGCACGACGAGGATTTTTTCTCGTTGCTCCCCACGAGGCGTGCCGTCTGCCTGGTTGAGCCCCGCGATCAAGCTGCCGAACCCTATTTGATTCGCACCAGTGATCTGCGGCACCGCATGCAACGCCTGGTGGGAGTTGCCGATTCCACCAGCAAGCGGCTAAATTTGCGCGAGTTTGCACGAGGGATTCGTTACCGGGAGACCGGGTCGACATTCGAGCAAAACTTACTGTACTACCAACAGGCTCGCAAGATTTTCCCGCGCAAATATCAAAAGTTGACGCGATTCCGCCCACCCGCCGTGCTGAAGGTGAACCTGTATCACGCGTATCCACGCTGTTTTGCAACGCGCAGAATCAGCGTGGATGAACAAGGACTTCCATCGGGCGGGGCGTACTACGGTCCGTTCGCTTCGCGAAAATCGGCCGAGGCATTTGCGGAACGAGTTCTGGACTTTTTCAACGTGCGGCGATGCCAGATCAAGATCAGGCGCGATCCGGAGTTTCCGGGCTGCATCTATTCTGAGATGAAAATGTGTCTGGCGCCGTGCTTTGCGGGTTGCACCAAAGAAGAGTACGACGTGGAGGTAGGTCGGTTGGTGGCCTTTCTCAACAGCGGTGGAGGTTCCTTGCGCGGGGCGTATGAGCAGGAGCGCGACCAGGCGAGCGCGGACCTCGATTTTGAGAAGGCCGCTTCTATCCACAAGAAATTGGACAAGCTCGATGATGCTTTGCGGGGGCGTACGGAATTGGCACGAAGAGTCCAGGATATCGATGCGGTAATTTTGCAACGAACCACGGACGAGCATACGGTGGGTATGTACGCAATGCGAGGCGGAAGGCTCGCGGAACCCTCGTATCTGCGATTTGGGGATACCAGCCAGCCAAAATCGGCAGAGGAAGCGGCACGCGATTATCTGGAAAACGTAATGAGCCAGGAAGTGAGCGCGACGGGAGACACACGACAAAGCGCGCAGGAGTTGGCCGAAAACTTGTGGTTATTGTCGAGATGGTTCTACAGCCAGCCGCGCGAAGGCGAGATATTTTTCCGCGAGAAGGATTGGCCATACAGGCGAATCCTTCGGGCTTGTTCGCGGCTGCTGTTAACTCCGAAAAGGGACGAACTTCCGAAGCGGATAGAAACGGGAATTGAGCCGAAAAGGACGGAAAAAAAATGAGCCACGGCGCGACGAAAGAAGGAACAACACGGTACGCAGGGAAATTTCAACGCGTTGCTGGCGACGGGCATTTCCGAGTTGCGCAGGAACTGGTTCTCTCTTCTCTAGGGATTGGAACTTATCTGGGTCAGCCCAACGAACAAACCGATGCGAGCTATACCGCGGCGATTGTCGCCGCAGTGCAATCGGGAATCAATGTGATCGACTCGGCCATAAATTACCGGCTGCAGAGAAGCGAACGGAATGTCGGCGCCGCGTTGCATGTGGTGGCGAACAAGGGCTTTCTGCGCGATGAGATTGTGGTGTGCACGAAGGGCGGATACCTTACGCCGGATGGAACGATGCCGGCGGATCCGAATCGCTATTTTTTTGAGGAGTACATTCAGCGAGGCATTTTCACGACGAAGGACATTGCGGCGGGCAGCCACTGCATGACTCCTCGTTACCTGCAAAACCAACTAGGGCGAAGCTTGAAAAATCTGGGTGTGGGTTGCGTCGATGTGTATTACCTGCATAATCCGGAGACGCAACTAAGCGATGTGGCCAAGCCGGAATTCGCCAAACGCATTCGAGAGGCTTTCATATTCTTGGAAAAGGCTGCCGCCCAGGGAACGATTCAATATTACGGCATGGCCACCTGGAACGGCTTTCGCCAGGAGAGCAAGGCTGCGGACGCAATGCAACTGGGAGAACTGGCACAGATCGCACGAGAAGTGGCTGGAGAAAAACACAAATTCCGATTTGTACAACTGCCATTCAACCTAGCGATGACCGAAGCGCTGACGCTGGGGAATCAGAATATGAAGAGCGGCATAAAAACGGTGATGGAAGCGGCCGGTGAGTTGGGAATTACCCTGATCGGCAGCGCTTCCCTGTTGCAAGGGCAAGTGGCACAAAACTTGCCCGGATTTGTGGCGGATGCGTTGGGCTTAGCGAATGACCGGGAGAGGGCGCTGCAATTTGCGCGATCAGCACCGGGAATTACGACGGCACTGGTGGGCATGTCCCGAACAGCACATGTGGAGGCCAACAGCAGCGTGGTGACGGTGACTCCGGCGGGGATAGGAGAGTTCGGAAAATTATTTCAACGAGGCGGAGGGGCTTAGGGACTGGCTAACTCGGGATGGCGTTCGACGAGCCAGGCGGTGATGGCTCGATCAACCTCAGGAAGGTGACCGGCGAAGAAGTGATCGGCATCGTTGATGACGGAAAGCTGGTTTTCTCCGGGGAGAGCCGCAACAAGTTGCTCGATTCTTGTGCGAGAGCCAAATTCATCATTTGCTCCGTGAACAAATAATTTTGGCTTGGCACAGTTGTGCAGATACGTGAAGTCGGAATCGTTGACCGGGGCGCCGATGCCGATGAGTTCTGAAATGCGGGTATCCGAGCAACCAGTCCTTAAACCAACCCAACTGCCGAAACTGAAACCACCGAGAAGCAACGGTATCCCGGGAAATTCCGAAGCTAGGAAATCCACGGCAGCTTGAACGTCGTCCTGTTCTCCGCGGCCTTTATCGTGAACGCCGGCGCTTAACCCCGAGCCGCGAAAATTGAAGCGGAGAACGGCAATCCCGAGAGAGTCGAGCGATTTAGCGGCCTGGTAAACGACCTTGTTGTGAATCGTTCCGCCAAAGAGCGGGTGCGGATGGCAAAGTACCGCGGCGATCGGCAGGTTGGAAAAACGTTTCGAGGTCCAAAGAATGGCCTCAAGACCGCCAACAGGACTATCAAGAAAGAAATTGCGGGAATCGTGAGAGTATTCCATCCGAAAATCGCAGTCAGAATTGTACTCGAAATAGCTCCATACGCAGGCAGATAGGAAGAAAAACGGATTAGGATTAATGCCGTAAGCGAAGCATTAGTAGTAGTACGCCATTGAGAATACGGGGCGTACTAGAGCTAAATTGTGGGAGTTTCAGATTGAAGTTTAGGTCGACGAGTGGTAACTTCCACACGGGTCGAACACCGCCCGGGGTACTCCATGAGTGATTTGTCCGACCGCCGAGAAGCCAGACGATTTGTAATGACATTGCCGGTGCGCGTCCTGGCTCGAGACGCCAACGAACGTGAGATGAAGGCGCACACTCGAGACGTCAGTTATCGCGGATTATATTTTCTGACCGAAGCGAAATTCGAATCGGGCAATGAAATTGATTTTATTCTCACGCTGCCCCAACAGATGATTACAGCGGGGGACGTCAATATCCGATGCCACGGTAAAGTGGTGCGCGTGGAATCCAACGATAACGGCAAGACTGGAATCGCGGCAAAGATCGAACGGTACGAATTCGTGCCGATTCGAGCAAGCGCTGCGTGAAATCTCTCCCCGACTTCTCTTTTCTTCGATTTGAGTAATACCCTCCTTGTCTTTTTGCGTAGAATGGTTAACGGAGAGCTGTTCCGAACGCCGGACGGCTCTTGGGAGATGGCACATGTATCATTACGATCCGCAACTGGCGCTGGAAGAACTGCAGGAAGAGGCGCTGCTGCCTCATCCTGTAAAATTACGCGATATGATCTTGCGAAATCAATTGGGACCGGAGGACGCACAAGTTTTGAATCATAATTTTCAACAATATTTGGCACAGTTTGGCGAATTGCAGAAGGTCGCACGTGGAATTCTGCAGCAACTGGCAACCGGGCAGCGCAAAACGGCGTAAGTCGACGCTCGTCGCCCCACCATCATGAGACGGAACACGCTGCTGATCGACGCGGACGACACCCTCTGGGAAAACAACGTATTTTTTGAAAAGGTCATCGAGGATTTCATCACTCTCGTGGAGTCTTGCGGCTATAGTCGCACCTATATCCGGCATATCCTGAATGAAACTGAACGCAAGAATATCCGGCAATATGGATATGGCGTGCGAAGTTTTGGCCGCTCGCTGGAAGAAACCTATTTAAAATTGGCAGACCAGATGGCAAAGCGAGAGGTATTGGCGCAGGTGCACGGCAAAGTGATGGACCTGGAAAAAACTCCTCCTAAGATTCTGGATGGAGTGCCGGAAACGCTGGCGTATTTGACGACGCGTCACAAGTTGATCCTGTTCACAAAGGGCGAGCCCGCGGAGCAAGCGGCAAAAGTAGAGCGGTCGGGCCTTCAGGGATTTTTTGAAGCGATTGAAATTGTGGCGGAAAAAGACGCCAGAACCTATGGCGCGCTGGTGAACAAGCATAAGATTGTGAAGACCTACGGATGGATGATTGGGAACAGCCCCCGGAGCGATATCAATCCGGCGATGCAGGCGGGTTTGAATGCCGTGTACATTCCGCACGTTAATACCTGGCATCTGGAACACGAACCGGTAATGGCAGGCTCCGGAAAACTGGTAATCGTTCCGGCATTTCGCGAACTGCGAAATCATTTCTAACCGTAGAATCCAAACTGAAATTGAGGAGAACACAATGGGCAGCGAAGCAAACCGGCCTAAGGTCGCCGTTGTCGGAGCCGGTGCCGTTGGCAGCTATTTTGGCGGCATATTGGCGCGCGCAGGAGTTCCGGTAACGATGATCGGGCGCCCAGCCTTTGTGGACGCGGTGAAACAAGCCGGGCTGTTTATGGAAACCGTGCATTTTCAAGAGGTGGTGCAGGTGGCAGCTTCGCAGGAAATGTCAGGCGCAAGAGGCGCCGACTTCGTTTTGTTCTGCGTAAAGACGACGGATACCGCGGAGGCCGCCAAAGAGTTGGCCAAATACGTTTCACCGCTAACGGTGGTGATCAGCTTACAGAACGGAGTGAATAACGCCGAAGAAATTCGAAAAGCCTCGGGCCTCGAAGCTGTGCCGGCGGTCGTATACGTTGCGGCTGCCATGGCTGCGGCGGGATATGTGAAACATCTGGGACGAGGAGATCTGGTGATTGGACCGAAAAATGAGCGTACCGAGAAATTTGCGGCGCTATGCGAGTGGGCAAAATTACCGTGTAGAATTTCCGAGAATATCGAAGGTGAACTGTGGACCAAACTGGTTTGGAATTGCGCCCTGAATGCGGTCTCTGGGTTAGGGCGAGTGACCTACAAAGAGATTATTGCGAGCGTAGATGCCAAGAAGGTCGTGGAAGCAGCCGTGCATGAGGCATTGGCAGTAGCAAAGGCCAAAAACATTCAGCTGCCGGGACTGGAAGACCCGAAAGCAGCGCTCGCGGGTGCGTTCAAGATTGCCGAGCAGATGAAGGAAACCAGATCATCCACAGCGCAGGACATGTCACGAAACAAACGGACCGAGATTGATTCGCTAAATGGATATATCGCGCGCACGGGGGCGGAATTTGGTGTCCCCACGCCTGTGAATCACACGCTCTATACATTGGTGAAGTTGCAGGAAGCCAGATCCTAGGTGGACGAGAAAATCTGCAATCTGTGCGCAGCGCATTTACAGCACAGCTTGAAAGTGATCAGCGGCGCTCCGGCGCCTTGAAGGGGATGTACACGATCGCTTCGAGGTCCACGGCCTCTCCACCGCGCGTGCCGGGCTGAAATTTCCATTGTGCAAAAGCTTCGATGGAGTTGGCGTCGAGGAGCTCGTCTAGTCCCCGTACTTTTTGAATGCTGTCAACGCTGCCGTCTCGCCTGATGACTCCGTAGAGAACTACTTCGCCTTCGACATGTTCCGAGATCAGGGTTTGCGGATATTTAGGATCGACCTTGTGCGTAGGAACTGGCGAAGTTACATCCACTGAACGATGCGCGGCATCGGCATGTAACTCCGAGAAGTGGATGATCCAACTTCCCGTCGCGCTATTCAGATTGGGCATATTCACATTCATCGAATAAACGCGTTTCATCATAAATATCTGCTCGGGCTTGGCGCCGGGAGGAAGAGCGGCAAAATCTGGCGGTCCCACACGATCGGGAAGATCCTCAATAGTGCTGTTGGAATCTTGCCGCTTAAGCGCAGCTTGTGCCTTAGGAATGACGAACTTTCCTGAACCTCCAAGACCGGAAGAGTTGGCGTTGGGTCTTGGATTGCCGCCGCTGATCGAGATCCCTACGGAACTGTTGCCCGCACGGGAGCCGGATTTTACAGCGTCCGATCCACTGGTGGAACTGGAGGTCGTACCGGGTGCACCCGGTTTGCCTTCCGGTGAAATCGCCACGCGAGCCGCGAGATTCCCTTGCGGGGCAACCGGTACGGGCGGCCCTGGTGCGGCCGAAATGGCAATCAAGGTTGATGGCGCGGAGGAAAAAGAAGTGGTTAGCGGAACTTCCGGCGCGGAGGAATTATCCCCAGTGTGCGAACGATTCGCGACACGCGGCGCAGAGGATGCATCGATTTGCAATTTTGGTTTCGCGGGGCCGGTTGTGGAAGAGGAAATACCGATCGCGGCAGTTTGTTGTTCAAGATTGGATATTTCCGGCGTCGGTGAATCCGCTGTGGCTGCCTGCTTCACGACCTTCGGACGGAGATTAGCGAGAGTATTCTCGCTAATCTCTACACGCGGCGGCGCAGGGGCTTGGCTTGCTGCTAAGTGAACAACGTTCGGCAATTCCGGCAGAAACTTGGGCGCTTCTTGGGGCGCGGATGGATTCACCAGGGTTTGCCGTCGATGTGTGGGATGAACCGGATCGGTGTAAATGCGTTGCCGGGGATGAAATGCCTCGTTCGCCACGGTCTCTGCCGGGGAAGAAGATTTCGGCGAAGACTTCGCTTTGCTTTTGGGAATCTGCAGCAGGGGCAAATCGTCAATCGGACCCGACCAGACGAGTTGCGTGTTGTCAAACGAATGATTGGCGGGCGGCGTAACCGCAAAATCTGACCAGGGAAGCATGAAGAACGCGACGTGGAGCAATCCCGCTGCCAGGATGGCTCGAAACGGGATGCTGCGTTCGATGTTGACATCGGGAAATACCAGAGATGGCGTCAGCTTTTTTTGCAAGTTCGCGCGACGAAAAAATACCGGAACACCACTGAAAAAATTACTGTGAAAGCTGTTCCAGGCAATCTCTAGCTTTGGCTGAATTGCTCCAGAAAGATGCACCGGATAAACGTACATCTCGGTCTGACCGAGTAAGTCAAACGGATTGGGATGAAAATTTCTCGACATTAATCCTTAATTATATCGCGGGTGGCTGTGCCGGGGATGACAACCATAATACCCGAAATCATATAGATGAGGTGAAGCAGGCTGTGGTTTGTCTGCCCTCGGAACTAATTCGATTCTACGAGGCGATAGAAACTGAGGCTGGCATCGCCTTGACGCAGGACCCGAACCCGTTCGAGGGTACCGAATCGCTCCGGCAAATCAAAGTTGCGATGGTGCTCGACAATGACCAGACCATCTTCAGAGATAAGTGCGGCTTCACCTAGGAACGAGAGCACGCGACCATAATCTTCAGAAGCGGCGTAGGGCGGATCGAGAAAAACGATGTCGAAAGGCGGCGACTTCGGCCTTTGAGCCGCAGCGAGACGTTCGAGCGCACGCGGCACATCGAGCGGAAGAATTCTTGTACCTGAGCGTATGCCCAGCGAATCGAGATTCTTCTGAATGAGCGCGACAGCCTGCCGGTGGCTTTCGATAAAGACTACTTCGCGGGCACCTCGGCTGATCGCTTCAATTCCGACAGCACCAGTCCCGGCGAAGGCATCGACAAAACTCGAATCAGAGATGCGTCCGGCGATAACATTAAATAGCGTCTCACGCAGTTGGTCGCTCGTCGGGCGAAGCGCAAGACCCTTAAAATTTTTCAGCTGGCGGCTGCGAAATTTTCCGGCGATAACGCGCATAGGGTGACTGGCTAATATCAGCCAACGTGAGCAAGATGATAGCGTCGTTGCCACCCAGGGGGTAGCAGGCGCAGCACTCGTTGCAGAGTCTCCTGTTGCGACGAGTCCTCGGCCAGAGAAAATGCTTCTCTGCGCGCAAGTTCGAGCAATTCGCGGTCACGCAACGGATTGGCAATGTGAAAGCCGAGCTCACCGGATTGGCGAGTGCCAAAGAACTCTCCCGGGCCGCGAATCAAAAGATCAGTTTCGGCAATCTCAAAACCATTGTTGGTGCGGACCATCGTTTCGAGGCGGGCACGAGCTTCGTCGGTCATTCGGCCAGGCGAAACGAGGATGCAATACGATTTCTGTGGACCACGACCGATGCGCCCGCGCAACTGGTGCAATTGTGCCAAGCCAAAACGCTCGGCATGTTCGATGACCATAACGGTGGCATTGGGAACGTCCACACCAACTTCCACTACCGTGGTGGCAACCAGAATCTGAATTTCATTGCGGCGGAAGCGCTGCATCACGTCCTCTTTTTCTTCACTGGAGAGGCGGCCGTGCAGAAGGCCCACTTTGAGTCTAGGAAATACGATATTGGAAAACCGCTCGTATTCCTCCATGGCCGCTTTCAGTTCCAATTTAGATTCTTCGATCACAGGATAGATAATGTAAGCCTGACGCCCGGCTTCCGCCTCGCGGCGAAGGGATTCCCAAACGCCGGAAAGATTTTTTTCCGTAGCCAGGCGCGTTTCGATGGAAGTGCGACCCGGAGGAAGTTCGTCAATAATCGAAACGTCCAAATCGCCGTAGAGCGTGAGGGAAAGGCTGCGCGGAATCGGCGTAGCGGTCAAGACTAGAACATGCGGAGCGTGGCCGTGCTTCGCTGCCTTGTCCATTAGACGCTTACGCTGCATAACTCCAAAGCGATGCTGCTCGTCGATGGAAACAAAGCCGAGGCGCGCGAAGGCAACGTCATCTTCGATTAGCGCGTGAGTTCCAATCACCAGTTTTGCTTCACCCGAACAGATGCGTTCGCGGGCCGCGGCCTTTTCGGCCGGCTTCAGCCCGCTGATAAGCAATTCCACATGGTAACCGCCCGGGGCAAGGATACCGCGCGCCGATAGATAATGCTGGACCGCAAGAATTTCCGTTGGCGCCATTAGAGCGGCCTGGCAGCCATTTTCAATGGCAATCACCGCAGCTTGCAAGGCAACAATGGTTTTGCCACTTCCGACATCCCCCTGCAACAAGCGATTCATGGGAATCGGCTTTTCCAGGTCGGCGGCTATTTCCGCCAGAACTCGCTTCTGCGCGGCGGTAGGTTTGAAAGGAAGTATGCGCTTCAAGGCTTCACGCACTTTGTCTTCACGCACGCGAAAGGCGATGGCGTTTTCTTTCCGCGCCGTGCGGCGACCAAGCGCGAGGCTCAACTGGTAGAGAAAAAATTCCTCGAAAATCAGCCGCTGCTGCGCCGGAGAACGAAACAGATTGAGCGCTTCTACCGATTCATCCGGCGAAGGGAAATGTGCATGGATAAGGGCTTCGCGACGAGTGGGAAATTTCAGTTTTTCGCGGAGGCCAACCGGCAGCACGTCTGTGATGTTCAAGTCCTGCAGCGTGGCATACATGGCCCGACGAATCATGCGCGAACCAAACGTACCCACCGCTTCGTAAATGGGTACGATGCGGCCCGCCTCGGTGGAATCCACATCCGTCGTATTGATGACTTCGATGTGCGGATTGACCATTTCGCGCCGCGCCGGGCGCAACCTGTCGATTTCCACTTTGCCGTGGAGAATCAGTTCCTGGCCGGGCTTCAGGCGTCCCTCTAGATAGCCTCCATGAAAGAATTTGCAGGGTAGCGAGCCCGAATCGTCCTGGACAAGCAAGTGATAAATAGCGTCGCGGCCGTACATGCCCCGGACCGCCTGGCCGCTCATTACTTTCGCGCGTAGCGTGTATGTGCCGTTGGGTTGTACGTCGTTGATTTTGGTAAAGTGGATGCGGTCTTCGTAGCGAAATGGAAGATAGCTTAAAAGATCTTCGAGCGTGAAGATGCCGCGCTTGGCCAGGAGTTCGGCACGTTGTGGGCCGACTCCTTTCACCATGCGAACTTCGGTTTGAAGACTGACAGGCATGTATCTTCTTTATATCATCCCCGTGAACGGTGCGCTTTTCGCCGAACTTGCACACCGTGTCCGCGTAAGAATAGAGTGGGTACCGTTTGCGCAGGCCAGTGACGAATTTCGGGAGGGTGCGTTGCCAGAAGATCGACTGACTGGAACCGATAAGCGCATTTTGATTTTGTGGATGGCGCTGGGACTGCTGGGAGTCTGGTTCGCGCACCGCTATTTCTATCAGGCATTTCCGGAAGCATCCGTGGATTTTAAGGTGTCGCGAACCGAAGCACAGGCGCGAGCAAAACAGTTTGTCGAAGGAATGGGAAAGAACCTGCAGGGATACGAATCGGCAATCACCTTTGAAGTCGATGAAAGCGCAAAAATCTATCTGGAACGCGAGCTGGGATTGCAGCAGGCAAACCGCATGATGTCCAGCGATCTGAACATCTGGTATTGGGAAGTACGCTCCTTTCGGCCGCTGCAGCAGGAAGAATACAAGGTACGGGTTAGCCCTGCAGGAAAAGTAGTTGCATACGAGCACAAGATTGAAGAAGCGCGCGCGGAGAAATCGCTCAGCCGGGAAGAGGCGCTGGCGACAGCCGAAAGATTCTTGCAAGCAAAATTGGGAACCGACTTAAACACTTGGCAATTCTTACCGGAGGAGGCGAATTCCCAAACGCGCCCGAACCGCATGGACTGGACGTTCACCTGGGAACGAAGAGGATTCAGGGCCAAGGAAGCGCCTTACCGGCTAGAGGTGGAACTGAACGGTGATGAAATCGGAGAATCGCAAGAATTTTTGAAGGTGCCAGAAGCTTGGACGTTGAAATACAAACGGCTTCGCAACGGAAACGACACTCTGGCTTTTGTCTTCACCGTTCCGTATTTCGTTTTGATTGGTGCGGCGGCGTGGATCGCCATCACTCTTTCCAGGCGCGGGCAGGTTTCCTGGAGCGTTCCGCTCAAAGTCGGGGCTGTTGTTGCCGCGCTGCTTTTCTTGCAGAGCCTGAACGGCTGGCCACTCTGGTCCGCGCAGTATCGAACGACGGATTCTTACGTTAGCTTCATTGCTTCGAAGATCGGGATGGCGTTGTTTGAAGCCCTGTTTCTCGCGGCACTCACGGTCACCCTCATTCTTCCCGCTGGCGAGATTCTGTATCGTGCGGCGCAACCGGACCGGCTGCGCCTGAACACGGCATTTTCGTTGCGCGGTATCCGCTCGAAAGAGTTTTTTGCTTCGGCGGTTGTCGGCATAGCGATGGCCGCAGCTCATATTGGTTTCATCGTGGCTTTTTACCTGATCGGCGCGAAGTGGCTAGGCGTATGGGCGCCCCAGGAACTGAACTACGAGAATTCAGCGAGCACGGTTTTTCCGTGGATCAGCGGCGCCGCCATCGGGGTTGTGGCGGCCACAAGCGAGGAGTTTCTCTTCCGCTTGTTCGGAATTCCCTTCTTTTCCCGGTTGGTCCGATTCGGCTGGCTTGCGGTGATTATCCCAGCTTTCTTGTGGGGATTTCTGCACAGCAACTATCCGCAGGAACCAGCCTACATCCGCGGGCTTGAAGTTGGGTTGATCGGAATCGTGGCAGGCTTTGTGATGCTTCGCTGGGGAATTGTAGCGACGCTGACGTGGCACTATACCGTCGATGCGTCGCTCGTAGGTTTACTGCTGATTCGCTCGGACAGCGTTTATTTCAGGATATCGGGGATCGTGGTAGCGCTGGCCGCCGTATTTCCGCTGGCGTATTCGGGCATCACGTATTTACGGTGCGGACACTTCGAGCCGATTGAGGATCTGTTGAATCGAGCGCAGCCCGCTCCCGAAATCGAACTCAGAAGCGAACAGACCCCTGCTGCGCGGAACCTCGCCGGCCGGCGGTACGACGCTTTTTCCACCGGCACTATGGGATTCCTGGCAGCGTGTTTAATCATGGGCGGCCTTGCAGCGTGGAAATTCAAACGCGAGCATATCGGCGACTACCTGCGCGTGTCGGTCAATGCAAGATCTGCCTCCGAGCGGGCTGACGCGGTGATGCGTGAGAACGACTTGGATCCGCGGGGCTATTACAAGAGCGCTTTGTTTGTAGAACAAATGGATCCAATCACGAACGAGTATTTGCGGCGAAGAATTTCTATCAGCGACATCAACAAAATCTATGAACAGCAAGTTCCGGGCGCACTTTGGGTGGTACGCTATTTCAAGGATTCGGATCCCGAGAAATTCGCCGTAAATCTTAAGCCGGATGGTTCCCTGCACGCGTTCCGGCACATACTTCCCGAAGCGGCAAAGGGAGGAACGCTTACAAAAGAGGAAGCCATAGCAATCGCCGAGAAGTATTTGCGCGAACAAAAGCAAATCGATCTAGGCAAATGGGATCTGGTCAATTCCACTTCAGACAAACTGCAGAACCGTACGGATCATACTTTGACCTGGCAACTGAAAACTCCTCTGGATCCGGTGAGAAATGGGGCGAAGGACCTCGCGGATCATGCCTATGCGCGAATGGATGTACAAGTTCTCGGCGACCAAGCCGCTAACTACTTTACGTACGTCAAAATCCCGGAGTCGTTCGTTCGCGAGCAGGACAAAAAGACCTTACCGAGAACTCTTTATTTCATTGGACAGATCGTGTTCTTTCTTGGACTGGTCACGGTCGTACTTGTGTTCTATTTCAGGCGGCTGAAGGCGGAGCCCGTGCATGTTCCATGGAAGAACCTGTTTCTTTGGGGCCTGGTCGGATTGGCGGCATTTGGAATTAGCTTCCTGCTCGGAAGTGGAATTCCACAGTTGCTGAGCCAGTACCGGCCCGAGTTTCCCTTTCGATTGTTTTTTGGCACGCAAATTGGACTGGTCCTTATCAGAGCGGGCTTTGTGGTTGGTGGAATCGTACTGATCTTCGGCGTGGCCTGGGATTTCGCCACTCGGGCATTTGGCGAGGAGCGAATTCCCCGATGGTTTGGCATGACTGGCAACTACTATCGCGATGCATTCTGGATTGGCTTGGGCGGGTCAGCACTTCTGCTCGGGTTGCACCGGATCATAGACGCGGCCGTTGCTTTGATTCCTGCCTTGCATCGTGGATATCCAGCCGCTGTTGGCGATGTATTCGATTACGCGCATCCCGCGGCCGCCGTGATTGGAAGCGCGATTTTGCGGGGATTACTTTTTACCGGAGTGTTGGCGCTAGCTTCCGCTTTCCTAGGTGGAGAGTTGCGTGTGCGGTGGTTGCGGCTGCTTCTCTTCCTGACGACGATTGCGGCGCTGATCGGCAACTGGGGATCGCCACTCGATTTCGTGGAACAGTTCGCGACCACGGCAATTGTCCTGGGTGCGGTAGTGTTCGGCATCCGGAACGTGGCGCGATTCAATATATTGGGATGGTTTCTGGTCATTGTCTGCACCAGGCTGCTCGGGGCTGCAGTTCAGCTGCTGGCACAGCCCGACAGGATTTACCAGGCGGAAGGGTACTCTGTACTCGCCGCGTTAGGGCTGTTACTCCTTTGGCCGCTATTGACATGGAGGCTGCAGCCCCTAGCGGAAGGGTCTCGAGCTTCTTGAGACCCTGGTTTTGCGCTGCTACCAATCCGCCGGAGAGAAACAAATGGGTAGGTTTGGTCGTACTGTTAAGTGACATTTCGTTTTCAGTTTGCCTGCATCTGAGCGAGCAAGGGCGGCTTTCGTGGGCTGCGCGGTTTCTGTGTGCTTACGAATATGGGGGGATGCCGTCAAAGAGGTTAGTTGCAGCGCAGCGGGTTGTCGCGGCAGCTCGTTCCCTAATATATTCAGGTGTGTAAGTTACACTGCAATTGGCAAAGAGAAAGCGAATATGCCGTTAATAAAGTGGTCTTTTGCTTTAGCGGATCAGACTAGCCAGGCGAGCGCCTGCGGGGCGGCCCTGGCTACGGTGAACTCCTTGGCCGACCTGGATGACCGGAACCTGGTGCTCGAAGCTCAGGCGGGAAATCGCGCCGCCTTTGAAGAGCTGGTGCAGCGCTACGACCGCGACGTGTTGCGGCTGGCGATGAACCTGATGAAGCGGACAGAAGATGCCCGCGACGTTTACCAGGAAGCTTTCCTGAAGGTTTACCGCAATTTGCACCGCTTCCGGTTTGAGTGTAGTTTTTATACCTGGCTCTACCGCATCGTTACGAATGTCTGCCTGGATCACTTGCGGCGTCGCAAAGCACGGCCAGAGGATCAGGCACCGGAAATACATCTCGCAAAATACGAAGATGGCAACACAGATTTCTTTGAGCGACAGAAGGAGTATAGGCCCACGCTCGATCCTGAGAAGCACCTAGTGGGTCAGGAAATAAAGGCACGTCTGGCAACGGCAATGCTCCGGCTCTCTCCCAGGGAGCGCGTGGTGTTTGAGATGAAGCACTATCAAGGATTGAAGTTGCGAGCGATTGGCGATGCGCTGGGCACCAGTGAGGAAACAGTGAAAAATTCCCTGTTCCGGGCAACACGCAAGCTACGACAGGAATTGAGTGTGCTACGATGAACAGCTTTGGGAAGAAAATGACGTGCGGAGATACCACTTCCCTTTTTGTCTTCTACGCTTGCGATGAGTTGGAAGGTCATGAGCGCGCTGCAGTTGACCAGCACGTCGCTGAATGCCAGAGTTGCCGTGATCTACTGACCGAAGAACGGAATTTTAGCGAGAGCTTGTCGGCGCTTCCGCAAGAAGCCGACGAGTTGGATCGTATGGGAATTATCCTTTCGCAGTGCCGCAGTGAATTGGCGGAGAAACTGGACGACTTGTCTCGCCCCGCGGTGAAAGAGGAAACGCTGCGATTTGCGTGGTTCCGTCGATGGATGATCTTGCACCCCACTTGGAGTGGGGCAGCGCTGGTTGTTATGGGACTGTTTCTGGGTGCGCAGTCCGGACAATGGTTTTCGAATCGCACCGGACCGCTCGGGCTCGACGATGCGGTCAATGTTCGTCCGGCCACACTGCTAACGGATGATCAGCTTTCCAATATGGCTGTTGCGGGAATCAATCTGACGCCGTCGCCAGCGACAGGCAAACAGAATGTGCGGCTGCAGTTAAGCGCCGAGCAGCCGGTGGTACTGACAGGCAGTCTAGACGACAGCGATGTGCGACGCGTCTTGACCTATGTGGTGAAAAACGGACAGCGATTTAATTCCGGTGTGCGCCTGGATTGCCTGGACGCGCTTAAGGCCCGGTCTCACGACAAGGACGTCCGTGGCGCTTTGCTGGAAGCGGCTCGGAAGGATCAAAATCCAGCTGTGCGACTGAAAGCGCTGGAAGCCCTGCGCGACTCCACGAACGAGGAGTCGGTACGTGATGTGTTGCTGGACGCGCTACAACACGACACCAATCCAGGCGTGCGCGTGGAAGCAGTAAACCTTCTGGTACATTCTCTGGAGAAAGCGGACAACGAGATGCTGCGCTCCCTGCCTGACGATGAAGACCTGCCGAAAGTGTCGGGGCACTTGCACTCTGTCGCGGCGGGGCAGCGAACACCGGAAGAATCGATGGTTTATATGATTCAAACCCTGGAACAATTGCAGCAGAGCGACCCCAGCCGCTACGTGCGGCTACAGAGCGCCACGGCGCTGCGAGAAATCAGCGATCGCCGCGAGCACTAAACGGTATCCATTTGTATACATTGGCGTTACGGTTGAGAAACTAGCGCGGTGGGAATGACGGTTTCGATGATCCGCTCCGAATATAAGGGGTCTAAGCGAAAGGTTGCGCTAAAGGCAGGAATTGGTCTTGCTGGTCTGTTTTTGCTTCTAGCTGCAACGGCCTACCCCGCCGAGGCGGGAGCCAATCGGCAAAGCGCAGATCGCGCCGGCTCGGTCGCTACATCCGACGGCTTAACCCTCCATTTGAAGGCGGACTTGGGCTCCGTGGAAATACAAGCGCAGCCGCCGGGCGCGCCCCGCGTTGTTCAATATTCCGTTCACGTGGAAACCGATGCGAGTGGGACCGCGGGAAAGAATTTGCTGGACGCGTACACACTCTCGGCAGCGGCTAGTCGGACCGGGGTGGAGCTCACAGGCGCGTTGCCCACGCGTACCAATCGCTCTCAGTTTTGGGTACAGCTCGTAATTAGCGTTCCTGCGAATTACAGTCTGGAAATTCATACTGGCGCCGGCGACATCCAAACCGGCGACATCGGCGGTCGAGCCCTGTTAGAGACCGAGGGCGGAAATATTACGACTGGACGCATCAACTTCCATGGCGCTACCGTTCTTCCGGGCGATCGTGTCGTTGCGAAACTGGAAACCCAGGGCGGACACATTAAGGTTCAGGATGTATCCGGCGATCTGGATGCCTACACGGCCGGCGGCCACGTCATGGTGGGCAATATCGCGGGCAGCGCGAAATTGCGAACCGGCGGCGGACACATTCGCGCGGGGCATATTAAGGGAACGGCCCAACTGGAAACGGATGGCGGAAATATCACCGTCGGCGAAGCGGGCGCATTTGTCGCCGTGCGCACGGGCGGCGGACAAATTGATTTTGGCGAAGTGCACGGCTCGGTTCATGCCCAGACAGGCGGCGGCGGAATCCGCGTGATTTATGTGGCCGGACCCATGGAAGTGGAAACCAGTGGCGGAAGCATCTGTCTGACGCGAATCACCAACACAGTACATGCGGAAACCGGAGATGGGTCGATCACGGCGTGGATCAATCCAGAATCGGCGGACCAACTACACCAAGTTCGTTTGCCCGGGCCATCGCAACTGGCCACGGGCACGGGGGACATCGTCGTATTTTTGCCCAGAAATATCGCGGCCACGATTGACGCAACGGTAGAAAATGGCGGTATCCAGCGGATCGAAGCTGACCCTTCGCTTGCTCTCAACATGAAGATGCGCGCGGACGGTCAAGCCCATGCGCTGGGAGCGTTAAATGGAGGCGGCGCACTCCTTAAGCTGCGGACCACCACGGGCAAAATTCGCTTGCAGTATCTCGACGCGGACAACGCCTTGCGAAATGCGTTATTGGAAGAACAGCGATCGCGCATTGCAAGAAAATTAAGCGAAGCGGGATATGAGCAGGTTACTGTTAGCGCGCAGCCCGCTCCGCCGCAATCCGAAACTGCGGGAAGCGGTCAGGAAGAGCCGAAGAACGATTGGCAGTCCTGGGTAAGCCGGTTTGAAATCACGTTCATGGGCGGCGTTCGCGAAGATCCCGATGAATTCAAGAAACATCTGTTGGTCTCTCCCGCACCGGACTACCCGCAACTGGCGCGGCGTGCTGGTTTGCAAGGGGTTGTCCGGCTCCAGGTAAGATTGAAGACTGATGGATCGTTGGTCGTCGAGAAGGTGCTGGCAGGCGAGCCGGCCTTGGTGGAGGCGGCAACGTCGGCGATTCAGCAATGGAGAGCCACACCTGGGCAGTTTTCGGGCAAGAAGGTCGATGTTATTTCCACGGTTACGTTTAATTTTCAATTGCGGTAGAGTAGTAAGATTGGGTTTTCGGTAACAGGCCTGCAGTCTAGTTCGTGGCCCCGGGGATTAGTCGAGAGTTCACGAAGGAGGCAGTACCATGCTTCGCTCCGCATACCAGCTAATCGGGGTCGCCTTATTGTCACTTGCCGCATTTCCCGCGGCCGAATGCCGAGCCGTTACAAAAGAAGTAACGACGACGTACCCCCTGAAATCCGATGGCTCATTTGATCTGAAGAATGTGAACGGCACCGTGCGCATCGAGGCCTGGGACAAAGAAGTAGTAGAAGTGCGCGCGGTAAAGTCCACACAGGACAAGGAGTCGGCGCTGGACCAGGTCTCCATCGACGTGGATGCAAAGCCGGACGCGCTTTCTATTTCCACGCGTTATCCGGAAGACAGCGGGGTCGAAGTCGCGGTGGATTATGTCATCCACGTGCCTCGCCATGCTCATCTGAATCACTTGAGCACCGTTAATGGAACTCTAAGCGTAAACGAAGCCGAAGGGATCGGCGATCTTCACACCGTGAACGGCAACATTGAGATACATGGAGGAAGCGGAAACGTCCATGCCCGTACAACCAACGGAAACGTTTACATGGAGTTGAAGCACGCGGCAGATGCACACGGCGCCGTAGCGGAGACGACGAATGGATCCGTACTGCTGGCGATTCCCGCGAATACGCGGGCAAGCCTCGAAGCGCGTTGCCGTAATGGTAGTTTTTCCTCTGACTTGCCGTTTCGAATGATGGGGGAAGACGAACCGCATGTTCTCCATGGAAGACTCGGCCGGGGCGCGGGCATACCAATTCACTTGGGCACAGTTAACGGAGCGATTCGCGTGGTTGAGCTGAAAGCAGCCATTTAGCGTTTTCACCGTCTAAAAGACGAAAGGAGACGCACATGAAAAAACGAAATCTAGGTCTGGCCCTCGCTCTGGGGGCATCCGCCATCATCCTGGCCGCACTTCCAGGTCATTCCGCAAAACTGAAGAGCGCTGACGACTGCACAAAGGAAATTGCCCAAGCCAACGTACGTGCGCTAGCCGCACAGGCGCAACAAGTCTCTCGGCACATCGCCGACCAGGAAAAAGCCTGGCAAAACGTACAGGAAATCCAAAGGATCGAAACGCCCGAGATGGATGACGTTGAAGTATTCATTGGGGGCGGCAGTTGGCTGGGCGTAGAGACAAACGAGGTCACGGCCGAAAAAGCACAAGAATTGAAGTTGCCCGTTGAGGGCGGCGTGCTGGTGGGAAAGATTGTTCCCGATAGCCCGGCGGCAAAAGCCGGATTGAAAGAGCGCGATGTAATCACGGAATTGAATGGCCAAAAAATTGAAGGTACGGCGCAGTTCCGTCGGATGATTCGCGAAATCCCGGCTGGCCGCGTCGCGCAACTGACAATTCTTCGCGATGGACGGTCGCAGAACATCAGTGTCACGCTAGGAAAGCAGGAATTGCCGCGCGTGAATGGCATGATGCGCATTCCATCGCCGGGAACATTCAACGTCCGTGTTCCTGATATGGAGGAGTTGCCGGAATTTGTCGAAATGGATGATCTAGACTCGTTTGGCGTAATCGGTATGGCGCATCCGCGGCTTGGAATTGAGGCAGAGGGCATACGAGGCGAGCTCGGTACCTACTTTGGCGCGCCGAACGGAGAAGGAGTGTTGGTTCGCAGCGTGTTCAGTGACTCTCCGGCAGCAAAGGCCGGCTTGAAAGCAGGGGACGTAATCACCAGCGTGAATGGAAAGCCGGTGCGTCACGTTCGCGACCTGCGCAACGAACTGAAAGGCGCAAGTGAAGAGAAATCTCTCAAAATCGGATTGCTACGTAACAAGAGCGAGATGACCGTCGATGTGCAAATACCGCCGCGCGTGAAAAAAGAAATTCTCCAGCGCGGAGAGCGCACGAACCTTTAGAGGAGACGAGAGGCCGGGGGTGGCTGCAGCGAGTCGGTGGTCGCCGGGAAAAGAGGTTCTAGAGCTGCAGACCTCAGCGAAGAAACAAATCCCAGACCGTAGGCTCGGTAGGAATGATTCACAGGGGATATAGTCTAGCTGCTCGCTGAACTTGTAGGCGGAGTTCAGCGGCCAGTTCAGAAGCAAAATCCTACCTGCGAAAGTGCGTAGTAAAACGGCCGCGGCCCGAAAAACTTCAGCCCACACCACAGCGACCGTCGCTTGTCGTCCCACAATGCGAATGAATAATCGCCGAACAGCTCTTGGAGGCTCGATGTGTCCCAGGACTGCCAAGCCCTGAGCAGCAGTTCTTCATCGGTGGGGCCGGGAGAAGGATGATCTCCTTTCGAATGCCGCCGATCGATGAGTTCGCGCCGGGCATCGAGACGAATGTCACCGATGGTCCAACTGGCTCTTAATGTGACGGGCTTGCTTCGCTCGGCCAGTTGCCAAATAGGCTAGCCAAATCCGGAACGCTGCCAGATATTTTCGCTATTCTGGCCGCGGAATCGCAGCACTTCTGCGACGTGCTGAAGAAGATCGGGATTTCTTTGCCGTCTTCCCGCACGATACCGAAAAAGCCGCTCATGGCTTCTCCGACGTTGGGTTCGTTAATTGATCATCGAACGCGTGGTAGTGTCGATGCTGTTCATCCGACTGGTTAAGGGCAAGGCCATCTCTTTCAATCCACGCATGAGCTTCAAATTTGCCGGCTGGTTTGCGCACTCCGATGCGAATGGTCGCGGCGATTCCCTTTTCCTGCAGCAGATACCAAAGCAGCATTGATTGTTCCAGGCAAGTTGCTCGGTAAAGCGAATAATGTTCGGCGGCGCGGACCATGCGGCACGCCAGATCCAGCCGCGCCGAACTTTCATTGGCATCAAGGGTTTGGATCACCGTACGGTTCAGTCTTTTCTGCAGCCAATCGCGTGTTTTGCGATAGCCGCGAAATCGCAGCGATGTACCGATCAGCGGCCCCAGGAACGCTGCGCGACAAAATAGACCGCGGGCGTCCGCGGGAAGCGCCCTATAGCGTTGGAGTGTTTCCCACATCGGAAGGCAAAAGTTGGAGCAATCCATTCTCCACGAGGCGTTTCAAAAGCTCGTTCAAGTGTTCGCGCAGCAGCCCGGGCTCAACCTCAAATTCGTCCAGGAGTTTGTTGTACGCCGTCTCGATGCTGGGCAAAGTGATTGCGAGTTCCAGCATGCGCGTGCCTGTGTGGTCCAATCCAAAATAACGTTCCGTTTCGAGATTCAAAAGCACGGATTCTCCATCCAGATGGCGCACAAGCACGTAGGCGGGGACAATCGCGCGATTTCCGAACAAGCTCACACCGAAACTCCTCGAATTGATTGATGCACCTTCCTGCGAATCCATACGAACCGCGCGATGCAGGAATATCTTACCTGTGAATGCGCCTGCCTGCCATCCTGCGAATTCCCGGCGAACCGGGCCGAATTGTTTTCTGATGGCAGAAACGTCATAAGTTTCAACCTGCCTGCTCCCACGATTTCTGTTGATGCACTCGAAAAGTGGTTTCCGCCTGCGTATAGCGGCTGGCGTGCGTTCCTGCAGCCATTTGCCGCCCCTACATCGGCTGCGCCGTGCGGCGTATCGATTCGTCCGACGCCGTAGGCCTCAAATCCAGTTCTTGTCCATCGGCCCGTATCCTTGCTCTAGGCTTCCTTCAGACCCCGCCTCGCAGCGACGCCCTTGCGCTTCGCTAGCACTTCACCTTCATTAGGTTGTGAAGAGGACTTTCACCTCCAAGCTATCGAACATGCTCGGCGTACCAACAAAAAACCGGCTCCCTATCGAGAGCCGGTTTGGTCCTGTTGTTGAATCTGTGTTTTATTAAGACTTCTTTTTCTTGCCGGTCTTCATATCGATGCCGCCAGTGAGTTGGTTGACCTGTTCCAGGCCCTCTTTTGCTTGCTTTCCCCATGTTCCATTGGGATCCAGCTCGACCGCTTTCTGATAGGCCTCGACGGTGCCAGGCTTCAGCGTCACTTCCATCTTATCGCCAACTTGTTTATAGTCTGCCGAAGCGACCAGGCAGGCTCCCAGCAGATAATAAGTTTGCGCACTCTTGGGATCGATCTCAAGTGACTTCCTCAGCGGCTCGACGGCTTCCTGCATCCGTCCCGCCTGATACAGGCTGATGCCAAAATTTCGCCAGGCCATTGCCGCGTTTGGTGGATCAAGCTCGGCGCTCTTGGTGTATGCCGCGCGCGCCTCGTCGATTTTCCCAGTACGGCCGAGAAGATTCCCAAGGTTGTTGTAATAGCTGGCGTTTTCCGGTTTTGCTGCAATAGCCTGTTTGTAGGCGTTTATGGCATCGTCATTCCGTCCCGCCAAATCGTACGCTTCCCCGATACGCGCCCAGAAAAGGTGGCCATTGGGATCTTTCTCCGGTGCGGATTTTTGTGCTTCCTGGAATTCCGCAACCGCCTTGGCGGACAATTCCGCGACCTTAGCCTTTGCGGCGTCGCGCTGGTCCGCAGGAGCCTTCGACAGTTCATCTTTCGCAGCCCGTTCCTGCGTTAGCAAGGCCACACCATTATTAAAGTGTTCCTTCATTCCTGAAACTTTTGACTGCTCCTCGGCGCGTTTTTTGTACGCGGCAGCGGCTTCGGGATTCTGCTTCTCAAGAATCTCCTTGAAGTTTACGTTTACCGGCGGCGTATCCGCGTTGGATACTCCAACGACTACTTCGAATGGGGTCTGCAACTGCGGCGCAAGAATGGTGAGGGTATATTTCCCGTTCTTAAGGCCCGAAAAGTTAATCTTCCCCTGATCATCGGTCTTCCCTTCCTGCGTTACGCCTTGTTCGCTTTTTATTTTCAGCGGCAGGCCAGCCCAGGGCTTCCCGTCAAAATCGATAATCGTTCCGGTGATTCTGCCTTCCTGTGCAGCGGCTCGTTCTGCAAACAATGTGACGAGCCCAAGAGTCAGCATTGCGACAATCGCGTATGACTTCATAAATTTCAACATGCTCCAAATCTCCTTTTTGTTCTTGAGGAGCGCCGGTCGCCAATCTTTGGCCGGTTTCACCCCATTATCGCTCATCTACTGCGGAAACCAATGGGTTGGGTCAACTTTTACCTTTTTCATCTTATTCCTACCGAAACCGCAGGACGGTACGGTATGGGGTCGCGTACACCGGCCTCGGCGAACGCGCGAAGGCGCAGCAGGCAGCTATCGCATGTGCCGCAAGCCAATTCCTCGCCTTGATAACACGACCAGGTCAACTGCAAGGGTGCCTTCAGCGCCAGTCCTTTCCGGATGATCTCATCTTTCTTCATTTGGATGACGGGCGTAACGATTTCAATCTGCGTTTCTGGGCGGGTCCCCATGCGAATCAATTCCTGGAAAGCACGGTAGTACTCCGGCCGGCAATCAGGATAGCCAGAACTGTCTTCGGCCACAGCGCCGATATAGATAGCCGCGGCGCCAATCGCTTCCGCCCAGCTCACCCCAATGCTGAGGAAATGAGCATTGCGGAATGGCACGTAGGTCACTGGAATTGTGCTTCCATTTTGCGTATTGGAATCGAGTTCATTTTCCGGGACGGAAATCTTGGTGTCCGTGAGCGCCGATCCGCCAATCGAACGGAGGTAGTTTAGATCGGCAATCAAACGCAGTTTCACATCGTAGAAATCAGCAATCTCGTCGAATGATCTCCTTTCACGCTGCTGTGTTCTCTGCCTATAGCTTGCGTGCAACAACGCGGTATTTTCCGTGCCGTGAGTATTGATGGCGATTGCGGCGCTCACGCAGGAGTCCATTCCTCCACTCAACAGGACGACGGCTTTTTGCTGATCGCTCATTCTTTCCTCGAAAGCTCCTAAACGCCCTTTGTGGCAGGGTCCCAAACAATTTTGTGCAATTGCAGGCCCAGGCGAACCGGCAACCCATCTTCAAGCATCCACTCCGCCAACTTGCGAGCTTCTAAGCCCTTCCAGCTACCCTGCGGGTCATCATGAACGGGAGAAAACAAGATTTCGTTTACGCGACCCTTCAGCTTGTGGTCTTCCGTGAACTGGCGGGCGAATTCATAATCTCTGCGGCTGGACAGGACGAATTTAATTTCATCCTTGGCGCCCAGTTCGTCGAGGTTGCGCGGGTCAAACGTATTCGGCTCCAAGGAATCGGGGCATTTCACATCCACGATTTTGATCACTTCCTTCGGTAGGCGTCCGATAAAGCGCTCGCCGCTGGTTTCAATAAGCACGGTATAGCCGGCCGCCAGCAATTGATCGGCAAGCGGATAAACCTCTTCCTGCAACAGAGGCTCGCCGCCGGTGAGTTCGACCAGCTTGACCTTTGCATCAGTGCCGTTGCTGCGGCCACTCAGTTGATCGACGCGGCCGATCACTTCTTCCACGCTCATTTTCCTGCCACCCTGGAAGGCGTACGCGGTGTCGCACCAGGTACATCGAAGGTTGCAGCCCGTCAACCGAACGAATATGCAGGGCAGTCCGGCTCGCGTGCCTTCTCCCTGAATCGAATTGAATATTTCGGTAATATGCATGACCGGATTCCGCGAGAATTACTGTCCGCTGGTTTTGGCTTTCTTACCGGAGCGCCGGGACAGCCAATAAAGAGCCCCGAAGAACAACACCATCGCTATCGCCAGGCGCGGATAGCCAGGAGCAATGCCCATCATTCTCAGGATGAAAATATATCCCGCCGCCACCAGCAGCGCCGGAACCAGAATGATCAGAAGCGAAAGATTCATGCTTCCCCTTCTTGCGCGAACATTTAACTGCGCGCCCAATACCTTGCGTAAGCCGTGTCCGTTTCCCAGATGACAACGTCTTTTATGGCCGCGCCAGGCGGCAAATCCTTCAGTTGGCTACCAACTTCCTCATAAAAATACTTGGCCATGTTTTCGGCAGACGGATTGACGATGGTGAAAGGCTCGAGATCATTGATGAACTGGTGATCGAGACGTTTGATCACGTCGCGCATCACTGACTTCACGCGTGTAAAATCGACCAGCAGTCCAATGTTGTCCAGCTGCGGACCTTCGAGCGTGATTTGCACTCGGTAATTGTGGCCGTGGACGTTTTCACACTTTCCTTTATATCCGCGAAGAGCGTGTCCCGCCGAAAACGTGTCTTCCACACTGACTTGAAACATTGCTTCCCCTTTAATGCGCTGCACTGACGTCCCCGCGCTCACTCGTGATTGCTTCTTGCCCGTTTGCTTCGCTTCAATGCGGAGTGAGGTTCAGGCGGGGGTTCGGCTGCAAGAAAATACCTTACATCAGATAGGTCTTGCGTTGTCCGGTAAGGCGGCAATGACCCTAAGAAAATTTTACCATACGGCATACGCGAGATGCGTGTGTCGAGCAGGGCCAGCACGCCGCGATCGGTCTTCGCGCGAATTAGGCGCCCGAAGCCCTGTTTCAGCGAGAGGACCGCCTGCGGCAGCTGAAATTCCGAGAAAGGATTGCGCCCTTCGTCCTGCAGGGCGCGGACCCTGGCAGCGACGATCGGGTCGCTGGGAACGGCAAACGGCAAGCGGTCGACAATCACGCAGGAGAGCTGTTCGCCGGGTACGTCCACGCCCTGCCAGAAGCTGGACGTGGCAAAGAGCACGGCGTTCGGCGTGTTCTTGAAGCGCTCCAGCAACACAGAACGCGGCGCAGTCCCTTGCAGGAAGAGAGGAAATTCCACGCGATTCCTGACTCGTTCGAATAGATCATTCATCTGCGAATAGCTGGTGAAAAGGCAAAACGCGCGCCCCTGGCTCAATTCCAGCAGTTTGACCATTTCCTCGGAGGCCTGCGCGGCAAAGCCTCCATCGCGCACATCGGGCATGCGCGGCGGCAGATACAGTAACGCCTGACGGGCGTAATCAAACTCTGGCGGCAAAGCATTCTCCTTGGAGTGATCCAGTCCCAGGCGCTGGCGAATGTATTCGAAACGATTGCCGACCGTCAGCGTCGCGGAAGTGAGAACAATTGTGTCGAAGGCCTCAAAGAGCTTTTCGCGTAGGATCTGGCTGACATCAATCGGCGTAGCGGCCAGAAATACGCCCTTGTTTCGACGTTCGTACCAGTAAACGCAATTCTTTTCGTTGGATTCCAGCAACGAGGAAAATTCCTGGCGTATTTCAAAACTGCGCCGTGCGATTCGCACAAGTTCTTCCGGCTTTCGCGTTAGTGCTGCGAATTCCGTTTCCATGGCTCTCAGTGCACTCAGCAGCGAATCGTAGTCTTCGCGGTTCTGTTCAAGAAAAGCTTTGCGTTCATTGCACGAAAAAGCGAAACGCCCGTCTCGCGGTGGGAAAGCGTCGAAGAAATTGCGGCTCTTTTCCCGAATGCGCTGCGTTCGGCGGAGCAACGAGGGCGTGGATACATGGGTCAGCCGCATCGTATGATCTGCATCCCGCGCCAGTTCTTCAAAACGAAAATTGGAAATTTGCTGGCCGAAGTAATCGCTCGCCACGTCTTCCATTTCGTGCGCTTCGTCAAAAATTACCGCGGAGTATTCGGGGAGGATGCTGCCAAAATCATCGTGCTTGAGCGCCAGGTCGGCAAAGAAAAGATGGTGATTGACGATAATGAGATCGGCTTCCTTCGCTCGCTGGTGCATCGCAGTCACAAAACACTGGTTGTATTCGGGACATTTCTGGCCGGTGCAGGTGTCCCGCCGCGCGTCAATTCGCGACCATAGTTCGGAATCGTCGGGCAAAAACGCAAGCTCCGAGCGATCCCCGGTTTCGGTAAGCTTGGCCCACTCTCGAATCTGGCGAAACGCGTCGACTTCTTCCATACCCCGTAACATCGGCTGGTCGGCCAGCGCATGAACCTTGGTGCGGCACAGAAAATTGTTGCGGCCCTTCATCACCGCCACTTTCAACTCGGGCGCGAAATGCTTCTGCAGGAAGGGCACGTCCTTTTGATACAGCTGCTCTTGCAATGATTTTGTAGCGGTCGAAATAACCACCCTCCGGCCACTGCAAATCGCTGGGAGCAGATAGGCAAGCGTCTTGCCGGTCCCCGTTCCTGCCTCGACGATTGCGTGGTGATGATTGGCAAAAGCGTCGAATACAGCTTCCGCCATTTCCATCTGCGCGGGACGATGCTCGTAGCCACCGATCATGCACCGTTCCAGCAAACCGCCGGGCCCAAAAATCTGCTGCATACTCTGTTGCGACGACTCCCCAGATTCACTGTTGCTATCGCGCTGGAGTCGTTCTTTCTCTGGCATTCCGGTTTCGTCTGGGGACAACTTTACCTGCGGTCTGCTGCTTCTGTGCTCTTCTTCCAGCGGCGCATATATACGCTCGGGAGCGGAAGTCGGGCTATCGCTGCGTGCTTCGGCAGGATTTGCGGCCGATTTTGGGTTGCGCTTAGCCAAATACTCTCTTTTCGCTGCCTTGTGCTATTGGGCAGGAATCGCAGCTGAACCGCAAATTTCAACCATAGCACACTGGCGTTCGGGGTTTCCCGGCCAAGATGCGCGACCGCCGTGCTCGGTGTTCGGATATTTAGTGCGTCGTCGCTTACAACCGTTAGCAGTTGAACACACATCGCATTCGTCGAAATGTGCCGCGAGTGGGCCGCGTTACAGTGTTGTTGGGTGAATTCCCAGCCCCAATCAGTCGGAGTCTAAACCTTGTAAGGGTGTGTTTATGAAATCAAGATGGTACCTAGGCCTGCTGGCCACATTTTCGATCACCTTATTGAATTCGTGCAGTGGTATGCACACACCATGCGTGACGAATTGCGGCGGTGGCAACGCCAGCCTGACGATATCCATTTTTGACGTCCCGCCCATCGGTGCTGATGTATTGAGTTTCACGCTCCCGATCGCCGGCATCAGCTTGACGCCATCTTCCGGAAGTCCGGTGTCCGTACCTACAAGCGTCTCGTCAGTGGAAGTAACCCGCCTGCAGACCGACTCAACAGTCATCGTCGATCAAGCCTCCGTAGCAGCTGCCTCCTATACCGGAATCAACGTCACGATTGGGCCGACAAGCTCGACCAACAATCTTTTTGTGAATACTTCTGGCTCCACAATCACTTCCAGCGCTGGCTCCTGTTTGAATGGTACAATTTGTGCTCTTCCCGTCGGCGCCATTTTTACGGTCTCCATTCCGCTCTCGCTAAACCTCACAGATGGCCAGAACCAATGGATCGGCTTGGATTTCAATCTGAATAGGGCCATCACCTCTACAAACGGCATCAGCGTGGACTTCTCGCAGACTGGTGTACTCACTGCGACGACCACCACGAGAATCGGCATACCCGCCGGCGGTGCTGACACGATGGATGACTTTATCGGTGTTGTGACGTCCTATACTCCGAATAGCAGCATTACCGTGAAATCCGGTACCAACGGCGTATCGCTGACCGCCACGCTAACCTCGAACACCGAATACGATCTGGCGCCGGTGAATTACAGCAATTGCAGCGGCACGGCCGCAGCGTGCCTCGCCGTTGGCAGCACCGTCAGCATGGACACGGTTTTCAGTTCCGCTGGAAACTTTACGGCGACGGAAATCGATGTTCTTGATGCCGTTGCTGTGGATGAAGTGGAAGGCACCATCCTGCCCACGATAACCCCGGGAACCGTCCAACTGGTTATCGCGGATAAAGTTTCAGCCAGCGGCAATGCCACACTAGCCGCATCCACAACAACGTGGGGAACAATCATTTTCTTGACGGCTACGACTCCCAATTTCTCGGTCGATACCAAGACCCTTTCATCGCAACTGTCCAACCCCGTAGGTTTTGCCGGAAGCGGCGACCTTTTGGCTGGTCAGGTGGTACGTGCTCAGGTGACCGATGTGGTCTCGGCAAGCGGGGGCATCACCGCCATCGCCAACAATGTGCTACTCCGGTATTCTCGACTGACCGGAACCGTCAATAACGTGACTGGGAACGTTTTCACGATCGCGAATCTTCCAAATTATGTTTATGTTTTGAACTCCACGCTGAGCACCAGCGCGGCGCAGGTGCTCACCTATCCGGGCCTGACCGCCTTCGACGGAATTACTTCCATTTCTGACACAACATTTCAACCACCTACCGCGGTTTCGATCCGCACCCTTTACTTGAATTCGCCGCCGGCCCAATATCCGTTCCAAGCCGGAAAAGTTCGCGTCCCTTAGCACGGTTTTCTCCCGCCTCCGCAAAGTCAACGGGCCCCGGAAGTTCCGGGGCCCGTCCTGTTCTCGCGAAACAACTAGAGATTTAAGCAACGCCAACAGTCGTCGTCGGAGGAAGTGGCGAACCCATTGGCCCGACTGGCGCCGCCGGCACACTCGCTCCGATTGGAGGCTGGAATCTGCGGTACAACGCCAGTGAAATCGCGCCCATTCCCCACAACAGCACAGCCAGCTTGGCCCAACCGCCAACCCACGGCAAAGTCGTAATAATTCGCACCACAATGATGCCAACGGTCATCCGGCCTACCGTCGGCCAGAATTCCGTGACTCTGCCCATAATCCACCGGCCGACAATCGTCCCAACAACCACTTCCGCACTCAACATGGCGATGAACCACAGCAACAACGCGGAAATTCCAACCCATAGTCCGATGACCGTAATACAAGCGATACAGGCGGCAATTAGAATCCCCGGGATCACCAGCACGCCCAAACCGAACGAAGCGCCCAAGTTTTCTGCCGCATCGGCAGTTTCCACGGCAAAGCGAGGAAGCAAGCTAAACAGTACAAGGCCAAAAAGGATAAACGCGGCGGTCCAGATAATCCGCCAAATGTAATAGCCGGCGCCGCGCTCGTGTCCGTGTCTGTGTTCCACTTTTTTGAACTCAATGGGCGAAGCGAGCTTTGCTGCCGAAGAAACAACAGCGGGCTTCTCGCCTTGAAATGCAGTCTTTCCATCGATTTCAGCACCGCCCGTGATCGTGAGCGAAGCGCCTCTTGCTTCCACCGATCCACCAATTAGCCCAGAGAGAGTCGCCTGCTGGAAAAACCCGAGAAAATCGCGGCCAATATTTCCCTCCAGAGTGACCGTCTGGCTGAACATCGACAGGTTATGACCGATCTTTCCGTTGGCATCCAAATTAAAAACTTCGTTAAATGCGGTGACGCTGCGCTCGACCGTTCCACTGAGCGTGATGTTATTGGTAAACGAGCGAATGTTACCGTCAACCGTTCCTCTGACGCGCGCGGACTGCGCGAAACAGATCAGGTCGCCCGTAATGTGACCGGTGACGTCAACCTGTTGACCGAAAGCAAAGACATCGCCATCGACGGTTCCATCAAGTCGGAGTGAGTGCCCGGAAATGAACAGGTCCCCTTTGATCGTTTCATCTTTGTTCACCTCCACAGTATCACCCTTCCGAAATTCCGTAGCGCTAACGGGAATAGTGAACGCACCGACCAAGCCGAGGCTGGTAACCATGAGGGCGAGGGCCGATCCCCTCTTCAAGAATTTGCGAAACGCGAACACCACAAGGCCCAAAAGAACCGCGAGGGCCAGTCCTTGGAACAATGTGAACATGGATTGCCATCCTTTCCAGAACGCCCCTTGAAAGAGCAATAAATTGAGAAGATTGGTGCTTCCGAAACCGGCTTGCTCAAAATTGCTCTCCCACGGCTCGATATATCCGGTATAAAGAGCGTAGACACCCATCACCGCGAGGCCAAAAAACACGCCCCAAACCCACTGCATGGAGCGTCGCACAGCTAGCTGAAAGTCGGCGAGACGCGCGGGCAGCGGCTCGTCTTGCTCGAGCATGGCGCGCGTCAGCAACCGGGATTCGCGGTCGAGCGCTCGCAGCAAATTCAGGCATTGCGTACAGGTCTGCGTATGGAGAGAAACTTCGTTTGCGGATTCGCGGTCAAGCTGGCGCTCGACATACATGAGTAATGTCATTTCGCTGAGGTGCTTATTCTGATCGTTTAGTTCTCGTTCACTCAACATGAACCTCCCGCGGCCAGCAGGGATTTTTCCCCGATGGCCTGGCGCAACTCGTGCCTGGCGCGCAGCAACACCACTCCCACAAACGCCCGCCGCACGTCCAGAGCGTCTGCAATTTCGTCATAACTCATGTCTGAGTAGTAGCGCATGACTAAGGCCATTCGCGCTCGCACTCCTAGCTTGTCGAGCGCTTTGCGAACTTCTTCGCTGGTGCGCTCTTCGATCAGTTTTTCTAGTTGATTAGGCTCTGGCGCTTCCAGCGGCATAGCATCAACGTCTTCGGTTTCCTTGTCCTGCCGCAGTTTGCGACGGCGCAGCATGTCCCAGCAATGATTGGCAGCGACTTTGTAGAACCACGCAGTGAAAGACCTCGTCTGGTCGTACTGGCTCAGTTTGTCGCGCAACTTCATGAAAATCTCCATGGTGGCGTCTTCCGCGTCTTCTCGCGTGGGCATAGCCCTGCGGCAAAACCGAAAAATGGCCGGAGCGTATTCCCGGTAAAGGTCGCCCCAGGCCAAAGTATCTCCGGCCCGAGCCCGGGCAATCAGTTCCGTCGGTTCGATTTGTCCCGGCGCGCTCATTCGCCCTGGTCTCAGAGGTTCCATAAATTAATACGCGGCCCAAGGCGCAAAACTATCACAACTTGCTATTTTCACGAGGGTTGAAGAGAGCGGGGTAGAGCGGCGGGTGGCTCGCCGTTCTCGGCGATCAAGCCGATGAAGACTTGGGAAGACCATTGCTGGGTACTATTACATTACGGTAACATTAATTGATTCAGTTAGTTACGAGAGACAATGAGGCCTGCGGCCAGGCCGCCAAAACCCTCGTGATCTAGCGAACTAATCCTGGGCCTCTACTAAGTTGTGGAGCTATGCGCTAGAGTCAAAGCATCGGTTTTGCCGCAGAGTAAGTAGCTTTCGGCACGCCACCACCATATGCCTCAGAAACTTCCGTCGCTGGTAATCGTCGGACGGCCGAATGTCGGCAAGTCCACGCTATTTAATCGTCTGACTGGCACACGCCGCGCCATCGTGACCGATGAACCAGGCATCACCCGCGACCGCATGTATGGCAAGACCGAATGGAACGGCCGGGTGATGGAAGTTGTGGATACCGGTGGCATCGTGCCGGACGACAAAGCGTTGATACCGACGGAAATTTACCGGCAGGCAAGAGTAGCCTTCGACAACGCAAACTTAATGGTGCTGGTCGTGGATGGCCACGTGGGACTCACTCCGCTCGACGAAGAGTTGGGCCGCATGCTGCGGGCAACCGGCAAGCCGCTTTTTATCGCCGTAAATAAAATCGATTCGCGGCTGCAGGAGGTGAATGCAAGCGCATTTCATTCCCTCGGCGCTCCAGTCTTCCCCATTGCGGCCGAGCACGGCACCGGCGTGGATGACCTCCTAGACGCGGCACTGGTCGAAATTCGGGGAAGCGACATTTCGGTGGATCCCGAAGCAAAAAAAGTAACTGAGATTGCCATCATCGGACGGCCAAACGTCGGCAAATCGACTCTGCTCAACCGGCTAGCCGGGGAAGAGCGCTCCATCGTCTCGCCAATCCCCGGCACTACCATGGACAATGTCGACACCGATGTTGTGCACGACGGCAGGTCGTACCGCTTCGTGGATACCGCGGGAATCCGCCGCAAAGGTAAAACTACGCTCGTGGCCGAAAAGTTGAGCGTAGTCATGGCACGCCGCGGTCTGGAACGCGCCGATGTGGCGATCCTGGTGATCGATGGCGAGCTCGGCGTAACGCAAGGCGATGCCACCATCGCCAGCTATGCGGAGCAGTCCGGCCGTTCCGTGATCATCGTCGTCAATAAATGGGACCTCGCCGTCGAAGCGGCTCAAAAAGCCGCGAATGAATCATCGAAAACGTCACGCGGTAGGGCCAAAATGGCGGCCGACCGCATCACCGTTGCAAGAGACATCGACAAAGGCAAGCTGCTGATGGATTACGAAGCGATGGTGCAAGAGAAATTCAAGTTTTTGAGCTACGCGCCCATCATTTTTCTTTCCGCCAAGACCGGCGACCGAGCGCAGAAGCTGTATCCCCTGATTGATCACGTCGCAACCGCGCGCCAGCGGGAAATCTCCACCGGCGAATTGAACCGCTGGCTCAAGGATGAAGTGGATCTGCAGCGCGCTTCTAATCCAAAGGCGCGTCCCGTGCGGATTTATTACATGACGCAGGCCAAGGTGGCGCCTCCTATGTTTTTGTTGTTTACAAACCAGAAGAAACCGTTACATTTTAACTTTTCGCGCTTCTTGGAGAATCAATTGCGCGCGAAGTGGGATTTCAGCGGCACTCCCGTGCGGTTTATCCAGCGCCTTAAGACGCGCGGAGATCGCGAAGGCGGAGGGGTTAGTGACGATGAGTAACGCGGCCGTACCAGGTTTGTTCGACGAACCCCGAATGTACTCGATCGGCGAAGTCAGCCGTTTGGCGGACTTGAAGCCATTCGTCTTGCGCTATTGGGAAACGGAGTTTCCCATGCTCGAGCCGGTAAAAAGCGCCCGTGGCCATCGGCTCTATCGTCAGGAAGACGTCGACCTGGTGTTGAAGATCAAACGTCTGCTCTATGACGAGGGCTTTACCATCGCCGGTGCTCGGCGTCACTTGCTGGAGCAAGGACCAGGCGATCGTGAACCGTACGGAACGGCAAACAAACAAACGGGCAGTGCAAACCCGGGTTGGTCGACGGTGGAACACTCCGTCAGCCATTTAAACCGCAAAATGCTGCTCGATTTGCGCGACGCTCTCCGCAGTTTCTTGACGCTGCTCGAATCCAAGTGATAGCCTTGAAATTGCCAGTTTGACTGCTGATGGTGCGGTCGAATCAGTCGGGACGTAGCGCAGCCTGGTAGCGCGCACGCTTGGGGTGCGTGAGGTCGCGAGTTCAAATCTCGCCGTCCCGACCATTCTTACCGTAGCTGGCATCCTACTGAACCCCTCGCTTCCAGCTCGTACGATTCAACTTCGTAATGACGGAAAATGCTATCGGAACTTGTGGCGATTTCGTTTTGTTTGGTCGGTACACATGTCGATAGGATACTTACACACGGGAGTTTTGGAGATGCGCACCAACATTGACATTGATGACCGGCTGATGGAAAAGGCTATGAAGTCTAGCGGGCAAGAACAAAGCGGGCCACGGTCGAGGCTGGATTACGATTGCTCATTCAAACACGAGCACAAACTTCTATTAGACGGTTCCGAGGAAAAATTCGCTGGGGGTCTCGAACGTTCTCGCCTTGACCGGAGCGAGTAATAGCCTGCTGTGGTTATTGTCGATACTTCAGTTTGGATCGATTACTTGCGGGGCAATCAACCGCGGAAGCAGAATGGCTGCATCGCGAGCTCGGACGGCAGCGGCTGGGCCTGACGGATTTGATCCTCTCTGAAATTTTGCAAGGTCTTTCCAACGAGAACGCCGCCAGGCGATTTTATCGAGAGTTGTCGCGCTTCGAGATTTATGACACTGGCGGCGAAGAACTGGCAGTTGCTACCGCGAGAAATTTTCGGTTGTCGCGGCAGCAAGGTCGGACCGTCCGCAAGACCATCTTCCTGCTGCACGACGATCGCGATTATGACCATTTCGAGCATGTTCTAGGGCTTTTCCGTAATTCATCCCTGAAGTCGCTTCACGGTTACAATAGAAGAATGGGAGTGTGTGATCCAACTGTGACGAAACCGAATGTGTTATTAACGAATGACGATGGATATCAAGCGGCCGGGCTACGGGCCGTGGCCGAAGAACTGAAGAATTTCGCGAACGTCAGCATCGTGGCGCCCAGTTCGGAGCGGAGCGGCGCCGCGCAATCCTTGACGCTCCGTCAACCGATCGTCTGCCATCCGATTGCCGAAAACGAGTGGGCCGTGGATGGAACTCCCGCGGATTGCGTCATCGTCGCCCTGCACAAACTATTGAAAGAGCCGCGAGATCTGGTGATCTCCGGGATTAATCACGGAGCGAACCTGGGGGAGAACGTATATTACTCCGGAACCGTGGGCGCCGCCCGAGAAGCGGTCATTCACCACGTGCCGGGGCTGGCGCTGTCCTTGTGTTCAAAAAAAGTGAATAGGGACTTTGCGCCGACGGCACGCCTTGCACGGAAATTGGCCGAACTGATTTTGAGCGATGGGCTTCAGCCGCAGGTAGTATTGAACGTGAACGTGCCCGAAGGTTGGGAAGGCGGTATTCGCTTTACGCGCCAATCCCAAAAGATTACCCGTGATCTCCTCCGCGAAGGGCAGGATCCCCGCGGGCGGCCGTATTACTGGCTGAGCGAACAACGCATTGACCGTGAAAAAGACGTCGACCCGGAATCGGACTACGCTGCGATTTTTGCCGGCGACGCCTCGATCACGCCGCTGCATTTGGATCCCACTCACGCCAAGTCGCTGCTAGAACTGGCGGCATGGACTGCACGGCTGAAAGAGAAACAGGGCGTACTGTAGCTGTACTTCTTCCGTTTGTACCCAGTTACTGCAGCGAAATCAATGGAATATTGGCGGAACGAAGCGCGTCGTTGAATGCTGCTATTTCCTTCGTCGTTACTTCGCGCCAGATGACTAGCTGCGCTTCCAACTGAGGGTTCAACGAATCAAACACGCCAATTTCTCCTTCGGTCGGAGCAGCATCGGCACTGTCTACGGCGGCGGTCAGGAATCCAAATTTGCTGTTGAGCTTCGTCGGATAGTTGAGTTCGTCTTCGCTGGCCTTCGCTTCCGGATTTATCAATACATTTTCGATGTCGCTGATTTTCTTGCGCAGCACTTGCGACTGCTCGATCAAATTCTTATTGCCGCCGGGAGCAAGTCGTTTTTCCACGGACTGCAGCTGGGTGCGCAGGTCGCGAATGCCCAGTATTGCCTTGTTCATTTCCTCCTGGCGGTCGCGAAGCTTCAGCATCAAGTCGAACTGTTTCTGTTGATCGGCGACGCTGGTTTTCACGCGTGGGTCCATCACCACATCGACCGATTGCGTGCTGCTTTTGCCGGCCACCGTGAGCCGCGCCTGATATTTCCCGGGCAGCACCAGCGGTCCCGCAGGCTCGCCTTC
The DNA here is from genome assembly GCA_963741365.1 of Candidatus Acidiferrales bacterium. Lineage (GTDB taxonomy): Bacteria > Acidobacteriota > Terriglobia > Acidiferrales > UBA7541 > Acidiferrum. The sequence goes on along the minus strand of CAVUHY010000014.1, from coordinate 264,709 downwards.
GTCGTAAACAGCCTTGGGCACTTTCACCGGTTCCTGGTAGCGAAGATCCCACGAAAAAATGTTGAGCCCCGCTTTGGCAGGAATGTGATCGGCGGCTTCGTCCTTTTCGTCGTCTTCACTCGCCAGCTTTTCGTCCTTCTTCTTTTCCTCGCTCGTGTAGGAGCGAATCACCTTCCCTGTGGAATCGAGAATCTCTAATTTAATCGGCGAGTTGGCTTCGTCTTTCAGGTAATAGTATAAAATCGCTCCGCCCGGCGGATTTTCTGCCACGGCATTCCGGCGGCGGTTCGCATGACCCATGCGGGTGCGAATTGCCATCGCCGGACTAAAGAAATGGGTATCGGCGGAAACAATCGACGCGTTCGCCTGGCGCAACGGGCTCACGTCGTCAAGAATCCAGAACGCCCGGCCGTGGGTGGCGATTGTCAAATCGTTGTCGTGAATCACCATGTCGTGGACGGGCACAACCGGAAGGGTCTTGAGTTGCAGCGATTGCCAATGTCCGCCGTCGTCGAACGAAACATAGATTCCAAGTTCCGTCCCCGCAAATAGCAATCCTTTTTGCATGGGATCTTCGCGAATCGCGTGAACATACGCGCCGTCCGGAATGCCTGCGCTAATTGGCGTCCAGGTTTTTCCGAAATCCACAGTCTTGAAGATGTAAGGCTTGGGATTATCCAGCTTGCGCGCATCAACTGCGGCATAAGCGGTTCCGGCGTCGTGCCAAGAAGCTTCGATGAGACTGACCAGCGCCCACTCCGGCATAGCCTTTGGCGTTACATTGGACCACGATTTGCCATCATCACGCGTGAGCTGGATAAGTCCATCGTCCGTCCCCGCCCAGATCAAGCCTTTCTGTTTGGGCGACTCTGCAACCGTAAAGATCACGTCGTAAAACTCGATGCTGGCTTGATCCTTGGTAAGCGGTCCGCCCGAATCGATTTGCTTCGACTTGTCGTTGCGCGTCAGATCCGGGCTAATCGATTGCCACGAATGCCCGCCGTCGCTTGATCGAAATACAAACTGTGCCGCGTTGTACAAAACATTTGGATCGTGTGGCGACAAAACGATCGGCATAGTCCACGTGTAGCGGTATTTTTGCTCGCCTGCGTTATGGCCATCCGGGTCGTCGGGCCACTGCATGATGCCCCGTGACTGGTTCGTCCGCCCATCGAAGCGCGTGATGCCGCCAAAATAAGCCCCTGCATATATGACATTGGAATCGCGTGGATCGACAGCGATATAGCCGCTCTCGCCTCCCCCCACTGAATCCCAATCGGCTCGATCGATGAAACCGCGGTCGCTGCGCGTAAGTATGCCGACGGTGGAATTGTCCTGTTGCGCACCATAGACGCGATACGGGAAATCGTTGTCGGCGGTAACGTGATAGAACTGCGCAGTGGGCTGGTTATTCTGCGTTGACCAGTTTTTACCGCTGTCGACGGTTATGGTTGCCCCGCCGTCGTTCGCATTGATCATGCGATTGGGATTGTTCGGGTCGATCCACAAGCCGTGATGGTCGCCATGCGGTGCGGTCAATCGATCAAACGACTTTCCACCGTCAATAGAACGGTACAGTCCGGTGTTTGCAGTGTAGACAGTATTGGGATTCTTTGGGTCGGCCCACACGTGCGTGAAATACCATGCGCGCTGGCGAAAACGGTGATCGTCGTTGATCAGCGACCACTTTTCGCCGCCGTCGTCGCTTCGGTAAAGCCCGCCCTTCTTCGCTTCGATGAGCGCGTACACCACGTTGGAATCTCCGCCTGCCACGGAGACGCCGATGCGACCCAGCGGCCCTTCGGGAAATCCGTTGCCTTCGATCCGCTTCCATGTGGTCCCGTCATCCCCGGAACGGTATAGGCCACTCTTGTCCCCGCCGCTGTTTAGAGACCACGGCGTGCGGTAGCCTTCCCACATCGCCGCGAAGAGCACGTGTGGATTTTGCGGATCGAATACCACCTCGATCCCGCCGGTGCGGTCGTTGATATAGAGAACTTTTTCCCAGGTCTTACCACCGTCACGCGTGCGAAAAATTCCGCGCTCTTCGTTCGGTCCATACACGTGCCCCAGCGCAGCAACAAAAGCCACCTCCGGATGCTCCGGATGGACGATCACGGAGGCGATATGGCGGGAATCCTTCAGTCCGATATTCGTCCACGTCTTGCCGGCGTCCACCGATTTGTAAACTCCGTCTCCGTAAGAAATATCGCCGCGTATGCACGCTTCGCCGGTACCCACGTAAATCACGTTGGGGTCGGAATCCGCAACAGCGATCGAGCCGATGGAGGCAATATTCTGCTTGTCGAAAATCGGATCCCAGGAAACCCCGCCGTCATTCGTTTTCCACACGCCGCCAGAAACCGCACCGAAATAATATGTATTTGGCAGGCTGGACACTCCAACGGCCGTCAAGGATCGACCGCCGCGAAATGGTCCAATCAGACGCCACTTCATCCCTTCGAATGTTTTGAGATCGATCGTTTGTTGTGCGTAGGTAAGATTCCCGAAAAAGATGCTGCAAACAACGAATGTCAGGAACAAGCGATGTGAGCGGTTCACTCTTTCCCCCCAAATGCATTTTGTCAGGCGACAAATAGTACTCCGGCAAGGGTCCGTGATGAAAGGGACTTTGCGTATTGACCGTATTTGGATACGATGGCGACTCGATGACTTACTCCTCTACATATGATGTTGTGGTGGTGGGTGCGGGAGTATTTGGAGCGTGCACGGCATGGCACTTAGCGAAGCGTGTGCAGCGCGTCCTGCTGGTCGAGGCTTACGGCCCAGGGCATTCCCGGGCCAGTTCCGGCGGCGAATCGCGCATTATCCGCATGGGCTACGGACCGGATGAAATTTATACGCGCTGGTCGCAGCATTCGTTGGGGCAATGGAAAGAATTGTTCGCTGCCTCGACCCAAAAGCTATTTATTCCCACCGGCGTGTTGTGGCTCGCTTCTGCAGAAGATAAACGCCTGAGCGAGTCGACAGAAGTGCTTCAGCGATGTGGAATACCCTTTGAGGTACTCGGCCGCGCCGATCTTCTGAAACTCTATCCGCAAATGAATTTCGATGGAATAACAGCTGGAGTTTTGGAACCGGAAAGCGGCGTTTTGCTGGCTCGGCGGGCGGTGGCCTGCGTAGTAAGCGAAGCAACCCGTTTAGGGGCGCAATTTGAAATTGCCCACATCGCCGCGCCAGGCACGGGTGCCACCTTGAATTCCATTTTGACCTCAAGAAGTGATGTCCTTCGCGGTGGCCAATTCGTTTTTGCCTGTGGGCCATGGTTAGGCAAGCTCTTTCCGGAATTGCTCGGACCCAGGATTTTCCCCACAAGGCAGGAAGTCTTTTTCTTCGGGACTCCCGCGGGAGATCCGCAGTTCGCGTCTCCCACGCTGCCAACGTGGTTTTTCCAGGATGATGATGTGTACGGCATGCCCGACATTGAAAGCCGCGGTCTGAAAATGGCTCGTGACCTGCACGGAGAACTCGTGGACCCGGATACGCAATCCCGGTTAGCCTCCAAGGAGGGATCTGATTGGGCACGCGAGTACGTAGCGCGGCGTTTCCCTGCTCTCAAACACGCAGAAATCACCGAAACTCGGGTTTGCCAATACGAAAATACCTCGAATGGAGATTTCTTGATCGACCGTCACCCGCAATGGAGCAACGTGTGGTTGGCTGGTGGCGGTTCCGGCCATGGATTCAAGCACGGCCCCGCGTTCGGAGAATATCTGGCCGGGCAGATTCTGGACGGAAACAAGCCCGAACCGCGGTTCAGCCTGGCCAGCAAGGCCACCGAACGGCAGAGGTCCGTTTACTGAGAATTTCATTTGGCTACGAAACGTTCCACGAGCGCTTGCGTCTCTATCAGGGTAGAAGTTTGTCCCAATTCTTTCCCACAAGCAGCTTGGTTGTACCGTTTGAGGAGGCAGTATGTCAGGAATTGTGAGTCGAGCCATGAATGTGTTTTATAAAGTTGCATTTATAGCCCTGGGTTTCTTGGCGCTGGGGCAAGCCGCCTATGCGGCCGTCGAGGAATTCCACATTCCGGTGGAATATTACAAGCTGCCAAACGGGCTGCGCGTGGTGCTTTCGATTGACCACACCGCGCCAACGGTCTGCGTCGGAGTCTACTACCGCATAGGCTTCCGCATCGAACCCCGGGATCGAACCGGCTTCGCCCACCTCTTCGAGCATATGATGTTTCAAGGCTCAAAGAATTTGGGAAAGATGGAATTCGTGAAATTAGTACAGGTCAACGGCGGAATCTTGAACGGCTCTACACGATTTGATTTCACCAACTATTTCGAGGTGATGCCTTCCAGCAAATTGGAGACTGTGCTTTGGGCTGAAGCAGACCGGATGAGCGGCTTAGCGGTGAACGAGGCGAATTTAAAGAACCAGCAGGGCGTGGTCGGCAACGAAGTGAAGGTCAATGTGCTCAACCAGCCCTACGGCGGTTTCCCCTGGATCGATTTGCCGATGGCCGCCAACACAAACTGGTACAACGCGCACAATTTCTACGGCGACTTGACTGATATCGAATCCGCCAAACTCGATGAAGTGAAATCATTTTTTGATACGTACTACGCTCCAAACAATGCGGTGCTGGCGATCGTTGGAGATTTCGACCCTGCGGGGGCGAAAAAAATGGTCGAGAGATATTTTGGCGCAATCAAGGCTTCGCAAGTTCCGCCACAACCCGATCTGACGGAACCGCGGCAGGAGCAAGAAAAGCGCGTAAATAAGAGAGACGCCCTCGCTCCTCGACCCGCGATCGCTGTGGGCTATCACATGCCAGAGCGCAACACGCCCGAATATTACGCTATGGGCTTAATTCTGCAGATGCTCGTACAGGGAGATGACGCGCTATTTCGTCAGGAGTTGGTGAAGAAGCGCGGCCTGACCGGCAGCGTGGACGGTGGCATCAACTTGCTCGGCAATATGTACGACTACCAGGGCCCAATGCTGTTCAGCGCGGAGTTGGAATATGACCCCACCACGAAATCCGACACGGTGATCGAAGCAATCGACACCGTAATCCAACCGCTGGCGAACAAGCCAGTGGATCAACAGACCCTGGATCGGGCATTGGTCAAGCTGCGTTCCGATCTTTACGACACCATGGGACAGTTCGGCGGATTCGGATTGATGGACCTGCTGGCCAGCTTCGCTTTATTCGACGATGATCCTGCGCGTGTAAATTCCCTGGTCGGAGAATTCCGCAAAGTGACTCCCGAGCTAGTCCAAAAAACCGCGAAAGAATATTTGCGGCCCGAGAATCGAACCATCGTGCTGCTGGAACCCGCGCCTAAAGAACCCGCCGCGGCACCGGCAAAGAACCAATAGGACTGGAGAATCCCTATGAAAATGAATTCGATACTGGAGCAAGTAAGCTTGATGATTCTGGCCGGTGTCTGCTCCTTGTCGGTCGCCTCGCCGGCGCACGCGCAAAAGCAAGCTCCTCCGGAAGGCTCGGCGCCGAAACCGTTCACGGTTCCCGCGAGCGAGGCTTACGCGCTGCCAAACGGCATGAAAGTCACATTGGTACCGTACGGAATCATTCCCAAGGCGGCCATCAGTATCGCGGTCGCCAGCGGCCAGTTAAACCAGGGAAAGGGTCATACGGGTGTGGCCGGACTGACGGCGGATCTTTTTAAGGAAGGCACCACCACATTGAATTCCGATCAGCTGGCAGCGGAAACCGCGCGTATGGGCAGTTCCCTCTCGGTCAATTCCGACGCGGATCAAACCGAATTTTCCTTGGATGTTTTGCAAGAGTTTGCTCCGGATGGAGTGCGTCTGTTGGGCGATGTCTTAGAGCATCCCCGGTTTCCAGAATCGGAGCTTGCCCGTCTGAAAACTGACATGCTCCGCAACATCGCATTGCAAACTTCGCAACCGCAAACCATCGCCGAGATCCGCTTCCGTAAGATTCTCTATGGCGATCATCCTTACGGAACCGTCCTTCCGACGGAAGATGACGTGAAGAAATTGACGCTGCAGGACGTAAAGGACTATTACATTGCGAACTTTGGTGCGCAGCGCGCACATATTTATGTAGCTGGCAGATTCGATCTGCCAGCAGTCAAGAAAGCGGTTGCAGATACCTTCGGGGGCTGGAACAAAGGCCCAGCTCGATTTAACGAACCTCCGAATCCACACGCAAGAAAGACATTGGATTTGACAGACCGTGCCGGCGCGCCACAATCCACATTGATGGTCGGCCTTCCGGTGACCAGCCCCGCCAGCCCCGATGCGCTGCCGTTGCGCGTGACGAATGCCCTACTTGGCGGTTCCTTCAACTCGCGCATCACCGCGAATATTCGTGAACAGAAGGGCTACACCTATTCGCCCTATAGCGAAATTTCCCGCCGCTACCACGATGCCTACTGGGCGCAACACGCGGACGTGACCACTCAAGTTACGGGCCCGTCCCTGAAAGAAATTTTCGGCGAAATTGAACGGCTGCAGAAGGAAGCCCCTTCAGCGGCCGAACTTAAGGGTATTCAAAACTACCTTTCAGGCTTGTTTGTGATTCAGAACTCCAACCGCACCGCCTTGATCGGCCAATTGCAATATGTCGATTTCCAGGGCCTTGGTTCGGACTATCTGAAGAATTACGTTCAAAGGGTGAACGCCGTCACACCCGCCGAAGTGCAAAAGCTTGCGGTTCAGTACATCAAACCGGAAGATATGACCATCGTTGTGGTCGGAGACAAGTCAAAGATTGAAGACCAGATTGCGCCCTTCAAGCCCGCAAATTAGGACACCTACTCAGGTCTTTTTGTGGGCGCGCCTCCGCGCCGTGTCGATGGGTTTCATCGCGCTTTGGCGCCGCGCCTTTTCATCATATAGGTTCTGGTCTGCCTCTTTTAGAAGCTTCTCTACCCGCTCGCCTTCGCCGTGATAAATCGAAGCTCCAATGCTGGCAGAAATCGGCGGGAATTCCTCGTCGGCGGTCATCGTTTCACGGATACGCGCCATGACCCGCTGCGCTTCTTCTTCGCGAGCCTCCGGCAAGACCAGTGCAAATTCGTCACCGCCATAGCGTGCCGCTGTATCGATTGCGCGGCAGTGGAAGCGGAGTATATCGGCCAGGCGGCACAAGGCGCGGCTGCCTACCAGGTGTCCGTGACTATCATTGATTTTCTTCAGCCCATCCAGATCGAGCAAAAGCACCGCGAAGGGACGACCGGTGCGAAGTGTTCGCTCCGTCTCCGTATCAAGGACGTCGAGGAGTTTGCGGTAATTCGCCAGGCCGGTCAGCGGATCGCTGGCCGCCAGATGGCGGACCTGTTCGAACACATGCGCGCTGTCCAGCAGCGCTCCGCCCAAGAGAATAAAGTAACAGCAAACGTTCAACCCTTGCGCGAAGACAAACGGACCATCGAGCAGGCGCACCGACTGGCACGCCGCCAATTGCGCCGCAAGATTCAACCACACCGCGATATAGATCGACCGATCAAAGGCCGAATCGCTGAGGTAACGGCGCCGCCGGTAACCGATCATGGCAATCAGGAAGATAACCGCAGGCAAAAGATGAAGTGGATTAGGTATGAATGAATCTGGGTGGTTGGAAATATCCTGCGGCAACTTCCGCAACGTTGCTGTAATCAAGTACGTAAACGAGATTACCGTGAACAACGCGCCGGCGATTTCCAGGCGCGGGTGGCGAGAGCGTGGCAAGAAATGTTCGACAAGCAGTGCAACCACAAACAGCAATGCCAGGAGCAACCGGCTGATCCACCAGGCCACGGGCGCCCACAAAAACCAGACGTCCTTCTCATGGATCAGTTGAAAAAAAAGAACACTGGAAGCTGTCAGCGTCGCTCCAGAGAGCAAGAAACCCGAACCAAGAATGAGGGAGATTCGATCCTGGGTTCCCTGAAATCGAACGAAGGCAACCGCGGCGAACACGAAAGCGAACAAGCCGGTGGTGATTTGTAGATACCCCTGCAGAATGGGATCGGGCCGAAGCGTAATATTCCTGAGCCACGACGCGGCCACAAAAATAAGAATGAAGCCACTGGCGTGCATCAGTACGCGGTGAAACTTCCGCCGGTCGGCAATCAAAGATAATTCGCCCATCATGAAGTCAATTCTGCCTGGCTGGGTTGTGCCCGTCTTTCTTCTATTAGACGCGAATTGTCACAATCCTGTTTCCTGGAATTACGTGATGTGAGGCAAGAGATACCGGCTGTGGAAATTCACTCACCCTGACCTCACGTACAGGGCAGCTGATCATTCGCGAAAAACGGCGCGTTCATTCTGCCGTTCGAAAATCTTTTGCGCGGCATACAGCGTATCGATCCCGCGACGTTCTACTCCAGCCCCCAAGAAAACCGAAATCCATCTGGCGTTACGCGATATGCGTCGGCCGCGGAGTCTGCCGCGCCAATTAGGACTTGCGCGACGGCTCTCAATTTCGCACAATACAACACTATTGAAACGTTTAAATATGGGGCTGTGCGTGGCAACCCATACCGGAAAAACCGCTGGAAAGAAGCCTCGAGTCAAACCATATCGGGGCGAAAATACATTGGCGGAAATTCTTTCTCAGCCAAAGATCTGGCGGGAGACGGACAAACATCTCGCTGATTCCGGCATTTTGCTGCACCTCGCCGACATTTTTTCTCCGCGCAGCCCTTGGCTGTTTGTCGGCTGCGGCTCCAGCTATTATCTCTCGCGTCTCATTGCTGCTCTTTGGACAAAATATTTCTACATTCCTGTCACTGCGGTTCCGGCCAGCGAGTTGCTCTTCGCGCCTGAAGAAACCTTGCGGCGCACCGGTGCAGAGCAAGTTGTGTTGATGTCACGCTCCGGGGAAACGACCGAAGTTCTCCGCGCTGCAGAACTGCTCCAGTCGCACAAAACCGTTCAGTCGCTTGGCGTAACCTGTAATCCGGAGAGTATTCTCGAAAAGCTTTGCACGCACGCCTTCAAGTTGACCATCGCGGATGAACAGAGCGTGGTGATGACGCGCTCGTTTACCGCCATCCTGCTTTCCTTTCAGCGACTGGCATTGCACTTCGTAAGCGACAATCAGTTTTCGACAGCGCTCGATCAATTGCCCCAAAAAGGACAGAAGTGGCTGGACGTGAACGCACAAAAGATTCAGAAGTTCGCGGGCCGGCGCATTTTCCGGGATTACGTGTTTCTCGGGCAGGGCGTAAACTACTGGCTGGCACAAGAGGCTGGATTGAAAGTGACGGAAATGTCGTCGTCCTACGCCCAGGTCTATCACTCCCTGGAGTTCCGTCACGGACCCAGGTCCATCGCCGGACCAGATACTCTCATCACCATTCTTATGTCCGATGTTTCGGCCAGCGCAGAGGCCAATCTTTGCGCGGAGCTAAAGGAACTTGGTGCCGCTACTTGCGCAATTGTGAATCGCGCCACGCCCGAAGTTCTAAAGAATGCCGACCTGCTGATCGAGTTGGGTCTGGACGGGCCGGAGTTTGCACGGTACGCTGTCAGCGCGATTCCTGCACATCTGCTGGGAACAGCGATCGGCTTGCAAAAGGGTCTTAATCCGGACGCGCCGAGAAATTTGACGCGAGCGGTCGTTCTCGGTTCTGAACCAAACCGACCGCCGAAAAGGAGAGGTGCTTGAGCGGAGAAGCCGGCACCAATTCATCCACAGGCCCACGCCTGCGACGCACGCTTACATTGTGGGATTTAATTCTGTATGGCGTCATCGTCATTCAACCGGTGGCGCCGATGTCCGTTTTTGGCGTCCTTAGCGAACGTGGGCGCGGTCATGTTGTCACAGCGATTCTCATCGCCATGGTGGCCATGTTGTTCACGGGCATGAGCTATGGCCGCATGGCGCGCGCTTATCCCAGCGCGGGCTCCGCGTTCACCTACGTTGCTCAGGAAATCAATCCAACGGTGGGCTACATCACCGGCTGGAGCATGGTCATGGATTACATGCTCAATCCACTGATCTGCACGGTATGGTGCGCGGGCCAAGCCAGCCAGTTTGCGCCTGGTATTTCGCCGTGGATCTGGAAAATTTTCTTCGCCATTGTTTTCACGCTATTGAATATTCGCGGCATCAAGACGTCGGCGCGCATCAATGTGGGCATGGCCGTTCTCATGGGGATGGTTGTCGTTGGTATCTTTGTGGCCGCCGCACGATACATTTTTGGGACGGCGCCTCACGATGCCGCCTATTTCACGAGGCCGTTCTACGATCCGCAAACATTTACTTTTGGCGGCCTGTTCGGTTGCACCTCGATTGCTGTACTTACCTATATCGGTTTCGATGGGATTTCCACTCTTTCCGAAGAAGCGGAAAATCCGCGACGGAATATATTGATCGCTACCGTAATGACGTGCCTGGTCATAGGAATTCTCTCCGCGTTCGAAGTCTACGTCGCACAATTGGTGTGGCCCGCGTCCCAGCCGTTCCCAGACGTAAACACCGCGTACTCCTTCGTTGCCGGGCGCGCCTGGGCGCCATTATTTCCCATTGTTGGATTCACTCTGCTGCTGGCCAATTTTGGCTCGGGCATGGGCGCGCAAATTGGGGCTGCACGCCTGCTGTACGGGATGGGCCGCAGCAACGCGTTGCCCAAATCTTTTTTTGGCGTCGTCGACGCGAGGAATCGTGTTCCGCGCAACAACGTTTTCCTCGTCGGCTTCGTGGCGCTTGCCGGTGCATTTCTTCTGGAGGTTGTTGCAGGCTATAAAACCTACGACCTCGAAACCGCTGGGTCCCACTGGGGCACGTTTATGAAGATCATAAATGGCGGGCAGGCCTACGGCTTGGGCGCGGAGATGCTTAATTTTGGTGCACTGATCGCCTTCATGGGCGTGAATGCCGCCGCTTTCTTGCGATATTTTGTCCGCTCGGAGACTAAAAAGCTGGGATTCCTGATTCCCCCGGTAATTGGCTTCGTAATTTGCCTGGCGTTGTGGTTGAATTTGAGCCGTCCTGCGATTATCGTTGGCTCTATCTGGATGGCCGCTGGCATCGCTTTCGGAATCTGGAAAACCAACTGGTTCCGCAAACCGCTTTCGTTCGAACTTCCCCCCGAAGAATAGGCAAACGTTTGTGATTGCTTTTACGGCGGGCCGGGACGAAGATTGGCCTCGCGAGGTTGGACTATGGCTAAGAGTGCCGGAAAACGCGGGATGGTCACAATGCGCGATGTCGCGGAAGCCACCGGGTTTTCGCCCGCGACCGTTTCCATCGTTTTGAACAACGCACCACTTGCCCGCTACATCGCTTCCACCACTCGCAAGCGCATTGAAGATACTGCTAAGCGCCTCGGCTATCGCCCCAACGCCATGGCTCGGTTCCTCCGCAGTAAGCGCAGCCAGAGTATTGGCGTGATGTTTTTCGATGTTACCGACCCTTTCTGCACACCGATTCTTCGCGGTATTGAGAATGCCCTCTATCCTCTCGGGTACTTGCCAATTTTTGCCGACGCCCAAAATCAACGTGACCGCTTCGAACGCTATCTGGAAATGATGCTGGAGCGCCATGTGGACGGCTTAATCGTCGTCGCCAACTGGCTATTCGTGGACATCAATGTTCTCGCCGATCTAAACAAGCGCGAAATTCCCGCGGCTACCATCGGTTGGAAGTTGCCTCAGGAAAAAATCAATTCCGTGATGGTCGACAATGAAGCGGGAGGACGCCTGGCACTTGAGCATCTATACCAGTTGGGCCATCGACGCATCGCTTTTATTCGCGGTCCAAAGCGACTGATCGACAGCGCGCCCAGATGGCGCGGCATACAAAAATTTGCGCAGTCGGTAAGTTTTGAAATTGACCCAGAGCTAGTCTTTAATCTGCCGGATGTTTTTGACCCTAGCTCCGGCTTTGAAAATGGAATTCGCCTGACCGAGGAACTTCTTTTTCATAAGAAGAAATTTACGGCCCTGCTGACTTTTGATGACTTAACGGCGCTGGGCGCAATCCGTGCTCTCTCGAAAGCCGGGATCAAAGTTCCCGATCAATGTTCTGTAGTGGGCTTTGATGATGTAGCCTTGTCCGCACTCTCGGCTCCCGCCCTGACTACCGTTCGCCAACCCCTGGAAACCATGGGCAACACCACGGTGAACATCGTGATGGACGCAATTAAAGCTGGGCACGAGAACCGCGAATGGACCGCCGTCTCTCAGAAACTTCACCCTGAACTTGTCATCCGCGAATCGACCCGCGGCGTCTAACCAAACTACCCCCGGACCTTCTTATTTTTATTGAACCGCCGGAGCCACGTTGTAGCCGTCGACAGAAAGCACCGGCTTGGCATTTCCCAGATCGGCTTTGCGCACCCGGACTCCAACTTCTCTTTTTTCCCCGGGCAGGAGGCTCAGGTAATTGTCCTCCCAAAAAACAGGCAAAATCTCCGGGCCGTTTTTATTCTTCAGCAGTCTGAGCCGCGTGAGAAACGCCACGCTCGTTCCCGTATTTTCGACGACGACTTGGCCAGCCAATTCTTCGCTATTCTCTTTCGACTTCATGGATGCTTTCACGTTTGCTTTCGACAGATTTTGCAATGCTGTGTAGTCGGCGGTTGAGGTAAGGGGAGTGTAGTACCACTCGGACTTCTCAAAATCGAGGACGTCCTGCTTCGCGGAAAGCCAATAGAAATTCCGGCTCACTATTTCACCGGAAGCGCGGCTGAGTTGCAGCGACAGAAAATAAGTCGTGTTGTTCGCGGCTGGCTCGGGTATCGCAAAAAGTCTGGCCACTCCGTCCGCTTCCAAATCGGTGACAGAATCCTTGTTGAATAGCTCTGCTGCAGCAAGCGAATAGACTTTTGCAACAACTTTCAGCCCTTTTTCGGCGTGTTGAGTGTTGTTCACCACGGCGATACCGCGATCGTCGTAAGAAAATTGCACGTGCAACGGTTCTAGCGCTTTCTTTGTGCCGAAATATCCGCCCGCGGGACGCAGCGAATAGTCGTAAAGATGCCAAATCATCCCCGGCCATGAATTGTTCAGCATCCACTGGATAACGCCCGTGGACTTGTATTTATTTCGACCGTAGCCTTCGAACATGGCACGTTGGCCTTCATACGTTGTTGCTTGTGACTTCCACGCAAAATCCGCGGCACTGTTGGTCTTGCCGTACCTCGATTCAAGGGCTTGCGTATAAATCTTAATATTTTTGAACATGCCTCCGCCCGCATGAAAATCCCAAAATTCGTTTATGGGCCAGAGCTTTTCCGCGGGAAACATGGACTGCAATTCTTCCAGTGGAGGCACGGCTGGGCCAGGGCTAATTTCGGTGCTGAATCCAAAAGCTCCGCCATACTTCGTGTCCACCAGCCAGTAATTGGGTGAAACGTATTCGTAGGGACCGTTCATTTTTACGCCGCTGTCTCCCGTGACTTCTGCTTTTTTCGCGGTGGCGGAAGATAGAATCGGCCGGGGCCAATGAGTGGCTTTTTCCACATCGAGATAAGCCTGCTCGCGTTCCGCAGGCGGAGGATTGTCGCTGCCGTTCAGCCATACCAGCATGCTCGGATGTTTGCGCAAGCGAAGCATTTGATCGCGCAAGGAATCAACGGAAACATGGCGATTCTCGTCTCCCCATTTATTCCATTTTTCCCAAGCGTCGCAGCAGCACCACCCCGCCATAATCAGAATTCCGTCTCGATCGGCCCGCTCCAGGAATGCTTCGTCTTCCAGTTTTCCTTCGAGCCTGATCGTATTCATTCCTATTTCTTTCACGTATCGGAATTCAGCCGCTCGCCGCGATTCGTCGGCGCGCAGCATCATGTCAGGAGTCCAGCCTGCGCCACGGATGAGTATGGGTTTCCCATTCACGTTAAACAACCGATAGCCTTCCGCCGTTAACTCCGAATCCGTCTGCACAATTCCAAAGGACTGCGACTGCGTGTCAGAAATTCCATACTTCTCCAGGTGAAATTCCAACGTGAGATCGTGCAGGAATGGTTCGCCCATCTGGAATGGCCACCACAGTCTTGGCTTATCGATATTCAGTGTGGCGACAGTGTCCGGTGAAAGCGCTATTTCGCGCGATTCCTTCGCGTTCAGCTCGATTACTTCTGAAAACGCAATCGCTTTTCCTCCACCAGTTATCTTGCCTTTCAACGTGCCTTTCACGTGCGCGCTGGAACTATTTTGTAACTGCGCCCGCACCGTCAAATGCGCCTTCTCGGCTCCCGGCAGATCAAGTTTGGTGGCAACAAACGCGTGGCGAATCGACACCGGGCCGCTCTCGCTGAGCACAACCTCCTGCCACAAACCCATGTCCTTGTCCGGTGGCGTCGGATTCCAATCCACGAACGTAATTCCTAGCTCTCCAGCCTTAGGCGCCGATACCGCCACTGCCAAAACATTTTTCCCTCCTTCATGCACGAAGGAGGTCACATTAAATTCGTAGCGCCGGAACGCACCTACTACTTCTTCGGAACCGGCCAGCTTCTTTCCGTTGATCCAAATCTCCGCTCGATAGTTAATTCCCCGGAAGGCCATCCAAACCGTGTGCCCCTTGAATTGCTTTGGCACCTCGATTTCCTTGCGAAACCACCAGGGGACGGCGTACGGACTGTTGGGAGGCATCTCCAAGTTGGCAAATTGCCCTCCGAGGGGGTACTCGACGCCGGGAACGGAACGCAGGTTCATCCCGAAGTAGGGATCTTTGTAAACTCCGTTTTCAACCAATACCGCGAATACCGTCTTCGGTGCGGATGTCTTGTACCAGCCGGCAGTATCAAATCCCTGCGACGAGACCTTTTCTCCACCGCCATTCACTTTGGCCGAAGACTGCACCGTCCAGCCGTCGCGCAGCAAAATTTGTTCCGCAGCCTCAGCCGCGGGAAGTAATTCAAAGTAGAGTGCAGCTACAAGGCAACCAGCCAACAGCCTGAGAGCATTCCACCTAAATCGACTGACTTCCTTCATGCCCATCCTCCGCAAGCTTTCTCGCCCGGCCAGGTCCGCATTGCAGCGTCGCAAAATAGGCCCAGTTAAATCGATTCACTAGCGCATCTGTGAGAGTCAAGCCTGCCGGAGAAAGTGTAACGCGGGTGGCGAGAGCGAGCAAGATAGGCCAGAACAAAAAACGGCGCTCCGCAGCTATTCAGAGCGCCGTGGTTTCTGGGTTTAACTCTGGAAATTACTTGGTTCCCGCAATAAAGACCGCTGATGGCGTGAAGAATTCTACGTCCTTGAACTCAGTCCTGAGTTTCACGGGCTGGTATCTGCCTTTCTCGCCGCCGCTACCCACAAAGCTCAAGAGGTACTGGTTGTTCAGATGTTGAGCAATCTCATCGAAATAGGGTTTCAAGGAAACAGGAGCCGAAACGCCAAGATAGTAAGATTCGGCGCCCGAATTGTCGGCCAGTTTTGCTAAATTAGTCTGCGCGTTGTTGGCCAGGAAGAAACTGTTACCACGGTGGCTGGAACTGGGAAAATATATCGTCCAGATGTTTGTGTTCTGTCTCTGCGCGCGCTGGATCAGAGGGTCTAGGTCAGGGCTATACGTCCCATAATTCGGTCCGCGGAAGTAATCGATGCCCGATGAAATCAAAATGACTGAGCGGCGAAGTCCGGTTGCAGGCCAGCGCTTCAGCATGTCCATTGTGCTGAGGTAAGGGCTGGAACCGATGCCGCCAAGCCCGATCGGAATCCGCAATGCCTTCGCAGCCAGTTCATGATTCTCTGTGAAATCTTGCGCCATCATGGTCGTGTTATTTCGCAGGTAACCAACGGCGAGGTAGGTGGAAGGTGGCTGAGCCATGATGAATTCCTTCAGATAATCCCACTGGCCGGCCGCCGCGCTGTCGATGGAATCGTCGATCAGAATCGCCAGAAACAGCTTCTCGCCCTTCCTCCAGTTGGCAATCTGTCTGCGTTCCTTCCCGGTAAATAACTGTACGTCGTCAAGCGCAAGGGGAGGCGTGGCATCTTTCTTGCCCACCACGGTCACTGTGAAAGTAGCAGTGCCTGGTTTTGTACCGTCGCCAGCAGCCTTGTTCTGTGCAGAGGTTAAACCTGCCGAGAGAAAAAGAAACGCTCCGAGTAATACTAGCCATTGGAACGGGCCGTGCTTACGATTCATTTGCCTTCTCCTTTACCTGCTCTATCAAGATGAGTAATGCCGAGCTTGAGGTGCTTGGATAATGACAGCTAGCGGGCGCACCTCGATCTTTCGCGGGCGGCCGCAGCGTCTATTCACAATTTTCCCTGCATCGTAACTCAGTCCGGTATTTCATGCAGCCTGTTTTCGTTTTCGCCCGGCGTCACGCCATGACGTTCTTATACGCTTTCTATCCACCAGTGGAGCGATGCGCAGTATTCCTAACACTTAAAGAAAATCGGCTATCTCATCGATCAATCCCTTCTCAAGAAGGGAACCCGGTGAAACCAGCAAAGTTGCGCTAATGCTATGATTAAGCCACACCCGGGGCCTACATAGAGAACTGGTGGCAGTACACGGGAATTGGTCTACAATAGCTCGTGTCAGCAACCGCTAGAAATCGTTCATCGAGGAGCACACGATGAATCAAGATCCATCACGCAGAAAATTCCTCGAAAAACTTGGATTGGGTACCGCCGCAGGAGTTAGCCTCTCTCTCTTCGGCGAGATCTCTCCTTCGCTGCCTGCCAGTATCACTCCGTTGCCCAGCCGCACTCTTGGCCGCACTGGCGCCAAGGTCTCCATTCTAGCGTTTGGCTGCGGCAGCCGCTTCTTGATGTATGAAAAGCAGGACGCGGCGCTTGCGGCTCTGAATCGCGCCATCGATCATGGAATCACTTATCTGGATACAGCCTACGCTTATGGCGACGGAATCAGTGAAACGCGCGTTGGTATGGTGATGGCAACGCGCCGCAACGAAATCTGGCTGGCTACTAAAATTCCGGATCGTTCTCGCGACGCATTTCTTCGCCGCCTGGAAGGCAGCTTGAAGCGCCTGCAAGTGAGCCAGGTCGATCTGCTTCACATTCACGGATTGCGCCAAGCCGACGATCTCGCGGCGATTGAAGCGCCTGATGGCGCCATGAAGGCGTTGCTCGAAGCACGTGATGAGAAAATGACCCGCTTCATTGGAATGACCAGCCATACCAATGGAGAAGTTCTGGCACACGCAATTCAGCACAATGATCTCGATTGCGTTCAAATGGCCCTGAACGCCTCTCGCAACGGTCGGTTTGAAGAATTGGTGCTTCCAGCCGCCACGAAAAAGAACCTTGGCGTGATTGCTATGAAAGTCACCGGTCAGGAATTTCTTTTGGGGAATGCTGCCGGCAAGGCGACCATCGATTCCCTTTTGCACTATTCCATGAGTTTGCCCGTAGGCGCTGCCGTTGTGGGAATGCCGACACTCGAAATGCTCGATCACAACATCACCGTCGCTCGAAGTTTTTCTCCATTAAACGCAGACGAGATGCAGCAGCTTCGAGACAAACTCAATCCATCCCGCGTTGACCTGGAAAAAAGGCTCGTCGGTCACCTCGATGGCCCCACCACTCGTCCTGAAATGTTCGACGCGTAGCTTCTGTAAATAGACGGAATTCTCAGTAATGTAGTTTTGCACCCCATGCGAATTGGTCTAGAATAGGCCCGCGGAACTTACCTACCGCGATTGCTCCCCCTTCGGAGGTTGAATAGGATTATGGCGCTCATGCGCTCGATGCTACTTGCCGCGTCTCAGAATGCCTGGTTGCGCGAGCACGCGGTTCAACTGCCTTTTGTTCGTCGCAGTGTTTCTCGTTTTATGCCGGGTGAGACATTGGACGAAGCCTTGGCTGCCGCCAGGGCATTGCGCGCAAAACAGATTGGGACAGTGTTCACACATCTCGGTGAAAATGTTGCCGACCGTGCCGAAGCCCAGGAAGTCACCGATCATTATCTGGAGGTAATCCGCCGAATCCACGATTCGGGCCTGGACACGGAAATATCCGTGAAATTGACCCAGTTGGGCCTCGACCTATCAAAACAGTTTTGTGAGGAAAATCTAGAACGAATCCTTCGGGCCGAAAATCTTCTTCCACGGTTTGGGTCGACATGGAAGCGAGCAATTACGTTGATGCGACGCTTGGGATTTACAAGTCCGCACTCGCCCATCACCCTAACGTTGGTATTTGCTTGCAAGCATACTTGTACCGTACTGCTAAAGACGTTCTAGACCTTCTTCCGCTGCGCCCATCCGTTCGTCTGGTAAAGGGCGCTTACAAAGAACCAGCCAGCGTCGCCTTCCCGCAAAAAGCGGACGTCGATCAAAATTATTTTTCCCTGGCGCAGGAAATGTTGCGGGCCAGGTCCGCCGGCACCTGTATGCGAGCCGCTTTTGGTACCCACGACCAACAAATGATTCGCCGTATCTCGGAACATATCGCGCAGCAAGGTTTACAGCGCGATGCGTTCGAAGTGCAGATGCTCTACGGGATTCAGCGCGCCGAACAAGAACGATTGGCGCGTGCCGGCAATCGTTCGGTCGTGCTGGTTGCCTACGGAACCTATTGGTATCCCTGGTTTGTTCGGCGGCTGGCGGAACGTCCGGCAAATCTTTGGTTTATGCTCCGTAATATTCTTGCTTCTTAATTTCTTGGGAGATAGCGAATGTGCAAATCTGGTTTTCTGTTTGGCGTGATGCTGATAGCAGCCTTTTTTTTGACGGCGCGTACGCCAGAGTCTGGCTGGAAGCCGCTCTTCAATGGGAAAGACCTGACCGGTTGGAAGCATGTCGGCCCGGGTAATATGACTGTCGAGAATGGAGAGATTCATACTCACGGCGGGATGGGACTTCTATACTGGACCGGCGGAAAAATCGGCCATTGCCGCCTTCGGGTGGTCTTCCGCATGCGCGACCATAACGACAATTCTGGCATTTTTATTCGTATCCCCGTCGAGCCTCGCGAAGAGTGGATGCCCGTGCATTACGGGTATGAGGTACAAATCGACAACGAACCCGAGAAGTCCAATGAAGACGATTACCATATCTCCGGGACACTCTATTCTCTGACTAAACCTCTTGCCAAACCGACCAAGCCCGGCCCGGAATGGAACACCATGATCATCACCATCGATGGCTCACGTACCATCGTCGAGATCAATGGAGTCAAGGTCACCGATTACACCGAAGGCCAACCTGTCCCGGAGCGCAAATTCGATTTCGAGCCGCAACGCGGCACTCGTCCAAACGAAGGCTATTTCGGCCTACAGAACCATAGTAATGATGACGTCGTTTTCTTCAAGGAAGTCAGTATCCAGCCACTGCCATGAAGATTTCATTTGAAATCAAAAACGATTAGGAGGCTTGATGACGAAGAATGAAATGAGCAGGCGAACGTTCTTGCAAAAAAGTGCCGGCACTACCGGCGCCATGATGGCCGCGAACACCATTTTCCTGGAGCCGGCCCGCATTCCCGCCCCATGGGAATATTCGGCGCCGAGCGATAAGATTCGTTTCGCCATCATCGGTGTGGGCATGCAGGGCTCGGGGCTTCTCGCCACTTCCGTCACCTTGCCTGGGGTCGAATGCGTGGCCGCTTGCGACCTTTGGGATGGAAGGCAGGCTCTCGCCAAGGAGATCGCCGGCCCAAATATTAAAACCACGCGCAAATACAAGGAACTGCTCGATGACAAGAACATCGACTGCATCATCGCCGCCGTTCCTGACCACTGGCATAAACAAATCGTTGTCGACACCGTCGGAGCAGGAAAAGATATTTACTGCGAGAAACCCATGTCGCACAGCCCGGCCGACGGCATTGAAATGGTAGAGTGCCGCCAAAAAAAGCGGACGCATTGTGCAGATCGGCTCGCAGCGCGTCAGTTCCGTCATCTGCGCCAAAGCCAAGGAGCTTCTTGCGCAGGGAATCATCGGCGATTTAACACTTGTCGAAGGCTCGCTCGGCCGCAACGATCCGAACGGTGCCTGGGTGTATCCGTTGCCCGTAGGCCTCTCGACCGAAACGCTCGACTGGGAAACGTGGCAAGGAACCGTCCCCAAGCGCACCTTCGATCCCAAGCTCTACGCCCGCTGGCGCTGCTGGAGGGAATACGGAACGGGCGTTGCCGGCGATCTACTCGTCCATCTCGTCAGCGGCATGAACTACATGCTCGGTTGGAACGAACCTCCCAAGCGCGCCGCTTCCTTTGGCGCCATTCTTCGCTTCAATGACGGTCGCAACATGCCCGACGTTCAACCAACACTTTTCGAGTACGGAAAGTATCCGGTTTATTTGCGCCTGAATCTCGGCTGCGAAACGCCGGAGCTTTACCGCTTCCAGGGCTCCAAGGGCTATCTCGAAGTGACCGAAACCACCATGACCTATTCACCGCAAACCGGCGAAGATTCGTCTCCCAGTTATTACGCTTCCAGCTTCCCCGAAGCCATGCGCGAAGCCTATTACAAGAAATGGCACGAAGAGCATGACCCCGCTCCCGGCAAAGAGCCGCTACTCGATGGATTCACTTACAAAGGCGATTCCTGGGACGATGTTCGCCCACATCTCTGGAACTACTTTCAGGCGGTGCGTACCCGGAAACCTGTCACCGAAGACGCCGTGTTCGGCCACAACGCCGCTCTGGCCTGCCACATGTCCAATGAATCTTACTTCCGACGGAATGTCGTAACTTGGGATGCTGCGTCCGGACAAATTAAAGGCTGAACGCTGGCATAGTACCGATTCAGCGATACGTAAGGCGATTATTTCGCCTGTGTGGTAATTAAAAAGGGCCTGCCTTCACGGCAGTCCCCTTTTTCCTCGAGGAAACTATTTCGCGCGATGAAATTCCACGAAGTCGCGGCCCTTATAAAGCCGATAACCGCCTCCATCCACCGCTATAACTTGCACTGGTATGGGATGTTTCAGTTCCGCGTCCTTCTTTGAACTTGTCGTGAACAAGTCATTCGCGCCGATATCCATCACGATGAACTTATCCGCATCCAGAAAACCGATTCCGTACGCTCCTGGCTTCAAGCTCTGCCCGCCGAATTCCAGTGGAACTTCCGTGATAAAGTACGCCTGGTATTTTTCGCGAATTCCCGATGAGTATCCCGAATTATCGACTAGCGCCACCAGCACATAAAAACCGTCCGCATATCGAACGCCGGCAGTATTGCGTGCTTGAACGGGCGCATTCTGTCCGCGGAAGAATACCTTGTCGGGCAGCAGTTTCGTTCCAACATCCGTCGCCTTCAACGCACTTTCCTTAACAGGAGCGTCTTCGGCCTTCTGAGCCCGGGCCATAGCCATGCTGGAGATTGCCAGGGCCACGATGACGAACGGTGCGAGATACAATCGCGATTTCATGAAGCTCTCCTTAACCATAATTGAATTGGAGCGATATGCGCGATTGTACTCCAATTCACCGCAGCCCACCGCTTGTCGAAGATCAAAACCAGCCGGTTCTCTTGAACGCGTATAGCAGCACCGCGGCCAACGCCGCCATGATGCCCGTCGCAATGTATACCCCATGAGGATTGTGCAAAAGCGGAAGGTTGTCGAAATTCATCCCGTAGTAGCCGGTGATGAGCAGGATTGGCAGAGTCACCGTCGCAAAGATGGTCATTACCTTCACAATGTCGTTGGTACGATTGGCCGCCGCCGTGAGATGCACTTCAAGTACTCCGGTCAGTATGTCTCGATAGGTCTCCGTAAATTCCAGCGCGCGCATCAGGTGATCGTAAACATCGCGAAAATACAGTGCCTCGGATTGCAGCCACGACTCGTGGCGCCGCAGGATCTGCGAAAGCATGTCACGCATGGAAATCGTGACACGCCGAAATTCAATCAGCGACCGTTTAAGCGTAAAAATATCGGTGAGTAGTTTTGTGGATGTATGCTCGATCGCTTTGTCTTCAAGCAGTTCGATGCGTTCTTCAATCGAATCAAGCACCGGCAAGTAACGGTCCACCATCGCGTCCAATAGCCGATGGAAAAGTCTGCCGGGATTTGCCAGCTTCGGCTCCGAAGGGAATACGACCCGCACCGCGTCGACAAACGGATTGGGACCGTCGCATACGCTGATCAGGAGTTTGTCTCGAAGAAAGAAATCCATCTCCGAGAACGAGCACTCGTCCTGCGCCGCATTGAAGCTCACAAGATTGGCGACGACAAACAGTGTCTCTCCGTATTCATCGATCTTGGCGCGCGTGCCCGGAACCCTGCAATCTTCTACGGCCAGCTCATGGAGATCGTACGCTTTGGCGAGTTCATCCAGCGTCGGCAGAGCAGGGTCGTCGACGTGGTACCAGCGGAATCCATTTTGCTCCCCTACAAGGTAACTCGGTGTATTTTTAAACGGAGCCGATGAATCGACCGATGAGCCGGGTAAGGTAGCCATTTCCAACTCCTGGGGCAAATCGTTACTGGGTGGGCGAAGAAAGAAATTAACGGACAGTCTGCCTGCGGTCAATGGCAGATCAAACTAGGCTCCGGCACTTCTAGTAGGCATCGAACGGCAGCCCCACATAATTTTCCGCCAGGCTCTGCGAAGCGGCGCGCGAGCCCGTCAAGTAATCGAGTTCGGCCAATTGGCGCCGGTGATCGAACGCACTTTCCTCATGGAACCTATGAAGCAACGAAGTCATCCACCACGAAAATCTCTGTGCTTTCCACACCCGCCGCAGAGCAATTTCTGAATAACGGTTTAGCAAAGCTGAGCTGCCAGTCTTGTAGAAATCAGCCATCGCCGCTGCAAGCACGCGCACGTCGGCCGCTGCAAGGTTCAAACCTTTGGCTCCGGTAGGTGGAACGATGTGCGCTGCATCACCTGCCAGGAAAAGCCGGCCGAATTGCATCGGCTCCAAGACAAAACTCCGCATCCCTGTAACGCCCTTCTGAAAAATCGGTCCTCGCGTTAGCTTCCAATTCTCTACGGCTAGCCGTGTCTCCAGTTCTTCCCAGATCCGGTCGTCCGGCCATCGCACGATATCTTCGTCCGGTTCGCATTGTAAATAAAGTCTGCTGATTTTTGGAGAGCGCATGCTGAGCAACGCAAAGCCGCGTTCGTGATTCGCATAGATTAGCTCGTGCGAAGATGGCGCCGCTTCTGCCAGAATGCCAAGCCACGCAAACGGATATACGCGCTGGTAGGTCTTAAGCAGTGTAGGCGGAATCGCGGAACGGCAGATTCCATGGAATCCATCACACCCGGCGATAATGTCGCAGGTAATCAACTGCGTCTCTCCGTCTTTCCGATAACGCACAAAGGGCCGATTCGTTTGGACATCACTGATGGCCACCTCTTCCGCCTCAAAAATGATTTCTCCGCCGACCGCCAGCCTCGCATTTGTTAGGTCTTTGACCACCTCATTTTGTCCGTAGACCGTTATGCCTCGACCTGTGAGTTCCTTGAAATCAATTCGATGACGTCGTCCCAGGAAGCTGAGTTCAATTCCATAGTGGACTAGCCCTTCGCGCCGCAAGCGTTCGCCCAGTCCCAATTCCTCCAGCATTTCCACCGTGCCCTGCTCGAGCACTCCGGCTCGTACCCGTTCCTCCACATGCCACCGGCTATATTTCTCGATAACGACCGACTCAATTCCCTGCCGTTGCAACAGATGAGAAAGCATGAGGCCAGCGGGACCTGCGCCAACAATTCCCACTTGTGTGTGCATATCCCTCCGAGGAAGATGGTCAAAAATCAAAAAACACGGTTTCGCCGTGCCCCTGCAGGAACACATTCCACTCCAAAACGCCTGCTTCGCCTGCAACTGGAACTGCAAGGAGAGTAGCGCGCCTATTTTTCTCCACAAGATTCAAAATAGCGTCGTTTTCATTCCGTGGATCGTCTTTAAAATAGATTCTCGTCACCAATCGAGTCAGAAGTCCGCGCATAAAGATCGACACCACAATGTGTGGCGCCTGATTCCTCCCGTCAGGACCACAAACACTGCCTGGCTTGATGGTGGAAAATCGAAATGAACCGCGCTCGTCCGTGGGAACGCGGCCAAAACCGGAAAACGTTTGCTTTGCTTCGGTTTCCTCTACATCCGCTCGCGAGCAATAATTTCCATGCGCATCCGCCTGCCAAATCTCCAAGACTGCATCTGAAACGGGCTTCCCCTCTCCATCCAAAATCCTGCCTTGGATCGTCACCTGTTCCCCAGGCATTGCGCACCCTGCCAAATCAACCCGATAGAGATGGCTAAAACCGATCTTAAAGAACGGTCCAACCGTCTGCGAGGTGGTTGGCGGGGTGCTCATGGCCGATTCTCGAAAGGCAGCGACTCCGGGCCGCGCAGGGTTATATCAAACCGGTAGCCAAGCGCCTGGTCCGGAATGGTGGAATCCCAGTCGATAACCGAAATCAATCGATTGCGCGCGGGTTCGTCCGCCACACAATTGAAAATCGGATCGTGCGTCAGGAGGGGATCACCCGGAAAGTACATTTGGGTTACCAACCGAGTGGCAAATGCCGGGCCGAACAGCGAGAAGTGTATATGCGCAGGCCGCCACGCATTGTAATGATTCTTCCACGGATATACGCCTGGCCGTATCGTCACAAATCGGTAGTGGCCTTCCGCATCGGTCATCACCTGCCCACACCCCGTGAAGTTCGGGTCAAGTGGCGCATTGTGTTGATCCCACTCATGAAGGTAACGGCCAGCCGCGTTTGCCTGCCAAATCTCGATCAACGTGTCCGGAACCGCGCGGCCAGCTTCGTCAACCACTTTTCCCGACACCACAATCCGCTGGCCTATCGCTTCTCCTTTACCTTGATGTGCCAGGTCGATGCCGTCAAATCTGGCGTTATGTCGCGCGAATACCGGACCGGTCAACTCAGATACGGTTTGTGGAATTCGCACCAGGGGTTTCGTGGGTGCCCGTAGAATCGTGCTGACATACGGCGGATGAAGGTACGCCGGCTGTGTTCCTGCAGCAAACCGTCTGTATTCGTCGCCCTGTTTCATGCTGATCCGTCCTTGCCGCGCTGGGTGCGACAGTAACTTAGTCCCTATGCGTTTTTCAAATGACAACAATTCTTGGATCTAGGCTCCACATTGGAAGGGGGCTTAGAGCGGCAGGCGCAAACAAGCCTTGGATCCACGGCGGTCATTGCGGTTCTCCAACGTAAGTGATCCGCCGTGAGCTTCCGCGATTTGACGGCTCAACACCAAACCAATCCCCGAACCTCCTGGCTTTGTCGTGAAAAATGGCACAAAGAGATTAGTTGGATTCGAGATACCAGGCCCCTCGTCCAGTATGGAAAGTTCCAGGATCCCTTCGTTGCGTGACCATTCAATTCGCACCTTGCCGCGCGTTTCGGCAGCCGCATCCACCGCATTTCGAAGCAGGTTGATCAGAAGTTGTTCCACTTGATCGCGATCAGCCTGGATCATCCCCGCCGGCCCTTCAACTAATTCCACCGGAGCCCGCCGTTCCAGCGCAACCACACGCCTTAGCAGTTCGGCGAAATCCACCGACACAATTGTCGGCTTTGGCAGCCGCGCCAGTTGTGTGTACGCCGCCATGAATCGTCCCAGTGACTCCGTACGAGACCGGATAATATTCAATCCCTGCCGCATGTCGGCGAACACCGCACCATCTCCACGCGCTGTTTCCGATCGCTGCAAACTGGTTTCCAGGCTCTGTGCAACGGACTGAATCGGGGCCAGAGAATTATTCAATTCGTGACCCAGCACGCGAATCAGCCGTTGCCATGCCAGCCGCTCTTCTTCCCGCAGCGCTCGGCTCAGGTCCGTCAATACCACAAGCTGGTGTGGCGATCCTCCCTGCCGGAACGTTCCGCGTCGCATTCCCCAACGGCCGGAGCCTCCGGAGAAACTCGACTCCATGGTCCTTGCTGGCTCTCCTTCGAGGCAAATTCGTAGTCCGAGTTCCATGGCGTTCAGGCCGAGCAATCTTTCTGCGGGGCGATTCAACAAGCGTTCCCCCGCGCGATTCACCAGTTTCAACTTCTCCGGAGCTGTCGAAAGTGAATACCGCCACGTCAATTTCTTCCATCACCGTGCGCAGTAACGCCGTCGCTTCCAAAGCGCCCAGTCTCTGTTCGCGAAGGGTTTCGCTGAGCGCATTGACTTCAGTCATCACTTCGCCCATAGCATCGTCGCTGCGCGCCCCGCGACCGCGCAAAGAAAAGTCCTCCTCCCGCATCGCCGCCAGCAGGTTCGAAAGTGTCTGCAGCGAGAACACCACGCGATGTTGTAGTGAGATCGCGAATCCGAGCCAACACGCCAGAATCAAAATCGTCAGTGTCCAGGCCGTCTGGGAAGAGTAAGGTCCAAACCACAAAAGTAAAAGTGCGATCAACGAACCCGGAAGACCCGCCGCCAGCGCAAGAAGTTGAATTCGTCGTTCGTAGGTGACGCTCTTCATTCCAAACCGAATTTTTCGAGGCGGCGGTAGAGCGCGCTCCGGCTCAACCCAAGCGCCGTTGCGGCCTGGCTCACATTGCCCCGGTGACGGGCAAGCATCCGTTGCACCAGGTATTTCTCCACCTCGTCCAAACTCATGTCTTCGATGCGCAACGTCCCACCGGGAGCCGCTGCTCGCAAAAGTAGATCCCGGCTGCGTATCGCGGGCCCCTGCGAGAGCAACACGGCCCGCTCGATGGTGTGATCCAGTTCACGCACATTTCCAGGCCACGGATGATCATGGAGTGCTTGCACTGCCGGTGAGTCGAATCCCGTGATCTTCTTTCGGTAACGCTCCATGTAAATCCGCAAAAAATGATTCGCGAGGAGATCAATATCCCGCTGCCGTTCCCGCAACGCGGGAAGGTGAATCTCAATTGTATTCAACCGGAACAGCAAATCTTCGCGGAATCGCCCGGCGGCAACTTCGCCATTCACATCCACATTCGTAGCGGCCAGTACCCGTACATTGACGCGCCGCGTGTGCGAAGAACCGACTCTCTCGAACTCGCCCGTCTCCAGCACGCGCAGCAGCTTTGCCTGCAAATTCATCGGTACATTCGCGATCTCGTCCAGAAATAGCGTGCTGTTATCCGCAAATTCGAATCGCCCGATGCGGTCCGTGCGCGCATCGGTGAACGCGCCTTTCACGTGCCCGAACAGCTCGCTTTCAAACAGCCCGCCCGATAATCCTCCGGCGTTCACGGTCACCATCGGTCGCGCCGATCGTCCCGAAAGCGCGTGCAGCGTGCGTGCCACCACTTCTTTGCCTGTTCCATGCTCGCCAGTAATCAGCACGCTCGCGTCCGACGGCCCGATCCGGCCGATTAAGTTAAGTACTGGCTGCATCGCTTCCGATTCCGCGAAAAACGCCGGGCGGGACTCCACGTTCAACAACCGGTTCTCCGCTTCGAGCCGGCTGGCCCGGCGCAGTGCCTGGCGCAAATCAATCTGCGTTCGCAAGATATTCAACAGCCGCGCATTTTCCCATGGCTTCTGCAGAAAATCCCGTGCACCCAGTCGCATCGCTTCCACAGCAAGCTCCACGCTGCTCCAGGCGGTCATCACAATAACCGGCAAGGCATTGTCGATCCGCTGGATCGCCGTCAATAAATCCAGCCCTTCCCGTCCCGAAGTGGTATCGCGTGTGTAATTCAGGTCCATCAGCACGGCGTCGAACTCTCGCGCCTCGATCGCCACCAGCGCTTCCGAAGGCGACGATGCCGAATAGGTCTCAAATCCTTCGTTTTTCAGTAACAAGCGTAGCGATTCGCGGATATCTGCCTGGTCATCTGCAATCAGAATGCGATGGCGTTGTGTATTCTCAATCTTCATAAAGGTGGAACTCGTGGCCATTCTACAAGGCTTTTTCAGTTAACGGCAGTCTCCGTGGACACTCGTGCTCAATCCTCGTCAGCCATCACCATTGTCCCTGTTGTGGAGTCGCGGAATTTTAGTTTATTCGTGGCGCAAGGCAACGAGCGGATGGCGCATTCTGCGACCTATCTTCCATTTGCGGCCGCACTTCGCTCAATGTTTACAAACGATCTGGCGCGGCATACGGCACTGGTCGCAGCAACGCGGCACAAAACTGAAGATTGCGGCATTCGCGCCAATTCCCAGCGCAAGTGTAACTATGGCCACCGCGGTGAAGCCGGGCGATTTCGCCAAGAGACGAATTGCATATTTCAGGTTCTGAGCCACTCCCCTCATGTGAGCTCTCCCGCGGTAGCCTGTGCGCAAAACTTTTTCGTTAGGATGCGGATTTCGCGACTGTGGATCCGGTCTCGTTGACCAGCCACCCGTCCTTGAGCTGGATCAGCCGATTGCCGTACGCTGCATTTCTCTCCGAGTGCGTCACTTGGACGATGGTCGTTCCACCTTCATTCAATTTGCGGAACAGTTCCATGATCTCTTCGCCCTGCGCGGAGTGAAGATTGCCAGTTGGCTCGTCAGCGAGAATGAGTTTGGGATTCTGAATCACCGCGCGCGCCACTCCTACCAGTTGCTGTTGCCCGCCGGAAAGCTGATTGGGGAAGAGGTCCTTCTTTCCGACAATGTTAAAACGATCCAGCGCATCGCAAACCAGGCTCACGCGTTCTTTGTGCGGAATATTTTTGTACGAAAGCGGTATTTCTAGATTTTCGTAAACAGTCAGTGAATCGATTAGGTGGTAGCTCTGAAAGACAAAACCGGTGTTGTATTTGTGAAGTTCATTCCGCTGTTTCGAATTCAGTCTGTGGACCGCCTGCTCAAGAAAATAGTATTCGCCCTTCCAATCACCGTCCAGCATCCCAAGAATGCTCAAGAGCGTCGACTTGCCCGCCCCTGACGGCCCCATGATGGTGACGAAATCGCCCTGCTGAATTTCCAGCGAGATGCGCCGCAGCACATAGAATTTCTGGCCGCCCGATTCGAAAGATTTTTCCAGGTTTTTCAGTTGGATCAGTGGCAGCACAGGAGCTCCTTGCGCTCAGTCTCAAACCGCTGCGTGGGCTTCCTGCGTCTCTTCCACAATTCGCCCGTCAAATAATCGGATGGTTCGTTCCGCGAAATGCGAATAGCGCTCGTCGTGCGTCACCATGCAGATCGTCGCCCCATTCCGGTGCAAGTCACGCAGCAACTCCATGACCGCTTCCCCGTTCCGTGAGTCCAGGTTTCCGGTGGGCTCATCCGCCATTAAAATCAGTGGGTCGCCCACGAGCGCCCTGGCCACGGCCACGCGTTGTTGTTGACCGCCCGAAAGCTGCGCCGGATAGTGTCGCACTCGGTGCGCCATGCCCACTCGCTCCAGGGCGTGCTCCACTTTTTGTTTGCGCTCGGCAGACCCGGTACCCCGGTACGTAAGCGGCAGTTCCACATTCTCGTAAACGGTTAGGTCGCCAATCAGATTGAATGCCTGAAAGATGAAGCCGATCTCCCGGTTCCGAATTCGCGTCCGTTCGCTGGCGCTCAAATTCGCTACCGGTTGGCCATTTAAAAGGTAGTTGCCATCCGTCGGCGAGTCCAGCAGCCCCAGGATCGACAGCAGCGTGGATTTTCCACAGCCCGACGGCCCGGAAATGGAGATGTACTGGCCCTTGTGAATCTCCAGATGGATCTCCTCGAGCGCGTGCGTTTCGACTTCATCCGTCAAGAAAACCTTTTTCACGCCTTCCATCTTGATCAGCACATTATTTCCGTTGTTCATTTGGGCTCCTATTTCAAATCCACCCGGCCGCACGCCAGGCTATTTTCGTGTTATCGGCAAACTTTCCCACCTATAGATACGACGGGTTCCTCACAAAATGTTCCAGACGAACCAGTTTTTTTCGCACTAAGATCGCTCCTCACTCATACCTCAGCGCCACCATCGGATCGACCCTCGTGGCTCGCAGCGCGGGAATCGCGCAGGCCAGGAACGCAGCGAGCGCAAGCACCAGGCCCACCAACGCATAAGTCACGGGATCGGTTAGGCTAACCTCAAAAAGCTGCTTTTCAGGTATCGGCCCAGTCCGATTGCGCCCGCCAGACCAAGCGCCCCGCTGAGAACGACCATGCTCGCCCCTTGGTGAAGCACCATTTCCAATATCCGTCCGGATTGCGCTCCAATGGCCATCCGTACCCCGATCTCGTTGGTGCGCTGCGAAACTACATAGGACATCACTCCGTAGATTCCCAGGCAGGCCAGCAACATCGCTAGTCCGCAGAAACCGCCCACCAGCGCCAAGACGAATCGCCGTTGCGCCAGGCTCACCGAGATGCGCTCCTCCATGGTGGCCTCATCGTATACCGGGGTGTTCTTATCCAAGGTTACCGCTTGCTCTTCCAAAGCCCGCGACACTTGGCCAGAATTAAGCCCGCTCCGCACCACCAGGTTTCCTCCGCCAGACGGTTCTTGGCTTTCCAACAAGTAAGCGTCGGCCGTCGGCGCCGCATCCAACCCGGTTTGCCGGACATCTCCCACAATCCCGACGATTACCGCCCACGGCTTGTTCTCGTGCCGGCCGCCCAGCTGAATTGCCTTGCCCAGTGGGTTTTCATCCGGCCAGTTTTGCTTGGCGGTGCTCTCGCTGATCACCGCTACCGGCGCGGAAGCAGCCACGGCGGCGTCTGCCTCCGTAAACCCTCGGCCCTTAATCATAGGTATGCGCATCGTGTCGAAATAACCGGGTGTCACAAAATAGGCGTCGACATCGGGCGCTTCGGCAGTGCTGGCCAGCACTCTGTCTTGTATGTGGAATCCTCGCCGATCGAAGCCGCCCCCTAGCGGGAGCGTGCTTACCATCGCGACATTCTCGATTCCCGGCACCTGGCGGAGTCTCTCAAGATACGTCTCTTCGAATTGCAGCGATTCCTCGCGCTTCTGGTATTTCGACCCAATCAAATTGAACGCTGCGGTGTGCAGGTGCGCTGCCTCAAAACCGGGATGGACCCCTACCACTCGGCCCAGGCTTCGCACCAGCAGGCCCGTGCTGATCGCCAAAATAAATGCCATGGCGATTTCCACCACCACCAACGCGCTCCTAAGGTTCCAGCGGCCCGGCCCGATTGCTCCACGGCCCGCACTTTGCAGCGTTTCTTTCGCCTCGCACCCTGCCGATTCCATCGCCGGCGCGATTCCCGCCAGTACGCCGACCAGCATGCTCACGACCAGCGAGAAGAACAGCACGCTGGAATCAACTCGCACTTGACCCAGACGTGGAATGTTCGTCGGGCTCCACGCTTGTAGCGCTCTCACTCCCCACGCAGCGACAAATACGCCCGCAATTCCTCCGGCAATCGTCAGCAACATCGTCTCCACTAGAAGTTGCGCTAGCAATCTTTTTCTTCCCGCACCCAACGCCGCGCGTACCGCCATTTCTCGCCGCCGCGATGTAGCGCGTACCAGCGTGAGATTCGCGATATTTGCGCAGGTAATCAGCAAAACGAATCCCGTAGCTACCATCAAAAGCCACAGCATCGCGGAAACGTTCCTCACAACAGCCGCGTGCAACGAAGTCAACTGTACATACGAGTCCGGCGGGTAATCGTTAGGAAATTCTTTCGCCAGCTGACTTTGGATCGTGTTCATTTCCGCGCGCGCCGATTCCACGGTCACTCCATTTTTCAATCGCCCGACACTGCGTAGATGCTGGCAAGATCGACATGCTTCGGGCATCGCGGGACCATAACCAAGCGGGGCTAATATTTGTGGCGCCTTCATAGCCCCGGAGAATAAATCGAATCGAAATCTACCGGCAACACGCCCACAATTTCGAAAGGCGTTTCGTTCAGCCAGATTTTCGACCCCACAACCTCTCCGTTTCCGCCAAACCGCTGTTTCCA
Organism: Candidatus Acidiferrales bacterium; assembly: GCA_963741365.1. GTDB lineage: Bacteria > Acidobacteriota > Terriglobia > Acidiferrales > UBA7541 > Acidiferrum. The sequence continues at coordinate 233,078 of CAVUHY010000014.1, read as the reverse complement.
GTAACCGTAGGTCAGTAACACCTCATGTCGGCGATCCGGGCGATCTTCTTCGGGCAGAAAATTACGTCCAAGGAAAGGCGAAACTCCAAGCATAGGCAACAGGTTCTGTGATATCCGCAAACCCTCCAGCACCTCCGGCTTGCCTTGGCCGCTCTGCGTTGGGCCCCAGTCACGGAATAACGCAATGCGCTCGAAGGAGCGACTCAGCTGCCTCCAATCCTCCACCAGACCATAGGAAACCGTGACCGGATTCCCCGAAAAATGGTCGGCGGACGCGAGCGAAACCAGCCGCTCTGGATTCGAGTAGGGCAGCGCGCTCAGCAAAACAGTCTTTACCGTGCTGAATAACGCCGTGTTTGCGCCAATTCCCAGCGCCAGCATCAGCAGCGCCGCAGACGTCACTCCGGGTGTCTTCCGCAGCATCCGAAAACCGTAACGAATGTCCTGCCAGACCGTCCGAAGCATCATTCGTACCTCAGTGCGGCCATCGGATCGATTTTCGTTGCACGCCGCGCCGGCATGAAGGTGGCCAACACTGCCATCAGCGCCAGGGCCAAAAGTGAAATCCCGATGCTCGATACACCAAATGCCTGCACTTCGTACAGCATCGAGCCTACTAACCTACTGAAGACGTACGCCAGCGGCAGTCCCACAAGAATCCCCAATCCGAGCAGCCGCGCCACATCGCCGGAAATCATCCATCCCACTCTCTTGGGCTCGGCACCAAGCGCCATGCGCACTCCAATCTCTCGCGTTCGCTGCGTTACCGTGTACGCCAACAGCCCATAAATCCCCAGTGCGGCAAGCAACGCCGCCAGCGCCCCGAACATCAGCGCAAGGAGTGCCAAAAGCCTATCGGCACTTAGACGCAAATCCACTTGCTGCGCAAAGGAACGAACATCGTAAATCGGCAGGCTCGAATCAAGTTCCGCGATGGCTCCTCGAACGGAATTTGCCAGCAGCAGCGGATCTCCTGTCGTTCGCACGTAGTAACTCAGCGAAGGGATCGCCTGCTCTTGAGTCACCGGAATGTACAGGAACGACGTTAGCTTTTCCTTTACCCCGGAATGATGGCTATCCTGCACGACGCCAACAATCTCGGTATCGAGCGTCCCCTTGCCGCCACCGCGCATCAAGCGCTTGCCAACCACCCGCCCGTCGGGGAAAAACTCCTTCACCATCGCCTGGTTGATGATCGCAACCTTCTCGCCCTCCGCGCCATCCTGGGCTGTGAATTCGCGCCCTTGCAATAGCGGAATCCCGAGATTCGCAAAATGCCCCGGAGTAACCGCATTCAGCATAATGTGCCGGGTTCCCGCAAGGTCGGCTGGTTCGCCCTCCACCGTGACGTTTCCGCCGCGATTGCTGTCCGCGATCAGCGGTTCCTCGGTCGCGCTTACCGATACCACCCCCGGCAGCGCTCCTAGTTTCTCTTTCAGCTGCCGGTACAGTCCCAGGCTCCGCACCGGGTCATATCCGTTCAGGTCTGGCGCGATCGAGAATTGCAACACGTGATCGGTCCGCAATCCCAAATTGACCCGCTGCAGATTGTAGAGGCTGCGCACAAAGCCCCACGCGCCGGTCGCCAGCAGCAGTGTCAAGGCCACCTGGCATACCACCAGCGCTTTCCGCATTCGCGCGTGGGTAAGCCCCGACGACAGCGATCCCGCTTGTTCTTTCAACGTGGACGTCAGATGAACTCGCGTCGTGCCGATCGCCGGCGCTATGCCAAACAAAATGCCGCAAAATAACGCGAGAACCAACGTGAACGCCAGCACGGGAATATTCAGCGAAGCGGAGAGTCCGTCGGCAATCATGTTGTTTGCCGCAAATCGCACCAGCGCAAAGCTCAACCAGCTCGCGATCAGGAGTCCCAGTCCCGCACCAGTAAATGACAGCAGGCACGCTTCGACGACCAATTGGCGTACGATTCTCCAGCGGCTCGCGCCCAGTGAAAAACGCACGCTGATCTCTTTCTGTCTCGCCGCACCTCGCGCCGTAAGCAACCCGGCCACGTTCGCGCAAGTGATGAACATAACCAGCCCAACCATGCCCATCAGCGTCAATAACTGTGGCCGCGTGTCATTCTCGAGCAGCGGCCGTCCGCGGGCTCCGCTATGCAGCACCAGAGGTTGCGTAACATATTGTTTGAGCTCTCGGTCGTCAAGATGTGTGCGCACTAGGGGCAGCTCGTTCTCCAGTAGCGCACGATACGTCGGCGCAAGCGCTGCCGAAGCCTGCGCTTGGGACACTCCACTCTTCAATCGCCCGATTAGCTTCACCCAGTAATCCAGATGATTATCCAGACCGTCCCAGGTTGGCGTGACAATCGGCTTCAAGGTAATGGGTAAATAAACTTGCGAAATTCGTCCCAACTGAATTCCATCAAATCCCGCCTGCACTACACCAACCACCGTCATCAGGCGATTGTTCACCTGCACGCTCTGATTCAGAATTCCGGGTCTTCCGCCAAAACGCTTTTGCCAATAACCGTAACCCAGCACCACTACGGGATTGACGCCCCTCGATACCTCGTCGGAAGGCTGCAGCAGCCGGCCCAGCGCTGGTTGTACGCCCAGCGTTTCAAAATAATTTCCAGAAACGAGTTCCGCTTCCGCTCGTTCCGTCTCTCCGCGGTAGGCTACGCTTAACGGGAAGTCTGCCTTCGCTGCCAGCCCGGCAAAAACCGTGCTGTGCTCTCGCAAATCCTTGTACATTGGATACGAAAAGGATTCCGAGCCATCACCTTCATCGGAGCTGACATGCCCGCTCCGTGGCCCCGGCCCATAAAGGAGTACGAGTTCCTGTGACCGTGGTACTGGCAATCGCTGTAACAATACCTGGCGCATCACAGAGAATATTCCGCTGTTCGCCCCAATACCCAACGCCAGCGTCAGCACCGTGATGGCAGTGAAGCCCGGATTCTTCGCCAAGATTCGCAGTCCATACCGAATGTCTTGCCAGAGCGCCGGCATTAACAACTCCTGTCGAAGCGGAGAGGTCCCGTTTTGCCGAAGGCTCGTGGCCGCTCGTTCGGGCCACTCTCTGGGATGGTTGTGGCGCAACGCACCCTCGCCGCAGGCGCCAGGCTCGCCTTCTGCATCGTCACTTGCTCGTTGTGGTTCCTCATTCTGTTTCCTGGGGAGGGATGGAAGATTGCATTTGTCGAAAGCGGCAAAAGAATTTCAGCACCGCTTCCATGGAAACCCGGCGGTGTCACTCCGATCACTGTGACGCGGTGCCCATTGATGGAAATCGATTGATTGACAACCGATGGATCGCCGCCAAAGTGACTTTTCCAGAAATCGTAGCCGACCACCGCAACGGCCCGCCCGTCGATGGATTGCTCATCCGATTCACAAATCAGCCGTCCGATCCATGAATGCGCGCCAAGCATGGCAAAGTAGTTCCCGGAAACAAATTCTCCGCGAACGCGCTCGCTACCCCACAAATAATCCAGGTTCCTCGGCGAACCGCCGCGTCCGTTGATCGCCCTCGGAGTCTCGTTATTTCCTCGCAAACCAACATACATGGGATAAGAGAACGACAAGCTCGCAGGCCCATCCGACTTTCGTTCGGCGATTACGACCAACTGTTTCGCTTCAGATTCGACGTTTCGCAAAATCATTGTTTCCAAGTAAGAAAAGACCCCGGTGTTCGCTCCGATAACGATCGCGATCGTCACAATCAGGATGCACGCGTACACGGGATTCTTGCCAAGCACCCGCAGGCTGTAGCGTATCTCCCGCCACACAGTTTTCACTGCTTCCTCCGCTGCCAATTGCGAAATTCTTGTACCGTCCGCGATCTACCGCAGCCGTATGCGTTCGTAGTTGTCCCACTGCGACATATCCGACAGAATGACTTTGTCTCCGGTTTGCAGGCCGTCCACCACTTCCACGGTGTTCACCGAACTGCGCCCCAACTTCACGTTCGTCCGCACCGCCTCAGATCCGTCCACAGCTAATCTAAACAAGCTGATCGTGCTATCGGAGGAGCCATGCACCGGACGGCCGACGTACAGCACGTCCCTCAGATTTTCCAACTCGATCGTTCCGTCCACGCTCAAATCGGGCCGTGCGCCCAGCGGCAATGTGCCGTCAAGCATCACGTCTACCGTCACCGTTCCATTGACCACCGAAGGATCGACGCGCGACACATGGCCGTTCACCACTCCATTTCGCGTATCTACCGTAGCTTTCTGTCCGATCACCACGTCCTTCGCTTGCGTTTCGGCCACTTTGACCTGTGCCTTCAATCGTTTCGGGTCGGCTACGCGCGCGAGATTTGTCCCCGGGGTCACTCGTTGCCCGACTTCCACCGGTACGAGTTGCAAAACGCCGCTGATTCCTGCTCGCACATGCAGTGCGTCCAGTTCCGCGTGCCGCAGTTCGTAAAGGGCTCGTTGCTGATCGACGTGAGACGCTTGCGCCTGCAACCGGGCTGCAGCGGCGTCGGCGGTATTTTTGGTTCGCTCCGCTTCCAATTGAATCCGAATGGAGAGTTGTTCTTCTTTGACCTTCGAGAGTCTCGCATTCACCACCGAACCCAGCCCCTCGGAGAATAACTTCTCGTCGACCTCGTGCTGAATCTTCGCCTGCTCATATTCGCTGCGCACTGCTGCTTCGGCCGCCCGCTGGTTCAAAAGCTCGCTGCTCAACTGCACTTTCAGGCTGCTGTAGTCTGATTCGGCCGCTTTCAACTGAAATTCCGCGTCGAGTACGTCGCGCTTCAACGTCAGGTTGGTCAGTTCCAGAATGATGGAGTCTGGCTTCACGATTGCGCCTGGCCGAAGCACGATCTTCTCAACCTGCCCTTCCGTCTGCGCCGGTATCCACTGAATATCTTCGGGGACCAGCGTCCCCAGGCCGCGGACTTCGCGCAGCATTGCTCCACGTTTCACCTCGTCGGACCACACCGTGGCCCGATCGACGGCGGGAGCTGCCGGCCGCAGACGCGTCAATCCATAACTGACGCCCGCTATAAATAGGATGGCAACCGAGCCGACTACAATGCGCTTGATCAGCTTGGCGCGAGCGTTTGATGGTCGAGCTATATCCATGATTTTCTGTCCTGTCGGCACTTTCATGTCGCACGCCGGCGACCCTCTTAACCGTGCGGGAACTCGCTACGTTTCAGTGGCTTAGGAATGTGCTTCCATTCGCTCCGGCGAAAAAGTGTCCGCTAATGGGATTTTCCTTTTCGAAAGCGGTCAATTTTCATTCTGCCTATCGAACTTCTGCCGAGATGTCGGGCGCCTCTTTCCAATCTTTCTAAATTCTAAATTGGTCTAAGCAACGGAACTATGCGCTGGTGCCTCTCGTATCATTTGACGACGAACGAGTCTGCCCTCACGGAGGATACCCAATGATTAGCCTCTGGCAAGACATCACCTATGAACTTCGATTGCTCTCCAAGAACGCGGGCTTTTCTATAATCGCCATCCTCACTCTCGCGCTCGGTATCGGCGCGAATACCACTTTATTTTCTGTGGTCAACGGCGTCCTTCTCAACCCCTTGCCTTTTCCGGATTCCGACAAACTTCTTTCGATCTACACCAAGACGGACAATTTTGATCGCAGCTCCATCTCCTACCCGAATTTCCTGGATTGGCAAAAGGACAATCATTCCTTTACCGGGCTGGCCGCCTACCGCAGCAACGAGATGAATATGACTGGCTCCGGCGAACCAGAGCGCCTGCACGGCCACATGATCTCTGCGGAATTTTTTCCGACCTTGGAGGTTGTACCTATCGCTGGCCGCAATTTCCGTCCCGAGGAAGACCTGCCTGCCGCAGGTCCGGTCGTCATACTCGGCGACGAATTGTGGAAGCGGCGATTTGGTTCGTCTGCCGATATCGTCGGCAAGAACATCTCGCTCGATGGCAGATCCTACACGATCGTCGGCATCGCTTCCCAACGGTTGCCGATGGTGTCTCCCTCGGACGTGTACATTCCCATTGGCCAGTGGAACGACCCGACATTTCGTGACCGCCATGTCGGCATGGGCACACGCTCGCTCGGCCGCCTCAAGCCCGGCGTGTCCATTCAGCAAGCCCAGGCAGACCTGAACAACATCGCGAAAAATCTTGCCGACGCTTATCCCGATTCCAACAAGGGTTCTGGGATCGAAATACTTTCCTTGAAGTCCGACGTCGTTGGCGATGTTCGCACAATCCTGTTAGTCCTTCTAGGCGCCGTCACCTTCGTACTCTTGATCGCCTGCGCCAACGTAGCCAATTTGCTTCTCGCTCGCTCCACGGGACGAACCCGCGAATTCGCCATCCGCTCCGCCCTCGGAGCCAGCCCCTGGCGCGTCGTTCGTCAGCTTTTGACCGAAAGCTTGATTCTAGGCACCGTCGGCGGCTTTCTTGGGTCGTTGCTTGCAAAAGTTGGCACCAAAGCAGTGCTTGCCGCTTTGCCCGATGCTCTGCCCAGAGCGGATGAGATTCACATGGACTGGCACGTATTCCTCTTCACCGCGGTCGCTTCGATTCTGACCAGCATCATCTTCGGCCTCGCTCCCGCCATGAAGCTGCTTGCGCCGAGGCTCGATGAAACTCTAAAGGAAGGATCTCGGGGTTCAAGCGGCAAGCGCAGCTTTTTACAACGCGCGCTCGTTGCGACGGAAATGGCCATGGCTCTCGTTCTCCTGGTTGGCGCGGGCCTTATGATTCGCAGCCTCACCGAACTTTGGCAGATCAATCCTGGCTTTAATCCGCGCAACGTTCTCTCGTTCGCCGTGTCCCTGACTTCCGATAGCAAGGTTACTCCCGATCAAATGCGCTCCAAGTTTCGCGAGTCCATAAAGCAGTTCGGCTCCGTTCAGGGCGTTGAGAAAACTTCCATGATTGTCGGTTCCTTGCCCATGTCCGGCGATTCCGAACTTCCCTTCTGGCTTGAGGGCCAGCCCAAACCCGCCAATCAAAACGACATGCCGTTTGCCTTGTTCTATTGCGTCACTCCCAATTATCGCGTAGCGATGGAGATCCCCCTGCTCCGGGGCCGCTTTCTGACGGACCAGGACGATGAGCACTCCCCTTCGGTAGTTGTCATCGACGCCAATCTCGCCAAGAAATTCTTCCCCAATCAGGATCCTATCGGAAAGCACCTCAATATCGCCTTGTTCGACGTGCAGCCGGAAATCGTCGGTATCGTCGGCCACATCGAGCATTGGGGCCTCGGCGATAATGGCCATCAGACTCTGCAAACACAAATCTATCTACCCGTTTGGCAGATACCGAACCAGTTTTGGACATTGCTGGCCGGCGGCTCCAGCTATGTTGCTCGCACCACGTCTTCGGAAGGCTTAGCCGGCAGATTGCGCGAGGCCGCGCAACGATTTGACAACAGTGCCGTCCTCTATGAAGTTAAACCTATGGACGATATCGTGGCCGGTTCCATCTCCAATCAGAAGCTGACCATGATGTTGCTCTGTCTATTCTCTGGATTGGCGCTAGTGCTCTCGGCGATCGGTGTCTACGGCGTAATCGCATATCTCGCCTCACAGCGCACTCATGAAATCGGCATCCGCCTGGCTCTTGGTGCTTCTCGCCGCGACGTCCTCCGTATGGTCCTTGGCGATGGCATGCGCATTACCCTCATAGGTATCGCCATTGGCGTGGCGTTCGCGTTCGCCTTGACGCGGCTTCTCTCCAAGGTAATCTATGGCGTCAGCGCCACCGATCCATTGACGTTCATCGGCGTTGCCATTCTACTGACCGGCGTTGCGCTGCTTGCCTGCTATTTACCCGCGCGCCGCGCCATGCAAGTCGACCCCATGGTGGTATTGCGCTACGAGTGAATTTCCACGCAAGCGACATTTCGCATGACCCGACAACTTATGTCAACCAAAAAGCAAACACTGCTCCGTTCGCCTCACTCGAAGCATCCGCCGCAGAGCGGTATCGTTCAAGTCGCCTCACCGGACAGCTTAAGTCTCCAGCCAGAAATTGCCTGTTTAAAGGCGAAAGACCGGATTCTGAGCGAGTAGTCAGCCAACCAGAAGTTGGAAGGATCGCTCGTTAGCTCCCGGGTGGCCCCGTCCTTCAACCCCACGGCTGATTGCACGCAAGACTTCCGCCCCGACCTCGTTGCGTCCGGCTAGACGGTAGAGAAGTAAGTCTGGCTATAACCAAGTCGAGCTCGGCCCGCCACTCTTCGATAGGAGTTAGGCGCGGTCACGTCCGCGAAGCGTTGCGGCTCACTCCCGCTGCGTCGGCCTAGTTTGTCAACTTTAGCCTTTCCCACCGGGGCTGAATCGCCTGTAAAATCCTCCAATAAAAGGAACTTACAAAAATCATCCCACCCAGCGACCAGTAATTTTTGAAATCTGCTTCCACTGCCCGCAAAAAACATCTTGCCTCCCGAAGCGCATAGATGCCGACTACTTATTTCTTCCTGTCATCTTTGAAGCCCAAACAATGACCCGCATCCATGCAATCTGGAAAATTCTCGCAAATGGCTTGCAGATGACAAGTGTCTGGGTCCGGGTTAAGTGAGTGTCTGCTCTCAGGTGCCCGGTCGTGTTCGAACGATCTCATTACGCCGTCCCAGGGTCTCCCAACTCGCCCCATCGAGAAGGCCGGCATTGGGTTCACGTCGATGCTAGACAACTGGAATGCGACGAGTGCAACTGCTACAGCGAGATCATCTTTGACATCGAACGCGGAGCGGACCTCAATGTTCCCGCGAGGATTCTTGTGCTCTTCCAGACTTCGAAGCTGCCGCAACAGCTCGGGCTTGTCAAGGATTTGAATCTTCCTCTGGATTAACAGATGCTTTAAATTTCCGAAGAGGTCGAGACGGGTTCCGGCACCGAAAGTCACTTCCTGATAGCTAATACCCAATTTTAGGAATTCTTGCTCCATGATTGGTGCGCAATGCTGGTCGCCGACCAAGGCATTGTGTCCATATGGCTTGAGAATGCGTGCAATCTCACGGCAGACCCACTCATAGCCCAGAGGCGCTTCTCGTGTTCCTGTCCATGTCGCCGTGCAATCAAGAAGGATCGCACCGTCAGGTGAGCGGTGCGCGATGGCAAGAGCGTAATCGTCCTTCTTAAACGCAGGATCCGCAGCAGCAGCGTAGATCGCATCAGTAACTGGAGGCCGCTCTGTACATGACTTGATCACGCACTGCTCCAAAGTTTCAAACGCAATCCAGCCTTCGATGTGGTCCGTGAATTGTGCGAGGTACTCGCGGAGGAAACTTTCTTCATCACGCCGCCGTTCTTTCTCGAGAAAGTCCGAGGATATTGATGGATTCATCTCGGCTGAGCTCAACTGCCAAACCAGATAATCGCGTTCGGCACGCTCTTTATAATCACGATACAGCACACCCTCCTTGCGGTAAGGCGTGGATATCTTGATCAACTTGTGATTGGCGAATGTAGCCATCGCGGGTCGCAGTGCATTTAGAACATCTTCCGCCGGATTGGCCGCCGTAACCTCGTCGCGCCAAAAACCGAGCTCGTCAAGAACCGCTGCGACAACCCTTAAGCCCCGTATTGTGATTTGTGAACAGGGATAACACGATAATGCCATTGTCTAAATCAATCTCATTCTTGCGGATTTTCACAACCTTGTTCTTCAGAGGTGGCGAGGACAAAAAGTAATTCCGGATAAACCTGAACGCGATCTGCGCCTGCTTGGTAACCGGAGCAATCAGTAAGACGTACGCGCGCTCCCCGCGCTTTAGCCCATGATCTCGGCACGCCTCGTAGACCGCAATGATGGCGCCGACTCGGCTCGTCTTCCCTCCCTGGCGACCGACAATGGCAGTTACCTCGTTGTGCTCCCTCGGTTCGTAGATTTCGCGACCGGTGGCACGGCGGTAGAGATCGAATTCAGCCCCATTGAGTTCAAGGCCGTGCGTCGCCTTGAGGATCGTCCGCTGCGCATCAGAGAGCTCTGACCCTTCAAGAAGGTTCAGCTCTTCAATAAAGTCGATAATATTCAATTGCTTACTAGTCACGGTCATGTTCTCTCCCGGTCGAGTTCCTTAATTCCGGCGGCAGCCCGAATTCCGTTCGCGAGCCCTTTTTCTCCGTCGTCCCGCAGCAACATCAAAAGGCCTAAGGTTCGATACATTTCTCTGCTGGCGGCCCGATCATAGCGTGCGATGAGGGCCAGTCGGCGAAACATATCTGGCTCCAGAGCTTCGACAGTCCCCGAAACGCTAGTTGAGTCATCGTGCTCTTCCCCAGTCAGCAGAACTGGCATCGAACCCTCGCGCAGTACTTGAATTGGCGTTGGCCTTTTCGAGGCGTTCCTTCTCGGGGCTAGTCCTGTCGCTTCGAGGAGTGGGACCAAGATCAGCCGCAGAACGCAAGACCAGAAGCGGTCGAAAAGTAAGTTGCTTAAAGGACCCGCGGGCCTTAACTCGGTTCGCAGCTCCGCCTCCATCCGGCGAAGCTTGCGCGGATTTTCGCCGTATCGCGTCAGGGTCTCCAACAGGCCGCGGCTCAGAACAGAATCCCGCACTGCGTGTCGCCGTCCTTGATCTGCTCGGCCGCCGTTTCTTTGCCCCGTTCTGGGTAGTTTCTCTTCATCGTCGAGCTTAGCGATTCGGCCCGCTGGGTATTTTGCGCCACCGTTTATAAGTCTCGACTGTCGAAGGGGTTTGTCGGCTACGGCGATGCCGATCCCTCAAATGTTTCTTCCATGGTTCGTGGCGCCGAAATGCGGGTTGCCGAAACTCGCGCCGTCAATCGCGCCCTGCGCAAAGCCTATGGGATCGGCCTTTGTTCCGTCGAAGAGTTGGGCGCGTTTTCCGCTTCGCCGAAATCTTCCGACGGTTCCGTTGCCATCGAACGGGCATTCTTCCTCTAATGGCTCTAGCAACGGGCAACCCCGGCTGCGCGATCAGCTCTGCCTTTTGATCCGCCAGTACAACCTCGATTCGAATCTCGTAAAAGCCTACGCGGCGGACTTTTGCGGCACCGAAGCCCTCAGTGGCGCCAGTCGCGAATTGGTCGAGTCGTTTCATTTCCCATCTCTCCTCGGCTGCCAAAGAGAACCGAGATGCCCTGGTCTGCAAACTCAATTCCTACGCTCAGCCTGTGGAGGCAACGTCATGAGAAAACACATCCCCGGTCTGCACTCGGGACACCAGGATCTGGTAAGCAATCTCGACGGTTTATTTTTGGTCCGCGTGGAAATGGCCTCCTATCGCTGGCATCCTCAGAAACCTTTCCTCGCGCTGCGCTTCAGCATCCTGGAGCCAACTTCCTTTGAAGCACTTTCTTTCTCTGGACGCCTTTACTGCACCGAGCGTGCGCTGTGGAAGCTCAGTTGGTTTCTTCGTGACTTTGGCTACGACACTGAACTCCTGAACCGCGACCAGATTGATGAAAAGGCGCTGCGGAATCTACGCGGTGTTGTTCGGACCACCTTTACCAACCTCAATGGCCGTTCGTACCAGAATCTCGATTCGTTTGCTCCAGAATCGGAATGGGAGGCGCTTTCCTGCGCAGCCAGCAATCAGGGCGAGAGGGAGAGTACTACATGATTTTTAGCCACACCCAGATTGCCAACTATCTTCGCTGTCCGCGCAGTTATCGCCACCGCTATCTGGACGGCTGGCGCGAAAAAGAGACACGGGCCGCAATGATCTTCGGCCGCTGCTTTGAAAAAGCGCTGGAGTCCTATTTTTCTGGCGACGATTGCGGCGCGGCACTCCATCGGGAGTGGGGCGCTTTCCGCGATACTCCCTTTGACTACAAAAAAGGAGAGAGTTGGGATCGGCTGGTGCATCAAGGTGTGCATCTCCTGGAGCGGTTTGCCCAGGACAATCGAGTTCATATTCCCCAGCCACAGCAGAATCTGCAAATCAAAGTGGTGCGGGAGCTACCGAATGCAAATCAATTTGTTGCCTACGTCGACGCCATCGGTAATCTCGATGGCTCCCATTGTCTGATGGACTGGAAGACCACGACCAGTCGCTATCCGGACGAACCAGCGGGGTTGCTCTCGCTCGACCCTCAATTGATCTGTTATTCCTGGTTGACCGGAATTTCCGAGGTGGCACTGGTCGTCTTTGTTCGAAAGCATCAGCCCGAAATCCAATATCTAAGGACATCGATTTCGGAAGCACAACGCTCCGAGTTTGGCCGGCTCGTGGCAACGACGATCGGTCAGATCGAAGCCGCCCAATTCCCTTCTCATAGCGGTATCCGTTTCCCACAAAACGGCTGCGTGAGCTGTGCGCATCTCGGGCTATGTCTCGACGACAAACGACTGATCGATTCCAATCTCATCCGTACACCAGGAGCGACCGACCTTGATTGGCTTGACCAGCTTGTGGAGTAACAAAGGGATGATGGTGACTCCGGAGATCAATCATCGCCGGGCCGTGTTCGTACTCGGACGAATCGATGAGATTTTGTCTTGGGAAAAGAGCAAGGAACAAGAAAAGGACGTGCGTTTTGTCGAGTTGGGAGAATATCTGTGCGAGGTGCGCGGCAAGCAGTATTGGAGGCTGGAGCATTTGAATTCGTTTGACGAATTCCTGGAGAAACGCTTCGCCGACTCGCGGCGAAAGGCCTATTACCTGATGACTATCCACGAACATCTTACGCGAGTACCAAAGCCAGCGCTTCGAGAGATGGGTTGGACAAAGGCCAGGGAACTCGTCAAGGTGCGCGTAAAGATGGGACCTGAATTCTCCTCGTGCACCTGGGTGCACAAGGCCAAGGAACTTCCGAGGGAGGAATTCAAGAGAGAGGTCGAGCGACACCTGACGGGGAAAGAGACGGAAGCCGTGGGAGATCTTATATTTCAAAATCTATAAAAGTCAGTTGGCGGTTGTTGAGAAAGCCCTTGAAACAGCCGCTTTAATGTTGGGTACAGACAAGTCTCGTGGATATTGCCTGGAGATGATCTGCGCAGATTTCCTGGCTGGGGCAAATCTTGACGAGAGCAAATATTGATTTATCGCTGGGTGATAGAACAACTCGGCAGGATGCTCGAGCGTTGTCCGCGAGGAAGGGGCGAGGAGGCTGAGAAAGGAGAGATGGAGAGATTGCGCCAGAAGCAACCCCGCTTGAAGCTCGGACGAAAAGAATACGACGCCCTCCGACGCAGAGTGCTGGAACGCGACAGTTGGCGGTGCCAAAGTTGCGGAGCTTCAGTCGACTTACAGGTCCATCATCTGAAGCGAAGAAGTAAACTAGGAGATGATGAGCTCTGCAACTTGATCGTGCTTTGTGCTGGCTGTCACGGCATGCAGCATGGAAGAGCGCAATAGATGGGATTGAGATCCGTTAGACACTGTGTTTCTGTACTTGCATGCTACTACGGGCTATGCGTTGCTGAGAGAAATTCGGTGGGCGCTTGCAAGCACAGACCGCACTCGAGACTGCACAATAAGCATCCGCAGATGATGTTGATTTATTCTGTGCGGACGCCGTCACGAAACAACACGAACCTTGCGATCATTGCAAAACGTTGAAAACGTACGCTATTTTTCGCCATTTGAAGAGGGGTAGGACTGGTTGGTAAAACAGAGTTCCCCCATCACCGGCTTGAGCGGTCCGTTCGCGCCTCTCTAGACAGCGTGGGGCGCCTCCTAAAGGGGATCAGAGGCGTAAACGAGAGCACTAAGACGCATTGGATCAACTCGACATCGGTACAGCCGTCCCCACGTGGATAAACAGCAAACTCACCTGCCAGCGAAGCCTCCGAATCGGCGTAGCCGTTAGACTCTGCGTCATGTCGGCGCCGTATCCAATCGCACACGAAGTCGCTGCTGACAACAACGCGATCTCCGCTGCGAACGCAGGGGCCGCAAGCGTGCGGATGGCCAATGATGACGTTCTGACCACTTTCGCTTCTCGCTCATCGCGACGAGACCAAGCATTTCGAGTTCAGGAGGCCCGGTACTCGACAATAAAAATGGGCGCCTGGACGTACTGCCGTTACTAGGAATGGCAGCCGTCACTGGCATTATCGACGGCGTAAGTTTTCTCGCACTTGGGCGCGTGTTTACCGTGAACATGACGGACAACGTGGTACTTCTCGCGTTTGCGGCAGCGCGAGTGCCGGGGCTCTCTTTTGAACGCTCGCTCACGGCTCTAGTCGCATTCATCGTGGGCACGACGATCGGCGGGTGCATCATACATCTGGTATGGCAGCCTGCTGTTAGCTCGAGGCCATAAAGAGGAAACTCTTCAGATGATATTGCATGCCCAGCAAGTTGATCCATTGCGTTTGGGAGTAGTCCGGATCAAGATCGATTGCCATTCGGTAGTGCTGCTCCGCTTCCTGAGAATTGCCTTCTCCGTCGTTTAGTTCGCGACCCAGAGTGGCATGAGCCACCGCTGAATTGGGATTAAGCTCCAATGTTCTTAGTGCAGCGGCCCTGGATTTCGGCCACCCGACATTGTTGGAAAACTCTCCAGCTACAGATTCAGTAAGCAAACAGTAGGAATCAGATAAACCCGCGTATGCCGCAGCGCACTCGGGATCGATGGCAATCGCTTTTTCAAAATAATCCAGGCTCTTCTGCAGACCCTCCGATGTTCTACGCCACCTTTATGGTTTCATACAACATGAATCACTCCGGTGTCCCTTGAATATTCAGGCTCCAGGTGGTGACATACGGAGTGCGGAGATTTTTCGCAACACCGAGGATGTCGCACGGGTTGTCGGAACTGCAGGCCGCGGCAGTGCTGATGAAAACGGGGCCAGCGGTGGACCAATTGAGAGTGTTGTAGTCGTTGGAAGAAGCGACGATTTTTCCTCCACCCGGAGTGACGCCTTCCGCACCCGTAGGAATGACCCCGATGCCGGAAGTGGAAGCGTTGTCGACGCCGTTCTGGCCGATAAAGATAGAGATGTGAGGAATTTCGTAGATGAGGCTGGCGCCCGCGCGGATAGCGGTTTTGCCATCCACGAAGGGATCCCAAACGATGCCGAGCCTGGGGCCGAAGTTGTTATGGTCGCCATGGTAGGGCGAGCTGATCTGCTTGCCGACCTGAAGAAGGCCCAGCTGCGGATCAAAATTGCCGAGCAGGTCGTCGCGTTCGTGGATTACGGAGTTGAGATCGTATCGCAGACCGGCGTTGATGGTGATACGGGGAGAGATGCGCCAATCGTCCTGAATGTAAGCGCCGAAGGTGTTCATGCTGACATGGCGCTGCGAGTCACCAACGAAGAGGCGGCCAACATGGGGAGTGCCGGCCAGAAAATCTTCGAGCGGGGTGCTGTCCGTGAAAGTGTCTCCACCGACAAAGCAGAAGCGGCCTTTGCCGTAGCGGTCGCGAACGTTGTCAGTTGCGCCATTACGGAATTCCGCACCCATTTTGAGAGCGTGTTTGCCGCGAGTGTACGAAACGTTGTCCCCGAAGACGAAAGTCTGGTTGGGAGTGGTGAGAAGAGGCCAACCGTGATTGCCGCCCAGGGAAGTGAAGCCGGAGATGGCGATTTCCGGCATTCCGAAGTTGATGGGAGTGGTGACGCCGGTGTTGATGCCATAGACCGTGGCAGGGTCGGATCTGGCGGCGCGTGGGGCTGAGAGTGCTGCAGAAACAAAGGCCACGAGGGAGGCTGTGGTTGAACGACGGGTCGTGCATTCGGCTGCGGCCGGAACGATCGAACCATGTATGGAGCTACGATTTCGTAAGCGGGAAGACAAGCGACGGCAGAACGTTGCGGATGCTGACCGCGGGAGTGTTTGGCGATCCGGGTGGCTCGAAGACTGGGAAGGTAAGAAGTGATCGAAGCGCTGGCGGACGTGATGCTGTTCCGGGGAATTCCGGAACACATTCGCTCAGACAACGGTCCAGAGTTCGTGGCAAAGGAGTTGCACGGATGGGTAGCGAAGCTGGGCACCGGAACGCAGCAATCCCTTTTCCCTACTCCCCAAAATCATCTTTACCGCATTACATTTGAGCTTTCCGCAACTCTTCTTCAGTCCCAGCTGGGTGATGTATTTTCTCCCGCCTCTCCACGGCGCCGCCACACCTACTCCTGCTCAATTCAATTTGCATAACACCCGCGTCCGCCGCAACCTGAGCGGCTTCCTTCAAGTCCCTGTATCGAAAGGGCGCAACCCCATTGTGCTCGTGCGTGTATCTTGCCTACTCGCGCTTCCGATACAGCGCTAAGACTTACCGGGACCTAGTGACACGTTGGGCATGTTCAGACATTTGGGACCACAGACCAGACAAAGTGCGGTCGCACAACGTCTAAACTAAACTTGAACGTCTATCGTGAAAGGTATTGAGATGAAGGCTTTCAGTCTTCCCCTCATCTGCCTGTTAGCGGGCTGGCCGCTAGGGGCACAGAGCCACCTCAATCCGAGGAAACCTACTTCTTTGCTCCTGGAACATGTGACCGTCATCGATTCGACGGGCTCCGCTGCCCGTCCGGACATGTCAGTACTCATCGAAGGCGAAAAGATCAAGTCAATCTTCCCAACTGGTCAGAACGACCATGGAGTCGGCACGCTCATCGTTGACGCGAGGGGAAAGTTCCTTATTGCAGGCCTATGGGATATGCACGTTCATGCTTTGAGCAAGAACGAGCCGGATCGCTTCTTTCCTCTGTTCATTGCAAATGGCGTCACTGGTATTCGGGATATGGGAGGGGACATCCCACTTCCGCAAATCGCTCAACTAAAGAAGGAAATCTGTACCGGCTCTCGCCTTGGACCGGAGATATTCGCCGCTGGCCCGATCCTTGAAGGGGAGCATCCCTTCTGGCCTTTCTCTATTCCGGTCAAGAATGTAGACGACGCACAGCGCGCAGTCATGAGACTGGTTAAAGAAGGTGCCGATTTTCTTAAGGTCTACAACACGCTGTCGCGCAGTGCCTATTTGGCGATTGCTTCGCAAGCGAGGCAAGATAGGATTTCTTTTGTGGGACACATCCCCGACGGCGTTACGCCAACCGAAGCCTCAGCCATTGGGCAAAAAAGTATCGAACATTTGTGGGGCATTCCAATTTATTTAAGTTCGGAAAGTGCGAAACTACAGAACATGGCGGCGCGGGCCAACGATGAGGAAGACCCGAAGGTTGCACGCGACCTCTATTACAAGATTAACGAGACGATCCTGGCAACGCAGGATTCCAAGAAAGCGAGTGGTCTGTACGAAGAATTCGTTCGAAATCACACCTGGCAGACTCCAACGCTCGTAGTGCTCAGGTCGTACGCGGCAATTCATGACCCTGCGCTTCGCAAGGATTCCCGCATCGCATACATCCCGGATGAGCTTCTAAGCTTTTGGAACTCGATGGGAGGCCAGCCTGATCCGCGAAACGACGAAATCCAGTCTCGTTTGTTCCAGTCTGACATTGCAATCGTGAAAGCAATGCACGCAGCAAAAGTGCCATTACTTGCGGGCACTGATACGCCGAATCCGTACACCTACCCTGGATTCAGTCTTCACGAAGAGCTTGAACTTTTGGTGGCGGCGGGCCTTTCCCCGACGGAAGCCCTGCAAACCGCGACTCTCCGTGCTGCGCGGTTTCTTGGAGTGGATGAGCTTTTTGGCTCCGTAGAAGAAGGTAAAGTGGCGAATTTAGTGCTGCTTGATTCAAACCCCCTTGACGACATTCGCCACACCAAAGAGATTCGAGGGGTAATCCTTCGCGGCAATTTTCTGGATAAGGCAAAGTTGGATGAGTTGCTGACCCATCAGAGATTCCGTCCTCAGAATTGAACGATACAGCGAAACATCTGCCCGCAACACGAACGTCCGGCCAAGTGCCTTCCATGAGAAGGCCGGTCCCTGTCAAGAGTGTTTTGCTCTTTCCAAGAGTTCTTCTCTCTTTTTCCGTTCAGCCAAGCCGCCTCTGTCGCCACCCTTCCATTCGCACTCTTATGTGAGCGATGTTCGCTCGGTGCAAGTTGGGTGTTCTCGATTCAGTAGGCGCTGCCACCTGATTAGCCGAAGTTCGTCATCAACACTGAGATTTTGACAAAGTGTTCTCTTTTTTCTTTTGGAAGTACTTTGTTTTCAATTTGTGTCGATTGAAAACGCGATGTAGTGCAGACCAACCTACTTGAACTGCAGCTTTTCTCCTGACACCATCACCGCAGGATGTTTCTGCGTCAACACCATCGGAGCAAAGACGGTAAGGAGCACGGGTATTGGTCGCTGGTGGAGACCGTCCGCACACCCGATGGTCCACGACAACGGACCATTTGCTATCTGGGGGAGCTGAACGATTCAGCTCAGGCGCGCTGGCAGAAGACCATCGAGGCCTTCAACGAGCAGGGCGAGAGTACGCAGCTGAAGTTGTTTCCGAACGATGCGGAGCTTCCCGACGACCCGAGTGTCGCCCGTGTCCTGGTGAAGAAGGTTCGCGTCGAACGCGCGCGCCGATTTGGCGATTGCTATCTTGGACTGGAGTTGTGGAAGCAGTTGGGGTTGCAGGAGTTTTTTGCCCGACATCTGGACCAGGAGATCGCCGATGTTCCCTGGTCCCGCGTGGCAGCGGTGTTGGCGATCAACCGGTTGTGTGCTCCAGGCAGCGAACTGGCCATCGAGCAACACTGGTATCCGTCCACAGCATTGGACGATCTGTTGCATATCGCGAAAGGCAAGATCAACGACACGCGGCTGTATCGCTGTCTGGATCGTCTCCTGCCACTGAAGACTAAGATCGAGCAGCATCTGAAGCAACGCTTCGGCGAGTTATTCCAGGTCGAGTTTGATGTGCTGCTCTATGACTTGACCAGCACGTATGTGGAAGGAGCCGCGGAAGAGAACCCCATGATGCGGCGGGGCTATTCGCGGGATCACCGTCCCGACTGTGAGCAATTGGTTTTGGCGTTGATCGTCAACCAGGACGGTTTCCCGTTCAGCTACGAACTCTTCGATGGGAACCGCGCCGATGTTTCCACCGTCGAAACGATTCTGCGCACGGTGGAGCGTAAACATGGAAAAGCACGCCGAGTATGGATCTTCGACCGCGGCGTGGTGAGTGAGGAGAACCTGGTGGCCATCCGCAAGCGTGGGGGACAGTATCTGGTGGGCACACCACGCAGCAAGCTGAAGCAGTTCGAACAGGAACTGCTCAAGGATGATTTCGAGAAGATCCGTCCGGAGGTAGAGGTCAAGCAGATCACCATTCCCGGCGGCGGAGAGACCTACATCTTGTGCCGCACGGCGGGACGGAAGGAGAAGGAGAAAGCCATCCGCAGCCGCTTTGTAAACAAGATCGAAAAAGCACTTGCGGGACTTGAGAAACGCATCGTGGAAGGCAAGCTGAAGGCCCGCGACAAAATGTTTATGAGCTTGGGCCGCATTCAGGCTTCGCATCCACAAGTGGCGGATCTCTACGAGATGGCCGTGAAAGATACCAAACAAGGGCCTCGTCTGGTCTGGCGGCAAAAGCCGGAGCAACAGCAATGGCTGGAAGCGCGAGAGGGAGCCTATCTGCTGCGCACGAATCTGACAGTGAATGGTGCTGCAGATCTCTGGAAGAAGTACATGCAGCTGACGGAAGTGGAAGCTGTCTTTCGTACGCTCAAGAGCGAGCTGGCCATCCGGCCGCTGTTCCATAAACTGGAAAAGCGGGTGAAGGCCCACGTGTTGGTGGCCTTTCTTGGTTATGCGCTGCAGGTAACACTCAAGCATTTACTCAAACGCAGTGGTTCGGAGTATTCAGCGGCGCAAGCCTTGAAGCGACTCTCCGAACTGTACAGCGTCGACATCGTGCTACCGACGGTCGAAGGACGAGAGATTTGGCTGCGCAGGATTACCAAGCGGGAAGAAGATCAGGAAAGGCTACTCAACCAACTCCGCCTGGAGTTGCCGGAACGATTGGAGCCGATTCAGATCCTGAAATGTAGTGCAGACTCGGCCATAGCCTGAACTGATTCTAAGAGACTTAGCTGTAATTTACCCCGTCTCGTGACGAACATGGGTTAAAATCCTCCTCAATAGGAGGAAGCCATGCTGCAACAGGAGAATCAGACACAATCAGCGAACTTCGAATGGGTCTGTCAGGCGCTATCCGCCATTGGCGAACCTTGTGATACTTCCGCCACTTGCCATTGCGGCATTTGTGGGAAGTGGTTCTGCGTAGTCCACGCCGAAGACGAAGCGTGGCATCGCTGCGCTCTTGAGCCGGGTGAAGAGGGTGGTGAAGGATAACAATTAGAATCGGTAACTCAGCGCACCTTTGCGAGGCCAACCTAAGCTAAATCCCGCTGAGTCGCGTTAACAGACATTTGTCTACTGGTACTCTACTCCTCAAGGCTGTCTGAGTCTGACGGAAGTGGCGAAGAAGCACCTGGTCTCCAGAGCCACCGTTTGTTGCCTCGTCAATGATTCTGGAAGACTAAAGAAAACTGGCGTGCCGCACGTTGGTATTCAAGAAACACTAATTCCAGTCGCTGAAGCAAAGGCTGTTGCTTAGTCCACAAGTCAAAATTAGCGACCGGAAAGCCATGGTTGGGCCAACCGGGCCGAGGCGTCGCAGAACACGCTGCCGGGTGACAGGTGGTACAGCAATATTGAACCCATGGGACAAAGAATGTGCGGGGGACGGAATGAACTCCCGACCCTATCCCTTCCAACGAACGAATAGGGAACTCAGTGACATCGCCCCCTACATTAAAAAAAGGGAGAAATCTATGTTTGCACGTCATATCACCCTACGGCTAAAACCAAATTTCGAAAAGGAATTTCCGGCGCATTTCGAGAAGGAGATACTTCCCCTGTTGAAGCAGCGGAAAGGATTTGTGGACGAACTGCTTCTGGTCACCCCGGAAAGGAAGGAAATGGTTGCCATCAGTCTGTGGGAGAAGAAAGAGCACGCGGAGCTTTATCATCGCGAACTGTATCCAAAGGTCGAAAAGATGCTGGAGAAGTACACCGAAGGAACGCCAATCATCAAGAACTTCGATGCGGAATACTCAACGTTCCACAAGATTGCCTTCGCAGCGATGGTCTAATTCCTGAGTTTTAGTCGAGGTGTGAGGGGGTGAAGTCGGCCCCCTCTTTTTATTGGCGGAGGCTCAGGCTAGAAGCAACCATTTCGAGGCTAATCTGGAAACCAACTCGTCAAAAATTGCGATACACGCTAATCTTTGGCAAGAAGTCGGAAGCGGGTCTTGTCCGTATCCGAATAGTCTTGAAATACCTTTGTGCTCAGGGTTTCATAGAGGTCCTCTTGTTTGGGGGGCCTTACTATGCCTGAGGTATTGTTTGGCAACTGCTTGCGTATCGAGTCGAATAGTTGCTCACGTGTGTCATATGCGGCTGAATTCTTAAATTCTGTCAGCAAGACGATGTTCCGGTCGCTCTCCCGGCTGCCTTGTTCCGCGATGCGGTGATAGCTCAGCACGGCACCCTGACGATTGGCTTCCTGCCGTACCCGCATCCAGTTGTCGTCCAAATAGCCCAGCGTGAACCCAAACATTCCGGGCTTCACTTGAATGAATTCCATCGTCCACACCGGCTTTTCCTGTCCTGAGGGGCTTTGCGCTCCGCCACCGGCCACGATGAGGAGAGCGACAATGAAGAGACCTGCGAATACCCGTCTTTGCATGGAAACCTCCATTTGTATTCAAACGCACGCTAGCACCAAAGGCGGGAACAGCCAAGGGACTTTTCGTGTGACGGGTAGAGCACGGAAAACAGGGGTAGTCCAGAAGGGGTTTCTTCCGGGTCATCGCAGGTCGTTGAACATACAGGGTCGGAACGCATGCCTTCGGATGGTCCGCAGACTACAGGTTTATGAACCACTCTGAAAGGGGAACCAACTCAGAAAGAGGGTATCCTTCTCCGTTATGCCGCCCAATAAGAGTTCTATAAACCTACGGTCGAGAGCGTCAAAGTCCTGACCTTTGCCGTCGGGTTGACTGAAGTCGAGGGCCTGACAATGGCGCAGCGACTTCGCACGGACTTCGACCCCGATGGGATTTTCAGTTTAGCTCGGAACGGCAGCGAGTTAGCAGAATCGGCTCGGTTTTCTGAGTTGGAGGGAGACGCGGAGAATGGAAGCGACCAACCTAATTCCGCCGGGTGAACGATACCCAAATCTCCGGGACTTCTTGTTCAGATGTGCCCGCCAAGTTCAGGCAGTCAAAAGCAAGCAACCCGTATTGATACGCGAACAAGCTTCTCCATTCCTCTACTTGTGTTACCCATGGATAGCTGAGCCTGCAAATATCGAGCAAAGGAAGTTGCTCGAAACGAGACGGAGCCAGTTTGAAGTAGCCGGTTTCGTTGGGGCTAGCGCTAAGTCGGAGTTAGAGGAAATCCTGAAACAAGATAAACACCTTCGGGAGTGTTGTGTAAGTCCCGGTCAACTTGCCCAGTTTCTCGACAGCAGCTTCGTGACGCCCGCCACAATGCTCTTGATGGCGAACGCTCAAATGGAACGACTGAATAACCTCTTCGAAGAGTTCATCCTAGTTACTTACGGACAGGGGAGATTCAAGGCTGTCAGTCTTTCGCATGTTTTTAACTTTGATGCAGATGAATCTAATCTTCGCTTCGGCGATGTACGAATTGAGAGACTCGACGAGCCTACAATATCGAGAGTTCTTGGTGAGCAATCATTTGCATCCTTCATCCACCCGCCGAAGTGTGGAGAATTTTTTGTTGTGACGGAGCGCGAAGGAGCTTGCGATGACTTCATTTCGTGGCTCTTCGAAGAACGCAACAAGGCCAATCTGTTCGTTCAAGTCCTGCAATACTTTAAGGACGGTATCGTCCACGTTGACTACGCTGCTCCTCACTTTTTGCCGCAGTGGGTGAACCAACTCCGGAAGTGGGGCATCTTCTTCGTCGGGAACCCTCACCGGTGTCCCTATGAAGCAGGCACAAAACCGTACCGGGTAACTCCTGAGGAAATAGCCGACATTAGCCGTTGGTGGACGGCATATCAATCGCCGGGAGTGGTAGGGCGCTTGGGAGACCAGCGAAATACACTCCGTCAAGCTGGACTGCGGGCGGGGGACTACTACGAGTACAACCACACGGAAGAGAAACCCGTGGGCAGGCTCATCAGTCTCGCAATTGCTCTCGAAGCTTTGTTCTCGCCAGATGACAAGGGTGAGCTTAATTTCAGAATCGCTCAGTATGTGGGTCAGTTAGTCGGCGAGACGCCGGAACAACGAGTTCAAATCTTCAATGAGATGAAACGTAACTTCTACGGTCGTCGAAGTAAACTCGTCCATGGGCAGTATGATGTGAAGGACTATTATGCCGGTCGGTTCGTAACAAATGAAGAGTGTGACCGATGGGCGTCAATAGTGCGGCGTGCTATCCTTCGTTTCCTCGCATTGTACTTGCAAGGGGCCAACGACAGACGCATGGTGCTTCGGCAGTTGTCGCTCGCTGCCCTAGACGAACAATTGGCAAACAAGATTCGAACGGACAGTAACATCGACGCATTTCTCAACAACCTCAAGTTGGAATAGTCAGGAGTCCATCTCTCCTTGGGTGATAAAATCATCCGAGTTATTCTTCTTTCACTGAGGGAGTCGAATTGATGGCGTCGGAGACGAAAGCGCCCGAGACGCAACCTGCCGATAATTCTAAGCATCCTGAATCCGACCGCAGTAGAGTAGTCAGATTGAACTTTTCGTACATGCAAAATTGACCGTGGGGACATGCAAATCAAGCCCGGTTATGTTCTAAATGGAGATTTTTGGCCCGAACCTGTCCGCGTGCTAACGGTTCAGATTGCAGGACCGCGCACCAAGATTGAGGCAGTCGGAAATTCAATTCCTGATTATGCCAGTCCTGAAGGAGCGACAATGCGATACTGCGGCGTCTGTTCCGAAACGCGCATCAAATCACTGTGATAGAAACGCTGTATGCCAAAGCAAATTTCACAGCCTATCGCTGTGATGTAGACTCTCTCAGTGGAACTGGTACAAAAACTCGGGCTGGTCATGTTCCCCACGATTTTTTCGTAATATTCAATCTGGCTCTCGTCGTGGTCGAGGATCGCTTTTGCTATCGCGGTGGTAGAAGCCTCGCCAGCAATGTCATCAGCATGACGGGCTGGTAGACATGAGACATCCTCATACGCTCTTGAATAAAGTCCTCACAATTCCTGTAGTTCATCAGGACTCCTCTTAATCGGTACTTCATTTTTACCTCAAGCCGATAGTATTCGTGGAAGATCCTAAAATGGCGCTCGAGCATCGAGTCAGTTATGTCTTAAACGCACCCGTCGCTCGTCAAAATGTGATATAGAGTGCTGCAACAAGCTGTTCTGGGTCCCCAGAAGTCAGGTG
Source organism: Candidatus Acidiferrales bacterium (assembly GCA_963741365.1). Lineage (GTDB taxonomy): Bacteria > Acidobacteriota > Terriglobia > Acidiferrales > UBA7541 > Acidiferrum. The sequence goes on along the minus strand of CAVUHY010000014.1, from coordinate 208,869 downwards.
TCTACACCGTTCCTCGGCCTCGCGCTGAAGTGCGTGAGTTTGAAGGTTTCGATCGTCGTGTAGGATGCCTGACAGACACAGTGGGAACTGGCAGATGAGGAAATCGGTCGACGCTATCGCTCCAGCGGGGACCCTCGGCGGTAAACGGATTTCCTCGTCCGCGGTGGCGCTGCTCTTGGAGCGGCTCCGTTCGCCACGTGCACAGGCAGAGTGGGAACAATTCTTACTCCAATATAGTTCTGTCCTTTACCAATCGGTCTTCACGTTCACCCGTGATGAGGACGAGGCGTCTGATTGTTTTGTACATATCTGCGAGCAACTCGTGAGGAATAGGTTTCGCCGGTTGCTGCAGTTCAAAATAGATGGGGCCGCCAGCTTCACCACCTGGTTGAGAGTTGTCGCACGGAATCTCTGCTATGACTGGCATCGTAAGAAGTACGGTCGCCTAAGGCCATTCAAATCAGTCCAGAATCTTACTGCCCTCGAACTCGAAGTTTACCGTTGGCGCTACGAACGTGGCCTCACACGAGAAGAGACTTGGCAACGGCTGAGCGCTGCCTGGCCTACCCTCGCCATTGATGAGCTGTCTGAAATCGAGAGTCGCATTGAGAATTCTCTGAATCCTCGTCAACGCTGGCTTCTGAGCTCTCGGAGACAACGAGAATTTAGCGCATTAATCTTCGACCCTGAAGAGGAGATTTGGGAAAAGGCGGCAAACGCTGTCGACACTGGTCCAAGCCCTGAGACAATTGTCGGGGATTCGCAGCAACGAGCGAGACTTTATGAGTCTGTAAGGCTTCTCCCGTCAATCGAGCGGTTGATAGTGCATCTTCGGTTTGAGGAGGAGCTATCGCTTGAGGAGATTGCAAACTTGACTGGATTTGGCGACGCCCAGAAGGTCCATCGACGAATCGCTGCAATACTGCAGAATCTACGGGAAGCGATGAAGCCAAGAACTGAACGGAAAATCGCGGATTATGTCCGTGAAGTAAGGCAGGAGTCTAAATAGGAAGCGAACAGACTCTCTTTGGGTGAGCATGACAGACCTGAACCTTCTGGCAAAGATGTTGAGTCGCGGAGCGCAAACGAAGCAGCCCGGGCGGCGTTGGAACTGCCCGAACGACAGAACGATGGTTGCTTACGTCGATTCTGCATTGGGCGATTCCGAAAGAGCCCGGGTGCACGTGCATCTAGCTGGCTGCGCCTACTGTCGCAGCTTGGTGTCCGATATTGTCAAACAAGGGCGGGTGACCGATGTGCCAGGAGCACCGGCGGCACTGCTCGAGAAGGCTCGTGCACTTGTGCCATCGAAACCTAAGCGATGGGCCTGGACCTGGGCACCTGTGACGGCGGCTGGAGTTCTGGCGAGCGCAGCGATATTGGTCATGATTCTCGAGACGCCGCGAACAACAACCCTTCCGGAGTGGCCACCCCCTGCTGTGCCCGTTCTATCGGAGGCCAAACCGGTTATTCCATCCACTAGCCCACGGCCGGAAACCGTGAGGAAACCGAACTCTATGGACAACTCTGTAACCATCCTCTCTCCCCGTCCAGATAGCATTCTTCCGCGCGAACAAATCGAGATTCGCTGGAATGCGGTGCGAGATTCGCTGTCTTACCACATTCGCGTCTTGACGGCTGACGGCGATCTGGTGTGGGAAATTGATTCGACGGTCAACCAGGTCAAGTTGCCCAAGCAACCGACATTAAATAGCGGCAAATACTATGCATTGGTCTCGGCGATGCTGAAAAATGGTCGGACTGCAAGGTCCAGCCCAGTGAAGTTTCAGGTCGCAGACTCTGAATGACTTGCGAGAAGCGAGCAAATGAAAAGGTTCGCATGGCTCCTGTTATTGCTGGCACGCGCAGCCGCGGCGCAGACGGACGCATCGGTTCAGGCCGGCGATCTGCTGGCCAAAGGGAAGCAGGCCTACACGCAGGAGGGTCCTGCGTCGGCATTGCCGCAATTCCAAAAAGCTCTCGCGATTTATCGAGCGGCAAACGATCAACACAACGAAGCCAAAACCCTGGGCTATCTCGCCAATTGCCAGCGTCGGTTGGGCAATCTTGATCAGGCTCTGACGTTGGCCAAGACCGCCATGGCGATGAAGGAAAAGCTCGGCGAGCGCAGCGAGATCGGCAATACTCACAACCAGCTCGGGCTTATCTACTGGGACTTGGCCGACTACCCGTCTGCCATCCAGGAACTGGAGCAAGCGATTGCGATCGCAAAAAGTCTCGGCGACGCTGAGCTGGAAGGCGCCGCTGTGAATAATCTGGGCCTCGTGTTCGACGAGCGGGGCGACTACCAACGTTCTCTGCAACAGTATCAGCGGGCACTTGAACTGCACCGTGCTTCCCATTTCGAGCGTGGTGAAGGCGATGCCCTCGGGAATATCGGCGGAGTCTATCTTCTGCTTGGCAGATTCCGCGACGCGCTGGATTACTACCGCCAGGCCCAGGCCATCAGTCAGCGGCTAGGTCTGAAACCGGCGGAAGCCGATGATCGAGGGAATGTTGCGCTGTGTCTGAAGGGTATTGGAGACATGGACGCGTCCTTGGCTGAATTTGATCAGGCTCTGCAAATTGCGCATCAGGCGGAACTCTCGAAGGAGGAAGCTGACTGGCGCAAGGGCAAGGGCAGTACGCTCGTCGGGTTGGGCAGGTATGACTTCGCGCTGGGAGAATACGGCAAGGCGCAGGAGATCTACGAGCGATCCGGTCTGAAACGCGAACTCGTTGAACTATTAAATGACACAGGACACGTTTACGAGCTGCTCGGTGACACCGCTGGAGCAGAAAAAGAGTTTCGCCGGGCCTTGGAAATAGCCCGGACAATTGGCAACCCCCCTGGAGTTGCTTCCGGCTTGATAGCCCTGGGGGACCTCAAGCGCCGCCGCAAGCAATACGATGCTGCCGAAGCCGATCTTCGAAGGGCTCTCGAGACCACGCGATCTGCAGGAGACCAAGGCACCACCATCGATGCGCTCATAGAGTGTGCCATCAACGATCTCGATCGAAAACGCCTCGACGCAGCCTTTCGCAGTGCTGCAGACGCAAGTCAGGTTGCCAAAAAGAGCGGCAACCGCCCCGCCATGGCTGTCGCGAATTATGTCCTAGGCGAGATTAGCCGCACTCGTCGCGATTTTCAGGTAGCCCTCGTGCAGTATTCCGCGGCGGAGACTCTTCAGCGTGAATTGCGGGATCCGGAAGTGGGCTGGAGAATTCTGTTCGGCCGCGGCCAGACCTTGGAGTCTCTAGGCAAGGATGCGGACGCACTCACAGCCTATAAGGCTTCTGTGGAGCTGATTGAACAGACGCGCTCCGCCATCGCGGAGGAACGCTTCAGGGCCGGCTACATCGAAGAACGGTTTCAGGTTTACGTCGCGCTGGTAGAGCTTCTGCTGAAGCTCGGCAAACCCGCGGACGCGTTCTTTTATTCCGAGAAGCTTCGTGCCCGTGCCTATTTCGACCAACTCGGCCGCAATGAACATCCGGCAACGAATCTGGCACCTCAAAAGCGTGTCCGAGAACTTACGGAGCAAATGGAGACTCTTCGTGGCAATATTGAAAAAGAGTATTCTCTCCCCGACAACCGGAGGCGTGGTCAAGCCCTCGAATTGTTTTCAAAGGAGTTGGGCCAAGCCCAGATGGAGTATCAAGAGCTCCTAGACACAGCGAGGAGCTCCAATCGTCCCGCTAGATCTCCGGTCAGCGTTCCGGACCCGCGTGAGATTCAGAAACTCATTCCACCAGGCACAGCTCTTCTCGAGTACGTCGTCGGCAAGCACTCGCTCAGCATCCTGACCTTGAAACAGGACTCGGTAACAGGGAGTTCTGTTCAAGTCAGCGCCGACAGTTTGGCTTCGCGAACTGAATTGCTGCGGGACCTCATCCTTGAGCGCAACCCGGATTGGCTCGAGCCCGGTAGAGGTTTGTACGCGCTGTTGGTTGCGCCTCTACAGCGTGCGGGCTATTTGCGTTCCATCCAGCGGCTCATTGTCGTGCCTGACGGCGTACTCAACTATCTTCCGCTCGCGGCGCTTCCCACACAGGGCTCCCGGGTTCTCGGAGACGATTTCGTGGTCTCTTACCTCCCGGCTGCTGCGGCCCTTGCGGCGCAGCGCGGCGCTGAGCCCTCGAGCCGAGCGCTACTTGCCATGGCTCCTTCTGAGAGTCACCTCCCGAATGCCGCCCCGGAAGTCCGAAGCATCGGGCAACTCTTCCCTCGCGGGTCGATGGTGATTGCCGGCAAAGAGGCAACCAAGACGCTGTTTAAACAGGTCGCAGCCGGCTACGACTACATCCACCTGGCAACTCACGGCGACTTGAACCGCAATGCACCATGGCTCTCCGCGTTGCAATTGCAACCTGATGATCAGAACGATGGGCGGCTGGAGCTGCATGAGATCCTCGATCTGCAGCTTCATGCCCGCCTAGTAACATTGAGCGCCTGCGAGACTGCGCTCGGGAGCGGCTACTTCACCGATACGCCCGCAGGGGACGAATTTGTGGGTATGACGCGCGCCTTCCTGGGAGCGGGGAGCCATGCCGTCCTCGCCAGTCTATGGGCGGTGAACGATGATTCCACGCGCGACTTGATGGTGCGCTTTTACCACAATTTGAGCGAGTCCGACGGGGCAGACGCGCTGGCGAAAGCACAGCGAGAGTTCCGGCACGCGGATCTGCGATACAGCGCCCCCTACTATTGGGCTGCATTTGTGCTAGTCGGAGATGCGAAATAGTTTCGGAAAAACCGTAGCCCATGTCCGTGTAATGAGTGTAAGGCCAAGGTCAGCCCCGGGACCACGCTGAAGACACTGTGCCATTGAGGTTCACCGTGAACAGGAGACTCATCTCATTCGGTTGGCTGGCCATCGTCCTTGGAATCCTGTTGGGTGCGCCCATTGTCACGACAGCGCAGATCCAGGTCAACTCGGCCAACCCCAGTGCCGCACCTCAAGGCAGCACCAAACTGAATGTCGCCATTTCCGGGAAGGGCTTCACGAAGGGAGCCAAGGCTCAGTGGTTTGTCACCGGCACCACGAATCCTGGCGGCGTGACCGTCAATTCGACCACGTTCAACAACTCCGGCCAGGTAACTGCCAACATCACAATCGCTCCCGATGCCGTCATAAGTGGTTTTGATATCGCCGTAACCAATACCAATGGCCGTACTGGAAAAGGAACTGACAAGTTCGCAGTGTCCTCGAAGGGAACGCCAATCGGTTGTTATACCACCGGCACGCCCAATGGGTTTACCCTGGTGGCCGAACTGAACCCGGTTCAGCCCAATGGCGCAGCGTTGATCACCACGTTGACCTTGGGTAACGCCATCCGCGTCCGTCCCATGAACCTTAACCACGACGGCATCATCGACTCTCTCGCGGCCTTCGTAACCTCAGGAACCGGCGGCACTGAAGGCACCTATGTATTCTTCCTAGATCCCGCGAATGGAACTATGCAGACGAACAACCCGGTTACGGGAGCTGGTTGGCAGAACCCCTTATTGCTTCTTACCGGCGTCCGGGCTACGACTGCTGCGGCCGGAGATGTCAACGGCGACGGTGTGCCTGACTTCGTTATGGCAGGGGTTGACAATACCGCCTATCTGTTCGTTGGCAGCGTCTCGCCGGCGACCGACCCGAACCCCGATACTCCGAGCTACACTGCCTACCAGATCCTGCCTCCTGCTGGCGCGCCGACAACTTGGGCAGCATCAGCGGCAGTTGGCGACCTCGATGGAGACGGCTCCGATGAAATCGTGTTGGGTGCGACTCCCGGCAAACAGGGTCCAAGTTATTCAGCCGTGTTCATCTTCAAGTACGCATCGGGCACGGTTAACTTTGTGCAGCAATTCCAGAATCTGACCGGCATAGGGCCCGCTATCGCCATCGGCAATATTGACGGCTACCCCGGCAATGAACTTGTTGTGGCGGGCCCGAATAACACGGTCTACGTTTTCCCAGCTCCCGCCCAGCAATCCTCCTCTTTCACTCTTACCGGACCAGGACCCAATTTCGGTCGGGGCCTCGGAATCGCCGACGTCAATCTGGATGGTTATCCTGATCTTGTCGTCATAACAGGTGACCAGTTCAAAGGCAGCGACACCACAGCCAAAGCTCTAATCTTTGCAGGACCCGTGCGCTCGGGCGCAGTGTTCACAAACAGTTTGTTGCCTGCCAGTGGGCTGGCTTACAGCTGGGCGGCTCCGAACTTCGACCTTGGCGATATGATGCTGGCTGGCGGCACAGTCCTAATTGGCACTCCCAACGCCGACAATCCGACGAGCCCAGCGTGCACCACTTACGTTGGGGCAGCGCAACTCTTCACCAGTCCGTTTGGCGCCTCGGAGACACCAAACTATGTCTTTGAGCCCCCAACAACACAAAGCGGCAGCATGGACTACGCCTACGGTCTCGCTGTTGTGCCAGGATACCCGTTCATAGTCATCGGCGAGAAGTATCTCAATGTAGGCACAACGGCCAATGCTGGACAGATCTACGTCTACAAGAAGAATTAGTGAGGGCAGACCCTGAAATGCCAAACCTCAACGTCGATCCGACGATGACGCGACGTTCTCAGCCCGATCGAGCTAGTGCACCCGTGCATCCGGCTTGGTTGCGCCTAATGCACTATTGCGCGGAACTTGGCCATGGAGAGATTGAGAAACTCAAAATCCAAGATGGATTGCCCATGCTCGCGGAGGTTACTACGCGGAAGATTAAGTTTAGTCCGTAACTGGAGGTGAAGAAATCAGAACCTGTCGCGCTTCATTGTTATTGCAACTGTAAAGATGGCTGACCGTATCCATGGAGGCCGTCACGCCGGTACAAACCGACGCGGCGGCCTTGTTGTTTTTGTGCTTGAGTTGGTTGGCCGACGGAAGATTAAGAGTGCTCTTAATTCAACAAAGTGGAGGAGAGGAACATCATGAGAAAAGTCGTCACATTTTTGCCCATCTTTGCTTCTATCTTTCTGGTGGGTATGGTCGCGTTCGCCAATGGCCCAAAACAGCTAAGCAATCTTTCCATTGCCTCGAACTTCGCCAGTGCGGATGCATCCGGATCGGTCGCAGATATTGAAAGCGACAACCTTGGCTCGTACTTCGACGGTGTCGATGCTATCACCAGCTTCCTGACTACCAACGGCTACGGGGGCATTGTCTGGGGAGACTGGCAGTTCGGAACTCTGAATTCGACCACCCGCAAAGTGAGCATCGGCTTCACAAATGCGATTCCGGTCGTGAATGGCGGCACGGCCACTCCCAATCCACCGTTCACTACGAAGATCGTCACTGCTCACATAGAGGATAAGTGCACGATGATTTCCTACAGCATGATCAAGATGTCCGCCGGTCAAACTCTACCTTGCCCGGCGATTGTGCACTTCTTCGACACCACCGGTTATGAGTACAGGGTCTATTGGGCGCCCAACTGGACGCAGCCTCCGACTCCTGAAACGACGTTCATACAGGTCACGTGCAACGCGGTGGCGGCCGACGGCTCCGGATGCAACGACTGGTACGTCGATCCAATTCCCGCGCACGACGTAAGCGGTAATCCGGTTCCAGGCCAAGCAATCGGCCGCCTCGTGTCCTTCGGATGCAGCTCATGTCCTAGGCCTCATGGCGGCGGGACGACAACTGACGATGGGAACCGAGGCGACTATTACTTTAGATTTCATTTCCACCTGACTCGGCCCTAGCGTGTGGCTGACGGGAGCATTCGAAATGTCGCGCGGCTTGAGACCATGGCGAAACGCGCGCCTCCACCGGAGTTACCCGGCTTCCAGCTGTCGCCCGTGACTTCAGCAGAATGGCTATGCCGCGGACGGCGTCGAGTTGAGGTATCTTGCTTTTCATTTGGTAGCGTAGAAGTTGTCTGTTGTTAGTACTCTCAAATCTCCGCCGTCGCGGTTCGGAACTTGCCATTCGCCTGGCCATTCGCAACTACTTGGTTGCTACCTGTAGCTTCGAGTGTTGACTGAGGAGTAGGGCACCACTCCCTATCTACTGAAGGCTAGGGCAGGTCTTCTGGTATGGCGTGTCGCCAAGATATTGCTTCCACTGCTGCGGCGTGAGGTTCTGCTTGAGACGGGAGCATGCCTCTGCAATCAGGTCGTCGGGCCGAACGAGGTAACGAGAAACAATTGTTTCTTGATCTGTTAGAAATCTCCTCTGTCCTGACCTATTTCCCTCGATTGACAGTCTGTATGCGACTATGAGATCGCGCCCATTTGAGCTGAATGCGAGCGCGCGGACTGTACCTAACCCGTGGCGTCGAGTGGTAGTTTGATCCAGGGCAACTGCAGATTTCCGAGGTTCGTCAACGCCGAATTGAATGCAATAGATATCCTCGTCGATTATGTTCGACACTTCAGTTCCTGTGGATAGATCGAAGAGAGATATTGAGTTGTTGCGGTTGACTACCGCCAGGTACCTTTCGTCGGGGCTAAACGACGCCGGGAGCCAATCCAAGGGCTCTCCATGATCTACGCTAGCATGGCGTAGTTCCCGGACGACCCTTCCGGGTCCTAGATCGAGAATCTGAACAAGGTCAGACGGATCCACAACAGCCAAATAGCGCCCCGAGGGGCTAAATGTGAGCCTGAGACGTGCCTTTGTTGTAGAAATGAAATTCTGAAATTGATCCCAAGTCGCGGTGTTGAAGGTCTGAATCAGTGGCCCGAAGTCGATTGCGAAGTACTGTCCATCAAAACTAAGTGCCAGCCCCTGGACCTCATGTTTGTGATTATCGAACCTGTGCTCGGCAACAGCCCTTCTGTTCGTCATTGAGAACAATCGGACCATTTTATCCTGGGTGACGGTCATTAGGTACTGCCCATCACCACTGAATTCAGCTCTGGTTACAGCGCTATTAAATTTGAATTCCGCCGTCGTCGACCCTCCCCGTAGTTCCGAGATCCGCATCATACCATCCAAGTAACCTGTAGCTACATATCGTCCATCGGGGCTAATCGCGACCCCAGTCAGGGCTACTTGACTGGGGATTTCAGATACTGCCTTGCCGTTTTGAACGTCGAACACGCGTGCCATGCCATCGGCATTCCCAGTGGCCAAGTAGAGTCCGTCTGGGCTTATGGATACTAGGTGAGCGCCGCGGGTGTCGAACTTTGTGGCAGTCTTAAAGAATTTTTCATGATCCAGATTATCGGATTGCTGATTGAGTGCTAGAAATTGTTGCCGTATCACTGGGTCAAAGAGCGTCACCGCTGACACGCCTATCATAGAATTCGGTCCGGGCGTGGCCTTCGCGACGAGAACTTTCTCGGGAGACGAGGCAACAGGGAATGGACTATTCAAGAAAGGGAGAGCGCGGCGCAGGGTATGATCGCTTCCAAGCGTGCGAGAGCGCTGCAGAGACTCGATTGACAACAGAGCGCTAAGCTGAGGGAAGCTGCCTTGGTCGCTAATGAGCCGCTCTGCCTGAATAGCCAATTGTCGAGCAAGGACGACTTGTCGGGTTGCTTGTCCCTCTGCTGAGAGTCGAAGAAGCGCGATCGTCGAGAGAAAAACAGGTAACGCCCAGATGAGAAGCTTGATCGGGTCGTTCTCCAGGAAGAGCCTCAGAAACCCCAGATGCCACGTCTGATCGCGCTCGTCAATTGGTCTAGGCAATGGTTTTGCCATGAGAGCGGGAAGCCACCTTGTGCGCATGAAACCATCTGAAGCGAGTCCTGCATACTTGAAGAAGCCACTTTGACCGAAGCTGTACCAATTATTTCTAAACTTGTCGTCATCGAGTATCCCACTTGCACCAAGGAATCCGGCGCCTCCTCGAAAGGGAATGAGGATTTTGAAGACGAGGGCCAAGTCCTTGGCGGCGCATTCATTGACGACGCGCTGGACCATGCCTTCATTCATTAACCGTGACCACGGGAAGCTGGTTTTCAAGACGCTGCTAGCGAGGATGATCGTATGAATCCTAAGGCAACGGGCTTTTGCGCACCTCATGAGAACCCGACCCACCAAGTATGTACCGAAACCATAAGCAACGATGTCGACCTGAGCATTGGGATATTGCGCAGCGATATCCATCAAGTCCTGACGAAAACGATTCGTAGCGATCCATCTTAGAAAGGGAATAGAAGAGAATCCGTAGTTATGCTTATGAACCTTCGCTCGCGGGAGCTGCTCGTGTATGAGACTTTCAAGCGTTTCCTGCCATCCGCTAAAAGTTCTATTGCCGTGCACGATGACCACAATATGGGTCGCTTGTGTTGATCGTGAAAGAGTTTCTTGCATGCGGGCCACCTCTGTCCAAGCTAGAATTGGATATACGACCGAATTGCAAAGCTTTCCGTGGCCTTTGGGCCAAGCTTCGAAACTTGAAGGGCGGTCGTACCGGTCTAAAGCAATCTACTCGCTATTCCGCCCATGGGCTTAGTGCCGCCTTGACTTTCGCTTGCTACGAGGTAGCCAGTCAGTTCTGCTATCCGATCGTCGATCAATCTGATTTCAATCGCCAAACGAGTCTTCGAGGGTCTCCTTTCGAATTTCTCGAGCAGCAGATTGCACTTGTTCTTCAGATGATCTCGAACTATTTCTTCAATCACTCTTGAGTCTTGCATTGCCATACACACCCAGTATTACAGGAGACTGCCCGGCCAACAGACCTTCGGAGGACCTGACCAGGATCCAATGCTTTCACTGCGATTCCCTCTGAATATAAAGTTGAAGAGAGGAGCAGCCTGGCAATAGTGACGACAATGAAGCACTCCGTGTTAGCCACGGACGAAACCTCAGATTTAAATTTTTAGAGGGCCCCGACGATAGAGATACGAACGAAGAGTTATATTCGTGGCAAACACCATTCGCAAGCTAAATGAGGTTCCCACTGCAAGATTGTGAGTATTGGTATGATTAATGGTACTGAGACCTGCAGGAATTGAGTGTCATAAAAGTGTCATAGTTTTCGTTTCAAAACAGGTAGGAACGAATCATAACCAATCAACACGCGGACTTCGTAACAGGTTGACACGATAGAATATAATCAGAAATTTTCAGAACCAATCAGAAGGGCAATCTAAATTATGAGTCCGCTGCTCTAATTTAGTCGACAACGGCGAAGGGATCGCAGCTACAACGGCGGCGCTTCGACGAGCCCGGTAACCTCTACAACGTTTGCCTCGTTGGAAGCGCTGAAGCGCTTCAGCCACCCCGCCATTAATAAAGCCAGGTGAATTTCCTCGGGACGCTTTGATGACTTGCAACGCTATCCGGAACTTAGTGGGGGGGCGGCCTCCAGAGATTACATATAACCTAACGAGATCTGTCTGTTACTACGCACTCTGAGGTCTCGATTGCGCAACTCGCGCAGTTGGAAGTACTCGCTGACTCTCTTCTGGATTAGGTCGATAGGGACGGACCTGTATTGGGATGGACAGACTTGTCGCGGGGCCAGGTCAATTCTGGAGGATTCCGTACTCCGCGGGGAACCTCCGGCTGCGGCAGGCGCAGTGCTTTTCGCCTTTTGCCGCGTCTGCCACACTGGTGATATGCACAACAGTTCCCAACAAAGTCTAATATTGTTCTTTTCTATTCTGTCGCAATTGTTCACAACATTCCGCAACCTGATCATCAATGATCTTTATTGTTAAAGCCAGGTGAATTTCCTCGGGACGCTTCAAAAACCGCTTGAACAGAAGCTCCCTCAATGCTTTCAATTCTTCGCGATTCCGCTTGGGATCGATCGGAGTCTCTTGCATGCGGATTAATTCCTTTCCAAAAGTGTGAGAGGAGGAACCTCCTTAGGGCCGGGGGGGGGATATTTATAAACTATTTATATTACTCTTGGGTTAACACAGAACGAGAAAAGAATCTTCACAGCTAGATGATGCGGGGGACAGTGACGAGATACTACTTCTCCGTGATGTACTCGTCAATATGTAGGCGGCAGGTGAACGCAGGAATGGAAAATGATTTGGAGTAGACCGAGAATCCCGCTTCTACTGGGAGTCAAAATCTAAATTCTGGTGATCGTATGGAAGAACAGCGGAAGTACGCAAATTTTTTTGCTGCAACGATTCTGGCGAGACGCGGTGACCGGATTGACACAATACAGTTCCGAACGTAGGGTAGGCTAGTCCCATGATGTCCCCGCTGTTCAACTGTGCAGATTAGGAGAAGCATCATGAATAAGCACATCGACACGTGGAGTTATTGGCTGGGGCTGGTGAGTGCAGTGATTGCGTTGACGATGCGGGCATTCAACGCGCTTGGGGTCTTGCTGCCCGGAACCGTGGTGCAAGGAACGACCATCTGGTATATGAGTTTTTACAAGGCAGCGCTTCTGTTTTTTCTGATCAACATTGCCACGGCTATCCGCATCTACTCGCGTATGCTCGTCAATCGAGGCTCGGATGCTGCAAATAATATCCAAGCAGTGGCAGGTCGCCCGCCTGCGGGTAAGTTCCGAACCGCAGCAGCGGGGGTCTGAAGGTACGACCCTGGTCCAAGAGTTGCATCAGCCTGGAACTCCCTTTAGGCGGACGCTACGGGGACTTTTGCCAGCACACGGTGGTCGGTCATTGCCACAAATCAGAATCGTGAATATTTGTTTCGGATATGGCTCATCAAGATTCAAGAAAGCGGGATTGCCCTTGGTTCGGGACGAGTAGTGAGTGCTCACAACGTTTCTGCAAACGGTGACTCGCTGACAATTTTGCGCGAGAGTCGAATACGCAGCGGGCTGGTGAGGAGGCTCCACAGCTACAAAAGGATTCGCCGACGGCAAAAGGTCATCATCAACACGACGGCACGCAGTGAACGTTCTGCGGCATTATTGTCGATTTCGATGCGACCATCGTCGCAGTAGCGCATCAGCGCACACCGGCAGTCAGGGAGAGACGTCTGGTTGTCCGGCACGAAGAACGAGGGGCCACGAGGACACCTCCAAGCCGCCGCGCATTTTTTATTTTTTTTGATTTTTCGTAGTGCGGCCAGATCCCCTACGTTGCTCTTAGCAGAGTTGCACCATTAGTACTCGGTCCGATTTGCCCGAGTAAATGCTTGAGCGGAAGAGAATTGGCACTCACGCCAACAGTGTTAGGAGTCTTGACGTTCGTTGGTCACTGTTTGGAACCAGCGAAAAAAAGACTAAATGCTGCGAATCCGACGAGGCCCGCTAGCAACAGCACGACGGTCTGTGGTTCTGGAGTCGACACGATCTGAATACCATTAATAACCGATCTCCCTGCCGGGTCCTCAGGATGCTCAGGTGTGGCATTGAGTGTGAACGATGAGCCCGAGAGGTCAGTGAAGACTGTGAAATTACCGGCAGGCGTATCAACACCTTGATCAGAATTGGAACTGCCTGGGACTTGGGTAAACGTTCCGTTAAAAGGTGCATTGTCCTGAGCAAAGATGGATGTCGAACCAATCTGATAGTGATAGATGCGATCCCCAGTAGGTGTATCCCCGTTGAAGTACACCACGACTTCGTAGGATCCATACGTGATACCAGAAACGGCGATCTGGATGGTATTGTCCAAGTACCCATTCATGAGCTGGTCGTTCTGCGTAGCAGCGGCCCCATTCAGCGCTTGCCAAGCGTCCGTGCTGGTCCATGTAACATCAATGCTGGTAGCAGTTCCCGACGAATCGATGAGGTTATTTGCCGACCCAGTATTATTGTAGAGGTTGTTCCAATCGGATTGAGAGAAACCTGGTGCGCCTGCAGATCCTGTTACCGGCCCGGACGGTACATTAAAGAATGGTTGCCCACCGACGAAGTTAAGTCCAGCCGAATCGGCCAGAAGAGACGCGCTCACACTGAGCGAAGCTAAACAAAGGAAGCAGCTAGTTATCATCAGGCGTTTCATTTTCTCTCCGTATGTCGTGCAGAGATGGAATTGATGTAACTCTACTCGGCCCTGGCTCCCGACGGTCACACGCTGCACAATAAAGGGGGCTTGCCAACTTGGGAGGTGTGGCGTCAGGGCGGCATGCTATACCAGCTTGAACCTAAGTCAAGTGCAAAGTGCGGTCCTACAAGTACCGAACCATATCTCATTCAGAGAAAAGTATTACCCGAGCCCGGCGCACAAGTCCTTCCATGAGAAGGCCTCGCTGGTTCGAGCGTCTGCTGAGCGAACTTGGTTTTGAGTTGTGGATCGGCGATGCCGCCGACATCAGCGCCAAGCGGGTGCGCAAGCAGAAGACCGATCGCCAGGACGCGAGTTGTTGCTGCGGTTGTTGCTGGAAGATCGCTTCCCGCGGATCTGGGTACCGGATCCGGAGAATCGCGATCTGCGGCAACTGCTGTGGCATCGCCACCGACTGGTGCAGATGCGCACGCGGGTCATGAACCAGTTGCACGTGGTGGCGCTCAATGAGGGGGTACGGCGTAAGAAAGCGTTGTGGCGTCCGGCAGGGCGGGCAGAACTGGAAGGGTTGTCGCTGGCCCCGTGGGCGAGCCGACGGCGGCAAGACTTGCTCGACCTGCTCGACCGGCTCACGCCGAAGATCCAGGAACTGAACGGAAAGCTGTGAGCAGATGCGGAGCGACGGCCCGTGACGCGACAACTGAGCACGCATCCCGGAGTCGGCCCGCTAACTGCACTGGCGTTCGAGTTAGTGATCGGAAAGCCGGAACGTTTTGCCTGCGCCAAGCAGATTGCCAGCTACGTGGGATTGGTTCCGGCGGAAGAGTCCAGCGGAGATCGGCGACGGCTGGGCCACATCAGCAAGCAGGGCAATGTGCTGTTGCGCTTCCTGCTGGTGGAAGCGGCGCAAGTCACGGTGCGCAGCGATCCGCGATGGCGCAACCAGTTCTTTCACCTGGCCATGCGGCGCGGGCGCAAGATCGCCAAAGTCGCGATGGCCCGTAAGCTGGCGGTCGAGTTGTACTGGATGTGGCGGCGGGGCTGGGACTACGCCGAAATGCAAAAGCTCGGTTCGCACGCGGGAGAGCCCGGAAATCGCCATGGTGTGCAGTAAATCACCGCCGTAATGATTGGGCATCCCGCTCCCCTTCGCGGGGGAGTTCGAAGAAGTAATCATGATCGAGGTTGCGATCGAAGAGATGGTTGGGTCGGACTGAGTTCCTGACCCGCAATGATTAGAAGCGAGCCGTGGTCGTTGGAGCAGAGTTTAACAGAACCAATAAGACCACTCGCGGGAGTGAACGGAGTAGTGTGCTCGAAAAAAGGAAAAGAGAAGGCTAAACGATGCAAAAAAGTACTTGACAGAGCCGACATTGTTAGAGATGTCGTTTTCGAGGTCAAAAAGGAAATTCCGCGAACAGTCGAGAAGGCTCCGAGTTGTCCGGCACGAAGAACGAGGAATCACGAGGACACCCCCAAGCCAGCGGACTTTTTATTTTTTTTGTGTTGCGGCCAGGTGCCTACGGTCGCGGTTACGAGCAACAACCTATCCGGTTAGCCGCTGGCCAGGAGCTAGCCGGGTGCTTCCGAGCAGCCGACGACTCCAAGACCTGACTGTGGCTTCCACAACGCCGTCTGCGGGGCGCAAGCGGTAGTTTGCTTCTTTCTACTTACGTTCCCTTAGGTAGCCTTCCCAGCAGTCCTCACCGCGAAACCTGCGGTGGAAGAAGTGGTATCCCTCCTTGTTGGGAATTTTGAAGCAGGCGAAACCGAAGTTTTCTCCAGAAACAATGGGTTGCTGACATCTATTGCAAAGGACGACGGTACCTAATTTCACGGATCACCTCCCGAGCGTTTCTTGTTGTTCCTTGGGCGTGCGAAAAAATCTGTAGACGTCTCCATCTAGATGGTTGACGCCGCTTCGGCGGCCATGTCGGCGTGAATGCAGACACTTCGACCGCTTACTGTGACGCCGGTTTTTGCGGAGGCACTGTCGGTACATACGAAAGCAGGAGCGGACTTCGGTTCTCTTTCTCTCGAAAAGACCAAACCGTTGCCGTTCTCATTTCGGTCGATGCACACCATATCGCCGGAGGCTATTTGTTGACTCGCCAATAAGTTCGCCAACGGGGAGACCAGATGGCGGTGAATCGCTCGCTTCAGGTGCCGCGCTCCATAACGCCGGTCTGTTCCTTCCTGGGTCAAGAACTCGCGGCCAGCGTCAGTTACTTGAAATAGGAACTGTCCCTTGACGTTCTCCAAAACTCGCATCTGCACCAGGCCCAACTCGATCTCCAGCACTTCCTCTAGCTGTTCTGGCTCCAATGGGTGGAACACCACCACCTTGTCTAAACGATTCATGAACTCCGGCGAGAACTTCCGTCGCGCCGCCTCAATGGCGGTCCGCTCAACCTTTCCAACGAGATTAGTTCGTGCGTCGACTTTCGGCGCGAAACCCAGCCGGTTGCCACCCACCAAATCGGTGATTTCCGATCCACCCAAGTTCGATGTCATGAAGATAATCGTCTGGGACAAATCTACGCGACGGTTGTCGCCCAAAGTTAAAGTTGCCTTGTCCAACATACCCAACAGCAATTGCCACAACGCATCAGAAGCTTTCTCAATCTCATCAAACAGCAAGAAACTCAGCTTCAACGTGTCCGTATGGGAGGCCGCCAGCGCCTCCTGGGTGATCAGGGGATGCGTCTCCCTATGTCCCAAATAACCCGGGGGGGATCCAATCAGCTTGGCGATCTCATGTGAGTGTTGATATTCCGCGCAATCTACCTTGACCACTCTCCGCGGGTCCCCAAACAAAACCTCCGCCGCAGCTTCCACAATGCGCGTCTTGCCCGCGCCGGTCGGACCTAGGAAGAGAAGATTCCCAACCGGCCGCCCCGGAGAGTTCAACCCCGCGCAGAAGACCTGATACAAGTTCACCAAAGCCTGCACAGCTTCTTCCTGGCCAATGATTCGTCGATGCAACGAGGCCTCAAAATCACAAGCTTCACGGCTGTGCAAACTGGGATTCAATTCTAATATCTCGACAGACTGAGTCGTCGTCACCGTGGCACCTCGCTTACAACTCATACGAATTGGATTCATAAAGCGACGTGGCGGAATGCGAACCCTTGTCACTTGATTGTAAAAAAGCCTGCTCTCAATTTGGCAAGGCAGCCGCGCCAGATAGGCAAGTGTTGCTGCATGAAGCCTTCGGCATTCTTACGTCAGACTCCAGTGATTGCTTTTGGAATGTTGTTCACCGATGACAAGAAAGCGGGAACAAAACACAGTTCAGGTCGGTGAGGAGAGCAGAATGATGAATAAGGGCTTTGGCGCCGCAGCCAGTGTAGTCCTACTGCTATGCGCAGTGTTCACGTTGGAGTACGGAAGAGCACAAGAAGGATCGCCACTGCGCGGCCTTCAGGTGAAGGTGCATTACAAAGGATCAGGTACGGTAGACGAAAAGCACAAAATTTTAGTGTTCCTTTTCGATTCGCCAGAGTTTGGGCACAGCAACGTGATGCCGTTTGCGGTGATGAGCACGAGCTCTAAAGACGGAACAGTGACGTTTATCGATGTGGCCAAATCACCCGCTTATGTAGGAGCAGTTTATGAACCAAGCGGAAGTTACGCCGAGCGACAGGGACCGCCTTCGCCCGGCTCGTCGCTGGGTACGTATAGCAAGACGCCAAGCCAGCCTGCACCTGTGAAGGCTGAAGCAGGAAAGACTGTCAATGTCGAGTTTACTTTCGACGACACGGTTAAGATGCAGTAGACGCAGTTCCTCTCATCCGGAATGACACCAAGCGAGATACTTCGACATGGTCAGGGATGCCAAGGTTACGACACAATACACTCAGTACGGAGCGAGCGTGATCTAGAGATTTGCCTGCTATGTTGCGGACTCAAGGCCCGATCACCGGACCGTTGAACACGAGCACGATCTTGCCTATCACGCCTCCCTTCCCGAGCAACTCCTGCGCCTGTCTTGCCTCGGCAAGAGGGAATCGCTGCGCGATGAGCGGCTTGATCTCTTGCTGTTGAAGGAGGTCAAACAGGGCGATCAAATCCCGTCGAAACGATTCCGGTCTAAGCCGTTTGAGCGTTTGGATGCTGTAGGGGACGATCCGTTTCCGTCCGGGGAGAAGCCAGCTGGCGGCGATGTACAACGCGTAGATGGGGATTCCATGAAGGCGATTACGGCGGCCTGTACGGTCCGAGCCTAATCCCTCCCCGCGTAGCGAGGTTGTATTGCCATAACCCACTACCCTCCCGCCCGGACGCAGAGCCTCGCGGGAATGCCAGAGGTGGGCGCCACCGATGGGGTCAAACACAGCGTCCACACCCTTGCTCGTGAGGCGGTGAATTTCCTTAACGTAGTCCTGATTCCGGTAATCGATGGGGATACCACCCATGTCGGAAACGGTCGACGCCCCTCGTGATGAGCAGGTACCGTACATCTCCAGTTCGGCACGGTGTCCCAGCTGTAGGAGTGCCGTGCCGACCCCGCCCGACGCGCCGTGAAACAGCACGCGCTGGCCCGGTTTGACCTTGGCGGAACGATGCAGCATCTGATACGCCGTGATGTAGTTCAGCACGACGCTGACGGCTTCGGCGGCGTCCAACCCAGATGGCACGGGAACCAGCTCGCGCTGCGGCAGGCAAACGAACTCGGCGTATGCGCCGTATATGGGCATCGCGGCAACGATCTGGCTCGGTTCGATTCCGCAGACACGCTTGCCGAGTCGATCTACCTCGCCGACCAGGTCCCACCCCGGCGTGTAGGGCACCGGGGGCGTTTCGGGATGAACGCCCTCGCGCGCCATTATGTCGGGCATCGAGACGCCCGCGGCCAGTACTCTCACCCGCACTTCACCAACCTTCGGCTCGGGGCACTCTTCTTCAACCACCTGAAGTGCATCGGGCCCGCCGTAGTGAGTGACGATGATGCGCGTGTGTTTCACGAACCGGTTGCTCACTCGTTATCAATGCAATGTCGAATGATCGAGCCTGTCCGGCGGAACTCTTTTTTCACCCCTATCTCTATTAGTCTGGGATGGAAGTGACGTAGCTCATACATCGCGGTGACCGGCATCACGACGCCGACTGCGGTCGGGCGGCTGAAGAAGCCAACTCCTGCTATGAGAAGGCCGGTTGATGTCTAGGCATACGTTCACCTTTTCCTTGCCATGATCTGTTTCCAATTCAGCCAAGCCTGGCGACATCGGCGGCGGCTTGGGACATTTGCTCAAGGCCATACTCAAGTCGACACCAAAATTACGGGGTGTTCTCTTTGATCAGCCGCATGTCGTCGAGCGTATGGGGGTGGACGAGACAATCGCAGGTCGAATGACTTCGCAGGGCGGTGACTTCTTCGGCGGGCCGCTTCCACGCTGCGATGCCTACGTCGTTATGGAGGTGCTGCACGATTGGAACGATGAGCAGTCGCGGCAGATTCTCCAGCAGATTCGGCAAGCCGCACCCGCCATGGCGAAGCTATTAAGTGGTTGAGACCGTCTTGCCTAATGAGAGCGCGTGGGCAGGAGGCAATGGCGAGCATTTTGGCAACCACCTCGATATCAACATGATGGTGCTTACCGGCGGGCGCGAGCGCACCCCTGATGAGTTTGCGCGGTTATTCGCCGACTCCGGGTGGCAGCTCAGCCGAGTAATCCCAACCCCAAGTCCATACTCAATCGTGGAAGCCGTCGTGGCGTAGCTTGCCTCATCGAGTTGGGGGCCGAGAGGGGTAAGCATAGGAACTAAAAATTCTGAGCCACGAGGACGCCTCCAAGCGCCCGCGCACTTTTTATTTTTTTTCATTTTTGTGGGGCGGCCAGATCCTCTACGTTATGGATCTTGAGTTCTCCGAAAAAGTTGGTATGGGAAACTTGCTCACCTACGTCTCGGGGATCTCGAGTGGCCTCGGTTCCCTAATTGCAGTTGTGGCTTTGATCTCCTCGTTGTTTTGAGGAAACGAACTTGTCAACAGCAACCCTGACACCAGACAGATACCGCCAAGTGTTCGTTTGGGATATGACACGCATCACAAAGAGAGAACAAGCACACGTCGTTATGGCATCAATCGTCCATGTGGGTTGAAGCTCTGTAAGGCGGCTACTCAGGAGTTAGCCAGTGTGAGCTATAATGCGGAACCATATATCGGAATTTGAACCTGGTATTCCGAACCAGAAAAGCACCGTGAGTCCTAAGGAATCTTGCTTGCCCAGGAGCACAATCAACTTTGACACCGCGCGGAATATCGGACTCGCGTTGCCTGGGGTGGAGGAGAGCACAGCCTACGGGCAACCGGCACTCAAGGTGCATGGAAAACTCCTGGCGTGTATCACCGCTAATCCCTCGGCTGAACCTGGCTCGCTTGCCGTTCGCGTGGATTTCGATGACCGTGCCGAGTTGCTCGCTGCGGACCCTGATGTTTACTACGTGACGGACCACTACGTCGGCTATACCGCCGTACTGGTTCGCCTGTCTCGCGTCAATCCCGGTGTGTTGCGGGACTTGCTCGGCATGGCCTACAAATTTGTGACCCGTAACGCAGCGCCCCGTTCGCCAGCCCAGAAGCGCCGAAAGCCCGGACCAAGAAAATAAACAAAAATCCGAATCCGAGTGCGTAACGGAATCACCGCACTCTGCGTTCTCCCTACCTAGTTTGCACTCGCCGTACAGCTTGGAGGCCGTCAAGTCCTTCCATGAGAAGGCCGATCCCTGTCAAGAGTGTTTTGCTCTCTACATGAGTTTTTCTTTCTTTTTTCCGTTCAGCCAAGCCGCCTCTGTCGCCACCCTTCCATCCGCACTCTTCTGTGAGCAATGTTCGCTCGGTGCCAGTTGGGTGTTCTTGATTCAGTAGGCGCTGCTACCTGATTAGCGTCCTCTGCTTCTCTCTTTACGAGGGAAGTTGGGCAAGGACTTAGCCGCAGTCGCCTAAACTCGGCGGTCGAGCTCAGCTGTTCGGTTCAAACTCTTTCTCTGCCAGACCTCAACTACGCTGCTGCGCTCATAGCCTTCTGGCTATTGCGCAGTGGTTCGTACACTTCTCCACTGACCCACAACCGATGCAGCAATACCGCCAGCTTGCGCGCTACTGCCACCACCGCCCGTTTCTTGGCGTTTTTCCCTCCTCGCTCTGCCAGTTTCTTTCCCCAGCGCCGCAAATCACTGTCTTCCCCAAAGGGTCCTAAAATGTAGTGCGCCCCTTGCACCAGCAGCGTCCGCAAATACTCATCTCCCTCTTTGCTGATGCGCATTTGTGGTTCGCTCTCGCCGGAATTTCTACGCCCAGGTTGCAACCCAACGAAACATCCCGCGTCACGACTCTTTCGGAAGCGATGTGGATCCTCGATGGTCAGCACATAGGTCGTGGCGATCAGGTCTCCTACACCCTTTATCTGTTTGAGCAGCGCCGTTTCCGGATACGTCTTCTTGGACATTTGTTCGATCCGGCGATCGTATTTCTGGATGCGTTCGTTTAACGATTCCACCTCTTGCAGCAGCGGGTCTAACGCTTCGCGCAATCCTTTGCTCAATCCACTCGTAGTCTCGCGACTGAACTGTTGCGTCCCACACTTGCGCAATCGTTCGCCATAAGACTTCACCAATCCTCGAGCGGCATTCACCATGGCAGTTCGCGCACTCACGAGTACCGCTCGTGCACGGATCTCCGTCAGGTGCAACTGGGCCTGCGCACTGCGATGCTTCACCGGGCTCAGCAGCTCGGGATCGATTCTTGCCAACCGCGCCAGCGTCCGCGCATCGAGGCGATCATCCTTCCGTCGGCTCTTGGTGATCAAGCGCACCTTTTGGGCGTGCCCCACGATTACTTCGTGTCCCAGCGCGGTCAACAACCGGCTCACCCAGGGAGAATGCGTCCCCGTTTCCATTGCGATGCGGCACCGTGGAATGCTACCGAATACCTGCTTCATGGCTTCCGGTGTGGTGGCCAGTTTGTGCTCGAAAACAATTTCTCCTGCTTCATTCAAGATGCAGTACGCACTGGAGCGATCTCCCAGATCCAACCCAATGGTGAGTTGCCCTTTGAAAATACTTTTTCCACGCGTCCGCATAGTGCTAATCTTCTGCATTGCCGGTCTCCTTTTTGTGCTTAAAGCACGTCCATCATTGGGAGCGTAACGCATCCCGCTGGAGACCGGCCTTCTCCATCCCATCTGGTAAACGCACTACTCGTAGATGTGGAATCGAACAGCTCGCAGTCGTCAGGCAGCATCGTTGACGTTTACGAAGCCTGGATTGAAGCCACAGAATGAACTCCCTGGAAATCGCAGCCACGATATTAGGCATAATCATCGCACTGGGTCTTGCCTTCCTGGTTGTCGCGGCGGCGACCGTAGCCTTCCGAGATCGACGGCGCAAGCGGCGCTAAAAGCCTTCCCAACCACAAGCCGGAACCAAGCTGGACGGTATTACTCCGTAATAAGTCCTGTGTTATCTGTCGGGGCGACCCGCCAGAAGCGCGTCGCCCCTGTTCTTCACTAAAGAGGCTGGTACGAGTTATTCGTTTGGGCTCGGAAGTTTGTAACCTAGATCACGCACCCGCACTTTTGGCGGCTGCTGGCAGTGACTTTACCTCGATCTTACGAGGGAGCGCGGCGGCGGCTATCGGCGCGCTGATTTCCAGGACGCCATTGCGATACTCAGCCGTAACTTTGTCCTTGTCCACGCCCTCGGGCAGCTCAATCTGCCGCAGGAAAGAACCATAGGTAATCTCCCGGTGGAGATAGTCCGATTCCTTGGTTTCCCGCGAGTTCGAACGCTCGCCGCTAATGGTAAGCGTGTTTCCCGATACCTGTATGTTCACATCCTTGGGGGCGATGCCGGGGAGCATGACTTGACATTGGAATTTCTTTCCATCTTTGTCGATGGAGGTTTCGATTGCGGGAATAAATCCCTCCATCGACGCCTGTTCTTCGTGCGGAGACCGCCAATTTAGAAAGCGATTGAATATGTGGTCGAAGTCCCTGCGGAAATCAACCAACTCGTGCAACGGGTTGCGAGAAATTAGGGTTCTCATAGAACCTCCTGAGAAGTGGATTCAGCCGAACAGAAGAGTCTCGCAGGAGGATGGGGACTGCGGCATCGCCAGTCGGCCGCAAACTTTTTTTTAACACATGTATTGCCGAAGTCAAGGTAGCTTTGACGTTTTGATGAAAAAACTTCGAGCCCCTACAATGAGCTTCTGATTGTCCTCATGCTAGTAGAGATTCTTCACACCGTGCGCATCTCCATTCGCTCGCAGATTATGCTCGTCACCGAACCTTCCTGGTCGTAGGTTTGATTGCCTCGGTCCGCCGCATGCTCGTGATCACCCTGGAAACAGCTACGCTCACAAGGGAAGGTTCTTGGTCGACCGAGGCCGCCCTCAGCATCCTCCACGCCTCCATGATTGAACTTACCCTGCTCGGCGTTCTCATTTTCATTCTCGTCTATTGCATCACTCTCTTGCGGCGCCATCCAATCCGTCCCGAGAATCTTCCCGATATCTGAACAGCCTCGAGCGAATTGCTCTTTGAAGCCATCGCCCGACGCTACCGTTCCCAGCAAAACCTCCGGTGTTCGAAGTCGAAAGCGATCTTCCAGAATTGCGCTCCTCTCACTCCCAGCACACCGTCAAATTCGTCTCCCTCGTCTTTCCGGTCATCGACGAAATAGGCAGCCTGGGAGCCAACACTTTCTTTGCCAAGGTAAACGTTGGGGATGCGCACTCTTCTGCGCTCAAACGCTCCGCTTGCGTCGCTCACTTTTTCCACGCCGAGAACCTGGAACCCGCTGGAATCGCTTATTCGGCTCCGGAACAGCATGAGATCCGGGCCTCCCGTGTCGACGACAACGCGCAGATGTTTTAGCTGGAGTTCCAGTCCGACGGTGACGACCGGAGCGTAAGTTTCAAATGGTGTCGAGAACGTCAAATTCTCAACCTCGCCAAAGACCATTTCTCTGGTCCGATAGTTGAGCGTGAAGCTACTCTTGCACAGGAGATCCATTCCTATAATCGCATCCACTTTGAAGCCCAGCGCCTTCTGAAAGTACGAGAGATCTTGGCTGAGGACAGGGACGGACTGGACGGCGATTGGGCCAAGAGCCATTGACGGCAAGAGAGTTATCGCTGTCTCGACCGATTTGTTGGATAGATTGACTCTGGTGGATTGCTCAGGTAGGCCGAGTTGGCGGGCAACGTTCCGATCGATAATACTCGGACTCGTACCCGTGTCGATAAGGAAATTGAGCTTTCGCAGGCCGCCGATCGATCCTTCCGCGATGATCAAATAACCCCACGTAAGGCGGAAAGGAAGCGTGACCGGGGCGCGAAGGACTGGGAGCACTTCTGTTCCCGAGGGCTGAGATAGCGTCAGGGCCGCCTGGGGCCAAATGCAGTCTGATGACAAAACTAGAAGCAGCGGCACGACACAACCCGCGCGCAGTGTGGATTTCATGGCCTTGGCCTCCTTCGCTTTCGTGGCGAGGCCAAGG
The DNA here is from genome assembly GCA_963741365.1 of Candidatus Acidiferrales bacterium. GTDB lineage: Bacteria > Acidobacteriota > Terriglobia > Acidiferrales > UBA7541 > Acidiferrum. The sequence continues at coordinate 184,515 of CAVUHY010000014.1, read as the reverse complement.
CTGGGTTAAGCCGGCAGGTACCTCAATGCACTGGGGATGGATTGGGCCGCTATTTCTTCGCTACAGCTAACCTGCTATGGGCAGAAGAGTTGGGCAGCATCCGTCGACAAGCGCCTGCCCCTTTCAGAAGATAACTAGGCGAGTTAGTATTCAGAATGATAGTCTCGCGTTTCCATGGGCAACCAGAGCCATAGCGATAAAGTGGTTCATTTCGGGCCTTTCGAAGCGAACCTCGAAACAGGGGAACTGCGCAAGAACGGTGTAATTGTCCCGCTACAGGGCCAGCCATTTCAGGTCCTGGCCATCCTATTGTCGCGAGCGGGCAAACTGGTTAGCCGAGAAGAACTCCGGCAGAAAGTTTGGCCCGGCGACACATTCGTCGATTTTGACCACGCTCTCAATACGGCCATCACCAAAATTCGCATCGCATTGGGAGACCAGGCGGACAACCCTAGGTTGGTGGAGACGATGCCTCGTCGTGGCTATCGTTTTATAGCTCCGGTGGACAACCCAAACTCAGTCGAGGCTCTGCCGCCGACTGTCCAGGATGTAGCGCCCAAACCGGGAACTGCCAAGAAACTGACGATATTGGGAGTGGGAACAGTTCTCCTCTTTCTGGGCGCAATTGGATTTCTGCGATTCGCGCGGAACCACGCGGAACCGCCGCTGTCCCCCATTGAAATCGTGCCCTTGGTTGGCCTGCCAGGCATGGAGTTCGCGCCGGCTTTTTCGCCGGACGGCAACCAGGTTGCCTTTTCCATCAGCGGCCCCGAGAATTCCGGCCTTTACACAACGGTGGTCGGGGGCGAGAAGCCGCTGCGCATAACTAACCATGCTAGCGACAGCAATCCAAGGTGGTCGCCTGATGGCCGACAGATTGCATTCCTTCGGCACTCCAAGGAGGGTGCTGCTATTTATTTGATTCCAGCGTTTGGCGGCACAGAGCACCGCATATACTCCGGTTCCAGTGGGTTTCAGTCGCGATCCTTCGATTGGTCGCCCGATGGCAAGGTGCTAGCCATTACGGAGACCCATCCGGACAGGACGCACACATGGATTGCGTTACTTTCGCTCGCCGACTCGAGCACAAGACGGCTTACGTCACCGTCAGATCAGGAGGCCGATCAAGATCCCGCGTTCTCGCCCGACGGTTCGAGTGTAGCTTTCGTCCGAGCAACTGTTGTGGGTGCGGTGTCGGACATCTATCGTGTGCCGACCAGAGGTGGCGCACCCAAGCGGCTGACCGTCGACAATGCGTGGATATTCAATTCTCCGGCGTGGACTCCGGACGGTCGCGAGATCGTTTTCTCCTCCAAACGTGGTGGTCTCGTCAGTCTGTGGCGCATATCCGCTTCTGGAGGAACACCGCGGCCGGTTGTGGGCACAGGCGAGAATGCCTTCAACGTTTCAATTTCGCGTAAAGGTAACCAGCTCGCATACGAGCGGATGGATTTTAAGAACAATATCTGTCAGTTGAACCTTACCGACGAAAAAAACAAACAAGGACAGCCAGAGGTTGTCATATCGGAGAAAGGATTCAGTATGGGGCGGCCGCACTTTTCTTCCGACGGAAAAAAAATTGCCTTCGAATCGGACCGCTTCGGGTATTCGGAGATTTGGGATTGCGACAGCGACGGATCCAATTGTGGGCAGTTGACTTCCTTACACGGTCAGGCTGGAGCCGCAAGTTGGTCTCCGGACGGTCGTTACATTGCCTTCGAGTATCGCCCCAAGGAACACAGCGAAGTGTATCTCCTCGAAGTGGGAGGTGGTTTGCCACGACTGTTAACCACATTACCCGGGGCGGACAACGGAGGGCCGCGTTGGTCGCGCGATGGAAAGTGGATCTACTTTTACTCTGATCGTGGCGGCGGACCACTTCAATTGTGGAAGATACAACTCAACGGAGGCCCGCCAGTCCAGATAACCAGGAACGGCGGCGCGGTTGCAAGCGAATCGGCGGACGGACGTTTTCTTTATTACGCGAAGACTGATGTACCAGGTATATGGAGGATGCCGTTGCAGGGCGGAGAAGAAACCCTCGTCTTGGATCAACCTTACAGGGCATTCGCTTGGTGGGACTGGGCACTTGCTCCGAATGGAATTTACTTCATCGATATCGAATCCAATCCCCACGCGACAGTCTCATTCTTCGAATTTGCCACAAACAAGATCATTCCCATCTGGACTCTACCGAGAGCACCTTTCGTCGGGTTGTCGATATCTGCCGATGGTAGGTCCATTTTGTATACCCAAAACGAATTTCGGCACTCGGATATCATGTTGGTGAAAAACTTTCGTTGAGCGCCATCCGAACTTCTGCATTGTAGTGGATGCCCGCCGCAGCAGGCGTTGTGGTTGTCAGTAGTAGATCTTCAACGCGAATTGGATGTTCCTCGGATACTGCGAACTCTGGATCAGACCGGTAACTGCTCCAATTTGCGTGATGGGAGCATTTGGATTCACATGGTTGAATGCGTTAAGGAAGTCAGTGCGGAACTGCACTTTGAGCCGCTCTGTAACCGAGAAATTCTTCTGAATACCCAGGTCTAAATTGATATATCCAGGCCCGCGCAGGTAGCCTAGCGAAGCTGCGCAGTTGCCGAATTGACCCGTCGGCGCGTCCGCGAAATTCCCATTGTTAACGAACCATTGGTAGCCGCCAGTTCCGGTGGCTGGCACGTCTCCTTGTGAATGGGTGACGGCCAGGCAATCAGGCCGGACCCCGCGTGAACCTGTGCCGGTGGGATCTCCGTTGCCAAAAAGTGCCAGCGGGAAGCCTGTCTGCCAAGAAACGATTTCGCTAACCGACCAATCGCCCACCACCGCATTTGCGACCTTTTTCATCCCTTTGCCGAAAGACTTGCCACGCCCAAACGGCAGTTGATATAAGGCATATTCAGTGATGACATTCGTTGCATCGTAGTAGCACGGCGCCCACTCCGACTTGGGATCGTAGAGGTTCTGCCAGTAAGGCGACGCCGAAACGGCCTGACCACCCCACGAACCGAAGTACCCAATGTTGTTAGTCATGCACTTGGAGTACGTGTATGCCATCTGGTACTGCAATCCCTGGCTCATCTGCTTTTGTAGCACCATCTGTAGCGCGTGGTACGTCATGTTGCCGATGGAGGCGGTGCCGGAGGCCTGCGAAATTTCTTCCACCAACGTCGGATTACCCACAAAGTACAAGCTAGGCCCCGTGCAAGGCGGCTCGCCGCAACTGCTATTTGGCCGCGAGGTTTTCTGCGAATACGGCATGGGCACCATCAGGTGGGTGCCGCGTTGACCCACATAGCCAACCTGGAAAGTAGTGTCTCCCCAGAAGCGATGCTGAATCGTCAGATTCCACTGGTCCGAAATGGCAGGCTGTACGTCCGGATCCCACGCGCGAATCGTTGCACCGGTAAAACAAGTGAGGTCCGCGCAACTCGCGGACGGTGGTGGTGCGATGATGCCGTCCGACGCGGTCGTGGGCGGCAACGGCACATTAAAGTATTGGGTATTAAATTCCGCACCGCTGAAGGGGGGATTTTGCGTGAGCCGTAAGTTTGTGCCTGTACCTTCGAGATACGACGAAATCGTGAATGCTCCACGCAGGACTGTATGGCCTCCGCGCCTCTTTGGCGTCCAGGCGAAGCCGATGCGGGGTTGGAAGTCTCTGCCGCCGTACGTGCCGTTGTAGAGCGCGCGACTGTTGCCATTCTGATTGGCGTACATAACCGCACCACTAGCAAGATCGAAGTTCACCTGGTGGTCGTGTGCTTCTACCCATGGAGTGTGCGCTTCATAGCGCAAACCAAGATTCAGGGTCAACTGCGCGTTGACACGCCAGGTATCCTGCACGTAAATGCCGAATATGTTGTCAGATTGAGTCCAACCACCACTGTTCGCACCTCGGTTAAAGATGCTCGGCAATCCAAGGAAGAAATCTCCCATGCCCTCCCCGCTGTTTGTTGCAGGATCAACCACAGCGGAAGAGGTGAAGTTGTTCTGGAAGATCATGTTGCCTAGTGCGCCGCTGGCTCCTGAATAGAAGGTATGGATAATCTGATGCCAGTACTGGCCGCCCATCTTCAAGGTATGAACACCATGCGTCCACGTGACACCATTTTCGAATTGCCAAACTTGGTCATCGAAGTCCTGGGAAATGTTGGCTGTGCCGAGCGGGGTCAAGATATTTCCTATTTGCAGGCTGAGCAAACCAATCAATTCGTCCGGGTTCGAGTTCTGGATTCCAATGGATTCTCCATACTTCCCAACGGCCGGATCGAAGGAATTCCCGTTGGTGAACTTGATACGGTTCCAACCGAAGCGGAGCTCATTAACAAGGTCCGGATTGATGGTGCGCGACCAATTACCGACGACGTTCCAGATCGGTGCGGTTCCGTAGCCTTTTCCCAGTAGTAGTTGGGAATGTGTAGATGGATTATTTTGATAGGCACCGCTGAACCGCCCGGACAGGCGATCCTTGTCGGAGACCAAGTATTCAATTTTGAAGTCTCCCTGGTCGGCGTTGTAAGCCTGAGACGTAGTATCGATGGCGTTCTGCTGAAGATTGTTATTGACGGTTTTTGGATAGAGCGAAGAGGCGAATAGTGCTGCCGCCACTGGACTGATCATATTGATTGGAATCTGGTTGTTTACAAACGGCTGACGAGTTGCCGGCGGGGTGCAAGCAACGCCATTCATCCCCGTCTCTGCAGCACACGGGTTAAATAACTGGATTCCCTGGTCGTTGAGAAGTTGCGAAAAATCTCCCCGCTGCTCCGCCGGAGTATATGCCGTGATGAAGCCAAAGGTTGTGGGGTGATCAAACCGCTGGCCCTGGTAATCGGCAAAGAAAAATACCTTGTCCTTGATGATTGGCCCGCCAACGGTGCCTCCAAACATATTCCAGCGTAACGCCGGTCGCGGTAGAATTTCGTCGGGACCGTTAAACTTGTTCTCCCAATTATTCGCATTGAACATGTCATTTCGGAAGAACTCCCAGATATCGCCGTGGAAGTTATTCGTTCCGGACTTAATCGTAACGTTCACGATTCCGCCCTGGAACCTACCGAACTCGGCCGGCGCGTTGTTCGTGATTAGGTTGAATTCTTCAATAGCATCCGGTGCCGGAGTATACCCCAAGAAATTCTCCGATACCTGGTTGTTATCCATGCCGTCCAAAAGGAAGTTGTTGGACTGGTTGCGGTTTCCGTTGATGTACGGACGCTCACCGCTGGCCGTGTTATCGCCGGTATTGAAGCCAGCCGGATTGGTAGTGACCGAACCGGGCGCAAGCAGCGTCAACTGAACATAATCGCGGGTAGCGAGAGGAAGCGCCTCATTGGCGGCCGCGTTGACGACCGTTTCCACCTGAATGCTCTCCGTCCTCAAAATCGCAGCCTTGTCGGTGACCTCAACCGTCTCGCTCACTTGGCCGACCTTGAGTTCGATATCCACACGCGCGGTCTGGTTCAACACCAGTTCGATTGCAGGATGAAGTGCGGTCTGGAATCCCTCCTTTTCCACCCGCAAGTCATAAGAGCCGACGGGAAGTTGCGAGATATGGTAAAGACCCGAATCGTCAGTCTTGGCCTTAAAGGTGGTTCCGCGTTCGATGGATTTCGCGGTGACATCTGCGTCGCTAATGGCAGCATGGCTTTGATCAGAGATGGTCCCAGTGACGGTGGCGGTCAATCCTTGAGCGAAGCCGCGGTTCGCCCCACCCAGCAATTCGAAGAGCAAAAAACAGCAAATCGGCAATACCGCTATCCGCAACTTTCTTATGCGGCTATTCCTTCGCCAGGCAGGCGTGAGTGCGTATCTTCCCTTCGACTTGTTATAAATAAAGAACAAGGACGAGCCTCACAAAAAAAAGCTGCAGAGGCGATTTTGATCTGGCCACCAAAATAGCGCATTTATTTCCTTATTAGTATCTCCATTCACGAAGTGACACCATTGCGAAGAGTGGGGTGATTCAATCGCGAGCAGCTTTCCGGCTTCACCTGGTACTCCCCAACCTGCCGCTGCTGGCAGCTCTCTTCGCCGGGAGTCTCAGAGGTTCCGCAACCGCGACCCGTGCCAGCAGGCATAGGTTCGATGGCCGGCCGCGCAGTCCGTGAACCAGGGAATGATCTCCTCGTTGGCGGAGACGGAGCAGCATCCGCCGCACCTGGCGGTCGCTTATTTTCGGCCGCTGGGCCCCTGCCACTTGCGTCAAATGCTTCTGCTGTATCTCGTGTAACACCTTCAAGCGGTCCCGTTCTCTTTGGCTCAAAGCGATTCGCTCCGTCTCCATAGGGCCCTCGGCCATCCATGAAACCGGACATTTCTACTTTGCACAAACCGGACATTCTCACTTTGCAGCGACACTTCGTACCGCTTCGTGTTGAACCTCAGTGATAATGTCCCCTTTTGTCCTCGATAGAAATGTCCCCTTAAGCTGAGCTCGTTCAGGAGGTCAGCTTGGGGCGGACGAAGATGAGCAAGGGGGAGTTGGCAAGGGTGGAAGTTCTGGCGCGGGTGCGAAGCAAGCAGCTGCGGGTGGTGGATGCCGGGCGGCTGATGCAGGTGAGCTACCGGCAAGCGAAGCGACTGTGGAAGCGGTATCGCGAGGAAGGCGCCACCGGGCTGCAGCACCGCAGCGCGGGGCGGCCTTCGAATCACGGCCACGGGAAGAAGTTTCGGCAGAAGGTGCTACGGCTAGTCCGGGAGAAGTACGGCGGTGAAGTAGGGGAGCGGTTTGGGCCGACGCTAGCGGCGGAGCACTTGGCGGCCGAGGATGGTTTGCAAGTGGACGCAGAGACGCTGCGCCGCTGGATGCTGGCAGAAGGTTTATGGAGCCGGGAGCGGAAACGGCGGGGACATCGACGGCGACGGGACCGCAAGGAACATTTTGGGGAGATGGTGCAGATGGACGGGAGCTTTCACGCCTGGCTAGAGGAGCGCGGACCGGAGGGATGCCTGATCGACATGGTCGATGACGCCACCAACACGACGTGGGCGCAACTTGGGGAGCAAGAGACGATCTGGGCGGTAGCCGATGCGCTGCGTGCGTGGATCGAGCGCTACGGGGTGCCGCTGGCCCTGTATGTGGATTGGAAGAACTTGTACAAGCGGCCGGCGAACGCGAGGGAGCGGTTGCGGGGAGAAGAGCCGGTGACGCAGTTTGGGCGCATGTGCGCGAAGTTGGGGATCACGCTGATCGCTGCGAATTCCCCGCAAGCCAAGGGGCGTGTGGAACGTCAGCACGGCACCCATCAGGATCGATTGGTGAAAAAGCTACGACGGAGGGGGATTTATAGTTACGAAGGAAGCAACGTTTATCTGGAGCGAGAGTATTTGCCGGAACACAACCAGCGTTTCGCGCGGGCCGCTGCGCGGCCGGAGGACTATCACGGTCGCGCGCCGCGAGGAGCGGAACTGGACCGGATCTTTCGGCTGGAGAGTGAACGCACGGTCAGTGACGATTGGGTGGTGCGGTACGATAATCGCTTTTTCCAACTGGAACCGCAGAGCGGGCACATCGTGCCCGCGCGGAGCAAAGTGTGGGTATGCGAGGGACGGTACGGCAGGATGAGCATCGAGTACGGCGGGCACGAACTACGCTGGCGGGAAATCGCCGCGCCGGCGCAACCGCAGGTTCTCGATGCAGCAGCCCGCAAGGGGTACTCCCGGGTGCCGATTTCGGTAAAGAAACGGAAGTGGAAGCCGGCGGCAAACCATCCGTGGCATGAACCGCCCCGCCCCGAGGTGCAGAAGCGAGCCAGTAAGCTGGCGGCCACGGCGCCACGCTCGTCGTTGGCCTGGCCCTACGCTTGGCCCTAAACGCTCCGCCCTGCGGGCTACGCAGGGCTGCGCTCCGGGCCAGGCCAACAAGTCAGAAAAGACAGGGATCGTAAGTCGACCGAGAAGAGGAGCGTCGTTCCTGGGGCTTGCTAGAGAGAAATTTTCCAGGGAAACAGCCAAAAGAAGCACAAAGAGGTACAAAACAAAAAAAAGGGGACACTTCTATTGAGGTAAGGAAGGGGACATTTCTAAAGAGCTTTGACAACTTCGTACCGCTTCGTTGACTTCCCTTAATCTCGCCACCTAAGATGTCCACCACATATGTTTGCTGCTCGCCCACCTTTTAGGAAAGGGCACGGAATTCTTCGAACTAGCCGCTCACAAATTTCTTTCGACTGGACAACATCGCAATGAAGACTGCACCGCGATTCATCGGACTATTTGCAATTATCAGCTTGCTCGCGTTTGGTCCGATCGCGGCCGAAGACAAACCAATCGTCATCGTTCATGCGCGCCTGATTGACGGGCAGGGTGGCACTCCGCTCGAAAACGCCACAGTCGTCCTTCGCGGCAGGACCATCGAATACGCCGGACCTGCCAGTGGCGCGACCGTCCCCAAGGACGCGCAAATCATCGACGCCACCGGAAAGACCGTAATGCCGGGGCTTGCCGATCTCCATGTGCATTTGCAAGGCGCCTGGGATGGAACGTCCGTCGACCTGCTTGGCTATCAACGCTATCTCAATTCCATGCTTTATTCGGGCGTAACTACATTATTGGATACCGGCAATTACCAGCCCTGGGTTTTGCAGTTGCGCCAGGAGCAGGCCGCGGGACGCTTGCAGGCCCCCCGCATTTATTGTGTTGGCGCCATGATCGATTCCGCGGATCCGGCATGGCCGGATCTGGCCTACGCGCTCACCAGCCGTTACCAGATTCCCGAACTCGTGCGGCGAGACAAAGCGGCCAACGTCGACATGATCAAAGGTTATTCCAACCTTTCTGAGCACATGCTCCACTGGCTTTCCGAAGAAGCCGCCAAATCAGGGATTCGCGTCGTCATTGATCAGTGGGAGCGGAATGGATCGCCCGATCTGGTCGCCACCGGAATTTCCGGCTTCGCGCATTTGCCGACGCGAAAAATGAGCGACGCCGATATCCAGTTCGCTAAGGAACACAACATCTTTTTCATCACCACTCTGGTCGTTACCGAGTCGTTTGCCAGGACGCGGCTGAATTCCATCGACTTTCTGAGGGAACCTTACATTACCGAAACCACGCCGCCCTGGTTCTTGACCGAACTCACGGAGTTCGCCAACAAGCCGCAATCCGACGCCGAGAAGAAAGAGACGGAACAGAATCTTGTGGCGCACCAAGAAGCCATGCGCAACGTCAAAAAGTTGCATGACGCCGGATTTTTGATCGCCACCGGAACCGATGCTCCGTACCCCGGAGTCTTCCAGGGCGAAGGGCTCCATCACGAACTCGAACTGATGGTGGAAGCGGGATGGAAACCGCTCGAAGCCATTCGCGCTTCAACCTTCGACGCGGCACGATTGCTGAAAGCGGAAAACGAGTGGGGCAGTCTGCAGCCGGGGCGTCTAGCCACGCTGCTCATCGTCGCTGGCAATCCCGCCGAACGCATCAGCGACACGCGCAAAATTGAAATTGTAATCCAGAACGGAAAACTTCTCGACCGCGCAGCTCTGAAATACGACGCGAAAAAAGATCCGGGCTATCGCGTTGTCCCCGGCCTCTTTAATCCGTAATCGGCGCTCAGGTTTTTGCAATTCCGCGGTCAGCGATTGTCTGCGAGACCGATCACTTCAGTTCCAAAATTTAAGCTAAGATAGCCAGCCATGAGTCTTCGCAACACCAGCACTGGCGTGGTATATTCCAATCGTTGGAATTCGCGCCGGCGCAATCAAGGATGCTGCCACTATCTCCGCCTGGGCGCTATTCGCGCTGAAAAATAGTTGAGCTACGCAAAATGAGAAATCCTTCCCAGCACTAAGGGGGAGACTTGTCCTCACCTCATAATTTGAGGGACTGCTTCCACTTTCACAACGGTCTACAAGAATTGGGATAAAGTCGCACGAATTTAGATAAATAACTTGCATTCAACAGCATCGTTCGCTCAAGTCATGCCGTCGAATATCGGTTTCTTTCGGTCCCATTTCTGCTTTTACAGTTCTCAATCCGACTGCGCCACCGCTTTGAGAAATCTTTGTACATGTTTCCCCGTATTTTTGTCTGTTCACATTCCTAAATTCACAAAAACACAATTTTAACCTTGACAATGATTTCGCGTAAGCGTAAGCAGGTGGCAATTCTTTTTTTCTTTTTTTTTGTGGATCCGGGGCCCGTACCTAGTTCCTAGGGGGGTGTCTATGCGCTTAGTCTTCAACGGAAAGTATCTCGTCCTCTTGTGTTCCATTGTCGTATCGATCTTTCTTCTCTCGCCTGCCGGCGCGTGGAGTCAAGCGGCGTCGACGGGTTCGGTCCAAGGAACCGTTCTCGACCAGACTGGCGCAACCATTGCAGACGCGACCGTCACTCTCACCGACGTCGCTACCAACGCCGTACGTACCGCAGTCACCAATGACACCGGCCATTACAACTTCCCCGGCGTCCCGCCCGGAATTTACGACGTGTCCATCACCAAAACCGGATTTCGCACCATGAAGATTGTGAAGCAGCAAGTCAAAGTCACCGCGACGCTGACGCTCGACACCAAACTCGAGTTGGGCTCGCAGATTCAAACCGTCGAAGTCCAGGCCGTAACTGGCGCCGAGCTCCAGACCTCGAACGCTACAATTGGAAACACCATCTCCGGTGTCGCGCTCACCGCCCTGCCAGGCCTCGGCCGCGATGTCAGCACTTTCGTTACCCTGCAACCCGGCGTTGCTCCCGACGGCAGCGTCGCCGGCGCAAACCAGGATCAGAATACGTTTCAACTCGACGGCGGCAACAACTCCAGCGACATGGACGGCACACAAAACACCTACACGCCCAGCTTCGCGGGCGACCCGAGCGGTGGAGTTGTCAACAGTTACGTTACCGTGACTGCGGTAAGCGGCGCGCCCGGTGGCGGTGGTCCTTCTGGTGTGATGCCCACTCCTGTGGACAGCATCGAAGAATTCAACGTGGGTACGACGAATCAAACGGCGGACTTCAACAGCTCTGCCGGTGCACAAGTGCAGATGGTCACCAAGCGCGGCTCCAACGCCTGGCATGGCACGGCGTACGAATATTATTTAGACAACAATTGGAACGCGAACGTCTTTGACAACAAAGCTTCGAGTACGCCTACGCCTAACTCCAGCTACCACTACAACCGTTTTGGCGGCGCTGCCGGCGGCCCGATTATTCCTAAGAAAGTTCTTGGAGGTGAGTGGTACCTTTTCGCCAACTATGAAGGCTTCCGGTTTCCGAATTCAACTACGGTAACCAGAGCCGTCCCGTCCGAAGGAATGAAACTCGGCCTGCTGCAATTCAATGACACTGTTTACAACCTGAATCCTACGGCCACGCTCTATCCGTCAACCGCACCGGCCGTCGGCGTTCTGGTCCCTGGCACCACCTATCCTGGTTCCGGCACTACACTCGATCCGCGCGGCCTGGGCATCAGTCCAACAGTGCAAACCATGTGGCAGCAATACATGCCGCCATCGAATCAAGCAACCTGCCTCGGTCTCTCCCGTTGCGACGGCTTAAACGTGCTGGCCTTCAAGGGCCAGGCCGCGTTGCCCTGGAGTGATAACTTTGGTGTGGCTCGTCTCGACCACGACTTCGGTTCCAAGTGGCATTTCAACGCCACCTATCGCTATTACCACATGCAACGCGCTACGAATGATCAAGTCGATATCGGCGGCTTTTTCGGTGGTACCCTGGGAGTTCCTCAGTCCGTGTCGAACCGCCCGCAGGTTCCCTGGTACCTCACGGCAGGCCTCTCGACCAACATCACAAACAACGTAACCAACAGTTTTCACTACAGCTATTTGCGCAACTATTGGGCTCGTGCTTCCGCTGCTCAGCCTCCTCAAATTGAAGGCTTAGCCGGTGCCATCGAGCCGTTTGGCGAGAGTCGCACTAACGTCCTCGCGCCCTACAACCTGAACACACAGAACGTCCGCACCCGCTTTTGGGATGGGCAGGACAATATGATTCGCGACGACGTTACCTGGCTGAAGGGCACGCATCTCTTCCAGTTTGGCGGCATTTATCAGCGCAACTGGAACTACCATCAACGCACAGACAACGGCGGCGGCATCAACTATCAAACCGTCTATGCCATGGGGGCGGGCGCCGGTTCCGGAAGCGTCAACGGAATGAACATGACCGGTTATGTTCCCGCAAGTCTTTCTGCAGTTTCTTCAAACTGGTCGCGAGACTACGCCATTGTGCTCGGCATTCCGAGTCTTACTCAGATCGCCTACACGCGCACGGGCCCGGACTTGACCCTCAATCCTCCGAATACTCCGGCGTACGATCAGAGCACGATTCCCTTCTACAATTTGTATTTCAGCGATACTTGGCGCATGAAGCCCAGTTTCACTCTCAGTTACGGTCTGGGCTGGACCCTCGAGATGCCGCCGGTTGAAAAAAATGGAAAACAGATAGTCCTGGTCGATGAGAACGCCAAACCAATTGACACCATGGCGTATCTGAACTCGCGGGAACAAGCCGCCTTGAACGGTGATGTTTTCAATCCACCCGTTGGTTTCGCCCTGGTCGGTAACGTGGCGGGTCACCCGAAGTATCCCTATAATCCCTTCTACAAATCGTTCAGCCCGCGAATTGCCGCAGCGTGGAATCCGAGCTTTGACTCCGGCCTGCTTGGCGATGTTTTTGGCGTCAGAAAGACCGTCGTCCGTGGCGGTTACAGCATTCTTTACGGTCGTCTGAACGGCGTGGGTCTGGTCCTAGTTCCCCTGTTGGGAACCGGCCTGATTCAAGCTGTCCAGTGTTTCGGTCCGCTGATGAATGGCACCTGCAGTGGGGGCACGGGAACTCCGGCCAACGCCTTCCGCATTGGGCCCGATGGCCTCACCGCGCCGCTTCCTGCCGCAAGTCAAACTCTCCACCAGCCGGACTTTCCTGGTGTTAACGAAATCGCCGCGGGCGCCGGTGAAGGTCTGGACCCAAATTTCCGGCCGAGCATGAGTCAACAGTTCGACTTGACCGTACAGCGGCAAATCAACAGCAAAGTTTCTGTCGAATTCGGTTATATGGGCCGGAAAATTACGCACGAATTCCAGCCCATCAACATCAACGCTGTGCCTTACATGATGACCGTCGGAGGCCAATCCTTCGCCAAAGCCTATGGCCAAATGGTCTGGCAATATTGCGGAGGCAACCAGGGTCTCGCTGCCGGCAATTGCGGCGGACCCAATGCCAACGTTACCAATCCTAACGCGCTAACGCCGCAGCCGTTTTTCGAGAACGCCTTGAAACCGGCCTATTGTGCGGGGTACACAAGTTGCACAGCCGCCGTAGCGGCCAAGCAAGGCGGTTATCCCGATCCCAGCAAAGCTCCGAAGGCCTCAAACGTCCTCTCCAGCAACATCACGCAAAACAATCTGTGGGCTCTCTGGAGTCAACTGGATAACGGTGCGTTCAATTTCGACAGAACCATGATGAACACGCCGATATCCAATCCAGCGGGCTGCGTTCCGAACACAGAGGGATGTTTCGGTGCCAGCGGACAGTTAACCTCCGGTGTGGGAATGAACGCCAGTGTTGGTTATGGAAATTACAATGCTGCTTTTTTCACCATCAAAATGTCCGAGTGGCACGGCCTTACCCTGCAAAGCAATTTCACCTACGGAAAAGCCCTGGGCACCGGTTCGGAAGTTCAGGCCACGAGCCAATTCACCGTGCCCGATGCCTACAATATGCACTCCGCTTACGGGTGGCAGCCGTGGGACCGCAAATACCTGTTTAACGCCTGGCTCGTCTATGAGCCCACGCTCTTCAGGAATCAGCACGGTTTCCTCGGCCACGTCGTCGGCGGTTGGTCGTTCGCGCCCATCCTTACGATTGGCAGCGGCCTCCCGCTCGAAGTCCAGCCTACCGATGCGTTCGCCAACGAGATTTATGGAGGCGGCCAGTCCTTCGGCGAAGGCGACGGCCAGAACTTTGCAGCTCTGCAAAATGCCGTCCTCATCTGTCCGAATAACTTCGGCAGTTCCCGCCACAATAATCCAGCGCCAAGCGCCCTGGGTCTCGGCTCAAACTTCTTCGGCCCCAGCATGTTCCAGAATCCGGATCAGTCTTACAGCTGTTTCCGCAATCCGATCCTGGGCATTGACGGCTCGAACGGCGGAGGCGCCGGAATTCTCCGCGGCATGCCTTTCTGGAACGTTGACTTCAGCGTAAAGAAGAATGTCAGGGTAACCGAACGCGTCAACGTGGAGTTCACTACCGTTTTCAGCAACCTGTTTAACCATAATCAGATGTCCGATCCCTATCTGATTCTTGGCGACACCGGCGATTGGGGCGCGGTTGGGGGTTTCAGCGCCGCTTACAACGGCCTTACGGCGCAAATCAGTACGCCGCGCGCGATGCAGTTTGGCCTACGCTTCAGCTTCTAACGCACCACAGAAACTGTCTGCATCTCTGGTGCAGGACTATGGAGCCACGCCGTTCGCGTGGCGCCATTTTGAAAAGTAAATCCACTCCGGTAACCACACGCGTGTGTGCCGGCGTAAACTTAAATACGACGAGACTTAATCCCCAAATCGTTCCGCCGCGCGGAGTTGCGCCTTTACCCTTTCCTCTTCCCTGTTCTTCGGCGGAGCATTTGTCTCGAGCGAACGCAACAGCCGGGCCGCAACCACGCTGATCTCATCAACCGCAGCCAGGAAAGCCGGCTCATTGGCTTTCGACGGTTTGTTGAACCCGGTGATCTTCCGTACAAATTGCAGCGAAGCCGCCCTGACCTCCTCGCCGGTCACCGGCGGCTCAAAGTTAAAAAGCGTTCGAATGTTTCTACACACGCGCTATACCCTCATCTAATTTTCTTACATGCATTCATCCGTTTCAGCTCAGGCCTCTCATTGCTACCTCGCGGCCTTGTTCTGATAAATAAACGCCTTTCCGATAATCTCGTCCATATCCAACAATTCACCGACTGTCGCGCCCGCTGAATCCTTCGACGACCTGCCGGGGCACTCTCTGGATTTTGTTAACAATCACGCAGACCCCCTTGCCGAGTTTCCCACTGTCCCATTCTATCCAGAACTTGGATCGGGCGCAGAACTTAGCTGCAGCAGTACTCCCATTTAGGCCGGCAGCGCCGCTAATCCAGACTTAATATTGCCGTAATCGCCGGCCTCGGCTAGCGCTATAATATCTTTCTTCGCCCAAAGACAATCCGTGAGGCAGTCATGTCCCAGGCTTCTCCGTTTGTCCGCAATTGGTGTTGGCGAAACCCAAGTGCGGAATTCTCGCATGCAGTGAAGGACCATCGATTTTCTTCGGCCACAAGATCAAATCTGGTCTTCATCATTCTTATCCTCGTGTTCGGCGCCTCTGCCGTTCTTCTGCATCAACGCACACCCGATTTCCTGGGAGAGGATGCATTCTATGCCGATGCTGCGCAATCGCTCTTGCACCACGGTTTCTATGGCGTCAACGGAGTCCCCGAAACCACCCAACCCCCGGGTCTGCCGGCGATTCTCGCTCTTCTATTTTCTATATTTGGTTACAGCTACTCGGTGAGCGTGGCCGCTATCGCTGTTTTTGAGACTCTTGGATTTCTCCTGAACTACGAATTTCTGCGGCGTCGCGTTCCGCGACTAGTGGCGGGGGGTATATGCATCCTCCTCTTGTCGTCGCCGCTGTATTTTGCCTGGGCCACGCGGACCGTATATCCGTCTTTCGCCTACTTCTTCACCACTACGCTCGCCTTACTTTCGTCGGACGAATATGACAAGTCTTCGACCGTTCGCTCCACAATAATTTGGGGAATGATATTTACAATCGCTGTGGCGTCGTCGCTGTTGATTGCCACGGGCACTATGGCCCTGCTCGGCGCTGTGGTTGCCGCAGCCGTCTTTTCAGTCTGCAAGGATCGGCGGCTCGGCCGGATTCGCCTGTTAAAGTTTCTGCCCGCATTTCTCGTGGGAATTACGGTGTTGGGCCTGTGGATGCATCAAAAACCAGCGCCTCTGGATTGGTCGCTCCCCGGCTACCCTGGTTCCTATCTGCAACAGATCAAGCTCAAGCATGGCAACCATCCCGAATTGGGTATGGCCAAGTGGAGCGATATCCCCTCGAGGTTAGCCACCAATCTTCTAGCCGAGTCGGATATGCTCTTTCAATTCGTCACGCGCCACGGCATCAATCAGACGAAGGTGGCGGTAGTCGTCGTTCCGGTGCTGCTCATCGTCATCGGGTGGACCTATTCCCTTTGGAAGAACAGGGGAACCGAGTTGGTCGACTGGTACTTTGCAGGCTATCAGCTTATTTACCTCCTCTGGCCGTGGACCATGGAATCAAGGTATTTCCTGCCCATTGTTCCACTCGCTTGTTTCTATATCTGGCGCGGCATTGAAGGCGTGCTCGTCGTATCGAAAACGCGGCCCAGAGTTGCGGGCATCGTTTGGTTACCGGCCGCACTCCTGCTTTCCTTTTCGGGAGTGCGTGAGATCTATTTGCATCTCCTACGTGGTGATGGAGACTTGGGCGACAAACTCATGGCCCCTCTGTGGCTGATCTCCGCTGGATGTGCCGCCTGGATGGCTTGGACCGGAAAATCTATTTTTTCGTTCGACTCGTTCTCGAAGGCCAGAATCTGGTTGAACCAGCCGCTGAGCGATTGTCGGCCTGGCTTCTTTAAACTTCTCCGTTACGCGGGAATCCTGACGGTGTCGGCTCTGGTGTTGATCGGTGTTGCCACCGAAATTCAAATGGCTCGCGAAAATCTGAACGTTCAACAATTCATGAACGTGGGAGAAACAGGTATCAGCGAGATTCTGGCTAAGGAAGTCGAAGCCGGTCTCTGGCTGCGCACACACAGCGCTCCGGATTCCGTGATTATGGCCCGGCACTGGCCAACGGTTCGCCATTATGCGGACAGGAAATTAGTCTGGTTTGCTCCTATCTCGGATCCGGACACGCTCTTCGAAGGCATCGTCAGGCACGATGTTGATTACGTAGTCGTGGTGAAGCACCCGGGCCCCTACTACTTGCCCGATGACGACTACTGCTTTGATCGGCTCTTATCGGCTCGCAAAGAATATTTCCGGCCTGTCCTGCTGGCAGGCAACATGCGAATCTATAAAGTCGAAAGAAACCCGGACCCGGAATTCTTCGCGCCTGATCGTTGAATTGCCCTGCCACGTTTTCCTCGTTAGAAATTAAGACACGGTTCCTGCAGATTGCTTCGCGGTGAATTGTACTGATGAGCCCGAGACAAATATTCGCACCAATTAATTTTCTCGTTCGACGTTTGTCATCACTTCAAGCAAGCAAAGAAAAAGGCCACTTCTTCGGCTTCCGCCTCTGCAAGTGGCCTTTCCGGTAATTCGGTTGAAGTAATTGATTCCCTTAGTCAGCGCCGCTTCAGGATCATGGGTACCAAGCCTGCACCGAGCAGGATCAGCGTCGATGGTTCGGGCGCGTCCGTCGGCGGGGGTGGCTCGATTGGCACGCCGCCGATGGTGACTCCATCGATTGCCATTCCCGAATCAAATAAATCGTCGTTCCAATTTGCCACTCCAAACAGAAGATGATAGTTGCCGGCATTCGCAACCGTATGGTTCGAAGTTACCCAGCCGATGGTGCCGCGAGAAATTATCGGCGCCGTCTGCCAGCACTTGCTGCGCGGTTACCATCACAAGAACTAGCGAAGCTGCCATGAAGAACGATTAAAGCAAACTTTTGTGTCCGCTTTTCATCGACCATCTCCTTGCACCACCCTTCGCTCGCGCCGCGAGTTTAATCGCATGCAAATCGTACATGCACCGCATCAGTTGTTTGTCTCCGAGTACTATCTATGGGATTCCACTTAGTACTTTGTAGAGCGTCTCGAGAGTCCAAACATAGACAGCGACCAGCGATGCGCAATGGAGTGTCGTGGGATACATCGAACTGTGATGAGTGGTCTTGCTTCAGTGAGCAGCGTGCACTATGAACTCAAAGGAGACGGAATGAGCTCTCGAACCCTCTGATCCTTCACCGGGATAATAGGCGCTTCAGCCACATCGCCTCCTTATCGGTACGAAAGGGAGAAACTCATGTTTGCTCGTCACATCACCATGCTTCTGAAACCAAATCTCGCAACAGAATTTCCATTTGTGTTCGAGAAGGAGATTGTGCCTCTCCTCAAGAAACAGAGGGGCTTCGCCGATGCATTGTTGCTGGTAACAGCCGAAAAAAAGGAATTGGTCGCCATCAGTCTGTGGGAAACGAAAGAGTACGCGGAGATTTACAATCGCGAAGTTTATCCCAAGGTCGAAAAGATTGTTGAGAAATTCATCGAGGGCACTCCAGTTGTTCGCAACTTTGAGGAGAAATACGCCACGTTCCAGAAGCTGGCGGTACCGGCAACGGTCTGAGTTCCAGGTTTTCGAGTTTCCATCAGGGGGCCGCACCCAGCCCCCTTTTTTATTTGCAGAGTGACAATACCGGCTTGGCGCACGCACGGACTTCGTTACTGCCAGTGCCTTTACTTCTTTGACCCTTCCTCTTCTTCCTCCAGCCCCAATTTCTTTTCGTCAGCCTCTTCTTCCTGTAAAGCTCCACAATTCCCCTTAGCTCAACTTTCTTCATCGCCATTTCGTTTCTCATCTCTTCCTGTCACATTCCCCAACGTGACCGCAGTCCAGAACCCTCCATCTTCTCCTTCGCCGCAATTCTTTCGGCGTGTTCCACCTCGCTCTCCCGCTTTTGTGCTTCGCCGATCGACTTCCTCAGTTGCCTCCTCAGTCCCTTCTGCTTCTCCCGCTCTTCGTGCAGTTGCGCTAGCAATCGGTTGTGCCCCGCCACCATGTTGACGAGCGAACTCGTTGTCCATGCGAATGTGAACAACCCGGAAATCCCTATGATCGGGCTGATGTTTCGCCACGGCATGGCTAGGTCAACGTTTCCGTATCCCAGCGTCGTGTACGCATTCGCGCAAAAATAAGCGGCGTCATGCGCCCTTTCAATCAGTACCAGCGAGACCAGTGCCACCGCCCACGCAATCACCTCCGCCAAATGCAACGACAACATCAGAAATATCGCGGTGCCAAATAACACCACCGCTGTCACCATGTGCGGTCGGACCTTCAGCAGCCGCTTTTCGCTGCTCATGTGAAACAACAGCACCCAATGCAGTCCGAAACCATGCAGCAGCACCAGGCACACTAGTATGAACGAACACGCTGTTGATGAGGATTCCCGATGAATTGAAGCCGTGGGCGGCCATCCGTAAGAATATTTCAAACATCGGATTTCCCTTCTGCTCCTTCCGTTGTATAATTTTGTCTAATTAAAAATACATTGGAATTGCAAAGTCACTTATACAGGTCATACCGCCTATGCCTGCTTTTTATAAGATTGACCGCGACAGCCGCTTGATTATGAGCACCGCTTCTGGCAACTTTACCCTCGCCGAAGCTCTGGCTCACGATGAAAAACTCGAGGTCGATCCTCAATTCGACCCAGATTTCGCTCAACTCTTCGATTTCAGTCACGTCACCAAACTCGAGCTCACCAGTGACCACATTCGCCAACTCGCACAGGATTCCCCTTTCTCTCCGCACACCCGCCGCGCTCTCCTTGTCGCGAACGACGCCGCGTACGGTCTCGCTCGTATGTTCGAGATGCTGCGCGAATCCGCCGGCGACACCGGCATCGAGGTCTTTCGCAATCTAGACGAAGCCCTGGACTGGGTTCTAGCCCGCCGCGCCTCCGCCTAATCCCCCGCCCTCCCCAACACTTTTCTTGTAGCTTTTCTTAGCTTGTCATCCTGAGGGCAGTGACCCGACGCTTTTTTTTCTTCGCGCGGCTTTCCGGGTCACGCAGTCGCAGGACCGCACGCCAAAATCTCGCAAAATCCAACTTCCCCACCCACACAACCCATTCACGTCGTTCATCCCGGCCGGAGTGCCGCGCTCTTTGCGGCTCGCAGCGGAGGGATCGTGGCAAGGAGTACGGAGTTCTAAATGCGCTGAATGCGAGCACGTTCTAAGGAACTTACTGCTTTGGAGGTGTTGCCATCATCCGCAGTCCTGAATGGCGTCGTCCCCACGTGATCCTCTGTCATCCTGAGCGAACGCCTGCGCCGTCTGCAGGCCGAAGTCGAAGGACCTCAACATCAGCCTCTCGCACAATCCAACTCCTCTACCCACGCAACCCATCCCGCGCTGTCATTCCGACCAGAGTGCCGCGCCGTTTGCGGCACGAAGTAGAGAGATCGCGGCAACCAATCCACCAAATGCACAATCCCGCTGCGACTACCGCTATTTCTATCTCGTCACTGAAACGAATCCTTCCATCTTTGGCAAAAAATTTCCCCCCCACATTTGCCTCTTCCCTCCCAATTCTTTACCCTCTCTCTGGAGGTTGCCCCCAATGTCCCTCACCGTCCGCCAATGGAAACTCGCCGCCCGCCCCAAAGGCCTGATCTCTCCCACCGATCTACAACTTTCCGACTCGCCAATGCTCGCTCTTCAAGACGGCGAAGCTCTTGCCCACGTCAAATACCTCTCCATCGATCCCACCATGCGAGTCTGGATGGCCGACATGCCGCAATACATGCCGCCCGTCGCGATTGGTGAAGTCATGCGTGCCTTTGGCCTCGCGGAAATTATTGAATCGCGCCATCCTGATTTCAAGAAAGGTGACAAAGTTACCGGCCTTACCGGCCTCCAGGATCACGTCGTCATCCACACCTCCAACGCCTCTACATTCCACAAAGTCCCATCAATCCCCTTTCTCTCGGACACCAGTTTCCTCGGCGTGCTGGGCATCAACGGCCTCACCGCCTATTTCGGGTTACTCGAAATAGGCAAGCCCAAAGCCGGCGAGACTCTTGTAGTCTCCGCCGCCGCGGGCGCTACCGGCAGCATCGCTGGTCAATTGGGAAAAATTCACGGTTGCACGGTCGTGGGAATCGCCGGCAGCGAGGAGAAATGCCGCTGGCTTCTAGACGATCTCGGCTTCGCCGCCGCCGTCAACTACAAACATCCGCAATGGAAGCAACAACTCATCGCCGCCACCCCTAAGGGCGTCGACATCAATTTCGAAAATGTCGGTGGCGAAATCATGCAAGCTGTCCTCGATCGCATGAATCTGCACGGCCGAGTCGTCCTCTGCGGACTCATTTCCGGCTACACCACCCAGGATCCCACCTTTGTCAGTTCTCGGCCAGGTGCTGATCAAGCGCTTGCAAGTCACTGGATTCATCGTCCTCGATTATCTTTCGCGTTTCATGGATGCCGGCAAACAGCTCGGCATGTGGAAGGCCATGGGCAAACTGAAAGACAAACACACCATCGTCAAAGGCATCGAAAAAGCCCCCGAAGCCATCAACATGCTCTTCAAGGGCGAAAACATCGGCAAACTTATCGTCGAACTTTAGCTCAACCGCGTCGCATCTCGCGATCTGTTATCCTGAGCGGACGACCTGCTGTTTTTGCTGGGCCGGAGTCGTAAGCATCGTGGCAACACTCCCAAAACTGCAAGCTCGTTGGCATTTTTCCGTGGATTCTCTCCCAGTGCTGTGGGAGGTGCCTTTTCTTATCGACTCAGGCTTTACTGAGCCTATTTCCCCGCCGCCTTCTTCCTCTCCTCATCCATTTTCCGCACGAATTCCTCAAACTTGGGCTGCTGCTCCGGCGTCAAAAACTCGCGCATCTCTCCGCGCGCTTTCTGCCGCAACGCGTCCATGTCCGCTTCCGATTTCTCTCGCACCTTTCGCATCTCCTGGTGAGCTGACGCAATCACCGCATCCATCTTCTGCTCTGCTCTGGGCTTAACCCGATGTCGCGGGTCATCTCCGCCACTCGTTTTGGCCCGCCGTTCCGGCTCGCTCAGGGAGGCGGCGTGTGTCGACGCATAACTCCGGTGCGCGAAGCTATACCCAAACGTCGCCCCGATCGCCGCGCCAAGCACGAATACTATCGCCAGCCATAACCTTGCCTGCATTCTGGTTTCGGATTCATCGATGGGCCTCGGCGCCGATCAAAATTTCGTCGTAATGTTCCGGCAGGCCCAGCTTCAAACAGGCTCTCGCCCACATCGACTTCATTTCCTCGCTTGGTATTCACGTTGCGTCTGCATCGCCCAGGTTCCCATCAACAACAGCAGCAACGCGCACACCGCCGCGAGCCTCGGCGCCAGCCTTTGGATGCTGATCCAGAACCCGTCGCGCGTCTCGATCTTCTATTCCTTTGCCGCAATTGCTTTCATTACCTTGCTTGTAAACCAGGAACCCGGTTTTGCGCTCCCCGCATCGGTGGCCAGCGAAAGCAGCAAATTCCTTGTCTCTACTACATCATCCAGCGCTTCAAGGCAACTCGCGCACTCGCCGGCGTGCCCGCGCATTTCCACGGGCAACTCCGCCATCAACTCTCCTCTTTCGATCACCGCATCGCCCGGCGCACGCACCAGTTCCAGTTCCTCCCTGAATCGCTCGCACTCTCCTACACATTTTGTTCGCTGTTCGGCATTTTACAGCTCACCTCTCAGACCAAATTCCTGCCTGCCACCACACTTCCGTCATTTTCCCGAGTTCGCGTCGCTTGAACATCTCCGTGATCCGCCTGCGCGCCCGGAATAATCTCACCTTCACTGTATTTCCGTTGATCTCCAGCATCTCCGCGATTTCTTCAACCGAAAATCCCTGCACTTCTTTCAGTACCAGCATCGTCCGGTCGCGTTCATCCAAAAATCCCAGCAATTGCTCCACTCTTTGCCGCGAAGCCATTCGGTCGCTGACATCCACTCCCGGCGACTCCATATCTTCCGAAGCTTTATACTGCCTCGCCTGCTCCTCGCTCAACTCCGTTTCAAAATACAAGGGCCGCGATTTCTTCTTCCGCAACACGTCCCAGCACTCGTTCACCGTGATCTTGTAAAGCCAGGTGCTGAACGCCGCCCGCTGGTCAAACTTCTTTAACGAAAAATACGCCTTCACAAAGACTTGTTGCGATACATCCTCCACGTCTTCCTTGCTTCGCAAAATCCCGCTGGCCACCGCGAACACCCGCGACTGGTGCCGCTTGACCAGCATCTCGAATGCCTCTCGATCATCTGCCTTGGCCAGCCGCACCAGTTCCCGGTCGTCGTCGCGCCGTTGCGCGTCCGCCGCCGGAGTCAACACAGGAGCGAGCACCGTCGTGGCCATCTCGTCTGATTTTGGGACGTGTTTCATGCCCGTTTGGTTACGCCTCTCTTACCCAACTAACCACTTCCCGAAACCCGCCTACGGCTCCCATCCTCTTCCGCCGAAACAGTTCAATTCTACCCCGCTCCCGTTCCAGTCTCATTCATTTATCAATCCCCGCCACTCACCCACCCTCCGCTGCGGCCTTTCCAAAGTCCGCAGAGTAATGGGCCAGTCGCCGCACAGTAATTCGCACCGCCCAACCACCTGTCATCGTGTAAGCTTGGCTTCTGCAGTGTCATCCCGACCGGAGCGCAGCTCTCTTTGCGAGGCGAAGTGGAGGGATCGCGGCAAGGAGTAAGAAATCTCTATGCGTCCTGAGTGCGAGCTCGTGCCATCGTTTTTTGCTGAAAGATGCGGGATTCGACAAGAGCCGAAGCTCATTCCTTCCGCGTCATTGTCTCCTCCGTAATACTAAGATGTTTCTTAAACTCCCAGCCGCGCAGCTTCCCCGCGAAAATCAGCGACGATTCGTTCCGAATCAAGATCTTCTCCCTAACTTCCTTCTCTCGAAACGCTTAGCGCCTATCCTTCGGCTGTTTTGCGCACGAACCTGTCGACATCGTCAATCCCAGAAGTCTTTTGCGCACATTTGTTTCATATATCTTCCCTAGGTTCGACTTGCTACCTATTACGGTTTGTGGAATACTCAACCCATGATTATCGGTGACCGTCTTCGCGCTCTGCGCGAAGAAAAGAAACTCTCCCAGGGTGATATCGAGAAACGTACCGGCCTCCTTCGCTGTTACATCTCTCGTGTTGAAAATGGTCATACAGTTCCGGCCATTGAAACACTTGAGAAGCTGGCGCGTGCTCTCGAATGCCCTCTCTATCAACTCTTCTACGACGGCGAAGAGCCGCCTCAACTGCCGAATCTTCCCAAGCGCAAGTCGTCCGACGACATCGCGTGGGGCAGCGCTGGCAAGGACGCGCGTTATCTCAACAAGCTGCGCCGCTTGTTGAGTAAAGCGGATGACGAGGATCGTAAGCTCCTCCTCTACATGGCCCAGAAAATGGCCAATCGGTAGAGAAATCGATTACAGCAATCTCTCGCCCGGGGATGCCAGGTCAGATGAAAAAGGCCGCTCTAACGCAATTAGAGCGGCCTTTTTCTCGTTTAATTCTTTAACTGGCATTCAATAATTTAATGCCTTTCTTGATCGTTCCAGCACTACTTCTGATTCAAATTCCCTACTCCCACTCGATCGTGCTCGGCGGTTTGCTGCTGATGTCATACACCACCCTCGTTACTCCGCTCACCTCATTCACGATCCTGGTCGAGATTCGCTCCAGCACGTCTCCCGGCAATCTGACCCAATCCGCCGTCATCGCATCATCCGACTGCACCACGCGCACCGCCACCGTCAGCCCGTACGTTCTTCCATCGCCCATCACACCCACGCTGCGCACTGGCAATAGCACCGCAAATGCCTGCCATACCTTTTCATACAGCCCTGCTCGCCGTATTTCCTCGACAACAATTGCATCAGCTTCGCGAAGAGTTACCAACGCATCATCGGTTATTTCACTTAGTAACCTAACTGCTAACCCCGGTCCGGGAAACGGATGTTTCACCAATATCTCGATTGGTAAACCGAGTTCTTTGCCAATCCGCCGCACTTCGTCTTTAAACAGGTCGCGCAAAGGCTCAATCAGCCCAAAGGGCATGTCCTTCGGCAGTCCCCCCACATTGTGGTGCGACTTGATCGTTGCCGACGGCCCTTTAACCGATACCGATTCAATTACATCCGGATATAACGTCCCTTGTACCAGCCACTTGATATCCCCATGCGCCTCACCCTTCTGCAGCTTCTCGGCCTCGGCCGCAAATACCGCAATAAACTCACGTCCGATGATTTTGCGCTTCTGCTCTGGATCGCTCACACCCTTCAACTTGTCCAGGAAATGCCTGGCGGCGTCAACCCCTACCACCCGCAACCCCAACCTGTCTCTGTACATCTCCAAGGTATGTTCGAACTCGTTCTTTCGCAGCAGCCCAGTGTTTACAAAGATGTTCGTCAACTGGTCGCCCATCGCCCGATGCACCAGTACCGCCGCCACCGTGGAGTCCACCCCTCCGCTCAGCCCGCATATCGCCCGGTGAGTCCCGACCTTCTCCCGGATCGTTGCCACGGTCTCCTCAATAAACGCCGCCCCACTCCACTTCGGCTCCGCCTGGCACACTCGGAACAGGAAATTTCGCAATATCTCCGTGCCCCGCTCCGTATGATTCACCTCAGGGTGAAATTGTACCGTGTAGATTTTGCGCTTGTGATCCTCGGCCGCCCCAATAGCGTTCGCCGTCGTTCCCGTCAAATGAAAGCCTGGCGGAATCGCCTGCACATTGTCCCCGTGACTCGCCCAGATCTTCAGCTTATCCGGCAGTCCACCCAACAGGTGGCTTTCCGCGCTTTCCTGACAAAAATGCGCCGGACCATATTCCCGCCGCTCCACCGGCTCCACCTTTCCGCCCAGTTCCTTCGCAATCCATTGCATTCCGTAACAGATTCCCAGCACCGGAATTCCCTGATGCAGCACCGCCGGATCGCATTTTGGCGCATCCTTGTCATAAACCGAACTAGGCCCGCCCGACAGAATAATTCCTGCAGGCTCCAGCCTCTTAAGCGCCTCCACCGAAATTGAACACGGCAGTACCGCCGAATACACTTGCTGCTCGCGAATTCGCCGCGCAATCAACTGCGTGTACTGCCCGCCAAAATCCAGCACCACAATCCCGCCCAGCTCCGCCTTGAGCGCCACGCCGCTCGCCGCCTTCTCCGCTTGCTTCATCTCCGCCGTCCCTTCCATCCTCCACCTCCCGCTCTCACCCTATCCAGTAGTCGTTGTCATCCTGAGGAGCGCAATTTGCGACGAAGGATCGCAACGTGAGCCTCACCGCCAAACTCATCCGCCAATTCCTCTTCCTCCGTGCGCTATGTGTCCTCTGCGGCGATCCCTCTTCTCTTGCTTTTATCTGTCAACTGCTAACTTTTCTTCTCATCCCACCACAATGTTCAATAATTTGTCCGCAACATAAATCACTTTTCGAATCGTCTTCCCCGCCAAGTGCCCCACAATCCCCGCCTCGGCCGACGCCAACTTCATCACATCCTCCTCTGTGGCTCCCGCCGCCACGCGAATCTTCCCGCGCATCTTCCCATTAATCTGCACCGGAATCTCAACTTCTTCGTCTTTTGCTAATTCCGCATTGATCGCCGGCCACGACACGGTCCATAGCCCCCCGCTGTGCCCCAGCATTTCCCACAACTCCTCCGCCAAATGCGGAGTCATCGGCGCGAGCATCAACGTCACCAACTCCAGTACCTCTCGCCGCACCTCCGGGCGCACGCCATCCTGCAGCGGCTCTGCCGCATAGATGGCATTCACCAATTCCATGATCTGCGCAATCGCCGAATTGAAATGCCACCGCGTCTCAAAATCCTGCGTCACCCGTCGCAAAGTCTGGTGCGCCTTCCGCAATAACCCTTTCTCCTTATCCGTGTACACTCCGGGTGCCCCATTCGCCGTTTTTGCGAGTGGGTTTTGGGTTTTCCTTTTTTCAGTGACGCTCAAAAATTCCGGATGGTTGAGAGTCTTATCCACAAGCCGAAACACGCGGTTCAAAAATCGCCAGGCCCCTTCAATACTCTCCTCGCTCCACTCCAAATCTTTCTCTGGGGGAGCCGCAAATAACGTATACAACCTCCCCGTATCCGCGCCATATTTCTCCGCCATGTCGATGGCTCCCACTACGTTTCCCATCGACTTCGACATCGCCGTTCCGCCCTTCAGCACCATCCCTTGCGTAAACAGCCGCGCCGCCGGCTCCGAGTTCTTGATCATTCCCAGATCCCGCATTACCTTCGTCCAGAATCGCGAATACAAAAGATGCAGAATCGCGTGCGTGATCCCGCCAATGTACTGGTCGATCGGAAACCAGTAGCCAACCTTCGCTGAATCGTAAGGCGCTTTCGAATTCTGTGCGTCACAGTACCGGTAGAAATACCACGACGAATCCACGAAGGTGTCCATCGTGTCCGTTTCTCGCCGGGCCGCACCGCCACACTTCGGGCACTTTACATTCACAAATTCCGGATCCGTAGCGAGCGGAGATTCGCCCCTCGCCCGTTAACTGCGGATTCGCCGGTAGCAACACCGGCAAATCCTGCTCCGGCACCGCCACCATCCCATCCTTTAAGCAATAAATCACCGGGATAGGAGTTCCCCAGTACCGCTGGCGCGAAATTCCCCAGTCCCGCAACCGGAAAATCGTCTCCTTCTTCCCAAATCCGCCGGTCACCGCATCCGCCGCCATCGCTTCAATCGCCGCCGTAGACTCCAGTCCCGAATATTTCCCCGAATTCACGCTGATTCCATACTCCGTGAACGGCTGCACAGCTTCTTTCTTTTCTTCTCCGGGTGCTCCACTCGCTTGCCCTGAGCGCAGGCGAAGGGCCGTTCTTGCGTGTGGGTCTTGGGTTCTCACCTCTTCCTCAGCGCCCACTGTGTTCTTAGCCGACTCTGCGTTAGTCTTTTTCTTTACAACAGTTGGAATTTTCAACCCAAACTTGGTAGCAAACTCAAAATCCCGCTCATCATGCCCGGGCACCGCCATAATCGCCCCGGTCCCATACTCCATCAGTACAAAATTCCCCACCCAGATCTGCACTCGTTCCCCGTTGAACGGATTCACCGCATATCTCCCGGTGAAAAATCCATCCTTCTCCGCAGTAGCCAGATCTTCCATCTTCACTGACGACCGCCGCATCTCCGCCAACTTGGCCAATGCCGCGGCCCTACCCATGTAGTGGCCGGACTTTAGACCGGCCGCACGGGTCTCCGCCTCCGCCACCCCATCCATAAGTCTTCCCACCAACGGATGATTCGGCGCCAACATCAAAGAGCTAGTCCCAAAAATCGTGTCGATTCGCGTAGTAAATATCCCAATCTTGAGCGGCGCAGGTTCACCGTGTGCATCGTAGGGCACTCGTGCCTGCCCTGAGAGGTGAAGGGCCTGTGTGCTTTGCTTTTCTTTACTGTCAAGTTTCGACTCTGAACTGTTATCCTGACCTTCCACTTCCCACCAACACCTTCGCCCCGATCGACTTCCCAATCCAATTCTCCTGCATTGCGATCACGCGATCCGGCCAGCCACCTTGCAGCGTCTTCAAATCGTCCAGTAGTTGCTCCGCATACGCCGTAATCTTCAAAAACCATTGCTCGATTTCCCGCGCCTCCACCGACGGTATCTTCGGTGCCGCCAATACCGCCCCTTTTCCACCTGCTCGTTCGCCAGTACCGTCTGGCACTTGGGACACCAATTCACACGGCTCTTTTTCTTATAAGCAATCCCGCGTTCCAGCATCTTCAGGAAAAACCACTGGTTCCACCGGTAATATTCCGGCTCGCACGTGGAAATCTCCCGCCGCCAGTCATAGCTGAACCCAAAGCGCCGCAGCACTCGTTGAAATTCCGCAATATTTTTGTTGGTCCACTTACGCGGATGCGTGTTGTTCTTGATCGCCGCATTCTCCGCCGGCAAGCCAAATGCGTCCCACCCCATCGGGTGAAGCACGTTAAATCCCTTCATGCGCTTTACGCGGGCAACCACATCCCCGATCGCGTAATTCCGCATGTGCCCCATGTGCAGCGTCCCCGAAGGATACGGCAGCATCTCCAGCACATAATATTTCGGTTTCTTCCGATGTGGCACAGACACCCCTGCCTGTGCTCTTCGGCTTTCCCCGGGTGCCCCACTCGCCGTTGTTTCGTGTGGGTCTTGGGTTATGTTCTCTTGGGTTTCTCTGCCGGGTTCCCCATCCTTCGCGCCGTTGGCAACGGGTGGGTCTTGGGGTTTCTTATCTTGACTGTAAACTGCCGACTGCAGACTGTCGACTGCCTCTATGTCTGCTTCACTCTCAAATACGCGATTCTCTTCCCATCTTTTCTGCCACTTCGTCTCAATGGCCTGCGGGTTGTAATCCGCCACGGGTCGGATCCCTTTCCACCAACTAATGTTCGCTAAGCGACTTGTCCCACTCACGCAAAACCCCCGCGCTGTATGCGGGCGAGCGATCTCGACCGACACCTCTTCCCAACCCCCCGTGCAACTATGCTGTCATCCCGACGAAGAGCCGCGCGTTTTGCGGCTGCGCACTCGAGAAGGATCTCTCGCTCCTTATCAATCCTCTTCCTTCTTACTCTACTTTTTCTTCCGCCTTTTCTCGCCGCTTGCAAATCCGCCTTCGCCTTAATCTTCTTCTCCGTGGCCGTCAACCGCGCCGCATCCTTCGCAATCGTCTTCCGCATCTTCTTCATCGCCGAAGTCAGCATCGAGTACCCTTTTTCCGCTTCCGGCGCAATGTCCGCCAATCCTGCGATACTCCCACAACCGCGCCACATTCTTCCGGTCGTCCCCCGGATCCTCAATCGGCGTCTCCAGCAAAAATGCGCGCCCCACCAAACCGGTATTCGCCGCGCTGCTCAGCCGTGGGTGCTGCAAAATTCTCTTGAACGCTTCTTCTCCAATTTTTCCTTCACCCAGATTCTCGTGCCGATCCACTTTTCCGCCCAACGCAATCTTCGAATCGTTTACGTGAATCACCGGCACATTATCCAACCCGATGGTCTGCTCCACCAATTCCAGCGTCTGCTCCAATCCGTCTGCCGACCTCACGTCATATCCTGCCGCGAACAAATGCGCTGTGTCCAAACACACCCCGGCATTCAGCCCGCGCAGCCCATGCATCAACACCGCGACTTCTTCCAGCCGCGCTCCCACCGCCGTACCCATTCCGGCGGTATTCTCGATCAAAATCCGCATCTTACCCATCGGCACGCCCCGCGCCGCTTGCTTCACCGACTCCACAATCGTAGCGATCGCCAATTCGATCGACGCTTCCCCATGCGCGCCCGGATGCACCACAACAAAATCCGCGCCCAGCGCCAGTCCCCGGACCAACTCTTCATGGAACGCCTGGATCGACCTCGTCCGCAGCATCGGCTGCTGCGCCGCCAGGTTAATCAGGTAATTGGCGTGAATCACCAGCGGCCCAAGTTGCAACTCCTCGCGTCGCGCCCGAAACGCCTTGGCGTCCTGCTCCTGAATCCGGACCTTTCCCATCTGCCACATGCGAGGACTGGCCGAAAAAATCTGCAACGCGTTGCAACCAAGCTTCTTAGCCGTGTCGAGCGCATTCCGATAGCCACCCGAAATCGAGCAATGTATACCTAGACGCGTGCTTCCATCCATCCAGACAGGCGCCAGCGGCTCCGGTTCCGGCGCCGGTCGGTATTCATCCTCCGGGTCAAATTGTGTATTATCTACCAGCGGAAATTCCGACATGCCAAAATTCACCACAAGTGTAATCAGCAATTGTAACACACCGCTGTCTTGGCCCGCTTTCGCATCGTCATCCCGACTGAAGGCCAGAGCGGAGTGACTATCTGATTTGTCAAGATGCAATTGCAGCGCATTCGTTTTGCTTGGCGCGATTTCACGTTGAGCCGGGCCAGTTCGACGTGCCTCTATCCAGATACAAGGGATCGTGGCAACACCGAAGCCGTGGCTCAAATCGCGATTCCAATCCGTTCTGCTTGACTACCAACTACAGACCGCCTCCGTGCTACCATTTTCTTCCGCCATGGACTTCTCCCTCGCCGACCACCAACTCCTGATCCGCGACACCGTTCGCGAATTCATGGCCGCCGAAGTCCGTCCGCACGTCAAAGAATGGGAGAAATCGGAACACTTTCCGCTGGACATCATCAAGAAGCTCGGCACGATGGGCTGTTGCGGAATGCTTATGCCCGATGAGTGGGGCGGTCCAGGGCTCGACACCATCTCCTACGTGTTGATGATTGAAGAAGTGGCGCGTGTGCACGCGGCCATCTCTACCGCGCTAGCAGTCACGAATTCTGCCGTGCAATTGCCGCTGCTGGCGTTCGCCAATGAACAGCAGAAGAATCGCTACCTCAGACGGCTCGCTTCGGGAGAAATTATCGGGGCATTCTGTCTGACTGATCCGGCGGCCGGATCTGACGCAGCAGGCATTCAGGCAAGAGCCACGCGCGACGGCGACAATTACAAACTATCAGGCACAAAAACCTGGGTCACCAACGGCAGTGCCGCCGGCGTCTACATCATATTTGCCAAGACCGATCCCGAAGCGGGCGGGAAAGGGATGACCGGCTTTCTCGTTGAGCCAACGTTCCCTGGCTTCAAAATTGGCCGTCATGAAGACAAAATGGGCCAACGCTGCTCGCCCTCGGTAGAAATTATTTTGAACGAATGCGTTGTGCCGGCGGCGAACCGATTGGGCGAAGAAGGCCAGGGCCTGAAGATCGCACTCTCCGCGCTCGATGGCGGCCGCATCGGCATTGCCGCGCAAGCCGTAGGACTCGCGCAAGCCGCTCTCGACGAATCCGCGAAATTCGCCCGCAGCCGCAAAGCCTTCGGCAAATCCATCGCGGAGTTTCAGGCGATTCAATGGATGCTGGCTGATATGCACACAGAGATCGAAGCCGCGCGCGCGCTGCTCTATCAAGCCGCCTCGATCAAGGATGCGAACGGCAAAATGGGCTCTGCCGCTTCGCGCGCCAAACTCTACGCCAGCGAGATGGTTAATCGCGTAGCCTACAAAGCGGTGCAAATTCACGGCAGCCAGGGCTATTCTCGCGAATCCGAAGTCGAGCGCATCTACCGCGACGCCCGTGTAATCCCCATCTACGAAGGCACCAGCGAGATCCAGCGCACCATTATCGCCCGCGATTTACTCGCAAAGTGAAACCACCGCACACAAGACTGTGAAGAAACCCTCCGGCGACAAGAGTAATGGACCAGGAGCGATTATTTTTGCGGATAGGGTTGTTTTTGCCGGGAGCTATTTCTGGTCTTGTGGTTTTCACCTCACGTTACTGCGGTTGTTGTGTAAGGCTGGGTTCCGACGGTCGAAAGACGAAGTGTTTCCTCTCTTTTGTTCCTGCGCTCTTCAATCCTTGACATCGGTTCGCTTCAAACGACGAGCGCAAACGACCACCCCTGTCATCCCGACCGGTGAGCCGCGAGTCTTGCGGCTCGCAGCGCAGTATCGTGGTGGAGGCTTGAGTGCCAAGACAGATCGGCTTAGCACCCGCCGTCAAATTCGACGACTGTCATCCTAGCGGAGCCTAGGAACCATCTGTGGATCAAGAGTTTGAAGAGGCAATTAACACGCCTGCGTCCTATCCCGCGGCCGATATCTGCTATCCTTTTTAACTTGGCATCGTGATTCCAAATCATCGAGGCTCGGACTCTTGACCACCACCGCAACAAAACGCGTACTCTCCGGCATGCGCCCCACCGGCCGGCTCCACATCGGCCACTATTTCGGCGCGCTGCAGAACTGTGTCAAGCTGCAGAACGATCCCACCAACGATTGCTTCTATTTCATCGCCGACTGGCACGCCCTCACAAGCGACTATGCCGACACCAGCGCCATTGCCGAAAATTCGCTGCAAATCACTGTCGACTACCTTGCGAGTGGCCTCGATCCTAGGAAATCGACGATTTTTCTGCAGTCTCTCATCCCAGAACACGCGGAGCTCCATCTGCTGCTCAGCATGGTCACACCGCTAGGCTGGCTCGAGCGTATCCCCACCTACAAGGAACAGATCGACAACGTAACCATCAAAGATCTCCACACGTACGGCTTTCTCGGCTACCCCACGCTGCAAACCGCCGACATCGTCATGTACTCCGACCCCGGCAAATCTCTCTCGGTTCCCGTGGGCGAAGATCAAGTCTCCCACGAAGAATTCAGCCGTGAACTCGTCCGACGATTCAACTTCTTCTATGGCCTTGCTATCAATGGCGATCTGTTTGTCGCAGCAAACTTCAGCGACTATTGCGAGGTGTTGAAGAAGTTGGGGGTGGTTGCCACGCTCAGAGATAGTGTCGATTCCGCGCAAGGAATTATAGAAGCACGCACCGCGATAAGGAGGTCGATTGCGGCGCAGGGCGTAGAAAATTTCCTGCGGGAAGTTGAAAACTACGGCAAATATTTCGACTTCAATGAGGTCCTCACTGAACCGTCAGCCCTTCTCACTCCCACGCCCCGCATCCCTGGTCTCGACGGCCGCAAAATGTCCAAGTCGTACAGCAACGCCATCACGCTCTCCGAATCCGACGCCGATATTCGCAGTAAAACCAAAGTCATGGTCACCGACCCGGCCCGTAAACGTCGCACCGACCCGGGCAATCCCGACATTTGCCCCGTTTACGACTGGCACAAGCTTTTCTCGCCGAAGGAAACGCTCGACTGGGCCGCCGAAGGCTGCCGTACCGCCGGCATTGGCTGCATCGAGTGCAAATCGAAAATGGCGGATCACCTCATTACCTGGATCGAGCCAGTGCGCGCCCGTCGCGTTGAGTTCGAACAGCACCCCAAGCGCGTTCTCGAAATCCTGGACAACGGCTCCCGCGATGCCCAAACGTCCGCGCAACAAACCATGCAACGTGTCCGCGAATCCATCTTCGGCTGGCAACGCAAGCGCCAGGAACTCGGATCGTGATACCGGATCGTCGCCGTGTCATCTTGAGGGCCTGAGGCTTTTTTGTGCTGGGTGGGGTTCTCTCTTTGTCTTATCTTTCTTTCGTCTGTAGCTGGCTGGCTTTGCTTTTTTCTTGTACGCATTATTCGCTTGTCATCCTGAAGCGAAGGACTTCAACCTGTCCATCTCCACCCAACTGAGCCAATCGAGGTACCAATTCGCAATTGCCATGAGCGAACTGACCTGACTCTTTCTCGTGCGCCGGTTTGTAGCGCGTCAGGTTACGCAGTCGAAGGATCGTGACCAACGGCTTACTTCGCGTCACGATTCCCGGGCTGCGGCCAGACAAAATGCGCTCGGCCTCCGGTCCCTACGAGACTCACGGCTGGCGGGATGACCTCTTTGCGCGTGGGAGATTTGCCGAACAAAATCTTTGTGGCGATTCGTCGCTCCGCTCGCCTCGGATGACATACATACGAGGCGAGAGCGAGAAATTTGAAGCAGTGAAAGTGTATAGAAAGCAGGAAAAATGGCTAGACGCAGGAAAAAGAAATTCAGAGAGAAGAAAATGAATGACGTTCGATGGTCGTAGCCCACTCTATGCTCAAAGCTTCACATAGGGTGGGGCACCCTCAAGATCAAAGGTTGATCGGCGTTTGGACGACAGAATTTACTTTGCGCCGGCACCGGCTGGGCCGGGGTTTCGTTGGCACCAGCCCACGGACTTGGGAGTGGTGTAGAGAGGCTGTCGCTGTTCTTTAGTGCGCTTCGTTTTGGTCTGTCTGTGGAACCAGGAGGTTCTGTCTTTAGAGTCGGAGCCGTAGCCCTGTGGGCCCTGGGCCTGAGTTGAAGCGGCGCAGGTGAGGAAAATTAAAGCGCAAAGGACTGGAAGTAAGCTCTTCATCGTTTGCTCCCTTTTGATCGTTTTAACACGGGAAGGGTGTCGGGCCTACAGTACCGATGGCTGGGTGTGGCGAGTTTGCATACAGCGGGCTAGTTTCGGGTCGGTCACAGGGACCTACTTTGAGGCTAATCGGTTGCCACGATCCCTCCGCTCCGAACCAGCAAGCGGCGATGGCTCTTCGGTCGGGATGACACCATTCACCAGGCTAGCATGAATCACTGACTTAGAGTTTGAACAGTTCGCGGAGGCGTTTGGTTTGTTGGCGCGAGACAGGGATTTCGGATTGCTTTTTGTCGTTCATTTTGAGCATGAAGCTCGACTTGAACCAGGGGACGACTTCCTTGATGTGGTGGATGTTGACGAGATACGAGCGGTGGGAGCGCCAGAAAGAATCGGATTGCAGGACATCAAAAAGCTCTTCGAGCGTGCGGTAGTTGGAGGAGCCTTCGACATCTTTGGCGACGACGGAAATGAGTCCACCTTCGATGGAAGCGAAGATGAGGTCCTCCGCGTCAACCAGCAAGAGCCGCTGCTGCGATTTGACGAGAATCTTCGAAGGCGAGTTCACCTGTTTCGAAGCGCCAAGCTGGTTCACGAGCTGTTCCAGGCGCTCGGTGGGGCTGACTCGAGTTTCGATTTCGCGTCGCGCGCGTTGAATAGCTTTCGCGATGCGGGCCTTGTCGAAGGGCTTTAGTACGTAGTCGACGGCGTTCACATCGAAAGCCTGCACGGCGTAATGATCGAAGGCGGTGGCGAATACCACGTGCGGCACCTTGACCTTGCGCTCCACCAGCTTTTTCAAGACGCCGAAGCCGTCCAAGCCGGGCATTTGGACGTCGAGGAAGACAAGATCGGGCGAATGCTCCCTGATGAGGTTGACGGCATCGAGGCCGTTCTTACCCTGGCCGATGAGATTGATTTCGGGAAAGCCTTTCAAGAGAAAGGCAAGTTCTTCGCGGGCCGGCTTTTCGTCGTCGACGATGATGGTGTTGATGGACATTGGGCGAACCAAGAGTATATCGCGTCGGCGGACAACTCCGCAGTCGTAAGTTTGCCGTTTATGGTCACAGCACGAATCGACAACCGGACACAACTCCGCCGTGCGACAGTGGAGGCCCGCAGGTTATGATGCTGGTTTCCATTTTGAGGGGAGAACGAACTTGGCGAATCGATCGAAGACATCGGCAAACGGCGAGGAAAAGGTCCTGAAGAGTACGGTAGTGTACGAAGGGCCAATTTTTGGCGTGCGGCGAGATGAGGTCGTCGAACCGGGTGGATTGCAGACTACTCGTGAATTGATCACTCATCCAGGATCGGTGGTTGTACTGCCCGTTTTGGCGGATGGCCGCATTCTGATGATTCAGCAGTATCGCCACGCGGCGCGGCAATACATGTGGGAACTGGTGGCGGGCCGAATCGACGGAGGCGAGACGCCAAAGCAGGCCGGCGCGCGTGAGTTGAGGGAAGAAACGGGCTACCGGGCGAAAAAACTGGTAGTGTTTCTGAACGTGTTCCCCACACCCGGTTTTTTGGAAGAGCGCATGTACATTTTGCTGGCGACAGGGCTGACCGCCGGAGAAGCACAGCCGGAATTCGATGAGAAAATAATTTCCCATCCTTATAAAGTGAATGATTTGAAAAAGATGATGGAACGAGGCGAATTGATCGACGCCAAGTCGATTGCAGGAATCCTGTATTACCTTACTTTTCTAAAGTAAGTTTTCCTTCCCGACGGGTTAAAACGATTTTTCAGGGGTAAAACTGCGCCGACTCGGCACAAATGTTGAAATGTTCTATTGACTGGGAATTCCATTTTGATACACTCCGCGCAATTCGTGCTCATTGCGGCGATTGCATTTTCGGTCCGCCCAAGGAGTCACCGTCAAAAGGAGACACGAAGTGCAAGGAAACGTGAAATGGTTCAATAATTCCAAAGGATACGGATTCATCGGACGTGAAGACGGCCCGGATGTATTCGTCCACTATTCGGCGATCCTCGGGGATGGCTATCGGACGCTGCAGGAAGGTGATCCGGTAGAGTTTGAGATCGTGCAAGGTCCAAAAGGACCACAGGCCTCAAACGTTTCGAAAGCGGCATAGTAAACTCAACAAGCAACAATTTGCCGGCGGGAGGCACGGGCCTTCCGCCGGTTTTTTTTGTCTGAGAGGACAGGATACGCAAGTGCCAACGGCTGAAGCCTGTGCTACTTCGGAGCAACCCGGATTATACTGTCGCTATGGACAACAGACAGATTGCACGCATATTGCATGAAACAGCGCGGCTTCTCGAGATTGACGGAGCGATTATCGGCCGTTACCGAAGCTATGAGAAGGCGGCGGAGTTGATTGCCAGCTTGCCGGACTCGGTGGAACAGTTGGTGGCAACGCCGGAAAAGCTAACCGAACTGCCGGGCATCGGCGATCGCATGGTGGAGCATCTTGTCGAGATCGTGAAGACCGGCGATTACAGCCTGCGCACAAAACTGTTGAAAAAATACCCTGCAACCATTCTCGACTTGCTGGAGCTCCAGTCACTCGGACCGAAAAAGGTGGCTTTTTTGTGGAAGACGTTTAAGGCCGGATCGGTCACCGACGTCGAAAAGCTTGCGAAAGACGGCAAGTTGCGCGATCTGGCGGGATTCGGAGAAAAAAGCGAGCAAAACATTTTGAAAGGCGTGGAAGTCTTCAACAAGTCGACAGGACGCTTCCACATCAATGTGGCCGAAGCCGCGGCGCTTGCAATTATCGCGCACATCCTGAAACTGGGGAAAGCGGTGGAATCGGTGACGCCGGCGGGCTCGCTGCGCCGCGGCAAAGAAACGGTTGGCGACCTCGATTTATTGTTGACGCTGGCCGAGGGGCACACTTCGCAAAAGGAAATCGACCGCATTGCGGAGCACATTTTGACGTTTCCACTGATCGATCAGACATTGGCGCACGGCGAGAACAAGGTCAGCTTTACGCTTCGTGATGGATTGCAAGTGGACGTGCGTCTACTTGACAAGAAGAATTTTGGCGCGGCGCTGCTGTACTTTACGGGTTCGAAGGAGCACAACGTCGCGCTCCGCGGCCGGGCAAATGATTTAGGTTACACGTTGAATGAGTATCAGTTGGCAACGCTCACGGGAGAAAAGCGTGTCGCCAGCCGGACCGAAGAGGAGATTTACGCCAAATTGAAGCTGGATTTCGTCCCGCCCGAATTGCGAGAGAATGCGGGCGAAATCGCCGCAGCGGAAAAACATACCCTGCCAAAATTGATCGAACGGAAGGACATAAAGGGCGACCTTCAGATGCATACGACGGCGAGCGACGGTAAGAACTCGATCGAAGAGATGGCCGCCGTGGCGAAGTCGTTGGGGCACGAATACATTGCCATAACTGATCACTCGAAGGCTGTGACGGTTGCAAACGGTTTGAATGAGAAGCGTATGGTGGAGCATATCAAAAATTTACGCACAGCCGACGCCAAAGGCCTGGGGATCCGAGTGCTAGTGGGCTCCGAGGTAGACATTCTGAAGGACGGATCACTGGATTATTCCCACGAGATTCTCGCGCAGTTGGATGTGGTGGTCTGCTCCATCCACTCCTATTTCAACCTGGATCGGACGGAAATGACCGCGCGCATGCTGGCGGCTATTGAAAATCCTTACTGCCAGATTATCGCTCATCCTACGGGTCGTTTGCTTCTGCGACGGGATCCCCTCGACTACGACATGGAAAGAGTGCTGGATGCCTGCGCAAAACACGGCGTGGCGATGGAGTGCAATTCCTACCCCGACAGGCTGGATTTGAAGGATGTATACCTACGGATGTGCAAAGAACGAGGCGTTAAGGTCGTTATTTCGACAGACTCCCATAGTGGCGCAAATTTATCGTTCATTCAGTATGGAGTGACCATGGCCCGGCGTGGCTGGCTGGAGGCGAAGGATGTTATCAATACCCTGCCAGTGGACAAGTTCCTGGGCGCCTTGCGCCAGAAGCCGGGTGCGTCTGACCGGCCGAAGAAGAAAGCCGCAAAGGGCAGATAGGGTTCCCCGGCACGGTAGTCTGCGTCCTAGAATCCGCTGGGAACATTTCATAACGCGCTTTCGTTTATAGGGATAGAAGCATCCGGAGGCGATATTCCATGAAAATTTGGCGTGTCGGTTGAGTGGGTTTGGGGTGGCTTTGGCGGCTGTGCTGGTGGTCGCTGCCCTGCAAGCGCCCCTAGCTTCGGCGGAAGAAGTAGTGAAGTCGTTCACGGTGAGTGGCCACGCGAGGGTACGTGTGCAGACCGATGACGGCGCAGTAAGGGTCTCGACGGGTGATATCAAGCAGGTGGAAGTGCGGATCACATATAAGGGCTATACGCTCGATAAAGATCTTCGCGTGACTACGGCCCAGAACGGCGACAGCGTTGAAGTGGTCGCGAAGACTGGTAGCAAGTGGGGATGGAACTGGGGAGTGAACCACCATGAACTGCGGGTAGAGGTTCACATGCCCAAAGATGCGGACCTGGATGCGACCACGGGTGACGGTTCGGTGGAAGCCGACTCCGTTATGGGCAACCTGGACATTCGTACCGGTGACGGGCACATCACCGTGCAAGGCGCCAAGGGAGATATTCGCCTGCACACGGGAGATGGATCGATTGAAGGCCGAGGGCTAGATGGGCGGCTAGATGCAACGACTGGCGATGGTCACATCAACATTCAGGGCCGGTTTGACTCCCTGAATATCAAGACCGGGGATGGCAGTGTAACGGCTCGAGCCAACACCGGGTCGAAGGTCCTTAGCCCATGGAACATTCACACAGGCGATGGCAGTGTCGACCTCGACCTTCCAGGGGAGTTGCAAGCCAACATAGACGCCAGCACGCACGACGGTCACATCAGCCTCGACATCCCGGTGACCGTGGAAGGAACCTTTAGCTCGTCGCGGATCAATGGAAAGATGAACGGCGGCGGAACGCCGATTATTGTACGGACTGGCGATGGTTCGATTCACTTGAACAAGAGTTAAGGCGGCGAAGCTAGTAGTAGTACTAGACTGCACCTCAGCGGCTATTAGATGGAAAAGTGAAGCCCACGGAAACCCGGGGTGGCGTGATAGCTATCGTAAGTTAGTGAAAATAAGCGACGAATATTTGGCGATGCGGGTGCACTCTCAAGAAGCGAACTGAGGAGCACCCACTTGATTGTCGTTATTCTGAGCTTCGCAATACTCGTACTCTTCGGTGTCTCAATCACCAGTTCGATTCTGTCGGGCAGTCGCCATCCCCGCTCGTGATCCCCGTCTTACGATAAGTTCGACCGTGAACCACACCACTCCTGCACGGTCTATACCTTTCAGGCGCAACGGCCTCAAGGCTTTGGTGCCGCTAGGGCTCCGACAGCATCCCTAACGCGCAAAGAGTAAACAAAGGCAGCGCCCGCGTTCATGGCCAGTGCCACTCCGAGTGCTCCCGAGATCTCTTCTCGAGACGCACCGGCTTTCAAGGCTGCTTCTGAGTGCAAGACAATGCAGCCATCGCAGCTAGTGGTGACGGCCGCGGCCAAGGAGATCCTGTCTTTTCACCCCGGTGGGAATTGGCACTTTGCATTCGAAAGAGTCTGGTATCCCTTCAAAGAATCATGCATGAGTCTGCCGAATTCGGGTAGGGCCTTGAGGAGGTCCGATTCGTAGGCGTTCCAGTCGAGCATCACTTCTGAATCGAAAATGAAATTCCGTCCCGATTATATTCCAGTCGCAGCGATCAGCAATGAATCGCCCCGATAGGAGGAAATTACGACGAGACTTGGGGTAGACTCCGAGTGGATGGATCGAGGTGGAACATGAAAATTTTCAGAACCGCAACAGCACTGCTCCTGCTGGTTGTTGCCGCGAGCACACCGGCACAAACGTCTCCAGAAAAAATCAAGATCACGGGAAAACTGGTCCGCATGATGGCCATCGGCGGAGAGTCGACTGGCTGGGCGGTGCAGTTGGACGAACCGACACCGTTCGAGGGAAAAGAGTTGAGGTCCGTGCTGGTAAAGTTCAACGATCCAAAGGAAGGCGAGAAATATGTGGACAAGAAGGTGAAAGTGAAGGGTACGATCGCTCACCATCATGGAGTAGAAACGGGCGACACCGTGGTCATCGATGTTGAATCCATCAAGAAGCTAAAAGAGCCGAAGCCAGCCGCGTGAGGTGCTTGCGAAATATTGGGGAGCCATTTGATCGTTTACTTGCGAGAAATAGTCTTTCTGCATAATTAATACCACCGAAGGCAGAAATTTGCCTCCCAATTGCTGAACGAAAAAGCAGGAGTACCTACAGGGACGGAATGTAGTCTGTATGAATTCCCTTCTGGCGCGAAGCCTTTTGTAAGCAAAGTGAACTCACCGGTATCGGCCGAATTTCGAAGTTGAGCGACGGTATGGTATCGTTTTCGGTTCGGTAGTTGATCGACGACAAATCATTGCGGTGGAAGGCAAATTAGCAGTGGTCCTCGGAGGGCCAAACATGAAAGCTGTGTACAACGGGGTGGAGGTGCCAGTTGATGGAATGCCGATCGGCTATAGCAGCGGCACATTGCAGGTGCCCGACAATCCGGTTATTCCTTTCATCGAAGGTGATGGCACCGGACGGGACATCTGGAGGGCTTCACGGCGAGTATTTGATGCGGCCGTAGCGAAGGCTTATGGTGGAAAGCGCCAAGTTTCCTGGTTCGAGGTGTTCGCGGGAGAGAAAGCGTTTAAAACTTTCAAACAATGGCTCCCGGACGAGACCGTGGAAGCCTTGCGCGACTTTCGTGTCTCGATCAAGGGGCCTCTGACCACGCCCGTCGGCGGCGGAATTCGTTCGCTCAACGTGGCGTTGCGGCAGACATCTGGACTTGTACGCATGCGTCCGGCCGGTGCGCTACTACCCTGGAGTTCCCTCCCCCGTGAAAGAGCCGGAAAAGATGGATGTGGTGATTTACCGCGAAAATACCGAGGACGTCTATATCGGGATCGAGTGGAAATCGGGAACACCGGAAGCCAAGAAGTTGCTGGAATTCCTGAACCACGACATGCTGAAAGACGGAAAGAAGCAGATTCGCTGGGATTCCGGGGTAGGAATCAAACCGATCTCGCCGACCGGAACGAAACGGCTGGTGCGCCGCGCCATCGAGTACGCACTCGCCAGCGGCCGGGTCAGCGTGACTCTGGTTCACAAGGGCAACATACAGAAATTCACCGAAGGCGGTTTCCGCGATTGGGGATACGAGCTGGCGCGGGAAGAATTCCGCGCGCAGACCATCACCGAACGTGAAAGCTGGATCGTCGATAATCTCGACAAGAATCCGACG
Source organism: Candidatus Acidiferrales bacterium (assembly GCA_963741365.1). Classification (GTDB taxonomy): domain Bacteria; phylum Acidobacteriota; class Terriglobia; order Acidiferrales; family UBA7541; genus Acidiferrum. The sequence goes on along the minus strand of CAVUHY010000014.1, from coordinate 142,611 downwards.
TTAACGGTGGAAGCCAATGCGGCATTGATTGAACCTGGGTTGGAACAAGCTACCGCTGACTTTCATAAGAGCGTATTTGAGGAAGTGAAGGCGACGCTCGACGCCATTTACGCGACGCACGGCAAAGGCCAGTGGAAGAAAAAATTGATGATCAATGACCGCATCGCCGACTCCGTGTTTCAGCAAATGTTGCTGCGGCCCAGCGAATACAGTGTGCTGGCAACTTCGAATTTGAATGGCGACTACCTCAGCGACGCGTGCGCGGCACAGGTGGGCGGACTGGGAATCGCTCCCGGGTCGAACATTGGCGATGGCTATGGCGTGTTTGAAGCGACCCACGGTACCGCGCCGAAGTATGCGGACAAGGATGTCATCAATCCGGGGTCGGTGATGCTGTCTGGCGCGATGATGTTTGAGTTTCTGGGCTGGAGCGAAGCGGGAAAGTTAATCGAAAGTGGAATTGCCAAAACGATTCAGCAAAAGAAAGTTACCTACGATCTGGAACGATTGATGACCGGAGCAACGAAGCTGGGAACTTCGGCGTTCGCCGATGCGATTGTTGCGAATATGTAGAGTCGTTCTGAGTTTCTGCACAGGCAAGTGGGCCTGTGCTAGTTGCACCTGAAGTCAAATTTTGCAGGCTGGACGTACAAGGAGAATCACGCCATGAGCAGGAAGAAAGTAACGGTGGTGGGTGGTGGATTCGTTGGCTCGACCACAGCGCAGCGGATTGTGGACCTGGAGCTGGCGGACGTGGTGTTGACCGATATTCTCGATGGGCCACCGGCGGGCAAGGCGCTCGATATGACGGAATCGGGGCCAGTCACGCGCACAGATTCGCGCGCCACGGGCATATCCACCGCCAGCGGCGATTACAGCGCGACCGGCGGCAGCGATGTGGTGGTGATTACCGCAGGATTCCCGCGCAAGCCGGGCATGAGCCGCGATGACTTGCTGAAGGCCAATTATGATGTCGTGAAAGCTGTGGTTGAGCAGATCGTCAAGCACTCGCCGAATTGCATCCTCATCGTGGTGACGAATCCACTGGATGCCATGGCGCAGGCGGCGTTCCGTGTGAGCGGGTTCCCGAAAAACCGTGTGCTCGGCATGGCGGGGGTGCTGGATTCAGCGCGGATGAGCGCATTCGTGGCGCAGGAGTGCAAAGTTAGCGTGGAAAATGTGAACTCCTTCGTCCTGGGTGGGCACGGAGACGACATGGTGCCGCTGCCGCGCTACTCCACGGTGGCGGGCATTCCCCTGCCCGATCTGTTGCCGAAGGAAAAGATCGACGCGATCGTAGACCGCACCAGAAAGGGCGGCGCCGAGATTGTGAACCTGCTGAAGACAGGATCGGCCTATTACGCTCCGTCGGCATCCGCGGTGGAGATGGTGGAAGCGATCCTGAAGGACAAAAAGAAGATCCTGCCCTGCGCCGTATACCTGGAAGGCGAGTACGGGATCAACGGCTTGTTCGTGGGTGTCCCAGTAAAATTGGGCGAAAAGGGCGCCGAAGAGATCATCCAGATCAACTTGACCGCGGAAGAAAACGCAGCGCTACAAAAGAGCGCGGCGAGCGTCAAGGAACTGGTGGGTGTATTGGGAATCTAAGAGTTGGCTAAGAAAACTGTCATTCCGAGAGAAGCGCGGAATCTGCTTTTCTCGTGACACTCACCAAGAGCAGATTCCGCGGGCAAACACCGCTCTCGAAATGACATTCTGCTATAGAGCATGTCGACATTTTCCACACGATAGACGCGATCGCCACCGCAGCCGTCTCCACGTCTCAATTCTGAGCTTGGTTCCTATATATGCGTAGCGCTGCGACTTATTCGAACCCTCTTGCAGTGAAACGAATGAAGAGTTTTAGAGGAAGCTGTGCGGCTGATTCAAAAGCCGAACAGCTTCCCTGCACCGATCACTAGCCCCAGGGTAAATACGGCAATGACGACTTCCCCGATGAAGCCGACGACAAAGGGACGTAACCCTTGCTTGCGCATTTCCCTGAAGTTTGTGCGGAGACCGACGCCCGCGAAGGTAAGCAAAAATGCCCAGCGGGAGAGATTGGCCAGAGCCGTGTTCTGATCTTTGGTGAAAAATCCCGCCGTAGCCAATGCGGAGATCAGCAAGAATCCCAATACAAACTTGGGAAATTTCTGCCAGAGGAATGTAGCTTTGTTGCCGACGGCCTGAGCCTGGCCTTTGCTCGCCCAGTAGATGGCGTAGGCGAGAACAACGAAGCCAATCAGCGCGTTGCGCGTGGTTTTGGTCAGGACTGCTAGCTTGGCCGCGGCGTCGGAATAGAGTGCCCCGGCTGCCGTGGCTTCTGCCGTATTATCGACGGCGAGTCCGGCCCAGACCCCGTAGGCGTGGTCGGAAAGATGCAAGTAATGGCCTATGAACGGGAACGTGAACAACGAGATCGCCCCTAAGGCCAGAATCGCGGCGATGGCGAACGAAGAGTCTTCGTCGTCCGCTTCAATGGCGCCTTTGGTGGCGATGATGGCGCTAACACCGCAGACCGCCGAGCCAACCGCGAGCAGTGTGGTGAGTTTTGGCCGCAGACCGAAGGCTCGCCCGAGAAACGTCATGAGCGCGATAGCACCGACGATTTCAATACCGACCAGTAGAATACTCAGTCCGCCTAATTTCCAGACGTCGCCGAGCAAGAATCGCGAGCCAAGAAGCACGATGCCGGCCTTGAGCCAGAATTCGTAGGTGCCGACACCCGGCTTAAAGATTTCGGCCAGCCCGAAAATGTTGGAGATTACCAACCCAATTAGGATCGCCCAAAGCACGTATTCGATATTCGGAAAGATCCAGTGATGCGATTTGGCATGGAGGTTGACGTCCTTCTCGAGAAGCTTTCCGGCATAGCCAATCACCGCGAGCAGCGCCACTCCCGGGATCAGCCGCAAGAATTGCGTGCGAAAAGATATCGATGAAGTTTGTGGTAATACGAGGGCCTCAGCCATTTTCTTGTCCGTTGTAATTTGTTCTGTGTTCACCAGGTGACGTGCGAAATGATTCCGGTGCGAACCAGCAGAGCTGCGGCGAGAGCAACAAGGACGGCCCAGGTATCGAGCGAAAGCTGAAACTTCTTAGATTTTTCCGTTTGAGATGTGATTTTTCCCATACAAGTTCTCCTTCTTGTTCTTTTACGAGACTAAGGTTTCGCGTGAAATCCGGAATTCATTCGCATGGCTCAGCCAGTCGACACCGCTGGCGACTGTGGCATCGGGCGCGACAGCTCGTCCAACGATGAGAACCGTCGGAGCCGGTAACGGTGAAAAATCGGCGAGGCCAGCAGCCGTGGTTAGTTCAACTGCTTGATCGGACTGTGTGGCTTTCGAAACGAGCATGCATGCGGTTTGCGGGGGCAGACCCGCTTCCAGAAGCCAACCGGAAACGTCCGCATAATATGGTCCGGGCATGTAGATCACCACTGTGGTGTCCAGGGTCAGGGTATTGCGAAGTAACCGTTGGGCCTCACGGGAACGGGAAAACGTCGTAAATAAAACACTGGAAGCAAGCGTCCGGTCGGTGAGTGGAACGCGGGCTGACGATGCGGCTCCAAATCCGGCAGAGATGCCTGGAACGATCTCAAACTCGACAGCCGCTTCACGAAGCGCCCGAATTTCTTCCGCTGCTCGTCCGAAAAGGAGCGGATCTCCACCCTTCAGCCGAATAATTGTCCGGTGCTTCGCCGACTCCGCAACCAGTAAATCATTGATGTCGTCTTGGGTAAGCAATTTGTGGCCATAGCGTTTTCCGACATTGATCCGCTCTGCATCGCTCGGGATGAGGCTCAGAATTTCTTCGCCGACCAACGAATCGTGCAGAACAATGCCAGCAGACTGAAGCAGCCGAAATGCTTTTCGCGTAAGGAGTTCCGGGTCGCCCGGCCCGGCACCAACTAAATAGACTTTTCCCATCAATCGACTCCCTGTTTCGACAGGCCTGAATGTGCGCGCACCGAGATGGTTCCAGTGCACATTTTGTACTGCATCGTTCGCCTCATCCTTCGACTCCATGCGGCACAGGCCCCTCGGGAACGTCCCGCAGAACCGGCGCAGCAACATCGCCCGCCAGAATGGTGCGAATGACCTCATTGGAATGGCGAGAGAGGAACTTTTGCAGATTCTCTTCGCCGTGGCGGCGCGACTGAAATTGCGTCAGCAATCTGGCGATGGCATCGGGAACTTCATCGGCGCGGCAACGGTAACCGACCGGTCGTGCGATGGCGCTCAATTGCCCCACGCCACCGCCGACGCAGAAGTAGTAGGCATCTACAAAGTGGCCATCGACTTTTATTTTTTTGCCTTCGATACCGATGTCGGCAATCCAGTGCTGGCCGCAACTGTTTGGGCAGCCGGTAATGTGGAGCTTGAGTTGCTCCGCAAAATTCGGGAAGCGCTCGTCAAGTTGTTCGGTGAGCCATCGAGCGAACCCTTTGGTCTCCGTAAGAGCTAGTTTGCAAAATTCCGACCCGGTGCAGGCTACCGTGCCGCGTACAAACGCCGAACTCTGCACGAGAAGGTCGTTGAACTCCAAGGCGGAGACTACCGAGTGCACATGAGCGTCGGGAATATTCACGATTAGAAGATTCTGCATCGGGGTGGTGCGGATGTGCCCGTCGGCAAACCGCTCCGAAATGTCGGCTGCCGCTCGCAACTGCGCGGGAGTGATGCGTCCGCGAACGACGGAGGCGCCTACGGTAAAGAGTCCAGCCTGCTTTTGTGCGATTACTCCGAGATGGTCACGGTGGATGTGGCTTGGCGACTCTTCTGGTTCGGCAGGATCGAGCTTGAACGGAAGGTGCGCATGAATGGCTTCCAGAAACGATTCCGACGTCCAGCCATTCGCGAGGAACAAATATTTCAGCCGCGCTTTTTCGCGGCTGTGACGCAGAACGTCGCTGGAGCGGAAGACTTCGGTGATCGCGCGGACAACGGGAATGACTTGATCATATTGGATGAACGCATCGAGACGAACGGCAAGGTGCGGTTCGGTCGAGAGGCCGCCGCCAACGCGCAGCGAGAAACCAATTTCCTCTCGGCCATCGCGAATGCGGCGCGTGGCCGTGATGCCAATATCATTAATTTCGGGATACGAGCACCACTCCGGACAGCCCGTTACCGTAATTTTGAACTTGCGAGGAAGATTGTAGAACTCCGGATTGCCACCAAGCTCCTTATCGAGCGCCAGCACCAGCGGCGACACGTCAAGAAGTTCGCGCGAATCGAAGCCAGCTAGCGGACAACCGGTAATATTACGAGCGACGTCACCGCAAGCCCCGGTGGTGCGCAGACCGACAGATTGCAAACGCTCAAAAACTTCAGGCAGCGACTCGATACGAACCCAATGGAGCTGAATATTTTGGCGAACGGTGATATCAGCGACGCCGTTGCCGTATTGGTCAGAAAGGTCCGCGAGGGCTGCGAACCTGGTGGGCTGTTAATATTCCACTCGGAATACGGATCCGGACCATGAAAAACGGGACGGCGCGGCCTTCGCCGCCGATTCCGCCGGTGACTCCCTGGCCATCACCCTGCGTGTACACGCCCCAGGAGCGCAAATAGGTGCCCAACCACTCCGGCGGAATGGAATCGAAGCCCTTGCGCGCGAATTCCCGGATTTCCTCGAGATGATCCCAGGCGTTTTTCTCACGCTTGAGGCGTTCGACGCGATGTGCTTTGGTTTCCTGCGGCAACGACATTTATTTCGCTCCAAAAATGCAAAAAGCCCACGCGGCCTGGAATCTGGCGCGTGGGCTTCGAAAGTCTTAGGTAACGAGAGAGCTAAGTTCGAGTGCGCAACCGGCCAGAGCAATAGAACGGACAACAACAAACAGTTGTCACGCAGCAACACTTGCTCTGGCGGAAAGAATGCATATCTCGCTGAGGATACGTGGCGGAAGAATCGAAGTCAATTAAGAGCTGCATGGAATTATCAAATGAGATGCATTGAGAATTCAATTCGTCACATCCGGCGAAGGCCCCTCGCCTGACGTGGCGTAAAGCCTCCCCCACGAGACACATACGACTACTGCGGTTTCGGGGCTGTGGCTGGCGGTTTGGTGGCTGGCTTAGCCGTTGTGGCTGGCTTGGCCGTGGCCGCCGGCTTTGCAGTTGTGGCCGCGGCGCCAACGATCGTCGCGGACTTGATCATGTCGAGGCGAGGCCACTTGGTGTCGATATATTTCTTTCCACCTTTGGTAATCGCTTCCTGATCCATGCCAGCGTTGTCGCCATATTGGTCATAAAGCATGTTGACCACTTTCATGCCGTCGCCATCGACAACCCCGAACGGCGTGAATCCCTGACTGTCGAGCGAGGTATTGTCTCGAAGGTTGATAAACAGTTGCGTCGTGCGTGTGTTCGGGCCGGCCGTGGCGAAAGTAATGGTTCCCTTCTTGTTGCTCTGGCTGTGTGCATCATCCTTGATGGTGGCCTTTTCCCAGGCGGCGTTGACCGGCGGATTCGCGTTCAGCCCAAATTGTGCGACAAAATTCGGCACCACGCGGAAGAAATGGGCATTATCGAAATAGTGGTGCTTTACCAGATTGTAAAAGCGGTCGGCACCGAGAGGTGCCCAGGCGCGCGTAACAGTGATGGTGAATTCGCCGCGCGTGGTGTCGAACTTTACCTGATAGCCGGCGGGAGCCTGATCCTTGAGCAAAGCTGGCTTCAACAGAGCATGATCATAGCTGGCTGTGGTGGTGGCAGGCTTTGCCGCGGTTGCCGGTTTCGCTGCGGTTGTCGTGGAAGCTTTGGGCTTCGCGGCAGGTGCGGGCGTCGTGGACGACGTCTGCGCAAAACTGGACGGAATTAGCGAGGCCGCAAGAAAAACAGTGAGTACAGCGAGTTGGGTAAACCAAGTGAAACGCATGGTTATAAGTTCCTCCGAAAGTGCTAGTAGTAATTTGAAATGTTTCGCCTCTGATGTGATGCATTTTATGCCAGTCGCGAGTTACTCGAAAGCGTCTTACGAAAGGAACGTGCCCAAAAGGTGGTTACTCGGCACCCGGAAATCCGAGCGGCCGTTGATCGGGAGGCAACCCCGCAGCCATTTCGTCGTGAAGGCGCTTCGTTAACTCGTCTCGCCGTTCAAAGGCATATTCCGCGGCGTTGATCGGGGCAAGAAATTCCACCAGAATTTCTCCCGGAGAAATCAGCAGACTACGCTTTTGCATGATGTGATGGGCACCGGAACACGCGACCGGCACAATCGGCACACCGGCTTTGATGGCCGTAACGGCTGTTCCCTTCTTGAATTCCTGGAGGCGGCCATCCGGGCTGCGTGTACCTTCCGGATAGATCAAGAAGGACTGCCCGTCTCGCAAAGCCTCCGTCGCCTTCTCCAGGCTGACAATGGCGGAATCGCGATTGAAACGATCGACCGGAATGAAGTGCGCAAGAGTAAATGCCTGGCCCACGATGGGGTATTTGAAAAGTGAGCGCTTCAGAAGAATCGCGATCCGGCGCGGAATGGCCCATACCACCGCGGGTGCATCCGCTGAACTGGTGTGGTTGGCGGCAAATATGCAGGTTTGCGTAGGTACACGCTCCCGCCCTTTGACACGAACACGCACACCCACGCAATTGACGAAGAACATAACGCCCTTGATCGCCGCCCAATAGAGGGAATCGACGTTTTTTGTGATGGCGGTGTAGAGCAGCAGCGGCGGGCCGACAATCAGGACGTACAGTGAAATGGAGACGCAGATGAACGCAGCACGAAGCATAGGGTGAGGAGACTTTCTCGAATCAGCAGGAAATCGTCAAGGTCGATCACTCGGCCGTTGCGGTTACAGGAGAGGTGGTGCCGTGGAGCAGCCCATCGCGTATGTGTTTCTCGCGCTCCGTGGTATGAGCGGATTCAGAAACCTGGTACCGCTTTTCGCGAGCCTGGCCCAAACGCACTACGACGTCATCTTCCTTTTCGACTCCCGCATGCCGCACGCGCAGAGTAATTTCGTCCCCGGGTTTTTGCGAAATAAGCCATCGTTCCGGCCGTTTTGGCGGATCGCTGTTGTTCCACCGCAGGATTTCATCCCCCGTACGCAAAGAAGTCTTACCCGCCGGAGATTCCGGATCGACGCTGCGGATCAAGAACGGACCATTGGGTTGATGTTCAGAGACAAACCCCAGCACGGGCCGGATAGTTTCATGAGCGCGTACTTCGAGACCACTGAGGCCAAAGATCTGCTCGTACGGCAACGCCTCAGCTCCGCTAACATAGTTCTTGAAAAAGTCAGCAAGGGAGGCTCCGGTAACTTTTTCGGCAGTCAATTGAATGTCGAGGCTGTCGCGGTAGAACTTCCCTTCCTTGGCAAAATTCTCGTTCATCGCCCGCAATACATCATCCATGCTTTTTTGGTTGTCCGTACGATCGCGAATGACGATATCGAGCAGCACTCCCAGAACCTGCCCCTTCGTGTAGTAGGAAACGCTTCGCTGCGGCTGCGTGTACAGAGCGTACTTCTCAAGCCAGGCATCCAGGCTCGATTCCTCGGCACTTTGCCACTGCTCCGCGGGACTTGCTTCAATCTCGCTAATCTGGTTGCCAAGGTCCTGATAAAACTCCTGTTTGCTCCAAAGACCAGTGCGAACCAGCGTGTAGGAACCGTAAGTATTGGTCACGCCCTCGGCGAACCAAAGCGAGCGCGTATACATTTCGCGGGTGTAGTCTACCGGCTCAAGTGTCGCCGGCCGAATGCGCTTCACGTTCCATAGATGGAAGAACTCATGTGCGGAAACATTCCACATGTAGGCGTCGGAGGCAACGAATATCGCAGTCGAGTTGGCGTGCTCCATGCCGCCACTCGAACCTGCTGCTGCCTTTCCAACGTGAAAAAGGAAACTGTATTTCTGGTATGGCGCACCATCCATCAATTTCAGCTCGTAGGTGCAGATCTTCCTCAAGGCATTTTCGACATCGCGCCTCTTCCAATTGTCGCCGTGAATGACCACATCAACAGGAGGAAGAAGATCGTGGATTGTGAATTCCTCAAAAACGGAAGCCTCGATCGGAGCGTCGGCGAGCACATCGTAACTTGGGGCTTTCATCTGCGCACTCTGCGGATGAACTTCCGAAAGTGTTGCGGAGGCGACTTTCCACGCAGCCGGAACATCGTTCAACAGTAAGACGCATTCTTCCGCTCGCCGCTCCGGTATGTATAGAAGGATCATGGCGGGGTTGATAAAGGCATGTTCGGAATTGAGTTGCGTGCTGAAGGGCCCCACATCGTCCCAAAACGTCGAGTAGGTGACGTTTACCGTGCCGGAGCCGGTCACTTGCCAGGTAAGCTTGTCGAGCTTGGTAATGTCGGCCTTCTGGCCGTTAACGAAGGCCTGCACTTGCTGTACGTGGCTGCTGAAGTCCCGAATCTCGTAGAGGGCGTTCCATGCGGCCATCTGAAATTTCAGCTCGCCGTGCGCGTCGGGCACTTCGACCGATACGCGGAACAGGTGCTGGTCGGGATGGGCTAAAGAAACGGTGTAGCGAATCGCAGCATGGGCAGTACTCGCAAACAACGCCGTAGTGATGGCGAGAACGATCATGGCCCGCCTCAGAACGTGGTCTTTACAAATGCACCGTCGGAACACGGATCTTATTCGCAAAAATCCGTAAAGTCTCGTGGAACTTTGGGCTGGCCTCACCGGACGTGGGCCTCGGACGCAGTTTGCCTGCTGCAGAGCTTTTTGAGAAGTTTGTCGCATAATCCATCGAAGCTGCCATTGGACATAATCAGCAACAGGTCACCGGGCTTGCTCTCGGTCGTCAGTAAATCGGCGATGGCATCGGCGCAGGGAAGGACGGTAGCGTTTTTGCCCGTAGCACGGACCGCAGCCGCAACCGTTTCGGGATCGAGTCTCTGTTCTTCGTTCAACTGTCCCGCGCGGTGGACGCTGCTGAGAATTACCTTATCGCCGAGGGCTAGTGCCTCGGGAAGACTGTCTTGAAACGTTTTGCGCCGCATAGAATTCGAGCGAGGCTCAAGTATTGCCCAGAGCCTGCGATTTGGCCAACGCAAGCGAGCCGCCTGAATTGTGGCGCGAATGGCCGTAGGATGATGCGCGAAATCGTCAACCACGAGAATCTGGTCCACTTCGCCCTTCACGTCCAGTCGACGGCGAACGCTGCGAAATGTCTCCAGCGCCTTCTGAAGAGAAGAAACTGGAATTCCGCGCCCGTGGCCGACGATGATCGCCGCCATGGCGTTCAGTACATTATGATGACCGGTGGCCGACAGCCGGAAATCGCCAAAATGCTGCGTATGGTGTGCCAATGAAAAGGTCATGCCATCGCCATCCGATTTCACGTTCGTGGCTATCCAGTTGTTGCCCGGTTCAAAGCCATAGCGAATCACTGGGCAGAACGCTATTGCGGTCACGTTGTGCAGGGGTTCTCCGGCTTCCGAATCCCCCCATACGACAATGCTGCCGCGGCGTGGAACCAGATTGACCAGCCTGCGGAACGCCAACTGGTAGCTATCGAAATCCGCGTAAATATCGGCGTGGTCGAACTCCAGCGAAGTGATGATGAGATCGTCAGGCTGGTAGTGAAAAAACTTTGCGGCCTTATCCCAATAGGCACTGTCGTATTCATCCCCTTCGAGAATAAAGTCTTCTCCGCCGCCCAACTGATAGCTCTTGCCGAAATTCTCCGCAATGCCACCGACAAGGAAATTCGGATGCCCTCCCGCTACCTCGAATATCCAAGCCAGCATAGCCGTTGTGGTGGTCTTGCCGTGGGTGCCGCTCACGACGATGGAATGTTTTCCAGGGAGAAACTCTTCCTCGAGAATCTCCGGGAAAGAGCGATGCGGGAGCCTGCGGTCGAGCATCTCCTCAACTTCCACATTGCCACGTGAAATTGCATTCCCGACGACGATCAAATCAGGAGCAGGCGTGAGATGGCCTGCGTCGAAGGAAGTGGCATAGGTAATTCCCAGAGATTCGAGAAACGTTGAAGCTGGCGGATAAACTCCGGCGTCCGAGCCCGTCACGCGATAGCCGCGCTCGCGCAACATCCCTGCCAGAGGTGACATCGCGGAACCGCCGATCCCGATCATGTGAACATGCTTCATTGCCCGTTGTACCTCTTCCATTTTACTCGACAACCGCCGGTTCCAAAATTTCTAAACTTCCCTCGCCGGTGGCGTCGAGGCGTGCCTGAACGCCTAGCGGCACGGTGAGCGCAGGGCGTGTGGTGTGGCCGATCGGAGCACCAAAAACTATCGGCACTCCCAATGGCCGCAAGATTGCCTCACAAACATCGCGAACAGATGGTCCACCCACTTTCGGCACTTCGCATTCCGGGAACTCTCCAAGTATGATGCCGCGAACGCCCTCGAATTTGCCGGCCTGTCGAAGATGCAATAGCGCTCGGTCCAACTGGTACGGCTTCATACCGCGATCTTCGAGCAGCAGAATCGCACCTTTCGTATCAATTTCCCAACCGGTGGCAAGAGTAGTTTCGAGGAGCGTCAGGCAACCGCCGAGAACCCTGCCTTCGGCCGAGCCTTCCGCCAGAGCCATGCCGCCGAGGGAGAGTCTCCAGCCTCCCGTCGTGTTCCGTACCGCTTGAAGAAAGGAATGTTCGTCGTAGCCGCCCGGTTTTCCCGAGCCCGCGGCAAATCCAACAGCGGCCATGGGTCCCTCAAAGGAGACCCACTGGCGAACCTGCCAAACGAAGACCTGAAGAGCAGTGATGTCGCTGAAACCGACGATGCATTTCGGCTCCGACAAACGGCTGTTAAACTTGTTTTCAAAGAAGTGACTCGTTCCGTAGCCGCCACGCGATGCAATCAGCCCATCGATGTTTTTTTGCTGCGTTGCCTTAACGAACTCAAGCATGCGCTCATCGTGTGTGCCCGCAAAATAACCGAGGGATTGGAATTCCGCTGGAGGTTGCACGCGATAGCCAAGTCTCTCCAACTCCGCGATACCAGCATGCAGTGCCCCACCATCAACCGGAGAAGCCGGCGAAAAGAGGGCAATCGTGGCTCCTTTGGGAAGCGCTTTCGGTTTGACGACGTACACATTCCGATGGGTCATGCGTGGCGGCTCTCGACAGGGACGACTTCGGTAATAACGTCCTCCCGCCTGAACTGTTCGACCATGAGTTCTTGCTGGTGATGGCTGACAGCCGCTTCGAATTCGACGATGGATTTCGTCCCAACCATGGAGACCCGAAAGTGTTGCATGTTGATTTTCTGGACCGCCAGATACCGTTGAACCTCGGCAGCTACGTTATCAGCGTGAGAGGTGGTCATACGGAAAACCACGGCGCGCCCTTTGAGCCCGAACCAGTCGGCGACCCAAGACAGCACCACCAACGCGAAAAGCACGATGACGGTGGCAGCCCCGGCAACGGCGTACAGTCCTCCCCCTACGGCCATGCCAATCGCCGCTTCGACAAAGATTGTAGCCGCTGTGGTCATTCCGATAACGCCTGCGTTGTCGCGGAGAATGGCGCCTGCTCCCAGGAAACCGATGCCCTGGACGATATTAGAAGCGATGCGCGTGCCGCTGCTGTCCCCCCAGCGGTGAGCGAGTTCTGCAGAGAGCACGGTGAACAAAGCGGTGGCCATACACACAAACATGCTGGTGCGAATGCCGGCTGGGCGGCGGCGAATTTCGCGTTCGACGCCAATGGCAGCACCGAGAGCGCCCGCAAAAAGGAGCCGAATGAATGTTTCGTGAAATGTCAGCATTCCGGACTGGGCCCACGCCCTTCTCTGGAAATTCTACTTAACTACAATTTAAATTGGGTCAATTTTGCGAAGTGCCGTGCTCTGGCGTGTATCTCCGGCTTTTTCAGGTTCAATAGACGCTCCAGGCCGAACCGTTCTACGGCAAAACTTCCGAGGACCGACCCGTAGACGATAGCGCGACGCAGCGCCCGATCATTGGTCGAATTTACACCTGCGAGGTAGCCCATGAAGCCGCCGGCGAAACTGTCTCCCGCCCCCGTCGGGTCTTGTGGCGCTTCCAGCGGAAAACCGGGTATGGCAAAGACGCCTTTTTTGTCCACCATCATGGCGCCGTATTCCCCCCGTTTTACAACGAGCGCCGAGGGGCCCATTTTGAAAATATATTTCGCTGCAAGTAGAAGATTGTGTTCGTTAGAGAGTTGGCGTGTTTCGGAATCGTTGATCATGAGCACGTCGACGTGTTTGAGCGTTTCGCGCAGGTCCGCATTGCTGCCCTCGATCCAGTAATTCATGGTGTCCATGGCAACCAGCTTGGGCGTGCCCTTCACTTGTTTGAGAACGTCGTGCTGCAAGCTGGGTGCGATGTTCGCGAGGAATACGAACTTCGAATTGCGATATTTCTCCGGAAGGCGTGGTTTGAAGTCGGCGAAAACGTTAAGTTCGGTGGCCAGCGTCACGCGTTCATTGAGATTTTCGGAATAGCGGCCGGCCCAAAAGAAGCATTTGCCAGTCGCCCGTTCTACGCCTTCGATATCGATCGTCCGTTTCTTGAAGATCGCTTCATCCTTCGCATGAAAGTCGTCACCAACCACGGCGACAAGGTTCACGTGCGTGAAAAAGGAAGCGCAGATTGAGAAATACGTCGCCGCGCCGCCCAGCGTACGTTCGACCTTCCCGTATGGACTCTCTAAACCGTCATAAGCGATGGAGCCAACGACCAGTAGGGACACTCGTTTCTCCTAGTCCAGATATTTTTTGAGTATTGCCGCCAGATTCTTCTTTGTTCTTGCTGGCACGACTTTCTGATCCGTAATGATGGCATGTTTCAGCGCGTCTCCGCACTTGCACGCACGATCCTTCGGCATAGCTTTAACCGCTTCGCGCAGAACATTCTGTGCGTTGGTGGCGTTCTGGTTGAGGGTCGAGATGATCTGCGCCACGGTCACGGACTCGTGGTCCGGATGCCAACAGTCGAAGTCGGTGATCATGGCGACGGTCGAGTAGCAGATTTCAGCTTCCCGTGCGAGCTTGGCTTCCGTTACGTTGGTCATTCCGATCACATCGAATTTCATGGTCCGATGAAAATTCGCCTCGGCCAGTGTAGAGAACTGTGGACCCTCCATGCATATATAGGTGCCTTTGCGGTGGACAGGGACGCCTGTGGACACGCACGCATCGGCCAGCACGCTGGAAAGCTGCCCGCATGTCGGCTTATCAAATGTGACGTGGGCGACGACACCATCGCCGAAGAACGTCGAGATACGGCCTTTGGTGCGGTCGAAAAACTGATCTGCAACCAGAAATTCGCCTGGCCGCAGATTTTCCTGCAAAGAACCGACCGCGCTTACGGAGATGATGCGCTGCACCCCGAGCAGTTTCATGGCGTAAATATTGGCGCGGAAGTTCAACTCGCCGGGCAGGTACCGGTGCCCACGGCCGTGCCGCGCAAGAAAAGCAACGCGCCTCCCTTCGAGTGTGCCAACGACGAAGGCATCAGATGGATCGCCGAAAGGCGTCTTCACGCGAATTTCGCGGGCGTCCGTCAGGCCGCTCATGGAATAGAGCCCGCTGCCACCGATGATGCCGATCTCTGCAATTGGTCCTTTAGACTTGGCGGACGCGTTTCTTTTTGCCAAAGATTTCCCCTTTGCATTCTTCGCTTTCGCCATTCCCTATTCTCCTGGGAGTCACCGGTTCAAATCCACCGGTTCGATTTCAATTTTGCCATCGTGCTCGTGAAGCGCGGCCGCCGCGACATCCGGATCATGGCCGAAGATCACCATCCAGCCCTTCTTAACGATCTCCGGAATCCACCTGCGCTTCGTCTCGAGGGTCTGCAGCGGACACAAGTCATAGGCCATGATCCACGGCAACGGAATATGGTGACGTGTCGGAAGCAAATCCGCAACAAAGACCACAGTCTTTCCGCCGGCGATGAGTCTTACAGCCTGTATTCCCGCATTGCGACCTGGTATCGGTTTGACAGATATCGCCCAGATGCATGTCTAGAAGCCTTCAGTCGGCGAACCCGCTGTCTTCCAGAATTTTCGTCACGGCTGTAAATGGATCTATTTTGCGCCCAGCGACGTCCTCGGCCATTTTATGAAGTTTTTCCTCTCCACGTTTTCCGCCGAGAATTCTTTGCATCAGGCGCGATTCGAGCAGTTCCAGTAGCCGCTTCTCCCAGTGTTGAATGTGTTTCTTCTGTCGATCGCTGCTGGATTCAAAATGCTTCCGGAACTTCGCGATGGTTTCCGCCAGCACATCCACGCCTCTATCCTCCGACGCCACCGTTCGAACCACCGGCGGATGCCAGCCATCGCGAGGCATCACCAGCGAAAGCATGGCATGCAATTGCTGCCCCAGGCGATCAGCGCCTTCCCGGTCCGACTTATTCAGCACAAAGATGTCGCCAATTTCCATCAATCCTGCCTTCATATTCTGTATGTCGTCGCCCATGCCTGGGACCAGAATGACCATAACGCAATCGGCGAGCCGCACGATGTCGATTTCGTCCTGGCCGACGCCGACAGTTTCAATGAGCACTTGGCGTTTGCCTGCGGCATCAAGCAGGAGAGCCACCTCTGCCGTGGCACGCGCCAGTCCGCCCAGAAATCCCCGAGTAGCCATCGAACGGATGAACATACCTTCGTCGCTCGCGTGACCCTGCATACGAATCCGGTCACCCAATATGGCGCCTCCTGAGTACGGACTTGTGGGGTCAACCGCGATGACTCCAACGGGTTCATTGTGTTTGCGGTGATAGGCAGCGAGGCGATCGACGAGAGTGCTTTTGCCTGTGCCGGGTGCGCCGGTAATCCCGGTCAGATACGATTTGCCAGTGTGCGGAAACAAGAGCCGAAGGAGTTCTTCCGCTTCAGCCGCGTGGTTTTCGATGGCAGAAATTGCGCGAGAAATGGCGCGAATGTCGCCGCCGCAGATCTTGGTTACCCATTCCTGCACAGCGGAAGTCATTGTTGCCTGAAACCCGATTGAAGAACGGAACGGCGCAGCGGCATTCCTCTATTATTTCTTCCCAAGTAGCTGTCTAGCAATGACCAACTTTTGGATTTCGCTGGTGCCCTCACCAATCGTGCAGAGCTTCACGTCGCGGTAAAATTTCTCCGCTGGATAATCCTTGATGAAGCCGTAGCCGCCGTGAATCTGCACGCACTCGTTGGCAACGCGGACGGCCACTTCACTGGCAAAGAGCTTGGCCATGCTCGATTCCCGCGTGAAGCGAACGTCTTTGCGATCCGCAAGCCAAGCAGCCTGGTAAACCAGCAGGCGCGCCGCTTCTACTTCTGTGGCCATATCAGCCAGCTTGAACTGGATGGCCTGGAATTCACTGATGGTCCGGCCGAACTGTTTGCGTTGTTTCGCGTATTTCGTGGATGCATCCAATGCGCCCTGAGCCATGCCCAGGGCTAGCGCCGCGATTGAGATGCGTCCGCCGTCGAGAACCTGCAGGCTGCCGGTGAAGCCTTCGCCTTCCGGCCCAAGAAGATTTTCCGTCGGCACGTGACAGTCCGTGAAGATGACCTCGGAGGTGTCGCTGGCGCGCATCCCAAGCTTGTTTTCTTTCTTTCCCGGTCGAAAGCCCGGCATGCCTTTTTCCAAAATGAAGGCGCTAATTCCGTGAGACTCCTTCGATTTGTCCGTCACGGCCATCGCGACGCAGATATCGGCATAGTGCCCGTTGGTCGTGAACGTTTTGGCGCCGTTCAGCACCCATTGGTTGCCCGTGCGAACCGCCGTTGTCCGCGTGCCACCCGCGTCGGAGCCCGCTTCGGGCTCGGTTAGCGACCACGCGCCTAGCTTCTTACCTTCTGCCAGAGGAACCAGATATTTTCGCCTTTGTTCTTCGGTGGCGAATTTGTAGATGTGATTGGAACATAACGAGTTGTGAGCGGCGACAAAGAGTCCTACGGAGCCGTCGACTCGCGAAAGTTCTTCGATCGCGGTGGCGTACTCGATATAGCCAAGTCCTGCGCCGCCATATTGTTCCGGAAAAAGGATACCCATGAGGCCCATTTCCGCGAGCTTTGGGAGAATTTCTACCGGAAAATGCGAAGCCTCGTCCCACTCCATTACATGCGGGCCGATCTCTCCTTCTGCAAACTCTCGAACGGTCTTTCGCAGATGGTTCTGCTCGTCGGTTAAGGTGAAATCCACGGGAACCTCGCCTAAAAGTAGTACAAATACTTACACTAAGTTTAGCTTATGAAGAGACATTCTGCATCCAGAGGTGGTGAACCATAAAGACCGAGTGTCGCATTCCGTGCGCCGATATTTTGTCAACGCTAAGTAATTTTGTAGCCCCATCACGATTTCATAGCGGGCCGGGCTCCTGAGACGCTGCCTGTCGCAGGAAATCCTAAGCCGTGGTTACCAACCTACGGGATAGTTGTTTTTCTTGTTTTGCTCGTCGAGCCAGGTCTTCAGCGGCGCGAAATAATCGGCCAGCGCGCTGGCGTCCAATTGTCGTTCACCTGTCAGTGCTTCCAACTCATCGGGCCAGGGCTTGCTTCTGCCCATGGCAAGCATCTGGTTCAATTTTTCGCCGGCCTTCTTATTCCCATAGATCGAACAGCGATGAAGCGGACCCTCAACTCCTGCATCATTGCAAAGCGCGCGTTGGAATTGAAATTGATAGATCCGCGCCAGGAAATACCGCATATACGGAACGTTGCCCGGAACGTGGTATTTCGCGCCAGGATCGAAATCTGCCTGGCTACGAGCCACGGGCGGCGCTACTCCCTGATATTTCAGCCGTAGATCCCACCACGCCTGGTTGTACTGGTCCGGCTTCACTGCCCCGGAAAAGACTTCCCAGCGCCATTTGTCAATAACTAAGCCAAAGGGCAGGAACGCCACTTTTTCAAGAGCTAGCCGCAACAAATAATCGGTGTCTCCCGAAGCAGGCGGAACGGCATCGATCAGCCCGATTTGTTTCAAGTATTCTGGCGTCACCGACAGTGCAATCGTGTCGCCAACCGCCTCATGGAAGCCGTCATTCGCGCTATCACGGAAAAGTACCGGGAGATTGTTATAAGCGCGCTGGTAGTAGTTGTGGCCGAGTTCGTGATGGATGACTCGAAAGTCTTCTTCGGTCGTCAGGATGCACATCTTGATGCGGAGATCGTCTTTCAGATCGACATCCCAGGCGCTGGCGTGGCACACCACTTCGCGATCGGCCGGCTTGGTAAACAAAGATCGTTCCCAAAAGGTTGCCGGAAGCGGCGCGAATCCCAGTGAAGAGAAAAAATTCTCGCCGTACTTGACCATCCCCTTCGCGTCCGTCTTGCGTTCTTGAAGGATTTTCGTCAGATCGTAACTCTGCGCGGGTTTGGGCGAATCCATTACGTCGTAAACGTTGTTCCATTCCTGAGCCCAGATGTTGCCCAGCAGGTGGGCGGGGATCGGGCCGGATGGCGGCACGACGTCCTTGCCATATTTCTTGGCGAGTTGTCCGCGCACGTAAGCGTGTAGTGATAAATACAATGGCTTCAGCTGTTCCCAGGTGCGATCAAGCTCCTGCTGAAACTGGTCGGGCGGCATGTCGTAATACGAACGCCATAGCGCCCCGACGTCCGAGTAACCCAGTTCGCGCGATCCCTGATTGCCCAATTCCACCATGCGCGCGTATCGCTCGCGCATGGGGGCGCCTACCGCATGCCACCCGATCCAGGCGCGCTTCAACTCTTCCGGGTCGCGGCTGGTCGCCAGCAATCGTTCGATGGCCGTCACATCTTTGCAAGGTTTGGCGTTTCCCTCGGGACACCACTTGCCTTTCCCGTAATCGCCATCGAGCGACACGAGTACTTCCGCCAGCTCCTTTTGCAATTTGGGATCATTGGGCGCGGGAAATCCGGTGGCGAGTTCAAGTAGCAAACGTTTGCGCGCAAGCTCGGGGGGCAACTGCAACTTATCGAACCGGTGCGCTTCTTTCGCATAGTTTGTGCTCGCGGTATTCAGAATTTCGTCGGCGTCGGCGGCGATCTGCTGTGTATCGGACGTAATGAAATTCTTGGCCACCCAATCGGCCCGCGACGTCTTCACGCCAAGGTCCAGCAAGCGCTGCTCCGCGTCGTTGATGAATTTTGTGGCTTCTTCAATTGTGGGCGTGGCGGAACTGGTCTGCGACCAAGTCGATGGCGCCATAAGAAAAGAAACGACGAGCACCGTCATAGCCGGAGTACTCTTCCGCAGCCAAGCACAATTCATGTAGCCTCCCTTTCAGACAATAAGACGTACAAAAACAAAATTTTGGCGTACCAATTTTCCCTTGCAGATACTCCACCCATAGGCCAGCAAAATCTGCGACACCACCAACTGGACCACGTGCTTGAAATCACTTTACGAAGTGGCGACGCGCCGTTTGCCGACGACGGAATGCAATTCGATCAATGCCCGTATGATGCCGTCGTGATTCACATTCCAGTGCGTGACCATACGAACCAGGTGCGGAGCGGTATCCTGTGCCCACACATTTTTCTCATGCAGCGCGTCGCACAACTCGACCGCGGTCATTCCTGTACCGGAGCAATCGAAAATCACGATATTGGTGCGAACGCGGGCCGGATCAATTTTAAGGCCGGGAATTTGTGCTATACCCACAGCCAATGCCTTGGCGTTGTCATGATCTTCATGCAATCGCTGAGGAGAGTTCTCTAGCGCGACCAGCCCTGCGGCGGCGAGCACGCCTACCTGGCGCATGCCTCCGCCGAACATCTTGCGATAGATGCGCGCGCGTTCGATGAACTCTCGCGAGCCAACGATCATGGAACCAACCGGCGCTCCCAGCCCTTTGGACAGGCAGAACATGACGGAGTCGACGCTTTTGGTCATGACCGACACGGGTTCATGCAACGCGGCAGCTGCGTTAAAAATGCGCGCGCCATCGAGATGCACCTTCAGTCCGAGAGCGTGTGCATGTTTGCAGATCTCGTCCACGTGCTCGGTCGGATACACGGTACCACCGGCCATGTTGCTGGTATTTTCCAGACAAACGAGCGCCGTCTGCGAATCGTAGTAGATTTGGGGGCGAATCGCGGCTTCCACCTGCTTCCAGGTCAGGATACCGTCTTCTCCGGCGCGCACGGCGCGCGGCATGCAGCCGGCAATCGCAGACATGGACGCAAGCTCATACAGATTGACGTGCCCACGTTCCTCGCAGATCACCTCGTTCCCGTGGTGCGTCCAAATCTTGATGGCAATGAGGTTTCCCATACAGCCGGTAGGAACAAAAAGCGCCGCTTTTTTGCCAAAGATTTCGGCTGCGCGATTCTGCAGGCGATTGACGGTTGGATCTTCGCCGTACACGTCGTCGCCAACTTCCGCTGCGGCCATCGCGCGGCGCATTTCATCGCTTGGCCGGGTGACAGTATCACTTCGGAGATCAACGGCATTCTCTATTGGTGCGACGTGATCCGGGTCAACTGGCTGATTTCCTTTTGCAACTGTGTAGCTCATCTCATCCTCACTTATCCGAACTTCCACTCGCGAAAAAATCTCTTTTGCCTGCTAACGCAAAAGCTCCACAATAATTTCGTTGCAGATGCCAAGCTTTCCTGCCGGCAGGCGAACTTTTCGCCCTTCCTGTTCTACCATTCCTGCGGAAGCAAGTTGCCTCACTTTGGAGTGGAAATCGATGCCATATTGTTGCTCGATGCGCGCAATATCTATGCCCG
Organism: Candidatus Acidiferrales bacterium; assembly: GCA_963741365.1. Lineage (GTDB taxonomy): Bacteria > Acidobacteriota > Terriglobia > Acidiferrales > UBA7541 > Acidiferrum. Next base: position 121,977 of record CAVUHY010000014.1, on the reverse strand, counting down.
AGAGTTGACGCAGACCCAGGAAAAATTCCTCCTCCAAGGCCATCTCTGGCGTTACCGCATCAACCGACTCAACCGCGCTACGGCCCGAACTAATCGCGGCCACATATACAGCCGCATCATGGGCGTTTGCCCAGCGTTGCGTGCCCGAAAAGGAATGGGCACCCGCACCAAAACCGAGATACGGCTCGCGCCTCCAATATTTCAAATTATGTTGAGCAGCAAAGCCCGGCTTCGCCCAATTGGAAATCTCATACTGGGCGTACCCCGCGTCTCTTAGAAACTGTTGGGCAGTTTCATAAAATTCGGCCATGGATTCTTCCGTGGGCAGGTCCTTAGCGCTGTAGCGCCCTCCCCCCTGCAACACTTCCAGGCCAAGCCGGCTTCCCTCATCGATCTCCATCATGTAAATGGAAACATGTTCTGGAGAGAGCCCGATAGTTTCTTCCAGCGACTCGCGCCAGGAAGCAGTAGTTTGTTTGGGCAGGCCCGCGATTAAATCAAAACTGATATTGCGAATTCCTGCGTCGCAAAGGATTGGCACGGCACGGTAGATATCGGCCCGTCGGTGCATGCGTCCCGCAGATTTGAGCTCTTCATCGATGAAGGATTGCGTGCCAAAACTGATGCGATTGATGCCCGCGGCGGCCCATACCTCCGCTTTTTCGGCTTCGAGGGTTTCCGGATCGGCTTCGAGGGTGACTTCCGCAAAATCGCAGGGAAACGAGGCACGGACGCTATCGAGCATTCCTGTGAGAAGCTGCGGTTCAAGTAAGCTAGGTGTACCGCCACCAATGTAAACAGTGTCAACCGTATCAACGTTGACGGGGATCTCTGCCCCAGCGCCCTTCAATAATTGCCGATGGCTCGCGATCTCACGGGATACCGCCGCGGCATACGGTGCAAAACGTCCTGTGGACACCACACCCGTATGGAAGTTGCAGTAGGTACACTTCGTCTGACAGAACGGAACCTGAATGTAGATGCCGAGTTTGCCCATCGCCAAACTTTAACACACCGAATACGTAGCGGAACTAGAAGGGGCTGGATTTACTTGCCGCCTTCAGGAACATCAGGTGAAATCTTCACGAAAAGTTGTCGATCGCGCGGTCCGTCGAATTCCGCGAAGAAAATTCCCTGCCAACGGCCAAGAGCCAGCGTTCCCTTTTCGATAAAAATGAATTGGCTCATTCCGACCAGCATGGTTTTAACATGAGAGTCGGTGTTCCCTTCCGAGTGCTCGAAGCGCGGATCATCGGGAACTAAGCGATCCACGGCCCCTTCGGCATCGGAAGCCACGTCGGGATCAGCGTGCTCGTTGATGAGGATGCCCGCGGTAGTGTGGGGAACGTAGAGAAAACATATGCCAGACTTGATCCCGGACGACTGCACCAGGCGCTCGACCTCTTTGGTGACATCCAACAATTGCGTTCGACGCTTTGTTTTCAGTGGAAGAGTCAGCATGCTCAAGGAATGGGAACGAGGAAATGAAGTCCCAGCTTTCTGGCGCCGGCGTGCTTCTCCAACTCCGCGAGGCCAGGAGTTCCCCAGCGAGCTAGAAATGGAAGGAAGCACAGGTCCCGAGACTGCAGGCCTTTCTGAGGATAAAGAAGGTTTGACAGGAATTGTTCGTGCTGATCGAGCAATTTCTCGTGGCGATCGAGCGCAACGCCGGTTTTTTCGCGTAGCTTCTCGATTTGGTACTTTATTCGCTTCTCAGCTCTGGCAATTGTGCCCTGAATCGTTGGATCGACATTGGCGATCGCTTTGTGAAGCTTCGTCACGCTTTTTTCGATTTGCCGGACGTTGGTTTCGAATTCGCGCGAAAGTTTTGTCGGGATGCTCTCGCAATACATGCGCTTTCGCAACGTTTGCTTACCTTTCCACACATCTTCCACTTCCAACCGGTATTTTTGCAGTATCCGCACGGCCTTGGGATCGACGAGCGTAAAATCGGCGCGTGGCAGCATCACGGGCATGCGCCCCAGCAGTTTTTCGTAGAGCACCTGGGACTGCGCAAAATAGGCAATTTCCGCGGGTCCGCCGAAATAGGCGACCGTCGGCAGCATGTAGTCCTGAACAACGGGACGAAATAGTGCGTTAGGACTGAAAAGCTCAGGATTCTTGTCAAGACTCTGTAGCCACTCGTCGCGCGAAGCAGTGCGGCCGCCACTCGTGAATCCGTTGCCATTGGCGGCGGAAATTACGCGCCGCCTGCCGCCTTTCATGGAGAACAGAACGGTACTGTTGAAAGTCACATTGACCTGCGCAGCGTATCCCGCGTGTTCAAGATCTTTGCCACGACGCAACAAAAGCGCATTCAGTTCATCGCGATGTTCCAGCGCTTGCCGCATGACGGGAGCGGCCAAACGATGCAAGCGCTCGTCCAGTGGATCAAGAAGAATCAATCCCTGGTCGGCAAATATCCGGGCGAAGAGTTGCGCAAATGCACTGCCATACGTGGCCTCTGGGGTGTAGGAGAGTCGTAGTATCTCTGACAACAGCTCGCTGTCGGGACCGGAAAGCAGCGTCGTGACCTGTTGTACAACACCAGAGATTTCAGAACCCAGTGGAATGCGTCCGACGGGGATGTCGGTCTCGGCAGGCTTGGACAACTCAAAACGGTGCAACTCTCCTTCGTGAAACCAGGTGGTTTGCCGGACTTCATCAACGTCATGGTCTTCCGTCGCCATCCAGAACACCGGCACAGCTTCGATGCCCTCGCTGGTCAATTGCTCGGCGGTGTGGATCGCTGACAGCGCTTTGTAAAAGGCGTACGAAGGTCCGCTGAATAGGCCAACTTGTTGCCCGGAAACAATCGTCACCGCGCCGTTGGCGAGGCGGTCCAGGTTTTCAATCGTCTTCGGGCTCCCGCCAAACTGCGTATTCTGCGCTCGAAGAATAGCCACAATCTCGCGGCGACGTTCGGAGGGAAAGTTCAATTTTTTTGCTTCGATAATGGCGGAATTTAGATCAGGAGGGTGGGAAAAGAAGGGTTGAAGCTTCGGGAAATTGGCTATGTAGTCGCGAATCAACTTCGAGGTATGCGGCAGTTGCTCGGGTAGGAGGGCACGACAGTCCATGGGCATTTAGATGATAGACGCTCAAAAAAGTGACGGCAAACTCAGAATACTTAGACGGAGGCGGCAGCTGGATGGAGTGCCGCGATAATGTCAGAAATTTGCTGTTTTTTGTCTTCTTTTAGAGGCAAAAGCGGCAATCGAGGCAGCCCGCCCTTGTAACCTCGCAGGTCCATGGCAAATTTTACTCCCGCGATACCGGCTTCAGAGACGATGCGCTTCGAGGCTTGCGCTATTTTGAGTTGTAATTCTCTGGCGTGCTCGTGCTGTCCCGCCTGAACGTGGGCAAACAACTGCGCACAGAGTTCTGGAAGGGCGCTTGCCAGAGCAAGGATAGCACCTCGCGCTCCCATCACGGCTGCGGCGTACACGAGAGCCGCTCCTCCGGTGAGCACCCGAAACTCCTTGTGGGCTGCTCCCACGACCTCGGCAACACGCTGCATTACGCCCGCGCTGTCCTTGATGCCAATAATGTTCGGATGCTCCGACAATGCCAGAATTTCCGGGGTTTCCAGCGCAACCCCAGTGAACTGAGGAACGGAATACAAGAGAATTGGTATCGGGGAGGCATCGGCGACTGCGCGGTAATGTCGCAAAAAGTTCTCGGGCCGGTAAACCGGTTTGTAGTAGTAGGGCGTCTTTACGAGAGCGATTTTGTAACCCTGTTCCGCGGCGCGTTTTGTACGAGCGATGGTTTCTCCCGTGGATTCGGCCCCAGTACCCGCTATCAGTAGTTTCCCGGGCGCTGCAGATTCTTTTACGGTCACGAGTATGGAGTCCGCTTCCTCGCAAGAAAGCATGAACGGACTCGCCAGTGGAACCAAGCACAACATACCCAGCAACATTTGTTTGATTGTAGCGATTGATATTGTGTCGAAGAGCCGGAAGGGAAACCGACCCTGCATGGTCATACGGCGTAACGAGGGCCGGAAACACACCGACTGATTTGCATGCTTCAGCCTCCAGTCGTCGGCGAGCCTGAGACCGCGACCTTGTTTTGATGAAGTCTTGCAGGCAAGCTACTTCAGCGCCCTGATTCCGTGATGGCATGAATCCCACGCGCCGCGGCATGCGCAGCCGAAAGAGTCGTGATACACGGAATGTTGTACCGAATTGCGGCGCGCCGAATGGACTTTTCGTCGTAGAACGATTCGCGACCGAGCGGCGTATTGAAGATCAGATTGATTTTCCCCGTTTTGATGAGGTCGACGATGTTCGGGCGGCCTTCGTTCACCTTGAAGACTTCCTCGCAGGGAACATCCGCGGCATGAAACGCCGTCGCCGTGCCACGCGTAGCGACCAACTTGAAGCCGAGCGCAACAAGTTCTTTGCCCAGAGGGCCAATCTGCCGCTTGTCGCGATCATTCACGCTGATAAACACGGTCCCCGAGCCAGGGAGTCTCTGCCCTGCGGCAAGTTGCGCCTTCGCGAACGCCTGTCCATACGAGGTGGACACTCCCATAACTTCGCCCGTCGAACGCATTTCGGGACCAAGGATGGTATCGACCCCGCGGAATTTGTTGAACGGGAAAACGGGCGATTTGACTGAGTAATACTCGTGCGTGGCAATTTCGGCGACCCCGTTGTGATGCACCAACGGAAGATTCATGTCGGCAAGGCGTTTGCCGACCATCAAGTCGCGCCGCCACTTTAGCAAGCGGCACGCCGGTGGCTTTGCTCACGTATGGGACAGTACGCGAGGCGCGCGGATTCACTTCCAGAACGTAGACCGTCTCGCCGCTGAATGGCGTACTGGACGTTCATCAGGCCGACCACCTTGAGCGCCAGCGCAAGCCGCTTCGTGTAATCGCGAATGGTATTCGAGCACGGCCGGGCGACAAGCTGACCGCCGGAAGACGCACGAAGAGTCGCCGGAGTGTACGCCGGCCTCTTCGATGTGCTCCATGATTCCGCCGATGACCACGTCGGTTCCGTCGGCTAGCGCATCCACGTCCACTTCCGTGGCTTCTTCCAGGAATTGATCGATGAGCACAGGGCGGGCAGGGCCCATCAACGCCGCTTGCGCCACGTATTCCTGCACGGTGTTCACATCGTAGGCGATGACCATGGCGCGGCCGCCAAGCACATAACTGGGCCGCACCAGCACGGGCATAGCCAATCTCTCCGGCCACGCGCGCTGCTTCTTCGGGGACGAGTGCGGTGCCGTTACGAGGCTGGGGAATTCTCAGCTCGTCGAGCAGACGCGCCAAAGCGCCGACGGTCCTCTGCCAGATCGATGGATTCAGGCGCGGTGCCAACGATGGGAACGCCATTGCGCTTCAATTCCAGAGCCAGATTGAGAGGCGTTTGTCCACCGAACTGCACGATGACTCCAGTAGGCTTTTCGCGTTCGACGATGGCCAGCACGTCTTCGAGCGTTAGCGGTTCGAAATACAGACGGTCGGAAGTGTCGTAGTCCGTCGAGACCGTCTCTGGATTGCAATTCACCATGATGCTTTCGAACCCATCTTCGCGAAGCGCAAACGACGCGTGGCAGCAGCAGTAGTCGAACTCGATTCCCTGCCCGATACGGTTCGGACCGCTGCCGAGAATCATGATTTTCTGGCGGTGCGTCGTCTCCGCTTCATCTTCTTCCTCGTACGTAGAGTACATGATAGGGAGTGAACGATTCGAATTCGGCCGCGCAGGTATCCACACGTTTGAATACAGGTGACGACGCCGTAGCGCGCGCGTTGCAGTCGCACGGCGGCTGGAGTGGTCTTCCACATCTGCGCAAGCGTTTCGTCGCTGGTACCGACGCGCTTTACTTCTTTCAGTAAATCCTTCGAAGCTGTTTCGACGGTGACTGCTGCCGCGTCGCCGGTTCGTGATGACGATCTCTTCGATCTGGTGAATGAACCAAGGATCGATCTTCGTCAATTCGCAGATTTCGTCCACGGGGAGCCCGCGCTCCACAGCCGTCAGTATCCAGTGGATGCGGTTGGGTCGAGGTGTAGACAGTTTTTCACGCAGCAGCGAATCCGGCGTTTCCGCGGGAGCGCGCCACGGCGTGCTGGGCTCAAGTGAACGAATGCCCTTTTGCAGCGCTTCCTTGAATGTGCGACCGATGGACATCACTTCGCCCACCGATTTCATTTGCGTGCCGAGAGTACTGTCCGCTCCTGCAAACTTTTCAAATTGCCACTTGGGAATTTTTACCACGACGTAGTCGATCGCCGGTTCGAAGCACGCGGGCGTCTTCTTGGTAATGTCGTTGGCGATTTCGTCCAGCGACATGCCTACCGCCAGCCGCGCCGCAATCTTCGCGATGGGAAAGCCAGTGGCTTTGCTGGCAAGCGCGGAACTACGCGAAACGCGCGGATTCATCTCAATCACGGTCATACGCCCATTCTCGGGATTGATCGCGAATTGCACGTTGGACCCACCGGTCTCGACGCCGACTTCGCGGATGATGGCCGCGGCGGCATCGCGCATCCGCTGATATTCCTTGTCGGTCAGCGTCTGTGCGGGAGCAACGGTGATGGAATCGCCTGTGTGTACGCCCATGGGGTCGAAATTTTCAATCGAGCAAATAACCACGAAGTTGTCGCGATAGTCGCGCATGACTTCGAGTTCGTATTCTTTCCAGCCGAGAACTGACTCCTCCACCAGGGCTTCGTGGACCGGGCTCATGTCCAGCGCGTGGGCGATGGCCTCGGCAAACTCTTCTTTGTTGTAGGCGATTGAGCCGCCGCTGCCACCCAGCGTGAACGAAGGCCGGATAACCAGCGGAAATCCAAGTTGGTCACACAACCGCAACGCGTCTTGAGCGTTATTCACCAGCGCGGATGCAGGGACTTCCAGTCCGATCTTGCGGCATGCGTCCTTGAACCACAAACGGTCCTCGGCGACCTTAATTGCGCGAAGTGATGCCCCGATCATCTCTACATTGTGTTTTTCGAGGATGCCGCTCTCGGCCAGTTCCACAGCCAGGTTCAGCGCCGTCTGCCCCCCACCGTGGGAAGCAACGCGTCGGGTCGCTCTTTGATGATAATCTCTTCGACGTATTCCTTCGCCAGCGGCTCGATGTACGTCCGATGCGCCAATTCCGGGTCCGTCATGATCGTCGCGGGATTGGAGTTCACCAAAACAACTTCGTAGCCCTCGGCGCGCAGCGCCTTGCAAGCTTGCGCCCCCGAATAGTCAAATTCGCAAGCCTGCCCGATGATGATGGGGCCGGAACCGATAATCAGGATCTTCTTGATGTCAGTGCGTTTGGGCATCTTCCCTCAACTTCGGCCTAAAGCTCTTCTGATCGTACTCCTAAACTGAAATCTGACCTTGTCATCCCGAGCGGAGCGCAGCGTATTCCGTTAAAGCCTGTATCATCCCCTCGAACTCCCTGGCTGCTGAAATTCCTTCATCAAGTCAGTGAACTGCGTGAACAAATAATGTGAATCGTGCGGCCCGGGCGAAGCTTCGGGGTGATACTGCACGCTGAAAAGCGGGAGGTTTTTGTGCCGCATACCTTCATTCGTGTGATCGTTCAAATTGACGTGCGTGATTTCGACGTCGCTCGACGGCAGCGATTCAGGGTCGACGCAGAAGCCGTGATTCTGCGCGGTGATTTCTACCTGATTGGTAAGCAGATTCTTCACCGGGTGGTTCGAGCCGTGATGCCCGAATTTCAATTTGAATGTCTTGCCACCCAGGGCGAGTCCGCACAATTGGTGGCCCAAGCAGATGCCGAAGATCGGCACGCGGCCGGCCAGCTTTCGAATATTGCCGATCGCGTAGTTGATCGGTTCCGGATCGCCCGGGCCGTTCGACAGAAACACGCCATCCGGTTTGAATGCCAGCACATCTCCGGCAGGAGTGCCCGCCGGCACGACTGTGACATCACAATGATGATCGACCAGCAAGCGAAGAATGTTCTGCTTGATCCCGTAGTCGTACGCGACAACTTTGAACCGCCCGGCCTCGGGACTGGCATCCGATTCGCCCATCTGTTCCGACCAAGGCGAACTGGCCAGTTCTATCGAGCCTTTGTCCCAGTCGTACGCCTTGCCGCAAGTGACGCGCCCAGCCAATTCCTGCCCAACCATTGAAGGCAACTGCCGTGCTTCGAAAATCAGTTGATCGCCTGGAGTGCCATCGGTGGAAACCATGCCGCGCAACGCGCCAACATTTCGAATGTGTCGCACCAACGCGCGGGTATCGATATCCCAGATCACCGGGATCATCTGCCGGTTCAGATAGAGCTGTGCCGTTTCCGACGAACGCCAGTTGGATGAAATCTGCGAGAACTCCCGCACCACCAGCGACTCGATGTAAGGCCGTGGCGCCTCTTCATCGTCAATATTCGCGCCCACATTTCCGATGTGGGGATACGTCAGACATACAATCTGCCCGGAATAGCTTGGATCCGTGAAAACTTCCTGGTAGCCCGTGAGACTGGTATTGAAAACGACTTCGCCGCCGCGGCGCGTGATGGCGCCGGCAGCGCGGCCGTTAAATACGCGCCCGTCTTCGAGCGCGAGGATTGCAGGTCGATGCTGGACTTCCGTCAGTGGAGCCTCCCTGCAACTTCATTATTTTTCGCTCGCTTCCGTGGCGGACAACGAGCCAAAGTGATCAACCGGCCAATAGGCGAATACAGCGCGGCCATAGATGAACTGACTCGCTACCGGCCCAAACACACGCGAATCGTTCGAGCTAATCCGGTGATCACCCATTACAAAATAACTTCCATGGGGAACTTTAATTGGGCCGTAATCTGTGACGTCGGTGTAGCGCGGCGGCACATAGGGCTCGGGGACCATCTGCCCGTTCAAGTATAGAACGCCACGGCGGATTTCCACCATCTCTCCAGGGAGCCCGACCACCCGCTTTATGAACGATTTCGACCTGTCGAGCGGGTACCAGAAGACAACTACATCTCCACGGTGGATCGACTCGAAGCGATACACAAATTTATTGATGAAGATTCGCTCCTGATCGGAAAGCAGCGGGGCCATGCTGGTGCCTTCGACTTTCACCGGCTGGTAGAGGAATACGATGATGACCAGCGCAAGTCCGATGGCGATGAGCAGATCGCGCGTCCACACACGAATTTCGTGCCGAAGTAAATGGTGAGGCGTTGGCAGCTTGGCGGTTGGAAATTCGGAAGCCGGAATAGTACTGCCAGGCAATGCGGGCACGGGAGCGGATTCTGTTTCGCCCAGCGGGAGTGGAATCTGATTATCGTCTGGTTTCGGCATCTCGTGCTGCCTCTAAACTTATAACATGTCGTGTGGAAGTGACGCTACTAGAGAGAAACTTACCATGTCCAGTTGGTTGGATTCGGAATTGCAGGTGGGGTGTTGCCCAACGACCGCATCGAACCAATTCTCCACATTTCACGAATTTTTAATCGGGAGCCAGGGCAAAATTGATGGCGGAGAGGGCGGCGATCACAGCTGTTTCCGTGCGCAGGATCAGCCTTCCAAGGGACGCCTCCTGAAATCCAGACTGGCGAGCGGAAGCGAACTCGCTTTCGGTCCAGCCACCCTCAGGACCAATCGCGAGGGCCGCGGCGCCCGTTTGCTTGCTCGCGAGGACCGTTTTGAGTGAAAGCGCTTCCGCTGATTCCGATAACATCACGCGAACTGCGTCCGTGACAGCCGTGAACGCAGCCCCAGGCTTAGCCGCGGCTAACAACGTCGGCAACTGGACGCGCCGTGATTGCTGGGAAGCTTCCAGGAGGATTTTCTGCCAGCGCTCGGACCGTTTCACGGTCGCGGCAAGCAGTCCCTTTTCGCTGCGCTCTGCAGTCAGCGGCACAATTCGAGACACACCCAATTCCGTAGCTTTTTCGAGCGCCCATTCAAACGCATCGAACTTCACGATGGACAGTAATAGCGTTGTGTCAACTAGAGGTTTATGGGCCGGCAACTGTTCGATTAATCTAAATCTGACGACTTCGCGCCCAACACTTTCGATCTCGCCAAGCCACACGTTCGCGCCGTCACTCAGTTCATAAACCTGTCCGGGTTGCCCTCGTAGCACTCGCCCAACATGATGCGCCGCGTCGCCTTCCATGACCGCGAGACGATCCGAAAAACTGTCGACGAAGAAGCGCCGGCGCATGCCGTGTTAGCCGAAAATATCCTTCATCTTGTTAAAGATTGAAGAATTGCGTTCCGCCGGCTTGTTTTCTACCTTAAGGGTTGCGTCAAGCTGCTCCATCAGTTTGTGTTGCTCCTTGGTGAGCTTCGACGGCGTAATCACGCGCACCATATAGTACAAATCGCCTCGTCCACTTCCATGGGGATCGGGTAGGCCTTTTCCCTTGACGCGGAAGACGGCGCCACTTTGTGTCCCTTCCGGAATCTTCAGTCTCTCTTCCCCATTCAGGCCAGGCACCTGCAATTCCGTCCCAAGACTCGCTTGCGAGATGCTGATCGGGATGGTGCAGTATAGGTCCGCGTCCCGCCGCTCGAAGAAACTGTGTTCCTTTACTTCCAGCACGACATAAAGATCCCCTGCCGGGCCGCCATTCGGTCCGGGTTCGCCTTCACCGCTGATCCGCAGCCGGGTACCGGTGTCGACGCCCGGTGGGATGCGTAACTCAATGGAGCGCTCTCGTTCCACGCGCCCCTGCCCACGACAATCGGCACAGCGCTCTTTAATGATTTGCCCTGCGCCCTGACACGCGGGGCATGTCCTGTTGATGGTGAAAAATCCCTGTTGATAAACAATTTGCCCACGCCCACCGCACGTCTGACAGGAAACTACTCCTGTTCCCTTTTTTGCGCCTGTCCCGTTACAGGACTCGCAATATTCCTGCCGCGGAATGCGAATCTTGGTCGTAACCCCTGCCGCTGCCTCTTCAAACGCTAGAGACATGTCGTATCGCAGGTCGGCGCCACGCTGCACGCGGCTTCGGCCTCCACCACGGCGGCCACCCGCCGCGCCAAAAAGATCCTCGAAACCGAAAAAGTCGCCAAAGATATCGTGGAAATCCTGGAAAATCGTGCCATTGAAATCGGTTTGCCCGCCAGAATTGGCCAGGCCTGCATGTCCGTAGGTGTCGTAGATTTGTCGCTTTTGCGCATCGCTCAGCACCGCATACGCTTCCGTGCACTCTCGAAATCGGATCTCCGCCTCTGCCTTGTTGCCCGGATTGCGATCCGGATGCCATTGCATAGCCGCCTTTCTGTAAGCAGACTTGATCTCGTCAACGCTGGCGGTCTTGGTGACGCTTAGGACTTCGTAAAAATCACGTTGTTGTGTTCGACTCATATCTTTTTTCGCGAGGTTCCTTCCAACTCAATTTGCCGCTGTATTCGATGCACCGCTGGGATGTACCGCTACTCTAACCATGGCGGGGCGCAATACCCGCCCGTGATAGACATAGCCGGGTTGAAACACTTCCAGGATGGTACCGTCCGGATGTTTTGTGGACTCCAATCTGTCCAGGGCTTGGTGCAAGTGCGGATCAAACTGCTTTCCCACCGGCTCAACGCGCTCGGCCCCAAGTTTTGCCAGGTTATCCAGCAATTGCTTATAGATCAGTTCAAAGCCTTTGCGATAACTCTCGTACTCGGCTTCCTTGTGAGCCGCCAAAGCCTGCTCAAAGCCATCGAGCACCGGAATCAGTTGCTCAATGACTCTGCCGGTCGCCCGTTTTTGATCTTCGGTCCGTTCCTTCTCGATGCGTTTCCTAAAGTTGTCGAAATCCGCCTGCCGGCGCAGCAACGTTTGCCGAAGATCTTCCAGATCGGTCGCGAGTTTGTTGACTTCGAGCGTTTCCCGGGTGGCATCCTCGGCGACCGCGTAGCCCTCTTCGCTCGGGTCCGGGTTCGGATGGTCAGGCATATCAGTATTCATTCCCTTCTTGATCATTGCACTTGCTCCACAGCAAAATTATGCGCTATTCGATCTTCTTAAGCGCTTCTGTAAACATTTCAGCAACATAGGCGACGGCTGTTATCGCGCGTTCATAATGCATACGCGTCGGTCCGATTACTCCCAACGAACCCTGCGCCATGTCGTTCTGGGAATACGGCGCGCTGATCAGCGCGATGTTTTCTCCCGCTTCGGCGATTTCTTTCACGCCGATCTGCACGGACACTGGTTCAGGCGTATCGATGCATGCGTTCAGGACGGTCACGAGTCTGTGTTTCTCTTCGATGGCCGCCAACAATTCCCGCAACTGGCCCTGGTCCGTAAACTCCGGAGAACCGACGATCTGCGCTGTGCCTTCCACGTAAACCTGCTGCAACGGAGTTTCACCCAAAGCCACCGGATCGCAGAGCGTCAAAGCCGGGCGCGCGATGAGTTCGTAACGTTCCCTCTCGGTGGCAAGCTTCTGCAGCAAGTCGGTGCGAATTGCCTCCAGCGTCCAACCGACGTAATGACTATTGAGAAAGCCGGAAGTGGCATCGAGCTCTTCCTGCGTAAAGGGCCGCACCGGCCGCAACACCTTGTCCCGCGTATGCCCACCGGGCGAAATCAAGACCACGACCACGCGGCCATCCGGCAGCAGCCACATGCGTGTGTGTTCCAGAACCGTTTTTCGCAGTGGCGGAGCAACGATAATGCCCACGCCGCGAGAGACTTCGGCCAGGACGTGTCCCGCCCGTTCTGTAATTTCTTCCGCCGAAGTTCCCGCCGACATTTCGCGACGAATCCACTCGCGATCGTCGATGTTCAGTGTGGCTTGCGTAGCGATTTCCTGGGCAAAAAAGCGGTACGCCGCGGCAGTAGGCACTCGTCCCGCTGAAGTATGTGGTTGGTAAAGGTAGCCGCCGTCCTCCAAGTCCGCCATTACGTTCCGAATGGTTGCCGTGCTCAGCGACTCCTCGCCACGCTTTGAAACCAAACGCGAGGACACAGGCTCGCCGGACTCAATGTACGTCCGAACGATGTCGGCCAAGATCTGCCGGTTCCGTCGTTCCTGTAAGGCTGCGTTCCGCATAGTCTTGCCCTTCAACAACGCTTACCACTATTGTAGAAACGCTATCAATCCCCGTCAAAGTGGATCGTCGAGAACTGCAACCTCAAAATGGCTAAGCCGCTTGAAAACTGCGTCGTTCGTGCCGCCCAATTTCGAGGAGTGCACCGATTCCAGACGCGTTCCAGGCAGCAACCGCTGTTGCGAACAACGCGACGGCCTTCGTTACGCGATCTGCAACACGCAACATGGTCGGACACCAGGTTAAATTGAGAAAGCTGGTCAGCAGTGCATAAAAACCATCCACTCGAGACTGCTCGCCTTCGCAACACCCCGACACCAGTTATGCGGTAAAAGAAATTGTGGAAGTTATTCTGCATTCTCTCGACATAGTAGATGAAAATACTGGTACGCAGAGCGACAATTCGATGTCGCGAAAGGAGTTCACGAAACACTCCTACTCCCAACTCTCGCGCGCTCTCTCCAGATAGCCATCCGGGAACCACCCCTTTCCGATCGCCTGGAGTGCCTTCGCGTGTGATCGAGGCTTCTGCATTACGATGAGACGTCCGGCGTGCACGGCAACCAGTAACTTGTCGTCCGGCTTTAGGTCCAACGCCTTTCGGGCTTCACGCGGCACAACGATCTAGTTTTTCGACGAAAGTGTAATCTCAGACATGCTTTACATTTTACTAGAACGTAAAGGAGCCGACAAGGTTCGACGACCGTTAATTGTTGTCAATCTGTGCCCGCTGTAGCGTGTCCGAATAATCGACATACACGGATTTCCACTCCGTGAAGAAATCGATGGCGCTGATCGCGGCTTCTCTGTGTCCATTCCCTGTTTGCTTTGTACCGCCAAACGGTAGATGCGTTTCCGCGCCAATGGTGGGAGCATTCACGTACACGATGCCGGTGTACAGATCTCGCATTGCCGCAAAGGCGCGATTCACGTTGCGGGTGTAAATCGAGGCGGAAAGGCCGTAGGGCACGCCATTCGCAATTTCAATCCCTTGCTCCAGGCTCTCAAACGGGATTAGCGAAACGACTGGACCAAAAATTTCCTCCTGGGCAACACGCATCTTCGGGCTGCAATCGCCAAACACCGTTGCCTCATGGAACCATCCTTTGGCGTGAACATCCTTCTGCAGGCGATTTCCTCCCGTCAGCAGTTTCGCTCCCTCTTTCTTAGCAATTTCGACGTAGCTCATGACTGTATTCAACTGCTGCTCATTGATGCACGGCCCCATCTCCACGGAGGGATTCAGTCCGTCGCCAACCACGAGCTTATTAGCGCGATCAACAAATCTCGCAACGAATTCCCTGTAGACTGCTTTGTGCACGCCAACTCGGCTCGCCGCCGTGCATCGTTGCCCGGTCGTGCCAAAGCCGCCCCAGACCGCGCCCTCCACAGCCAGATCGAGATTGGCGTCATCCATCACCAGAATGATGTTTTTGCCACCCATCTCCAGGCTGTAGTGCTTGAAATCCGGGGCGCAGGTTTGTGCGATGATCCGTCCGGTGGAGGTGGAACCCGTGAAACTGATCACCTGCACGTCTTTGTGTCCAGCCAGTGGCGCGCCCGCGCCCGGCCCATCGCCGCTCACCAGATTCACCACGCCTGGGGGCATTTCGGCTTGCGCCATTGCTTCCACTAAGTGATACGAAGAAAGCGGGGCATCTTCGGCTGGCTTCAAAACCACGGTGTTTCCGGAAATCAGCGCCGGCATCATTTTCCACGAGGGAATTGCCATCGGGAAATTCCAAGGAGTGATCATTCCGCACACGCCAATCGGCTGTCGAATGCTCATCGCAAATTTGTTCGGGAGTTCGGATGGAGTCGTCTGGCCAAAGAGGCGCCGCCCTTCGCCTGCCATGTAGTAGGTCATGTCGATAGCTTCCTGGACGTCCCCGCGCGTCTCGGCAAGGACTTTCCCCATTTCCCGCGTCATATCCCGAGAGAATTCCTCTTTGCGTTTAACCAGTAGTTCTGCCACGCGGAACAAAATTTCACCGCGTTTCGGAGCGGGAAAGAGCCTCCATTTTTTGTAAGCCTCGCGAGCCGCGCCGACCGCAGCTTCGATATCTTCTGGGTCCGAACTTGGAAACACGCCGACGACCTCATCGGTATTCGCAGGATTACGATTCTCGATGCTTTTTCCGCCTTTCGGTGCTATCCATTCCCCGTTGATGAAGTTCTGAAATACGCGCGGCTTTCCTGGCGTGCTCATGTCTCCCCCTCGAATCCACCGAGTCTACCAAGTAAACGCAATCCCATAAATGCGCTCCTCACCAGCGAGCGTGCGCTCGCGACAAAAGAATGCGATCATCCAATTCGGATTGTTGGTAGGTTGAGTTTCGACTAATTATCGGCTGGTTCAGGATCCCGCTGCGCGCTTCGTGTCAACAGTCGGTTGGCGCTGCTGTTGGGAGGGGGCGTCGGCGCGGCGACACCTGCCGTCTCCGAGCCTAGCCCAAGTTTCTGCAAGGTCGGTGCGTCGATTCGGCCAGTGGCATTCAAGTGGTTGGACGTTTGAAACTTCTTCATCGCCTCAACCGTGGAATCATCCCATTTCCCTGTCGGCGTTCCGTCAAACGCACCCTTTCGTGCCAGCGCATCTTGAATTTCGTTTATGCGATCCGGGGTTGGTGCGGCTTGGCCCTTTACTTTCTTTGTTCGACTGGATTTCTTGCCGGTCTTCCCTGACGTGGGCTTTGCGCTTGTCTTCGTCCCGGACGCTTCGACATGTGTGCTTGTTGCGTGTCCGGCACCGCTGCTTTTCGTGCTTTTAGAGTTCTTCTTACCTGTCGTTTGTGCGACTGCCACGGGCATGATTATCGCACCCGTGGCGATTGCCGCGAGGACAAGTCCAGCTTGAGTCAGTTTCGAGAGCTGCTTTCGCATCGCTAGTTAAAGTGCGCACTCCTGAGTCTATTTGCCGTCCGCGGGCACTACTCCGGGCAGGAATACGGTCATAATGCGGTCGTTGAATCCGTGGCGCAGTACCTTGAACACCACGTTCTCGCCCGCCTTCAATTTGGAAATTGCTTTGCGATATTCGTCAATCGAAGTTACCGACTGCCCATTCACCTCGGAGATGACGTCTCCTGGTGCGAAGTTGATGTCCTCCGCAAAGCTAGCCGGTTCCACCTCCGTGACCACGATGCCCTTCACGCCCTCCACGCCCACTTTCTGGGCTCGCTCAGGTGTGAGGCTCTCCACATGCAATCCGAATTCGGCCGGGGCCGGCTCGCCGGGTTTATCGCCGACGCGGCTATCCGTGTTGGGGAATACTCGGGTACGATCTTCCACTAACGCGGAAGTTTCCTTCTTTTGCCTGTCGCGGTAGTACTCGATCTTTACCTTGCTGCCGATCGGTGCCGAGGCGATCGGGTTCACCAGATCGTTTCCATTCTTCACGGCCGTTCCGTTGATGTTGGTGATGACGTCGCCGCCCTTCAGTCCCGCTTTTTCCGCAGGGCTGCCAGGTTCCACACCTTCAATCACCACGCCATAAGGCGCGCCAAGTGACTTCAACGTAATTTGGTTGGTACCAAGATCTTCCTGGAAGCTAACGCCGATGGAGCCCCGCGTCACGCGGCCACTCTTCACCAGTTGGTCGTACACATTGATGGCCGTGGTCGAAGGCATGGCAAATCCAACACCCTCATAGCCACGTCCTCCGGTAATGATGGCGGTGTTGATACCGATCACTTGACCAGCCATATCCACGAGCGGACCGCCAGAGTTGCCCGGATTAATCGCTGCGTCTGTCTGCAGGAATCGCTGGAACTGGCGTCCAATTCCGCTCCGATCCTTCGCGCTGATGATGCCCGCCGTTACCGTAGCGTTCAACCCAAAGGGACTGCCGATGGCCAGAACCCAATCTCCAACCTGTACGCCTTCGGAATTACCTAGTTTCGCGAATGGCAGCTCTTTTCCAGCGTCAATTTTGATGACCGCCAGGTCCGTGGCTTCGTCCACTCCGATCACTTTCGCGGTGTATTTGGTCGTGTCTCCCCCGATCATCACTTGAACTTTGGTGGCCTGATCGACGACGTGATTATTTGTGAGGATGTAGCCTTGTTTGTCCACGATCACGCCCGAGCCGAGGCTGCGCTCGGTTTGAGGCAGCCCGTTATCGGGCTTGCCGTCAAAGAAATGAAAGAAGAAGTCTTCGCTCGGATCGTCTTGATCGCCTTGACCGCGACGTTTTCTCGCAGACTTGCGATCCATCACTTGCGTGGTGGCAATGTTCACGACTGCAGGGCCAACGCGCGAGACGATGGCAGAAAACGAATTCGATGATGGAATAGGGTCTGGTAAGGCTAGCGGAGCGGAGTTGCTTCCCGAAAAAGTGAAGCCCCTCATTGCCGACACTCTGCCATTCACAATCGTGCCAATCAGAATGCCTAAAACAAGCGTCGCTGTAATCAAGACAGCCACCAGCACCGTGCGGCGGCGCGACTTTTCAATATTGTTACGAACGAGTTCCATCTTTCCTGCTCCTGTCTATCTGGTCCTAGAACCGGACTGAGTCACAGAGTATAGCATTGCGCCGGAGGACCGGGTGGTCTTCCGCTTCGATGCAGCGGGAGGATTACTGTCCTCCTGGCCGGGTAGATAGCAATCATGTGTACTAGGACAGTTTGACGCGAATACTTACCAAATCGTTGTCAGTCTGGGTTAAGTGAAAATGCCCCTTGACATCCGTTCTCGCTTCCTCCATAAAGGGAGTAGCCGCACTTGCGGTGTCACGTGGCGATTTAGGGCGACTTGCTCCACGTAAAAAACTGCTAAAGAGTTGGTAGAGTTCACAGAAGTAAATTCTGAGACCCCTCCAAGCTTTTTGGCACGGAGGGTTTTTTGCTTATACCCGCCTCCGCGCTGCCCCAAATTCAGCTCCACGTCATTTCACGCGATGGCTCTCGGCCTGGACGATTTCGTTCAGCTTGAGCTCCTTCAGCGAGGTAACTTATGTCTGAGGCCTATTTTCTGCGTTGCAGGGAATGCGGGAAACAATTCCCGAATGCTCCCCGATCCTATTGCGAAGAGTGTTTTGCGCCACTCGAAGTCAGTTATGACTACGAGCAGCTCGGTAAGACCGTAAAGCGCGAAGAACTGACACGCCGGGCTTTCAACATGTGGCGCTACTCGGACCTGCTACCGCTGCCGGCGGGGTTTATACCATCGCTAGCCATCGGAGGCACACCCCTCCAGCGCTCCCGCAATCTCGCGGCAAAGTGGGGCCTTAAGAATCTTTATTTCAAGAACGACGCGGTGTGTTTCCCGTCGCTTTCCTTCAAGGATCGCGTGGTAGCCACCGCATTGGCTGCCTCCAAGCGTTTTGGGTTTAAGACTGTGGGTTGTTCGTCCACAGGAAACCTGGCCAATTCCGTGGCCGCCCAGTGCGCGCAGCAAGGAATCGACGCTTGCGTGTTCATTCCGGCCGATCTCGAGCCGGCGAAGATTCTGAATACCGCCGTGTATGGCGCCCGAATCATTCGCATCAACGGTAACTACGATCACGTGAACCGCCTCTGCACCCAGGTCGCGGATCGCTTTCAGTGGGGTCTCGCCAATGTCAATCTGCGGCCGTACTACGCGGAAGGTTCCAAGACGCACGGCTATGAGATCGCCGAGCAGCTTGGCTGGGAGCTTCCTGACAACGTCGTGGTGCCCATGGCTGGCGGCTCCCTGATCGGCAAGATCGCCAAAGCGTTCTATGAACTGGCGCATCTTGGCTGGGTCGAACCGAAACAGGTAAAGTTCTTTGGCGCTCAGGCCACCGGATGCTCTCCGATAGCCGACGGCGTGAAGCGCAACCTGGCCCGTTTCGAGCCGCAAAAGCCGAATACCATCGCTCGTTCACTGGCCATCGGCAACCCCGCCGACGGGCCATTCGCCTTGCGCCTGATCCGCGAAAGCGGTGGCTGGGCCGAAGATGTCTCCGACCCGGAAATCATCGATTCCATCAAGCTACTTGCCGAGACGGAAGGCATCTTTGCCGAAACCGCCGGAGGCGTAACCGCGGGCGTCACAGCGAAACTAATCCAGCAGGGACGCATCAAACCGGACGAGACCACGGTTGTTTCTATCACCGGCAACGGCCTGAAGACAACGGATGCGATTGCCGCAACGTTTCCCGTTACTATTTCGATCGAGCCGCGCATTGAAGCTTTTGAAGCTCTCTTGAAGGAGCAATTGAAGGAAGCCGTTGCCGTTTGACTTGCGCGATTGGCCTTGCGCGGGATTTATGTAGCGCGCCGTCTTCTGAGGTGGGCCGCTTTATCGCAGAATTGAGAAAAAAGAATAGGGAGAAAGAAGTATGGCAATCACAATCGAAATTCCCACCGCTTTCCGTCGCTTTACCGAAGGCGAACCCAAAGTGGATAGCGGCGCCATCACTGTGGCCGAAGCATTGAACGATCTCACGTCGCGCTTTCCTGCTCTTTCGCGCCACGTCCGAGATGAGCAGGGCCAAATTCGCCAATTCCTGAATGTCTACCTGAACGAGGAAGACATCCGCTTTCTCGGCGGCGAATCCTGCACCCTAAAGGACGGCGATCGCGTCCTGCTGATACCCTCCATCGCCGGCGGATGATCCCTCGCAGTGAACGTTTCACTCCGCTGAATTTCGTATCAGTTGCGCATAAAAATCGACGGACTTCGCAAAATTGTCGATGCCCACCCGCTCATTGGTTCCATGGAAGCGCGCAACATCGTCCGGCGCCGTAAGCAGCGGTGCAAATCGATACGTGTCTTTCGTCAAACTCGAATAATGCTTCGAATCGGTGGCGCCTACAAAGACAAAGGGCGCGGCCACCGCCTCCGGATACACTTGCGCAATCGTTTTTGCATCAACTTGAAATCTGACGAGTCGGGGCTCGACTGCGGCGAAGGGTCGGACGGGGGCTCGCCTTCAATTGGCTGCAACTTGACGCGCGGATCGTTGCTTACCTGGCGAATGTATTCGGTGACGCTGGCCACTGTATCGCCGGGAAGCAATCGAAAATTCACGACCGCGCGAGCGTAGCTGGGCATCACATTGTCTTTGGTCCCTGCTTGGATAATCGTGGCGGCTGCCGTTGTACGAAGAGTCGCATTTGTGTCTGGAGATGACTCCAGTAGGAGTTTCACCGCGGGGCTGAACAGCCACATATTCTTGTATACTGTTCGCAACGGCAAAGAAGCGCTGTCCCCTGCGTACTCCAGAAACTCTCCCATCGGCCCGTTCATATGCGCAGGCATCGGATGTTTCTCGATCTTTCGAATTGCTTCTGCCAGCACGCCAATGTTGGATTCCGGTGGAGGTACAGATGAGTGCCCGCCGGGACCATCCACAACCAACTGCAAACTGAGATAACCCTTTTCTGAGGTGCCGATCATCGCCACCGGAGCTCTGACACCCGGAACCATGCCGGTGGAAATAAATCCGCCCTCATCCAGTACAAATTCCAGTTGCACTCCTCGCGACTTCAACAATCCCGCGATCTTTTGCGGCGCCTTCGAGCCCGCCAATTTCCTCGTCTTGTCCGAATGCCAGATAGACGGTTCGCTTCGGTTGAAAGTCCTTCGCCAGGAGCAGATGTCGATCGCTTCCAGGAGTCCCACGATGGTCTGCTTGTCGTCCATCGTTCCTCGGCCCCAGATAAAACCGTCGGCAAGCGCTCCAGAAAAACCCGGATGTACCCATTTGCTTTCCGTTCCGGCTTCGATGGGTAACCACGTCTTGATGCCCCATCAATAAAATCGGTTTCAGCGAAGCATCACTTCCCTTCCACTCAAACAGCAGATTGTTTGCGCCAACCACTTCGTGTTCCAGCGACGCATCAGCGCGTGGAAATGTTTTCTCCAGATACGCATGGAACTCCACAAACGCCGCCTGAGTTGCGGCCTTCTCTCCGTGCCGTGCCTCCGCCTTCGTAGGAGATCGTCTGAAACGGAATCGCCCCGGCCAATTCTTTCGCCGCCTTTTGTGGATCCACTCCAATCGGAGTGTGCGGCACATGACCGATCTGCTTCGAAGGAACAACAATGTTCGCACCGCCACAACAAACAGCAAAATCGCGATGAACAGCGCTACGAACGACAAATCTTAAACAAAGGAATCTCTCATGGACTTTCATATCTTTGCGGGACAGGTAATGAGCGGGCGAATGTTGCTAGCCTACCACGCTTTCACCGGTAGGAACAGCGCGCGCCCAGGCGAAAATATGTTGCTTCTCCCCGGCACTCGCTGCACACTAGCGCAACTTTATTTTCGGAGGCGAGGACTACCGTCCGGCGACTTGGCTACCGCATCCGGCACCACAATTGTCGACGCTGGCACCTATCTCCGATTCGCAGTCTAGCGCGCTCGCAAAGAGCTCGGTTTCAAAGACCTGGTTCTCGCATCCATCCTTTTCGTCGTTATTCCCGATTTTTTTGGCACTGCCGCAAAAGCCGGGCCATCCCACGTCTTTCTTTGGCTGATCGCCATCGGTGCTGTTCTTCATTCCCCAGGCACTCGTCGTCGCGCACCTGAACAAGCGATGCCCATGGAAGGTGGTCTTGTACGAGTGGGCCCGGCACGCCTTTGGCGATGCCGTTGGATTTATCGTTGCCTGGAACCTCTGGCTTTATGTGGTGCTCTATGTCGCGTCGATTGGTCTCGTCTCCGCCACCTACGCGGCCTACGCTTTGGCCTCGACGCCGAAGCCATCGTCTCGAACAAGTGGATCGTTCTGGCTGCTTCCATCTCGATCCTCAGCGCGATTGATGCTGGTCGCACATCTGGGCTTGCGCGTCGGCAAATGGGTCACCAACGTTGGCAGCATCTTGACCGTGCTGATCATCGCGTTCTGTGCGCTTCTTCCCTTTCTCGCATTCCAGCGAATTTCCTGTAGCGAATACCATCCGCTGCGTATCTCGTTGCCCCCGCTGACTCTCTTCCAGTTCAGCGTCTTCAGCAAAATGACCTTTGGGGCCCTTTGCGGATTCGAATATGCGGCCATCTTTGCCGGGGAATCGCGCAATCCCGCCTCCCATCTCCGCCGCGCCATTTTTATTGCGCACCCCTCATTGCACTGCTCTACATTTTCGGCACGAGCGCGATCCTGGCTTACGTCTCGCCGCCGAAAATGTCGATGTAATCGGCGCCATCCCGCAGGCCCTTCGTGTCGCTCTGGTGGCTCAGACGTTCGCGCAAACTGTCGTGCCCCTCGCAATCCTTCTCTTCTCACCAACTATCTTTCCAGCTTCAGCCTGAATTTCGCCGCCAATACTCGCTTGCCCATGTGCGCCGGATGGGACCACCTGCTTCCTAAATGGTTCACCCGGCTCCACCCGAAATATCGCACCCCCGTCAACTCCATTCTCTTTCTCGGAGGCGTCACCATGACCGCCAGCGCCGCCGTCCTCATCGGCGTCGGCCACCAGGAAGCCTTCGAACTGCTGCAAATCTGGGGCTTCACCTTCTATGCCATCGCCTACCTCGCGTCTGTTCGCGATTCCGCTGTTCCTTCAAGAATATCCTCTCTTGCGTTCGCCCGCTCTGGATGAAAATTCTTGCCGTTTCCGGGTTTCTATCACCTTCCTCTTCGTCGCCCTCTCGGTTTTCCCAATCATTCCCGTCCACAGCCAATCCGCCTACACACTTAAAACCATCGCTGTCCTTGCCGTCGCCAATCTCTCCGGGATTGGGCTATATTCTTTGCGCCCCAAACTGCTGACTTCGCCGATAGTGAAGCCTGCCGCACCCCAATAGGCATCGGGTGCCATCCCATCCCCCTCTTCGCCTTGCTCCCTTTTGCCGTAGTGCTAAACTATCCATGAACTTCCATGACACAAAAAACTCTATACGAAAAAATCTGGGACAACCACCTTGTTCACCAAGAGCCGGGCAAGCCCGCGCTTATTTACATCGACCGCCACCTAATCCACGAAGGCACCTCCCCTCAAGCCTTCGCGGGGCTGAAAGCCGAAGGCCGCAAAGTCCGCCGGCCCGATCTTACCTTCGCCGTCATGGATCATTCCGTCTCCACCACGGACCGCACGCTGCCAATTCTCGACAACGACGCCAAGCTGCAATTTGAAGCTCTCGAGAAGAATTGCCGCGAAACCGGCGTGCGCCTGTTCGACATGAACAGCAGCAATCAGGGCATCGTTCACATTATCGGCCCCGAACTGGGCATCACCCAGCCGGGCCAGACCATCGTCTGCGGAGACAGCCACACCTCCACGCACGGCGCGTTCGGCACGCTGGCTTTCGGCATCGGCACCAGCGAAGTCGAACACGTGCTGGCCACGCAGTGCCTGGTGCAGGGCGAACCCAAAACGCTGCGACATTCTGGTCGACGGCAAGCGCCCGCAGCGGCGTCACCGCGAAAGACATCATTCTCGCCATCATCGGGAAAATCGGCATCGGCGGCGGCACCGGCCATGTTGCCGAATACGGCGGCGAAGCCATTCGCGCTCTTACCATGGAAGGGCGCATGACCGTCTGCAACATGACCATTGAAGGCGGCGCGCGCGCCGGCATGATCGCGCCCGATGACACCACCTTCGCCTATCTCGAAGGGCGGCCGCTTATGCCCCGCGGCAAAGAATTTGAAGAAGCGGTGGAGCGCTGGAAGTCGCTGAAAGCGACGAAGGCGCAAAGTTCGACATGACCGTCGAGCTTCAGACGCCAGCGACATCGCTCCGCAAGTTACCTGGGGAACGAATCCCGGCATGGTGACCAGCGTCAACGGGACGCGTCCCCGATCCGCACGACTTCAACGACCCGAACGACCAGAAAGCCACCGAGAAGCGCCCTGAAATATATGGGACTGAAGCCCGGCACGCGCGATCGTCGATATTCCCGTGGATCGCGTGTTCATCGGAGCTGCACGAACTCGCGCATCGACGATCTGCGCGCGGCCGCGCCTCTTGTGGCCGGCAAGCATGTCGCCACCAATATCAAGCAAGCGCTGGTCGTCCCCGGTTCGCGCGGATCAAAGCGCAAGGCCGAAGCCGAAGGCCTTGACAAAATTTTCCCCGAAGCCGGCTTCGAATGGCGCGACGCCGGCTGCAGCATGTGCATTGGCATGAATGCCGACGTTTTGCCGCCGCACGAACGCAGCGCCAGCACCTCCAACCGCAACTTCGAAGGCCGCCAGGGCAAGGACAGCCGCACGCATCTGGTCAGCCCGGTAATGGCCGCAGCTGCAGCCATCGCCGGCCATTTCGTGGACGTCCGTTCGCTTCGACGTTGCGTCGGTCGAGTGACAGAGAAGTCGTTCACCGAAGAGTTTCGAACTTGACTTTTGCGACCGGACTTTGCGCTCGTTTCCATCGATTTATAGGATTCAACTTTATGCACCATTCATCACTCATTCCGGTATGGTCGCGCCCATGGACAAGGTCAATGTCGACACCGACCAGATGGTGCCGAAGCAATTCCTGAAGGCGCTGACCCGCCAGGGATTTGGACGAATCTTGTTCTACGACTGGCGCTACCTGCCGGGCGAAAAGCCCAATCCGGATTTTGTCCTGAATTTTCCGCGCTATAAAGGGGCATCGATGCTGCTGGCCCGGCCAACTTCGGTTGCGGCTCAGTCGCGAACACGCGCCCTGGGGAGTCGCCGATTACGGCTTTCGCGCCATCATCGCGCCCAGCTACGCCGACATCTTCTACAACAATTGCTTCAAGAACGGAATTCTTCCCGTGATCTCTGAGCGAGGAGAAGTCGATGAACTCTTCCAGCGCACCGAAAAAGAAGAAGGCTACATGTTGACGGTCGATCTGCCGAACCAGACCATTAGCGACAAACATGGCCTCATCTTACAATTCGAAATTGCACCGTCTCGTAAGGAAGTTCTGCTGAAAGGTCTCGACGATATCGGCACTTCCTGCAGCACGCTGGATCTATCGTGCCTACGAGAAAGCCCACGCCGCTACGGCCACCATGTACGAAGCCGTCGACGTGAAAAACTACTCTACGGCGGGGTGAAGCAGTTGTCAGTTGTCAGTTGTCAGTTGTCGGTTGTCGGTTGTCAGTTTTCAGCTCCGAGTGGAGCGTAACTCTTTTCGTCCTTCTGCTCTTTCCCTTCGAACCACCTAAACTGTCATACTGAGAGCGGAGTGACCCGCGGCTATTCTTCGCCCCACCTCTCAATCGCGTCGGGCCACGTAGTCGAAGGGTTTCAGTTCTTTCCGGTGCGAACCGCACCAGTTATCCCTGCGCGCTACTGAAAAACTGTACACTGTCGACTGAACACTTCTTCATCTTGCTCGCCACCACGGCTTAAAATAAATCCGACCTTCGAATATCGGCTCCGCCGCTTCTGGCGCAGCAGGCTCTCCCAGCAATTCCGCGAGCAGTATCCCGCCCACAACCAGCGCCGCACCCACCCGCGCGCGCGACGTCAGCCGTTCATGTAGCACCAGGTAAGAAGTGATCACCGCAAACACCGGCTCCAATGCAAACAGAATCGCCGCATGGCTCGCCGAAGTGTATTGCTGAGCCCACAGTTGCACCGTAAACGCTACGGCCGTGGCAAACACGGTGCAAATCGCCACCGCCACCAGCAATTCCCACCGCCATGCGAAATGCACGGGCTGCCAGTGGATCGCTGCCCCGCCCTCGGTCACCACCCACGCCATCATCCCGCAGCCCGCTACTTGAATCAGGCTGAGGGCCGTGACGGAGTGGTCCTGCATGAATTCACCGACCAGAATGATATGCACGGCATAGAATCCCGCAGCAACAAAGGTCAATACGTCGCCATAATTGAGATAGCGCAAACCCTCGGCTGGCACCGTCAGATAATACAGTCCGACGAGCGCGGCAAACGCCCCGCCATAGATCCACTGCGTTAATCGCCGGCCCCAAAACACTCCCAGCAGAATCGGCACCAGCACCACGCTGGCGCCCGTCACAAATCCGGAATTCGAGGCTGTGGTATAGCGCAACCCCGTGGTCTGGAATCCGTAGCCCACAAACATGAAAAACGCCAAACGCATGCCGGCAAAGATTTCTTCCCTGTCGATGCGTTTTAGGGCATCAGGCCGTAGCACTGCCATCAAGACCGCCGCCAACGTAAACCGGATCGCCAGAAACACGAATACCGATGTATACGCCAGGGCGTCTTTCACCACGACAAACGTGACGCCCCAGATCAACGAACAAAACATCAGCGCGAGGTCGGCCTTTAGTTTTCTATTCATTTTTTATTTTCTGAAGAAAGCGCCACGCCATTATCCGCGACTCCGACAACTTTTTCGACCCTTACCCGCAAAAAACGCCCTCCAGCGCCTCCGACCTGCCCTGTTCTAAATGGGAAGACCACCGGCTAAGTCAGCCATCGCGCCAGCTGTCCGCCATGTCAAAAGGCTGAATTCAATCTATTGCCCTTGAGTAGTGAGCATCTGATTTCTTTCTAGCTCATTTGCTTCTTCGAGCGTAAATCTTGACTGAATGTGGAATCCGACACATTCTTCCCGCATGCGCTCGTTTTTCGTTTTCCCGCGATTGCTTCTCTTTCTCTTTCTTTGGGTTGTTCTGCCTTTCCGGGCGAGCGGGGTATCCGCGTCGAAATGGGTCGAGGTTCAATCTCCCCATTTCACGGTTGTTAGCGATGCTGGGGAAAAACAGGCGCGGCAAGTCGCTGATCAGTTCGAGCAAATTCGCGAAGTCTTTCAGAATGCTTTTTCCACGCTCCGCGCAGATATGGGAAAGCCCATAATCATTTTCGCTCTGAAAAACGAAAATTCCATGAAGGCGCTTCTACCGGCCTATTGGGAAGTGAAAGGCCACGCGCACCCCGCCGGTATTTATATTCCGGGAGAAGATAAGCACTGTGCTGTCGTCCGCACGAACATCGAAAGCCTTAACCCCTACGAAGTGATCTATCACGAATATGCGCACGCGCTGGAGAATCTGAATTTCGAGGGATTGCCGCTCTGGCTTGCGGAGGGCGTTGCGGAATTCCTCGGGAATTCCAGGATTTATTCTGGTTTTGTCGAGATCGGCGTGGCTTCCCCACACCACCTCTCTGTCTTGCGAGAGAATAAGCTGATTCCGCTTGGCGTGCTCCTCGGGGTCGATGCCAACTCACCGTATTACAACGAAAAGAGCCGGGCTTCTCAATTTTATGCAGAGTCTTGGGCGCTCACGCACTACCTGTTGATGGATAGCGACGCCCGCCAAAGACAGTTGCTGCAGAACTTTCTCATTGCTTACCAACGGAGTGGGGACCAACTGGCCGCCGCGAGACAAGCTTTTGGCGATTTAACCAGGTTTGCCGAGACCGTCGATGCGTATACCCATCGTCAGCAATTCCTGGTTGGGCGAGTGAATACCTCGACCCATGTGCACTCAAACAATTATTCCAGCCGCACGCTTACCCCGGCGGAGGCAGATGCACTGCGGGGCGACCTTTACATTCGAACTCATCGCCCCAAGGAAGCTAAGATGGCGCTCGAATCGGCGCTACAACAAAATCCAAACCTTGCCCTCGCACACGAAGGCTTGGGGTTTCTGGCGCTCTCTCAACACGAAACTGAAAAAGCGGAAGTCGAATTTTCGGCGGCGGTTCAGCTCAATTCAAAGAGCTTCGTGGCGTATTACTTCAATGCGCGAGTTCGAATGCGCGATGAAATGAGGGCACCAGACGATACCCGTGAGGTGATTGTGGAGCTCGAAAAAGCAGTTTCCCTCAATCCGCAATTCGCACCCGCCTATGAAGCGTTGGCTACCCTGTATTCCCTTAATTCTGAGACTACAGACAAAGCCGTCGCAGCAGGGCAAAAGGCCATGCAACTTGAGCCGGGAACGTTCTCGTATGCGTTGAGTTATGGTTACGTATTGCTAAGAATTGGAAAAGTTGCGGATGCAATGACCATGGCCGTGAAGATTCAGGGTGCCGCCAAGTCTCCAGAGGATCAGTCTGAAGCCCGTCAATTATCCGAACTAGTCTTAGAACGTGAATCTTACGACACTCAAGTCGCTACTCGTGCATCCCGCCAGCAGAACGGAAATACCAATCAACAATCTGCGCCGCTCGCTCGTCCGCCCGGTAGCGATGCCCATCTCACTTACGACCCACCGTTTGTCAACAAGCACACCGGCGAAGACGAGTTTGCTGTAGATGGCACGATTCTCTCGGCAGAGTGCCCTGTGGGTTTGCCGGGAAAATTAACTCTGGTAGCGAACAACAAAAGAATGTCCTTCACTATTCCCGACATTAACGACCTGCAAGTATTGGTGAGAAACGACGACGTATCCAGTCACGCGCCAAAATGTGCCGAGTGGAAGGGGCGCCGCGCTAGGTTATTTTTCTACAAGCTGAAAAACAGACAGATTTTCGGTGAGCTAAGCACACTTCAGTTGTTTTGATATACAGCAAGGTAGAAATCTCGCTTTACATTGCTCCCCGGCGCGACTGCTTTCATTTGACAGTCTACTCCGCACTCCAGACCACTCTCCCGCCCACAACCGTGCGCAATACCTTCGTGTTGAGGATTTCCTTCGGGCTCGACGTAGTCAAATCCGCAGAAAGGACAACGAAGTCGGCATACTGTCCTACAATTAGCTGCCCCTTCTTCCCGTCCTCGAATTCCGCGTATGCCGAACCAGTCGTATACGCCTGAATGCAATCATCCAAGGGAAGTTTTTCTTGTGGCTCCCACCCGCCGGCAGGCCCGCCTCCCGGTAGTTCCCGGCTGACGCATGCGTAGATTCCGCGCAACGGGTCGATCGGCTCCACGTCGTAGTCCGTGCCAAACGCCAACTTGGCCCCGGCTTTTTGAAGTGAGTTCCAGGCGTAGGCGCCTTTCGCGCGGTCCGGACCGATGCGGGCTTCCGCCCAGCGCATGTCGTTTGTCTCATGCGAAGGTTGCATCGATGCGATCACGTTCAAACGCCCGAATCTGGGAATATCTTCAGGCGCAACTACCTGCGCATGTTCGATCCTGTCTCTACGATCGCGCGACGGATTAATCCTCGCCACGGATTCGAATACATCAAGTGAAATATGATTTGCCTTGTCGCCAATCGCATGAAATGCCAATTGGAACCCAAGGCGGTCGCGCTCAATGGCCATGGCCTTCAATTTTTCCGTGTCCATGGTCATGATGCCACTGGCCGACGGATCATCGGAATATGGCGCGCTCATCGCGGCTGTGCGCGAGCCCAGTGCGCCATCCGTCACCATCTTCAGCGCACCCGTCTTTAGCCACGGATCGCTCGTGCCGCCCTGGACTCGCCTATTCTCCAAGTCCGTAATTGGGTCGGTGAAGTGCAGCCACTCCGTGATCCGCACGGTAAGTTTCTGTTCTTCTTTTATTTGCTTGTATACCTGGAAATCTTCCCACTCGGAATTGTCTTGCGCGCTGGTAACGCCATTGCGTGCCAGTTCCACCAGCACTAACTCGATGCCATGACGCCGATCCTCGTCCGAAGCGTCGGGAATGCGCTGTGCCACCATCTCAATGGCTGCACCTTCTTTCAGCATCCCGGTCGCTTCACCGTCCGCAAACCGCTCGATTTCTCCGCCGATCGGATTTTTCGTCTCTGGATTAATTTCCGCGTGCTTCAAAGCCAACGAATTCGCCACCGCTACATGCCCGGAAACGTGGACTAGCAGGACGGGATTAGCGGGCGCAACTTCATCGAGTTGCAATCGCGTTGGGAATCTCTGTTCTGGCCAAAGAGTTTGATCCCAGCCACTGCCAAGGATCCACTCACCCGCCTTGTGCCGCATTACTGCGGCTTTCACGCGGCTCTTCAGTTCCGCAATCGAGTCTACGCCGTTCAGCGAGATGGAGAGCTTGTCTCGCCCCGCGCCGCCAAGGTGCGTATGAGCGTCGTTAAATCCGGGCATTACAAACCGATTATTCAACTGATAGGTGTCGCCGGGCGCGTCCGCGCCGCCACAATCCAGCATTACGTGAGCGATGGTTCCAATGCACAGGATCTTTTCGTCGCGCACCGCAAGCGCACTCGCCCACGGATGTTTCGGATCATTCGTATAAATGCGTCCGTGAAGGTAGTACGATGTCTGGTGAAGAAGTGGCGGCTTTTTCTGAGCGATTGAACTTGCACCGAAACTGACAATTCCAAGAGCGAAGCTCAACGGCACCGCCCACTGGCGCATTATTGTTCTCATCGTCCCTGCACGCCGGCTACGGCCAACAAAGTCAGCAGAGCGCGCTTCAACCCCAGATCGCGATCGGCGGGTTCATACCACTCTTGAAGCGAATGGGCGCCGCCTCCATTTCCACCCGCTCCAATAGCGAGCGCGTCGATGCCCAGAGAGAGTGGAATGTTTGCATCCGTGGAGGAGCGCTCGATACGCGACTGGTTTCCAACATATTCATCAGCTGACCGCAGCGCCGCAAGCAGCGGAGAGTCTGCCGCCAATTCTCCACCGGGGCGGCTGCCAATCGTGTTGATCTTCCAGTCCAGCCGGCCTTTGGTGCGATCGCGTGCATTGTCCATTTCATCTTTCACTCCCGCGCCCATCGCCTCGCGAAATGCAACTTCCAAGCGCACGATTTCATCTTCGCTCTCCGATCTCAGATCGACCTTCAATTTGGCCTCGTGTGGAATGGAATTGACGGATGTTCCGCCTTCGATTTGGCCCAGGTTGAATGTGGTTCGCGGAGCATTCGGAACTCTCGAATTGATGAATCGCAACGCTCCGCGCACCAGAGCATTTATCGGATTGGGCATCCCAAAATCAGACCAGCTATGGCCGCCGGGGCCGGTAATCACCACTTCTACTCGCCGTGAAGCAAGCGCCTTCGTCGTCACATGATCCATGCTGGAGCCATCCAGTACAATCACCGCCTGCAATCTTGACCTGTAGGCGTCGATTAACGCCCGCATACCACGCAAATTCCCTTCTCCCTCCTCGCCAACATTGGCGCCAAACAAAATCGTCCGCTGAGGAACGATGCCGCAGACATGAATTGCACGAGCCAGGGCCACCAGTCCCGCCAATCCCGCGCCATTGTCGGAAATTCCAGGCGCAATCAATCGCGGTCCTTCGCGCTGCACCTTGATCGGTGTTCCAGCAGGGAAAACTGTGTCCAAGTGGGCCGTAATCAGTACCATTTCCTTATCGTTCGTACCTTTCAATTCCCCGATGACGTTACCCAATTTATCCGTGTGAACCGTCAACCCTTCCGCTGCTAACAATTCTTTCACGGCTTCAGCACGCTTATCTTCCTGGAACGACGGCGCAGGAATTTCTGTCAGCCGGGTCTGCTGCTCGTCAATCCACTTCAAGTTTTTCTTGAACCATTCAAACGCCGCCTGGACGCGTGCGTCTTCCACCAGCGAAACGCCATTCGGTACACGTGCCACCTGAATCAGGGAGGTAGGGCGAAGGGGCATGACAAAAAGAATAGCGCAAAGCGCGCCTCGTTTCACTGTACCAAATGCCAGTCGCATAACTTTTTTAGACCGGCGTATTCGGTGCCTTGGCCAATGCCTGCAACTCATCGTCGGTAAGTACCCGCGTCGATTGTTTGGCCGCCTCAAAAATTCGATTCACCAGTTGGTCTGTAGGAGGAATCTTGCGCCGTGCCAGCCAGTACAAGACATTCGATTTCCCGCTCATCGGCCCGACCTCGACGATTTGCTCTAGCCCAACAAGATGCGCGGGAACCCCGCTATAAACTGAGTCCGCGAGAAACTTGTCATTTTTATTGATGGCTTTCACGATCGCTGCCGCGTGCACACCCGTCGCGGTACGATAGGCATCGCGTCCAAATACGGGATAGTTCGGGGGAATCGTCGTGTGCGTGGCCTTGGCGATTTTTTCGCAGTACGCACGCAGATAGGTCAGATCATTCGGTATCAATCCCATCAATCGCAGATTCACGAGCAACAACTCCATCGGCGTATTTCCCACTCGTTCTCCCAACGAGAGTGCCACACCGTGGATTTGCTGTGCGCCTGCCGCGACCGCCGCCAATGAATTGGCAATCGATAATCCTCTGTCGCGATGCCCGTGCCAGTCTACTCGGATCGATACACCGCTAGGTTTCACCACCGTATCGATCACGAATTTCACGAGGTTGTACGCGCCTTCCGGCGTCGCGTGACCCACCGTATCGCACAAAACGATGGCCTTGGCGCCGCTTCGAATGGCGGCGCGGTATAAACGCTGCACTGTATCCGGATCAGTGCGAACCGTATCTTCCGTGACGTACATCGACGGCAGGCCTTCAGCCACCGCAAAGTTGACGGCTTTTTCGGTGGCGCTTTCCAGATGCTCGACGGTCCAGTCTTCCACCAGTCGCCGGATCGGACTCGAGCCTAGAAAGGTGGCCGCCTCTATCGCGATCCCGGCACGCTGGGAAATCTCTGCAATCGGGCGAATGTCGGACTCTGTCGTCCGCGCCGCACAATTTGGTCTGATTCTCATCCGGTTTTTCGAGATTTCTTTAGCCAACGCCTCGACATCGGCCACCGCACGCGGTCCTGCCCCTGGTAGGCCAATGTTTACCGAGTCGATTCCCAGCGCTTCCATGAAATGCAAAATCTCAATTTTTTCCTGAATCGTCGGGTCATGAACGGAAGGATTCTGCAGGCCATCGCGCAAGGTTTCATCGTTCAGCAGGACTTGCGTGCCTGGCGGAATCGCAAGACGACCCGCGAGGTTCCAGTCATAAATCCATTCGTGCTCGGGCATCCGGAGTGACCCCATTCCCCCGCTAAACGCTAGAAGCGCACGGTGTAACTGTTTGGCTGTTGCCGCGGATCGGGCCGGTACAAAGTCTGGCAGAATTCGCAGCGGTAAATTTCCGTCCCCTTTCCAATGAAGGCTTCTATCTCAGCAGGATATTCAAACCAGCGTTTTAAGTGGCCCGCGCACAATTTCCCTTTTTCGTTTTTTTCGTCACACGCTCTCTGTTTAAGCTTCCGGGTTTTAATTTTCGGCCGATTCTTCGCTTCCGGTTCAGGCGTGGATGGCGCTGTCGCCGCTGTAGTTTCTTCAGCCAAGGACATCCTCCTCTTCGCTCAACTTATCTAAAACCCGTGATCCCGAAACATCGTCTTCATCGCCGCTCGCGCGTGACGAACTCGCGCGGTTAACTTGCCTGTGAACTCGAACTGCAGAAACGCGTCGGCGGCCTTCTGTAACTCCGGGCCATAGCGAAACCACCACGGCTTCGCCGTCTTCGGTAGTCGATCTACGTCCACATACTTAACATAGACCATTTCCGACAAGCCCGCTTTTCCGTGCGTGCGGCCCCAGCCACTTAATCCGCAACCACCATGCGGCGCTTCGGCAATGGCAAATCCAGTGAGTACATCATTCACCATCACGGTCCCAGCCTTCAGCCGCCGCGCGATGGACTTTCCCTTGTCGGCGTCACCGGTCCACACGCTCGCCGCCAACGAAAACTCCGTGCCATTTGCAAGCTGGATCGCTTCTTCTGCATCCTTCACCACTTGAATGGCCATGATCGGACCAAACGTCTCATCCTGAAAAAGTTGCATCGAGCTGTTCACGCCGGTCACGATGGTTGGCTCGAAGAAATTAGGCCCCAGGTCGGGACGCTGCTTCCCGCCGCAAACGATAAAAGCGCCGCGTTGTACCGCGTCGGCCAGAAGATCGCTCATCCGTTGCACGTGCTGCGGGCGAATTAGCGGCCCAATATCTGTACCAGGATCACTGCCTGCACCGAGTCGTAGCTTTTGTGTCTTTTCTACGCAGCGGCGGATAAATTCCTCGGCAATCAGTTCTTCCACGAATAACCTTTCCACGGAAAGGCAGACTTGTCCACAATTGGTATAGCTTCCCCAAACTGCAGCGCTCGATGCGACTTCAAGATCCACATCGCGCAAAACAAGCATCGCGTCTTTGCCTCCAAGCTCCAGCACGCTCGGAATCAGATGTCGTGCACAAGCTTCGGCGACGTGCTTCCCGGTGAAAACGCTTCCCGTAAAAAATATTTTGTCGGGATGCGCCTCGATCAAGGCCTGGCCCACTTCCCCGCCACCTTGGAGAATCGTAACCAGATCAGCAGGAAAACCGGCGTCGCGGAACAGCTTTTGAATTAGCGAGCCGCATTCCGGCGTGAAGTCGCTGGTCTTGCAGACGGCAGCGTTCCCCGCCGCTACCGCCGCGATCGTCTGGCTCAGGGGAATTGCAAGCGGATAATTCCAGGAGCTGATAATGCCCACTACGCCGAGAGGTTCGTAGTACAGCGTGCCGATCTTGGCCTTGGCGGCCGTGTTCCTATGCGGCACCGATTCCGGGCGGAGGGAGTCCAGCCCGTTCTTGGCAAAATGTGTTGCCGAGTCCAGTGCCACGAATACATCTGCAAAGAGTGCCTCCACACGCGGCTTTCCCGATTCGCGCACCACGGCATCGGCAAGCGTATCTCGTGCCGCAAGAATTTCCCGGCGCAGCGTCGCAATCCGAGCGCAGCGGTCGCGCACGGGCAGTGCCGCCCAGCTGGCGTGAGCGGCGCGCGCTTTGGTTAGAATCTGCGGCACGCCTAACGGTGATGTCTTTTCAAATCTCGCAAGAACCAGTCCGGTAGCCGGATCGATCGATGGAATAGTTCCAACCGCTGCCAGCGTTGTCGCGATCATGACCGCCATTCTACCACTCCCGAAGAAACAGAAAGAATCTCTTGCCCTTAAGATCCTAAGTCCGGAACTGGAAAGGCAATAGAATGCCCACGGAACTCAAGCAGGAGTAAGATGTAGGACGACTTTGCAAATTACTTTACCACCATCCGTTCGGAGGCCGACTTCGCATGAACATGAAACGGTTCGTTGCAATTTTCGTATTTATGACAGCGTTGCCCTGTGTCCCAACTTCCGCGGCGACGCCACCTGGCACCGTGGAGCACATCAAAGTTCATGGAATGTCTCTGATGGGAAACCTTGAAGGCGATTCTCCGGACCGCAACGTTTCTGTTTATCTACCTCCAAGTTACAAAAAAGACAAATCACGCCACTATCCGGTGGTCTATTTTCTTCATGGGTTCACGGATAGCGATGACAAGTGGTACGGTCCAACAAAACATTGGATCAATTTGCCAACGGTTATCGACAAAGCGCTCCAGAACTCCGGCAACAAGGAAATGATCTTCGTCACGCCTAACGCGTTCACACGCTATCAGGGGAGCATGTACTCGAGTTCTGTTACCACCGGCGATTGGGAAAAATATGTTACTGAGGAACTCGTCGCTTACATCGACTCGCACTATCGCACCATCGCCAAACGGGAAAGCCGCGGCCTCGCCGGCCACTCTATGGGCGGATACGGAGCCATGCGGCTAGGGATGAAGCATCCCGATATTTATTCCAGCGTCTATTTGCTTAGCGCTTGCTGTCTCACCGCAGATTTTTTTAAGATCACGGACGAGCAGCTCGCCCAGGCCGAAGCGGTCAAGGACCCTGCTGAGGTGGAAAAAGCAGACTTCATGGCTAAAATTCTTTTGGCCTCGTCGGCGGCTTGGTCGCCCGATCCCAACAACCCGCCGTTGTACCTGACACTTCCTGGTGACAGCGACCCGGCCCGCAAGGATGTTCATTACAAATGGGCCGCAAACGCTCCGCTGGAGCAAATCGACCAATACATCGACAATCTTCGCAGCTTAAAGGATTTTGCTCTTGACGTGGGCGACAAAGACCACAGCATTACCGATACGACGAAAGTGCTAGACCAGGTGCTCACGTCTTACAAAATTGCTCACTTCTTCGAAGTCTATGAAGGGGACCATCTCAATCACATCGCCGACCGCATCGAAACAAAAGTGCTGCCTTTCTTCTCGAAAAATCTTTCTTTCGAGAAAAACCCGCACCACAAATAATAGACGGCATTCCACCGGGAGTTGATGTAGGACTGGCCTCTGGTATGTTGAGGATCTCCGCAGGACTGTAGGGCCCGTTTTTCGAAACGGGCTGTATTTCTACAAACGATAGCCTTCTTTGTGTTCCACACGCACCATGCACAGCCCTTGTGGCGGCGCCGTCGGGCCGGATTTCGATCGATCCTTCAACTCGAATAGTTTATCGATGTCAGCAGGTGCCAGCTTTCCTCGCCCCACATCAAGCAGCGTGCCAACCATTTTCCGGACCATGTAGCGCAAAAACGAATGGCCATGCACCGTGAACCACAACTCTTCGCCATCCTCGGTCCGCTTCAATTCCGTGCTGAACACTTCGCGCACCATGTTGAGCTCCCGGTCGTCGTCTTCCGACCCGGTCGACGCCGCGAACGACGAATAGTCATGCACGCCAACGAATCGCGCGGCGGCATCCTTCATTGCTTCTTCGTCCAATGGAAAGGGATAGTGTAGTACGTAGCGCCACAAGAATGGCGGCACCACTTTCCCGCGAAACAACCGGTAGCGGTAAACCTTTCCCTTGGCGGAATAGCGTGCGTTGAACGCGGGTCCAGTCTCTTCCGCTCCGACTACCCGTATGGACATAGGGAGTAACGCGTTCAGCGCTTTTTGGAATTCCAGAGCCGATAGCCCGGACTGCGTTCTAAAGTTTGCGACCTGACCGAGCGCGTGTACGCCAGCGTCCGTGCGCCCGGACGCATTCAACTGAATATTCTCCTGCGTCAATCGACGCAGCACGGACACGATCTCACCTTGCACCGTCGGTTTGTTTTTCTGCATTTGCCAGCCGTGGAAGTCGGTTCCGTCGTAGGCAAGGGTGAGTTTGAAATAACGCATGAAGGAATGAACGGGAGCGCTAGGAGGCAGACCGCACAAACCGGCTGCCCGGCTTTACCGCCGCGGTTCCCTGCCGGCAGAGAGGACAATCCTCTGCCTCGTAACTCTCGATGTTGAGTCCCAGCAAAGAGCTCGATTCCACCGGAAACTCGATCTTGCCGCCGCTGCGGTCAATTAATGCTCCCGCTGCGATCACCCGGCCGCCTGCCTCTTCCACGACATGAATCGCCTCTTCGGTCGAGTCGCCAGTAGTCCACACATCCTCGATCACGAGCACATGTTGATCGCGTTTCAGCGAGAAACCTCTTCGCAGCGT
The DNA here is from genome assembly GCA_963741365.1 of Candidatus Acidiferrales bacterium. GTDB lineage: Bacteria > Acidobacteriota > Terriglobia > Acidiferrales > UBA7541 > Acidiferrum. The sequence continues at coordinate 85,023 of CAVUHY010000014.1, read as the reverse complement.
CAACGTTCCGCTGCCGTCGCGCTCCACGAACAAGGCCGGCACTCCTCCACCCAACCCATCTTTCGGTGCGGGCAACGCCCTCGCCACTTCTTGTCCGATGACGACTCCACCCAACGCCGGCGAGACCACCACATCGATTCGCGCGTCCGAAAACAAAGAGGCCATCGCCTGCCCCAGTTTTTCGGCGAATCGAGGGTACTGCAGCACCAGTGCGCATTGCACATACGTCCCGCTGTGCAGACCACTTGAAAGTTCAAAATGCCCGTGGCGAATCGCGCCGGAGGACTCGAAAATTCGCAGAATTTCTTCTTTTGTTAACATCATGATGCTAACCGATGTTCGCTCCTAAACGTCGAAATGTCAGCAGCCTAGCTGCCAGGGACTTCATTGTCAAATGATTCATGCCCCTGATAAACTGCAATATCCCGATCAGCGCTGCTATTCGGGCTTTGTAACTCTCCTAATATACGGTCGAATGAAACAAATTGCCTATCTCTAACGTTCTACAGAGTGAGAGCTGCAGAAGCGCATCATGCGCATACTTGAACCTGAGGTGAGGATACCTATGAAGAAGCTGTCCTTTAGACCCTTGGTTGCCGCTGTGTTGGCTGGCATCCTGGCAGGTGCGCCTGTTGTTCCTCTGCATGCACAGGAACCGACGCAGCAGTCTCCAACTCCCGAACTGAAAGCCGCCACCCAGGGCGGCGCTCCGGTTTCTCTTGGCGTGAGTAAGTTCGATTTCACCCATGGGCCCAGCTACTTTCCGAATATCTTCAAGCCGTACACGAGTCAGTTTGTAAATCCCGGTGAGCTGACGAACTCCCCTCGCCTCCAGCAACTGATTCACGACGGCAAGCTCGACCTTAGTCTCCAGGACGCGATCGCCTTGTCGATGGAAAACAACATGGACATCGTGGTTCAGCGGTACAACCCCTGGATGGCGGACGCCAGCGTGCTGAGTACTCGAGCCGGAGGCTTTGGCTTTCAGATTCCAGGCGCCGCGTTTTTTCGGTCCAGCGCTTCTTTGCCCAATCTTCAGTACGACCCTTTCCTTTCTCAAACGATTGCGTTCGATGATCGCGTGACTCCCATCAATAACCCATTTATCTCTGGAACAGGGGCCAGCACAGGTCTAGCGGAACAGAAAGCTGCCGGATTGGCGTCGCATACCGACACGTACAACACTTCGTTTCAGAAGAGTTTCGACACCGGCACAACGATGGCCGTCAACTGGGACAACGCACGCGCGTCTGCCAATGCCGCAAACTTTTTTAATCCCTACGTGCAATCGGCTCTGACCATCGGTTTCCAACAACAATTGTTGAACGGATTTGGCCGCTTCGTTAATCGACGGAACATCATGATTGCGGAAAATAATCGCAAAATCGCCGACTTGGCTTTTAGCCAACAAGCGATCACCACCATCACCAACACCATCACTGCTTATTGGGAACTGGCTTACGCCCGGCAGAACGTCAATGTGCAGCAACAAGCACTGAACGTTTCCGAAAAACTATACAACGACAACAAGAAACAACTCGAAATCGGCACGATGGCTCCTCTTGACGTCACTCGCGCAGAATCGGAAATGGCTACCAACAGGCAGAACCTGATCGTTGCGCAAACCACACGCCTGCAGGACGAACTGGTCCTGAAAAATGCCATTTCGAAGGACCCACTGGCTTTCAACCTCATCAACGTGGAAATTATTCCCACGGACAAGCCGGATTCTCCCGCATCCATACAAACCGCCTCGTTCGAGGACGCCGTCAAGGAAGCCTTCGCCAAGCGCCCCGACCTTCAAGAGCAGTATTACAACCTGAAGAATGCCGACGTTGACGTGCGTGCCACCAAGAATGCTCTTTTGCCGACCGCCATCTTCAGCGCACAGTACGGTTCCTTTGGTTTGGCCGGTAACGCCTCCATCAAAGGCACTCCCGTCACCGCTAGCTCCGGCCTGCCCGTAGTCGACACCAACGGTGCTCCCATCGTCGTCGGCGGAGTTCCCTATTTTGTCGGTACCCTCACGGCTCCCACCCTCGGCACTTCGTACGCCGGTTTCGGCACCGCTCAGTCGCAGATCTTTCACAATAACTTTCCGGACTACAACGTTGCTCTCAACCTGCAGATTCCGATTCGCAACCGCTCGGCCCAAGCCGACAATCTCCATGCGCAATTGGTTCGCCGCCAGTTGGAAGCTCAGACGCAGCAGATCAAGAACACTGCCTTGCTCGATGTGCGCAATACAACGATTGCTCTTGAACAGGACCGCGCCCGAGTCGATGCAGCACACAAAGCCCGAGAACTCCAGCAGCAGACGTTTGACGCGGAACAGAAAAAATATCAGCTCGGCGCTTCCACCGTGTACAACGTCATCTTGACCCAGCGCGACCTAATCACCGCGCAGGGCAACGAGCTGCGTGCCCTCGCTGATCTCGCCGAAGCCAAAGCGAATTACGAACGAGCTCTCGGACGCACTCTTGAAATCAACAGTGTCACCATTGCCGGTGCGAAAACCGGCGACATTCCGCAAGATACTCTGATTCCCGGCACTCGCAACGGCCAGGTCATCGGAACCGATGCGTTGCTCAAGGCTCTGGATCAAGCCAACTCTTCGGGCAACCGCTAGTTCTGTCTCGCCCATTTCTTACCTAGATGGCTCGCACCGTTAATGGTACGGGCCATCTCTTTTTGTGGTAGTTGGCTTCTCGTCATATTAGTTAGCTATGATCAGCTCGCCCTTCTGCTATGAGCCTGACAGTTCTCTCACTCGTCTTGCTCACTCACTCGGATTCTCGTAGCATTTTTGAGGTCACGATTCCTGATGCTACCCGTCACTCCTCCGGTTCATTCACGACGCGCTCGTTGGTCGGGCGATACGGCGTGGCTGGCGTATATCTCCATCGCCACGATCATCGTTCACCTTCTCACTGGTAATCGATACGGTTTCCACCGCGATGAACTCGCGGTGGTTGACGATGCGCGCCATCTGGCTTGGGGCTACGTTGTCTATCCGCCGGTCACTCCGTTCTTTGCTCGGGTCGCTCTCACTATTTTCGGAACTTCGCTCGTAGGCTTTCGCTTTTTTGCTGCCGTGGTGCAGGCTCTCGCCGTTTTCCTCACTGGCTTGATGGCTCGTGAACTGGGAGGAAAACGTGAAGCGCAAATCCTAGCCTCACTAGCTGCAGTTCCCTTCTGCCTCGGCGCAGGAGCGCTCATGCAGTACATCTCATTCGACTACATCTGCTGGGTGCTCACCGCGTACTGCATGATCCGTCTGCTCCGCTCGGATGATCCAAGGTGGCTCCTCGCGGGCGGCGCCGCCATCGGGCTGGGCATGCTTTCCAAATACACCATGGCGTTTTTTGTTTGCGGAGTGCTCGGCGGCATGCTGGTGACGTCCGCGCGCCGTTATCTAGTCACCAAATGGTTTTGGGCGGGCCTGGTTGCCGCGGTGCAGATATTTCTTCCCAACTTGCTTTGGCAGTTTCATCACCACTTTGTCTCCCTGGACTTCCTGCGCTTTCTGCACGAACGCGACGTAACCGCCGGACTCACCAAATCTTTTCTTCCGGATCAGTTGCAGCAGACCCTTCTGGCCGTTCTTTTATGGCTGGCCGGCTTGTGGTTTTATTTTTTTTCAACTAACGGCCGGCGTTTCCGCGCTCTAGGATGGATGTACGTCATCACATTGCTTCTTTTCGTTATCGCGAAAGGCCGTGGCTACTATCTGGCTCCTGCCTATCCGATGCTCTATGCGGCTGGCGCCGTCGTTTGCGAAGACTTTTTCTCCCACTCCTTGTCAACATGGTCAAAGATCCTGCGCCCAGCGTTATGGACTGCATTGCTCATCAGCGACTTCGGTGCCATGGCCATTGCACTTCCGATCGCGCCTATCAAATCACGCTGGTGGTATGCGGCTGCCCAGATCGACTCAGCCCTACCCGAGGAAATCGGCTGGCCTGAATTCGTCGCTACTCTCGCGCAGATTCGTGATTCTCTGCCGCTCGATCAACGCGCCAGAGTCGGCATCCTCGCCGGGAATTATGGGGAGGTAGGCGCTATCAACTTGTTCGGGCCGCGATACGGATTGCCTCCTGCCATCAGCGGTGTGAATTCCTCGTGGGAGCGGGGCTACGGCGACCCGCCACCCGTAACCATAATCATTGCTGGCTTTTGGAAGGAATTTGTAGACGACCATTTCACGTCCTGTCGTGTCGCCGCCCAAGTTTGGAATTCCTACGGCATCGAAAACGAGGAAACCTTCGAGCACCCGTTCATCTTCGTCTGCGGACCTCCCCTGAAGGGCTGGCCCGATTTCTGGAAAGATTTCCAGATGTTCGCTCGTCGCACCAATCACGCTACAGCAATAATCCAGGTAAGCGTCATCCCGGGGGCCGCCCACGGAATCTGCTTTTCTCACCCCTGCACCATTTCTCGGCCCGCTATCCCATCTAAACTTGCCCCTTATCCCCCATTCGCTTAGCATAAATTCAGCCAGGGGTTAGCTATGGTCAATGCCGTATACTTTCCCTTGTTGCAGCGCTGCAATGCCGCGATCTAGGAGTGCCACTTCATGAGTGATTCCTCCAGCTACAAATCCAGATTGGAACTGTGGGAGAAGAACACTTTAAAGCGCACGCTGGACAAAAGCTCCGAGCGCCAAAAAGAATTCACTACCGTATCTGCTTACCCCATTCGGCGCCTGTACACTGAAGCCGATCTTGCCGGTTGGGATTCGGCTCGCGACTTAAGCTTTCCTGGCGAGCCTCCCTACACCCGCGGCATTCACCCCACCATGCATCGCGGCCGGCTTTGGACCATGCGTCAATTCGCGGGCTTTGGCACTGCCGAAGACACGAATCAGCGCTTCCGCTATCTTCTTTCGCAAGGTCAAACAGGCCTATCGACGGCATTCGATCTCCCCACCTTGATGGGCTACGACGCCGATCACGCGCTAGCCGAAGGCGAAGTGGGCAAGTGCGGCGTAGCGATCAGTTCTCTCGCCGACATGGAGGTCCTGTTCGACCACATTCCGCTCGCCGGTGTAACCACTTCGATGACCATTAATTCGCCGGCAGCTGTTATTTGGGCTATGTATCTGGCCGTAGCAGAGAAACAAGGAGCTGATTGGAAGAAAATCTCCGGCACCCTGCAAAACGACATCCTGAAGGAATACATCGCGCAGAAGGAATACATTTACCCGCCGGAACCTAGCATGCGGCTGGTGATCGACACCTTCGAATTCGGCGTGAAAAACACGCCCAAGTTCAACACCATTTCTATCAGCGGCTACCACATTCGCGAAGCGGGCTCCACGGCGATTCAGGAATTGGCATTCACGCTGCGTGATGGCATGGAGTACGTTGAGTACGCCCTTCGCCGCGGCCTCAAGCTCGACGAGTTTGGCCCACAACTCTCTTTCTTCTTCAACGCTCACAACGATTTCTTCGAAGAAATCGCCAAATATCGCGCCGCTCGCCGCATCTGGTACAAAGCCATGACCGAGCGCTACAAATCCGCGAACCCGCGCTGCTGGGCGCTTCGCTTCCACTCGCAAACCGCCGGCTGCTCCCTGACCGCTCAGCAGCCCATGAACAACGTGGTGCGCACCGCGATCCAGGCCTTGGCCGCCGTCTTGGGCGGCACGCAATCGCTGCACACTAATTCGCTCGACGAGGCGTGGGCGCTACCGACGGAATTTGCTGCCACCCTCGCCTTGCGCACCCAGCAAATCCTTGCTCACGAAACCGGTGTAAGCAATACGGTTGACCCCATGGGCGGCTCTTACTTCGTCGAAACGCTGACCAATGAAGTGGAAAAAGCCGCCTGGGATTACATCAATCGCATTGACGCTCTCGGCGGAATGGTTGCTGCAATTGAAAAAGGCTACCCGCAACGTGAAATTGCCGAAGCCTCTTACCTCTACCAGATGGCTATCGATAAAAAAGAAAAAATCATTGTGGGCGTAAACGATTTCGTGACCCAGGAAAAACCTCTCGACATCCTGCAAATTGATGAAACTGTAGCCCACCGTCAGGCTGCTCGCCTGCGCAAACTCCGTGCCGACCGCTCCACGGCCGAAGTTGACCGTAGACTTTCCGCCTTGCGCAAGGCCGCTGAGGGTTCCGAAAATCTAATGCCCTACCTCTGCGAAGCTGTAAAATCCTACGCGACCCTCGGCGAAATCTGCGAGACCATGCGCACCGTCTTCGGTCCCTACGAAGAAGTCGCCGCCACCTGACAATTTTCAACAATGATTCAATATCAAGTGCTACGCTGAACTCCGTTCTTGTCAGCGAGCTCGCGTAATTCTTTTCCGCAGATCGACGACACCCTCAATTGGGTCCGGGCTTGTTTGAGCTGAAATTGATCGAGGCAATCGCAAGAGTACACGAAGCGACCATGTTGACGTTGACTTATTGCGTCTTTCGGGAAAGACTCTCTTACTAATTTCAATGTTCCGATACTCAAGGATGGCTTGAAGCGGTTCGTCTTACAGCACCCTGCGGAAATCGAAATACTTACGCAAAGCCCGCGGAGAGCATAGAGGTCGCCGAGAAATGCCTGAGAAGAAAATTCGCGTGCTTATCGCTAAGCCCGGCCTCGACGGCCACGACCGCGGCGCGAAAATCATTGCCCGTGCCCTCCGCGACGCTGGCATGGAAGTCATCTACACCGGCCTCCGCCAAACGCCAGAAATGATCGCCTCGGCCGCGATCCAGGAAGATGTCGACGTGATCGGGCTCTCGATCCTCTCCGGCGCCCACAACACTATCTGTCCCCAACTGATGAAGCTTCTCAAAGATAAAGGCATGGACGACGTAATTGTTCTCCTCGGCGGCATTATTCCCGAACCTGACATAGTCGCCCTGAAAAAATCTGGCATCGCGGAGGTATTCCTTCCTGGCACATCCACTCAAGATATAATCGACTTCATCGTGAGTCGCATTAAGACCCATTTGTGATGTAGGTCACAGAATTCAGAGCAGCCGGCAGCCAGCATCCCGCCCACACCGGATCGGGGGCGGCTCTCATGAATTCCTGCTCGCCAAATAGTCTAATAAGTGGCCTGGTTTCTCTGACGACGACAACTCCTTCGCAAAATGCACCTCTAGCGCCGACGTCCGCAGCTACCACAGATTTTCCAGACGAGGACCCAGGTTGGACCGATCTCACGCCGGGAGCACCCTTGCTTGGTCGCTTCATCCAACAAAAGTGTTCTCGCGAGCTGGATGATGGCAGGCTTCCGCCCCTGGGCACAAAAGCTCGTGAAGCGAATCAAGGCGACCTGAACCCCGACCCACGGTTTGGTTAGTTAGCCCCGCCTCGGGAGGCACTACCCCCTGGCGACTATGCCGTGATGTTGGGCGCTCAGAGCATGAGAATCTTCATTCACTGTCGCTAATTCCACGGGAACTGTGTCGACCAAGACTTTCAAGAAATAATCATCCTGGGTGTGCTCCGAGTTTTACATCTTCGCCCTCTCAAACTTCACTCGCGTATATAACGTCTGAAATCCTTGCCGCGTAATATTCCTCTGGGACTGGCTTCCAGGCATAGCCAAACTCACCGCCAAGTCGCATCCCACCTCCTCCGCACGTTTCATCCGCGTGTGCAACAGCGCGGTCTGCACACCGCGCTTCCTAAAATCCGGCAACGTTCCTGCGCCAAAGAAACCTGCTGTCTTCCCTCGCAGCGACAATGCGGCGCCCCCAGCCAATCGTCCGTCAATACGAGCGAGGTAACACTCCATATCGCGGCCCAACGCAAACATCTTCATCACGCTCAGCAATTCGCGCGTCACCCGAAAATGTTCCGCGAAGCTCTGCGCCACTGTAAGCGTCCACGCGTCGACTTCTTCCCTGGTCACTCGGCGGATCTTTACATCTTCCGGCGGCATCCCGGCCGAATCCATCCCGACCGGCCGTGCCATCACATTCGAAAATTCTGTGACCCTGTAGCCTCTTTCACCATAGATCTCAAGCAGCGACGCATCCGCCATCGGACAGGTCTCCAGCCTCGCCGGCTCGCGCCGGGTGAAATAGAATTCCTCCAGTCGGTCAAATTCGGCCCTTGCGACCGGCCCGTGCAGCCCCAAGGCCACGGCTTGCGTCACCGGCGAATTTGCGCCGCAGTACACTGCATATCCGCCGGCGATACGTTCAACGGCGGCATTTGCGCCGTGTTCCGCGTCCATTATCGCCTCGGCGCCGGCCACCGCGGCCTCCGCTTCTGCCAATTCAATGCGCCGCGCCAACTCCAAATCCAACAGCATCGTTTGCTTCACAATTTGCCTTTCTCTTCGCGCTCTCGATAAAGTTTCTTCGCTGCGCGGCTGATGGTCTTCATCCGCTGTGTCGCTTCTTGCTGTGCGCCTGCATCCACCTTGCGCTTCAGGAATTCCTGCTCTCTCAGCATTTTTCGGTAATTCTCCCATCGCTGCTCGTCGAATGTGCCGTCAACAATTGCCGCCGCCACTGCGCAACCCGGCTCGCCCTCGTGACGGCAGTCGCGAAACCGGCAACTTGCAGCCAGCTCTCGCAGATCACCGAACGCCTGCTCCAGTCCGGAGTCAGCATTCCACAGCTGCAGTTCTCGCAGTCCCGGCGTGTCGATAATCATCGCCCCGTTCTGCAGAATCAATAAATGCCGCCCCGTGGTTGTGTGGCGCCCGCGAGAGTCGCACTCGCGGACCGGCTGTACAGGTTGCAATTCATTACCCAACAGACGATTCACGATGCTCGATTTCCCTACGCCCGACGAGCCTAACAGCACCGCCGTCCGTTCGGGCAGTAAGTGGCGAGACAAATTGTTCATCCCATCGCCCCTGGTCGCGCTGATCGTTATCACTGGAACACCCAGCGCGATGCGCTCCACTTCCGCAATTTGTGCTGCCTTGCCTTCGCAAACATCGACTTTATTCAGCACGATCACCGCTCGCGATCCCGTATCCCAAACCTGCGTCAGGTAGCGTTCCAGTCTGCGAAGATTAAAATCGCCGTCCAGCGCCATGACCACGTAAACGGTATCGACATTGGACGCCAAGACTTGCTCCGCGGCTCGCTTGCCCGATTCCTTCCGCACAATCTGCGTCCGCCTGGGCAGCACAGTCTTGATCAGCAGCCCCATTTTTTCATTTCCTTCCACTTCAACCCAGTCTCCAACTGTTGGCCAGAGCCCTCCTTGTTCAGATTCGTGTCGCAGGCTTCCGGAAGCCTGCGCACTGGCCTCGTCATATTCGCCGCAGATCCGCCAGATTTCTCGATTTTCGCTAACCACCCTCGCCGCATTATTCGAGCCTCGATCTACTTCATTCCACGCAGCTTCGAAATAATCATTCCATCCCAGTTCGTTCAGCTTCATGGCCGCTTCCTTCCTGCTGCCACACAGCAGCTCAGCGCGCTTAGTTTCGTCGCTTCGACGAACCGGCGCGGTCATGGATCCGCGGACTCCGTGCCCGCGGTTACGATCTACTTTCGAACTCAGTAGGGATCACTTCAGGAAAGGCGAGCCACGACCAACATATCGTGCAGGCGCACCGGTCCTGTAGGAACTTCGACAAGGGTCTTCACAGGCGCCTCCAGGCAAAACATGGCAGCCTACAACTCGAGCTGCGTCCGAAATCTTATCCTCCGCTGCAGACTGCGTCAACACCGTTCCTAAGGGAAACTCATCCGACGAACTCCCCGTCTATGCGTTAGCCTCTCTTCTTTGCCTTCTCTTTTGCCTCCACCCCGCCATCCTTCGTATACTTCCTTGTCTCCATCCAGTGCCCGAGGTCCTAGCGTGTCAACTCTGAACTCTTCCATCGATCCCAAGTCACCGCAATTCCAAAAAAGCGCCCACCGCATGGTCGATCTCCTGACCGCGCTCAAGAACGAGGAAGAAACAATCAGGCAAGGTGGCGGCGCAAAAGCCATTGAATCCCAGCACAGAAAAAATCGCCTCACCGCCCGAGAACGAGTTGCCGGTCTAATCGATCCGGGTACGCATTTTTTTGAATTGAGCATTTTTGCCGCCTACGAAATGTACGAAGAATGGGGCGGCGCCCCGAGCGCTGGAACCATCACTGGACTTGGCCGTGTCTCTGGCCGTCTCTTCATGATCATTGCCAACGACGCTACCGTGAAAGCCGGCGCTTTTTTCCCGATGACGGCCAAAAAGGTTATTCGCGCGCAAAACATCGCCATCGAAAATCGTATTCCCACAATCTACCTGGTCGATTCCGCCGGCGTATTTCTCCCGCTACAGGAAGACGTCTTCCCGGATACAGACGATTTCGGCCGTGTTTTTCGCAACAACGCCGTCATGAGCGCGCAGGGCATTCCGCAAATCACCGCCATCATGGGCATGTGCGTGGCGGGTGGCGCCTATCTGCCTGTCATGTGCGATCACATCCTAATGACCGAAGGATCTGGCCTCTTCCTCGCCGGCCCTGCGCTAGTTCAAGCCGCGATCGGCCAAAAATCCACCGCCGAGGAGCTCGGCGGGGCAAAGATGCACGCGCAAATTAGTGGCACCGTAGATTTCCGCGAACCCGACGACGAATCGTGCTTGAAACGCATTCGCGCCATTGCCGACAAAATGGGCGCACCTAATCCGCCGATCTTCAGCCACGAGCGCCCACACGAACCGGTGTACTCAGGAGAAGAACTCTACGGCATATTCTCGGGCGACCCTGTTAAGCAATACGACATGCGCGAAATCATCGCCCGCATTGTCGATAGCAGTGCCTTCGAGGAATATCGCGCCGAATACGGCGAAACGCTGCTCTGTGGGTACGCCCGAATCGGCGGGTGGGCCGTAGGACTCGTTGCCAATCAGAAAAAGCACATCACCACCAACGCTCCACACTCCGACCAGAAGCGCATTGAATTCGGTGGCGTCATTTACACCGAATCAGCTGAGAAAGCCTCTCGCTTCATCATGGACTGCAACCAGAACCGCATCCCGCTGATTTTCCTTCACGACGTGAACGGTTTTATGGTTGGCAAAGACGCCGAGTGGAGCGGCATCATCCGCGCTGGCGCTAAAATGGTCAACGCCGTCGCCAACAGCGTCGTTCCCAAAATAACGGTGATTCTCGGCGGCAGCTTTGGCGCCGGCAACTATGCCATGTGCGGCAAAGCCTATGACCCGCGTTTCATGTTCGCCTGGCCCACCGCAAAATTCGCCGTCATGAGCGGAGACGCCGCCGCCAACACTCTGGCAGAAATCAAATTGAAGCAACTGGAACGCAAAGGCAAAAAGGTCGACGAAAAAATTCGCAAGGAGATGGTGGAATCCGTCCGCGCCACCTACGAGCACCAAACCGACCCGCGCTACGCCGCCGCACGCCTGTGGCTAGATGCCATCATCGATCCCGCCCATACCCGCGACACGTTGATTTGGGCCCTTAACGCAGCCTCCCTCAACTCCCACATTCTCGACTTCAAAACTGGAGTCCTCCAAACCTGACATCATGCCTTAGCGGGGATTGATTTTTCTCGGTTTCCAATTCTGCGCTTTCTGTGTCCTCGGTGACAAATTCTTCGCCCTCTTATTCAGTTCGCCTAAAATACCGTCATCCTGAGCGAAGCGAAGGATCTCAACTCACATGCCCCCGCAAAACTCTCGGTCCCCTGCGCACTTCCTCAGCGTGAAACATTTCTCTGCTCTTCCCGTCTCTGTGCTCTCTGCGTCCTCGGTAGTTAATCCTCGTCGGTTCTCTTTCTCTTTGCCCAATTCCCTCGTAAACTAAAATCACGTATCGCCAAGAGCCATGAATCGACATTCTCGCAATTTACTGATCGCCATGTCCACGGCATTTGCCCTCTGCATTTTGGGTCTCATCGCGGGCATGCTCTACTATTTGTGCGCTGTCTATATCGGGCATCGCACGCTCGAAAGTGTCATGAGCCACAGTATTCTCTACAACAAAACCATAGGCGCGTTAGGAATCCTCGGCTTCATCTTGTTTTTCGCATTCCTAATTTCTCTCACGTCAAAAAACAACCAGGAAAAACCTCGCTAAATGACCGATTCCATCAAACTAATTGAATGTCCCCGCGACGCCTGGCAAGGGCTCTCTGAATCTATTCCCACGGAAACAAAAGTCGCCTACCTGCGAGAGCTAATCGCTCGAGGGTTTCAGCACATCGACACTGTTAGTTTCGTCTCGCCCAAGCACGTCCGGCAAATGGCTGACAGTGAAGAGGTCATGCGCCGATTACTCGATTCCCTTTCCGACGCCACAACACTTCCTGAAATTATCGGCATCGTGGTAAACGAAAAGGGTCTCGAGCGCGCTCTGGCCACTCGCGGTGTCTCCACCATCGGCTATCCCTATTCCATCTCCGCCTATTTTCGCCGTTCCAACGCCAACATGAATCGCGCCGAATCGCGGACGCTGGTGGAAATACTGAAAAAAGAAACAAAATCGGCCAATAAGAGACTTGTCATCTACATCTCCATGGCTTTCGGCAACCCCTACGATGAACCGTGGGGGCCAGAAATCGTTCAGGACACGCTGGAGTGGCTCAAAGATATTCAGGTACAGACTGTTTCGCTCGCCGACACTGTGGGCACCGCCACTCCCCACCTGGTCCACGAACTCTACTCCCAGGTGAAAGATCATGTAGGGGGTATTGAACTAGGCGTCCATCTCCACTCGCGGCCCGAAGGCGCTGAAGACAAGATTCTGGCCGCCTACGCCGCTGGCTGTCGACGCTTCGATAGCGTTCTCACTGGTCTCGGTGGTTGCCCATTCGCGGGAGACGATTTGGTCGGCAACATTCCCACTGAAGCTGTCCTTGCGGCTCTCCGGAAAGTGGGCGCCGACTCAGGCATCGATTCCGACAATCTAAATAAACTTGTGGAGATGAGCCACGCGATCCGTGCAAAATACTCTCACGAGGCAGCCGCACAGGAAGGAGAAGCCCTGCAGTGAATTACCAGACCCTTCTCTTGGAAACTTCCGGCAGCCTGGCAACGATTACCCTCAATCGACCCGACAAACGCAACGCCATCTCCACCCAAATGATCGCCGAGCTGCTGGCCGCGCTCGACGAACTGGAAAAGACTCGCACCCGCGTCGTCATTCTGACTGGAAGCGGCAAAACCTTCTGCGCCGGCATGGATTTAGAAATGCTGCAGGCCATCGCGCATCAGTCGGCCTCGGAAAATCAGGAGGATTCTCGGCGGATGGCCAAAATGTTCCGCAAAATCTGGAGCTACACCAAGCCCCTGATCGCCGCCGTCAATGGCCACGCCCTTGCTGGAGGATGCGGTATCGCCACGCTCTGCGACTTTACCCTTGCTGTACCCGAAGCGAAATTCGGCTACACCGAAGTAAAAATTGGATTTCTCCCCGCTATCGTCTCTGTCTTCGTTACTCGTCAGATCGGCGAGAAACGTTGCCGCGATCTGCTGCTGACTGGTCGCATGATCGAAGCTACCGAAGCGAAAGAATTCGGCCTCATAAACGAAATTGTCCCAGGCGACAATCTAATGCAGCGTGCCCACGAGCTAGCCGACACCCTGATCGCCGCCAGCCCCGCCAGCGTCACCCGAGCAAAGCATCTCCTAACATCCGCCGCAGCCGCCAGCCTGGATCACGACCTGGAACGCGCCATCCTAGAAAACGCGAGAATCCGCTGCACCCCCGACTTCAAAGAAGGGATAGCCAGCTTCCTAGAAAAACGCAAACCCCATTGGCAAGACGACGTTTGAACGCCGCCAAGTCTTCGTCATTCCGGCCGGAGGTCGGTCGGAGGCCGTCTAGTTCGGGCGGAGTGGGGGGCCGTGGCAATTACTCAACTTCAGGAAAATCACTGGTGCTGCCTTCGCAATTTCCCCACGTCGCGATTTCCGGCATACTATTCACTTGCGTGAAACTTCGCGCACACACATGCTCACTCACCACGACCACACGATCCGCGTCCGTTACGCCGAAACCGACCAGATGGGCGTCGTTTATCACTCAAATTATCTAGTCTGGTTCGAGGTCGGCCGCGTCGAACTTATGCGCTCCCTCGGCTTCGATTACAAACGCATGGAGGCCGATGATGACACCTATATCGTCGTCGCTGATGTCCACTGTCGCTATCAGCATCCCGCTCGCTACGACGAACTGCTCACCGTTCGCACCCGCATCCTCGAAGTAAAAACGCGCACGCTGAAATTTGGTTACGAAATCTTCCGCGAGAACGACCAAAAATTTCTCGCCACTGGCCACACCCTCCACGTTGCCTGCAGCAAAGCGGGCCAGGTAAAACATTTTCCCGAGAAATACAAGACTGCTTTTCTTTCCATAACTGCAGCAACGCCGGACCGGAGCGCGGAAATGAGCATTGTTCTCAACGGTAACGAACTGACGTCTCGCAACTCTATGGAGTCGCGTTCCGGCGCGAACCGGTATTCCTGTCGCCTGACGCGGTTGTGCGGATGAAGGCATCGCGCAATGTCGTCGATCAACTCGTCGCATGCGGCAAGACCGCGTATGGCATCAACACCGGATTTGGAAAGTTGGCGTCCGTTCGCATCTCCACCGAACAAGTTCGGCAGCTGCAAGTGAATCTCGTCCGCTCCCATGCCTGCGGGGTAGGCTCGCCCCTCAACGAAGGCGAGACTCGTTCTATGATTCTCCTCCGCGCTAACGCCCTCGCTAAAGGACTTAGTGGCACTCGTCCCGTCGTAGTGGAAACTCTTTGCGCCATGCTGAACGCAGGCATCCATCCGCTCATCCCTTCGCAGGGTTCCGTTGGCGCGTCCGGCGACCTCGCTCCCTTGGCCCACCTCGCGCAAGTCGTTATCGGCGAAGGCGAGGCTTTTTACAAAGGAGAAAAGTTCACTGGTGCCGAAGCCATGAAGCGAGCCGGCATTGTTCCTGTCGCGCTAGAAGCGAAGGAAGGTCTCTCGCTGCTGAATGGCACGCAAGGCATGCTGGCCCTTCTCAGCCTGGCTCTTTACGATGCTGATGTTCTTGCCGATACTGCCGACGTAGCGGCATCGCTTTCGCTGGACGCCCTGCGTGGCAGTCCCGGCGCCTTCGATTCGCGCATCATGCACGCTCGCGCCTATCGAGGAGCCGGCACCACGGCGCGCAATCTGGCTCATTTGAACGATGGCAGCCAGATTCGTGAATCGCACCGGGCAACCGAAAAAGATCCCCGCGTGCAAGATGCCTACAGCTTACGTTGCACGCCGCAAGTTCATGGCGCGGTCCGCGATTCACTGGGCTATGCAAGAGAAACGGCACTGGTAGAACTAAATAGCGCCACCGACAACCCCCTTGTGTTCCTTAAAGAAAACGGCGAAGGCGACATCATCAGCGGCGGAAATTTCCATGGCCAACCGTTGGCAATGGCTGCCGATCAGGTGGCCATCGCGCTTGCCACGATGGGCGGCATTGCGGAACGCCGCATCGAGCAGATGACCAATCCGCTTACCAGCCTGCTCCCAGCATTTCTCACTCCCGAGCCCGGCCTGAATTCTGGCTTTATGATCGCGCAAGTTACCGCCGCTGCGCTCACCAGCGAAAATCGCGCACTCGCCACCCCACACTCTGTCGATTCGATTTCTACTTCAGGTAATCAAGAAGATTACGTCTCGATGGGTATGAGCGGCGCCCGTCGCCTCGAACGCATGCTCCATAATCTCCGCCACATACTGGCGATCGAGCTACTGTGCGCCTGCCAGGGCATCGATCTCCTAGCCCCACTCCTAACCGGCACGCTCGCTCGTAAAGCTTATGACGCCGTCCGCTCGGTTTCCCCCAAAGTCACAGAGGATCGTCCCCTGGCCCCCGACATGAATGCCGTTTATAACCTGATTGCGAATGGTGCGATTTCGAGAATCCTGTACTAAATATCTTTTATCGCCTCCACTCTCTGTAAACACGGGTCCATGAAAGGGGTTCAACCTGGCGCCCCGAGTTATGCCGAGTTCTCCCTATCCCAGCGCCTCCAGGAAATACGTAAACATCCGATACCCCGCCACGTAGCTGAACGGCGCCAACTCCAGCGAGTAATGCCCCACCGGCAGCTCCAGCGTGCGCGGATCGGCTCCGTGCTTTCGCAAAGCGTAAAGCATCTCCCGCGTCAATTCCGGCAAAAACGTTGGATCGTATTTGCCGTACACCATGAACGTGTCGCGATTCGCGCCCATCCCCCGTTCCACGTATGGCATGGGACTTACCGGCGCCCAGAACTCGCGCAACTCCTCGACGCTTACCTCGTGCCGCAATCCTTCCCACACATGATTAGTCGTCATTCCCTGGCTCACCACGTCTGCAAAATATGTCGACACGTGAAAGAACCCGCCCGCCCGCACTCGCTGGTCATGAACAAGGGTTATATAGCCTACCGATGATCCGATGCTCGTCCCCAAGATTCCCAGATGATCGTAGCCCTGCTGCTCCAGCCAAGTCAGGCATGCACGCGCATCCTTCACCGCTTGCCGGTTCGCCTGAAGCGTCAATCCGATATTCGGCCCCACCAACTGATCGGCGCGTTCGTGACCTTTAGCCATGCGTCGATCGTGGTATGGCAAACTCATCTTCATCGTCGTAATGCCCATGCGCTGTAGCCAATGGCACAGCGCCACTTGCCCATGCCATTTGGCGTTCCAGTTCGGCAGCACCAGCACCGCCGGCCCGATCTTCTTCCCGCGGAACAGCTGCGCGTGTACGGTGTTGTTCTCCGGCCACGCAGACTCCAGCGGACTGGTAAAGGTCAGAACATTTTCGGAGTCCAGTCTGTAGTCGCGGACTTCGCCCGGCGCGTACCATTCCTGGCTGTTCGCAATCGCATCTTGCGCGTACCGGCGCACGAAATCCCTCGGGTCCGCATGCTCGGCATATCCGTTAATGTGCTCCAAGCCCCACTCGAACGGTCGCACCATGCGGTTATCGTCCGTAGTCCACCGCCGGTGTTCATACCGCCGGATCGCGTGTTCAAACCAACTCATCGCCATTCTGTAATTCTACCTGCTTTCCTCGATCTCTTCTCGACGAGCTCTGTGCTCGTGCGAACGCTGCGGGGAGTCTTTTTTCCTCAGAAAGCCAGTTAGCCATCCGACACTGTACCTTTCTCCATTCGTTGAGTGGCCTTCTCACCTATGTCAAAGTCAATTCTGTGATCCCGTTCCTCTTTTTCCTTTTCGGCATCGTCATCGGCAGCTTTCTGAATGTTTGCATCGCGCGCATTCCAGAGGGCGAATCCGTCGTGTCTCCCGGTTCCCGTTGTCCACGCTGCATGATTCCCATCAAGCCCTACGACAACATTCCCATCTTCGGTTGGCTGCTGCTTCGCGGGAAATGCCGCAACTGCGCCCTGCCAATTTCTCCTATGTATCCCATTATCGAATTGCTGACCGGAGCTTTCTTCGTATTTGCCTATGTCACATTTGGGATCACAATTCCAATGTTCAAATGGCTAATCTTCGGTTGCTTGCTGATCGTGCTGATCGTCACAGATCTGCGCGTCCGCTTGCTTCCTGACGCGGTTGTGTGGCCGGGCTTCGGCATCGGACTGGCCTTCGCTACGCGCGTTCCTCCCATCGACGGAATTGCAGGAGCGCTTTTTTCCCACCTCGGGCTCCACAAGCTGCCGCCCTACGCTTCATCTGTTTTTGGCCTTATGGACGCACTCCTGGGCGCCGCTTTCGGCAGTTGCTTATTGTGGGGAGCCGCTTTCGCCTATAAGCGTCTGCGACACCGCGAGGGCATGGGGATGGGCGACGTCAAGATGATGGCCATGGTTGGAGCGTTTCTGGGTTCTCCTGGAGCATTTTTGACGATCCTTATCGGTACGTTCCTTGGCTCCATCATCGGCGTAACCCTGGTCCTCATTCTGTTTCTATCCGGGTGGAAGGGCGATCTCGCGCAGCGGGCCAGTCGACGTGGCTTGGGGAAAGTCGATGCTCTCCGCTGGGCCATCGTTTCTCAATATCAGATTCCGCTTGGCACTTTCCTCGGGATAGCTGCGCTTTTCGTTGTTTTTGCGGCACCCTACCTTCCGTCTTTCCTCCCGCACTAGCTCTTGATTCTTACGCGCCGCCGGAGCGCCCATCGCGTGAATCCGCGCTACAATATGCTCAGCAGTCGAACTAGTCTCTTGGGAGCTTCCTGCCCACTCTGGCGGAGGTACGTGTCTATGCGCTTACAAATCTTTGTGCGGACCGCGATTTTACTCTCGATCTGCTTCGTCGCCGCGATTTCGGCTTCGGCTCAGGATCCCGATTCGCAGCAATCACCTGATCCTCTGGCCGCTGCGGCTCGCAAGGCGCGGGCTGAACAACTGAAAGAACCGAAGCCCAAGAAAGTTTTTACTAACGATGACTTCCCTTCCGCTCCCTCGATCACTTCCTCCGATGCCAAGCCGGCAGATGCCAAACCAGCAGGCGCTCCGCCTGCCGGAGGACAAGGCGACGTTTCAACCAAGGCCGATGCTAAACTTGGTCCCGAAGACGACCCTAAACAGGAAGCCTATTGGCGCAAGAGATTTGGCAAAGCCCGTTCCAAGCTAGCGCAAGCCGAAAAAGAAGTGGAAGTTTTGCAACGGCAGCTGAACAAGAATGAAGTGCAATACTATCCCGATCCTCAAAAAGCCCTGATGCAACAATACACACGCAAAGACATTGATCAAGATCTTGCCAAGCTCGATGCAAAAAAGGCCGAGGTGGAGAACCTGAAAAAGCAGATCAGTGATCTGGAAGACGAGCTACGCAGAGCCGGCGGCGACCCAGGATGGGCGCGCTGACGATTCCCAGACGCCACGGTTTCACTGGAATTTTGATTTTATTCGACGGGGATTTTGAGACTTCTCGTAATGCGGGCAGATTGAAGCTTTCCGTGATTCTCGATTGTCGGCTTGGATGAGCCGCTAGTTCAGGTACCCGTTGGTCTCGAACTTCTTCAGTTCGTCCAACAACGCTAAACCTTCCCGCAAGTCCTCGGTTCCTGCTTCCAGTGCTTGCCAAGCCACCCGCTCTGATTCTGTGCTCACAGTCTCGAGGCAACTCTTCAGTGCACTTTCATCCGCAAGGATCGTGGAATCCAGCATATGCACCATTTTCTCGATCGCGGATTCTTGAATTTTTTGAAAAGCCTCTTCCACGGGCACTTCTTCTATGCACAATTCGCACGCCATCCGCGCCAGTGAATCGCTCAGGCCGCTGGCAGCGATGCGCATCTGCAACTCTTCCGCAGCAACACTCGCGAATCCACCTCTCACTGTTCCAGCTTTCGTCGTACGACGTGCGCCTGATCCAACTTTCATGCCGATCTCCCTCAGGTCTGGCATCCCGTAACGCAGAGCCTACTGGGTCCATCTCCTGGCCACAATAGTCAATTCTTAAGAGTCAATAAAGGTCACTACACGAAGTCCACGGCGAGAATATGCACGCAAGATTCCAAAGCAGCTTGTAAGGCTGCGCAGACGCCAAAAATTGCGCTGTCGATTTCTGAAACGACAACTGGAAGAAGGGAAGCTGCTGATTCTGTTGCCGTTTGTCTTGCTATTTCAACTTCTTACGTTTCGCCTTCTTTTCCAACGCACGCTGCTCCAAGCGTCGAACAAACACCACGACCCTGCGTTCCAAAGTCGCCTGCTGTTTCACAGAGGTCAAATAGCGCACTATTTGTCGTCGCAGCGCCACGCTCATACCGCGAAAATGAGCTCCTGCGCGAGGCGACAGCCGCAGGGCAAGAGCCAGCGCCGGAGGCAGCGCCGGCTCGCGCGGCTCGTTGTCTCTTTCCAGCGCAACTTCTACGATTGCTCCTGCATCAACGCACAACTTCTTTCGAATGTCACCGTGAATCGCCACCCGGTGGACTCCCTTCCCGCGCGACACCAAGGTCGTCAGCAACGGAGCACCTTCCACCGTCCCGCAAACAGGAACGAAAACCTCCGTAGCCTTTAGCGCGCGAGAGATTGCTGCGGGCACATCGACGTAACGGATGAGTCCAACCTTATAGATTTTTCCTGAAAAAATGTGTAGGCGCTCTTCCAAGATTGACACCAATCACCGGTTAAAAACCCGCTCGCCTTCCAGGACGAAAGATATTGAGTCTGTCCGTCAACCTTTGCGACCAACATGCAACGCTACCGATCCCAGGGTCATAAGCCGGTAGCGTACATTCTGGTAACCCACTTCCTTCATCAGTCCGGCCAGTTCTGTGGGGCGAAAGAATCGAGCCACGGATTTAGGCAAATAGGCATACGCCGCGGCGTCGCCGGAAATCATTCCGCCAATTTTGGGAAGAATCTTCTGGCAATAAAGCCGGTAAAGGTCCCCCACAATACCAGGCGCGGGTTCGGTAAATTCCAGAATACCCAGAGTGCCGCCCGGCTTGAGTACCCGCAGGATTTCTCGCAGTCCGGCTTGGTAATTGGCGAGGTTGCGAAACCCGAACGCGGTGGTCACCAGATCGAAGGACGAGTCCGAAAACGGAAGGCATAACGCGTCCGCTTCGAAGAAAGGGATTCGCCACTTTTCCTGTCCCGCGGTTTTACTCTTTTCCGTGGCCCGCACAAGCATGGTGTGCGAAAAATCTGCGCCCACAATCTTGGCCTTGGCGGTTTTGGCAAGCGCAAAGGCCAGATCCCCTGTTCCGCAGCACAGATCCAAAACCGTTGCGTCCGCGTTTTGCACGACGAATCGCAATTCTCTGGCGGCTCTCCGCCTCCAGCGGCGATCCATCTGTGCAGACAGCAGGTGATTCAGCAGGTCATAACGCGGCGCAATGCGCGTAAACATTTCGCGCACTTTTCGCGAAGCGTCCCGTTCGTTGAGCGCGCCTTCCGGTTTTGTCCCGCTCGGCAGTGTTACTTGTTCAGCCATCGCACTTACCGATGGTCTTTTCCGGATTGTGTGCATGATTCGCCATAAAGCGCAGCACACACATCACGGTCTTCTCGCTAATTCCATCGTACGATTTTGCGCGCCCAATCCGTGGCGCCAGCACAAATCGCATTTCCCCGCCGCGACTCTTTTTATCCGAGCGCATCGCTTTAATCAGCGTTTCCGGTTTACACTTCGGCCAGCCCGGCAGTGGCCCGATGCGCCGAATCAGAGTGATGATCCGCGCAACTTCATCTGCCGGCGTGCCTGCGGCCTCGTGCCCCAGCAGTCCCGCGCAGATCATCCCCAGGGCTACTGCTTCTCCATGTTGATATTTTTGGTATTTCGTTACGCTTTCCAGCGCGTGCCCGAATGTATGACCGAAATTCAAGATTTCTCGCAGGCTGGATTCGCGTTCGTCTCGGCTCACTACATCTGCCTTGATCTCGATCGAGCGGCGCAGAATATGTAGTAGTGCCCCAGCGTCGCGTTTTAGCAAGTCTTCTAAACTATCTTCCAGAAATTTGAAAAGCCTCGGATCCGCAATGATTCCATACTTGATGACTTCCGCCAGCCCGCCGCGATATTCGCGATCCGGCAACGTCGCCAGTGCCTCTGGATCAACCACCACAAGTTTGGCCGGGTAAAACGCGCCGACCAGGTTTTTTCCCTCCGGTAAATTAACTCCGGTCTTGCCACCGACCGAACTATCCACTTGCGCCACCAGCGTGGTGGGTACTTGAACTAGCGAGACTCCGCGCAGGTAAGTCGCCGCTACGAATCCTGCAACATCGCCAACCACTCCACCACCCATGGCAATGATCAGCGAATGTCGGTCGGCTCCGGCGCGCACTAACAAGCGCGTCGCATTTTCCACAGTGCTAAGCGTCTTTGCTGCTTCATGATCATCCAGCAGGTGGATCTGCGGTCTTTTCTTCTTCCGAAATCCGTCTAGCGCTGTCTTTCCCAGCGCCTCCCAGACGCGCGGGGACGTAACGAAATGAATGTTCGAATGGCCCCCAAGCGCTTCTAGCTCCGTGCTTAAACGTTGCAGTAAACCAGAATGGCAGAGTACCCGATAGTCTCCCGCGCTAGAACGTACTCGTATAGGCTTTGGATGCGAGGGTTTCATCAGTTTGCAGGAAAACGCTAATGTAACACACCCGCGAGGAATCGATAAATCGCCATAAGAGTGGCAAGGGAGGCTTTACCGCCTCACTTCAAAATAATTTTGCGCCGAATCGGTTTCGCCTGGCGGAAATTCGGATCAGCTCAGTTTTTTTTTGACATGTCTCCGCGTGGCAGGAATTACAAAAAGGCCCATACCCAGTAACATGAGCGACGCAGGCTCCGGAACGACCGCGGCAGTAGTCACCGACTGTTCCAGAAGTAAACGCACCACTACCCCCGACACCGAAATTCTTGAAAAAGGCTCTCGAATCTGTGTCGATTGGAAATGTTCCTGGCGTCAGGTGGTTTGTAGCATCAAAAATCTGTGGGCCACGAAAATCCCACTCGAACATATTCGGTCCACTTCCAAAAGAGGCGTCGAACAATCCACCATTGCCACCCAGGCCGCCGTCCGTAAAGAAGAGCAGTGCACTGATTCCCGCAAACGGAAGTTTCGTTTCTTACGCTTCCGGAAATAATGTCCTACAGGTTTGCCCACCCGCGCGCCATGGTATTTTCCAGCCGCTCCTGCGGGATAATCCTTAAGCCATTTCGCATTTCTACGATTCCTAAGATAAAATTAAATCTTATGATTGCCGTCAATGACGTCACTATGCGCTTCGGGTCGCGAATTCTCTTTGAGGATGTGACCACGACTTTCATGGAAGGTCGCCGCTACGCGATTTCCGGCCCGAATGGCGCGGGTAAATCAACATTTATGAAGATCCTTACCGGCGAACAGGAGCCCACCAAAGGCAACATCACTCGCCCCAAGGAGATGGGTGTCCTTCGCCAGGATCAATTCGCCTTCGACAAGTTTCGAGTAATCGACACTGTCATCGTGGGCAATGGCGGCCTCTGGAAAGCCCTCGAAGAGCGCGATCAACTCTACGCGAAACCCCACGACACTCTCACAAACGAAGATGGCATGAGGCTGGGAGAACTCGAAGGAATAGTTGGCGAAGAAGGCGGCTACACAGCCGAAGCCGATGCAGGTGTCCTGCTCGATGGCCTGGGGATTGAAGCTACTTTGCACGAGCGGCGCATGGGTGAGTTGCAAGGCGGCCAGAAAGTTCGCGTGCTGCTCGCTCAGGCTCTCTTCGGCAATCCGTCTGCCCTGCTTCTTGACGAGCCTACGAACAACCTCGACCTCGACTCCGTTCACTGGCTGAAGGAATATCTCAACGAGTACCACGGCGTGCTCATCGTCATCTCTCACGATCGCCATTTCCTCAACAGTGTCTGCACCCACACCGCCGATATCGACTACGAAACCATCATCATGTATCCGGGTGGTTACGACGAAATGGTCCTCGCCAAAACCCAGATACGCGCGCGCATGGAAGCGGACAACGCCGTTCGTGAAAAGAAAATCGCCCAGCTCAACGATTTCATCGCCCGTTTTGCTGCCGGCACACGTTCCGCCCAAGCCACTTCGCGCAAAAAAGAAGTCGAGCGCCTGCAGACCTCCGAACTTGCTCGCTCCAATATTCAACGCCCGTATATTCGCTTCACTACGGAGCGCCCCTCGGGCCGGTTGCCGCTTGAAATCAAGCACCTCTCCAAGTCTTACGACGACCTGGAAGTCATCAAGAATTTTTCCGCAAGCATCACTCGCGGAGAGAAAATCGCGTTTACCGGACGCAATGGCGCCGGCAAAAGCACCATGCTCAAATCCATCATCCGCAACTCCGGCCCTTTCATCGGCCCTGCGGAACATGCGTTTCAGATCGATACCGGGAACGTGGCCTGGGGGCACGAAGTCACGGTAGGCTATTTCCCGCAGGACTTCGGCTACACCATCGACAAAACCAAAGGCATCACCGCCCTTGAATGGTTGTGGCAATTCTGGCCGCAAGCGACGCAGGAAGAAATTCGCGGCTACCTGGGCCAGATGCTCTTCAGTGGAGAAGATGCCCTGAAACCCACCGCGGCTCTGTCTGGCGGTGAATGCGCCCGGTTGATTTTCTGCCGCTTGATGATTCAAAAACCAAATTTCCTGGCCCTTGACGAGCCGACCAACAACCTCGACCTGGAATCCATCAACGCCCTGAATATCGCGCTGCAAAAATATGAAGGCACGGTTCTCCTCGTCACTCACGATGAAGACGTTCTCGATGAAGTAGCCACCCGCATCTGGCATTTCCGCGAAGGCAAGATCTACGACTTCAAGGGTACGTACGAAGATTTTCTGACCGACGCTCAATCCAAAGCCAGTGCCCGCTAGCCGCTGGACGCTTCTAAGTTCGCGGCCCTGGGTTGGTTTTTTTTCATGCACGGAATCGACTGGATCTGCAGACGACGTCTACAACCACTCTCGTAGCCTTCATCTTCAGTGTTCCACCAGTGATAACTTTTATCCGAGCAACCACTTGCCCTCTCCGCAATCTCCCATTACATTGAAGTATTGGGGTTCGCTTCACTGTTTTCCCCTGAAACGCCTGTACCCGTGGAGGAAGTATCATGCGCACTCGTAACATCGTAATTTTTGCCGGAACCATGCTGGCCAGCGCTATCGCCGGCAGCCTCATAGGGCCCAAACCGATCCAGGCGGTCAACCGCGAAATGGTCGAGCTCCAACGCGACGTCACCAGTTTGCTGCAAGGTCAAAAAGGCCTGCAGACGCAGATGACGCAGGAGCACACCATTCAGAAGACGCTCATCGAGCAGTCTGCGGACACGGTAAGCAAGCTCAACTCCACCATGAGCGGGCTCGAAAAGTCCGTTCAGGATGTTCAGGCCAATTCCGGCGCTCGCCTCGACACCATGTCGACCCAGGTTCAGGGGCTCTCGGACAATCTGGAGGAGATTAAATCGCGCCTCGGCAAACTAAATCAGCAACTCGCCGATCTCCAGAATTCCGTCCAGAATATCGACTCCCGCATCGCCGGCGGCGGTCCGGTCAGCGCAAACTCTGCTGTACCCTTAAACGGCGGTTCGATGTCGACGCAGCCATCCGGCGGTTCCGCTGCCCTGCCGGCCGCCACTTCGAGCGGCTCTCCTTCTGGCCCGCCGCCTTCCGCCGACACGCTTTATTCCAACGGTCTGCGCGACATCACCAGCGGCAAGTACGATCTCGCCCGCGCTGAATTTCAGGATTATCTCAAGTATTACGGAGACACGGACCTCGCCTCCAACGCGCAGTTCTATCTCGGCGAAATCGCCTATACGCAAAAACAATATGACCAAGCTGTCGAAGAATACGACAGGGTTTTGAGCAACTACCCCAAGAGTTTCAAACTCGCGCCGGCGCGCCTGAAAAAGGGCATGGCCTTGATTGAACTGGGGCAAAAAAATCCAGGTATTAAAGAGCTTCGTGAAGTAGTAAAGCGTTATCCGGGCACCGAAGAAGAACGCCGCGCTCGCGCCAAATTGAAGGATCTAGGCGTCGCCGTATCCGCCGCACGCTAACGCTCAGGTACGACGATCTCGCTATTCGCATACCACGGGGATTGCTTTCTCTCGTCACCGTTAACGCCCGTCTCTAGTGTGCTGTCCCGGAAATACCTTTACATAGTCGTTCAACTTTACCGAGGATCGAATCTGCTGTAGCAGTCCAGACGAACGGCCGCGCGTGGCGGTTAGAATTCTGGACATAGTGATCGATTTTCTCGACTAAGTCTTTCACGCTGCTGAATGTTCCCCTTCGAATGGCTTGCTGCGTTATGCGGTTGAACCAGATCTCCACTTGATTGAGCCAGGAGGAGTAGGTTGGAGTGAAGTGCACATGGAATCGTGGTCGTGTTGCGAACCAGCGTCTGACTCGCAGGTGTTTATGCGTCGCGTAGTTGTCGACAATGATGCACCTCCAAGTCCCTCTGATGCCGATGTCGCGACCGACATGGCGTGAGCACTTTGCCGTTCGCCGTGTCCAGCGCGGCGAATAACGTCGTGGTTCCGTGGCGTCGATAATCGTGGGTCACTCCCTCGACGTAACCCAATCCCAGAGGCAACATTGGCTGGATGCGTTCTAATGCCTGAATTCCGCTCTTCTCATCCACGCACAAAACCACCGCATTTTCCGGCGGATTTAAATACAGCCCTACAATATCCCGTACTTTTTCTACAAAAAATGGATCGCCGGAGAGCTTGAAATATTTTTTGCCGATGCGGTTGCAAGCCAAACGCTTGCCAGATGCGGTGCACGGTCGATTTCGACACACCGGTTTCGCCGGCAATTTGCCGGATACTCCAATGCGTGCTGTCTTTGGGTTTCGTCTTCAGCGTCTTACAAACTAGTTGTGCCACCCGCTCGTCGCTGATCGGCCGCGGGCGGCCCGGCCGTAACTCATCATAAAGTCCGGACATTCCGTGCCTGAGGAATCGGCACCGCCACAAACTTACCGTGACCTTGCTCGTCTCCAGCTGACGAGCAATTTCTCGATTCGTCTTTCCCGAAGCGCTCAGCAAAATAATCTTGGCCCGACGTACCAAGCCTGCCGGAAGAGAGCGCGAGTTGACCAAGGCTTCTAGCTGCTCGCGCAGCTCCGCATCCAAAACCAACACCGCTTTCGGCCGTCCCATCGCCATAGGCACCTCCATTGTGCACAGGAGATGCCTATATTCCCAGCAATACTAATACCAGTTATTTATGGGACAGCACACTAGTTCTCCATTGTCACCGCTTTCGCAGCTTTAACCTCATCTCATTGGTCGGCTCAAAACCCATGGACTCATACAATGATTTTCCTCCCGCGCTCGCATGCAGAATTACGGACTCGACGCCTTCCGCTTCGCACCAATCCAGAGCTACATTAATCAGTTTTCGCGCCAACCCTTGCCTTCTTTGGCCATGCTCGGTGTAGACATTGAGAATATTTCCCCGCCACTTGCCACCAGCCGTCACGTGAGGCGGCCACTCCATAAGCCACAATCCCGATCCTGCCACTACGATCTCCTCCTCATTTACCGCGAACCACGCTCGATACTCCCCCGCCTTCATTTTTCTTTCCAGCCAAACTCGAAATCTTTCGCCCATCGATTTCAGCAAATCTGCATCTACATGTCCCATGTCAAAGAACATGGCTCTCCGGTGATTAACGATTTGCTCGACGTCCTGATCATCCAACTTTCCTTCCCGGATCCGAACACTCACCTTTTCCTCCCGCTTGCCCTTTTTCTACTAGCAACCTATCCCACCAAAGTCGTTTGAGCGCTTGACAATCCGCACCCTACGACGAATCCCAAGCAACTGATCCAGAGCACTGCAAACGAAAACTGCCTGAGCGGTCATACCCTGCGGCGCGGCCCCTACAGGGGCTGCGTAAGTCCGGCTCCGCCGGGGCCAGTAGTTGGCTGCACGAATCCAATTCTCAACAGCGCCACATTCCCGACTCCGGTTCCGGGAGCCGCAAGCCCGTTTTATCTTGGTTTCATCGAGGGCGATCCGTCTGCTGCCCGCTATCTGTTCCTGGGCGGCGGCCAACGGTCGTACCATGCACACACTCTAATCGCCACTCTCGAATTTCGCTTCGAGAATGTCCCGAGGCCATAGGGCGACCAGCCATAACTCAAATCGTCGCCACTTTGAAGGATTCCCAAGCGAGTGAACCGCCTCGGGAGTCTCCGCGATCTTTCCACGTAAGCTATCTCTATGCTCGGCCGACCCCACGGACGATCACCAATGTCAGATCGTCCGTCTGCTTACCTTCCGTAAATCGTTTGACTTCGGAAACTACTCCGTTCATTAGCACTTCCGGCGTCGAAGATCGAAACCCTCGTAGACTTTCAAGGAATCGGCCCTCGCCAAATTCTTCGCCATCTTTATTCATTGCTTCTGTTACGCCATCGCTGTAAATCACCAGTAGATCGTCGCGATGCAAGGAAGTCTCGAGGGTCGCACACTTCCACTTCTCGAAAAGGCCGAGAACCGTGGCCGTCGCTCGCAAGCGCTGCACGGTTCCATCGGCTCTCACCACAATGGGTGGATTGTGGCCGCAATTCGCGTATCGTAACGTTTGACTTCCTTCGTCATAGTCGGCGTAAAACAATGTCGCATAACGATCGTCGGGAGTGTTCTCGTAAAACAAACGGTTCACAGAGCACAGCAGTCGGCCTGGATCTTCGAGAGCAACGGCATACTGGCTGCGCAAATTGGCTTGCAGGTTCGCCATCAACAGTGCAGCGGCAATTCCCTTTCCAGAAATGTCTGCAAGCACTATTCCCAGCCGCCCGGGGCCCATGTCCAGGAAATCGTAATAATCTCCTCCCACCTCCTTAACCTGGATGCACGTCCCCGCATATTCCAGCGTCTCCAGCCTTGGGCGCACTTGAGGAAATAACCTTGCTTGAACGTCTCGCGCGATGTCCATTTCGTGAGCGGCACGCCGTTCTGCTTCCATTCGCTCCGCCATTTTTTCCGCTAGAAGAATATTTTCGAGTGCGATCCCTGCCTGCCCCGCTGCGGAGTCCAGTAGCTGTTTGTCTTCGCCGGAATACGATTCTTCGGAAAGCCGCGGTCCAAGGACCAGCATGCCCAACAGTCCGGCGTCGCGCCCGGTGATGGGCACCACGCACTCGGCCTCAAGCGGCGTTAGCGAAGAGAATTTTGCGGAGGCCACAAAGCTCGCCAGTGGCAGGTCCCATGTCTTACCTCGCTCGATCAACTCAGCCACCATCGGATCGTGTTTCGCAATGTCTGTCGGCACTTGTTGTAACGATCCAATCGTGGCATTCAGCCAGGAATCCTCTCCCTGCAAATAGCAGGCTACTGTTTTCGGATGTAGTGCTTCGCGAACATGCGACTCCAGCAGCGTTGCCATTTCGGCACTGTTGCTTACTTTCCTGGTTTTTTCCCCGAGTTCGAGCAATGTCTTGCGCGTGTCATAAGAGCTCCGAAAAAAGGCGCGGTCGATGCGCGCGGTTACCCTCTTCACCATCGGTGCAGAAGCCCACACCAGTACGATGCCGAATAGTGCGCTCAGCGCCATTCCCAGGTTCGTGTTCGTTCGCACAAATCCAGAAAACACGTGCGTGAACAGGGTGATCGCAATAACCGCCACCAAAAACACTGCAAGTACAAACCCCTTCTGGACCAGTACATATCGGGCGCTGCGGCGTAGCAAAACCGGAATATCCATCACCCGGTGCTTCACCACCGCATAGGCGAACGACAAGGGATACAAGAACAAGACGAGTGTAGCTGCCCTGTCTACCCAAAACCCCGGTTGGTAACTGGAAAAATCTTTTGCCGCGCGTTCCAACAAGATGGGCACTATGCCAACTACGGTGCCCCAAAATATTACTCTCGATTTCCGTCGTGCTTCTTTTGGCACTGTGCCACGAAAAGAATTCTGTGCTAAGGAAACCACGCCTAGCCCGAGAAACAAGTAGCGGGAGGATTCCAGAAGAGCCTTCGAGAGACGTACTCCGGCTGTGGCTTCGAACCACTGCGGAGCGCTCGGCTGCCCCGTGCATAATCCCGGCCAAATCGTAACCCCTGCCAAGCCTAATCCTACCCACTTCAGCCACGGCAATCGCCGGTCAAGAGGCGAGCGCACGGGGAATATCGCAAAAAACAGATAAAACAGCGCGCAAAGCAATCCCGCAAACACGGCCCGGTAAGCAAAGACAAACGTTCGCGTTTCCATCGGCAGAACCACGGAATTCTGGATGTCCGGCGCCGCCGCAAACGCGCAGAACATCAATGCCAGCAGCCAGGCATGAGGATCGCGCAGCTTCAAGAACAACACCGAGAATCCGACCAGCAGGAACAATACCGGAAAGGAAGCCAGAATTTGTTGCGCTGAACTCTTTGCCAATCCCTCCTGCGCCTGCGACGACGGTCGAGCTCGAAAATTGCCATTCAGCGTCACCGGCGTCGATTCTCCTGGACGCGTCAATGTAAACTCAACCGCGTCACCAGGCTTGCCTCGAGCGTAGGCTTCGTCGTAGGGAGCCGATGTGGTAAGCGTTTGGCCGTTGACTGCGACGATTCGGTCACCGACTTTCAGCCCGGCAACCTCTGCCGGGCTTGCCGGGACCACGTCATGAACCAGGATGGAGTGTGTTGCGTCATCAAACGACTCATGGCGCAGGTTGTTGAATCCCAATTCCACTTGCGTGTTCGGCAACCGTGCGTCGTACATCCAAATGATTGCGTACAGTGTCGAAATCGCCGCCACCAAGACGGCAATGGCGAAAAGGAGGGGGCGTGGCAGTGTGGGCCACCTGGAAGTCAGTTGCGGCACTCCACAATATACCCAAACTTTCATCGCCACACTAGGATGGGCCTTACCACCTAGCTGATCCCTTACCTATGATTCTATCTGTCCCCTCCATTTCATTTTTCTTCGCCGTCGTGCTATCTTGCTCCTTTTAGGGGGATCTAAATGTCAGTTAACAAAGTCATTCTCGTTGGCCGTTTAGGGAGAGATCCAGAGACACGTTTCACTTCTGGGGGCCAGGCCGTCGCCAATTTCTCCATTGCGACGGATGAGACTTATAAAGATAAGAGTGGAGAACGCCAAAAACGCACGGAGTGGCACAAGATCGTCGTGTGGGGAAAGCAAGCGGAAATTGCCCAGCAATATCTGAAAAAAGGCTCGCTTATCTTCATCGAAGGCCGCATTCAATCTCGCGAATGGCAGGACAAGGAAGGCCAGAAGCGCACCAGCTTTGAAGTCGTAGCAACGAATTTTCGCATGCTCGGCGGGCGTGGTGACGGCATGGCCGCTGGCGCCGCTGCTGGCGGTGGCGGAGGCCGAACTGACGATTACGACCATGGTGGCGGCCATTCCGAGGAGCCCATGGGCGGCGGTGGCGGTCCCGAGATTTCCGACGAAGACATTCCCTTCTAAATCGCTTCTTCACGAAAACAGGAGAGCTGATGAGCCGTCTCCCTTTTCTTTTCTGCTCCCACTTCCGCGATCTCTAACTTATGGTCAACACAACCCGGAACTGTGCGTGTCCGCTGGTCATCCGCTCGTAGGCTTCTTTGGCTTTCTCGAGCGGATATTTCTCGATCATCGCGCGCACGCCCGTCTGGGCTGAAAACCGCAGCGTATCCTGCGAATCCATCGCCGTGCCGGAGGGCCAGCCCTGTATGCTTTTTCGCGCTCCGATGACCTGGAACGGGGAGACCTGGATCGGCTCGGGCGCTGCTCCCACTACGAGCAACTTGCCTCCTACGCCCAAACCGTCGATGACTTCGGACATCGCCTTGGAATTCGGCGCCGTCGACAAGATCACTCTTGCTCCGCCCAATTTCTGCAATTCCTGCGAGGCGTTCGTCGCTTTGCTGTCGATATAAACCGCGGCTCCCAACTTTTTCGCCAGCGCTCCATTCTCCGGCCCGCGGCCAATTCCGGCCACGTAGTAACCGGACTTCGCCGCATACTGAATGCCCAAGTGCCCCAAGCCGCCGATTCCCTGGATTGCCACGACATCACCGGGCCGCGCTCCGCTATTACGCAGCGAATTAAACGTCGTGATTCCAGCGCACATTAATGGTCCCGCGTCCGCCGGGTCCAAACCCTCTGGCATGAGCGCCAAGCCTTCTTGTCGCGCGAGCATATACTGCTGGTAACCGCCATCACGCGTAATCCCCGTAATCTGCTCACGCTGGCAGGTGACAAAATCCCCGCGCCGGCACGAAGCACACATAAAGCAATGCCCGCCGTGCCATCCAACTCCTACGCGGTCGCCCTTTTTCCACTCGCTCACGCCTGCGCCAACTTCATCAATCACACCGGCGACTTCATGACCGGGAACTCGTGGATAAACAATCCCTGGCCACATACCGTCTTTCGTCAGATGATCGCTATAACAAATCCCGCAGGCCTGCACTTTGAGACGCACTTCCCCCGCAGCTGGTTGCGGGATCTCGCGCTCTACGAATTCAAAATCCCCGCCCGCTTTTCCCACTTGCACCGCCAAATTCTTCGCCATCTTTTTTTCTCCTCGACCGGCGTCAAGTCACTCGACGCATCAGCCTGTCTCACAGCCTTTCCGATGCGCCCAGATTCGTTCTCGTCACAATTTTCTTGGATCAGGGCAATGTGAACGCCAGTACATAATCGCCCTGCTTGGTGCGCAACTTTCCGTGCCCACCTGCCGCAATCACGACATATTGTTTACCGTCGATCACGTAGGTCATGGGTGTTGCCTGTCCACCGGCGGGCAATTCGGTCTTCCACAATTCTTTTCCGCTGTCGGAATCGAAAGCGCGCAAATACGGATCGATCGTTGCCGAGGTAAATACCAGTCCGCCAGCCGTAGCCATCGGACCGGCAAGATTAATCGATCCTGTCTCCTTGCCCGAAATCATCGTGCCGAGTGGCACGTCCCAAGCCTTCTTCCCAGTGAATAAATCGACGGCTACGGTGGTTCCCCAGGGCGGGGCGTTGCACGGTAACTTGCTGCTCGACAAAAGAAAGGTGCGATAAATCCCGTATGGGGAGGGAGATTGTTCAGCAAACTCGCCAAAGATTCGGTTGGTCTGCTCCTTCTTGGCTTCCGCGGCGTACTCGTCTCGCGGAATCATCTTTACCCACGCCACGAGGCGATTCGTGTTCGCGAACAACACGTGTCGTTGCGGATCGTACGCCGCGCCGCCCCAATTTATTCCACCCACATTTCCAGGGACGATCACGCTCCCTTTCAAGCTTGGCGGCGTGTAGATACCCTCCGAACGCGATTCCGCGATCCGGTCTTGGCACCACTTCGCATCTTCCGGAGTTGGCCCCCAAACATCGCTCGCTTCAAATTTCTCGGGCACCAATGAAATCGCCGATAATGGCTGCGTTGGCCAACTCGCTTCCCCCGCGATGTCTGACTGCGGTACTGGTTTCTCGTCCACGGGCAGCAGTGCGGCGCCAGTCAACCGGTTCAGCACGAAAACGCGCCCCATCTTTGTGCTGACCGCCACCGCGGGCGTGCCGTCCTTCCACGCAAACAGCAGTGGTTGCGCGGCAACGTCGTAATCCCACAAATCGTGATGAACTACCTGGAAACCCCACACGAATTCTCCAGTCGAAGCTCTTAAGGCGACCACCGAATTTGCCCATTTGTTGTCGCCCTTGCGAATTCCACCGAAATAATCCGGGCTGGCGCTTCCCGTCGGCACAAAAACGAGATCGTGTTCTGCATCCACGGAAATAATCGACCAGGCATTCCCTGCGCCTGTACGCGGCTTCGTCTGGTATGCCCACGGAATTGGATCCCACGTCCATCGCAATTTTCCCGATCGTGCATCGAAACCACGCACGATGCCGCGGCCAGGATCCACTCTCCAGTTGTCGGCAATTGAGGAGCCCACAATTAAGACGTCTCCAGAAATCGCCACAGGTGATGTGACTTGGTAGCCTCCCGTCCATTCGGCCAGCGTGGCCGCGTCATGCGACAGATCGATCTCTCCGCTCGCACCAAACTCCACACATCGCTTACCGGTCTCCCCGTCCAATGCAATTAGACGTGCGTCGATCGTCCCAATCAAAATACGCACACGGCAGATACTACGCCCCGGCGTCGGACTCCTGTCGATCCATGCGGAGACGCCGCGCGAGGTTACCTCCGAATATTCCTTGTTCAGTTTCACATCCGGGTCGAATTCCCAAATCTTTGTGCCTTTCCGCGGGTCGAGTGCGATCACATGGTCGTACGGCGTGCTCAAGAGAAGTTTGCCTTCCACCAGAATCGGCGTGGCTTCAAATGCAGCCTTTTCGATCAGCTTGGTTTCTACGTCCAGCGCACCAGTCCGATAGCTCCACGCCAGCTTTAACTGCCCGACGTTTTCCCGCGCAATCTGTCCGGCTTTCGAGTACTTCATGCCCCCTGCGTCATTCCCGTACGTGGGCCAACCCTCAGATACCTTGCCCTGTCCATGCGCCAGGGAGCCAAAGCTGCCAAAATAGATGGAAGCCGTCAGCGTGAAAATGCGAACGAACTGCAGTTGCCTATTTCGCGACAATCTTTTTGAGTGATTCATGTTCGACTTCCGTTGCACAACATTTGGACAACGCTCTGCCAGAGGTTAAGGATACCTCAAGCGTATTACAAGCTGACTGTTTTGGGTTTGTGCAGATCGTAGCCAGCACTGTTGCGCTAAGGGCTTACTGTGCCTGGTATCACGCGAGCACACGCCCGTTCGTTTTCTGTCCCTCGGGCCAGTTGTTCCATTTCGTTCGGGGCAAGAAAATATTTGTATATGCGCGGCTTACGAACTTGCATATCCCTGCTCACGCTCTCCGCGTTTCTATCTTCCTGCGGCAGCGCGTCTTCTACGGGGCACACACCACCACCCCCGCCTCCTGGGGTCTCCGTTTCCGTAACGCCAAACACAGCGAACATACGTGCGGACGCCTCCTTGACCTTCGCCTCAGCAGTGACCGGCAGCACTAATACCGCTGTCACTTGGGCTGTCAACGGAATCACTGGTGGCTCGGCAACCCTCGGCACCATTGATGCCACAGGAAAGTACACTGCACCGTCGACACTTCCCTCCCCCAATTCCGTGACGGTGAAAGCAAGCAGCGCGGCCGACCCTTCAAAGAATTCGACCAGCACCGTGACACTTTGGAATCCCACGCCCGTTCTCACCGGAATCAACCCTGCGTCGGGTAATCTTGGGAACTACTCCATCACCGCCACGGGCAGCAATTTCGTCTCTGGCGCGCACGTGCTGATGAATGGCGATGCGCTCACCACCACGTTTGTTTCCGCCACGCAACTTACCGCCACAGGCAGTGCAGCGACAGCTGGCAATTATCCTGTCACCGTGCAGAATCCCGATCCAGGCAACAGTTCCTCTGCCTCGATTACCTATCAGGTGAACGGCTCCACGCAAACTTCCAGTTGCGGCGCCATGTCCACGGGCCAGGGCGCCAGCTTGAACGGCTTTCTACCGTTCCCATCCGACAATCTGTGGAACAAAGACATCTCTGCATCCCCGGTTGACGCGAACTCTGCCGCAATCATCACGTTCGTTGGTTCCTCGATTGGGCTGCACGCGGATTTCGGTGCGGGGCAATACAACAATTCCAGCATTGGCATTCCATATACCGTGGTGGGCTCCTCGCAGTCGTTCGTCCCCGTCAACTTCACCGCCTATGGGGACGAAAGCGATGCCGGACCGATGCCGATTCCGCTCACCGCGCCGATCGAGGGATATCCGAATCCCGGGACAGGCGATCGCCACGTCCTCGTGCTGGATAACGCCAACTGTTTTCTCTACGAACTCTACAATTCCTATCCGCTGGCCAATTCCTGGAACGCTGACTCCGCCGCAGTCTGGGATTTGCTATCCGACGAGCAGCGTCCATACAGTTGGACGAGTGCCGATGCTGCGGGCTTACCCATCTTCCCCGGCCTGCTGCGCTACGACGAGGTCGCTGCGGGCCACGTCAACCACGCGATTCGATTTACGGTACAGCACTCCAGCCCAGCGTTCACGCCACCCGCTTCGCATTTTGCATCGAACTCCACCGATCCCCACGCCCCGCCCATGGGGATGCGTATCCGCCTGAAGCTCAGCTTCAATGTCTCTTCATTTTCCGTGTCGAATCAGGTCATCCTCAATGCCATGAAGAAATACGGGATGATCGTGGCCGATAACGGCTCCTCGATGTATATCAGCGGCGCACCAGACGATCGCTGGGACAACAACGATCTCCACAATCTTGGCTCCGTGACTGCCGGCAACTTTGAAGTCCTCCAGATTGCGCCCTTATACACAGCGGCGACTACACCCAGCGGCGCATCTCCACAGATCGCAAATTTCACCGCTAGTGCCAATTCGGTCTCTGCGGGTACTCCAGTCACCCTCTCATGGCAAGTTACCGGAGCATCTTACGTCATCGTCTCTCCGGAAATTGGCGCTACCCGCGGGACCTCAGTCACAGTGCATCCCGCCGTTACAACAACCTACACTCTGTACGCCAATAACGCGTTCGGCCAAACCATCTCCACCGCAACTGTCACAGTCCGTTAGCTTCTGACGTTTACCGGCCTTTAAAATGGAGAGCGTGTCGGGAACGCATTGTTGCTCGCCCCCGGCACGCCTTCTAGCCGCATCTGGCGTTATGGCTTTGGCGGCGCTGGTTGGCTCTCCCGCTGCGGGCGAGGCGCCTGCTGTTTCTCTTCATGCTTCGGTTGCAGCGGATGCTGCTGCGGGTTTGCGTGCTGCTGCTGATTGGGTTGTGCCTGATGTGCAGGATGCTGTTGGTTGGCATGCGTCGGCAGAGTTGCATTCTGCTGATTGCCGTGTTGTTGTTCTGAATGTTGCTTCTGCTGCGCGTGACGTTGTTCCGTCTGCTGCTTCTGCGCTTCGCTCCTAGCGTTCTTAGTGGCTTGCTGATGTTCCATTTCCTGCTGCCGTTGTAGGTTTTGGTGTTGCTGATTCTGCTTGGCCGCCAGCCCTTCCTGCTGTTGCTGATGATCGCGCGCGGCTGCGTAATTGCCATTCGAGTTAGACATACTCGGTTCGTGAGCTCCACCTTCCTTGGCATGCCCTGAGTTAGTGTGGGTCGGATTCGTGTGTGCCGCATTGGCTGGAACGTTTCTAGAAGTGCTTTCCGGTCGAGGGTTATTTCCCGCTCGCGCATGGTCGTGGTTGCCTGTTACATTACTTTCGTGCCGAACGTCGTTTTTGGTTTGCGGGTTGCGCTGCGCATTTCCGTTACTCTTTGGCTCCGGCGGCCGATACGGAGCGCCAGCTTCTCTGGCATTAACCACGCCGTACCGGAAGTCTGCTGGCTTAGTCGTCGCGGCGATCGGTGGCCTTCCGTGATTCGCGGAAGCCCGCAATTCCGGATTTGATCGCGCTTGCTGTAGGTGCTGGTTCTGATCGCGCACTCGCCCAACGTGCCCTTCTCTTCGATAAGCTTCTTCTTGCGAAGTTGGCCGCGCGTTGATGCCGCCGTTACCACCGTTGTAGCTCACGCGGTTCACCGTGGCATTCTACTCTCGTGTTGTAGGTGTTGTGAATCACCGTAGTGTCCACGCGGTTCACATACGTGTTGTAGGCAAAGCGGTCGCCTTCCCAACGGCCGCCGTCGTATCCGCGTCCACCGTAACCGTATCGGTAGTTAATGCCGCCATAGAAGCCGACGTGCCTGCCCCAATAGCCTTCGTGGAAGACATATCCTCGCCGGCCCCATCCCCAGTATCCCGGCGTCCACAAATAGCCAACGCGAGGAGGCCGAACCCAGGTCCCCGGTACCCAGTAATAGCCATATTCCTCGCTGTAATCCCAAATCCGGGCACCCACGGTAGCCATCACCGGGGCACATTGGTTGTTCATAGACTGGGATTGCTGGTGGCCCGAAGTTCACAACAATTCCGATGCCAACCCGGGCAAATGAGGCACCACTCATCCCCATGGAAATAATCAAATACAGCAACGAACGAACTACACCGGATATATGCATTGTCCTTCCTTCTGCCGCTCCTGTTTTTTTCTTTTCCCGGCGGGGCTTCGGTGGGTGCAGGTCGGCGCGTTCAATAGCTTTCAAATATGGCCGAACATCTTTTCAGGATGGAAGCGTAACAATTGGTAGGGAAACGTTCGATACGGTGTACCACTTAGCAAAAGCCATTAGATTCCGGAGGAACTAGCGCAATTCATTGATTTGCTTAATCAATGCAATATCTTACGCGTACGCCAAAATTACGGCTCCGGTGAAGATCAACGCTCCGCCGGCCCAGTGATGCCACGTAATGCGTTCGTGAAGAAAGATCGCCGCGAGCGCGATAGCAACCACCACGCTCAACTTGTCGACGGGAGCGACCTGCGACGCTTCGCCAACTGCAACGCGCGAAAATAACACAGCCACGACAAGCCCGTGGCGAAGCCCGAGAGGATCAGAAAAATCCAGGTTCGCTTTTCGATCGACGACAGCGGCTCGGTCTTCGTAAACAGTGCGACCGCCCAGGCAAAAATCAGTATCACCACGGTGCGAATCGCGGTGGCCAGATTGGGGTTGACGTGCTCCACTCCCGCCTTCGCAAGAATCGCCGTGAGCCCGGCGAAAAATGCCGACAACAGCGCCCAAACAAACCAACTCATAGCCATCTCCCGCTACTTTTCACAGGTCTCACTCTAACAACACAAGAGCGATTCTCCAGCATAGGAAAGTGGGGATAGCTGCGGTATTTTATGACGTTCGTCTTAGCCCTGGTCTCGGTCGGAAAATCTGCGCCAGTGCCGATTGGATTTTCGCCGGGCTTGTTCATCCCGCTCGGGCAGCTATTTCCACTTCCGAAAAGCCTCCCGCTCCTGATCTTCCCTTTCCAGAACATTCGCCGTAGACTTGAACATCAAACTTGGCGATTCGATAGACAAAGAAATTACGAAAAATAACCCGATTGAAACACTGCAGCAAACTAGGTCCAGCGACACTTGAGATAGCCCGAGGTCAACTGTGAAAACGGTAACTTCCGAGCTAGTCCTAGCCGCCACCTCTCTGTATCGCGTCAGTCTCGCGCAGACGCCCTGTGATTTAGCTGAGTGCCAGCGTTTACGCTACCTCGTTTTTAATCTTGAGCTCCGCGAAGGCCTTTCCACTTCCGAACGCAGCGGTCTCGATATCGATCCCTTCGACTCCTTTTGCGACCATCTCCTGGTCCGCGACCTGGAAACGGACCGCCTGGTGGGCACCTACCGTTTGCAGACTGGGGTCACTGCTGGGCTTAATATGGGCTATTACGGCGACCAGCTTTTTGACTTTTCCGTATACGACTCGATTCGCCGCGAAGTGCTCGAACTGGGCCGTGCCTGCGTGCACGAAGATTTCCGGAACATGATGGTATTGCATTCCTTGTGGAAAGGGATTGCCGTCTATGCCACGCGCGTGGGCGCGCGCTATCTGCTGGGATGCAATTCCATCTCTTCGCAGGACGAAAATTACGGTGTAGCGATGTACGATTCGCTGAAAGACAAGTATTTGGCTGAGCCGGCGTTGCGAACCATGCCTCAGCTCGGATGCCGTTGCCACTCGACGGGAGAGCCTGTAGCGATTACGCGCCCACCGAGGCTTTTCCGCGCTTATTTGGATATTTCCGCCAAGGTTTGCGGGCCTCCGGCGATTGACAGGGAGTTCAAGACCATCGACTTTCTGACCCTGGTGGACCTCGTCAGGCTGCCGGAACGTGTTCGCACCCGCTTCTTCTAGCCGCAATTCAGGCAATGACCGAAATGGATTTAACTCATTTCACGTTCCGTCGGCCTCTGCCTACGTTTCAGTGGAATTTCTTCTAGTATTCCTCAGCCATCACCAACAGGTAAGCGCTAGGTTATGGTTCGTCAATACGCCGACTCTATAACAATTGGTCGCGGGAAGAGATACAAGTTTTGATTATATCGTTGGGTGGGGATCAAGAGTCGTTCAAAGTTCTAAGGACCGAGGGGCTAGGATGGGGGATCAGCCCATGACCAGCGACTTGGCCATTGAGAGCACGGAGACGGAATCCTGGGGATTTGCTAACTTCGCCCGAACGAAGTCTTTGGTGCCACCGCCCTTGCATGGGAAACTCGCGCTGATTTGTTTCAGTACGACCTGTAGATCCTTGCCCGAACTTGGATGCTGAGCCAAAACCAACTGGCCCGTTCCTTCGGCCGCAAGCAGTGCAATCGTTTTTTCTGTGCTCGCTAGGTCGGTAGCTAACGGCAGCAGTAGATCTAGAGGAACATCTCGCAGGACTTCAGCGATTACGCGAAGGCCATCCGCCGTGGGTTTGGCAGCGGAAAACAGCAAATTCGCTCGCGCCTGGGCTAACTCCTGAACCACCCCTCGAAGCGTCTTAAAACTTGCGTCGCGCTCCGCAGTCAATTTCTGGACGGCCGCCGTAGTGTCTTCCGGCGCACAGGTCAATTCGTCGGAAAGCGTGCGGAGAAGCTGGAAGTCGTCTGTTGCCAGCCGCTCGGCTCTACTGCCACACGCGAATTCGATGCGCCAATTCTGGCGGATTCGCATGCAGCGCCTCACCAGAATCAAGCCGATACGCCCAGTCGACTTTACGTGGGTGCCGCCGCACGGCTGTAAATCCACTGCTTCAATTTCAATGGCGCGCAGAATTCCTTCGCGCTCCACTTCCTTGCGAACACCGGTCTGCGCCAACCGGTCGGCAGTGCCGTAGCGCACGTTAACGGGGCGGTCCTCGAAGATCACGCGGTTTGCCGCGCGCTGTGTACCTTCCAGTACTTCACGAGAGGGCTTCGGTCCGCTCAAATCAATCGTGCTCAAGTCAGTGCCCAGATGAAACGAAACCGTGGGTAGGCCAAAGCGTTCCTGGAACATGGCCGAAAGCAGATGTTGCCCGGTATGCTGTTGCATGTGATCGAAGCGGCGCGGCCAGTTGAGTGAGGCCTGGACTTCACCTGCAATTACTTCCCTGTCGACGATGTGCGCGATGTCGTCGCCATCGTCACGCACGTCCAGAATCTGTGAATCATCAATGCAGCCGAGATCGTTCGGCTGGCCACCGGAAGTTGGATAGAATGCGGATTGATCGAGTATAACTTCCCAGGCAGGCACGGTGCCAGTAGGTGACGCAAACGGCTCGGCAGGAAGGCAGCTCAACACGCGCGCCGAGAAAGCCTGTATGTAGCAGTCGTCGTAGTAAAGGCGATGAGTACTCATGGACGAAAAAGTTTAGCACAGACGGAAATGCAGCCGACTGCCGCCGGTGTGAAATTCCAAATTGCCTGTGACGGTACTTTCTAAAGCCCCGGAAGCTCCCGTATTTTCCGGTAAACTCAAAGCATGGGAATTCGGCTAATCGCGCTGGATATCGATGGGACGCTGCTGAGCAGCAACTGGAAAGTATCGGAGGGCAATCGAGCGGCGATCGCGGAGGCTACGCGACGTGGAATCGAAGTGGCGCTCGTGACTGGGCGGCGGTACGACTTTGCGGTACCGGTGGCTCGGCAGATCGATGCCCCGCTGACAATGATCGTCAACAACGGAGCGCTGGTGCGAACCCAGGAGGGGAAGACGCACGTGCGGCACCTGCTTCCGCGGGAGACTGCGCTGCGCGTACTGGAAACGACGAGGAAATGGCGAGAAGAAACGGCCGTGGTATTTGACCGGCCTGTCGCCAAGCAAGTGATTCTTGAACGAATTAACTGGGAAGACCTGGAGAAGGTTCCTTACTACACGCGGAACAAGGAATTTCTGGCGGAAGTGCGGCCGCTGGAATCTTCCTTGGAAGAAGAGGATCCGATCCAGGTGATGTTTGCGGGCAAGGTCTCGCGCATTCGCGAAGCAGAGAATCACCTGCGGCAAGTGGAATTCGCCACGCACTATGCGTTGGCCGTGACGATGTACGAAGCAAAGGATTTTGGGATGATCGACGTGATCCATCCCAGGGTAACCAAGGGCGCGACGCTGGCCGAATGGGCAGGTCTCCAGGGCATTCATCCGGAGGAAATCCTGGCCATTGGTGATAACCACAATGACCTGGAAATGCTATGCTTTGCTGGCACCCCGGTGGTGATGGAGAATAGCGTTGCGGAGCTGAAAACGCGTGGGTGGTATGTGACCGCAAGCAACGACAATGACGGTGTAGCGGCCGCCATCGAACGATTTGCCTTGAAGGGGAGTCCTGAGTGCGCCTAAGCCTTTTACTCGCTGCCGGGACGATGGTAGGCCTGACAGCAAGTGCGCTGCCAGCGTGGGCTGAATACGTGGTGTTGCGCACCGGTGCGCGCTTGACAGTGACTGGGTACGAGCTCCTGGGTGACAAGTACCGGCTTCAGATGAGGGGCGGTATGGCCGAGATCGCCGCACAAGAAGTGGTTAGCATTGAGCCGGAGGAAATCTTTGAGGCGCTGCCGGAACCGCTGAGCGACAATACTCCCTACCATGACATTATCCGCGTCGCCGCCAAACGATATGGAGTGGATCCGGACCTGATCCATTGCGTGATCGCCGTCGAATCCAATTTCAATCCCAAGGCCGTCTCCCGGCGAAACGCACGCGGGTTGATGCAATTGTTGCCCGCAACTGCCACGCGAATGGGCGTGAAAAGCATTTTCGATCCAACAGAAAACGTGGACGGCGGTACGCGCTACTTGCGGGATATGCTGGCGCGGTACAATAACGATGTAACACTGGCGCTGGCGGCCTACAACGCGGGCCCGGAGAAGGTTTCGAAGTACGGGAACCGTGTACCACCTTATCCGGAGACTCGGTTGTATGTGCAGAAAATTGCGCGTGCTTACGCGAAGATCAAGGCAAAGGGTTTGACGGCAGACAGCGTATCGACGGAGCGGGCGATGGGATCGGGCCGGTAATGAGTTTTAGGGCGCAGAAGTCGCTCTCGACGTGAGTCAAGGCCCTCAGCGTGAGAATTCTCGTGGCTAAACTAACGCCTCCATCGGAAAAATCGCAACACATCTCTAGCTGAGAGAGAAACACGTCAAAACGATTGGTTATTGATTTGGAGGAGCTTGAAGCGGGGGATTTGCGCCCGGATCCGGGTTAACGCCGGGATTCTGCGATGGATCCTGCGGAGGATTTGGATTTGTGCCCGTGGCCGGAGGAGCCTTGGGTGCAGCCCCGTTCTGCGGGCCAAGCGGATTGGCGGTATTTGTGTTTATGCCGGGCCGCGCACCGGTGAGCGCGTCGACGGATGGGTCCCACACAAATTCGAACTGCCGATAATTTTTGGCCTTCTCGAACCAGATGATCGAGCGCTGGTTAACTTTACTACCTACACCGATGATGTTTCCACCGATAACGGTGCTGTCGCTTACGTTAGCAGCCTGCAGCGCAGGATCGCCGTCGCCAGCGGGGTCAGGCGTGGCAGGCTGACCGTTCGATGAAACGCCGGATTGATTCGAGGGATCGTTGGGA
Organism: Candidatus Acidiferrales bacterium; assembly: GCA_963741365.1. GTDB lineage: Bacteria > Acidobacteriota > Terriglobia > Acidiferrales > UBA7541 > Acidiferrum. The sequence continues at coordinate 42,235 of CAVUHY010000014.1, read as the reverse complement.
TTCTGACCGGGTTGACCGCCTGCGCCCGAAGCAGCATTCTGGCCGTTGTTAAATGCGGAGCCGTTGTTGGACCCGAAGGAAGTTGCCGATCCGAATCCATTGCTGGAACCGAACATCGAAGAATTGCCCTGCATAGTAGAGCCTGGACCAGCGCTGGATCCGCCGAATCCGCCCGCGGCCTGGCCGGCAAGATTGACCGTGCGATTCTTCAGGCTGCCAATCAGCATTCCATTGGGTCCCACATAAATAAGCCGCCAGGATCCATCTTTGGCGTTCATGGGATCTTTGTAGGCTTGCCTCAGGAAGCGAATTCCCGTTTTCGGTTTGTATAAATCTTCAAGTTCCGTCGGGAAGCGGTGATTTTTGCCATAGAATAACCGGATTCCGCGCACATACTGCCTGCCGCGCCAAATCATCTCTTCTTCCCGTTCGCGTTTTGTATTGGTGATGATATTGGGAGCGACAACGGCGGTGGAAATGGCCAGCAGCGCTACAAAAAATACCACTATCAGAAGTGCATAGCCTTCCTCGCCGCGATGCGCTCGTTTGGTTGGGAAGATCATTTTTATACAGCCGGTGATATGGGCGAAGCTTCAATCTGCTTGGAACCCCGCAAGTGCGTGTTGACGTCTTCAAATTCGATGCTGTCGTTACCTATGTGTATGATGCGCAAATTCGTTTGAACGGTGTCGCCTTCGCTGACAATGTGCACTTCCTCACCATCCAACAAGAAGGCCTGGCGCGGACCACCAGAAGGGAGATTACCGTACCCGAAAAAGGTCATCGACAGGATCGGCGGAGGAGGCGGAGGTGGGGGTTGAGGCCCCAACGGCTGACGAACAGTTTTAGGAGTTGTAACTTTAGGGGCATTCGGGTCCGGAACAACTGGAACTGCCCCCGCAATAAAAATATTGCGCCCGGTGGATTTGTATTCAGTCGCTTGCGCTTTGCTTAGCTCATCCAGCACCCCGCTGAAATCCTGCGCATTAATGGGGGTGTACGTGGCGTTGTCCAGCGAGAAGCCCGAAGTCGGATGCTGGGCGAACCGGAAATACCAGACGAGCAGCGCGACGGCCACCAGCGCCGCGAGCGCATACAATTGGTTCCGTTGTTTAGCGTCTGCCATCAAGCCTTCCGAAAGTACGTTCGCAAGCGCAGATTAACCTTCAGTGCGCCCGGAACATTCTGTCCGGACGACTGGGCCTGCGTTTCGACCTGCAAGGAATCGACAATATATACGCTCTTCGAGCGCTGGAGTGCGTTCAGAAACCGGACTATTCCACCGTAATCGCCGCTCACGGAAGTTTCCACTTCCAATCCGAGCAGGTTACGGCCGCTGATTTCCTTTTGGTGAAACCTTTCCTCGTCGATGGAAACACGGTTTTTCTTTGCCAGATCGGCAAGTTCTTCGGAAATGGCGGAATATCCCTTGGGAGCAGGAATCAACGAACCTTCAAAATCGTTCAGCCCTTTCAAATAAGCGGGGATCTTTTTTTGAATTTCCGTGGCGCGTTTGACGTCCGCTCTTACCAAGGCCACCTGGCGCGATTGCGCGGTGTAATAGGTTTGTGGATTCTGGCGAACGTCGAGCATCCGCACGCTATAAAAGGCAAGGGCCAGGTCGGCCAGTATTAGAATTGCCAGCCCAGCAATGATGACTCGTTTTTGAAGCTTAAAGTTCAGCATCGTCAGGCAGCCGAATAAACCGCCGTAAATTCGATCGTGAGGGGATCACCACTAGGCTGATTCCCTGCATGTTCGGAGATCAATTCCACATGAGAAAACGACTTGGATTCTTCGAAAGCCTTCAACAATTTCAATTCCGATTCCTGATTTACAGCGCCAACGACAAATTTGACGGAAACAATCCCCTTCTCGAGCTTGGGTTCGATACGCACGACGTGCACGCCGGGCGGGATGGTGTGCTCGAGATCCATGAACATCTGCGTCCAGTTGATACTCCGCGCTTCGATCACCGATTTGATAAAGTTGGCACGTTCGATCAACCTCACATTTTCCGGCTGCGCAAAGAAACGATCCAGCTCGGTTCTTTGGCCGCGTAAAGTGGCCATTTCTGACTGCAGCGCCGCCGCGCGCGCGCGCATTTCCGTGTCTGCCTTGCGCAAACTGTAGTAGCGCCAGCCCAGAATGAGAAAAAGCAAGCCGCACAAAACGCCCAGCAACGCAGAACCGGCCAAAAAACGGCGGTGGCTTAAGAGCGGCTTAGTCGCGAGATTGAGGCGAATATTCATGCCTGCAGAAAGCTTTCCTCCTTCCCATTTTGCTTCAATTGCGGTGCAACATCCAGCCAACCAGGCCGTCCAGTTCCTTGTCGGCGAGTGAGCGGCCATCGTCGCCCAAACGGCCTTCAGATATGGAAGCGCTGAGCAACGAACGCACCTCGCACCTAAATTCGTCTTCGAGGGGCTTCACAAATTCCGGCAAGCGGAAACCGAGGCCTGCGACGCGAACCGCCTGAATGCCCTCCTGCCAGGTGTCCTGATAATACGCGGCTAGCGGGTAGACCTCTTCGAGCAGCATCTGCGGTGTCACCTCGCCCGCATGTGTCGGCAGTTCGGTGCAACGATAGCCAGCCAACACTCCCTCGCGAACAATCGCCGTGGTGAGGGACGTGCCGGAAATGCGAGCCAGTAGAGTGGGTATTCGATCATCCAGGAGAGTGACAGCGGCAAGCGTCGAACTGAGCACTACACCGGGGCGCAACTGCAAGGCATCCACCAGGCCTTCATATTCGCGAACGATACGCAGCCGCGCGATGCCGGTAACGACGTCTACACCGTCGGCACGAGGAGACTGGCGCATGTAGGAGAGAAGAGTTTCGTCCACTTCGAAGGGTACGCTCTTCTTCAGCTTCCAGCGAAGCATGGGAATGGCCTCCGAGGCCGAGCGCGGAAAGTCATCGAAGTGCTGGACAAAAACGCGAATAACAGGGTCGGGCAACAGCAGGGTGACGTCTTCGTCTTTGGCGCGCAAGCCGATTGCACACATTGCTCACGGCAGATCTGACCGCCGAAGCATTCATAATGTTGGTCTCGACTGCGGAAGGCACCAACGAGTGCTGCGGAAGATTTTCTACGGCAAACCCGTCTAACGCCCCGTTGCGATGGAAACGGACGCCGGCGACCCGATCAGCAGAAATCTCGAGCGCGAGCGGAGGGTGCGCTATGCCCTCCAGCCACCGCGACAAACGGCGAACCAGGTCGCTTTTGAATATGCCGGATTGGTAGGCGCCTGAACTAGTCAACGAATGTCACCTTGTTGATTTCCTTCAACGTCGTAATACCCGCGCGAATCTTTCCCAGCCCGCTTTCGCGCAGCGTAATCATACCTTCTTCCACGGCAATTCGTTTGATTTCCGACGTGGGCCGGCGCTCAATAATCATTTCTCGGATGCGGTCGGTCAAGTCCAGCAATTCGCAGATGGCGGTACGGCCGTGGTAACCGGTTCCGGAACATTCGAGGCAGCCCGCACCTTCGGCAAAAACAAAATTTTCCCACTCGAGGGGCTTCAACCCGGCCTCGACAAGCTCTTTCTGGCTGTAGGTCTTTGGGCTTTTGCAATTTGCGCAGACGACGCGAACCAGGCGCTGAGCAAGAATGCAGTTCAAGGCGGAGACGAAATTGTACGGTTCGACGCCCATGTTGATAAAGCGGCCGATGACGTCTGTAACGTTGTTGGCGTGAACGGTGGTGAAAACCAAGTGGCCGGTGAGTGCGGATTGAATGGCGATCTGCGCGGTTTCCTGGTCGCGAATTTCGCCGACCATGATTTTGTCGGGGTCGTGACGAAGGATGGAGCGCAAGCCTCGAGCGAAGGTCAGGCCCTTTTTCTCGTTGACGGGAATCTGCGTGATGCCGCGAAGCTGATATTCGACGGGATCTTCGATTGTGACGATCTTGTCTTCGTCGGATTTGATTTCGTTTATGGCGGCGTACAGGTCGTGGTTTTGCCGGAACCAGTAGGGCCAGTCACCAGCACCATGCCGTAAGGTTCGCGAATGTAACGGCGGAAACGTCGGGTCTCATCCGCATGAAAATCCGACGACATCTAAACTGAAGCTCTGAAACTTTTCAGACAGCGTTTCCTTATCGAGAACACGAAGAACGGCGTCTTCGCCATGGCTGGCGGGCATGATGGAGACGCGAAGATCAATGAAACGGCCTTTATATTTGACGCGGAACCGACCGTCTTGCGGAACGCGGCGCTCGGCGATGTCGAGATCGCTGAGGACTTTTATTCGGGAAATGACCGTGGAGTGCCATTCTTTTGCGATAGGCTGCATAGCGTGTTGGAGAACGCCGTCAATGCGGTATTTCACTGCCACTTCCGTGTCGCGAGCTTCAATATGAATGTCACTGGCGCGGCGCTCGAGAGCCGTAAAGATAACGGTTTCAACCAAGCGGACGACCGGACTGACGGTCGTGTCGCGGGTAAGGCGGTCACCGGAAATGGTTTCGTCTGCGTCTTCTTCGTCTTTCGAAATTTGCAGCGTGAACGCTTCTGTAGCTTGCTCAAGGACGCGTTGAGATTGTTCAGTGCGCTTTAGGAGGTCGCTGATCTGGCGCGATGTAGCGACTTTGATTGCCAGCTTTTTCCCGAGGAGAAGAGGTAGTTCGTCGCTGAGAAGAACTTGACTGGGATCCGCCACGGCGATGACCAGTGTGTTGTTGTGCAGAACCAACGGCACGAAGTTGTAGCGAAACATCAAGTCGGCTTGAATTGTACGGAAGAGTTCGGGATCGATGCGCTGTTCGAGAAGATCGATGAAACCGCAGCGATAACGTTCGGCGAGCTTGCGTGCCTGTTCCCGCTCTTGAATGAGATCTACCGGACCCCCGAGCGGAACGTTGGAGTCGTGAAAACTTGAATCAGGAGTGGCCATAGGATTTATAAACCTTCGTTACCTTCCCGTGCCTGAAATCGAGAACGAGAAAATGGGCAGATAGAGTGAAATCAAAATGAATGCGACAAACACTCCCATGAAGACCAACAGGAGCGGCTCAATCAGGGAAACCAGGGTACCGAGGCGCAGACTAACTTCTTCCTCGTAAAATTCGGCGACACTGTTGAGCATGTGCGCGAGGGCGCCGCTGGATTCGCCAACTTCGATCATATCGAGCGCCATGTCTGGCATGACGCGACTGGCAGAAAGAGCACCATGAAGCGACTCGCCTTCGCGAACCAGTTGCGTGGTCTGGCTGATCGTGCCTCGCAGAAGTTTGCTGGTGATGGATTCCGCGGATGTGGAAAGTGCAGAAACAAGCGGAGTGCCGCCTGTAAGGAGTGTGGCAAGGGTACGGCAAAACTGGGCAACCTGGAATTTGAGCAACGTCTCACCGATTACGGGCGTTTTGTAGACGAGACGGTCAAACGTGACACCGCCTTGTTCGCTTCGCGACCAGAAAAATATCGCGATGACGGCCAGGATCAAGGCCAGAAGGCCGCCAAGAATGTAATAGCGGTAGCCGACGGTGACGTTGATAAGGAATTTGGTGGGGCCGGGTAATTCGACGCCTAGGTCGCTGTACAGTGCGGCAAACTTCGGGACGACAGCGGTGACCAGATAGGTAACGATTACAGCGGCGACGACAACCAGCAATATCGGGTAAACCAGGCTGGCCACAATTTTCTTTTTTACGCCGGTGCTAACGCGCTGGTATCCGATGTAGTAGTCCAGTACTCCAGAAAGATTTCCGCTTTTCTCGCCCGCCAAAATTGCCGTCGAGTAAACTTTGGAGAAGACTCCCGCTTCGTCCACAGCTTCGGACAGCGACTTCCCTTCGCGAACACGATCACGAATTTGAGTCAGAACCGGGCGAAGTTTCGGCGCGGTAGCGCGCGTGGCGAGAAGATCCAAAGAGCGGAGAATTGGCAATCCGGCCTTGATCAAGGTATTGAATTGTTGATTGAGAATCAGGAAATCATTGCCACCGATCTTGCGTTCTTTGCGAAAACCGAAAAATCCGCTGGCCAGGCTGTTGCGAGACCGCACGGAATACACGAATAGCCCGCGATCGGCGAGCTTTTGACGCGCTTCATCCAACGTGCCGGCAGCCTCAACGTGGGAAAACACTCGACCGTTGGCGTCGGCGACGCGGCAGACAAATTCACCCATAGTCTTAGTTTACCTCAACCCATCCACCCACAGGTGAGTAAGCGATGACAACATGTAACCTCTGAATTACCAGCAGGTTTCAAGCCTCGACGACTCATTTATTTCTGACGGGCGATGGTCGGACTGGGTAGCAGACCGTCGACAATCACCACTCCGAAGGGCGGGGCAAAATGAAACAAGGACTCCGCCAGCGGTGGATCGACCACCCAATCTTCGAAGCGGAATTCGGTCAGAACGCTGCCTGGAGACCGGATCAGCACGCGGGTCAAATCGCCATTCTCGGAGATTTCCAGAAATACTCGCGAATCCGGTTCGGAATGTGAGTCGGTCGCCGGATTCTTCGTGGCACCCTTCAGCAAGCATTCAAAACCGAATCCAGTTGCAGCGGGAAGATTCGGTTGGGGCAAACTGGGTAGTTTAGCGGTAAGGACACGATCGCAGACGCGTGAGAGCTTCCCTTCACCGGCAAGGAGGGCCAGCGGAGCGCGCCAGTCGTCGCTTTGTCGCGCGGGAATGCGGGTAGCGGTGTGATCCCCAGGAGTGTAGAACCATGCGTTCTTGCCATCGACCAGAAAAAGATTCTTCTCCGGCTTCTCATACTCCCAGCGCATTTTGCCGGGCTTGCGAAAATAAGCGATGCCGGATTCGATGCGGACGATCTTTCCGTTTTCGGAGTATTGTTCGAGAAAAGTGGCCTGAAGACGAGTGGCCTTTCGATACTTTTCTTCGAACTGATGCAGAAGCGATTCCTCAGACAACCGAGTCTCTCGGGTCGAGCGAGCCATCTGGAATTGTGAAAAACCCGGCGAGAGGAAAGAAATCAGGAGCGTGTAGAGTACGAATTGGAGAAATATCCACAAGCAGTAAGTATACCTAAAACGGGGGCTGCAAAATTGTTGCCGTAGCCCATTAGGCAAATGAAGGGAAAGTGAAAAACGTTCTCCACAGTCTAAAGCAACTCTAAATTCAGTTACCTACGAGAAGAGTTGCCAAGGCGCAGGTACCCGGGGCTGTTCCAATGGCAATACCGGTAGCATTAAATCTGATCACACCAGACTGATCGGAGCAAAACGCGCGCTTTCCGGTCACATCGACGACAACCGGCGTGGCGTTCAATTCAAATCCGTTGTTGACGCCGCCCGCTGGGCTATTCCCCACAGCCGAGAATGCGTAGCCGCTCTTTAGGTTAGGCGCGACACTCAAGCTCGATTCGATTATGCAAGCCGCCGCTGCGGTTGCGGCGACGCAAGGCACTCCCCCTCCGAGATTGGCCAAGGTGGCCGCGTAACCGCTGCCCCAACTTGACGCATAGGTTGTTTCGGCGGTAGTAATAGTTCGGGCCGAAGCCACAGCGGATGCTTCGTTTGCAGCGATCTTCGACCGAAGCAAGTTCGGAATAGCTATCGCTGCGATGATGAGAATAATCGCGACGACAATTAGCAATTCGATAAGAGAGAAACCGCGCTGCTTTTTCATAGCTTCACCTAGAGAGACTGCCCCCCCTAACAGGTTTGTCGCCATTTAAATTACTACTACGGAAGTGATAGGAGCACGCGGAGTGCCAACTCAAGAAGGGAATGTGGTGTCTTTAGCACTCGCGCTCGAAGCTCGTTGATCGCGCGGCTTACAAAAAAAAGGGAGGAAGTAAATCTTCCTCCCTTTCAAGCTATTGTAGAGTGCGAGTTAGTTGCCGATGGGACCGGAAACTCCGGGAGCGGTCACAACTGCACCGCATGCTCCCGCAGCGATACCAATCGGGCCAACGCTGGGTGCGACGAAACGGATTACGCCAGACTGATCAGAGCAAAAGGAGCGCACACCAGTCCGTTGTACCGTCGATGGCCAGCCGTTCACTTCGAATCCGGTCAGGTTGCCGGCCGGATCAGGGTTGACGCCGGCAGCTTGGAACTGATAACCGCTCTTGACTTGCGTGACGCTCAAGAGTTCGTCGATTAAACAAGCTGTCGCTGCCGTCGCTACGGCGCAAGGTGCAGGTCCACCGAGATTGACAAGGCCTGCCGCGAAGCCAGTACCCCAAGTCGTAGAATAGGTCACTTCTGCAGTGTTGACGCTTCGGAGAGAGCCGACGGCCGAAGACTCATTCGCTGCCATACGGGAACGCATGAGGTTCGGAATTGCGATGGCCGCGATGATCAAAATGATCGCCACGACGATCAGCAATTCGATAAGAGAGAAACCCTTTTGCTTCTTCATGTAATCTCCTTGAGAGTGTGTATAGTGCCAGAGCACGTCCTATGAGGAGCAAACTACCTTCCAATTATCGACCGGGGGGTACGGAAGTACCAATACTCAAGCAACCGCTTAATTGACAATGGCTTACAGCCAGCACTTTGGTTGAAAATGGCGCTGATCGGGTGGCGCCCAACTTTGCCGCACGCAAATCTGACACTTTTTGTCACTCCGGGGGCCGGATTAGGTCATCCCCGCAAGGTTCTCTTACAGCTGAGTCTTCGCCCGACCTCTGTTTTACGCCCGGAACGATCGGTGAGATCCTGGGATGAACTAGAGGTCATGTTTTTTGGCGTAGTGGCGGAAAGAACGGTAACTGATCTTCAACAACTCCGCTGCACGAGTGCGCACTCCTTCGGATTTTTCTAGGGCCGCCTGGAGGTAAAGCTTCTCCGTGCCGGCCAAGGCCGCTTCAAAGTCTACGCCTTCCTGGGGAAATTCTGGAGTGCCTGGGTGAAACGAGGCCGCAGCGGCTTCGCCTTTTGAAATGGCGATTCGTTCGGGTAAGACGGTGACAGAAATTTCCGGGCCGCTTTCCAGAGCGACCGCTCGCTCGATGGTGTTTTCCAGTTCGCGGACGTTTCCGGGCCAGTCGTAGGATTCCAGACGGCTCATGGCTTGGGGTGAAATCGCTTCGATGGGCTTTTCCATTTGCTTTCGAAAGCGCTCGAGGAAATGGCGAGCCAAGAGAGGGATGTCGTCCCGGCGGTCACGCAGCGGCGGCACGTGAATGGGTATGACACTGAGGCGATAAAAAAGATCTTCGCGGAACTCGTCGGCGGCAATGGCTTTCTCCAAGTCTTTGTTGGTAGCAGTGATGACTCGGACATCGACGTCGAGTTCTTCATTGCTGCCGAGCGGGCGGATCTTGCCCTCCTGCAACACCCGGTAAAGCTTCACCTGCATGGCGAGATTCATGTTGCCGATTTCGTCCATGAAAAGAGTTCCGCCGTGAGCAGCTTGAAAGAGGCCCCGGCGATTTTCGTTGGCACCGGTGAAGGCGCCTTTCATGTAGCCAAACAGTTCTGATTCGAGGAGAGTTTCCGGGAAGGCGCCGCAATTAATGGTAATGAAGGGTGCATTCGAGCGCGAGCTGTTTTCATGGATAGCTCGCGCGACCAGTTCCTTACCAGTGCCGCTCTCTCCAGTAATCAGTATACGGCTGGATTGCGGCGCAACGGTCTGAATCATATCGAAAATCGCGCGCATCTTCGAACTTTGGCCGACGATATTGTCGAGACCGGTGAGGCGGCGGATTTCTCGACGCAGATAGCCGGCTTCTTTTTTCCATTTGAGATTTTCCGAAACTTCGCGGACGGCAACGCGCAACTGCTCAACGAGATCGTGGTCCTTGATGACGTAGCGGTTGGCGCCTTCGTTCGCTGCGGCGATGGCTGTTTCAAGCGTCGGGACACCAGTGATGAGAACGAAGTAGGAGTCTGGTGCAATCTCGCGAGCGAATCGAAGCAGTTCGACACCAGTGGCACCCGGCATACGCACATCGGAGATGACGATATCGAATAACTGAACTTTCCAGTTTGCGTTTTGCAGCTTCGACGGAGTGGGCGATTTCCACGCGATGACCTTCCTTGCGGAAGGTAATCTCCAACAATTCGCAGATGGATTTCTCGTCGTCTACGACAAGAAGGTGCACCATCTCGCGTCCGACTTCTTTTGCGGCGTCTTTGTGGCCTGCATAGTCCCTCAGTTTTCGCGCGGCAGTTCGACGACGAATTCTGCGCCTTTTTCCCTTTCGCTGAACACGCGAAATCCGGCCGCTATGAGCCTGAACGATCTGGTAAACGATGGCCAGTCCCAGTCCGGTTCCTCCTTCAAAGTCGGACTGTAGCGGTTCGAACAATTTGGAGCGCTGCTGCGGATCGAGGCCGATTCCGGTATCGCGAAACGAAATGCGCAACCAATGGGGAGCACCTCGATCCCCACGGTAAGAGTTCCCCCTTCGGGCATAGCCCGCAAGGCATTGTCGCTCAGATTCCAGAACACCTGTTGGATTTTGTTGGGATCGATGTGCGCGAAGACCGGACGCCCATTGTAGTCTCGTTACAATGCGATAGCGCTCTTCGATGTCGGGTTTCATGCCAATGAGGAGGAGAGTTTCGTCAAGAAGTGCGCGGACGTCGGCATCCTGAAATGCATACGATTTCTCGCGGGAGTAGTTCAAAAAGTCAGTAATGATGTGATTCAGGCGCTCCGATTCGCGATTAACGATGTTGACGAGATGCTTCTCGTCTTCCTCGAGCGGTACCATTCGCGCCAGTTCCTTTACGGCACCAGCCATGGCTGTAAGCGGTTGGCGGATCTCATGAGCTATGGCCGCTGAAAGCCGACCGATCGCAGCCATGCGCTCCTTGGTGGCCACTTCCTGTTCGAGACGGCGCAATTCGGTTAAATCCTGAAAATTAAAAACATAGCCACTACGGAAAGGATCCTTGGAGCGGAACGGGAATACGGAAATCCCGAGGAATCTAGTCTGGCCATGCAGTGTTTTGACTTCGACTTCACGCCGGGTTGAGAGTTTGTTAGGCAGGGTGACCATGTCCGGCAGCCAGAACTGTGGATTCAACTTTTTGATATCACAGCCGCGGAATTCAGTGAACGAGCGGCCGAGGATTTCTTCGCCAGTACGATTGAGGAGCACGATGCGTCCATCGAGATCGGTGGTGACCAACCCGCCACGCATGGAGTGAATGATGTCCGCGGTGAAATCCTGGAGTTCCATTAATTCTTCACTTTTCGCCTCTAGTTCCGTGCTTTTGCGCCGAAGGCGACTGCGCCAGGAGACTGGCCAGGTAGGCCACGGCGAGAAAACCAAACCAATTGCTGAGGAACCACATGCGAAAGCCTACCGGCGTGGGCGCAGCCAAGCGAATGCGAGGAATTCGACCGGTATAGACCAACCAGTCACCAGCCCCAGAGAGCAAAGACAAACGACCGAACTGAAAACAGCCTTGCGAGAAAATAGGATGCTGCCGATTATGATGATCAGCAGATAAAGTGATGTGAAATAACTGTCCTGGAGTCCCGTGGCATAAACCAATCCGGTAATCAGCGCGATGTCGCATCCGATTTGCACCCCGCCCATCCAGTTGCACGGTGGGTATGCAAGCGGACCAAAATCAAATGCAGAATGCTGATGGTGATCCAAAGAATGACAATCGGGAGAAACAACCGGTTCGTACCAGAGGAGGGTATGTATTGAGGCCAGACAACGCCGACGCCAAGAATCAGAGCGATCATCAGCAGACGGACTTTGCGTCAACCATTCCAGCCACTCGTGTCGCGTGAAGGTTTTTTCCATGCTTGCACGAAAAAACGAACGACTCAGCCCCAACTCCTAGTTACATGGTAAACAAAAAATGGAGGACTGGCGAAACTCAACCGTCCTCCATTTCCAGGTTTGAATCAGTCTAGTGTCCGCTCAGTTTCCCGATGAGGGTAAATAGCGGAAGGTACATGGAAATAACCACGCCGCCGACGACGATGCCGAGGAAGACGATCATGATCGGTTCGAGGGCTGTTAACAGGTCCTTGACGGCTGCGTCGACTTCGTCTTCGTAGAAATCGGCGATCTTCTGGAGCATGGCATCCATCGCTCCGGTCTGCTCACCAACGGCGATCATCTGTGTGACCATGCCGGGAAACACCTGCGAATCCTTGAGGGGTTCCGTGAGTGATTTACCTTCTTCGAGGGCCTTGCGGACCGCAAAGAGCGCATGTTCTACAACGGCGTTGCCGGAGGTTTTAGCCGTAATGTCGAGACCTTCGAGAATGGGCACACCGCTGGAGATCAACGTTCCGAGAGTCCGTGGTGAATCGCGCGACGGCGATCTTGCGCATCAAGATGCCCAGGACGGGAATTTTAAGGATGATCGAGTCAATCACAAAACGACCTTGATCGGTTCCGTACCAAATCTTGAGGCCGAAAACGCCAGCAATGATGCCGACCACGATCAGGAGGCCAAAGACGCTGCCGACGAAATTGCTCAATGCCGATGACGATCTTGGTGGGAAGAGGCAAGGTCGACGCCTAAACCCGCGAACAGGGTGGCGAAAATCGGAACGACCTTCCAAAGCAACAGAAAGATAACGCCAGCGGCGATGGTCAACACGCCGATCGGATAGATCATCGCGGACTTAACGGCGGCCTTCAACTTAACGTTTTTTTCGATGTATGTGGAAAGACGCTGCAAAATGGTGTCCAAGAATACCGCCCGTTTCGCCCGCTTCGACCATGTTGCAGTAAAGCGGATCGAATACCTTTGGGTATTGCTTCATGGCAGTCGAGAGGTTGCTGCCACCCTCAACCGCGGAGCGCGGTGCCGGTCAAGACCTTTTGGAAGGTCTTGTTCTCCTGCTGCGAGGCGAGAATCTCCAGGCACTGCACCAGGGGCAAGCCGGCATCAATCATGACTGAAAACTGGCGCGTAAAGATCGCCAGTTCTTTTGCCTTGACGCCTCGCACCGAAGGTGGGCAGGTTAAACTCCTTGCCCTTCTCCGACATCTTGGTCGGCGGTAATCTGCTGACGGCGCAGCAGGCTCTGCAGTTCGTTCTTGCTACTGGCAGCCATCTCTCCCGCAACCGCTCTGCCCGCACGATTCGTTCCTTTATATGTAAAGACCGGCATATTTCCTCCTCAACGGTCGAAAACCTTCATTTAACTCCTGCAACCCGGGCAACTCCGCACTCTAACGCTTAGCTCCCACAGGGGACTTCCCTGACTGAACTCGGCCACCCGGTAGAGCGGTAGCAACACCACGATTGATCATGTCCTGCAATTCATCGGGGTTTGACGAACGAGAAAGCGCCATATCGAGCGTGATGAGTTTTTGGAAATAGGCGTTGGCCAGACGCTTGATTGAATGTCTGCATACCGGTCTGTCCGGTACCAGTCTGCATCGCCGAATAGATCTGGTGAATTTTGTCTTCGCGAATCAGGTTTCGAATCGCAGGCGTGGGCACAAGAACTTCCATCACCATGGCGCGGCCGCGGCCGTCGGCCCGAGGCAGAAGCGCCTGACAAAGAATGCCTTCGAGAACCATAGAAAGCTGCGCGCGAATCTGCGGCTGCTGGTGCGATGGAAAGACGTCAATAATACGGTTGATGGTGGAAGCCGCGGAGTTGGTGTGAAGGTGGCAAAGGTCAAGTGGCCAGTTTCGGCGATGCGCAGCGCGGATTCAATGGTCTCAAGGTCGCGCATTTCGCCGATAAGCACAACGTCGGGATCTTCGCGCAACGCAGCACGCAATGAATTCGCGAAAGAGTGCGTGTCGGCGTGAACTTCGCGCTGGTTGACCAGGCACTTTTTGTGATTGTGCAAAAATTCGATCGGATCCTCGATCGTGATCATGTGCTCTTCGCGTTCGGCTGTTGATTTTGTCCAGCATCGCGGCGAGCGTGGTGGATTTGCCCGACCCGGTAGGTCCGGTTACCAGAACCAGTCCGCGCGGCTTGTCGCACATACTCTTACTACCGCGAGGAAGACCCAGTGCATCGAAGCCTTTGATTTCCCAGGGAATGGTGCGGAACACAGCGCCGACGGCGCCGCGCTGATTGAAGACGTTGCCACGGAAGCGCGCGAGATTCTTGAGACCGAACGAAAAGTCCAGCTCGAGATTTTCCTCGAAGCGATGCTTTTGCGCGTCGGTGAGCACGCTGTAGGCCAGCGATTTTGTGTCGGCGGCGCTCAAAGGCGGCATATCGAGCGGACGCAGGCGCCCGTGAACACGCACGCGTGGTGCGCTGTTGGTGGTGATGTGGAGGTCGCTGCCGCCCATCTCAATCATTTTCTTCAATAATTCGCTTAGTGTAATCCCAGCCATATACGCATCCTCTCTTGCTTACAACACCGTCTCGCGAAGTACTTCTTCCATCGTGGTCTGTCCCAGGGCCGCCTTGACCAATCCACTGCGACGAAGGGTGATCATGCCTTGCTCGACTGCTTTTTTCTTCAATTCCAAAGCCGAAGCGCCGACCAAGATCAATTCGCGGAGTTCGTCATTGATTTCCATGACTTCGTACAAACCTGTGCGGCCTTTGTAGCCACCCTTGTTGCAGGTGGAGCAGCCCTTGCCATGGTAAATCTTGGTGGTCTTAACCTCCTCCGGGGAGTACCCGGCATCGATCAGGCCTGCTCCGGAACTTCCAACTCTTCCTTGCAATTCGACGCAAATTCGGCGCACCAGACGCTGCGCGCAAATAAGGTTAACGGACGTCGCGACCAGAAATGGCTCAATACCCATGTTCATCAAACGGCTGATCGTCGAGGGTGCGTCATTGGTGTGCAACGTGGAGAGCACCAAGTGCCCGGTGAGTGCGGCCTTGACCGCAATTTCAGCGGTTTCGAAATCTCGAATCTCTCCGACGAGAATGATATTGGGGTCCTGGCGCAAGAAAGCGCGAAGAGCAGCGGCGAAGTTCAAACCAATCTGTTCTTTCATCTGGACCTGGTTGATCCCCGCCAACTGGAATTCGACGGGGTCTTCCGCGGTCATAATGTTGGTGTCGACCTGATTCAGCCGCGCGACCGAGGAATATAGGGTGTTTGTTTTGCCAGATCCCGTAGGTCCAGTGACCAGCACCATCCCGTAAGGTTTCAAGATGTTGCGCTCGAACTTTTTTAAGGATTCCTGTCTCGAATCCGAGTTTCGTCATGTCCAGCCGCAGGTTCTCTTTGTCCAACAGCCGAAGAACGATCTTCTCGCCGTAGAGTGTCGGCACCGAGGAAACACGAAAATCGAGTTCCTTCTTTTTGCCGTCGGCCTTGTACTTGATCATGATGCGGCCGTCTTGAGGCAGGCGCTTTTCCGCGATGTCCAGCTTGGCCATGATCTTTACGCGGCTGGTCATGGCGTCGCGCAGCTTCAAGGGAGGGTTCATCACCGTCTGCAGGACACCATCAATACGGAACCGCACACGCATTTCGTTCTCGTACGGTTCAACGTGAATATCGCTAGCGCCGCGTTTCACCGAATCGGTAAGGATCAGGTTGACCAGCTTGATGATCGGCGCTTCTTCCGCCGCCTTTTCCAGTGCGGCGGCATCCAGCTCGTGCTCGTCCGCCGCCAGTTCAAGTTCCTGCTCTTCATCGACCAGGTCCTTCATCAAGTTGCTTAATTCTTCATGACTGGAAGCGCCGCCGCCGTAGAAACCGCGAAATGGATTCGGCAATCGCAGATTCCGAGGCCACCACCGGCTCGACGTTGAACCCGGTCATGAACTTGATGTCGTCCATGGCGAAGACGTTGGTGGGATCGGTCATCGCAATCGTCAGGACGGAACCAACGCGAGAAAGCGGAACCACCTGGTAGCGAAGAGCGGTGTCTTGAGGAATCAACTTAATAACGTTGGGATCGATTTCGTAATATTTAAGGTTGATGGAGGGTACGCCGTACTGCCGCGACAACACGCCAGTGATGTCGTCGTCGGTGATGAAAGCCCATTTTCGTCAGGCAACTGCCCAGCTTTCCGCCGTTGGAGCGCTGAAATTCCAGCGCCTTATCCAACTGATCCTGGGTGATCAGGCTTTCTTTAATTAAGATCTCGCCTAAACGGACGGACATCCGCTGGACTCCCTGGGTGATTCATACCCATCGTCAACATAGCAAAGGCGGCGGTTTAGCGTCGTGCGATTTTGAGACATCGTTGTGAATTGGCTAATACCTGCCCACCGGGACAGGCATTTTGCGGCAGGGACAGGTTCTCATTCTTGACTTGCTTAGCCTGGATGACTATCGTGCAAAAGAGATGTCCACGCACATAGTTCTCCCTAGTTCCATCCGTTCTGCGCAAATTACTGGCGAGAGCAGAATGAAACATGCCACCCCAGGAATAAGTACGCTTCCCGTATTGCAAGACTACTTCCGGATCATGTTTGATGCGCTTGGACCGCAGAAATGGTGGCCAGGACGAACACGGTTCGAAATTATCGTGGGCGCGATACTGACGCAGAACGCCAGTTGGACGAACGTAGAACGTGCCATTGCGGCATTGCGTCGTGAAGGATTGCTCACGCCGAAAGGAATTGCAGTTACGCCAGTTGGCGAACTCGCGATGTTGATTCGCTCCTCGGGATACTTTCGACAAAAGGCGCGCAAACTGAAAGAGTTCGTGCATTTTTTGAACACGAAGCACGGTGGCTCCCTGAACAAGATGTTCGCCACGCCTACCCTGGAACTGCGTGAGCAATTGCTCGGCGTCCATGGAGTCGGTCCAGAGACCGCGGATTCGATTCTGTTGTACGCGGGCAAACATCGAGTTTTCGTTGTGGACGCCTATACGAAACGAATCCTGCAGCGACACGGACTCGCGACTGAAAAAAGAAGTTATGAAGAAATACAGGAGCTGTTCGAGAAAAGTCTATCCTCCGACGCTGCGCTGTTCAACGAATTTCATGCATTGATCGTTTACCTGGGTAAGCATTTCTGTCGGCCCAAAGCGCCGGAATGCTCGGCGTGTCCACTGAATTGTTTTCTTCCTCAGACCATCGAGGGCTCGAGATGAGTCCAATGACTACAACTTTGCGCACGCGCCTGGTGATCGGCGGGATTCTTATTACCCTGTTGCTGGCGGCCGTGTTCACCTTGGGTTCGCTGGATGTGCCAATCGAGCCCAGAAGTTGGCGCGAAATCATCGCGCTCTACTCTCTCTCCAGCCTGATCACCGCGGCGCTGCTAGTGTTCGGACTGATCCTGACACGCACGATCGTGCGGCTTTGGACGGAACGTGGCAAACAGCAGCTAGGCGCCAGGTTCAAGACGAAGATGGTGCTGGGAGCGATGGCAATTTCGCTGCTGCCGGTCATCTTCATGTTCTTTGTCAGTTATTCATTACTAAATCGCACTTTGGGCCGCTGGTTTCCCCGCCCACTGGAAATTGCTTCAGAGGAAACGCAGAAACTGCTCAATGAGCTGGGGCAAAGCACTCTGCCTCGCCTGCATACCGAAGGCTATCAGGCTGCGATGTACGCTTCTGAAACTCCCGAATCGTTCCTAGCGCATGCGCTAGCGACTGGAGTAGACGCCGTATGGCTTTATGATGCGCAAGGAAACTTTCTGCGCGGCGGAATTATCTGCGAGGACCAGCCAGAGGATCGCACGCTCGCGACGTGCACGGTTGGCGGAGTTAAGGGCAAATTGCTGAACGCCTTGCCCAGCGGCGTGGAAATCTGGGAAGCGACCGGGAAGACTTACTTCACTGCGCACGTTCCGGCGGTGCTCGACGGTCAGAAGGCCGGCACACTGGTTGTCGGCTACCGCACGAGTCCGGACTTCCTGAAGAGATGGGCAACCATCCAAACACAGACGCGGGAATACGAAAACGTCAAACAGAATCTTAGGGCGTTGAAGCGGCAAATGCTGTTAATTCTTTTCTTTTTCACCATTTTGGTTCTGTCCGCAGCGACATGGGTGGCATTGTTTCTATCCAAACAAGTCACGGTCCCGATTCAAGCGCTGGCCGAGGGTACGCGAGAAGTTTCCGCCGGAAATTTTGCCTACCAAGTTCCCGACCAGGTGCAGGATGAATTGGGATTGCTGGTCCGCTCGTTCAATATGATGACAACGCAGTTGAGCGACAGCCGATCGCAAATTGACGAATTCACACGGAACTTGCAACAGGCGGTTCAGGAGTTGGAGCGCCGGCGCCAATTGATGGAAACGGTGCTCGAAAACATTCCTGCCGGCGTAATTTCGCTGGATGCAAGTGGAACAATCTTGCGCACCAACACCGCATTACTGAGGATGTTTGGCAAAGCCGAGCGCGAAATTCATTCGCTCGAATCCTTACTCGGTGCGGACGCACACAGTACCGTGAAGGAGTTAATGCGGCGTGCGCTACGCATGGGCCAGGTATCGAGCGAAATGGAAGTCGTGGCGATGGGGAAATTGCTACACCTTGTGGCCACGGCCAGTGCCCTCGGCCCGCGCCGAGCTAACACCGGGTTTGTGCTGGTATTCGATGATCTGACCGAAATGCTGCGGGCGCAAAAATCGGCAGCGTGGCAGGAAGTAGCGCGACGGATCGCGCATGAGATCAAAAATCCCCTTACACCAATCCAACTATCCGCGCAGCGTCTTTCCAGACAACTCGATCGCCGGGCGAATGACGTCTTGCCTTCCAAGGACGCCGAACTGGTGGCCATTGCCAGAGAATCGGCGACGCTAATTGAACGGGAAGTTGCTACCCTTTCTGCGCTAGTCAACGAATTCTCGCAGTTCGTACGCTTCCCCGCGGCCAAGCTGCTGCCAGTCGACGCCAACACGACGGTGCAGGAAGCAGTCGAAGTCTTTGCGGGCCGGCTCGATGGCATATCACTAAGGACGGACCTGCAGACGGGCCTTGCTCCCGTGCGGGCAGACGCCGCTTTATTGCGCAGCGTGATCGTCAACTTGATTGACAACGCCGCTGAGGCGCTGGAGGACGCGACTGTCCGGCACATAACGGTGTCCACGCATTTGCGCGTGGAATCCGATACGATAGAGATAGCCGTCGCTGACACCGGCCACGGTATTTCGCCCCAGGACAAGGACAAACTCTTCCTACCTCATTTTTCGACAAAAGAGCGCGGAACCGGGCTTGGTCTAGCCATCGCCGCACGAATTATTTCCGAGCATGGCGGTTCGCTTCGGCTTGAAGACAATCTGCCGCAAGGTTCGCGATTCATGATCGAATTGCCTGTCGCGGAAATTCCTGCCGCAACCACGGTTATCGACCGTTTACCGGGAGATAAAGGCCGATGAGTGTAAAACCAAAAATATTGATCGTGGATGACGAGGCGGGGATTCGCGAATCATTGGGATCGATTCTGCGTGATGAAAATTACGAGGTAGAAGCAGCCGGATCCGCGGAAGAAGCGCTGGAGCAAATACCTTCAGGCGACTTCGAGGTAATTCTTCTCGATGTGTGGCTGCCTGGGATGGATGGACTGGAAGCCCTGGGGCGGATACAAGCCATTCCCCGGGCGCCGGCGGTCATCATAATTTCGGGTCACGGCAACATCGAGACGGCGGTTCGAGCGACAAAACTCGGCGCATTCGACTTTATCGAAAAACCCTTATCACTAGAGAAAGTAATTGTGCTGGTGCGCAACGCGGTTCAGCAGCGTCGATTGCAAGACGAAAACTTACTGTTGCGGAGCGAACTGGGGCATCGCTATCAAGTTATCGGCGAAAGCGTGCCCATCAAGGCGCTACGGCAACAGATTGCGGTGACTGCGCCTACCAACGGACGCGTACTGATTTACGGGGAAAGTGGCACCGGCAAGGAACTCGTGGCGCGTTCCCTGCATGCTGCTAGCCTGCGAAGTAAAGGACCATTCGTCGAAGTAAACTGCGCGGCCATTCCAGAAGAACTAATTGAGTCAGAACTGTTCGGGCACATCAAAGGAAGTTTTACCGGCGCAAGCGAGGACAAAATCGGCAAATTCCAGAAAGCCGATGGGGGAACGCTGTTTCTGGACGAAGTGGGCGACATGAGCCTGCGAACGCAGTCGAAAGTACTTCGCGTATTGGAAGAACAGAGATTCGAGCGGGTGGGATCTAATCAGACGTCGCATGTGGATGTCAGGGTACTGGCGGCGACAAACAAGAATCTGGAACAGGAGATTGCTCGCGGCGCCTTCCGACAAGACTTGTTCTACCGGTTAAATGTCATTCCCTTTTTCGTGACGCCGCTACGCGACCGCAAGGGCGACATCCCGATTCTGGCAAGATTCTTCCTGAACGAATTCAGCTCGGAGTACGGTAAAAAAACTCGCGAATTGAGTGAACCGGCAATGGAGATTCTGACGCGCTATCCGTGGCCGGGGAATGTTCGTGAACTGCGGAACCTTGTGGAGCGACTGGTGATTGTGTGTCCGCAGGCGCGCATCGAACCGCACCACCTGCCGCCGGAGCTTTTTCGAGGGGTGGCGGAGAGTCCCCAACAGCCCTACTCAACTTTGCATGAAGCACGCAGTGCGTACGAACGGGAATTCATTCTCCGGAAGCTTCAGGAACATCGTTGGAACATGACGCAAACGGCTACAGCTCTGGGACTGGAGCGCTCGCACCTGTACAGAAAGATGAAGTCGTTGGGGATTGCAGCGCCGGAATAGCTTTGCGGCGGGGCGGTCGGTTGTGGTGTGGTTTTGTCTACGTCACGTTGCTATCCTTCACTTCGTTCAGGATGACAAGGTGTTGGAGTAGTTGGCATCAGGCGAAACCAGGAACGCATAGAGAACTACCTGCGCCACCAGAACGACTGCTGGATTGATGCCACGCGAAGTTGGGATGCTTTTCTCATTGGCATTATCGTCTCTAGGTCTCTTCTTCCTCTGCGTCTTCATTTGCAGTTTCGCCGCCGCGGGCTCGATTGGCGCGGAGAGCTTGGTCCTTGCGCATATCTTCGAGTTGCACGTGCCAATCCAGCTCGCGTACTTTGCTGGGATTGTCTCGCCAGCCTTCGACTACTTTCACGAATAGGCCCAAGTAGATTTTGGCACCGAGAAGACCCTCTAATTCTTTGCGCGCTTCCGTCCCTATCTTCTTGAGCATTTCGCCTTTGCGCCCAATGAGAATTTTCTTCTGCGAATCGCGTTCGACGTGAAGGGTCATGTCAATGCGCAGGATCTTAGGAGTTTCCTCAAACTTGTCGACGAACACGGCGAGCGCGTGCGGCACTTCGTGATAGGTCAGTTGAATGGCTTTCTCGCGAACAATTTCAGCAGCGAGAAACCGTTCTGGCTGGTCGGTAACCTGGTCTTCGGGGAAAAAATTATCGTTCGGCGGTAATTGATTGAATATTTCACTCACGAGCCCGTCACAGCCGCTTCCTGTCAAAGCAGAAATCGGAACGAGGGCAGCGAAGGGAAACGCCTCAGCGAACGCCTGTAACAGGGGAAGCAGCTTGGGTTTGGGAAGCTTATCGATCTTGTTGAGAGCAAGAATCGTTTTGCTCTCGTAGCGTTTGGCGCGGTCGAGGAGCATCTGATCGGCGTGCGGCATGGTGCGCGTAGCATCGATCATCATGAGCAGCACGTCGATCCCTTCGAGAGCCGCGGAGACTTCACGCATCATCTGGCGATTCAAGACGGAACCGGCATCGTGGAGGCCCGGGGTGTCGATAAAAACGATCTGTCCTTCGGGGCGCGTAACTATGCCTTGGATGCGGTTTCGAGTGGTCTGTGGCTTGGAGGTCACAATCGTCACCTTCTGGCCAACCAATTTGTTCAACAGGGTCGATTTTCCGGCATTCGGACGACCAATGATGGCTACAAAGCCTGCGCGGCCGGGTAGTTTCGGTTTTGTCAATTCATCTCTGTTCTTCGATTTCACAGCAGCCTCGTTTCGCGGCGATTCCTAGCATCTTTGGCGGTTTCCTTGTCGACACTCCACGGATCGAAGGCGTAGGAGCCGCCCCACGGGGCCACCTTGCCGTTGCAATAACTCTACTTTGCCAGCCATTCTTTGACATCGAAACCATCGCGGTCTTCATTTCAAACGGCCAGAATTCTCCGTTGCCGCGGCCGCGAACGTTTACCAGGGCGTAAAGGTAACCGTGCGCGGCGAAATGTGTGGCACGGTCGGTGTGGGAATCGCCGATGTACGGAGCGAATGTAAAGATCACTGGGGACGGATCATTTTGCTCGTGCGGCCGACAGACAGTGGCGTTCAACGAGACTCCATCAGGCGCGGGAATCTTCACACCCCACTGCATGTCGATGGAGGGCGGCGGCGGATCGGCGGGTTGTTGTGCAGAAAGCTGGAATCCTGTGAGCAATGCAAACGGGGACAGAACCGCGCTGCTTGAGACACGATGATTCCGCAATTTCATTCCTCCTGGAAAACAACAGAACTGTACGTACATACTATCTCGAAGAACTGCAATTCATCAGGACTTTGTACGGGGTTGATTATGATGACAAGCCGCTATTGATCAGATCTTCCGAGATGTTGTGGAATCCTTCGCCAAGGGCATATGTTTGGCGCGAAGACGGAGGACCTTGCGCTGATTGGCTTCAAGAACTTCGAAGCGATATCCGCCGAGATTCACTTTGTCGCCGGGGGTGGGAACTTTACCGGAAACGGTGCTGAGTAAACCGGCTATAGTTGTCACGGTTTCGTCGACGTTTTCGCCAAATTGAGTGCCCAGTAATTCCTCGGCTTCTTGAATGGACATGCTGCCGCGAAGGACTAGGCTGCCGTCCGGCTCGCGGGCGGCATCCGGCGCAGGCTTAAGATTATCCGCGTTACTTTCCCCTACGATTTCCTCCACAAGATCTTCCACCGTGGCGATCCCCGCGACGGTGCCGTGTTCGTCGATGACAATAACCATGGACTGCCCCTTCTGGCGCATCTCTTTCAACAAATCGGAGCCCAGCTTGGTTTCCGGCACAAACAATGCCGGCTTCATCAGTTCACGCACTTTGCGTTTCGGCAAATCAGTATCTGCAATCTGCAATAAATCCTGCACATGGACGACACCTACGACGTCGTCGAGCGATTTCGCATAGACCGGCATTTTCGCTAACTTGGTTTCCGCATATTTATCGTGCATCTCCTCGAGTGATGCGTCGGCCTGCATGGCGACGACGTCAGGCCGTGGGGTCATTACTTCGCGGACGCGCTTGTCACTGAACTCCACAACTTGTTCAATCAGGTCGGCTTGATCGGCTTCGATGATTCCCTCTTCCTCGGCTACTTCGACGAGCGCCCCGATCCCTTCCTCCGTGCGCTGCTCCTCGGTGCGTTCCACCTCCTGTTCGGAAATTCGCGCGACCGACTCCGCTACTTCGAGAAATACGCGAATGGGCCAGACCAGCCACATGGCTGAGCGAATCAGCGGCAAAAGAGGAATGAGCCAGCGGCCGGTGGTGCGGTAAAGCAGCATGTCCGGAATAAAATGCATAGCGATGACAACTTCCAGCGTGAGAAAAACGAGGAACTGGACTCCTGCTTCCCAGCGGTTTGGAACCAAGTAGACGACCCCACGAGTCGTTTCCAGAACCACGAAGGCGAGCCAGAAGTGGCCCAGGATGCGGAAGGTGCGGCCACCACTACGCCGCGCGATTTTCAGTCTTGGTTCAATTTCCGCTTCGAAGATGTCGAGGTGTTCGTGGATACGCCCCGTGGTGATGCGGCCCAGTTCGCGGTAAATAAGCGTGAGATAAGAAAAAATCGGCAGGCCGAGTGCAAGAACCAATACACTGGCGATGTAACTCCATTGCAGCATCAAGCGATTCCCAGTCGGCGCCTGAGGCGCATCTCCACGCGGCTCATCTCCCCGCGATCTTTCTCGTGATCGTATCCTAAAAGATGCAGAACACCATGCAAAATCAATACCTGCAACTCTTCGGCTAGACGCCTCTTATAGAGTTGGGCATTGCGTCTGGCGACAACGGGTGAGATGGCGATGTCACCGAGCTGCCGCCCTCTCACTTTTTGAAGTTGAGCGCGAAGATTGCCTGGTCTTCTCCGCAACTCCGAAGGAAATGAGAGCACATCGGTGGTTCCCTTTTTGTTGCGGTAGGTTTCATTCAGACGGGACATTTGCGAGTCGGTAATCAGCCGGATGGCGACGCTTTCCGCTCCAAGTCCCAACTCATCTCTCAACTGACGCGTAAATTCCAGCAAAGCACGCAGTTCCACGCGAACCGCATTCTGGCGATTCTCGATCATAGGTTCGCGTTCTTGGTTCACGGATTTCGCTGGCCGTTGCTTACGCTTCATTCCTTCATGTCGACAGCAGAGGGTTTTTCGGGCGGCTTAGCCCCGGCTGTTATTTTTCCGTTGCCCCCTCGTTGGGGATTCGCCATGTCGTGTTCTTCGTAGGCGCGAATGATTTGTTGCACAAGATTGTGGCGGACCACGTCCTTCTCGCCAAACTGCGTGACACTGATTCCAGGAATACGTCCGCAAATTTCCATGGCCTCAATCAAGCCAGATTTCTTGCCCATGGGCAGGTCGATCTGCGTCACGTCGCCGGTAATCACCGCCTTGGAATTAAAACCAAGACGCGTGAGAAACATTTTCATCTGCTCGCTGGTGGTGTTTTGCGCTTCATCGAGGATCACGAAGGAGTCATTCAGAGTGCGCCCGCGCATGAAGGCCAGTGGGGCAACTTCGATGATTCCCTTTTCGAGAAAGCGCTCCAGTTTGTCGGCGTCGAGCATGTCGTAAAGCGCGTCGTACAAGGGGCGCATGTACGGATCTATCTTCTGTTGCAATGTGCCGGGAAGAAAACCGAGGCGTTCGCCGGCTTCAACGGCGGGACGCGCGAGAATGATGCGGTTCATTTGCTTGGTGAGCAGCGCGCTGACGGCCATCGCCACGGCCAAGTATGTTTTACCAGTGCCGCCGGGGCCGATGCCAAAAGTCATGTCGTGGGATTCGATCTCATCCATGTAACGCTTCTGGCTAGCGTTTTTAGGCGTGACCGGTTTTTTCCCGAACGAGCGGGTCTTCCCGTGTTCGAACATCCCGCGGGGAGACTCGTGCGGTTCATCCGTGGCCACACGCATCAGGGACTTTACTTCGGCGCTGGCAAGGATACGTCCGTGGCGCGTTAGGTGGTTATATTCCTCGACGATGCGGACTGCCTGATCCACGCCTTCCTGCTCGCCCTCAACGGTGAGTCGTGAATCGTGCAGGTGCGTGCGAACATGCAGCGCGTCCTCCAGCGAACGAATATTTTCGTCGAGGGTACCAAAGAAGGGCTCAATTTTTCCGGTAATGTGTATCGTGCGTCTCATCCACTTGGAAGGCTGTGTCGCTGTGCGAACTGGGTGGCCGATGGAATTCCTCCCAAAACTTGTGCTAAAGAGCACTACCGAACAGAGAAACTACAATCAACGTAGCGCACACCCAGGCCAGCGTCAAGCTACAGGCGCGTGAATTCTGCGAAGCCGTTCTGAGCAAAAATTGAATGCCTAGCGACTTAACGGAGTGTGCTTCGGCTGTCCCTATGGACACCTGTACTCTGGTACGCAAGAGCTATAGACGCGAACAAAGCTAATCCCGAAACTTCATTAACCAAAAATAACGGTTTAGCTGCGTAATTATTCCTGAGGGAGGAATCGGACCATGTCTAGGTTCTCGCTGGCAAAACTGACCTT
Organism: Candidatus Acidiferrales bacterium; assembly: GCA_963741365.1. Lineage (GTDB taxonomy): Bacteria > Acidobacteriota > Terriglobia > Acidiferrales > UBA7541 > Acidiferrum. The sequence continues at coordinate 16,735 of CAVUHY010000014.1, read as the reverse complement.
TGCCGGTGTGGCGATATTGCGGGGAGCGTTGCCTGCGCTGGCCGCAAGCGAAACGGGATCCGCAGCGGCGAGCGTACCGCTGCAGCGCGTAAGTCTTGTCTGTGTTGGCATCACTAGCATCCCTATGACTGCCGATGCCGAGCAGGCACTGCCGATGCGCGTGGTTGCCCGGCTGGGCTGTGGTGAATCTGTCGGCATACTGGCCGATGGCGAAGGCTATACGGCGCACATTCGACGCGACGATGGCAAAGAAGGATTTGTCGCCAGAATTTATTTGAATATCAATGATTTCGGTGTAGCCCCTGCGGACGAGCCACAACCGGCGACTGCCTCTCCTGAGAGCAGCATCGTTCGCTGGCGGTTCGGTGCGCCCGGTTGCGACGAATTCGCCACGAAGGGATACATCGTGGAGTCTGCGACGGCGAATGGCATCACCGTTCAGGTATCGTTGCAGGATTCCGGCTGGAAGCTAAGGACGACCGTTGCGGTTTCGAATCAAGGCGATGACACGATCGAAATCGATCCCGCGGTGATTATGCTCGACGAGCTTCAGCCCGAACTCAAGTCGTTGCAAGTCGAGGATCCTGCAAAACTTTCTCGCGTGGTAAATCACCAGGTATTGCGGACACAGGCGAATGCGCAGCCTCCGGCAAGCGCGCGGAGTTCTCAAGCGCACCTCAGCAACGCCTCCTACCGCCCGTCCGCACCTAACTTTTTCATTGAACGATCCGTGCCCGCAGTTTCCGATGGCCATGAAACCAGTGCAATCTCCGGCAATGAACTGGCCTCCCTTGCTTTAAAGCACACGAAGCTACAGATCGGCGAGAAGACGACCGGCGTGTTGTGGTTCCAGCGCGATGGAGAAGCGAGGCAACTGTCGCTGCGCGTACCCGTGGGCGAACTGGTATTCGATTTCCCGCTTTCCTTCAGTCAGAAAAAGTAACGGCCTAGTCCGCTGGCACGGCGCGGCCGTTGGCCCAATCTCGTATGGCCGCAATTTCCTCTGCGCGTGTAACGCTTAACGGGTGGGTAGCTCGCAGCTCCGCTAACAAAATTTCAGTCGAGAGGAGTTGCTTCTGGCTGAACGCGGTGTAGAGTGCGGAAACGATGGCCTGCTCTATCTCCGCGCCGGAGAATCCGTCGGATGCAGCGGCAAGATTTGAGAGAGCGAATCCCACAGGATTTCTTTCTCGTTTTTGCAAGTGCAAAGAGAACAACGATTCGCGAATATTAGTTGCGGGTAAATCCACGAAGAAAATTTCGTCGAAACGGCCCTTGCGCACCATTTCGGGAGGCAGGATGGTGATATCGTTGGAAGTGGCAACCAGAAACACGCCATTCTCTCGGTCTTGCATCCAGGTCAGTAACGTGGCCAACTGGCGTTGCGAGAGGCCAGCATCGGCATCGCCACTGGCGCCCGCGGAAGCAAAGGCTTTTTCGATTTCATCAATCCACAAGACTGCAGGAGCGAGCTTCTGAGCCAACTCCAGCGCTTTCTTGAGACGCTTTTCGCTCTCGCCGACGTATTTCTCGTAGAGTGCACCTGCGTCGAGGCGCACCAAGTCGTAATTCCACTCACCCGCAATCGCTCGCGCCGCCAAACTTTTTCCGCACCCCTGTACACCCATGATCAGAACCCCTTTGGGCGGAACGAGACCAAATTTCTTCCCCTCGGTGGTCCATGCGCTCTTGCGCTTTTCAATCCATTCGCGCAAATGCTGCAGCCCCGCAATATCACGGAAAGAAGCGTCGCGTTTGACTGTTTCCAGCAGACCCTCAGAGCGCAACGCTCTGCGCTTGGCCTCAAGCACATCGCTCAAAACTTCGAGATCGGCCTTGCCTCGCGATAGTAGGCATTGCCGAAACAGCCGCAAGGCTTCCTCTTCCGGCAATCCAACGAGGCCCTTCGCCACCTGGCTCATTCCTACAAGGTCAATGCTGATAGATAGATCTTGCTCATGATTCAATTCTGCAAGGACGCGTTTCACTCCCAGCAACAATTCCTCTGTGGAAGGCAATCCCAACTGGAATGCGGCAGCATCTGTCACCAACTCTTTGGGAAGTTGAACGCTGGCTGCCAGGATGACAATGGAGCGGCGCGCGGTACGAAAGCCATCGACGAGGTCGCGCAATCTGCGGCTGATGCGATCGTTGTCGCAATAGCGGGCGAAATCCTTCAGAAGAAAGATGCCGTTTTCATGGATGGAGGCGATGTTCGTTAATGCCTGCTCGGGTTGGTCAGAATTGTATAAAGCCTCGCCGCCCCATTTAGCCAAGCCGACGGTGACGCTCCACACGTAGAGCGAAACGTCTAGATCTTCAGCGACAGCCGCCAACAAGCGGATGAAGCGATCCTCTTCGCCCGTCTCAACGCTGATGATCGGACTGCGCGAATTGATAAGAAGTCGCAATTCTTCCTGTTTTGGCGCGGGCAAACCCGTGAACCCACGAGGGGCCCAGCTCATGCTCGATTTTATCGGGTCTGGCACAGAGGTCTTCCCTCCACCGGAATACAATTGGTTCGTGGATGCCATTTGAGGGTAACGATGGAGTTCGACATTTTCCAGCCATTTGAACGAAACATGTTCTTGGCCATGCAAGTGCCCGCTCGCTAAGCAATCTGATCGCAGCAGCCGTTTTCAGGGACCGGTATTGGTCGCCCGGCTTTACGCCGGTTTGTGATTGCAAATACATTGAACGAGAAAATTCCCGGAGTCTAAATATGAAGAACAACACGGAATCGCAAGATCCGCTCGGGAATGTCATTCAAGGAACCACAGTCGGTCGCAGCGCCGTGCTGAAGCAATCGGTCAAAGTCAAAATTGTGGCTGGCACTTCGGCTCTGTCGGTCATACCGAGCGGTCAGGTCGATATCAACATTGCAGACCGAACAATCCCGCTGACTCTGCCGCCAGACTCGTTCAGCATCCTATTTGTGAAAGGCAAAGACTGCTCCGTCTAGAAGAGGATCGTTTCTGCGGGTCGAATTACTTCGTTTGACAATGCTGGTATCTCACCTCAAAATATAAGATTGAAGAAAGAGCTTAAGGAGCGATAGATGGCGCAAGGGCAGGCAACGAAGGTCAAGAAGAAAAAAAAGTCGGTATTGAAGCGCGCGGTGCAGTCGCGCGAGCGTGCGGAAGTAAACCGCACCAATCGGACGCGAGTTCGGGGGGTGATCAAGCGCCTTCGCACGGCGATCACCGCGGGCGATGCCACCGCGGCGGGAAACCTCTTGCATCCGACGATGTCGGCGATTGATCAGGCTATTTCGAAGGGTGTGCTGCACGAGAATACCGCCAACCGTTACAAGTCGCGACTTACCCTGGCGTACAATCAGATCAAAGCCAAGGCCGCAAAGTCCTAGGAGAGAGTACCCAGAGATTCGCAAGGCGGGCGGCTTCAAAGTTGCCCGCCTTTGCTCTTTTCAGACGCGGAAAAACTCACCGGCGAGCTGAAGGTACACAGAAACGCCTCATCGAGGAAAATCATGGCCCATGCGATCTCCGTGACCCGCATCGCAAAATCCCGTCTGACCGAAGAAGTTCGTGAAGATTCGCCGTTCGGCACCAACTACAGTGACCACATGTTTGTCGCCGACTACAGTAAAGGCGAATGGCGCGACGCCCGCGTGGTGCCCTATGGGCCTATGTCACTGTCTCCGTCGCTGACCGCTTTGCACTATGGGCAATCTCTCTTTGAAGGTTTCAAGGTTCATCGGGCAGCCGACGGAAGAATATTGATCTTTCGCCCGATGGCTAATCACGCGCGACTGAACCGTACCGCCGCGCGGCTGGCCATGCCTGAAATTCCCGAAGCACTGTTTAGGGAAGGGCTGTTGGAATTGATCCGCACGGATCGCGAGTGGGTGCCGCATCGCGAAGGGGGTTCATTGTATGTTAGGCCGGTATATTTCGGGACTGGTGAATCCCTGATGGTGCGACCCGCGGAAAGTTATCGACTGGTGATTTTCACCGCGCCCGGTGGGCCGTATTTTGCGCAAGCGATTCGCCTACTGGCGGAGGAAAATTACGTTCGCGCATTTCCCGGTGGCACCGGTGATGCGAAATCCGCCGGAAATTACGGCGGTGGACTGCTGGCTGCGAAACTGGCCCAGGCCAAAGGGTATCAGAACGTGATGTGGCTCGATGGCAAGGAGCGGAAATTCATCGAGGAATCGGGAGTGATGAACGTCATGTTCGTTATCAAGGGCGTGGCCATAACGCCGAATCTTTCCGGGACCATCCTGCCGGGCGTCACGCGGGATTCGGTGCTGACTCTGTTGCGCGAGATGAAGATTCCGTGTGAGGAGCGCGCGATTGCCGTGGATGAAGTATTCGCCGCCTACGCTGCGGGTACCCTGCAGGAAGCCTTCGGGATCGGCACGGCGGCGGTGATCGCTCCAATTGCTGCGATTGGGTTTCGCGACACGGAAGCACAGATCGCGACCGGCGCGGCTGACGCGGTCGCGAAGAAATTGCATACTAAGCTGGTCGCCATACAGACGGGTAAAGAACCCGACACGCACAATTGGTTGGTAACAGTCTAAACGGCTTCAGAACATATTTTGCGGCTTCAGAGGCTTCGTACAAGCCCTTTGCGACACTCTTGTAGTCTCGCCGTCGTCGCAGACAGAGTTCATCTTAAAGGAGTTTCATCGTGCCCTATTTTGCAGTGTTCTATGATGTTGTTCATGATTTTGTGGCGCGGCGTGGCGCGTACCGCGAAGAGCATTTGCGGCGCGTCTCGGAATCTCACGCGCGAGGTGAGCTTATTCTTGGCGGAGCCCTTGCTGAGCCAACGGATCGTGCGCTGCTCGTCTTTCACGCCGCCGACAAGCGAGTCGCGGAAGCATTCATCGAAAGTGATCCGTACGTTGTAAATCGACTGGTCAAAAATTGGGAAGTACGTCCGTGGAACGTGGTAACTGGCAACGAAGCTTCGCCTAACCTAATCGTTCCTGGGCAGGCGGAGATCTTACGAACTTGGTCCGCCCGTGCAAGTAACGAACAGTGGCCTCGGTATAGGGAGCATTTCACCGAGAGGGTTCTGCCAGAATTGCGTGGAATCGCGGGCTATCTGGGGGCAACGCTATCCGTACGCGTTTCCGGTGAACAGCGCGAAATTCTAGTTGAGACGTATTGGAGATCGCTTGACGCGGTTCAGGCATTTGCCGGTGTGGACGTGGAGGCGGCTGTTGTTGCAAGCGAGGCCACTGCGTTATTGGCAGAACACCATAAACGCGTACATCACTATGAAATTGTATTGAGTGATCGCGCGAAGTTCTAGTTTCAACCCTTTCGCGGTTACACTCCGGGATTGCAGCAAAAGCCCGCCCCAGAAGGCGGCAAATCGGCCTCCCAAACGAGGAGGCCAGTGACCGACGCAGCTTCGTACGGTCAGGCTTTCACGATGGGCTGAGAGCTACTGAGGTCCCACATCAGGAATTCCATTACGGTACGTTCGTCTCTGCCGCTTTTCAGTTGGACGTCAGCATCGCGTAGGGACTGCAAACCTTTCAGCAGCCGCTGTTTTGATATTTTACGCGAACATTGCAGAGCAATTTCAGCTTGCTCCGGCCGCATTCCCAAAACCCGCGCCGCTTGCCAACCATTCGTCGCGCCTCGTACTTCGCTAGCTTCCACAATTTTTCGATACATCCAGGTGATGCCGCCAAGCATGAGGAGCGCGGGCTCGCCTCCCTGAAACAGCCGGTTGATGAACTCGATGGCCTGCCGCGGCTGCTGCGCCGCCAGAAACGTGGCAACTTCCCAGATCGTGGTGGTTTTCTCCGAGACAACCAACGCTGCGATATCGAATTGACGGATTATCTTCCGTTCACCGGCAAATGTCGTGAGCTTCTCCATTTCCGTCTGCAGGCGGAGCAAATCTCCACTCACAAGTTCCGCCAACTCCTCCGCCGCACCTTTCTCTAACTCCATCCCCTGCTCGCGAGCGACGGATCGTGCTACTTTGATGGCAGCCATGAGACGCGCGTTGGGGTCGTCGCCGGTCCCCAGTTCGACAACTGTCATTTCTTCGGCGAGGTTCTTTCCCAATTGCATGCGCATATCCAACTTTGCCGCTTCTATCACCAGGACCGTGAACGGCGCCGGATCTTTGAGGTATGCCAGGATGCCCTCGACAGTGTCTTTGCGACTTTTCTCGCCCAATCCCTCGATGGACTGGGCGTCTTCCAGAAAGACAACTTGCTTGGGAGAGAGCATGGGTAACGTCTGAGCCTGGTCAAGCGCCGATTGAGTTTCGCCGCGATCGGCCGAAAAACGGGAAACGGCCCAGGCACAGGCGGCTTCGGGGACAAAGTGACCGATGAGGTCAGCCCGGCACTTGTCGCGTAAATACGGTTCGTCTCCCAAAAGCAAAACAGCGAGAATCTTCTTGTTTTGCTGCAACCTCGCCAGCAATTCATCGCGGGAAACGCGCGTCATCAGTAGTTCTCCGTGACCGCAGTGACCAAACGAGAAGCGAAATCCTGCGCCATGCGGTCAACCGCCGGGTCGCCTTCCTGGAAGAAGCTCGGGACGTCTGAGGAAAGTTCGTATTCATTGCGAAATACGAAATTATCATTGTGATAGAGGACTTTCTGCATCAGGCGATCCGTAAAAGTCACATCGCAACGCATGGTGATCAGCATGGCCGTAGCTTGCGCGGTTTGCACGCCGGTACTGGAAGTGGTGTTGTTGTAAAGCAGTGGAATAATTTCCACGCTGACGACTTTTCCGGTCAATACCGCATCGCCGCCGTCGGGATCGGACACGACTTTGTATTGAGTCTTTGCCAGAAATTCGTGAATCGTCGCAGCAGTTAGTTTTTGTTCGATTCGATAGCTGGTGGTCTTGTTCTCCATGGCGGGTACGGCAATGACGTGAATGCTCTTTGGCAAGGAATTGTAATGACCGGCTACGTGGTAGCCACAGCCGCTCATAACCGCAGCTATACAAATCGCCAACGAAATCGAGCGCGATGGAGCCGTCAGCGGACCAACAATCTTGCTTTTGCGAAAACTGTCGCGTCTGGCTCGCGTGCATAGCCAGGAGTGACTTCGCCACGAGTTTCTGGGTGATTTCATGAGTCCAGCCACTCCGCCAATTTGATTGCGTTCCAAGCTGGAACGCGCAAATTATCGCCGCAACCCCACAGCCACCAACTCTTCTCGCGCGAAAGCTCCGGTTGCGGTCCACGCAAAAACACCGTGTCCTCGCCCGCAACACTCACATTGCTTGGGGCGGCTTCCACCTCCGGCACCAGCGCAAACCCAGCGTCCTGGCAGGCCCCCGCCAGCGCCAGTGAATCAATGTCGCGTTCCAGATCGGCACACACACTGAAAGCGGCGCCATAAAACACCGGTGCATGCACGAGGTTCACGGAAATTTTTGCATTTTCTTCCCCATCGTTGAGGGCGGCGGAAATCTCTGCTCGCAATTCGCGCAGCTTGCTTCCGAGGTCTTGCTTACTTTCCGCCCCGTAGCGGGGAAGCATGTTGAATGCGGTCTGTGTTCCGAAGACCGGTGAACCGATACTCTGAAAGGAAAGCAGTTGCGACGTCTGCGTTTCCAGTTCCTCGATTCCCACCCGACCCGACTCCGAGACCGGTTCGAACAGCACGGCGATTAATCGCTGCAAGCCATAACGAGATTGCAGCATCATCGCGAGGCTGGTGAGAGCCGTGGCGCCTACCGAATAAATACTGAACACACGACCATCTTTGCTGGCAATTTTGCCGCTTAACGATTCGATCTTCGGAAACCACGGGGTGGCATCCGGGTCTTCCAGCGCCGCAGGAGACAAATCAATTACCGTCCCGGCCGCTTCTTTTGCGGGGCCAAGGCATTGTCTGCCGAACGAAGCAGATCCCGTCAAAAAAACAAATCGCGCACCGTGAAAAGTGTCTTCGTCGACGCGTTGGATCAGCTTCGCTTCTCCTGCGGCCTGGGTCAATATTCCGGCGGTTTCATCTTCATCGACCAACTCCAAATCCCATCCGGCGAAGCGGCTTTCTTCCAGCAGCGATTTCACTTCGTGCCCCAACAATGAGGAAGCGCCTGCGATCACTATTTTTTGAGTGTTACGATCAGAGGGCATTGGCTAAACGGTCCTGGGCACCATTCTGTGCCTCACGGCGCGTACCACATGCAGCACAATACCGATCAGCGCATAACTGCATGCCAAGATAGCCAGTACGATTTCCGAATATTTCCAGACGACTCCAACGAAGAGACAAAGCAGAATGATGGTGACGGAAGGTTGTTTTCTCGCCCAGGGAATGTCTTTAAAACTGTAATAGCGCACGGCGCTGGTCATCAGTCCGCCGAGAATGACCATTAGCACGAACCAGGCAATCGACCATTTGGTGTCTGTAATCGGGCCCAGCCAGTGGCACGCGTGAACGATCGCGGCAACCACGCCGGCCGCGGCTGGAGTAGGCATTCCCACAAAATTCTTCGAGCCACCCGGGGCCATTCCCTGTACGTTGAACCGCGCCAAGCGCCAAGCGGAACAGATCAAGAACGTAAGGCAGCAGAGCCAGGCAATATCGCCGATCCAGGCATTCTCGCCTAGGGCACGAGATCCTCCGATGGCAACGCCTGGTAGCTGGCGGTAGCCCCAGGCGTAGGCCAGAATTGCCGGGGCGATACCAAAGCTGACCACGTCGGCTAGCGAATCAAATTGCACTCCAAACTCCGTGTTGGTTCCGGTCATGCGTGCAATGCGTCCATCCATGGCATCGAAGAGAATGGCGATGCCAATGGCTTTGGCGGCGTGGTCAAAATCCTCGGGCCGGCCGAGAAGCGCGGCAATAGATGCATAATAGCCGCACAATAAGTTAGCGACCGTAAACAAGCTCGGGAGAAGGAAAATTCCACGGCGCAGCCTGTGATTCTTAATGCGCTTCTCTTGAAGCGGGAACTCCTGCTGTAGGTAATCAGCCATGGTCTCTTATTGTATCTCGCAACAAGATACTACGCGCTGCCTTCGCCTTGCTCTTTTTTCTGCTTCGCCTGGTATAAAATTTCGGGCCCGCCGGATTTCGCGCCTAATATCTCAGTCATTCGCGCGAGGACCGTCGAGCCACCTCTCACATTCTGTCCGACCTTTACGACTACCTCGGCGTTTTCCGGCATCCAGATATCCACGCGAGACCCGAATCTGACCAACCCCACGCGTTCGCCTCGCGCAACCGTTTCGCCCTGTTTTTTCCAGGACACCACGCGGCGCGCCACCCATCCGGCGATCTGCTTGAACACAAGTTCGCCATGTTCACTCGCCAGAGTGAAGATATTTTGTTCGTTTTCGCAGGAAGCGGTCTCGGCCCAGGCGGCCATAAACTTGCCGGGCTTGTACTCCAAGCGGGAAATCGTGCCGGCCGCGGGCGAACGGTTCACATGAACATTCCAGATGGCGAGGAAGATACTGATGCGTTTTCCTGGGCGGCCAGCATAGGTTTCGTTCTTAACTATCACGACTCGGCCGTCACCTGGAGAGACAATGGCATCCAGATCAGTTGGAATTTCGCGCTCGGGATCTCGAAAGAAATAGAAAACGAAAACTGCGAGAAGAACCAGGAGCATGCCGGCCAATGTTCCTAGCCGCGAGGCGGTCGAAAGTGCAAGCAAGCCCAGCAGCAGTGGGGGTACACCGAAATAATACCCTTCGCGGACCATACCATCCCCTTCTCGCTGCGTGAGATTGAGCGCGCGAGGCGTATGGTCATCTTACGACAAACCTGGACTGTGAGCGATAATTGGCTGGCTATTGCGATCGTCGATCGGGCGCGACATGGTGCCGCGCAATCAATCGCTCCATTTCATCCTTCACATGGAGCTTCAATTTTTTCAGTCGGATCTCTTCGATGAGGTCTTCAGAATTGTGGTAGGGCGATCTCGAAATGTTCTGAAGTTCTGCTTCGTACTGCCGGTGCTTCTCGCTCAGACGCTGGTATTCGGCGTCTGTCTCGACTATTACGTCCCGAGGGTTACGCTGCAATTCGGCCACGCGGTCCTCCTCATGAATGAAATGTGACTACAACATGACGCGAGACTAGCACTGGGAAACTCCACGTCAAGGGCTATCTGGTACTAATCTGTGGATTCCTCAATTGCCAGCCCACCCTAGTACCAAGGCATCCTCCCCGGGTGCCGAATAATACGCTTTTCTTCGGCCGATTTTGCGGAACCCTAATCCTTCGTAGAGTTTGATGGCCGCCGAGTTGGATTGTCGCACCTCCAGAAAAACCTTGAAAACTCCCTGCGTCACCCATTCGACTAACAACTCACGTACCAACTCTTTCGCGATCCCCCTCCGCCGGTAAGCCGGCCTCACTGCCAAATTTTGAATCTCTGCTTCACCGGAGATATGCACCCCGAAAACACAACCGAGGATCTCTCCTCCTTGCATCTCGCTGACGAGTGCGATTGATTCCTTTGCCAGCAGTGAGTTGCGAATCGCCGCTTCGGACCAATCCGCCGCTTCTGGTGCCGCGTGAAGAATCTCCCACGCGGCCAGCACGTCATCCTCCGCCAGGCGCCTGGTTCCACGGCTGACGCTCCCGGAGTTTTCATCACCCAACACGATGCGCTGGACCCTTCCAGTAGATTTCGGCGTCGGAGCGCCGGACGTAGTTGGCATCAAGAGAAAGCACGTCGGTGAACTCTCCCTTCGTCGCCTTCTCTTCCGCTAATTCTCCAATCAAGTTGACGAGCGCCGCATCGCTGGCTGCCATACTCGAGCCGCCACTTTCGTGCGCCACCCAGCCCGCCAAATCGCGAATCAATTCCGGTTGCAGCGAGACCCAGCTGACCGCCGAGCCGTTCACATGTTGGTCGACAAAGTCGAGAAAACCAGTCGGAGAAATGACCATTTCTTCCTCAACCAGTTTCCACCTTTCCGTGGTGTGACAGTATAACCCACCGAAGATCTGCCCCCTGTGGGCGTCATAGACCGCCGCGACCCAACCTTCAGTTTTAATCTGACGGGCCATTGCTGCCAGTCGGGAGACGCCCACGACCGGTTTTCCGTACGCTTCCGCCCAAGCCTTTACGGCACACAGACCCACCCGCACTCCGGTGAATGAGCCGGGGCCCGTCGCTACCGCCAATAAGTTCAGGTCGTGATAGTTCTTGTCAGCTTCCGACAGCGAACTTTCCACAGCCGGTAACAGCCAGCTCGAATAATCTTCGCCTTCGTGACGCCGGAGAGCTAAAAGATTTTCGTTGATTCGAACGCCAACGCTGCCGTTCCGGTCACACGTATCGATGGCTAGGGTGATCATCGTGTCGGCTTAGATATAAAGTGTATTCACAAGCTTACTGCATGAATCTAAATGATTTGCATGGATAATTTCAATGGCATTGGCTCGGTCGGCAGACATACGAACACCGCACAAATGTATCAAGGATGTAACAACGAATTAGCCAAAGCTGAGCAATTTTAGTGCCAAATTTGCTAGGCACAGCCGCTATCTTCCTCATTCCACAGGATATATCTTGACTCTTACCTAACATTTACATACACTCAATTCATCTCCTAGGGGGAACACCTGATTTATGGACTATAAAATTGGCGACAAAGTCGTATATCCAAATCACGGCGTTGGCGTTGTAGAACAGATGAGCTTCGGTGTCCTGAATGGCAGAACAGAACGTTATTATATGATCCGCATTGTATCCAGTGGCTTACGCGTGATGGTGCCGCATACCAACGCGATCGCCGTTGGCCTTCGATCGGTAATCCGCTCCAATGACACAACCAAAGTCCTTGGGTTTCTTGAAAAGGGAAAGCTCAACTCCCATCATGACTGGAAGCATCGCTTTAAAGAGAATTCCGAGCGCATGCGTACCGGTTCCCTCCTGGAAGTGGCCGTCGTCCTCAAGAGTCTGGTTTCACTCAGTTGCAGCAAACCCCTTTCTTTCCGCGAAAAGAAAATGCTCGAGCGCGCCAAGTACTTGTTGGTAAGCGAAATGGCGACAGCGCGCAATCTGACTTCGGAAAATGCGGAAGGCCTGGTAGTCAAGTCCCTGGCCAAGGCAAAACTGCAATTTCCCACCATGCTGGAGAAATTCGAGTAGTTTTAAATTATTTGTTTTCTTTGGGCGGCGATTTCTGCCGCCCATTTTTTTTTGCTGCAGCCGCACTAGGCAAGAGGCATGCTTGCCCTGGCGTTGAGTTGAACATCCGCAAAAATGCCGCGCTGATACTTCGGGAACGCTGCCGCGGCAATCATGGCAGCATTGTCCGTGCACAATTCCCGATTGGGGAAGAATATCTTTAATCCCTTCGCGCGCTCGCGATAGGTGGCTCGCAATTGCTTGTTGGCGGAGACTCCGCCTGAGACCAAAATCGTTTGCACTCCGCATTCTTCGGCAGCAAGCATCGTACGTTCCACCAGATCCCTGACGACCGCATTCTGGAATGCGCGGATAAGGCCCCGCGTTTGCGGACTGCACAGTGGCAGCAATTCTTCAAAGCTTCGCCTACCGGCCGCAAGGGCTTCTTCTCGCTTCCGAATTTCTTCGTCATATTCCGGATGCTCGCGAAGGTGATAAAGGACTGCTGTCTTTAAACCACTAAAGCTGAAATCGAATGCGTTACCGCGGGTTTTGGTGGGTCCGAATTTGACGGGAGCGGTTGTGATGGAATCCGCTACCGCCGCCAGGCGATCCAGCATCGGCCCACCGGGATATCCCAGGGCCAATAGCTTGGCTACTTTGTCGTAGGCTTCGCCTGCAGCGTCATCGCGCGTTTGGCCCATACGACGATATGCGAACTCTTCGCGCTCATCCCCAACTTTTACCTCATAGAGGACCGTGTGTCCGCCCGACACGATCAGGCAGATCGCGGGCAGTTTCGGCTCTTCTCCGCCCTGATACGCTTCGAGAAGCACGGCATGGACATGGCCTGCCAAGTGATTGACCGCGACAAGGGGCTTGCCAAGAGCGCGTGCCAGGGTCTTTCCATATGTTATGCCAACCAGCAACGAGCCCACCAAGCCGGGGCCCTGCGTAACGCCGATGGCGTCCAGCTCCTCAATTGCCAGACCGCCCACGCTCATCGCCTCTCGCACTACCGGAACGATTTGGCGCAGATGCTCTCTCGAGGCTAGTTCGGGGACCACACCTCCGTATTTTCGATGAACGTCAAATTGTGAGGCAACCACGCTGGAGAGGATCTCACGACCGTCAACGACAATCGCGGCGGCGGTCTCGTCGCAGGACGATTCGATTCCGAGTATGTGGGTTCCTTTTTTCAGTTCACTCATCGTCCCTCATTTGAAATCTCATGCTAGCACAGCCGTGGTACTCTCTCGTGTCGCCCAATAGATGCCAGCCACGTGGCATGGAGGAACCATGAAAAATCCGGTGGTTATTTTCGTTCTTGGCCTGGTGAGTGCGTTTGTCTCGGCGGGGCAGGACAAATCCGCAAAGCCAGAGTCGGTTGAGTCAGGAACGACTAAGGCTGTTACCGCAAAAGTGGACACGGCGAAGCCGATCGGCGCCCTTGCTTGGCTGGTCGCCGGCGTGTGGACCACCGCCGCGTCACAACTTGGACCAGGCATGGTGCGAATCGAAACTCGTTACCAATGGTCGGATAATCACGCCTTCCTTCGCTTTAATACGCATTTTGTGATGAAGGATGGGGTGATCAATAACTATGACGGCAACTTTTTCTGGAATCCTGCAGAGGCGACCCTGGCCGTCTGGTATATGGACGCAAAAAACAACATCACGCAAGGCCCGGTGAAGATGGACGGAGACAATTTTCGGGTGTCGTTCCGAGGAACGAACTTTGAGGACAAACCAGCGGATTTGCGAGTAAGTGTCACGCGGCAGAGTTCCGATCGATACAGCTGGCTGCTCGAAGAAAAGACCCCTACCGAATGGCATCAGATGGCAAAGCTGGAATATGTGCGTCAGGCTGCCGAATGAATCTTAGGATTTTGTGCACACAGTGCTTGAACTCTAACTACTCCATCTAAGAGGAAAAACAGTCATGTCCGATCGTCGCAATTTCCTAAAAGTTTGTTCGGGACTGGGATTTTCCGCAAGTCTCTTCCCGGGCGTATTGTGGGCGCAAATACAGGGCAAGACAAAAATCACCCAGGAGATGATCGACCACGCGGCGGCAATCGCTGACGTGGTCATTGCGGACGACTATAAGCAGATGATGCTCGAGACTTTGAACGATCAGGCGAAGGGCTACGACGAAATTTACGCGTTGCACATGCAAAACTCGGTGCAGCCATCGATCGTGTTTGATCCAGTCCTGCCAGGCGTGTCGTTGGATACCGCACGAAAGCCGATGCGCATCTCAAAGGCGCCGGCAATTGACTCGGCAGTTCCGACTGACATTGAGAAACTAGCGTTCGCAACTGTGCGAGAGCTAGCAGAGTTGCTGCGAACCAAGAGAATTTCATCGATGGCTCTTACAGAAATGTATCTGGAGAGACTGAAGCGCTTTGATCCAGTCCTGAAATTCTCCGTCACGCTTACCGAAGAGCGTGCTAAGGCTCAGGCGAAAGAAGCGGATCGCGACATCGCCGCCGGGCATTATCGCGGACCGCTCCACGGAGTTCCGTGGGGCGCAAAAGATCTGCTGGCGGTAAAAGGCTACCGCACCACCTGGGGAGCAGGCGGCTTCGAAAATCAAATGATCGAAGAGAACGCCACGGTAGTGGCGCGGCTCGACAAGGCTGGAGCGGTGCTGGTGGCGAAGTTGACGCTGGGCGCGCTGGCACAGGGCGACGTTTGGTTTGGCGGGATCACACGCAATCCGTGGAATACACAGCAGGGATCAAGCGGAAGCTCAGCAGGACCGGCCTCTGCAGCAGCAGCGGGTTGCGTAGGCTTCAGCATCGGCTCGGAAACGCTCGGCTCGATATCGTCCCCAGCGGCAAGCTGCGGCTGCACCGGATTGCGTCCCAGCTTCGGTTTGGTGCCGCGCACCGGAGCCATGGCGCTTTCCTGGACGATGGACAAATTGGGACCTATCTGCCGTTCCGTGGAAGATTGCGCTCTGGTGCTCGATGCGATTTATGGGCCGGATGGAACGGACGCTACGGTGAAAAATGTCGCTTTCAATTGGGATGCGGATCTGGACTGGAGGAGCTTGCGAATCGGATATCTGAAAGCGTATTTCGAGCGGAAGCCACCAGCGGAACTCGACAAGCCTGTCGAAGAAGCTGCGGCATCACCGGAAGAACAGAAACAGCGGGACGAAGAGAAAAAGCGGCGAGAACTGCGCAAGGCGCGTGAGGAGTACGACCGTCAATTCGAGCAGGCCGCCCTTGCGAAGCTGCGAGCGATGGGCGTGAATCTCATTCCCGTGGAAATGCCGAAACTGCCGTACTGGCCAATGGCGACGATGCTGAGCGCAGAGTCTGCGGCGGCGTTTGATGAGCTGCTACGCTCGGGGCGAGAAAAGCTGCTGACTTCGCAGAAAGAGTATGACTGGCCGAACACATTTCGCACCGCGCGGTTCATCCCCGCGGTGGAATACATCCAAGCCAGCCGGGCTCGAAGGCTGGCGATGGAGGCCATAGCGAAAGTTTTTGAGCAGATAGATGTAATCGTGGGGCCGACCGAGAGCGATCAACTGGTTATCACCAATTTGACGGGACACCCGTCCCTCATTTTGCCAAATGGATTTCGCGGCGCGGATGCGCCGAAGGTAGCTGATCCAGATCCGGGAGACTTCCGCAAGTCTGGTGGCCCAGGGACGCCGACAAGTCTGACGTTCCTCGGCAACCTCTACGGCGAAGCAAAGCTGCTGGCCGTTGCCAGGGCATATCAGGACACCACCGGGTTTCATTGTCAGCATCCATCCGAATTTCAGCCTGCCTAGCACATTCAGTACCGCGACGAGGGAGAAGGTTTCGACAAACTTGCCAGCCGGTTTTGCAGGAATCGGCGAGTTGCAGGATCACGCTTGAGCCCGATAGCCAGTTCATACGCTTGTCTCGCATCGTCTTGGGCGCCAATTTTGGTTAACGGTTCCGCGCGTGCTGTCCGGTAATGTTGGCATTCGGCAGGCCGATCGTCAGAAGCTAATTCCTTCAGTACAGCGAGCGCGACGGTGGGCCTTGCAATTCCGCGACGACCAAAATTCGGTTGAGCGCTGCCACGGGTGAATTAACCAGTGCGAGTAGGCGTCATAGACGAGCAGAACATCCGCCCAGTTTGTTTCACCGGTGACAACGGTAGTGCCAACCTGGCCCCGCTGGCCGCGTTTCGGAGCAATGTTTCGGCTTCCGCGATCATTTGCCAATTCCAAAATACAGTGTCCTCCCCGGCGAATGGAACGAATTCGCCAGTTTTGTGCTGACGGGCTCGGCTCTGAACACGCCTCGGCATTTTCCTTCTGCCTTCCTTCGTTTGTATTTTGACTACAGTTTCTCTCCGAAGGCAGCACGTTCATCAGGGGACGGACTTCAACAACGCCGTGCAATGCTGTCGGATTGCGAGCGGCCCAGACAAGCGCCGCATCGAGATGGAAACGTCAATAGCTGGGTGCCTACCGCGCCTACGTGGAAGCCATGTCGAAGGCCGGTATACTTGAAAGTGGCGGAGGCCTGCATACTTCCACCGCCGCGACCACCGTGCGGGTCCGAGATGGTAAACCCCAGGTGCTCGATGGCCCGTACGCCGACACGAAAGAGCGGTTCCACACCAGTGGGCCCGCTCCTCCTTCGACAACTCGTAAAAGTCTGCCACTTGTACGC